>CAZUHW010000001.1:0-237295 GCA_964620935.1 uncultured Dehalococcoidales bacterium
ATAGAATATGGTCTGGCATTTAATTACCCTTGGAAAAAAGATTATTCAGGTGTTACGGCTGAAGTTACCATAGATGGCCCAGGAGTAAATAACATCGTATCTTTGAATTATCCGAATAATGTGGTTTTCGAAACGTTTCTACCCGGTCAAACATATACTTGGTCAGTTGAAGTTGATGGGGTTAGTAGTCAAATATGGAGCTTTACGGTAGCTAATAAAATACAGCCATTAAATGATAGGTCAGTTGACATTAATGCTGCCGATGAAAAACTCATTCCAAACCATAATAAAAGTCTCAGTTTGTCCGATGGGATCTTGGCTTTCATGCGATTCAATATTCCCTCTTCTATTAACTCTGACTTCCAGGTTTTTCTTAACTTAACCCCGGAAACGATAACATCATTAAATGGTCAAATTATGCTATATAAATATAATTATATTGGCTGGGGAGAGAAGCTAAATGCAAATAATATAGGTTTATTAGATTATAGTTTGCTAACACCTCTAAAGAGCATTTCTTCAATTGATTCGTCCTCATTGTTGTCAGTAGAAATTACTGACTATATTGATTCGCCTGGAGAAATTTCATTCGCTTTAGGTGTATTGGATTCTAATGATCAACTATCATTTTATAGTAAGGAAAAAATGGTTACAGATGGAGTTGACCTTTATGTAGTGGCAGGCGATCTTCTTGGCCCTTCAGGAAATGGAAGTGGGTATGCACCCCAGATTGATGTATGGCCGAGTATCTCGTTTGTTAAAAAGTAACTTTACTGTGCACTTTACAAATCAGACCCTTCTTATGGTGTTTGTCATTTTATAAATACTTAATTAAGGTTAGCTTAAAAGAGAGTTATTTATGTCAAAAATTCCAATAGCTATTATAGGGGCTGGTGGTATGGGCGGAAGACACTTACGTGCCCTTGAAGCTTTGTATGAAAGTGGCATGTCAAATGTAGAATTAGTTGCAATTTGCGATACTCGTGAAGAAAATGCAACTCACTTATCTGTTAAAGCAGAAGACATGCTTGGAAGTAGCCCCGAAGTTTTTACTTCTTTGGAAATAATGAAGAAAAAGCGTCCAGATATACAAGCTGTTGATATAACAACTGATTCAGGCTCACATCATGTTGTTGCAGAAATGGCTTTCAATCTCGATTATCATGTTTTGTGTGAAAAGCCACTTTCTCTAACAATTAAAGGTTGCAATAAAGTAATAAAAGCTTGGAAGAAAAGCGGTAAAGTTTTAAGTGTGGGAGAGCAAGAGAGACGAGACCCTATGTGCAGATTAAATAAAGCATTAATTGATTCAGGGGTTATTGGGAGTCCCTATAGCTTCATCCTTGGCTCTGCTAGAGGTGGTAACGAAATAATTATATGGCCATGGAGGCACTATAAAAATATAGGTGGAATTTTTGTTGATGCTGGAGTCCATGCTGTTGATCAAATGATGTACTACTTAGGAGATATAGAAGAAGTATTTGCTGTTTCAAAAATATGGGAACCAAAGCGTTATAAGGGTAAGAAAATAGGAGTTTCAAATTTTTATGAACAATGGGTAAAAGAAGTGCCAGACGAAATTGAAGCTTCTGCTGAAGACATGGTAATTTCTACCCTCAAATACAAGAATGGAGCTGTTGGTCAATGGACATCCTTTTGGGCGGCACATGGTGAAGAAATTGAATACGGCATGATTTATGGAAGCAAAGGGTCTATTCAGCCGGCTAAACAAAGGCGTGGAGATCCATTAAAATTAACCATTGATGGCATCGGGAAAATTTCTGATAAGGATATTCTAGATCTAGTTCCTGATTTTCATCTTGACGAATTAACATCCAGGCTATTCAAATCAGATAGATTATCTTCTTATTCATGCCCTTTTGAAGATGCAGATAAATTTTTAGTTGCACTTGAATATTACGAATTAGGTCAATGTATAAATAATGGATCAAAACCTGAAGTTGATGCTTATGTTGGACGTAAAGACTTGGCTGTGTGTAATGCGGCGCTAGAGTCTTCAATTTTAGGGAGGCCAGTAACTATAAAAGAAATTGAAGATGAAAAAACTTCAGTATACGAATCAAGTATAAATAATTATTGGAGAATATAGAGTCGATCCGAAAAATCCATTAACAAGACGTAGGTGGTACGGTGGTGATGAAGAAAGACATGGATAAATAATAATAAAAAATAAATAGGTGAGCTTTCTAAGTCATGACCTATAAACGGTTTTTCCCACCACCTACTGTAATTACCTCACCTGTAATATAATTTGCCTTTTCTGAGACGATGAAACTTATTGTTGATGCAATGTCTTCAGGTTCTGCGAGCCTTCCAAGCGGTATAGATTTTACTTGTTGATCAAGTACATCAGGATTAGATATTTTTACTTCATCATGGAATTGCGTGTTTACTATTCCAGGGGATACAGCATTAACCCTTATGCCATATTCAGCAAGATATGCAGCTGCAGTAACTGTCATGGTAACTACTCCAGCTTTTGCAATAGCATATGAAGGGGAAGATGTCATTCCTCCTGAAGCTGAAATCGAAGCAATATTGATTATCACTCCAGACTTTTGTTTCATCATATGTTTTGCAGCTTCTTGCATAATGAAGTAGGGGCCTTTTAGGTTGAGATCTAGCACCCAGTCCCAAGTTTCTTCATCTACATCTGGGAATTTAATTGGCTTAGATGCCCCTGCATTATTTACTAATATATCTATTCTTCCGCAATTTTTAATCACATCTTCTACTAAAACCTTAGCATCAGAAATAACACTTGCATCATATACCCCACCCGAAGCATCGATGCCTTCATTTTTCATGTCAGTGATAGTTTCTTCTAACTCTTCTGAATTAAGATCAGTAAGAAATAAAGAATAACCTGACTTACCAAGACTAAAAGCGGTTGCTCTTCCGTTGCCACGAGCAGCACCTGTAATTACAGCTATTTTATTATTATCCATGAATCAAAGATAAAGCTATTTAAAACAAACTGCAAAAACTTCAGTATTTTGTGTGTGTATATAATTAGTTTTAGGAGCTGTAATGCTTTAATTGGATAGAGGAAAGTAAAAAAGGAATAAATCTTGAATGATTTAAGTAGTAAACAGAAGATAATTTCACCAGTTGTGATTGTTGGGGCAGGAATAGCTGGGCTATGCATTAGTTATTATTTAACCAGAAAAAATATTGATCACATTATCTTGGAGAGAGGAGAGGTGGCAAATACATGGATTAATGAGAGGTGGGATAATTTTTCTCTTGTGAATCCTAATTGGGCTATAAAGATTCCAGAATTTGGGTTTGGTACTAAATTTTTCCCTTCAAAAAACCCTGATGGATTCTTGGATAAGTCACAAACGGTAGATTATCTTAGAGCTTTTAGTAGCTTTATTGGTTCAAAAATTTATACCAATGAAAATGTTTTCTCAATAACTAAAGAAAAAAATATTTATAAGACAGTTACATCTAAACGGACAATCAAGTCAGGGATAGTCATAGTTGCCTCAGGTGCATTTGGAGATTCGTATATTCCTGAAATGAACTTAAATATTAATAATCAGATTTTTCAAATTCACTCTTCAGGGTATAAAAACCACGAAGATTTGCCAGAGGGTGGAGCTTTGGTTGTTGGTTCAGGTCAGTCAGGCGCTCAAATAGCTGAAGATTTACTTGAGTCAGGAAAAGAAGTTTGGTTAGCTGTAAGTAAATGCGGTAGAAGATTGAGAAGGTACAAAGGAAAAGACTCTTCTTGGTGGAATTATACGATGGGTTTATTTGATAAAACGGTTGATGAGGTCCCTTTTAATGATAGGTGGAAATGCAGCCCTCATACTTCGGGGGGCAAAGGTGGCCATGATATTAATTTGATGGATCTTGAAGAAAAAGGCCTAAATCTTCGTGGCTCTGTTTATAGTTGTTCTGAAAATAAAATAATATTTAATAATGATTTATACAGCAATCTTAAATTTTCAGATGATTTTGCTATAAATTGGTCCAAAAGGGTTGATGATTTTATTAAACAAAAAAATATGGCAATGCCTTCTGATAACATAACAAAAGATAAAAGAATAAATAGAAGCAACATAACTTCTCCTTTAGAAATGTCTTTCCCATCATCCGTTAAAAGCATAATATGGGCCACTGGGTTTAGATATAATTTTGATTGGGT
Source organism: uncultured Dehalococcoidales bacterium (assembly GCA_964620935.1). Lineage (GTDB taxonomy): Bacteria > Chloroflexota > Dehalococcoidia > Lucifugimonadales > Lucifugimonadaceae. The sequence goes on from CAZUHW010000001.1 coordinate 4,178, forward strand.
TAAGTTAAAATTAACTGATAAGAAGGGTCATCCAATTCAAAAAAGAGGAGTCACTAAATATAGGGGGTTCTATTTTATGGGATTGCAATGGATGCATACTTCCAAATCAGCTCAGTTTATAGGTGTAGGGGAGGATGCAGAATTTATAGTAAACGATATTGGGTCTAAGTATGCTTTTTAATACTATTCAATTTTAGTAATGAGGCGGCGACTCTGTTTCTGGTTGTTCAAAAGCAGTTTCGCACTTGTCGCATTCGCAATCTTTTGGGTGTTCTTTATTACTCATAATTAAGTTAATTTTTTTCATTTTTTTCATTTATTGTCAATATTTAATGTCTCTCCTAAACTAATAATATGGAAAAATTAATTGTAAAGTATGGACTTCTCTCGACAGCACAAATAGGCTTAAACGCACATCTTCCTGCTTCTTATCAATCAGAAAATTCTGAAATAATATCAATATCTTCAAGAGATTCTAAAAAAGCCAAGTCTGTTGCTGAAAAACATAATATACCTAAATGGTATGGATCTTATGAAGAGCAAATTATTGATTCAGAAGTTGATGCAATAATTAATTCACTTCCTAATAATATGCACTGCGAATGGACGATAAAAGCTGCTGAAGCAGGAAAGCATATTTTATGCGAGAAGCCATTAGCTATTAGTGTCAAAGAATGTAAAAAAATGATAGATGCCGCCAAGGCAAATAATGTTGTTTTAGTTGAAGCATTTACTCATAGATGGAACCATCATCTTAGGAAAGCTAAAGAATTAATTGCCTCTAATAAGATTGGTGATATATCAACTTTAGATGCATCTCTTTGTTTTAATTCAGACCCTAAGGGCAATATAAGATTTTCAAAAGATTTGGCTGGAGGATCATTATGGGATGCTGGATGTTATGCAGTTTATGCAGCTAGATTTGTAATGTCGGAAGAACCAGTTAGAGTCTTTGGAATTGCTCATGATAATGGGAATTGGGGTATCGATACTAGTTTTGTAGGAACATTGGAATTTAAGAGTGGCGCAATAGCGAATATAACATCAGGAATGATTCAGCCTTTTAGGTGTCAAATTTCAATAGACGGGTCTGACGGAAGAATTGAAATACCTGGAATGTTTGATGATTCTGGACCAATAATAATCAAATATGGGAATGGTCGCGAAGGTCAAAATGATAATGTAATTTCAACCCCTTCCCCGTATAGATTTACTGTTCAGTTTAATGAATTTTCAGAATGTGTTCTATCTGGCAAAGAGCCAGATTTTCCACCTGAGGATGGCATGAGAAATACTAGAGTCATTGAGGCTTTATATCAATCATCTGCAACTGGAAAAGTAGTTGAAATCTAACCATAGTTTTGATGCAGATTTTTAAATTAATATGAAATTAGAAATTTTAATTATGTATTCTATTTATAAGAATTCACCATATAGTCATCATAACTCTTCATTAACAGAATTTTCTGAATCATTTATAAATGAAGAAATAAGAAATATTAAAGAAAATAATATAAGTAAACTAAATTTCGAAAAATCTATTAATAATCTAGAAGAATCTGATTTTTTAGTTAGGTCTTCAAAGCATCACTTAACTACATTAAATTCATGGCGCATTACTGAAAAAACACAAAAAGAATTTTCTGAAATATCAAAAAATGATGAAATTAATTTAAACCTATTTAAAAAATTTGCCGATTAAAATTATGGCAGTTTTTCAATGAAATCAAGGCAAGCTTGCAGTTCTCTTTCGCAAAGAATAACTATATTTCCGTTAATTGCGTAGCCACCATATTTCGTGCTACCTTTCATTCCTACTCCAGCATCAGCTAGGGTAGTTACTGATGAGTTACCCACCAAATTTGAAGGCTTTTCTGTTATTGACTCCGCAGGAGCTTGGCCTAAATCGATAGCATCTTGGTGCGAGCCATAAAATCGAACTTCTATATCTTTAGGGCCAGAAGGACCTTTGAAAAATCCCAGCACAATATTAGTTGCACCTGGAGTTATAGCTTCCCCTGTTTTTTTATCGACAGCATCTGTCTTGAAAGTCTTTGTGCCTTTTAAACCTGCAGTTTTTACGTCATCCATTGTATAAGTCTTATCTGCATTAATTATTTCAAAATATTTTGGACCATCATCCGATTGAGACGAACTATCATCGCTAGCTCCGCAACCAAATACAAATAAAGTAGATAATATTAACCCAAGAATTAGTTCTTTTTTCATTTTAATTAGCTCCTCTATTCAGAATAATATTATATAAATTTATCAGATAAAATGAGAAATTAGAAAATATGTGTATTCCCAATAAAAATTATATAAAATAGAGAATCGTATGTTTATAAAAAAATTTTCAAAATTATTTATATTAGCAATAATCGTAACTAGTGCATTTAGTCTGAGTGATTCTAATGTAGAAGCAAGTGGTAGTTGGTCTTCATATGGAAGATTAGCTTATGTTTCATTTGACGAATCTAGTACTCCTGATAGAGATATAGTTGTTTGGGACGCTGATACCGACTGGGAAAATGGCAGAAAATTCTTAGTAAGACTTGATGGGATCTTAGATCAGGGTGAATGTAATCAAAGAGATCCTTCTTTATCCCCAAATGGAAAATGGCTAGCATTTGCGACTGATTGTGATTTCTACGGATATAACCCAAATTTTAAATACTGGATCGCAGCAATTAATCTGGAAGATACGTCTGAATGGTACCCAATGACTATAGGAAGAGAAAAAAATTCTAATTTTAATGCAAGAAATCCAACCTGGAATCCTACAGGATCAAAGTTAGCATTTGATTCGGATGTTCAGGGGGGCAATAGTCAAGTTTATTATATTAATTTTTATGATCAAATTGGATCTTCAGCTTCGGGAAAAATTGATGCATTCAAAAAAATAGGAGATCGTGATCAGATGTGGGATCCATATTTTTCACCTGACGGAGATTTTTTTACGGCTATGACACCTGAAGGCGCAGTTCGTGTATGGCCAGATGGAATAACTGGAGTTTCATTATCTAAGCACAAAGGAGATGATATTCAGTTTATTGGCAGCCCTATAGTAATTAGAGGTGATTTTGGATCTAGTGACCAATTGGGTACTGATGTTCAAAATTATTGGCGTATCCCAGGGCTTATGAATGATGATGGGACTGTTAATTGTGATCCTAGAGCTGAAGTATTTGCTTATCATACTACTGGCTGGATTCCTGGTGATGGTGAGCATGGCATTGAGGATGATTCGGAAAAGATAATAGTCACATGTGAGCATAGCCTTGATGATGAAAGCCCAGAGTATTTAACCTCTAGGCAAGCTTTTGCAACTAACACAAGCCACAAAGGTGGAACAGGTTGTTGTACGGCTGCTTTTCCTGAAGTTAGTCCTGCAGGAGAAGGAATTGCATATATCACTCGTAATGGCCAAATAATGGTTAAGAGATACATTGGCGACAACTATGAAAGCGGTCATTTCGCAGATAATAGCAATGTAAGCATTGCCGGAATGGCAGATTTTATTATTGGACAGGATTTGGATTATCGTTTAGATCTCACGGATGGCTCACCAATAAGTTGGTCTTTTTATGAGAAGGGTTTGTCTGAAGGTGAGGGTGCTTTGGAAATAGGAGTAGGCGCAATAGGATTAAAGGTTGATGTAGGCGGCGGAGTTAATGATATTTTTAAACAAGAAGAATCTCTAGAAGATCAGTATGACAAGCAGGTTCAGTTAGAGATAGACAGAATAAACAGTTATATAGCTGAATTAGAATATATAAAGCAATCTGAACTAAAAATGTTAGATTTTGATATTGACCAGTATATGCAAAAACACAATCAAAATATTGCTATGAATAATAGTGCAATTGAAGGCATTATTTATGAGCAGGAATTTAACAGGAAAGACTTACTGAATCGTCATGCATACGACCTGAATGATTTTGATGAAAATACAGAATATGAATATCAGTGGAAGAAAGAAGAGTTAGCAAACTGGGAGATTAATGAAGCGCAAAGATCATTAGCCGAGTTAGAAGCTGACAAAATATGGGATGAAGATCAAATCATGATGAGATACTCAGAAGGTTTGCAAAATATTGATTACGATTATCAAAATAAAGTTAAAGAGATTAATAATAGGTGGGATGATTATCTAGTTTATCTTGATGGTTACTGGAACGATATAATCCAACAGAATATTCAAGATGGAGACCAAGAGGCTATTGACTACCATAACAAAAGAAAAACAAGAGACAAGCAAGACACTGAAACCACGAGGCAAAGAGAATTAGAAGATGCATTTAATGAAAACCAAAGATCTATTTGGGACACGGAAGACTCGAAGACATTTGAAATTAATGATTTGCAAAATAGATTTGTGATCGATAAAGAAAACTTAATTCGCAATAATGAAAATGAAAAGGCCAGAAGAGAGCAAAACCTTATCAATTTCTCCAATGATAGAGAGACGGATAGATCTGCAATGCTTGAGAGGCATAGTTTTGAATTAGAAGATTTTAATCTTCGAGCGGAGTCTGCTACTCAAGACGTAAAGATGAATATTGAATATGGAAATCAGCAAATGAACATGGAGCTTCAGAGAAGAGAAATGCAATGGGAATTGAGAAGAGAGCAGATTTCACTTGATTATGACAACCAACTTTTGGACTTTCAAAGGCAAATTGATGAGGTTAAGTATCAATCAGAAATGGAAAAACAAAGATTATCTATGGATCAGGCTCAGCTGGAAGCTGAAATGCTTCAAATGCAAAATGAATTAAATAGCAGAGAGAATGATGTTAATAATTTTTACAGTAGTTCAATAGAAGACCTGAAAAATGAAAGCAGTTTCAGGCTAGATGAAATTGAGAGAAGAAAGGCAGATGAAGATTGGTCTGATGAAAAATATCAGCAGGAATTAAGTGATTTTGATAAATGGGAGCTTGAACGTGAATATGAAATTCAATCAGAATTTGAAAACAGGCAAAGAGAACTCCAATTTGATCAAAGGCAATACGAGAACTTCTCAACAGTAGTAGAGACTAATGAGCTTTATCAAGATGGTGAAAGAGGATTCTTTGGCAATCCAATGCCTGGAACTATAAGACAGGGCGGGATAACTGATAATCTTTCAGATCCTGGAACACTTGCAATGATTGGTATAGTAGTTACAGTTGGAACAACATTCCTTCAGTTGTTTAGAGGAAAGTAAAAATATCCTTAATGACAGATAAAATATCTCCCATTGCATAATTATCTAAAAATTTATTCCAATGAAGTATCCATTCCTGAATCATTTTTAAACCAAAAGAAACGATAAGTACGTAATACAAGCTATTTTTAGAAATCGCTTTATTTTTATTTCTAAGTTTTAGGTAGGAAATTCCAATTATCCAGAACTCAAAAACATTTGGAAACGAAAATAAAATAATTCTGCTGCCTGTAATCTCAAATAAAATCATTCCAATTATTCTGAAAGAGAAAAGAAATATAGAAACCTTCTTTTCTATCCCGCTCCACCTTAATGAAACTAGCAGGAAAGTTATCATGTAGGCAAGATCAAGTATTTTATCAAGATCTTGATAGTTTCTTACTCCCCCTAATTTTAAATTTCCTATGATAAATAAATCAGAAAGATCTATTAATACAGCGAATATTGATCCAAAAAATGCAAACTTTAATACTGGAAGAGCACCTAATACTCTTACAATTGATACTATTATTTCTTCATACGTCATATTAAATATTTTTAAAATTAATTTGTCTTAATGATTCATATAATACTATTGATACTGAATTAGAGAGATTTATGCTCCTGCTATCTTCCTTCATTGGTATCTTTATTCTGTTAGTAATAGATTTATTAAAAAAGACATTCTTGGGTAGCCCAGAGCTTTCGCTTCCAAAAATAAAATATTCCGACCCATCATATTTGATGTCAGAATAATTTTGTTCTCCAAATGTATCAACCGCATATAATTTTCTGGGAGCTTCAGATTCGATGAAATGCTCAAAGGAATCGTGAATAATAGGTTTATTTCCTTCGTTATAATCCATATGAGCCCTTCTTAATTTATTGTCTTGAAAATTAAAACCCAATGGCTTGATTAGGTGAAGTACAGCACCAGTATTATGGCACAACCTAATTATGTTGCCTGTGTTCTGAGGTATTTCTGGATTGTATAGTACTAAATTCAAACTGTTATTCATTTTAAAATGTTGCTATTCTTATGTAAATAATATTTGTTAAGAGAGGTAAAATGCCAAAAAGAATAAATAGAGCCATCGAACTATTGGATCAAGACCAGCCGATATATTATATGGGCCCGCATTCTGGTCATGTTTTGACATATGAGCAGGGACTAGAAGATTCTCAAACTTGGGCAGATTATATTAATGTAGGTATGGAACATGGGTGTTTTGATATGACAGGACTAGATAATTATTTAAGAGGTCTTGTGGATGGAGGGCCTGCAAAATCAGGACACAGAACACCTCCAGTAATAGTAGAATTGCCTGTAGAAGGAACTGAAGAAAATATTATCAAATATAATGCTTGGCAAATTAGGCAAATATTGGCGAGAGGGGTACATGGGATATTATTATGTACCGCAGAAAGTGCTGATGCAGTAAGAGCGTTCGTTGAGGCTTGCAGGTACCCAACGAATATGAATGGAGTTGGGAAAGGTTTAAGTAAAGGAACGCGTGGAGTTGGGTCTGAGAATACTGCAGCTCCTATTTGGGGTGTTGATAGAGATGAATATCTTTCTAAAGCAGATCCTTGGCCTATAAACCCTGACGGAGAACTTTTATTAGGATTAAAAATTGAAACAGTTAGAGGACTTAATCATTGTGAGCAAATATTTACTGTCCCTGGCATTGCATGGGCCGAGATGGGCCCCGGAGATATGCATATGTCAATGGGGTTGGTTAGAGGAGATCATGATGTTGAAAGAGTTGAAGAAGCAAGAACAAGAGTAAACAATGCCTGTGAAAAAAACGGAGTAAGGTTTCTTGGAGGTGTACATGGAGACGGTGAAAAAGTAGAAGCATTGAAAAAGGTTATTGATACTGGAGCAAGGATCATCTCAGGTGGTGATCCTGAATTAGCTGAAGAAGGCAGAAAATATACTAAAAGAAAGATGCCTTACTAAAGGAGAGGTAAATGAAAGTAAAGAGTGTAGATCATTTTTTGGTAAATCCTGGATGGGGCAAGAACCTTCTTTTTGTTAAAGTTACAACAGACAATGGCCTAGTTGGTTGGGGGGAATGCTATACGCAATCGGATAGAGATAAAACAATAGTTGTTCATATTGACCATCTATCAACTTATCTTATTGGGAGAGATCCTTTTGAAATAAAATATTTTAATCAAATAGTTTTTGATGACTATTCATCTAGAAGAGGTTCCATGGAAATATATTCTGCTTTAAGTGGAATTGAGCAAGCGCTTTGGGATATATGCGGAAAAGCAACAAATCAGCCAGTGAATAAACTTTTAGGAGGGCCATGCAGAGGAAAACTTAGAGTATATGCAAATGGATGGTATGCCGGCTCTATTAAGCCTGAAGACTACGCGGAAAAGGCTAAGATGACTATCGACAAGGGTTATTCTGCCCTTAAGTTTGATCCTATTCCAGGACCATTTAGATCAGAGATTTCTACTAATAATATGAAGCAATCAATTGAAACTGTTAGGCAGGTAAGAAATGCTGTAGGTGATGATATTGATTTATTAATTGAGGTACATAGAAGATTTTCTCCAATGACTGCAATTAAATTTGCTAGTGAAATAGAAGAATTTGATATTTTTTGGTTTGAAGAGCCATGTCCACCTGAATTTCTTGATAACCTATCTGAAATTAGAAGCTCTATAAATATGCCTGTAGTCACTGGGGAGGCATTATATACAAAAAATGCCTATCCAGAGGTCTTCTCAAAAAGATGTGCAGACATAATAAACCCCGACGTTGCCAATACTGGGGGCATACTTGAATTAAAAGAAATTGGCGCTATGGCTGAAGCAAGCCAAGTCGCTATGTCGCCTCACAATTATAATTCTACAACTATTGCTCTTGCTTCAACTTTGCAAGCAGCAATAACTATGCCTAATTTTTTAATAACAGAATATTTTTTACCATTCGAAAAAATTGGATTGGATATTGCTGATAATCCTCTAATTCCTAAAGACGGATATATAACACTAGATGATTCTCCTGGGCTTGGAATTTCCTTGAATGAAGATAAATTAAATAATTACCCTTACAAAGAATTTAAAAGATCTCTTCCCAGCAGAGAAAATGAAGGTTTTTATGGAGGGGCCTGGCCAGATAATACTGGTACCAAGTAAATTAAGGTTGAGACTGAAGACCTTTTTTAGCTTCCAGGAGATCTGTTTCCCCTTTTATTCTTAATTCATACATGGCTTTTTCGTGCTCTAATTGAAGTTCCATTATTTCTTTTTCATACTCAATACGCATTTGCATCATCTCTTTTTCCGTATTCAATCTGGACTCTTCCATCGCCATCATTTCTTTTTGCATCTCTTGATCTAGTTTTCTTCTTTCTTCATCTGCGGCAATTCTCTCTTTTTCAAAGTTCATTTCATCTTGCCTTCTCTGCTTGTCCATCTTCATCTGCTCATCTTGCATGCCAAAATTCCTTCTTTCCATCTCCATCCTCTCTCTGTCTCTCATCATCTCCATCTCCATCCTCTCTCTGTCTCTCATCATCTCCATCTCCATCCTCTCTCTGTCTCCTCTCATCATATCTCCCATCATATCTCCGCCAGCTCCCATTTTAGGATTTTTATTATTATTAATTGGCAAAGAATCTGCGGCATCACAAGAAATAAGTATAAGTGGGATTATTAGAAGAAAAGATATTTTTGTTATTGTTTTTATGCTCATATTTTAATTTGGCTGCTCTATAATATTAATTCTATTATTCTCTGGATCTTCAAAAGTTGCAATCTTTCCTCCCCATTTTTCAATTTCTGGAGGACGAATAAAACTTATTTTTTCATTAGTAAGTCTTATGTATTCAGTCTCAATATCGTCTGTTTCTAAGTTTAATATTACCCTATTTGGATCTTTAGATTTTCCACTTACTTCAGAATGTTCAGCGATATAAAATTTAAAATTATCTTTTAAGAAATATGCAGACGTTTCTTTTTTCTTTGTCGCTTTTGAAGCAAAAATAAGTTCATAAAATCCTAGTAGATTTTCTAATTTCTCAGTCCAAATTATTATCCCGATTGGTTTCATTTTATGTTTAAAATATATGGATATTCAGGGGTTTTTTTCATACCTGCTTTTTCATAAGCTTTTATCGCACTTTTATTGTTGGTGTGAACGTGGAGTTTTATTGCAACAACATCATCATTAGTTTTTGCTAACTTAACAACTTCATTGTGTAACTTTTGAAATATACCATTGCCCCTGTAGTCCTTATGAACACATACGTTTTGTATCCACCAAAAGAAACCATTCCTGCTAACACTTCTTTCAAAAGAAATTCTTAATGCCCCGATTACATTACTAGAATGTTCTGCGACCATATAAAAGCCTTGGTCAGGGTTATTTAATATATATTCAACACCTAATTTACCTAATTTATCTGGGTAAGGCTCATCTTCAATAGTATGTTCCATGTCTACTTGTAAATTCTGCAATTCATTCAAATCTGATAATTTTGCAATTCGGACAGTAATTTCTTTCATATTTTTATATTAATTTTTGTTAAAATATGTTTTATCCTAAACTAACCTAAATACTTTGCAAAGGAGAATTATGAAAGTCGCAATGGTTGCTCACGGAGACAATCCACCGTATTTAAAAGATTTATTTAATGGGGAAGGTTTTGAATTAATAGAAAAAGAATGCACAAATGAAAAAGAGTATATCGAATTACTTAAAGATGCAGATGGGGCTCTAATATATATACACCCTCCTACATCTAGGAAAGTTATGGAGGAAACTAACCATTTGAAAGTTATTAGTAGAGGAGGTGTTGGTGTGGACTCTGTTGATCTTGATGCTGCTACTGAGTTAGGAATTTGCATATGCAATACGCCCGGAATAAATACTACCGAAGTTGCAGATCATGCAATGGCATTACTTTTATCCTTAACAAGAAAAATTAGAGAGCAAGATGCCTTAGTAAAGAAAGGCTATTGGGCAGATAGGACAGAACTAGTCCATCCGTATAGGTCAGAATTAGGAAGAATTGCTGGTAACGTTGTTGGTATTATTGGTCTTGGAAATATTGGGAAAGCATTTGCTACTAGGATAAAAGGCTTTGGTCCTGAAAAAATTATCTCGTATGATCCATATATTGATAGAACTACCGCAGACTTATATGGTGTTGAATTAGTCGAATTAGATGAATTGCTAAAAATTTCTGATTTTATAACTATTCATGCGCCTTCAACTGAAGAAACTCATCATATAATCAATGAAGATGCATTCAATAAAATGAAGAGCAATTGCTTATTAATTAATTGCGCTAGAGGGCCTCTTGTGGACCCTTCTGCGCTTTTTAATGCGTTAAAAAATAATATAATTCCTGGAGCTGGGATTGATGTAACAGAAAAAGAGCCTATATCATCTGAGGATCCACTATTGAGTTTGGATAATTTAATTATAACTCCGCATACTGCCGGCTCTTCAAATGTTTCTAGAGAAATTGGAACTAGAAAGCAAGCAGAAAATGTCATAAAAATTTTGAAAGGAGAGGCTCCTCACGGATTAGCTAATCCTGAAGTAATTAAAACTATTGCTTTAATGAAAACAAAAGAAAATAATAGGTGGAGTAATATGGATTTATTTGACACCTCATTAAATGTATAAGGAGAAAAAATGGCAATACATAAAAAAGAAAATTTAATCTCAGATCCTATTGAAAATGGAATCAAAAGAACCTCTCTTTCTGGGCCTGAAAGAGGAGACAAAATGATTACAGTAAAAGAAATATCTATTGATCCAGGTGCAGAAGTTCCAGTTCACTTGCATCCTGATGTTGAAGAGACGCAGTTCTTGATTAATGGAGAATTAACAGCAATTTTAGGTGACAATGAATTTATTATGAAGAGCAGAGATTGTATGCTAGCTCCAGCCGGAATGCCTCATGGCTTTAAAAATAACTCTAATAATACTGCGAGATTGCTTGTGATGTTTCCAAAAATAAACCCTCAAAGAGAAGCAGTTGAGAACCATAAGACTTCTCCAGGGATTCCTGAAAAATATGTTTCAATTAGGGCAAAAATGGAACCCTTTGAATTTGCTCCAGGAATAATGAGATATGACATGGTTGGCGATTTTTCTGGTGCTAAATCAAGTTATTTCTCAGAATTAAATTTTAGTCCTGGGTCTGATGCTCCTAATCATTATCACCCTCATCATGAAGAATCAATGTATTGTTTAGAGGGAAAATTAAATGCAGTTTACTTAGAAGAAAACAATATTGAGTTAAACGAAGGAGATATGTTTACTGCAGAAGTAGAAGCAAGGCATGGATGCAATAATCCATTTGATAGCAAAGGCACTTTGTTAGCAATTCATTGTGTTTTAAATCCTCCTCCAAGAGTGGAGTGTGACTAATGACAACAATTAAGATGTCTAAAGAATTGCAAAATCCAAGAGGTGTTTATTCAATACCAGTTACGCCGTTTAAAGATAATGGGGAGCTAGATATTAAGTCTCTAAGAAGATGCATTGAATTTTGTTTAGAAAAAGGTGCTCATGGGATAGTTATGCCTGTTAATGCTAGCGAAGTAGGAACGTTGACAGATATTGAGAGAGACCAAGTTTTGAAAGAAGGAGTTAAAACTGTTTCAGGCTCTGTTCATTTCGTTGCTGGAGTAACAGGCAATTCAGTGAAACAAGTTATAGAGAGAGCTAAAATTGCACAAGACTTAGGAGCTGATTCTATTATGACTATGCCATCAGTTAAAATTTCTTCTGCTCAATATATTTATGATTATTTTGGTGAAATTTCTAAATCTGTTGATATTCCTTTGTGGATACAAAATAATGATATGCAGGGAAAATTGGTTCCTACAAAGGTAATAATCGACCTGATTAATGATTTTGAGAACATAATTTACCTTAAAGAAGAAAGTGGATTTGCTGGCCATGTAATCAGTGAAGTTGTAGAAAAAGTAGATGATAAGTGCAAGTCTATTATGGGAGGTATTGGAGGCACATTTTTAATGGATGAATACAGAAGAGGTTCCAGTGGAACAATGCCCGCTGGGCATTTTACAGATATTGTTGTTAGTATATGGAATGCTCTTGATACCCAGAAAAAAGACAAAGATGGAAATTTCCAAGTTAATGATCAGGCTAGAATATTATGGGAATCATTATTGCCGTCTCTTAATTTTGAGCGTAGATTTGGTGTTACTGCATATAAATGGGTTTTTTGGAAAAGAGGAATCATAGAAAGCCCTATGACCAGATTTCCTGTAACAAAACCATTTGATAGTTCAGATCAATTAGAATTACAGAAAATTATGGATAGGTTAAGTCCTCTTATGACTTAGTTTTTGATTTCACATCATCAATAAATTGTTTAGAGCCATTTAATAAAAATTTATTAGCTCCACCGATTAAAAAGTTTATCCCTCTGTCATTCCAGTATTTTGCTTGGTCGCCGTCAGCAACTAATGTGCCTGGTATTTTTCCTGCATCAATTATCTTTGGGATCATAGATTCTATAGTGGCTTTAACTTTTTCATGAGTAACTTGACCATGAACACCTAATACTGAAGACAAATCTCCAGGTCCTAAAAAAATACTATCTACACCCTCGGTATTTATTATGCTATCTTGATTTTTAATTCCATCTAAGGTTTCAATTTGCACAGATATGAATATTTCATCGTTACTTGATTTGACATGGTCAATAATTGGAACTATTCCATATTTTCCTGTCCTTGAAGTACTAAATAACCCTCTTTTTCCTAAAGGAGGGTATTTGCAACTGTCAACAACTCTTTTTGCATCATCAGAATTATTTATTAAAGGTATTAAAACTCCCTGAACCCCAGCATCAAGATATCGTTGAATATTTTGCTGTAAATTTAATCCAGCCCTAACTATTGGGGTTATTCCTGCTAATTCAGCCGCTCTGATCATATTTTCTGCTGTTTCGTAGTCTGTAACGCTATGTTCACAATCAATAACCACATAATCCATTCCATGCCACCCAAGCATTTCAACAGTCGAAGGTGACATACTTACAAAAGCACCCAAACTTAGCTCATTATTTTCTAATTTTTGCATCATTGAATTTTTGTTCATAACTATCTCCTTTTATAAAAGTTAATATTAGTTTGCTATTAATATTCTTACATTGCAAAATTTATATCATGGAAATATATAAAATAAAAAACAAAGACTGCGAACTTGAGATTTATGGTGGGCTAATAAAATCTATAAAAATAATTATTGGTTCAAATAAATATGAAATTTTAGGCTATGACCCAGAGAATTATGTTTCTGCTTTTATCATGGCTCCTTGGGCCAATAGGATAAAGAATGGAAAATTTGATTGCAATAAAGGCAGTTATGATTTTTCTGTAGATAACCCATTTCAAATAAAGCACGCCATTCATGGTACCGTTGTGTATTCTGAATGGAAATTAGAGGAAATGAGCGACGAGGTAATTTCAATTACTACAAAACTATCTAAACCTTGGCCGTACAAGGGAATAGTCAGATTTAAGATTTCATTAGGAAATAGAAAAATAAATAATGAGCTGGCTATCATAAATGAGGATTCAGAAGTAATGCCGTATTCCATTGGTTGGCATCCTTGGTTTAAAAGGAGATTATCAAAAGGCGAGTTAAAAATTAAATTTGATGCTAAATATAAATGGGAATTGATAGATGGAATTCCTTCTTCAAAAAAAATACATTCAGAAGAAATTTCAATGTTTGCTAAGGGATTTACCCCTAAGCCGGGAACTTTGGATGATTGTTATAGAATAAGTCAGAATTCTGATGTTTGTATTGTTTGGCCTGAACTTACCTTAAAGATAAATTCATCAAATGAATGTGGACATTTGATGGTGTATACTCCTTCAAGTCCAAATTCAGATCTTTTATGTGTTGAACCGCAAACTGCAACAATAAACCCTTTTCAATTAGATCAGGAGCAAGTAGATGATACTGGAGTGCTTTATGTAAACCCAGGCGAAAGTTATAGAAATTTTACTGAGTGGTCTTGGTGATAGATGTTTAAATTAATTAGATTTATAAATGTTATAAAAACTGCTCGAAATTCATTGAAATATTTATTTAATGATGAAATTCCAATTAGGTATAAATTGATACCTGCATTTGGAATTATTTATCTTGTCATGCCGCTAGATTTATTGTCTGAAATAAGGATTTTTGGGATAGGGCTTTTAGATGATTTATTTATCATCTATCTTACTTTTTATTGGTTTGAGAGATTATCTAAAAAATATTTAGACTCTAAAGAATATATTGAAACAGATTACGAAGTAAAAAATAAAAAAGAAGAGGATGAATAAATTTACCCTCTTCTTTTTTGTGCTCTATTAATTTATGCGTTGAAAGTTAGGAAGTATTCCCAAGGATGAGGTCTAGTTCTGACTTCATCAACTTCTGTCTCTCTTTTATGAGAAATAAAAGCTTCAAGTAGATCAGAAGTAAACACATCTCCTTTTAGAAGGAAATCATGATCTTCTTCAAGTGCATCAAGCGCAGCTTCTATACTTCCAGGAACCTGCTTTAATTTAGCTTGCTCTTCGCTTGAGAGCTCAAAAAGATCAGCTTCTAAAGCTTCTCCGGGGTCATACCCATTTTCTATTCCATCTAAACCGGCCATTAACATTGCTGGGAATGCTAAGTAAGGATTACAAGTCGGGTCAGCAGACCTAAACTCTACTCTTTTTGCGGCTGGATTATTAAAATACATTGGCACTCTACATGCAGCACTTCTGTTTCTAGCTGAAAGAGCTAGGATAGTTGGTGCTTCAAAGCCAGGCACTAATCTCTTGTAGCTATTTGATGTAGGAGCGCATAACCCCATTAAAGCTCTTCCGTGCTTAATAATTCCACCAATATAGTTCAAAGCCATCTTGCTTAGCCCTGCATATTCTTTTCCTGCAAATAAAGGCTTTCCATCTTTCCAAATACTTTGATGTGTATGCATTCCTGTTCCATTGTCGTTAAACAAAGGCTTAGGCATAAATGTTGCAACCTTGCCCCAACTTTGAGCTACATTTTTTACAACATATTTATATCTCATTACTTTATCAGCCATGCTAAGCATAGAATCGTATCTAAGATCGATTTCTCCTTGACCTCCTGTAGCAACCTCATGATGATGCTTCTCAATTTCGATTCCAAGATCAATCATAATTCTTGTCATTTCACCTCTTAAGTCATGCATCGTATCTATTGGAGATGCAGGGAAATACCCACCTTTGTATCCTGGTCTTTGTCCAATATTTGGACCACCATCAATCATTGTTTCTGATCCCGAATTCCAAATTCCTTCATCAGAATCTACTTTAAAATAAGCTTCATTTTCCTTTTGGAAAAATTGCACCGAATCAAAAACAAAGAATTCCAGCTCTGGACCCCAATAAGAAGTGTCTCCTACACCTGAATCTTTAAGGTATTGCTCAGCTTTAATAGTTATATATCTCGGATCTCTTGAATAATTAGAGTTAGTTAGCGGATCCCTGATATCTGCTATTATTGAGACAGTCTTTTCCATGAAAGGGTCAACTTTTGCTGTCTCTGCATGAGGTAGCAAAAGCATGTCCGACTCATCAATGGTTTGGAAGCCTCTTACACTAGATCCATCAAATCCAGTTCCTTTTTCAAATAATGCATCATTTACCTCTGCTATAGGCAATGCTACATGTTGCCATGTGCCAGGTACATCAATAAATTTTAAATCTAAAATGTCACAATCATTATCTTTCATCAACTTCAATACTGAAGAAACATTAGTATCAGCCATTTTTTCCTCCTAATCTGATTATTAAGATATTATTAGAATATATTAAGCAAAAGAATGCAAAGAAATGTTTCAAAAATGTTTCAAAAATGTATTAATTAAGATTAATTCGTAAAAAAATAATGAAGATATTACTAATTACAGATACTCAATTCGGAATGTGTGATGATAATTTGTCATCCGAAAAATGGTCAAAAATAGCAAAATCGTGGTCACTTCCTTCTAGTGGAATAGAGAAAGAAAAGCGAAACCTAAAATATTTTATTGATTATGCTAATAAAGAAAACCCTGACTTAGTGATTCATTGTGGTGACATAATAAATAGGATAAAAAGCAATATTCCATTGAATGAATATCTGAATTTGATAAAAAGTTTAAATCCTGTGCCAATTTATCATGTTCCAGGTAATCACGATGTAGGAGAAGACCCTGAAAATCTATCTTTAGAAGGGTTAGATTTTTATAAAAATAATTTTGGAAGAGATTGTTACAATTTTGAATGGAGAAAATTTGAAATGATCTTTTTGAATAGTTCAAAATTTATTAATTATCAAAATTCAGATCTATATTTAGAGCAAATTAATTTTATAAAGAAAACCCTTAAAAGTTTTAAATCAAAAAAAAGGATCATTGTTTTCATGCACCATCCTCCTTATATTGATGAGAAAGATATATTAAGAACCGGTGAAGCTGATATTCATGGAAGGGATATTTCATATTGGACGTTCAATAAAAAAATAAATGAAGAATTTTTTAATTTATTTGAAAACCACAGTTTAGAATATATATTTACAGGCCATCTTCACATTAATCTAGAAACGCAGTATAAAAATACTAAAATTATTGTAACTTCCGCTTTAGGTTTGCCTTTAGGTAATGATCCATCTGGATATAGAATTATTGAGTATAAAAATGAAAAATTATCTTATGATTTTTTTAAAATTTAATAAGGTAATTTTCTATTTTTAAATTCCCTTCCTATTTTAGCCATTTCTTCAGTGTCATTTCCTCCAATCATTCCAGAACCTAGATCATCTATAATATATTTGATTCTTTCTTCTGGGTTCATAGATAAATCATTCCAGCTAGAATAAAAAGTTTTGTTGTTCTTATGTAAAGCAGATTTAATTTTTTCTCTTGCCTCATCCATTATTTCTGGGTAAGGAGGGTCATGGGCATCAGGAAGCCCGTATGACATCCCCATATCTCCAGGTCCCCATTCTGCAAATGCAATTCCAGGAACAGCAGCAATTTCATCTACATTTTCTACGCAATGCCTATCTTCAATTTTTAAGCCTAGGAATAGTTCACCTTCTGGATTCAGGGGCCAAGGGTCAGCTTTTCTTACATATTCTTCATTTGACATATTCCAAAGTTCTGCAGGTTCACCTTGTCCACCCGCTCCTCTTAATCCCTCTGGGATTATATCTTCGCCCAATTTTTGAAAAGGATATCTGCACGTTGCAACGAATGCTGCAATTGCAGCAGCTGACCTAGTATGTGTATTTAATATTCCATGAACACCAGTGCTTAATACATGTCTTGATTGCCAAGCATTAGCTAAGACTTCATTAACAGTAGTTGCGTTTGAGGGGAGTGTAGTAATAACTGCGGGAGTCAAGTGACCGCTTTTGGTTGGACCACCTGCTTTCAGTCCTTTCATAAACTCATGAAGACCTTTTATATCAAAATAATGGTGCTCAAAATCTACTAAAAGGAGATCTGCCCATGTGCCATTCATTTCTTTTCCACAATCAAAAGAAAGCTCATCTGGCTTAGATATATATATTTGTTGGCCTTGTTCTATTAAATCAATAAGTTTGTTAATTCGAGTCATTATTCTTTTCCTTCTCTAATTGCATAAGCTAATTCTTTTAATGCCACTTCTACCATATTTAAATCTTCTTTTCTCATTAACTCACCAAGAAACACTAAGTTTCCTTCTAATAAGTATACCCTATAAAATGGCTCTCTTCTTGGGCAGTCAGCAGAAAAAGGGGTGTCTGTTTCTTCTACAAATGTGTTTTTGTTTAGTAAATAGATTTTATTTAATCCGATAGAATCATTGGCGCTCAATTTATATGGAGGAGGGTAATCAGCAAAGCCTCTACATGCTGTTTTTTCAACTTTGTCCCCATAAGCTTTAATTCCTTCTATAGGCTCTATGTATTCAGTTTGCTCTTGTGCTGCTTGAAGTCCGTCAGAATTTGCTAAATCAACAGTTGGATACCTAATAATAGCAACTTCTCTTCCATTAGGTGGAGCAAACCCCCATCTAGCATCAGTAGAATTTGGAAACTCGGCAATTTCAAAACCTTTTTTCATTTTCCATCCAGCAGATGTAGCATCAGTCATCTCATAAACATTATCTGATGAAACAAATTCATTATTAGAAGAAGATCCTCCGCATGCAATAAAAATAGAAGATAGAATAATCAAAAATAATACAAGGAGATAATTTTTCATAGCTTTTTACCTGACACTAATTTCAAATTATATTAATGTATAGATTATCTATTATCAAATGGGCAGTGAAAGGAAAAAAATGAGACCCGGATTTAATATGGGAGTTGACCCAGTGAATTATGAAAAACCCCAATCTATTGTAGACGAAACATTAGAATTTGCTGCTCAATTTGGAGCCACAGATCTAATAATTCAATCATACCTTGAAGGTGCGATTCCAGGAGAAGATAAATGGGAGCTTAAGGATATTCTATCTTTGAAGGAGAAGGTAGAAAGTTACGGGTGTAAAATTGAAGCTTTTGAGAATGTTCCTACGAGATTTTATGACCATGTGATGCTTGGAGGTCCTAAAAGAGATGAGCAAATAGAAAATATGATTTATACAATTAGGAATATTGCTAGGGCAGGAGTTTCGATATTCGGGTATAACTGGATGCCTTCAAGAGTCTGGAGAACAGAAAGAGAGATGCCTATTCGAGGTGGAGCTAAAGCGACTGCATTTGATTATAAAATTGTGGAAGATGGCTTAAAGGACGGATCAATTATTGATGACAAGCCTTCTCTAGCCCACGGAAGAATATATGAGGACGAAGAAATGTGGGAGAACCTTGAATACTGGATAAAAATAATAACTCCTATTGCCGAAGAAGAGGGCATCAGATTAGGAATTCATCCTTGTGACCCTCCGGTGCCAAAATTAGGAGGAGCTGCAATGCTGTTTAGAAGCTTTGATGCATATAAAAGACTAATAGAAATTTACCCTTCGGATAGCAATGCAATCGAATTTTGCCAAGGCACTTTTTCTGAAATGAATGAGGATATTTATGAAATGATTAGATATTTTGGAGAAAGAGACAAGATTTTATATGTGCATTTTAGAAATGTATCAAGCCAAGTTCCTAAATTTCATGAGGAATTCATAAATACAGGATATGTAGATATGCTCAAAGCTATGGAGATATACCATGATGTTGGCTTTAAGGGTGTTTTTGTAGATGATCATGTGCCGGTAGGTGTTAATGACACAATTTGGGGTCATAGAGGTAGAGCTTTTGCAAATGGGTATATTCAAGCAACAATCGATTCGGTGAAAAGAAATGCAAGAAAGTAATTTAGTACAAAGATTAGAAAAATGTTACACAGGTGCGGTTTATGATGTATTGAGAGAAAGAGGCAATAAAAATACTATTCTTCCCAATAAAATTAAATCTATAGACCCATCAAAAAATTTAGCAGGCGAGATATGGACTTGCAGTGGGGAGATAGATGAAACTTTGGATAAAGATACTACAATGCTCAGCTGGACAGAGATGCTTAGCAAAGCCCCTTCTGGATCTGTTGTGATCTGCCAGCCCAATGATGGGACAATTGCCCATATGGGTGAATTATCAGCTGAAACCTTGAAATATAGAGGCGTAAAAGGATATATAGTTGATGGAGGATGCAGAGATGTAGATTTTATTCTTGATTTAGGGTTTCCAGTTTTTTGTAAATACTTTACGCCATCTGACGTAGTATGCAGATGGAAAATTACGTCTTTAGGTGAGCCAATTAAAATAGGCGATTTGTTAATAAATTCTGGAGATTATGTTTTAGGAGATATAGATGGTGTGGTAGTTATTCCTAGAAATATTGCTTCAGAGGTAATTTCTGAAACAGAGGACTATATAAACACCGAAAGTGCACTAAGAAAAGACATATTATCGGGTGTTGATCCTCAAGAGGCTTATCTTAAGTATAGAGTATTTTAATTAGAATTTTGTTCTATATTCAGGCTTTCCTTGAATATCAAGAGTTGCTTTAAATAAATCTCCTCCTCTGTAGGCACTGAAATCATAACCAGGAGGTTCTATTCCAGTTGGTTCGCCTCCAAAGTCTGCGCCCGCAGTAGATACATATAATTCGTTTAAATCATCTCCGCCAAACATAGGGCATGAAGTTTGTGTTGCAGGAAAATGAACTTCTCTTTCAAGTTTTCCGTCTGGGTCAAATCTTATAACTTTTGATCCCCACCATATTGCAGACCATATAAATCCTTCAGAATCAACTGTCATTCCATCCGTAATGCCATCACCATCATATTTCACAAGAACTCTTTTGTTGGATATTGCTCTTGTAGTTGAATTGTAATCCCATTTGTAAATTGTTTTCTTTATAGTATCTGTGCTGTAAAATTCAAGTTCGTCAGGCGAGAATCCCATTCCATTACATAGCTCAACCCCTTCATCGATTATATCAATAGATCCATCCGTATTTAGCCTAAAAACAACATCATCTTTCCAACCAACCCTATCAGTGCCACAATAAAAACTTCCATCAGGTCCAGAAGTGGAATCATTAATTCTTACTGGAACATCTGTCCCATCAATTGTGCCTTCTTTCAAAACCTTGTAATCATCATCAGAATTCCAAAGCCAAACACCTTCCCACGTGCCTAAAACTAGACCTCCCCCCTCATTGAATCTATATCCTCCAACAGAAACTCCATTGTGTATAATTTCATTTGAACCAGAATCAGGATCGTATTTAAATAATTTTCCTCCAGCAATGTCTGTCCAATAAACTTTTCTTTCTTCTGGGTTCCATACAGGACCTTCTCCGACCTCTGCATTTGGTGATGCTACTTTTTCAATTTGGTATTCCATTATTCCTCCTTATTGATATATAAATGCATATTATCAGGATATATTTATATCGTGTATAATTTTAAAAAAATCATGATAAAGAGGTTAATTTATGGGTGCTCATGACAATAAAGTAGCAATAGTAACTGGAGGAGCGCAAGGGATAGGAAAAGGTGTGGTTGATGTGCTTTCTTCGGAAGGCGCAAAAGTATGTATAGCTGATATTTCAGAAGAATATGGCCAAGCAGCAGCAGAAACTATCAACAAAGATGGAGGCTCGGCAATATTTGTAAACGCTGATTTTGAAAAAGCTGATGTCCCTGAAAAAGTTGTTAATAAATGTGTTGATTCTTTCGGGAGTGTAGATATTCTTGTTAATAATGTAGGGATTCAACCCCTAAATTCATATAAAAATGTTGAAGAAACACCTGAAGAGATGTGGGACGCAATATTAAATGTAAACTTAAAAAGTTATTTTTTAATGTCTAAATATTCTATCCCTCATATGAGAAATAATAATGGTGGCTCAATAGTAAATATTGCTAGCGTACAAGGATTACAATCAATGAAGTTAGTTCCTCCTTATGCAGCCAGCAAAGGTGGAGTTCTTTCACTTACAAGACAGATGTCACTCGATTATGCTTCGGAAAACATTAGAGTAACTGCTATTTGCCCGGGAACTTTTAACACCCCTATGGTAACAAACTCAATTGGCCCAAATACTGATTTTGATCAGGCTATTAAAGGTTTTGGTGAAGCTCATCCTATTGGAAGGATTGGAGAACCGGAAGAAATTGGTCATGCAGTATCATTTTTAAGTAGTGAAAAGGCATTATTTATTACTGGAGAATATCTAGTTGTTGATGGAGGAATGATGGCGCAAGGAGCATGGGACACTGGCGACCAGGGATAATTAAGGATTTAATCCATCTTTAAATGAATGGCAAAGAGTTAAGGACTCTTCATTGCTTAATCCTTCACATAGAATTATTAAGTTTCCCATTATTAAATAACCTCCAAAACGTGGAGTTTGATCGCACCCTGCCTCCGAATTTCCTGCCCTAGGAACACATTTTCTTCTATCTTTAGCTCCTTCTTCCCACATAATGTTATCGCCACTTACTATGGCGTCTTTTCCAGAAACACTAGATGCATATTCTTCTCCAAATTCAATAGCTTCTGCATGCGTTTCATACTCTCTTATCTCTATGTCTTTTTTATTGAATATTGCTCTTGAAACAGCAACAGCTTTTGGTAAAGCATCAACATTGTATTTTTTGCCTATTTTAAGCTTAGGAACAGATATTTCACTGATTGATATTTTGAAGTCAGGCATAATTACTTTCTCTAATTTAAGGATATTATTTGATTCATTAGAAGAACATGAGATTAAACTTAAAAGTAGTAACAAAATTAGAATTATAAATTTATTTATTTTGTAAATCTTGATGGCTCTCTCCATTTATTATTTTCCATCGATTCTCCACCAATTTCAGCTGAAACCTCTTTAAAAAGTTCTGTTGATGGATTATAGGTAATTATTTTATCTTGATATGATGCAAGATCAGAGGAACCTTTGCTTAAAGTTACTACCGCAAGACGCATTCCATATCTTGTTAGCTTCATTAAAGTGTTGTCCCCATAATTTAGAACCCATATATGACCTTCTCCATGGTGATTTGAAAAAAGAATTTGGACAGGAGTATCGCCAACTCGATATTTTTTTAATTCTTCGCCGTCCAAAGTAATCCTTGAAATTGTCTTGTCTCTTGAATTTGATGTCCAAACGTATTTGCCATCAAATAATATATCTAGTGGCCATCCACCAATTTGATAAACCTCTCCTATTTCACCTGATTTTGTCATCCAGCTTAAAGAGTCATCTTCAGTGCTAATAAACCAAATATTGTTATCGACAAATTCTATCTTGGTAGGCCTTGAAGACACATCGTATTCTGCTACAAATGATCCATCAGATGTATATTTTGATATAGATCTTTCTTTTGGATCAGAAACCCACACAAAATTTCCGTCAAATTTCATATCAGAGAGCTCTCCATCAATTTTTATTGACTTTTCTTCTTCTCCATTTCCATCTATTATCACAATCCTTTGTTCGTTTCTAACTGAAAGCCATATTTTTTCTCCAATAATTAGCGATGGAAAAGGTGAAGAGAAAAAGCCTTGTTCAGTCGTAACAATATGAGGTAGAGATTCTATTTCATCTAAGCTGTAATATTTTTCACTAATTGGCTTCGGCTCTTCAAGCTCCCCACTTTTGTTTGTTATCTTCCATAATTTGGGAGCAGTTGAATCAATAACCCATAAATTTTCTCCATCATGCTCCATTGCCCAAGGACCACCATCCAGTGTAATTTCTCCCTCAACTTTTCCACTCAAATCTAGCCTAGATAATTTTTTTTCATCAAAACTCACTACCCATAAATTTCCCCCATCAAACAATACTTGTCGAGGGCCATTTGGTACAGGATGCACACTTTCTATTTCTCCTTCGTTATCAATTAGTGCAATGCTATCTTCATCTACTAACACTACCCATAAATTTTCTCCATCGTATTCCAGAGAAACTGGGTCAAATCCAGGCATTATAGTTTGAATTACTTCACCTTTAAGATTGAGTCTTTCAACTGTATTTTCAAAATAATTAGCTACCCATAAATTTTCTCCATCAAACTCCATTGCATAAGGGCCTGGCATTTCACCACCACCTACTGGATATTCTGCTAAGGTCTCGCCTGTATCTCTGGATATCTTAGAAATAAAATTAGACATTCCGTTCGCAACCCATATATCTTCTCCGTCTCTAAAAATTCCACCTGGTGATTCGCCTGTATCATAAACTCCAATTATTTCTCCATCTAAACTCAATTTGCTTACTATTGGTTCAGTGAAATGTGCAACCCACATATACTCCCCATCAAAAGTTAGCTTTATTGGTTCTCCTTGAACTTCATATGAACCAATTGTTTTTCCTTCTAAATCTACTTTAGAAATTATTGAATCTTCGTAGTGAGCTATCCATATATGACTCCCATCAAATTCAATATCTACTGACCTTCCTTTTACTACATATGGGACAGCTTTTGCGTCATTGTTTTTATTATCTTCAGATATTTTCTTTTCTGAATTAGTTTCGTTTGATTTTTCTGTCTGAATTACCTCATTTTCACCGGAAGAGCATGACAATATTAAAAAAGATAAAACGGCAAATAAAGTTACAAGGTTATTTTTTTTGAACATAAAGCCTTCTCTGTATTTTTGGGTATTGTTAAGAATTTTTGATAAACTATCAAATTATATCTTAACATGAAGAATCACTTAGTTTAACTAAATTAAACATAAATTAAACAAAGATGAAAATTATATTAGGAGAAATATAATGAAGAAAATAAGTATTTCGTTTTTATTGGTTTTTATATCCCTTGCTATAGTGGCTTGTGGAGGAAGCTCAGATTCGTCTTCCGACTCTTCTTCTGGCGCAGTAGTTGTTTTTGAGCAAATTGAGGACAGCGCAGAAATTTATTCAATAGATGATTTTATTGCTATTGGGTATAAAAAGGGTAAGTCTGTAAAAGAAAGCAACCTTATGGATGGCATGATAAATGCATATTGGGGATTTTGGAAAGTGCCTTATAAAGATTGGTCAGGAAAAGATATGATCGATTATGAGTTAAGATTCTATAGTTCTCATTCAGATGCAGTAAGTATAGGGGAAAAATCTGCTGACCTGAGAACTGGAGATAATGCTCAAATTAGAAAAAAGACTACAAATGACCCTAAGGCCGTTCACCCTATTGGCGCAGATTGGCCTGAACTTTTAAAAGAAGCAAGAGAATGTCAAGGTGATGGTGGTCACCATACAGGTGCTTGTATTATCCCAAAGTATGCTGATTATAAAATATTTGGAAACGTAATTATTTTAGGCCAAGGTGCTGACCTAGAAGAATCTCATAAAAATATTAATTTAATGGTTGATGGCTTAAAAGGAGTAATAACTGAATAAGTTATACGCCAAAATTAAATTATTTATAATTTTTCAAGTTTTATTTATTTCCCTTATAGCATGCTCTTCAGGAAATGCTGAGTCTGAGGCAGATTTGATTGAGCAAGCTTTTCCAGAAATTACTAATAACGGGATTATTTTAAATATAGAAGATTTTAAATCTGCTGGATTTAAATCACTTAGAGAGTACAAAAATGTTGGGGAAGTCCCTCCTCTTTCATCTGCTTTTCATGGAATTTTTAAAAAAATGGATTACGAGTTGAGATTTTACAATAATCATCAGGATGCCTTAAATCAAGGATCACAGGATGCAGAATTAGTAACTGGTAGAGATAGTGTAGTTACAGGAGATGTGCCATGGGAGGATGGAGAGAAAGACAGGAGAAGGTGCAGTAGACCTCCAGGCCAACCACACTCGGGATGTAACTACACATCAAAATATGGAGATTTCGTAATCTTTGAGAATGTTGTAGTAATGTGTGAAGGGAAAGATATATTAGAGTCTAGAAATACATGCTCAAACCTTCTGTCTTTGCTTATTACTACGCCATAACTTGGCCGCCATCACACTGAATTGTCTGGCCTGTAATATTTTTTGCATCTTCAGAAGCAAGAAAAGCTGCTAAGGACCCAATATCTTCTGGCGTTTGAGCTCTACCTAAAGGCATAACCTGACTTAATGCTTCTTTTGAAAAGAGATCTGTTGTTGTATCTCCTAATTTTGCTCTATTATCTACCCATTCTTTGTGGAAGCTTGTAAGTATCCTGCCTGGCGCTATGGCATTAACATTAATATTCTTTGACCCAAATTCCCTTGCTAATGCTTGCGTGTAAGCAATTACAGCCATCTTTGTGGTTGCATAGTATGAAGTGGTATATTTTGCTGCTCTAGCGGCAACAGAAGATATATTAATAATTTTCCCAGATTCTTTTTCTAGCATGTGAGGTAATACGGCCTCTGTTACTCTATGTAATCCTTTTACATTAACTTCCCAAGTAAAATCCCAATCTTCATCCCTCCAAATTGTTCCTGTAGAACCAGGAGCACCTGCTACACCTGCATTATTTACTAATATGTCTACGCTGGAAAATTCAAATGCCTTGCTAATTCCACTTTCTACTTGAGACTGGTCTGTAACATTCATTTCAATGTATAAGCTCTTAACATTATATTTACTGGCTAGGTCACTTACTGCTGACCTGTTTCTTTCATCTATGTCAGTGACAATTAAATTTGCTCCCTGTTGAGCCATCTTTGTAGATATACCAAAACCCAAGCCTTGTCCACCTCCAGTTATAATTGCTGTTTTTCCAGATAGATCTGCTAACAAAATTTTCTCCTTACAAAATATATTGGAAATTAGTTTATTCGAATAACTAAGTTAAATAAAGAAAGAGCCCAACAATGTGGGCTCTTTCTAAAACTATTTCTAGTTAAACTATTGAGTGGCAGTAAGTTTGTGAAGCACTAGACCCCATGTAAGGTGCCAAGAAGCTTCGTTAACGTAACTGTCGCCCTGGTCTGTAGGCCATCCATCCCAATACTCTCTGCTCATCACAATTCTGTGGTAGAACTCAAGAATTGGCACGTCTGGCAATTCATCGATCCAGATCTCCATAGCGTCATGGTAGTAATCCATGATTGTGTCAGTTTCGTCTGGGTGAGTTTGAGCGATCTTATCAGTAAGTTCGTCCCAAGTAGCATTCTCCCAGTGGTAGAAGTTAACCTGGTGACCACCTGGGATGTTCACAGATGAACTCTGGTAAAGCTTCATAGTAAAGTAAGGGTCTCTTACTGAACCACCGTGTCCAAACATTAGACACTCGAAGTTACCTTCAGCCATTCTAGATGAAGCATCTGGCGGTTGGATGTAACTAGCATTGATTCCACCTTTTCTTAACTGCTCAGCAGTTAGAGGTCCAAGGTCAACCCATGGGCTAAATCCAATTATTTCACAGTTAATAGTTTCGCCGTCTTTCTCCCACATTCCATCGGCATTCTTAGCGAAGCCTTTAGCAGTGAAAGTTTCAGCAGCCTTATCAGGCGCGTACAAAGTAGTGTCATGGTCTCCAGTTAGAAGATCAGCAACACCATCAAAGTACTTCTGTAAAGGAGGGTACTGTGGCATAGTCAACGGGTTAAGAGCCGCTGCTCCGTCGTAACCTACTTTTGAAAGTTCTTTTCTGTCAAGCAAGTAACTCATTGCCCATCGGATATCTTTGTCATCGTAAGGACCGTATTTACCTGAGTTGTTAAACGCAAGTGATACTGGCCACCAGTCAACATATCCATATGGAGACTCTTGTTCAGAGTGAGTTAGTAGCTTAGAGTTTTGAGACAAAGTCTCTTTAATAGTCTTAGGAGTAGTCATTGCAGCATAGTCCACATCACCCTTAATTAGAGCTTGCGCAGTAGTCTGCTGGTCACCTGTACCTGGTAGATAGATAATTCTTTCTACTTCAGGAAGTACACCATAACCTTTAAGGTCTGACTTTCCTTCACCCCACCAAGAATCAGCTCGATCGAACACTTTCTGTTCAGGTGTTCCTGCAACTATTCTCCAAGGACCTGTAGTTACTGGAAGTCCAGCATCTACGTCAAAAGCCTTGAATGTAGTCCAGTCCTGGCCGTTATAAACGTGCTCAGGAACAATGTAAACACCAATATCAAACTTGTATGTTAACAAGAACATGAATCTTGGGTCAGGCCTAGATAATGACACTTTAACTGTGTGGCTGTCTACTTTAGCAGCAGATTCCATCACTGCGTCAATGTCAGTTCCCCATCGCACTTCTTCAGCATAGTCTTTCAAAGTGTTAAGGGTGTATACAACGTCATCGGCGTTGAATTCTTCACCATCACTCCAACTAACTCCTTTTCGAAGGTTAATTGTAAGTTCAGTGAAGTCACCGTTCCAATCCCAGCTTGTTGCCAACCATGGAATAGTCTCATCAGCGAAAGCACTGAAGAAAGCTAGAGGTTCATAAATAATGTTTGGACCTCTTTGGTGGTTAGCACCAATTGCATACGGGTTCCACAGTTCGTGGTCTGTGTGTCGGCCTTCAGAACCTCCTTGGAAGGTTATGAAAGTTTTCGCACGGTCCACTGACTTGAGTCCACCCGAGCTAGAACTGGCAGATTCTTTCTTCTCAGCAGGTTGAGTGCTTTTTTCAATTATCTTAACTTCTGACTTAGCAGCAGAAGAAGATGAAGAAGATGAAGAAGATGAAGTCTCTTCGGCTTCATCGTCACCACCACAAGCAACCATAACTAGAGATAGAGACATCAATACGGCAAGCATTAATGATAGAAGTTTTTTACTCATCTACCTATTCTCCTTTATGAACGGGCACAGTGCCCGTACTTTAGTTTATTTAATACCATCGAAATCTTTTTAGTCGGTTTAAGTTCAAAATTAACAAAATTAAAACTCACACCAATTAAGATGATTCTGGAATAATATCACAATTTTAAAAAATGCAATAATTTAAGAAACATACCTGAAACAATTTTGAAACAAACACTTGTAAAAGGTAACAATCAAGGTTATATTTACTAAGTTATTCAAATAGAATAATATTTCTGAAATTTTGAACGATTAAGATTATTTATTTATTAACTAGATTAAGGGAAATAGAGTTATGACCTTTAGAGATAT
This sequence comes from uncultured Dehalococcoidales bacterium, assembly GCA_964620935.1. Taxonomy (GTDB): domain Bacteria; phylum Chloroflexota; class Dehalococcoidia; order Lucifugimonadales; family Lucifugimonadaceae. The sequence goes on from CAZUHW010000001.1 coordinate 32,953, forward strand.
TGTAGCATCCGTATATACCAACTATATTTTTAGAAGATTCCTGTTTTTTTTATTGATTATATGGATAGCAAGTACAGCGATTTTTTTAATACCAAGGCTTTCTGGTCAAGATCCAGTAAAAGAAAAACTTCTTTTGGAAGCCCAAAGAGGTGGTCATATGCAGGCAGGTCTAGAGGAAATGGCTGCTGAATATTCTAGGAAATTCGGATTGGATAAGCCTCTTATAGTTCAGTATGGGAACTATATGGCAGATCTGGTTAGGTTCGATTTTGGCCCATCTATTGCATATTTCCCTAAATCAGTTAATTCATTGATTGGAGATTCAGTGATATGGACTTTTGGGTTGCTTGCCGTTTGTACCTTTATTGCTTTTTTTGTAGGAACGGTAGCAGGCGCCTTACTAGGATGGCCTAAGTCACCAAACTTCCTTCAGTACATTTTTATGCCAATACTTACACTTGCGGCAATACCTTATTACTTGCTTGCACTTGTACTAATTTATATTTTTGCATTTAACCTTGATTGGTTTCCGCTTTTTGGTGGATATTCAGTTGCTACGTTACCAAGATGGGAGCTTTCATTCACAATAGATGTAATACACCATGCAATTTTGCCGGCATCTTCAATTGTTTTAGCTTCATTAGGTTTTTGGGCGCTGGGGATGAGAGGAATGATGGTAACAAACCAAGGCGAAGACTTTATGATTGCAGCTGAAGCAAAGGGATTAAGAAGCATAAGATTATTCTTTAACTATGCTGTTAGGAATGCAGTGCTTCCTCAAACTACAGCACTAGCTCTATCATTAGGAACAGTATTTACTGGATCTGTTTTGGTAGAAGTTATTTTTAGATACCCAGGTTTAGGCAATACGCTTTACCAAGCAATAAAATTAAACGATTTCTTTGTTATAAGAGGAATGATATTTATTGTAATTGTAACCTTAGGTTTGGCTACTTTTATTATAGATGTGACTTATCCTCTTTTAGACCCTAGAGTGAGCTACAAGAGAGGAGGTTAAATTATGACTACAATCGCAGAGAGTCAAGATTTAACTAAAAAATCTTTTAAGAGAAGATTAGAGGATTTTGCTAGATATATTAGAAGAAACCCTTCTTTAGGTGTAGGTATAGCATTGCTAGCCTCCCTTTTACTATTCGTAATAATTGGATATGCAACTTACGAAGTTGAAAGGTTTAGGCCGTTAAGTGGTGGTCCAGATTTGGCTCCGTTTGAAAGTGATCCTTATAATCCAGAAACAAGATCTGGAGGTTATATTCTAGGAACAGATCGTCAGGGGAGAGATGTAATGTCTGTAATGATTGCGGGAATCCCACTGACTTTGCAGATAGGACTGATCGCTGGATTAATTGGTATTTCTGTTGGCACTTTACTTGCATTTATTGCTGCCTATTATGGAGGATGGGTTGATCAGATTATTAGTACAGTTGTGGATGTAGGATTAACTATTCCTGGAATTCTTATACTAATTGTAATTGCTGTGAACATACAAAGTGGATTAAGTGTGCAGCAAATGGGTCTGGCAGTATCAGCAGTTGCATGGGTATGGCCTGCAAGAACTATAAGAGCACAAGTGCTTGTTATGAGAGAACAGCTATACGTTGAAATAGCAAGGTTGAGTGGCACTAGTGGGTTCTCAATTATGTTTAAAGAAATGTTGCCTAATTTAGCTCCATATATTGGAGCTTCTTTAGTAGGATCTGTTGCATCTGCAATTCTAGCGTCCGTGGGTCTTGAGGCACTTGGATTGGGGCCATTTGATAGCCCAACTCTTGGAATGACAATTTATTGGAATATACAATTCTCATCCATTCTTCATGGAATGTGGTGGTGGTTTGGCCCTCCAATAATTGTATTGGCAATGATATTCGTTGGCTTATTTTTAATAACAGCAGGTTTGGATGAATGGTCTAACCCTAGGTTAAGGAAGAGAGTATGACAACTAAACAAAAAGCATCATCTGGAAAGTCCTCTGGATCAAAATTAGGAATAGAGGTAAAAGATCTTAAAGTTCACTATGATACCCCTGATGGAGTTGTAAAAGCTGTTGATGGTGTAAGTTTTTCCTTGCGGCAAGGTGAAAGAATGGCGCTAGTCGGCGAATCTGGAAGTGGTAAAAGTACATTGGCAATGGCTCTAATGAGACTTACTAGAGCACCTGGAAGAATTGCTGGCGGTCAAGTAATTGTAGACGGCCGGGACATGTTAGATCTTGATGAAGAAGAGATGAGGCTTCAAAGGTTAAATGAAGTTGCGCTAGTACCTCAAGGTGCTATGAATTCTTTAAACCCTGTAATGAAAATTAAAAATCAATTGCTCGATGGATTGTATGATCACCAAATAAGAGGTGACCAAAAGATGTCTAAAGAGGAGCAAATTCAAGTTGTTGAAAAACTTTTACTTGCTGTTGACTTGGCGCCTGGAGTTGCTGAGATGTATCCTCACGAATTGAGTGGAGGAATGAAGCAAAGAGTAGCTATTGCTATTGCTACCTCAATGGAGCCGAGAGTTATAGTTGCAGACGAACCTACAAGTGCATTGGATGTGGTTGTACAAAGAAATGTAATGCAGACCCTAGGAAGACTGCAGGAAGGTTTGCATGCATCTATTATATTGATAGGTCATGATATGGGCTTAGTTGCTCAATTCTCTGACCACGTTGGAGTTATGTATGCTGGAAGATTAGTTGAGGTTGGGCCTGTGAAAACAGTATTTAAGTCACCGAAGCATCCATATACAAGACTTCTTATTAAGAGCCTTCCTACATTGAGCAATAAAAAAGAATTTATAGGAATTCCTGGACTTCCTGCAACTCTTTTGAACCTTCCTGAAGGTTGTGCTTTTTGCTTAAGGATTGAAAAAAGTAACCCCAACCCAATTCCATGGGTAAAGGTGGAAAAAGATCATTTTATTCAAGATTGTAAAAACTGTGCTAGTTACGGGAAATAGTTTAAGTAGGAGAGAAAAATGCCAGCAGTATTAGAAGCAAAAAATGTTACAAAAGTATTCGGAGGAGGGTTTCTTAGTAGAGAAGAAGAAAACGTTGCTGTAAATGATATTTCTATGAGCCTAGACCAAAAAAACCCAAAGATTATAGCTGTTGCTGGTGAATCAGGTAGTGGAAAGACAACATTAGCAAGACTATTACTAGGTATTGCTAACCCAACAAGTGGGTCAGTAGAATACGACGGTAAAGATCTTAAAGAAATTACTAGGCCTGAAAGAAGAGAGTTTAGAAGAGAAGTTCAGCCTATATTCCAAGATCCATATGGTTCTTATAATCCTTTTTATAAAGTAGATCATGTCCTATTTAGCCCTGTTAAGAACTTCAAAATGGCAGAAAGCCGAGATGAAGCTGTTCATATGGTTAATCAGGCCTTAGAGGTGGTAGGTTTAGTTCCTGCGGAGACATTAGGAAGACTTCCTCACCAACTAAGTGGTGGGCAAAGGCAAAGAGTTATGGTTGCTAGGGCTCTTCTATTAAAACCAAGAGTTATTTTAGCTGACGAGCCTGTTTCCGCTGTTGACGCATCTTTGAGGGCGACAATTTTGGATGCTGTATCTAGATTAAATAAAGAATTAGGTATTGCTGTTGTATATGTTACTCATGATTTAACTACCGCCTATCAGATAAGTGATGAAATCATGATTCTATATAAAGGGAATTTGGTTGAGGCTGGCAATGTAGAAACTGTAATTAAAAAGCCTAAGCACCCTTACACTCAGCTACTTATTGACTCTATTCCTGAAGCTGACCCAAATAAAAAATGGGGAAAATTAGATATGAAAAAGACCCAAGAGAAAATCGTAACAGCACCTTCAGTGGGATGGAGAAAATAGCACCCAGTGCATATTGGGATAACTCTAATCCAATCATTACTAGCTTGAATATCTAGTGGGCACTCAAAACAAAAAGGCAGTTTTAGTTTTAGATATTGGCACATCATTTGTAAAGATAGGCTTATTTGATTTAAACGCCAACCCGATTAAAGATTGCAATATTAAATTTGAACACTGGATGACTATAAAAACGGATGGAACTTATATTTTTAATGCGCAAGAATCTGCCCAAATCATTGAGAGAGGACTTGATGAATTGTTATCAAAAAGTTCAGAATATGAAATCATTGCATTTTCAACTGACACAATGGCTAGCACAATTATTGGCTTAGATGAAAATAACTCTCCCGTAACCGACGTATTTACCTATGCAGACACAAGACCATATAAGCAACTCGCAAAGCTTAAAGAAGGCGTCAATCAGAAAGTTTTTTATGATGATACTGGGTGTCCAATGCATACATCTTATATCCCTTCAAGAATTATCTGGTTTAAAGAAAAATATCCAGATTTAGATAAAAATATATATTTATGGACTGATTTTTCTAATTACTTATTAAGAAGATGGATGAAGAATAAAGATATTAATATAAGTTATTCAGTTGCAAGTTGGACAGGATTGCTGAATAGAAAAAAATTAACCTGGTATACTCCTGGATTAAATTTTATTGGTTTAAATGAAGAAAATCTTCCTAATTTGAGCCCTTACACAAAAACAATACAAGGGCTGAATGCTGAATACTCAAAGAGATGGGCTAAGTTGGTAAAAGTACCATTTTTCTTGCCTGTGGGTGACGGCGCTTCATCAAATATAGGGGTTGGTTGTAATTCAGAAGATAAAATAGCTCTGTCGATCGGAACAACTGGAGCATTAAGAGTATTAACAAATAAATCAAAGATAAATATCCCTCAAGGATTATGGAATTACAGGCTTGGCGAAAACCATAGTTTGCTAGGAGGTGCTTTCTCAGAAGGCGGAAATGTAGGTTTATGGTTAAAGAAATTAATGAATATTCACTCAAATGTAGACTCAAATTCAATTGATGAAATTAATGCAAGCGAATCCAATCTAGAATTAGAAAACATGCTCTTAAGGTCTAAGCCTGATAGTCATGGTCTAACTGTTTTACCTTTTTTGGCAGGCGAAAGAGCCGTAGGTTGGGCTGAAAATGCTACAGGAACACTGACAGGTATTAGATTATCTACAACCAAGACAGAAATTTATCAAGCATTTCTAGAATCTATAGCATACAGATTTGGGCTAGTTTCAAAGAGGTTGATGACTTTGCTACAAGAAGATTGTTTAGTCGTTGCTTCTGGGGGAGCTGTCCAGTCTTCAAAATATTGGCTTCAAATGCTGTCAGATGTTTTAGGCATGAGAGTAGGAGTATCAAATGTTCCTGAGGATACAGGCAGAGGAACTGCGATTTTAGCTTTAAATGCTATGGGAATATCTAATTCTTTTGATGATTTTGATTTCGAAGTTAGTGAATTTTATGATCCAAACGAAAAAAATATGATCATATACCAGAATGCAATGAATAGGCAGGAAGATCTTTATTCAAAAATATTTAATTAGCCTTTTTTATAGAATGCCCACCGAATTGATTTCTAAGAGAAGCTAATATTTTAAATCCAAAAGAATCATTTCTTCTTGAATAAAATCTTGAATATAGCGAGGATGTTATTGCATGAGTTGGGACATCCAAATCTATCCCTTCTTTTATAGTCCATCTGCCTTCTCCTGAATCTTCAACATAAGGCGCAACATTGGATAACTCTGAGTCCTCTAGTAAAGCATTGTTTAAAAGATCTAAAAGCCATGACCTTACAACACTTCCATGTTGCCAAAGAGAGGTTATTTGGGGTAAATCAAGATTAAATTCTTTCTTCTCATGTAGTATTTCAATCCCTTCTGCCATTGATTGCATTATTCCGTATTCGATTCCGTTGTGAATCATTTTTACAAAGTGACCTGACCCACTCGGACCCATATAGCCATAGCCTATACCATCAGAAGCAAGTGATTTAAAAATAGGTTCACATTCATCGTATGCATTTTTACTTCCTCCGACCATTAAGCAATATCCTTCTTTTTCACCCCAAACTCCCCCGCTAGTACCAGAATCTAATAGATGGATGTTTTTTTCATTTAATTCTTCAGAATTTTTAATAGAATCTTTATAAAAGGAATTTCCGCCATCTATAACAATATCTTCGCTGCTTAATAAAGATTTCAATTTACTGATAGTTGATTTCGTAGCATCTCCAGAAGGAACCATAACCCATATAATTTTTTTTGAGTTCTGATCAAATTTATCTGTTAATTCATTCAGATTGCTAGAGCCATTTATGTTATTTTTTGAGTATTCGCTAGCATTCCACTTTGAGTCGTATCCGTATACTTTATGACCTTCTTTTGTAAGTCTTTTTGAAATACCTAGCCCCATTTTCCCTAGCCCTATAATTGCAATCTCCATTATTACTCCTTTATCGCATCCATAATTTCATCGAATGGATTTGGTTTATTTGAATCAATGTTAACTAAATAAGCGTTTATCTCAAGTTCTTTTAGAGCATTAAAATCTCCTAACATTTGAGCCTTGAATATGTCACTTAGATCTTTGTAGTTATTTTTTTTGCTATAAGGATTTATTAAGTTTTCGTCATAAAAAAATATAGACCATACATCTTTTATGCCACCTTTCTGTAGTTGGCCAACTGAATGTAAATAGCGCGGACCAAATCCAGTTATTATATTTATATTGTGAGCCAAACTTAATTTTCTTTTTAATTTACTTAAAGATTCATTAATTTTTTCCGTTTCATTTATATATAAATTTATATATAAAACTTGATTTACTTTGTTCTCACTTATCATATTATTTATATCGGCATCAGAATCAGGTATATCCACATTTTGTATATCCTCATGTTTTTTTAATAAGTTCTCAGTGTTTATTTTTGATTTTGCTACATCTGGTTCGTCGAAAGGGTACACAGACATGTATTTACATAATATTGATATGGATGATTGCCATATAAACATGTCTTCGAAAATTGTATTTTTATCTAAGTTTATTATTAGTTCATCTGGATTATGACTATTGATTTTTCTAGTGGCCTTATTGTTTATTGATATTTTAGGGTATTTAATATTGCTTTCACTATTAATTACAGGGATTATGCCTTTGCCATTTTTGCCAGTTGATTCTGCAATTATTTGTTCTAGCCAAATACCCATTTGATTTATTTCTTCTGGGATATTTAAATATAAAATTCCACGATAATTATCGTAAGAATTTTTTAATATGGAAGTAAGAGCTAAGCATTTTTCTCTTATTTCACCCAAATCCCAAAAGTAATTATTTTTGAGTGGAGTTAATATGCCGTTCATGAAAGTTGCAGGAAAAACTCCAAATGGTGTAGATGAAGAAAATCTTCCCCCTACATTTGCTGGAGTATTAAGTACTTTTAAAAATTTGCTCTCCAGGGCAAATTTTTCTAAAGGGGTTCCTGGGTCAGTTAGTGCAATAAACCTGTTTCCAAAATCAGACTCACCTTCTAAGGCAAGCTCTTTAATAAAAAAATTCATTATTTTGTTTGTCTCCAGAGTTGTTCCAGATTTACTCATAAAAATAAAAATGGTGCTTAATAAATCAATTTTCTCTCTAGCGAAATTAACATCCTTGGGATTTGTGCTATCTATAAAAAGTAGTTGATATTTATTATTTAAGCTTATCTGGCTTAGCACTTTGCCAGTCTGAATGCTTCCCCCCATCCCAACAAATACAACTGAAGAAGGGTTAAATTCTGCTCTTGTCTGATCAAAGGTATCTTTGCATAATTCTATTGATTTATTTATGAGGGCTGAGATTTCAAGCCAACCCAAGCGATCTTTGTATGAAAGAGGATGATCTATCCAGATATTTTTAGATGACATAAGACTGTTAAAATCTTTTTCAATTTCATGGGCAAAAATAGGATTTTCATGCTGTAGATTATACTCTGACATACTCTATGAGCGATCAGCAATTTTATTTTTTATTGCATCTAAAAGGCTATCGAAAGCTTCTTCAAAAAGCCTTATTCCATCAATAAGCAATTCATTAGTAATATTTTCCATATCATTTTCATCTAAAGCATTTGCAATAACTTGTTGATGGTATTTGCTATCCGAATTAAGTAAATCTTCATATTGATTTGTATTTGATGTAATTTCTTCATATACATTTTCTGGAACCGTGTTTACAGTCTCGGGCCCTGTTAGTTTTTCAACGTAGAGAAGCTTTTCATAGCTTGGATTCTTAATCGAAGTGGAAGCCCATAGGAGCCTCTGTTTATTGGCACCATGTTTTTCTAATTTACTAAAAGCTTCTTCTGAAAATATTTTTTTATAGTCGTTGTAAGCAAGAATTGCGTTTGATATAGCAACTTTTCCTTGAGATTTTTCGTCTATAACTTTATCTGCAGATGTATCTATTCTACTAATGAAGAAAGAAGCTACAGAAGTTATTTTATTTATTTTATTTACAGATAATTTATTAAGTCCATTTATATAGGCATTTGCTGCTTTTTTATACATAGACCTTGAAAACAATAAAGTTACATTAACATTTATACCTAAGCTGATTAGATGCTCTATAACAGGCATACCAGCTTCTGTACCAGGAACTTTAATCATCACATTAGGTTGACCAATAGATTTATGTAGGTAAATCCCTTCATTAATACTGTTTTTAGTATCATTAGCAAATTTGGGATCTATTTCTATACTTACGAATCCGTCCTGACCTTTAGTTTTTTCATAAAGCGGTTTTAGTAATTCACAAGCATCAGATATATCTTTTATAGATAAATTCTGAAAAATATTTTTCGCATCATTTTCACCTGAATTAACTAAAGATTTAATATCTTCATCATAAGTATCTTCTGAGGAAAGTGCTTTTTGAAATATAGCAGGATTAGATGTAATGCCTGAAATCCCCTCAGAAATCATGGAGCTTAACTTTCCATTATTAATTATTCCTCTAGAAATAGAATCTAACCATATAGATTGACCCAGTTTATTTATTTTTTGTATTTCTGAATTCAATTATAATTCTTCCGAATTTTCAATATTTATAACTTTGTTTAATCGCCTAGTATATTTTTCTTCAGTTAGAAACTTAGCATTTAAAAATTCTGAAACCAAGTTTTCTACAATATTATGATCTACGATTATTGCCCCAATGCATAAAACATTCATATCGTCATGTTCAACGCCTTGTTTTGCCAGGTATTCTGTATGACACAAGCCGGCTCTAACCCCTTTTACTTTATTTGCGGTGATTACAGCTCCTATACCACTCATACAAGAAATAATTCCCCTATCTACTTTTTTTTCAGCAACCATTTTTGCAACTGGGAAGCAATAATCAGGATAGTCGTCAGTTGAATTAAATTCGTATGCGCCTAAATCGATAACTTCATGACTTTGAGACTTTAAATAAGCAATTAGCTTCTCTTTTAATTCAAACCCACCATGATCACCACCTATAGCTATTTTCATAGAAATATTACCTTTCCAGTATATTTTTAGATAAGTTAACTATATTTTCTACTGAAAAGCCTTTTTTTTCTAGTATGATATCGCCTGGCGCTGATGATCCGAACTCATCTATACCAATTGAAGCACCATTGTCTCCGATATATTTTTGCCAACCTAGCGTTGCGCCTGCCTCGACAGAAATTCTATTTTTTATAGATGGGGGAAGCACACTATTCTTATATGATTCATTTTGTATATCGAATATTTCCCAGCAAGGCATAGAAACAACCCTAGAAGATATATTTATTTTTTCTAGTTCTTTTTGAGCCTTTATGCATAGCTGAACCTCAGACCCTGTTCCTATAAGAATAATATCCTGATCTTCATTTATATCACCTGATAAGACATAAGCTCCTTTAACAGATTCTGAAGTATCATATTGGGTTAAAGTTGGAACCCCCTGTCTTGTTAACGCAAATGCAGAGGGCTTATTGGTATTCTTTAAAGCTTCACGAAAGCAATTTACCGTTTCAAAATAGTCAGCAGGCCTAAATACTAATAAATTAGGCATTAATCTCAGTGACATTAATTGAGAAATTGGCTGATGAGTTGGCCCGTCCTCACCTAATCCAATTGAATCATGAGTTAGAATATATAAAACTTGAAGCTCACTTAATGCTGACAGCCTTATTGAATTCCTCATGTAATCAGAGAAAATCAAAAAAGTTCCAGCAAATGGAATTAGGCCTGATAATGCAAGGCCGTTGCTTATTGCACCCATTGCGTGTTCTCTGACACCGTAATGTATATTTATACCAGAAAAATTATCAGAATTTATAGAGGTAGAAGAATTTATATAAGTTTTTGTTGAGCCGGCTAAATCAGCAGAGCCACCAATAAATAAATTTGAATCTTCACTTAGTTTGTTTAAAATTATCCCCGAGCAATCTCTTGTAGAAATATTTTCTTTTACATTTAATTCTTCAAGATGCTCAAAAGATTTTGAAAAGTCATTATTTCCAAAATCGATATTATTGTTATCTGGTGTTGCTTCATATCTTGAAATCTTTTTATTCACAAATTCTTCAAAATACTTATAGACATCACTAGGTATATCAAACAAACCGTGATTCCAGTTCAATTCCTTTCTTGTAAGCGCAACCTCATCTTCTCCAAGCGCTTCCCCATGAGCTTTCTCAGTTCCAGATTTATTAGGGCTGCCATATCCAATTTTAGTCTTAAGAATAATTAACGAAGGACGATCAGAATCTTTAGCTAAATCTATAGACTTTGATATTTTTTCAATGTCTTCTCCCTCTACATTATCAATTACATTCCAACCATAAGATTCAAATCTTTTGGGCACATCTTCTTTGAAGGTTAAATCTGTAGCCCCCTCAATGGAAATCTTATTAGAATCATAAAAATATATAATGTTATCTAGCTTTAAAGTTCCCGCTATAGAAGCTGCTTCCGAGGATATGCCTTCCATAAGGTCACCATCAGAAACTATTGAATAAATTATATTTTGATTGTCTTTGCTACTTATACTTTGCATCCTTTTTAAAGCTATTGCCATTCCTACTCCATTTGCAAAACCTTGACCTAGCGGCCCAGTGGTAGCCTCAACGCCTTCTGTTAGACCATATTCTGGATGCCCAGGAGTTATACTTTCATGTTGCCGAAATTTTTTTATATCATCGATGGAAATTTTATAGCCGGTCAAATGAAGTATTGAATAAAGTAGGGCAGAAGCATGCCCTGCAGATAAAATAAATTTATCACGATTTGCCCAGTCAGGTTTTTTTGGATTGAATACAAGATGATCTCTCCATAAAACAAATGCTAAAGGAGCTAAACTCATTGGGGCTCCAGGATGGCCAGAGTTTGCTTTTTGAACCATATCTATAGACAAGAAGCGTATGGCATTAATACATTTTTTTTCAATATCAGTAATAGTCATTTTCCTATTGTTCCTGTCTCTAAAAGGTATAAAGAAGTAGAAGCTGTTATATATAATAATGAATTATTTTCGCCTCCAAACGTACAATTTGCAACCCGTTCGGGAACGTTTATGGTTCCAATCAAATTTCCATGATCATCATAGATATGAATTTTTTGGCCATGCGGGTCGCAGATAAATAAATTTCCATTTACATCTACTGCCATTCCGTCAGGAAACCCTTTTTCTATTTCACAAAAAATCATTCCATTTCTTAGATTGCCGCTCATATCTACATCATATCTTTTTACATGATGTGGCTTATTAAAGTCGATATTTCCTGGCTCTGCTGCTCCACTATCTGCCACGTAAAGATATTTTTCGTCAGGTGAGAAAACTATACCATTGGGTTTATCAAAACTATCTAATACTTTTGAAACTAAGCCATCTTTGCCTACTTTATAAACATGATTTCCTCCAATTTCACTTTCAGACTTCTTCCCTTCCTCATTTGTTAGTATTCCGTAAGGAGGGTCAGTGAACCAAACAGATCCATCACTTTTTACTACAACATCATTTGGGGAGTTAAACATTTTACCTTCAAATTTATCAGCAACTACAGTTAGGGTGCCATCATTTTCTTGCCTTACAACGCGCCTATTTTCATGCTGACAACTAATAAGCATTTGTTCATTATCTAGGCAATTCCCGTTATTAAAGTTCGAAGGACTTCTAAATGTACTTACCAATCCATTATTAGAATTATAAATGAGCATTTTATTGCTTCTTACATCACTCCATACTAGAGAAGATAAATTATTTATCCATACCGGACCCTCTGCCCATATAGTTCCAGAATAAAGTTTTATTAAGTCATCATTAGGTATTAATTTAGAAAATATATCTTGCATGTTTATTTTCTATTTCTATAATCCTGAGAAACAATTGCAAATTCATTTACCATTTTGGTATCTTGGAGCCTCGAGTATATAGCCTCACTAATTTGTGGGTTAAATACTAATTGTTCGCTTATATTGCTCGCACGAGTAGTGATGATTGTAGGTAGCCCATTATTGTGTCTATTTACTATTATTTGATATATTTTTTCTTCTGCCCAATTGCTATTAACCTGAGAGCCAAGATCATCAATTATTAAAAATGGACATTCAATCAAAAATGATAGGTATCCTTCAGTTCGATTATCATGGCTATTAAAATTTCTTAGTCTCTCTAATATGTTTGGCATAAAACCAAAATAAACAGGCTTCAATGATTTAATTCTTTTTTCAGCTATTGCGACTGAAAGGTGTGTTTTTCCTACCCCAGTAGGCCCTGTAAAAAGTAGCCATCCATCTGGATTTTCAAAATATGCTTTTGATATTTCAAGTGCTTCTGCTAAATTTGAATCTGACTGATTAGTTTTAAAAGTTCCAAAAGTCATTCGTTTAAGCATAGATGGTGTTAAATCGCCAAGATCTTGTGAGCTTGTCATGCTTTCTTTTTGGCGACTTATAACCTCGTCTTTAACACATTCGCAGAGAATATAATTTGTTGAATTTATTTCTTGCCTTGCGGGAGATATCCAATATAAATCATCGCAAATTGAACAATTAATCAAGTTCTGACTTTCTTGATCTCCTTGATTCTTGCTTCCTTCTGACTTCTTGGAGATATTCCTTTGACCTGAAGTAATTATTTGTTGCTGAATTTTTTGGAGATCTCTGCTTAGTTCTTTCATAATTTTCTTTATCCCTCTTAGTTTTACCTAACCAATTTTTAAAGCCTAGTTTCCAACTTCCTTTTTGATTCGTTTTAAGTTTTTTTTTCCCACTCCAATAGTACTCGAATTTCTTAGCTTCATCTACAATATCTATTGATTCATAATCTTTTTCGATATCTTTTATGAAATTATTATCAGCTTCAGAAATATTTACCTCATTAAGCCTATTAAGAATAATAAGCCATTCTGGATATTCTGGCTCCCACAACTCGCCTTGAAAAGGTTTCATTTTTAATTAGTTGAAGACTTGTTTTTTTAATGATCTAAATCTTGCGTATTGATCTTGAACAACCAGGTCCACATTCCCTATGGGGCCATTCCTGTGTTTTGCGATAATTAGCTCTGACATGCCCCTTGGATACTGTTCTCCTGCAGACTTAGATCTAAGCCACTCTTCTTCTGTAATGTACTTTTCTTCTCGGTGAATAAAAGCAACAATGTCAGCATCCTGCTCTATGCTTCCACTTTCTCTTAAATCTGATAGCACAGGCCTATGGCTTTGCCTCTGCTCAATAGATCTGCTTAATTGAGAAATTGCTATTACTGGCACATTTAAATCTCTTGCCATTCCTTTAAGAGATCGAGAAATTTTACTTACTTCTTGAGCTCTATTATTGTCGTTAGCATTCCTTCCTCCATAGATTAACTGCATGTAATCAACCACTATAAAATCCAGACCTCGTTCTTTTTGGAGCCTTTTAGCTTTTGCTCTCATTTCTGTGACAGTCTGAAAAGGAGTGTCATCAATAGATATATCAAGGTCTGAAAGCCTACCAATTGCCTCTAATATTCTTTCATCTTCAGCATCTGTTGTTAACCTTTGTCTTATTCGGTTTGTTTCAATTAATGTTTCTGATGAAAGTAACCTCATTGCGATTTGATCTCTTCCCATTTCAAGACTAAAAATGGCTACTTTGTTCCCATTCCCTGCAACATTTCTGGCTATGTTTAGTCCAAGCGTACTTTTTCCAATGCTTGGTCTAGCAGCAAGAACAATCATGTCTGACCTATTTAATCCTCCTAGCAAGTTATCTAAATCAGGGAACCCAGAAGGGATTGGCGCTATATCACTGTTAGTTTCATTATCAAAAGTTAACCAACTATCTAGAGGCACACTTATATCAACAAAATCTCTAGAATCATGGGATGATCTAATTCCATAAAGTATATCTTCAGCTTGGTTTAGTGCTTGATCAACATCTTGAGAGTTTTCATATCCCAGATTGGCTATGTCAGATGCAGCAGTAATGAGTCTTCTGTGTGTAGCTGTCCTATGAACCGTTCTAGCATAAAACTCAATGTGCATGTAAGTGGGAGTTTGAGAGACAAGATAAGTAAGGTATGACCTACCTCCTTCCACCTCATTTAAATTATTGCTAGTTTCAAGAAAATCACCTAATGTTTTTTCATCTATAGGGGTTCCTTTGTCAAGCATATCAAGACATGATTGGTAGCAAATAGAATGGGCCTTATTAAAAAAGTCGTCTGCAGAAAGGAATCCTGAAATTTTAACTAATGAGTCACCATCTAGAATTATAGAACCTATTACTGCAGTTTCAGCAGCTAGATCATGAGGCGGTAATTTTTCCCCTAACAATTTACTCTTCTTTACTTATTTTTTCTTCTGGGGCGCTTGCTTCTTTTTCTTCTGACTCAACGTCTGAGTCATCAGTATTTTCTTCTTGTGTATCTTCTTCCTCTGTAGATTCCTCTGTAGATTCCTCTGTTTTTCCTTCAGAAATTTCTAAAAGTTCTTCGGACATTACGTTTCCATCTGATTTAACTAAAATTTTTACCTGTGCCTCAACACCTTCAAATAATTTAATTGGTACTTCGTATTTACCTATCACTTTTATTGGCTCATTTATTCTTATTGATCTTCTGTCTATAGTAACCCCATCTAAATTCTCTTCAAGAGAACTAGCAATTTGGGAATTGGTAACAGATCCAAAAAGTTTACCTGTCGGGCCAGTCTGAGCAACGATCTCTAAATTCATGCTATTAATTAGTTCTGAAACACCCTGCCATTTAGTCTTCATGTCTGCACGCCTTACTTCTGCTTCTTTTCTTAATTTTTCTACTCTGGCAATTGATGATTTATTGGCTCTTTCGGCTATTCCTTGAGGAATTAGGTAATTCCTAGCAAACCCTGGCTTAACCTCTTTTATTTCTCCAGCCATTGCTGAAGGCAAATTATCTTTTAAAAATAAAACTTTCATTTACTGTATTTTTCTCTTGATTTTTCAACTTAACATGATTTTATTAGAATAATATTTATATCATGTTCTAAATAATTGGTTAAATCATCTTATATCAGTTATGGAAAAACTTAAATGGCTATTAATAGATTAGGGGATAAATATGGCTTTTGAATACATAAATAAGGACGGCGATAGAAAGCCAAAAATAAAACCAAACATAGAGAATATCTCAAATTTTAAAAAAGATTTTAATTGGGAAGAAATATTTGAGGAAATACCTTGGTTGCCTGGCGGAGGACTTAATAATGCCTATGTGTGCATTGATAGCCATGTTGATTCTGGAAATGGTGATAATGTAGCAATGATTTGGAATGGAAAAAATGATGAAGAAGAGACCTATACATTTAATGATTTAAAGCTTCATACAGATAAATTTGCGAATGTTCTGAAAGAATTAGGGGTATGTAAAGGAGATAGAGTATTTGTATTTATGGACAGGTTGCCTGAATGCTATATTTCTGTATTTGGAGGGCTTAAGATAGGAGCAATTGTTGGACCTTTATTTTCAGCTTTTGGGCCTGATCCAGTTAAAGATAGGATGGTAGATTCAGGAGCAAAAATTCTTGTTACTCAGCCTGAATTGAGAAAAAAAATAGAGGGAATAATTCCTGACTTACCTGATTTAGAAAAAATTATAGTTGTTAATAAAAATAATAGAACTGAGGATCCTTTGGTAGATGGTGATCTGTCATATGAAGATCTTATGTCATCATCTAGCCCTATTGAATCGATTGAGAATACCTCTCAATATGACTATTCAATAATGCACTATACTTCTGGAACAACTGGCAAACCTAAAGGCGCTTTACATAGGCACCAATCCATTGTTCAGCAGTATGTAACAGGTAAGTGGGCACTTGATTTTCAAAAAGATGATATTTATTGGTGCACAGCAGACCCTGGCTGGGTCACTGGCACATCATATGGAATGTTTGCTCCGTGGAGCAGTGGAATTACTCAAATAATTTATGAAGGAGGCTTTTCTGCATCTAAATGGTATGCAGTCATAGAAAAGTATAATGTAAATATTTGGTATACAGCTCCTACCGCAATAAGAATGCTTATGAAAGCAGGAGAAGCTCCAATAAAAAAGAGTGATTTATCTTCTTTAAGGTTTATTGCCAGTGTTGGGGAGCCATTAAATCCTGAAGCAGTTGTATGGGGTAATGAAAACTATGGAATGCCTATTCATGATAATTGGTGGCAAACTGAAACAGGAGCAATAATGTGCGCAAACCTTTCTTCTATGCAGATTAGGCCTGGCAGCATGGGGTTGCCTATACCAGGAATTGAACTTGCCATATTAGATAAGGACTTAAAAAAACTCCCCCCTAATGAACCTGGAATATTAGCCGTTAAGCCTGGATGGCCTTCGCAATTTTTTGCATATTGGAAAAATGATGAAAGATATAATTCTAGATTTAAAAGAGGTTGGTATATAACAGGAGACGAAGCATTTATGGATGAAGATGGATACTTTTGGTTTCAAGGTAGATCTGACGATGTTATAAATACTGCTGGACACCTTGTGAGTCCTTTTGAAGTTGAGAGCGCATTAATTGAGCATGAAGCAGTGGCGGAAGCAGGCGTAATTGGCATACCTGATAAATTAGCTATGGAAGTGGTCAAAGCATTTGTGTCTCTGAATAATGGATTCGAGTGGAGCAAAGAATTGAGGCTAGAATTAATGAAGTTCTCTAGAGGCAAACTATCAGCTGCGGTGGCCCCTAGAGATATTGATTATGTGGAAACAATGCCAAAAACAAGAAGTGGAAAAATAATGAGGAGGTTGCTTAAAGCTAGGGAATTAGGGTTACCCGAAGGGGACACTTCAACCCTTGAAGACGACTAACTAAATTATTTGACCATTTATTTTAATTGCTTTTCCGGCTTTTATTACTGAATTAGGATTAGTTTCTAAATTCCTAATATTTATTGTTGGATCATTTTTAAATGATACTATGTCGGCAATATAGTCTTTTTTTAAGAATCCTTTGTATCTGTCAATTTTTAAAGCTTTAGCATTTAGGCTTGTTATACTTCTTATGGCTTTCCAGTGATCGAATCCAAGCCATTCAACGTGAGCCCAAGCGCTTGCAACACATTTATCAAAAAAAGCTTGAGACATCCCCATATCTAGGGCACCAATTATATCAACATTATCTTTATCTAATTTTCTAAATATATTAATTATTTCTTCAAGGGTTGGCTCAGAGTTAATTACATTTGGATTAGGTTTTCTCTGTTTTTCACCTTTTAGTTTTGACTCATATTCTAATAAATGTTTTGAAATAGTTGAGTCAACAAATATTCCTTTCTCTGATATTTTTTTAGAATACTTCTCTTCAAATTTATATGATTTGTCTAATGATTTATCAAACCATCTTCCATGAATAATATTATGCACGCCTGCATCGATACAGCTTTTTGTAGATTCACTGGAAAGTGTATGGGCACATAAATATGTGCCATTATCATTACAAAAATTTACAACTTCATTTAAAGTTTTAAATGAATATTGAGATATTCTTGGGTTAGAACTAGGTGTAAAATAACCTCCAGAAGCCATTATTTTTATATGAGTAGCTCCTAATTTAAGTTGCTTTTCAATTATTGAGCATATTTCTTTAGTGTTATTTGCAATTGTGCCAAAAAACCAACAATGCCCATTTTCTATAGTAAGCGGAGTTCCAGTAGGAAAAATTTCAGGGCCATCTATTTCATCTTTATCGATTAAAGATTTTAATGGAAAAATTAATTCGTTAGGTGCCCCCAAGTCTCTTATGGTAGTGACTCCGGAATAGAGGGCAGTTCTTGCATTATTTTTAGCCCTCTCCATTTTTTGTAAATCATTTTCTTCAAAATATATTTTGTATGCATCAGGTGTAGCAGAGAATTGAAAGTGGGCATGGCTTTCAATTAGGCCTGGCAATACAAATGAATTTCCCAAATCAATTACTTCATATTTTTTTTCATAATCATTTGGTAATTTGGATTCGGGGATTATATTTGATATTAATTTTCCTTCAGTTAATATGCAGTGATCAACTAGCCATCCGTCTAAAGATTCATTAGAAATATTTTTTGATTTTATAATTTTTTGATTAATCATTGTTATTTATATTTTCATTGTTAAACTAATAATATAACTATTTTTTTATTAGGGGCTATATTATGAGCAAAAAAATTTATTCTGATCTTGGGATTGACCCAATTATTAATGCTATTGGAAGCGTGACCTTACTTGGAGGATCAACACAACCTCCAGAGGTTATTGAAGCGATGCAAAGCGCGCAAGATATGTATGTTCCAATGGATGAGCTTGAAGAAAAAGGAGGCAATTATTTAGCCGGCCTTTTTGGAGCTGAAGCATGTTATATAACATCTGGTGCTGGCTCAGCACTTACTTTAACTACCGCAGCATTTATGGCAGGGGATAATGACGAATTAATAATTCAATTGCCTGACACCACAGGGATTAAAGACGAAATATTAATACAGTCTAGGCAAAGATATCATTATGAAAGATGTTTAACTTATGCTGGAGCTAAATTAGTTGAATTTGGGTCAAAAGAAAAAGTAACTAAAGATGATTTAGAAAAATCTATAGGTGACAAAACAGTTGCAGTTCACTATGTTGCAAACGAAACCATCAATGACCCAAATGCATTATCTTTAGAAGAAACATTAGAAGTTGCTAAGAAAAATGACCTTCCAGTTATGGTAGATGCTGCTGGGCAAATCTATCCTCTTTCTAATCTATCAAAATATTCTAATATGGGTGCTGATTCAGTTTCATATGCTGCTAAATATTTTGGTGCACCTCATTCAACAGGATTTGTTGTTGGAACCAAAGATATTGTTAGGAAGGTCGCGCTCCAAAGTTTCATATCATACGAAATGAGAAGAGTAAGAGGAGTTGGAAGGCCCCAAAAAATTGATAGACAGGAAATTATTGGAGCAGTAACAGCAGCAAAAATATGGATGAATATGAATCATGAAGACAGATTAGCTAAAGCGGAAAGAACATGTTCGGTAATTGCTTCTCATATAAAAGGAATTGAAGGAGTTGATGTTGAAATCGAGGAAAATACTATTGGGCATGACCCTCATGGGGTAAAAATTACTCTCAAAAAAGAAGGAGTATCTTTAGTTAGTGTTCAGGAAGCTTTGAAAAATGGAAGTCCAAGAATTTGGATGAGGTGCAACCAAGACTTAGATGGAAACTATGATGGCAATCATGCTAGGATATCTCCCTTTGGGTTGTATCCTGGTGAGGATGAAATTGTAGGATCTAGACTATCTGAAGAACTAAAAAAGCTTTAATCTTTCCTGTTATTAGCAATTTCAGTAACTGCTGAAGCTATTGCAATAAATTCATCTTTTACAGTTTTTGAAGTCATAGATGCAGGTTTGGCGCCTTGATTATGTTCTGCGTTTAAGGAAACTGAACCAAGTAATGGAATCTTAAATTGTTCTGAAATTTCTTTGCCGGACCCTGATCCAAAAACTGGCCCTGAAAAATTTTCTACAACTCCAATTATATTTTGGTTAAGCTTCTTTATCATGTTGATGGATCTTATGGCATCAAGTTTAGCAACACTTTGCGGGGCAGTTACTATAACGAAACCATCTAAATTAAGTGTTTGCATAACTGTGAGAGGTCCGTCAGATGTTCCTGGAGGTAGATCTACTATCAAGTATTCCATTTCTCCCCAATGCGTCATTTGTAGAAGCTGGTTTATGGCGTTAGTTATCATTGGTCCTCTCCAAATAGTGGCTTCTTCTTCATTTTCATGAAAAAAAGACATAGTCATGACTTTTATATCAAACCTTGAAGAGGGATAAAATTTACCATCTTTTTCGTTTTGAGTGGGGCCTTCACTTAGATGAAGAATATTAGCCACATTAGGACAATCTATGTCTACATCAAATATTCCTACGGATTTGTTCATTGATGCTAAAGAGCAGGCCAGATTAACTGCAACTGTTGTTTTTCCAACACCACCTTTACCACTGTAAACACCTATTGTATTTTTTATTTGAGATAATCCGGAAGTTATTTCTTTTCTTTTTTGAAAATTTTCTCTTACTTGAGCAAGCCTAGCTTCTTCTTTAGGAGTTAACTTTCTTTTCGATGACATTTAGTCTATTCCTAAAAGTTTTTTCCCATCTTCAGTAATTTTTTCAGGATCCCATGGGGGCTCAAATACAATGTCAACATTTACATCCTCAACTTCATCTAGTTCAGATATAGCCCATTCGGCTTGTTGGGCAATATATGGCCCCATTCCGCAACCCGCAGCAGTTAATGTCATTTTTACATCAACTTCTCCGTTATCAATCTCGACTTCATATATCAATCCTAAGTCAACAATGTTTACGGGTATTTCTGGATCGTAAACTTCTTTAAGAGCCTCAATTACTTTTTCTTTATTTAAACTTTCACTCATAAAAATTATTATACATTATAATAAAAGCTAATTTCTACTTAATTTTTATTTTTCTTAAATCAGAAATTTGATCTCTTACCATTGCAGCTTTTTCAAACTCCATTCCTTTTGCGTATGATTTCATTTCCTTCTCCAGCTTTTTTATTAATTGCCTAAACTCAGTTTTAGTTAAATTGTTTAGGTATACTTCATCTTGATCTTCGGTTGCCTTGTCTTTAAGCTTTTCTGTAATATCTTTTATTGATGTGGTAATTGATTTTGGCTGAACTCCAAACTTTTCATTAAATTCGTTTTGTATTTTTCTTCTTTTGTTAGTCTCATCGATTGCATATTTCATAGATTTAGTAATTTTATCTGCATACATTATAACCTCTCCATTTATATGCCTAGCAGCCCTACCAATTGTTTGGATTAATGAGGTTGAGGACCTTAAATAACCTTCTTTATCTGCATCTATAATTGCCACCAAACTGACCTCTGGTAGATCTATCCCTTCTCTTAGTAAGTTTATTCCAACTATTACGTCATAAACTCCATATCTCAAATCTCTAAGGATTTCCACTCTTTCAAGAGTGTCTATTTCTGAGTGAAGATAATGCGTCTTGATTCCCATTTCAATTAGATATTCTGAAAGTTCTTCAGCCATTCTCTTTGTTAATGTAGTAACAAGCGTTCTCTCTTTATTTTGTATTTTTGAATTAATTCTGTTGATCAAGTCATCAATTTGATTTTTAGAAGGTAGTATTTCAATTTTTGGGTCTAGCAATCCTGTGGGCCTCATTAATTGGAAGGTTCTATTTTCTTCAGTGGCTTCTTCATGTGGGCCTGGTGTTGCAGAAACATAAATGATTTGATCAACTTTTTTATCAAATTCATCAAAACTTAAAGGCCTGTTGTCTATTGCTGATGGGAGCCTGAATCCGTATTCAACTAAAGTTTTTTTTCTTGAATTATCTCCAGAATGCATTCCTCTGATTTGAGGAAGGGTAATATGGCTTTCATCAATAAATACTACAAAATTATTAGGAAAATAATCTAAAAGAGTTGGCGGGGGAGATCCTTCCATTCTTCTGCCTATATGCCTTGAATAATTTTCTATTCCAGGGCAACTGCCTGTTTCAAGCATGAGATCCATATCAAACCTAGTTCTTTGCTCTAATCTTTGAGCTTCCACTAATTTGTTGTGTGACTTTAAATATTTAAGCTGACTTTCAAGCTCTGCGCCAATGTCTTTTAATGCTATATTAAGCCTCTCTTGGCTTGTAACCCAATGTTTAGCAGGAAAAATATTTGTTTCTTCACTATTACCTAAAACCTCACCAGTTAGAGGGTCTATTTTAGAGATTTTCTCAATTTCATCTCCCCAAAATTGAACCCTAGTTACAATTTCTTCATCAGATGGAATTATTTCCACAGAATCACCTCTAACCCTAAAAGTTCCTCTTTGAAGGTCTATTTCATTTCTTTCATACTGCATCGAAACTAGATTTCTAAGCAAATCTCTTTGATTTTGATTTGCCCCCTTTTTTAATTCTATTTTGAAATCTCTGTATTCATCAGGGTCTCCAAGCCCATATATACATGATACTGAGGCAACAATAACAACTTCTTTATTAGTTAAAAGATCATTAGTAGAAGCATGCCTCAGTTTTTCTATTTCTTGATTTATGTCTGCTTCTTTTTCTATGTAGGTATCAGATTTTGGCACATATGCTTCAGGTTGATAGTAATCATAATAAGAAACAAAATAATGAACCCTTGAATTAGGAAGGAACTCTTCAAATTCTGTTGCAAGTTGTGCAGCCAAAGTTTTGTTATGAGCTATTACTAAGGCTGGCCTTTTGATTTGAGATATAACACTAGCCATAGTAAATGTTTTACCGCTTCCAGTAACGCCAAGTAGCGTTTGTCTTTTTGTCCCAGAATTTAAATTTGTTGAGATACTCTTTATTGCTTCTTTTTGATCGCCTTTGGGGGAAAATTCTGAATTTATTTCAAATGGGCACATTAAGTTTCTTGAAATTCATTAACTAGGTCTGTTGTTATATTTAGGTTTGAAAAAACCTTTTGAATATCATCTAAATCTTCTAATTTTTCCAATAATTTCATAGTTTTTATTGCAGTACTTCTTTCAACATCAGCAAAAGTGTTTGGAACCAGTTCGATTTCGGATCTATCAATAGTTACATATTCTTCAGATTCAAGTGATTTTCTTACAGCTTCAAAGCCTTGATAAGATGTGTAGAAAGAAATATTTGTTTCTTCTACATCTACATCTATAGCACCAGCATCAATTCCAGACATAGATATTTCGTCAACTTTTTCTGGAATTACAGTAGTATCAATTACACCTTTGGTTTCAAAATTCCATGAAACAGCACCAGATTCTGCGAGATTCCCACCATTTTTTGAAAAGCATGACCTTACTTCAGCAGCAGTCCTATTTTTATTATCTGTTAAAGTCTGAACAATAAATGCAGTTCCTCCTGGGCCGTATCCTTCGTAAGTTATTTCTTCGAAATTTGATGAGCCTGAATCTTCTCCTGAGCCCTTTTTTATGCTTCTTTCTATGTTGTCGCTAGGCATATTAGCATCTTTTGCATTTTGAATTGCTAGTCGCAACCTAAAGTTCATTTCGGGGTCTGCGCCCTCTTTAGCAGCTATAATTATTTCTTTGCTAAGTTTAGTAAAAAGCTTACCTCTCTTTGCATCTAAAGCCCCCTTTTTATGTTTTATTGTGCTCCATTTCGAATGGCCTGACATTTAAATCACCTCCGGCGCTATTATATCTATAACATTACTATCAATATCAATTTTATTTATAAATTCTGGCACATTTGGCACCAGTATTTCACCGCCATCTTTTAAGGATATAACATAAACATTGTTTTCGCCGGTTTCTAATATTTCTTTTAAAGTGCCGATAATCTTGCCCTTGCTAATTACATTTAGATTAATTAAATCAGATTGATAATATTTCCCTTCAGGCGCCTTAGGCAGATCATCTTCGGTTATATGGACTTTTTTATTTGATAAATATGACGCATCATCTTTATTTTTTAGTTCGTTCAACTTAATAATAGGGCTATTTACATCATCCCTCGCTTCTTCAATGATGAATTCTTTGGAATCAACAAAGATTTTGGAAACATTAAAAATTGTTCCTAATTCAGGCGAATGTTGATGGAATCTTAAATGACCTTTTAGGCCAAATGGTTTTTTAAAAAAACCTATTTCTACAAAGTTATCCGAATTTTTCCTAGTCAATGTTTAATCGAATAACCTGATTTCTTTTTACTGCCCCAACTCTTAGTATTGATCTTATTGCTCTTGCTACTTGACCTTTTCTTCCTATTATTCGGCCTTTATCTTCGTCTGCGAGTAATAGTTTTAATTGAACTATGCCGTCTTCATTTATTTCTTCTTCAACAGAAACTTCATCAGGATTGTTCGCAATTGCTTTTGCAATATATTCTACCATTGGAGCTAAACTTTCATCGCTCATTATTATTTTTCCTTTTCTGGCTCAGATTCTTCTTTAGTCTCTTCAGCAACCGGAGCTTCTTCTTTAGTCTCTTCAGCAACCGGAGCTTCTTCTTTAGTCTCTTCAGCAACCGGAGCAGCAGGTGCTGCTACTGATTTCTCTGCAGATTTCTTTTTTCTCTTTTTTGTTAATTCTAACGGTTTTATTTTTCCATTATTATCAAAACCAATAATGTGAAAAAGCTTTAATACTGATTCTGATGGTTGTGCACCTTTGGTTATCCATTCAGAAACTCTATCTTCAACTATATTTACTGTTGCTGGACTTGTATGTGGGTCATAAGTGCCCACCTCTTCAAGATATTTCCCGCCTTGCGGTTTTCTTTGATCAGCAACAACTATTTTATAAACTGCTCGTCCTTTAGAACCAATTTTTCTTAATCTAATTCGTACCATAAATAATTTGTACCCAAAACTTGTTTAATAATTTAGAACTAGATGATTTTATTTCGCTAAAACAGATAATGTCAATTAATTTATAACTAATTTTAAGAATGTTAATATGTTTATACTATGAAAATTAGATTATTTGCCTCATTAAAAGATGATTTTGGGTCAAGCTTTATCGAAATTGCAGCCACAAAAAAGATGAATGTGAAAGAGTTAAGGCAATTCTTGAGTCATGAATATAGCATTAAGACTGAAAATTGCATGATTGCAGTTAATATGGAGTATGTTGCTGATGATTTTACTATAAGCAATGACGATGAAGTTTCTCTTATTCCTCCTGTGAGCGGAGGTTCATCTAATGATTTAGTTGAAATTGTAAATAAGACTATAAATCCTGAAGCATACTCAATTTCAAAATTATCATCTTATGGGGCAGAACTGACTTTTCTTGGGATATCACGAGACTTTAACGACGGCAAAAAAGTTAGCAAACTTTATTATGAATGCTATGGAGAGATGGCAAAAAATGAAATTTTTAAACTAATTGATCAGTTTAAGGACAAGTTTGGCATTGGGTATATTAGGGTTGTGCATAGAGTCGGAGAAGTTAGCCCAGGAAATATAAGCCTCTTAGTAATAATGAGTTCTGCTCATAGAAAAGAGTCGCTGGAAGGCATGATCGAGTTTTTAAATATTTTTAAAAAGAAAATTCCAATATGGAAAAAAGAAATTTACCTAGATGGATCTAAGTGGATTGAGTCTTAAAGAATTTGCTGTTTCTTAATCTTTCAAAATCATAACTATTTTTCATAAATCAAATACTTATAGACATCTTTATACTAGAAATAGTAGAATTTGAACTTAAAATTACATAGCCGGAGAGTTCGCATAGAGGCCTAGTGCGTCGGTTTGCTAAACCGATGTCGGAATTATTTCCGACCATGGGTTCGAATCCCATACTCTCCGCCATAAAAGGGATAAATAAAAATATGAAAAATTTTCATGTTTCAACAGTTGGTTGCCAGATGAATGTATCTGACTCTGAGAGATTGGCTAGTGGATTGAAAGAACTTGGTCTTGAAGAAAATGATGATGTTTATTCTGACTTAGTTATTTTGAATACGTGTGTCGTAAGGCAAACTGCAGAAGACACAGCTACTGGCCTACTAGGGAAACTTAAAAATATAAAGAAAAAAAACCCTTCTATGATGATATGTGTAATGGGATGCATGGTTGGACCTAAAACCATTGATCTTGAAAAAAGATTTCCGCAGGTAGATATTTGGGCTGCTCCACAAAAATTTGAAAGAATTATAGAACCTGTTTCTGAAAAATTAAACACTGATTTAGATGGATGTATGCCTGACCTGATTCCAATACAGCCAAAAATTGCAAGCTTTGTGCCTATAATCCATGGGTGCAATAAATTCTGTTCATTTTGTATTATTCCATATAGAAGGGGTAGGGAAATAAGTAAAACTATTTTAGAAATTAAAGATGAGGTGTCTAAGCTTATCAGGAGGGGAGTAAAAGAAGTAACTTTGTTAGGTCAAAATGTAGATTCTTATGGGCACGATCTTGACCCTAAGACAGATTTAGCAGACCTTTTGGCAGAGATAGATTCCCTTGAAGGATTAAAGAGATTAAGGTTTTTAACTTCTCACCCCAACGATATGTCATTAAAAATCATTAAAGCTATTAGAGATTTACCAAAAGTATGTGAAACTATTAACTTGCCTTTCCAAGCAGGTAATAATGATGTCCTAGAGAACATGAGGCGAGGATATACAAGAGAAGAATATTTAGAGAAAGTGCAAGAAATAAGAGAAACTATACCAAATGTTTCGGTTACTACTGATCTTATAATTGGATTTCCTGGAGAAACAAAGGCTCAGTTTAGGGAAAGCTTAGATATAGTAGAAAGAGTGAGGTTTGATAAAGTTCATGCATCTATATATTCAGACAGGCCAGGTACTATTGCATCAAGAAAAATGGGAGATGATGTGAGCAGAGAAGAAAAAAAGAGAAGAATGGCCGAAATAGTAGAAGCTCAGAAAAAAATTAGCTTGGAGCTTAATTCTGAGCACGAAGGGACTAGCCAAGTAGTTTTAGTTGAAAATAATTCTGAAGGAACATATTCAGGCCGATCAAGACTAGATAAACTAGTTTATATAGATGGGCATGATATAGAAATTGGAGATTTTGTTGAGGTAAAAATAACTGAAGCCAGAACTTGGTCCCTAACAGGTCAAGTCCAAAGAAAAATTAATAATGAAATTGAAAGTCAATTAATTGAACATTAAATCTTATCAACCAAGAAAATTATCCATACCAGTTACTGAACTGGAGCAAGCCTCTTTTTGTCAACTGGATGATAATTTAAGAAGCAAAACCCTTGAAGAAGAATTCAGGTCAGGCGTTAAGTGGCAAAAAGTGCCCAATAGGTATTTAAAAATGAGTCCAGCAGAAATTGATTCAGAAGTAAAAAGAATGAGATCAATTATAGGATCAAAACTATATATTTTAGGTCATCACTATCAAAGAGAAGAAGTAATAAAGTTTGCAGACACAACTGGAGATTCTTTTAAATTATCACTAGAAGCCTCTAAGGAAAAAAATGCTGAATTTATAGTTTTCTGTGGAGTTCATTTTATGGCAGAAACAGCCGATATATTAACTTCTGCAAATCAAAAGGTAATTCTCCCAAACATGGCCGCTGGATGTTCTATGGCGGATATGGCGCCATCAGAAGATGTACAAGATGCATGGAATTTTGTCTCATCTTTTGCAGACAATTATGTGCCAATTACTTATATGAACTCTACTGCCGCAATCAAGTCATTATGCGGTGAGAACGGAGGTTTAGTTTGCACATCAAGTAATGCAGGTAAGGCGTTTGCCAAGTACCTAGAAAAAGGAAAAAAAATATTTTTCTTTCCTGATCAGCATTTAGGCAGAAATACTGCACTCTCTCTTGGTGTTAATTTAGAAGAAATTAAAGTATGGAACCCTTTCAAGTTAAATGGTGGTCTTTCAAATGAAGAAATAAAAAGAGCAAAAGTTTTGGTATGGCAAGGCCATTGCTCTGTTCATACTAGATTTACTGTAGACCAAGTTGAGATAGCGAAAAATGAGAAGCACGCAAAAGTTATAGTTCACCCTGAATGCACTAACGAAGTTGTAAAAAACTCTGACTATACTGGCTCTACAGAATATATTATTGATGTTGTAAGCAACTCAAGACCAGGATCCATTTGGGGAATTGGCACTGAGATTAATTTAGTAAAAAGACTATCATTGGAGAATCCAGATAAAGATATTTTTTGTTTAGATCCAATTGTATGCCCTTGTGCAACAATGTATAGAATTCATCCAGCTTACCTGCTTTGGGTTTTAGATGGAATTGCAGCTGGTTTAGTAATAAATCAAGTTGAAGTAGATTTTGAAACTAAAGTGAATTCAAAGATAGCCTTAGACAGGATGCTAGAGCTCTAATAATGAGATTTACAAATTTTGAATCCATTGAAAAATTGGTTGATATTGCAATTAGCGAAGACCTTTCTAATGGAGATCCAAGCACCGAAGTTTCAATAGATGAATCTTTATTTTTAGATTTTGAATTAATACTTAAGCAACCAGGGGTTCTGTCTGGAATAGATGTAGCAAAATTTGTATTCAAAAAAATAGACCCTAAAATAAATTTCAATTCTCTGATTGATGATAGATATTCAGAGGCAAGAGTATTTGCGAAAATAGATGGTCCTGCCAAATCAATCCTTTCCGCAGAGAGAACAGCTTTAAATTTCATTCAGAGGATGAGTGGAGTTGCAACTTCAGTTTATGAGTACAAAAAATTAATTAGTGATCTTAATGTAGATATAGTTGATACGAGAAAAACCATTCCAGGTTGGAGAATTTTGGATAAATACTCTGTTCTGGCAGGTGGAGGTGCTAATCATCGAATTGATTTAGGTCAGATGATCATGCTGAAAGACAATCATCTGAATTCAGGTAATTTAGATGAAATAGTTAAGAAATCAAAGCATGAATATCCTGAACTTAAAATAGAGGTAGAAGTAGAAAATGAATTTCAATTGAATGAAGTACTTTTTTTACCTATAGAGAGAATAATGTTGGATAATTGGGAGATAAAGAAAGCTTCTGAAGCAGTAAAAAAAATAAGGTCAAAAAATAAAGATATAATTATTGAAATATCAGGCGGAATAAATAAAGAGTCAATAAGAAGCTATGCTCTATGTTTGCCAGATATAATATCCCTAGGTTCAGTTACACATTCTGCAAAGGCACTAGACATTAGTTTAGAAGTAGCCTAAAAGCTACTTCTGGGAGCCTTCCTATCTTTTGAATCAATACTTAAGGTTAAAGGACCCCAATTATTTAATTCTACCTCCATTTCTTCTCCAAAAACTCCTGTCTTTATTAGAGGGTGCTCTTGTTCTAATTTTACTAAGAATTTTTCATAAATAATCTTAGCTTTTTCTGAGCTCATTGCATTGCTAAAATCAGGTCTATTGCCGGATCTGGTAATACCTGACAAAGTAAAATTACTGATAACCAAAATTGATACATTTTCATTTTGAACAGATATATCTAAATTTGAAGAATCGCTAGGAAATAGGCGTAAATTTATTAATTTTCTTATGATGTATTCAGAATCTTCATGTGTATCGGATTTAATTATTCCTAATAAAACTAAAATCCCTTTATCAATTTTTGAGTAAACTTTGGAGTTAATAGATACAGAGGCTGACTTGACTCTCTGAATTAGCGCTATCATTAATCAGTCTTTTTTGATTTAGTAGATTTATTTTTTTTAGTATTTTTTTTATCTTGCTTAGTAGTATCTTTAGAAGACTTTGGTTTAGATTGAGCACTAGATGTCCTATTTGAGGTTGAATACCATCCTGAGCCTTTGAAATGTACAGAAAATGCACTAATTATCCTTTCGCCATTCTTATTACAGTCTTGGCATTTAGCAATAGGCTTATCACTGAAATTTTGAATTATTTCAAATATTTCAGTATCACAATTTTTATTTAAACACTTGTATTCGTATATTGGCATATTACTTGAATAATGAATTTAACCTGACTGATTATAAAAAATTGACTTTAATCTCTCAACTTTTATATTAATATCTTGATTAATAATTAGATTGTTGCCAGTAACAACCCCAATCTCTTTTGAATCAATATTATGCTTATTTGCAATTTCAGATACCTTTTTTGTATTTTTTGGACTGCAACTCACAATTACTGCAGATCTATTTTCTCCAAAATAAACAGACTTTTTATTAGTTGCATCTAGTAATATATCAGAGCCAACTCCACCTAATATGCAACTTTCAGCAATTGCTAAAGATAGCCCTCCAGTAGAAATATCATGAGCAGAATTAATTAGCCTATTATCGATTATTTCTAACAATGAATTTTGTAGGTGTAATTCTTTTTTTAAATCAATATGAGGTAAGCCAGAAAGCTTCCCTTCAATAATTTTTTGATATTCTGATCCTGATAGAAAATTATCATCATCTTCAATAATTTTATCTCCAATAATAATAATTTTATCTCCAATATTTTTAAAAGATGCAGTAACAGCTTTTGAATAATCGTTAATATGCCCAATTGCACCTATTATTGGCGTAGGGAAGATTGGCTTTTCATTTGATTCATTGTATAGGCTTACGTTTCCGCTAATTATAGGAATTCCAAATTCTAAGCAAGCTTTCTTTAGCCCTTCTATTGTTTTAGTTATTTGATATTGAACATCGGTTTTTTCTGGATTTCCTAGATTGAGTCCATCTGTTAATCCGATAGGCGTTGCTCCTGTACATATTACATTTCTGCATGCTTCTGCAACAGCCATAGATGCTCCTATCTCGGGATCTAAATAGCATTTTTTGGAGTCACAATCTATGCTGATTGAAATTGCCTGTTTGCCTTTTTTTAGTCTTAAAACTGCAGCATCTGCCTCTCCAGGCAGGACAATAGTATTTAATTGAACTTGATGGTCAAATTGGCTATATATTTCTTTTTTTGATGATATATTGGGTGACTTTAGAATCATTTCTAAAATTTTACCCATATCATTAATTTTGTTGCTCGACGGGATATATTTTTGAATATTATCGATCCATTCTGGCTTTTTATCTGACAGAACATATGCTGGGGCGTTAGTCAGAATTTTTACAGGGGTATTAAGTATTTCGTTGCCCATATGCATTATTTTTACATTTTCTGATTTATTAAATTTTCCAATAGTGTTGGCTTTAAGATCACGATCTTTAAAAAATTTTAAAAATTTATTTTCACTTTTTGGATCGACTATGACCAACATTCTTTCTTGTGATTCGGAGAGCATTATTTCATATGGAGTCATTCCTTCTTCTTTTGTGTGAACTTTGTCTAAATTTAGATCAATACCGAGATTGCTTTTTTCAGCAACCTCTATTACTGAACTAGTAAGGCCTGCAGCCCCAAGATCTTGCATTCCAACTATCCCCTTCATCTTTCCTGATATGAGGCAAGATTCTAGTAGAACTTTTTCTAGAAAAGGATTTCCTACTTGAACTGCTGATCGAGAGTCTGACCCTTCTTCTAATGATTGTGAAGCTAGTCCGGATGCACCATGAATTCCATCCCTACCAGTATCTGCCCCTACTAATATTGCTAGGTCACCTTCTTTATCCGCCTTAGCATTTAGTACAGGGGACTTACTGTCTATAATTCCAACACACATTGCGTTGACTAAAGGGTTAGTTGTGTAGCATTCTTCAAATTCTATCTCTCCACCCACATCAGGTATGCCCAAACAGTTTCCGTATGTCGATATTCCCTCTATAACACCGTTTAGGAGGTACTTGTTCCTTGGAATATCTTGAGGGCCAAATCTAAGAGAATTTAATATAGCGATAGGATAAGCACCCATTGCAAATATGTCCCTGACAATTCCACCTACACCTGTAGCAGCACCTTCTTTTGGTTCAATAGCTGATGGATGATTATGAGATTCCACCTTCATTACTATTTTTAATCCATCTCCCATATCAAGCACACCTGCATTTTCTTTGCCCATTTCAGATAGAACTTTATCACTTTCATTAGGCAACTCTTTTAGTAAGAGTTTTGTGTGTTTATATCCGCAGTGTTCACTCCATAAAGCGCCAAAAAGACCTAGCTCTAATGGAGAAGGTTCCCGATTTAATAGTTCGCATATTTTTAAATACTCAGACTCTGAAAGGGCTATTTCTTTTAATAATTTTTTATCTATCATAATTTAAAAGGATTTAATCATTGATTTGAATATTAAGTTCCCATCTTCGCTACCCAAATCTAAAGAGCATGATCTTTCTGGGTGAGGCATCATACCTAAGACATTTCCATTTTTATTAACAATCCCGGCTATATTGTTTAAGGACCCATTAGGATTTGAATCATTATTGATTAATCCTGATTCAGTGCAGTATTGAAAAGCAATTTGGTTATTTTCTAGAAGCGCATTTAATGTATTATTATCTGCCTGGTAATTACCTTCTCCATGAGAAATAGGAATTTTTAATATTTTATTTTCAGGTATGAGAGAAGTAAATTTTCTAGATACATTAGATTTAAGATTAACAAAGCTACAATTAAATTTTAAATTCTTATTTCTAATCAATGCACCAGGTAAAATTCCTGATTCACACAAAATTTGAAATCCATTGCATATGCCAATTATTGGCCTGCCTTCTTGGTTAAATTTTGATACATCTTTCATTACTGGAGAGAATTGTGCAATTGCACCTGCTCTTAAATGATCCCCATGTGAAAAACCTCCGGGTAGAACAATTGCATCTATGTTCTTCGGTATTGAATCTTTGTGCCAAATAAAAAAAGATTTAACGTTTTCAAAAGAAGATAAGGCAAATTCACAGTCCCTGTCGCTCCAGGTACCAGGAAAAACTATTATTCCAACATTCATATAAGAATGTTATATCTGAAAGAAGTAAATGATAAGTTTATTTTAGAATATTAAGGATAATTTCAGGGAAAGAGAAAGGGAAAAAATTAAGTCTCTTTGCTTTTTCTTTTTTTATTGGCCATTCTTTTCTTTTTTAAAGCACTTGGGGGCTCAAAAGCCTGCCTTTTTCTGGTCTCAGAAAGAATGCCATTTTGCTGCACTCTTCTATTGAAGCGCCTAAGCATGCTATCAAAAGCTTCGCCATCTCTTTGTTTTACTTCTGTCATTTTTCTCCTAGTTAAATCAATGTGAAAGTATACATGTTGTTTACCTAAGGTTCAACAATATATTAAAGAATATTTATACAATCTTGAATTCTTGAAATAGATTCTTTTAATCCAAGTATTTCAATTGATTCAAATAAAGGCGGAGAAACTTCAGAGCCAGTAATGCAATTTCTAACTAATCCAAGGTAATCTCTAAGCTTTAAATCTAATTTTTCACAGTTACTTCTTAGTAATATTTCTATATCTTTATGACTTGTTTTGTTTTTTTCCAGCAATGTACTGAAATTATCTGCAAGTTCTTTTAAATTATTTTTAATCTCATTTTTATTCAAAGATCCGCATTTAATGATGCTATCTTCAGGCTTTACATAGACAAAGAAAAATTTAATTGATGGGTAAATTTCGTCAATAGATTTAATCCTTTCTTTAATTAAAGGAATAATTTCCGATAGTTTGTTTTTATCAATTAAATCTGTGCTATCTTTTAATTCTTCAGATAATTTTTCACTAGTTATTTCTATTAGAGTTTTGTCATCTAAAGACCTAATATGAACTCCGTTAAGCCAGCTAAGTTTTTCAGGATCAAATATTGAAGGACTTACACTTAATCCTTTGAAATCAAAAAGTTCAATTATATCCCTGTATTTTAATACCTCTTTATCATTTCTCGGGGACCATCCTAAAAGAGATATATAATTTGCTAAAGCTTCGGGCAATAGGCCGCTTTCCTTATATTCAATTATAGAATTGGCTCCATGTCTTTTGCTCAGCTTAGCCTTATCTTTCCCAAAAATAAGAGGCAGATGAACAAATGATGGCGGTTCTAATCCAAGAAATTTATATAACAGTAAGTGTTTAGGAGTGCTTGAAATCCATTCTTCTCCTCTTAGAACGTGACTAATGTTCATGCTTGAATCATCAACTACGCTTGCTAAATGGTAAGTAGGCATTTCGTCAGCTTTTAAAATAACAAAATCATCTATTTTAGATAGATCAAATTTCACAGGACCTCTTCTAAGATCTGTGAATTCAATGTTTCCTGAAAGAGGCACCTTAAGTCGCACTACTATAGGTAGCCCATTCTTTTTTGATTCTTCCAGTTCTTTTCTAGGTCGATTTCTAGAGTAACCGTTGTAGCCAGGTGGCTTGCCTTGCAGTTTTTGCTCTTCTTTCATTTTCTCTAACTCATTTGTTGATAGATCGCACATATATGCATTTCCATCGTCAAGAAGTTTATTAACGGCATTTATATATAAGCTCTTTCTTTGAGATTGTGTATATGGCCCGTAATCACCACCAATTTCTGGACCTTCGTCGTAATTTAACCCTAACCAATTTAACCCTTCGATTATATTTTCTACAGATCCTTCTACTTGCCTTTTTTTATCAGTATCTTCAATTCTTAATATAAATTTACCGTCATTTTTTTTAGCAAACGCCCAATTAAATAGAGCTGTTCTCATGGCACCTAGATGAGGATCTCCGGTAGGACTTGGCGCAAACCTGACCCTTATTTCCTTTGAAGATTTATTATTCATTATGATTTGATTTCATTATCTCAATAAATTCTTTTGGTATATTGTCTTGAATTTCGACTTCTTTATTATTCGAAGGATGATTGAATTTTATTCTAATTGAGTGCAAATACAATCTTGATGCATTATTTTTATTATTTGAGTATAGATTGTCACCAATTATTGGGCATCCTATCGAGCTTAAATGAACTCTAATTTGATGGGTTCTTCCTGTTAAAATGTTTACTTTGAGCAGTGAAATATTATTATTTTCATCAATTTTTTCATAAGAAGTGTAGGCATTTTTTCCAGAATCAATTAAGGCTCTTCTAATTTTATTTGTGGGATGCCTACCTATAGGGGCTTCTATTATACCTTTGTTTTTAATTGGTCCTTTTACAATTGCGATGTATTCCTTTTCAATTTCTCTACTTTTAAACTTTGATTTTAAGTTCTCATATGATTCGTTTTTCTTTGCTATTACCATTAAACCTGAAGTTTCTTTATCTAATCTGTGTACTATGCCAGGCCTCTGGTTCTCTCCTACATTTGAAATTTCAGGATATTTTTCTATTATTCCTGAAACAAGAGTTACTCCCTTATAAGTATCTGAAGGATGAACAATTATGCCTTCATCTTTAGATAAAACAACAATATCCTCGTCTTCATATCTGATATCTAAATGTAATTTTACTGGACGTATTTCAGAATCAAATTTTAATTCAGTAATTTTTATTTCGTCATTATTAGTAATTTTTTCAGAGGCTTTTAATGCAGGGGATCCATTTTTCTTGATCATCCCCTTACTTATTAATTTTGACACTTGGCTTCTAGAATAAGAAGTATTGGTGCTTACAAATAAATCAATCCTGATATCTTTATCGTTCTTATAAATTATCTTTTTCATTTGCTTTTCTTTCTTCTTTCCAGTTTACATAGAGATAAAAAGCAAGCATTGCCATACCGACGCTTATGCAAGAGTCGGCAATATTGAAAACAGGCCATGCACCCACATCTATAAAGTCAGTAACTGAACCAAGTCTTATTCTGTCAATTATATTCCCAAAAGCTCCACTAAGCTGGAGGGAGATAGATATTTCTAAAATAATTGAATCTTTTGCGACAAAAATTAGAAAATACATTATTAGGATAATCGCCAATATTCCAACAATCATTAAAAATAGATTGGCGTCCTTAATTATACTGAAGGCACTTCCAAAGTTTCTAACATGCGTAAATCTGAAAAACCCGTCATCAGGAATAGAAGCACCAACTTTAAGAGTTCTTATAACTATCTCTTTTGAAATTTGATCCAATAAGAAAAATACAATAACTATGAGGGGGATATAGATTTTTTTATATTTCAATAGTATTTTTTTCATCACATAGCTTATTTTGGTAAACTAAAAAAACTCCTAAAAGTAATTTTATATTTTTAAGCAAAAATAATTAAGGGGAAAATATTTTGATTGATTTAAGAAGCGATACAGTCACAAGGCCTACTGAAGATATGAGAAAAGCTATGTATGATGCAGAAGTGGGTGATGATGTTCACGGGGAGGACCCAACAGTTAATGAACTTCAAAGCCTTGCTGCAGAAATTACAGGAAAAGAGAGTGCTTTGATAGTATCTTCTGGAACTATGGGCAACCTGGTTTCACTGCTTGCCCTTACTAATAGAGGGGAGGAGATTATTTTAGGCGATCAATGCCATGTTTATGCATGGGAGGGTGCTGGTGTGCCTATTTTTGGAGGAGTAAGCCTAAATGTAGTTAAGAATGAAGAAAATGGAACCTTAGACTTAGAAGAGGTCAAGAATTCTATTAATCCAGTAGATGATCATAAACCCACCACTTCTGTAGTAAGCATAGAGAATACCCATAATCAATGCGGAGGATATCCCGTTAGTGAGAGCTATATTAAAGACTTAAGAAATCTATGTGATTCAAAAAAGTTAAAAATTCATATGGATGGGGCTAGACTTTTTAATGCTGCAATTGCACTAAATACCGAAGTTTCTAATTTAACTAAATACGTAGACACAACAACGTTTTGTTTATCTAAAGGATTGTCTTGCCCAATCGGAAGCATAATTTGCGGATCAGAAGACATAATATTAGAAGCAAAAAGATGGAGAAAAGCTATAGGAGGAGGCATGAGGCAAGCTGGAGTTTTTGCTGCAGCAGGTATTGTTGCATTAAATAATATGACTGACAGATTATCTGAAGATCATGAAAATGCTATAAAAATTGGAAATGGTTTAGCAGATATGGACGGAATTGAAATTGATGTTGATTATATTAAAACAAATATTATTCGATTTTCTTTGAAGAATAAATCGTCTAATATGGACAAATTCAAAAGCGACCTCTTAAATAATGGGGTCATGATATCTCCATCAGGAAATACTGTTCGAATGGTTACTCATCGAGAGGTTTTACCTGAAGATGTTGGGGTTGTTCTAAGAGCCGTATCAAAATCAATTAAAGAGCTTTAAATGATCATTGGCCTAATTGGACTTATAGGTTCAGGTAAATCTACCGTTGGAGAATATTTGCTATCAAAAGATTTTCTAGTTATAGATTTAGACAAATTAAGCCACAAGATCTATGAAAAAGGGTCAATGCAATATGAAAAAATCATAGAAATTTGGGGGCGAGAGGTTTTAGATAGTAATTTAGAAATTAATAGATCTGAATTATCAAGAATAGTTTTTAATAAAGAAAGTTCATCTTTAGCGAAGCTCCAATCAATTGTATGGCCTAAGTTAGAAGAATTATTAGAAAGCAGATTAGACGAAATAGATAAAAACGAAATAATATTTATTGAGGGCGCTCAAATAGTAAAGAGCGGTTTTAATAAATATTGTGATAAATTGTGGTGCATCGTTTCATCTATTAAGAACATTAAATCTAGACTAGAAAGTGATAATTACCCAGATTTTCTAGATAGATTAAAGATACAAATTGAGGATTATGCTCAGTTAAATAATATTGATGAATTTATATATAACGATTCAACGAAACAAGAACTTAATAATAATGTACAATTCCTATTGGAAAGAATAAGAAAGGAATTCTAATGGCAACTAAATCCCCAAATTCTAAAAATTATAAGATCGAAGACTATTCTATTGAAAAAGAGCCATTTTATGTGCCTGTTAGTGATGAGATTCAAGTATTTGAATCAGCATATAACCAAAAAGTTCCTATTTTATTGAAAGGTCCTACAGGAACTGGAAAAACAAGATTCGTAGAATATATGTCGTGGCATATATCAAATAATATGAAAAAATCTGTTCCACTGATTACTGTTGCATGTCATGAAGATTTAACTGCAAGTGACCTTGTAGGGAGGTATTTAATTGATTCATCTGGCACCAAATGGATAGATGGCCCTCTCACAAGAGCTGTAAAAAGCGGAGGTATTTGCTATCTTGATGAAATTGTTGAAGCGAGAAAAGATACGACAGTAATTGTTCATCCTCTAACAGATCATAGAAGAATATTAACAATTGATAAGTTAGGAGAAGTTGTAGAAGCAGCAGATGAATTCTTAATGGTTGTTTCATATAACCCTGGTTACCAGAATGCATTGAAAGATTTAAAACAAAGCACAAGGCAAAGATTTGTTGCTATTGAATTTGATTTTCCAACACCTGATTTGGAAGCAAAGATTTTAAAAGAAGAGGCAGGAATAGATGATTCAACTGCAGATTCATTATCATCACTAGGGGAGAAGATAAGAAATTTAACTGACCATGGGTTATCTGAGGCTGCAAGCACCAGAGTGCTTATATACGCTGGAAAATTAATTAAAGATGGAATAGCCCCTAGAAGAGCTTGTCAGGTAGCTGTTACGTGGGGAATAACTGATGACAAGAAGCTTTATAGGAGTATTGAAGAAATTATCAGCGCAATATTCCCATAGATTATGGATAAATTAAAGGAATTATTATCTAAAAATTCCATATATGAACATGAAAGCATAACTGACAAAAGGGGGCATAAATATGCTTCTGTCTTTTTACCGGTTTTTTTTAATAACGAGGATTATTCAGTTCTATTTCTTAAAAGATCTAAGAATTTATCTGCTCATAGTGATGAGATTTGTTTCCCCGGAGGAACATTTGAAAATGATGATGTGAATTTATTGAATACAGCCTATAGAGAAATACAGGAAGAAATAGGCATAGGTCAGGAAAATGTCAAATTAATTTCTTCTCTAAGTAAGGAAAAAACTAGGACAGGATATATTATTCAACCTTTTATAGTTTTGGTAAAAGACGGAGTAAAAATAAAGGTAGATGGCGAAGAAATTGTTGATTATATGTTCATATCTATTTCAGAATTAATATCTAAAAAAAATAGAAGAGATTATTATTTTTTATTTAATAAATTATTAATTAGTAAGCCGGCATATATAATAAATGATCAGTTAATATGGGGAGCCACAGCAAGTATACTTGAAGAATTTTTAAGTATAATTACTTTAGAAGATGAAAAAAATAAATAGTAAACTTAAAAAATATAATTGGATAGACACTAAAGAATTGAACGAGGCTTTAAATGTGTTGTCTGAAGGCCTAAATGAGGTAAGCCTAAATGAGTGGGCAAATATAATTTATTCTTCTATTGAAAATGATTCTGGTATATCTAATCAGCAAGAATATGTAGCAAGCTTTATAAGAGAATCTTCAAATGTTTTCAGATCCCTTCCTCAAACTCAATTTATTGAATGGGCAAAGCAGTCCAATAGAATCGCTACTGCAAACGGTGATTTGGGCAAAACTTATGTTGATAGTTCTGTAGATATGTTAAAGAATTTGAGGCCTAGGCATTTACTTGATTGGGGCAACTTAGGCCTAAGTTTATTTAAGTCATCAAAAAACTCTTC
The DNA here is from genome assembly GCA_964620935.1 of uncultured Dehalococcoidales bacterium. Classification (GTDB taxonomy): domain Bacteria; phylum Chloroflexota; class Dehalococcoidia; order Lucifugimonadales; family Lucifugimonadaceae. The sequence goes on from CAZUHW010000001.1 coordinate 72,366, forward strand.
ATTCTTAGCAAAAAAATTTTATAAGTTATCTCCCTCAATAAATATAGCATCTTCTTATGATGATCTTGAGAAGATAGTGGATACTTGCAAAAGAATTTCTGCTAGAAACATTGATTATTCTTCTAAGACTATGGATTGGGTTTATAAAATCTCGCAATTCAGCCCTAACGATCTTAAATCTTGGAATGAAATTATTAACAAAGTTTCAAAAATACTTATTAAAGATTTTGAGAAAATATTTCAATTGTTAGCAGAAAATGCTGATTTAATAAACCAAAGAAAAGAGTTTATGAAATCTTTAATTAAAATTATAGATTCTAACCCTCAAGATTTCTATCTGGCGATAAAAAAATCAATAGAAATTTTTTCAGATATTTCTTCAGGTATTTCTGATGAATATGAAAAAATGTTCATCATTCTTTCTGCTAATAAAACTGACGAATTAAAAGGGTACGCCTTAAACTTTCAAAGTTTAAGGCGAGGATTATCAAAAGAGAAATATAATATTTGGTTTGATAATGGAATAGATATTATTAATTCAGGCGATAATGCAGAAGGCTATTTTTCTTTGGATAGTCCTCAGTCGAAATCGCTATTCAATGAACTAACATTTTCTGTAGATTTAGATATAGAAAAAGATATACTAAAGCTTTATTGTTGCGCTTTAAGTGGCCAAGAATTAGGAGTGCAAAGCTCTAATGTAATGGTTGATAAAGAGATTGGATGGTTTAATTCTAATTTAGCTACTACTGAAGGTTCTACAATTTATCTTCCAGAGTCTATTAAAAAATTTCCTGAAAAAGATAAGAACTTTTCATGGTTAAAAGTTATCGCCACTCATCAGGTAGGTCATGTTGAATTTGGGACATTTAGGCTTAAATTGAACTCTCCGTCTTCACACTTTAAAGATTTAAGAACTTCTTTGATAAAAAAATTTGAAGAAAATGCACCAAAAAATACGAAAGAAATAACTGACATGACAAAATACTTTAAATTATTTGAAGATTCAAAGTTGGCGCAAGACATTTTTTCAGTATTTGAAGCATATAGAGTTGATGAAAAAGTACTCAGTAAATATAGAGGCATTTCAAGTGCATATAAAGATGTTAAAAAAAATGCATTAGAATCTAGACCTGAGCTTGAAAATTTGCCTGCCAGGGAACTACTAATTGAATTAATTATAAGGTATAGCTTGAGCCCACAAAAACTTAAAGCTCCTAAAAAACTTGAATCTTCACTAAAAAAACTTTTAAGCCTTTTAGTAATTTTAGGTAAGCCTGATTCTAATATAGAAGATACAGCCGAAGCTACTTTAAGAGCATACAAAATACTAATAGGCATTAAAAATGAATCTCAAGAAGATTTTGAAGAGTATGATTTTGAAGAAGAGAGCTTTGAAAAATTTGAAGATTCTTATAATGAACTGTTGGAGTTCTATTCGTTCCCATCAGAAAACTTGATAGAAAATGATACAAATAATATCAGTGAAGATAATAATAACGAAGAAGAGGAAGTAGATAATTATTCATCCCCGCAGGAAGTAGAGTATTGGGGAGAATTTAAACCTGAGTTATCACAACTACTACTTGAAATGAGCCTAGGTGAAGCTGAATTCTCAGAAGATGGGGATTTATCAGATATCTCAACAGAACAACTTGAAGAAATGTTAAAAGACTCGGTCGATGAAAATTCAGATGAAAATTCAGATGATGCTGTTGAGTCAGAAATAACTCAAAATTTAGAGGAAGCATTAAATGAAATGCAAACCGAAAAAATCGAAGATGATCAATCAAAATTTGCTGATAGATTTGATCATTTTAATGAAGATGGAAAGGCACTTGAGGCTGTTGAAGAGAATCAATTTTTATATGATGAATGGGACTTTAGAGATGAAACTTATAAAAAAAATTGGTGCTTAGTTAATGAAAAGAAAATTGGGGAAGGGGACCTTCAGTATTACGAAGAAACATTAGAGAAATATGCAGACATAGTTGCTGATATTAAGAAACAATTTGAATTAATGAATCCCGAAACATATAGGAAAATTAAAAGACTTGAAGAAGGAGAAGAGCAGGATTTAGATTTAACTGTAGAGGCCATGGTTGATTTAAGAGCTGGAATAAGCCCTTCAGAAAAACTTTATTGGAGAAGAAATAAAGTAGAAAGAAGTATATCAGTAGCTTTTTTACTTGATATGAGCGCCTCTACTGCTGAGGCTATTGATGATACAGATAGTTCTAGAGATGAATGGTCTGCGCCTGATAACCCCGAAAAGTATATGGAATGGCTCAGGAAGAGAAGGTCGCAGGGGTTTAGAAGGTCTTATAAAAGAATAGTGGATCTAGAAAAGGAAGGTTTAATTTTACTTTTAGATGCCTTAGAGGATTTAGGTGACACATATGGCATATTTGGATTTTCTGGATACGGAAGAGAGAACGTAGAATATTTTACAATTAAAGATCTTGATGAAAAATTTTCACCATCTATTCCGAAAAGAATTGATCGCATAAGTCCATTGCATGCAACTAGAATGGGACCAGCAGTTAGGCATTGCACGCAAAAATTATTAAAAACTGAAGAGAAATCAAAATTTATATTTTTAATTAGTGATGGTAGACCACAAGATAGAGGCTACAGTAGAGAAGGGGTTGAAAAAGAGTATGCGGTTAACGACACCAAAAAAGCTTTACTTGAAGCTAAAAATGAAGGTATTACAACCTTCTGCTTAACTGTTGATAAAGAAGGACATGATTATATGAAAAGTATGATGGAAGATCTAAGCTATGAGGTTTTGGACGATATAGCTTCTTTGCCGCTAAGAATACCTCAGTTGTATAGAAATTTAACCTCTACTTGATTAATTGTTTAATATCTTCTGCCCATTTTTTTTCAACTAATACCACATCGTTAGAGTCTTGAAAAACAGCATTAATTTCATTTTCTTCTAGGCTACTGAAACTTGCAGTAATTGGCTTAATCAGCAATGTGCCTTTTTCTGTGTAAGTATTATTTCTTAAATATATATATGTGCTATTTTTTGTTATGCCATATCTGGAAAATTCTTCTTCAGTCTCCAAACCTAAATCTAAAACATTTAATATGCTGGGCTTTTTTAGTAGTTCGATTATTTTATTTACTGTCATAAAATCAGCATCCTTATCGCCTTCACAAGGTTCTTTCTCTACGATAGGATTCCCAGAAATTTCATCTATTATTAAATTACATTGTTTCCATTTGCTATTATCGCTATTAAAAATATCTCTTCCGTAAGCAGAAAAAAGTATGCCTGATTTATATATTAAAATTTCATCAATATTTTTTGGATCAAAATCATATATCCATTCTGGCTTAGGAGGGTCCATGAGCAAATTTTTCAAGGCATTACCATATGACGCGTTTAATGTGTGAACGGATTGTTGGTTTTCTAATTTAACAAATTGATATGATTTATCTGAACTTAAAATCCCGAAGTCAATTATTATTGGATCAGCACCTTTGAATTCTAATTTAACTTTTAAAGAAGGGTCTTTTAAACCAAATTGATTTAAATTTTTTGATTTTTCTTCACTTAAAGTTCGTTGTATTAGAGGGCCTTTTAAGAGATATGTAATTCCAGACCATCGAGTAGGATTGACAGGAAAAGTTCTGCTATTCTCAACTATATTCCATGAATTGGCAGTTTTTTCAAACCTGATTTCATTTTCTTCTCCAATAAAATCTATGGAAATTATTTGATCTTCTGGTGCAGTATATAAAAATGATTTAACTACTTTTTCAGTTTCTTGAGTATCATTATTGATGTTTGAATCTTTTAAGAAAAATACTGCCAAAGGAATAGAAATAGAAATAATTATAATAAGAATTAATGAGAACTTGAAATTCATTATCTTCTACGCCACCAAGACCATAGAGCTAAAAATATAGAAATTCCAGGCAAGAATATCCAGCCACTCCATCTAACAAAATTTCTTTCATCTTGAGTTAATACTAATTCTCTAAATACTTTTATTTTGGGTCTTATGGAAATCAGTTCCACATCACTAGTTAGCCAGTTTATAGAATTAGCGAAAAGATCTTCATTTTTTGCTGAGAATAAAAATTTATTACTTGCAAAATCAGTATCACCTGAAATTATTAATTTAGAAGTTACATAATCTCCTCTTTCATTTTTTACTGGAGATTCATTTATAGCTGCTATAGATTCTACAGCAAGTATTATTGGCAATGGTCCAGCAAGCTCAGACTCACTATCAAAATTTATTGATTCATTTGAAGTCTCTTCCCAACTATTTAATGTCGTGTAAGCTATTGGTTCAGCATTAATATAGGGGGTTCCATTTTCAGTTAACGATATTTCATCTGGTCTAAGTGAAAGCCCTATAAACTTAGAACCAGGAAAATACATTACATCAAAGTTATGAGTAATTGGGTGTTCAGGAATTTGTAGGTTGGAATCTTTAATTTGTAAAAACTCAATATTTGGAGCAACATAACTTGCTGTATCTACCAAGGTTCCTTTGCCAGCTACTACTCCCCATGGAGCAACTAAATTTGATAAACCCGGAGGTGAGTCAGGCTCTAACAGAAGCATTAAATTCCCTCCAAGCCTAATATACTCTTTAATTAAATTTTGCTCTGAAGTTAAAATTTCATCGTCTGGATCTGCTATTATAAGAGCCGCCGGGAATGACTCTTTGTTTCCGGAAAGCAATACTCTTGATAGTTCATCTGATGTTACAGAGCTAACAATATAATTATCTCTTTCTAGAGAAATTTTTGCCTGCCCGAAAGATTCTGATGCTTTATCAGTGCTTGTTATATCTCTTTCTTCATGACCAGATAAAAATAAGACAATTTTTTGCTTAATTTGATTTACAACTAGTAATGCCGATATAAGATCTTTTTCATTAAAAACATCAATTGTTTCGTTAGGGTCTTTTCCTACTACATATGAAATTCTCTGGCTTTCTTTGAGTTTTAGAATTAATACCGGAAGATCGCGCCCCGCAAGGTATCTATCAACATTTAAGCTACTTGCCAAATTAGGGTCCAAGTCAGGATCCACATGTTTGTATGTTAGGTTGTATTTGTTCGAATTTTTCGAAAATTCGCTAAGTAAATCTTCAGTTCGATTTATTGATAGTTTGTCTTGGCTAGAATCAGATCTTAGGAAAATAAAAATCTCTAAATCCTCTTTTATGTTTTCTATTGCATTTATTGCTTGGCTTGATAATTGATATTCTTTTGAGGCTGTAAGATCAGATCTAAACCATGATGGAGAAGATCCTCTATCGTTGAGTATGTAAATAACTGAATTTGTAGCTATTAGAATAAATATAGTAGCTATTAGAATAAATATTGTGTTGGCCCCATAAGCACCTTTTGAAGAAAAAATAGCTCTTTTTATGCTACTTATGTTAATTATCAGGGATAATATAAATGCAAGTATACCTATAGATAAAACTAAGAAACCTGAAAATTGAATCCCTCTCAGAAAAATAATAATTATTAGTCCTAAAATTGTAGCAAGTACACCAAAAGCTAAAGATATGTATTGAATTGAATATGAGTAATCTTTTATTAGACTAATAATTTTTCTTGATTCGCTATTAATTTCTCCTCTGTCATTTTTCATTTCCACCTCCTAGTCTCCAATATAAGAATTGTGGATAATAAAAATATAATTGATATTGATATATAAAATACAATGTCATATATAGAAACTATTCCTCTTGCAAAATCGGCAAAATGTCCTTTTTCTGCTATCCCAAAACTACTCGTATCAAACACAGAGAAAGAACCTCCTAGTTGCATTTCATTTAAAATGGTTCCTAAAACCCCTGAGACTCTTTCTGAAACGAAGTCAATAAATGTAAGAAGAGTTAATATCCCAGATCCAACTACTAATGAGACTAGCTGATTTGAACTCAAGGATGATGCGAAAATTCCTATTGATAGTGTTGAGCAGCTATATAAAATTAGGCCTAGGTAGCCTGTAAAAATTGGACCTAAATCAGGTACCCCGAAAATGAATAATATTATTGGATAAAAAAATGTACCTGCAAGCATAAACAGCACTATTGCGAAAGATGCAAAGAATTTTCCAATAACTATTTCATGTTCCTTTAATGGAGAAGTCATTAAAAGTTCCATGGTGCCTAGCTTTTGTTCTTCTGCAATAAGCCGCATGGTTAGGGCAGGGGATAGGAAAATTAAAAAGAAGACAGCTCCAGCTAAAAACCCTCTGATGCTAGCCTCAGAAAAAGCATCAGATACAGAAGCTATGAAGAAAAATCCTGTCACAGTAAAGAAAGATGCCGCTACAATATATGCCATAGGTGATTTGATGTAACTTAGAAGCTCTTTTTTGAATATTGTATATATATTATTCATTTTACTCTGATGTTAGTTGTAAAAATATTTCTTCAAGAGTTAAAGGCAAAGAATTTAATTTATGGAGCCCAATGCCATTGTCTACTATTAACTTTGCAATTTTTTCTTCTGCTCCGTCATTTGAAGATGTTTCGATAATATAATCTTTATATTCGCTATTATTATCAAATTTACTTCTTACATCCACAACATAACTCTCGCCTCTAAGCAGTTTAATAAAATTAACATCATTATTCTCTGTGATAGAAACCTCACATACCTGAGTAGATTGAAGCCTTTTAGATAGATTATTTGGGGTATCATCAGCAACAATTTTTCCATCATGAATAACCAAAACTCTTTTGCAAATAGTTGTTACTTCTGGAAGAATATGAGAACTAAGTATCAGTGTGTGCTCTCCTCCAAGACTTTGTATCAATTTTCTTGTTTCCACAACCTGCACTGGATCTATACCAATTGTAGGCTCATCCATGATTAAAATTTTAGGTTTATGGATTATGGATTGAGCTATTCCAGTTCTTTGCCTGTATCCTTTTGAGAGCTTTCCAATTATAACATCCCTATAAGTTTCTAATCCTGTGATATCAATTACTTCGTCAGCTCTTTTTGAAATTCCTTTCTTCATTCCTCTTATAGAAGCCATAAAATGCAAATATTCCTTTACTGTCATATCTAGATATAAGGGGACATTTTCTGGTAGATAGCCAATTTGCTTTCTTGCCTCAAAGGATTTATCGACAATATCATAGCCTCCAACAGACACTTTTCCATTTGTAGGAGGGGTGTATCCTGTCATAACCTTCATGGTAGTAGATTTACCTGCTCCATTTGGCCCAAGTAATCCAACCGTTTCACCTTTTTCTATAGAAAATGAAACGTCTAATACAGCAGGATAATCTCCATAATATTTAGACATATTTGAAATCTTAATCATTTTAATTAATATTGTGTGTGCTTGAACTACTAAATGGAAATGATAGCCAATTAAATTGTTATATTCAACAATAGTTGAATTGTTTTGATAAAATAATCTTAATTATGACATTAGATTCACTAAAAAATATATATATAGATAACGCAGCGACTACTTCTATGCGTAAAGAGGTTTTAGATGAAATGATTCCATATTTTTCTGAAAACTACGGCAATCCTTCTAGTCTTTATAGTATTGCTCAGGTTGCAAGAGATGCTGTAGACGAATCTAGAGAGAATGTGGCAAAGATACTAAATTGCAAACCTAGTGAAATAATATTTACTAGTGGTGGAACTGAATCGGATAATATGGCCATTATAGGAGTTGCTAAAGCCTTAAAAGATACTGGAAATCACTTAATAACAACTAAGATTGAGCATCATGCTGTAATTCACGCAATGGAAGAGCTTGGGTCGATTGGCTTTGAAGTTTCTTATTTAAATGTTGATAAAGATGGATTTATTAATTTAGAAGAGCTTGAGTCCAAAATAAAAAACAATACTTCTCTAGTTTCAATTATGTTAGCTAATAATGAGACAGGATCAATTCAGGATTTATCTAAAATAAGTGAAATTGTTAGAAATAAATCTAAATCTTTTCAAAGAGAAATTTATATTCATACTGATGCAGTTCAGGCTGCTGGTAAATTGGATTTAGATGTAGGTGGATTAGGAGTAGATTTAATGAGTCTTTCAGGCCACAAAATTAAGGGCCCTAAAGGTGTTGGCTGTTTATATATAAAAAGAGGAATACCTATTGCTCCAATAATTCTTGGGGGAGGCCAAGAACGCCAGAGAAGATCGGGAACTGAGAATGTTCCTGGGATTGTTGGTTTTTCTAAAGCTCTTGAGCTTGCCAACGAAGAAAAAAATAATTTTAATGCCCACTGTAAGGAATTAACAAAAGAACTAAGGCTGAAGTTAAAAAATTTAGAATACGAACATACTATTGTTACTCCAAATGAAAATTCTCTATCAAATATCTTGAACGTTTGCTTCAAAGGTTTTGAGGGCGAACCCATTCTTATTGGTTTAGATATGGCAGGAATTTTTGCTTCAAGTGGTAGTGCATGTAGTTCCGCTTCTTTAGAGCCTTCTCATGTCTTAGTTAGCATGGGGATTGATCCTAAGCTAGCTGTTGGATCTATAAGATTTAGTTTTTCTAATGAAAATACTTCTGAAGAAGTAGAATTTTTAGCTAATTCATTAGAAAGTGTTTTATCTGAACTATCTATATTAGCTCAAACGTAACTATGAGTTCATTTTCAAATAGATCATTAGCGCTAATAGCAATTATTTCAGTATTGTCATCTGTTGTAATTACTTCATTGTTAATATTTAACCCATTTGAAAATTATGATCCGTTATATGTATCTGGAAAAACTTTATATATCAAATCATACGAACCTTTAATTGTTGAAGAGTACAGATACTTAGGTTTAGATAATTCACAAAAACTATTGAGTGCACCAGAAGGTAAAAGTTTAGTGATACTAAATATTGAAATAACAAATGCAGCTTCATCTGAAATAAGAATGATTTCTAATGAAAATTCGAGTGAATTCATATCAAAAGATGGGTTTACTTATATGCCCACAGATCCTTCTTCAATTAGCAAAGATAGCATGAGCAATAATAAGGATTTGCCTTATCCTATTTGGGGGTCTTTTACTTTAAATAACATGGAAATGACTGAAGGCTTCTTATTATTTGTAGTTAAAGACACATTCAAGCCAGATAAATTTGCTTGGATTGCATCAGACAGAGTTCTAATTTCTTTTGATTAGAAAAATATTACCCTATAAAAAGTGGACCAAACACTAAAGCTACTATTGTCATTAATTTAAGTAGTATATTTATTGATGGTCCAGAGGTGTCCTTGAAAGGATCTCCAACCGTATCTCCTGATACAGCTGCTTTATGGGCATCTGAACCTTTTCCTCCATGATTGCCTAATTCAACATATTTTTTTGCATTATCCCAAGCACCTCCAGAGTTTGCCATAAAAATAGCTAGAAGGAATCCTGATACTATTGATCCGGCTAACATGCCTCCAAGAGCTTCAGCCTTTAAGATAAGCCCAACAAGTATAGGAGAAATAATTGCCAAAATACTAGGAAGTATCATGGCTTTTAGAGATCCAGTAGTACTAATTGCAACTGCTCTTGCTGCATCTGGCTTTACTCCTTTTTTACCTTCTTTAAGGCCTTTTATTTCTCTGAATTGCCTCCTAACCTCTTCAATCATCGCTCCAGCAGCAGTTCCTACTGCCTGCATTGTCATTCCAGAAAACAAGAAAGGGAGCAGTGCACCTATAAGAACCCCACTTAAAACCTTTGGATCCATAATATTTATTGTAGTAACGTTTGTTACTAATCCGTATGCAGATAAAAGTGCTAATGCGGTCAAAATTGCAGACCCAATTGCAAATCCTTTTCCTGTGGCGGCGGTTGTATTTCCTAAAGCATCTAAAGCATCAGTTCTTTCTCTTACTTCAGGTTTTAAGCCAGCCTGCTCTGCTAGTCCTCCGGCGTTATCAGCAACTGGCCCATAGGCATCAGTAGATAAAGTTATTCCCAATGTAGAGAGCATTCCTACTGCTGCTAATCCAACCCCATAAAGGCCAGCAAGATTAAATGCAATTAGTATTCCGACTACGATAGATAAGGCTGGTATAGCTGTGCTGTATAGCCCTACAGATATTCCTGCAATAATGTTTGATGGATGGCCTGTTAAAGATTGTTTTGATATCCACTTAACAGGGAAGTATTCATAAGAAGTAAAATACTCGGTTGCTGTACCTATAACTTGTCCTACAGCAAGTCCAGTTAAGACTACAAAGAATAGGGATACGGGCAGAGGGTCATTGAATAATAATGAATTTGCTAAATATATCCCTGCAAGCGCAAGAATAGCAGCTCCAAAAATTCCAATCCTAAATGACCACAATAATGAATTCATTGATGCATTAGGTTTGGTCCTAACTAAAAATGTGCCAATAATTGAAGCTATAATTCCTATTGCGCTAATAACTAAAGGTAGCATTACTAGAGAAGCAGTAGATACGTTATCCACACCAACTAATATGCCCAAAGATATTGTTGCAATTAAAGATCCTGCATATGATTCAAATAAATCTGCACCCATACCTGCTACATCTCCAACATTATCTCCAACATTATCTGCTATCGTTGCAGGGTTTCTGGGGTCATCTTCTGGTATACCCGCTTCAACTTTTCCTACTAAATCTGCTCCTACATCAGCAGCCTTCGTATAAATCCCTCCTCCCACTCTAGCAAATAATGCGATAGATGAGGCACCAAAACCAAATCCAGCAATTATATTAGTAGCAGATGCGGTTCCAGCTATCTGGTCAAAAATAACCCATAATAATGTTACTCCTAACAAGCCAACTCCTACTACTGTAAGGCCCATTACGCTTCCAGTGTTAAATGCAACTCTTAAAGCTTGATTAAGCCCTCCTTCAGCAGCCTCTGCTGTCCTAGAATTTCCTCTTACAGCAATATTCATCCCAACTATTCCTGCTATTGAAGAGCCTATTGCTCCAGATAAATAAGATATAGCTGTCCATGGTCCAGAATTTCCTTTAAATCCATCTACATTAAAAATATTTAAGTCAACTACAAGCCAAAGAATTGCAAACATAACTACTACAAAAAATGAAAGAATTGTATATTCCTTTTTAAGGAAAGCGTAGGAGCCCTCTTGGATAAGTCCAGCTATTTCAGCAAGTTCTTTATTTTCAACTTTTCTTTTAACAACACTCCAGAAAAAATAAGCAGCTGATAGCAATGCTATTCCGGCCGATATTAATACAATTAAAACTAAATTATCCATGATTTTTCCTCACTTTTTTTTATTTAATTCTTCCTTCAAAGAATTAATACTTCTTTCTAGTTCTTTTCTTTCTAAGGCAATTGTAATGTCTCCCCGTGTTCTTTCCACTACACTTCTTAATTGGTCTGTTGTTCTTCTTAGGCCTGCTGTTACACCTTCAGGAAAATCAACTGATTCTAAAACATCTACAACTTCATTCATTATTTTTAAATATTTTTCAGATTCTAAAACTTCATTATCTCTAATTTTATCTAAAGCTGACCTTCTTAATTCACTTGCTGCTTCAGCCATCCCTTTTAACAAAGAGCTAGGAGAAAAGCCATCAATATATTTAGAAGGGATAGATTTATTTGATGTAAAAGATATGAAAAATATGGCCTCGCATAACTCCTTCTCTCCATCCAGCATAAAAGTGGAATTCATGTCTGAAGAATGCTTAATTATTTTTGGCTTAACAGATTTTAATTTTTTTACGCCTTCATCTATTAATTTTTGAGACTCTTTATATTCTCCTCTGTGAGCTGCTCTTATAGACCTAGAGGAAATACCAATTATCTCTCTAGATATTTTTAATCCTATTTCTCTAGATTCATGAATTTTTTTGAACATTAAATTACTTGATTTAGTAACTTTTTTTATTGAGGCTAATGATTTATTTTCCATATTTTTTCATTATTTTTTTTAGATCTAGTACTTCCTTTTTAGGATTACTTGCCAAAGTCACAGCACTCGATATGCATAGTGAATCAGCTCCCGACTCAAGTACACTATATGCTCTTTCTTTGTTTATTCCACCTATCCCGACGATAGGTAATTTAAATTTAGAGTCCTTAAGATCTTTTATAACATTTATTGACGAAGGTATTGTATCTTTTTTAGTGATTGTTTCAAACAAACTTCCTATGGCTACATAATCGAGATGAAGCTTACTAGATATTAATGCTTCTTCTGTTGTTGCATTTGAGTTGCCTATTATAAAGTTATCTCCGAATATATTTCTGCACTCATTTACACTCATATCATTTCTCCCTAAATGAATGCCATCTGGTTTAGTCTGAATAGCCACATCAACTCTGTCATTTATTATAAAAGTTTTATTGCTAGAGTCGCACAATTTTTTAATTAAATTTGCCTGGTCAATTACTTTCTTGTTATCAGAAGTCTTGTTCCTTAATTGAATGGTATCTGCGCCTGCATCTATAATATCTTTTGCAAGGCGATATAGATCAAATTTTCCTATATTGTTAGGATCAATAATTATATATAAACCTAAATTTTTCATATCATCATGTTGCTTATAGGGCTAAAAGATTTTCTATGTATTTTGCTAATGCCGTTAGAATTAATAGATTCAATATGAGCCTTAGATCCGTACCCTTTATTATTTTGGAAATAATAACCCGGATACAAGTTAGCATAAATTCTGGACATCATATGGTCTCTGGCAACTTTTGCAATAATTGATGCAGCAGCAACTGAAACTGATATTGCGTCAGCTTTATTAAAGCCAATATTATATTCTTTAATATCTAAATTTATAGCATCTATTAAAATAATATCTATTTTTGTTTTTAATTTATTTACTGACCTTTCCATGGATAGCTTTGTGGCCTCCACAATCCCATGAATATCTATTTCTTTATGTGTTGCTATTCCAATTGAAAAAATAGAATCCGAATAAATAATTTTTTGAAATTTATTTAATCTTTCTTTACCAGATAATTTTTTGCTGTCGTTAAACTTTTCAGGATTACCCAATAATAAATTTTTATCAAGTTTTACAGATGCTGAAACCACTGGGCCTGCAATTGTGCCTCTCCCCACTTCGTCAATTCCGATAATATTATTTATCCCTCTGCCTAAAAATTTTTCTTCTATAATAGAATTTGGAAAATCAGGAATTTCTAGGGTTGAAATATATTTTTTAATATTCTCTATGATGATAATTTAACAGCTTGGGTTGATATACTTTGATTAGAAGATTTATCAAATTCTATAAATCCTCCCCCCAGGACCATGTTTTCTTTATAGAAGACTAGGGCTTGCCCAGGTGTTATTGCTCTTTGAGGATCATCAAAAATAAATTTTCCATCCCCATTTTCTAAGTGAACTAGTTTCCCTGAAGCAGGGAAGCTTTTATACCTAATTTTGGCTTCTAATTTAATATCATCTGATGGCTTTTCTCCAGAAATAAAATTAACTGAAGACATAAGAACATTTTTTTTCATAAGTTCTTTAGAGGGGCCTACTTCAACATTGTTGTTATCAGAGTATATGTTAGTTACAAAAAGTGGGGCTCCATCACTTTCGATCCCCAAGCCCTTTCTTTGCCCTATAGTAAAGTTGTGAATTCCATCATGTTTACCAAGTATCTTTCCGGAAGAATTTATAATACTTCCTTCTGTTTTCTTAACTTTTTTATCGATATATTTTTTATAATCTCTATCTGGGATAAAGCATATATCTTGAGAGTCAGGCTTATCAGCATTAATTAATCCAAATTCTGTCGCTATTTCTCTTATTTTTGTTTTCGGATAAATCCCAATGGGAAGTTTTAGTTTCTTTAGGATTTTTTGATTTAAATTAAAGAGGACGTAGCTTTGATCTTTAGTTTCATCCTTGCCTTTTATGAGCTCGAATTTATGATTATTTTTTAAAATAGTTGCGTAATGACCGGTTGCAATATAGTCAGCTTTGAGAAATTCAGCTCTTTTAAGCAGGAAATCGAATTTAAGTCTGTCATTGCAAGCTAAGCATGGGAAAGGAGTCCTTCCTTTTTGATATTCAGATACAAAATAATTTATTACGTGCTCGTTAAATTCCTTTTCAAAGTTTAGAAAGTAATGCTTTGCTCCAATTTGCCTGCAAACAGATCTCGCATCTTCTACATCATCTAGGGAGCAACAGCTTTTATTCAGCTTAGAAGCCGTATTGTCTTCATATGGAAATAGGCGCATAGTTACACCAATAACATTAAATCCTTGCTTATGGAGTAATGCGGCAGCAACAGAAGAGTCAACTCCTCCGCTCATTGCTACAACAACTGTTTTATTATTATTTGAGTCTGACATTTTATACAATCTTAATTAATATACACGAAAGGTTTATAATTTATATATATGGGTAAGTCAATCTTATTAGAAAATAACGCAAGAAAAATTGCAGATATAGCTTCAGAAAACTTAGGAGAAGAGGTAATTTTGCTAGATACTAGCGAGATTTCTATTTTTTCTGACTATTCTATTTTGGTAACAGGTCAAACAGATAGGCATCTTGAAAATTTAGCTCAAAAAATAATGAGAGCTATGAAAAAAGACGGCAAAAAAATTCATCATAAAGAAGGCACTGGCAAAACAGGATGGATATTACTTGATTTTTTTGGTCTTAGTGTTCATATCCTCTCAAAAAGAAGTAGAGAAAATTACGACTTAGAAGATTTATGGGCTAGCGCAAAAGAAATTATTAGGCTCCAATAAAATTATTCAATCCAATTATCTATAGATCTTGTATATCTAATTATTTCATCATCATTAAAATAAAGTGCTATTTCTCTTTCGGCATCTTCACTATTTGCAGACCCATGAATAATATTTTTTTCAACGGTTAGGCCAAAGTCACCTCTTATTGTTCCTGGCGCAGATTCTAATGGGTTTGTGGATCCCATTGTAGTTCTTGTTTTTTGAATTGCATCTGGCCCAGAGATTACCATTGCTACTACTGGAGACGAGGTAATGAATTCTATTAGGCTGCCAAAAAAGGGCTTTTCTTTATGTTCTTGGTAATGTTTGCTTGCTAGGTCATTATCTATTTGAATGAGCTTTAGGCCAGAAATTTTTAGACCAGTTGATTCAAGCCTAGAAATAACATCTCCTACTACACCTCGATTGACTCCATCAGGCTTTACTAAAACTAAAGTTGATTCAGTTCCCATTACATCTCCTACTTTTTCTTTGTTATATTTGGTGACCTTGAATAAATTGGAGTTAAATCAGAATATTTTTTTAAATCATTTTCTGACTTTAACCTTTTTATTAATCTTAAAATATCTTTAGGTTCCCTATGACTTCGATCAGCATATTTGAAACTAGAAATTTTTTCAAAAATTGTTGATAAATTTTCTCCACAAAAAAATGTATTCTTTTCAAAGGTTTTGTCGATATCATTTACATTTACGATTCCATCCGGATTTTTATTTCCTATATTCTTGATGTCTTTCCAACAGTAAGCGTCAAATCCGGCTGGCACTAGAGATACTAAATTATCTTTGTAATTTGAATCTCTATAATTTTCTAACTCAATTTCAAATGTAGATATTCCTAAAGTTTTAATATTATTGGCTTTTGCAAGTCCTAGTGCCATGCTTACCCCTACTCTTATAGAGCTAAAACCACCCGGCCCTATAGCAACCGCAATGCAATCAAGGTCATGGTGAGATAAATGGGCCTTGGAAAATCCGTTATTAATCGAATCTATTAATTCAATACTATGATTGTTTTTTGAAACCCAACATTTTTCATATATTATGTTATCTTCTGAAAATATGGATACGGATACATTTTTCGTAGATGTGTCTATTGCTAAAATATTTTTCATTTTTTAATGTTGCTCAGAACCTGTTCATTGCAAGAATTTATAGATATCTTTCTTTTGTTCTCGTCATCTGTATGCTCAAGAATAATTTCTATGTCTGGGGCAGGTAGATATTTTTCTCCTATTTCTGGCCATTCAATAATTAAGTTACCATCCTCTAAATATTCTTCAAGAGCTAGGTCAAATATTTCTTCAGAATTATTAAGCCTAAAAAAATCGCAATGATTTATGGATATATCTCCAAAATAGGATGTCACGAGTATGAAAGTAGGGCTTTTAGCTGGCTGTGTGCAATTATAATAACTTGTTATCCCTTTAACTAAAGTTGTTTTTCCAGCGCCTAGAGGCCCTTTTAAATAGGCAATTTTACCAACCCCAATAAATGGAGCTAGTTTAATTCCTATCTCTAAAGTTTCTTCTGGAGCATTAGTTACTATATCTGCTGTAAAATTATTCAAAGTGCCTCCATACATTAAAATTTGGCGTATATTTTCTGCCTTTCAAATTATATTCAATTTGATTCGAATTAATTTCCTTAACTTCTCCTATAATAATTATTTCATCTAATAAGTCTTTTGGTAAATCATTGAATGTAAACAAGAGCTCGAAGTCTTCTCCGCCATTAATGGCTATATCATGATAATTATCAGGAAACATATTTTTTAATTCGCCAGAAACTGGTATGTTCTCTATTTTTATTAATGCAGAGACTTTACTAGAATCACAAAGATTTATTAAATCATTGTGCAGTCCATCACTTATATCCATACAGCAAGTTATTCCATTTTTTGATAATAAAACTCCTGTTTTAATTTTCGGAGTAGGTCTTAAGTGAAAACTTGAAAAAATATTTTCTTTAATGCCATCTTTAATCAATTTCAATCCAGCAGCCGAATTTCCTAATGCTCCTGTTACAGCAATTTTTTCTCCTGGCTTAGCTGATGATCTAGTCATAAAATTGTTACTGTGAATTTCACCTATTGATGATATTGAAATAAATATTTTTTCAGAAAGTATAATGTCTCCCCCCACAACCTTGCCGCCATTATTATCGCAAGCAGACTTTATTCCTTTTGCGATTTTTTTTACATCATCATTTGTAAATTTTTTTGGGAATCCGCAAGAAACGGTAAAAAATTTTGGCTCTCCGCCCATAGAGGCAATATCGCTTTGATTGATTGCTATGCTTTTCCATCCAACATCTTCAAGGGAAAAATAATTTAAGTCAAAATGCACTCCTTCAATAATAGAGTCTGAACAAACGATTTGATTGCCTGATCCTGAAACTATTGCAGCATCGTCACCTATTCCAATTTTAATGTTATTATCTTCTTTAAGATTAAGTGTTTCTTTTATTATTTTTATGAATTCTTTTTCTTTATTCATTTATTAAACTATGAGTTATATATTAGAATTTAATTTAATTATACTTAAATAGGAGATAAAAATGCCTACAATTGAAGTTAAATGGTTTGAGGGAAGATCTACTGAACAAAAAGCAAAGCTAGCTAAAGCTATAACTGATGCAGTAGTTGAGATTGGGGAAACGACGCCTGATGCAACACATATTATTTATCACGATATTAAGAAATCTGATTGGGCTCAGTCAGGAAAATTAGTATCAGAATCTAAATAATGAACGAAACCCCGTATAAAGGTCTCAGCATGATAATTGTGACAACTTTGGTTTCGTTAGCTCTGCTGATTTATATAGGAGCTGATTATTCAGAAAATAGAATTAAAAACAGAGTTAACCATAATAATTCGACTGATGTGTGGTGGGAAAGGAGCTTTATATTAGTATGCCCACTTCATTAATCAAGAGAATAGATGAAAAATATCAGTTGCGACATTTTGCGTGGGTAATAGTAATAATCGCATCTATCATTCAAATGGTGGGAAGCACCATCAGGAATGTATTTGGAGTGATGGTAGATCCTATGTCTCAAACTTTTGGGTGGTCTCAAGGACAAATAGGTTTGGGGTACGCAATTGCAGCTTTATGCACAGCCCTATTTAGTCCTGTTGCAGGAATAATAGGAGATTTAATAGGGGCTAGAAAAGCCATGGCTATTGGGACAGCACTTTTCCTTATAGGTATGATTTGGACCGCTTCTGCTTCTTCAATAATTGAATTTTATATTTCATATGGAATTGTATTAGGCATCGCCCAATCAATATATCTAGTTCCAATAGTCCCGGCAGTTGTTAGTTGGTTTAAAAGGGGAACAGGAATAGGCACAGGAGCCATGATGGTCGCGTGGAGCATAGGGCCAGCACTTTCCATTCAAGCTTTGGCTATATGTTTTGAATATTTTGGATGGCAAAATACTTTTCTAATATTTGGAATAGTAGGCTCCTTGGTAATCTCAGTATGCCTTTTGTTCTTTTATGATTCTCCAGAAAAGAAATCTATTCTTCCTTATGGTTGGCTAAGCACTGATGATAAATCAGAAATGAAAGGGGTTTTGTGGAATGCTAAGCATCAGAAATTAATATATAAAACTGATAGCTTTTGGCACCTAATAAATATTCATTTTTGGGGCTGTGTTGGTCATTCTGTAATTTTAGTTGCAGCTATACCAATGGCAGTTAACCAAGGTATAAGTTTAGTTACTGCTTCTGGGGTGCTTAGCATTATTGCTATTTCAAGTATTGTATCCCGATTTGCAGCACCTATAATCGGTGATAAATATGGCAGCAAACCGATAATTTTTCTTTCATTTTTAGGCCAAGGATTATCAGTTTTACTTCTTTTAAATGCAACTACAGTTTTTGATTTTTATTTATTTGCTATTTTGTTTGGCCTTCCTTATGGAGGCGAGGGCACAGTAGTGCCTATTATTAATAAGCAGTATTATGGCCGATTTCCCATGGGCACAACTTATGGCTGGCAACTTTTTGGCGCAGGGATAGGAATGGCTATTGGTGGTTTAATACCTGGCGTGGTATTTGATATAACAGGGGGCTATGTTTTTGCAATTTGGGTCTCTGCCATATCAAGCCTTTGGGGTGCTGTATTGGTTTTAATGTTAAACAACACAAACAGAATGATTGTTAAATACTCTACATAATATAAATTTCTAGATATAATTCTTCAGCGTGGCCCGCTAGCTCAATGGTAGAGCAATTGACTCTTAATCAATAGGTTCTCGGTTCGAGCCCGAGGCGGGTCACCAACCTAACTCCAACCTAAATGTTTTTGAGGGTTCTAAGAAATAAAAGTCCATTTTGTACCATGTTTTGTACCAAAGATTTATATTTAAGATCTAAAAACAAAGACAACAAATACTTTTTTACCTTTTATCCTATCTATTAATAAACAAGGGAATTTACCTAAGAGGGATTATCTTTTAATATCTCAGCTAATTTATCTGTAGCTTTTTCTTGAGAACTATCTGACAAGTGCCCATATTGATTTAATGATTATTTGGTGAATTTGTTCCCCGTAATTTCTTCATAAATTTTATCTCCAAGTCCTTGGAGAAACTCTAAATGTTCTTTTCTGCCTTCTTTCGGAGTGTTATTGAATAGATCTCTTCCAGTAGATTTATAGTATTCAATCCCAGCTTTTGAATCCATTAATCTTTCAAAGTGTAATCTGTAATAATATTCTTCTTTTCCTACCCTTCCTAACCTGTAATCTGTATTAATTCTTCCTAAAGATATGAAGAAAAAATTCTCAAGAGCTGATGCTTCTTCAGATGTTAAAGATTTTAATCCTTTGTGTCTCTTATCATATATTTTTCTAAAATCATTGTTTTTAATTACAAGGTAAAACTCATCTATCATCATCTGCCAAGATCTTAGAGATAAATCCCTCTCAGCATCTTGATGAGAAATTTTGAGACTTTTTCTTTGAAGCACTAATTGCCAAAGCAAAGCTATAGCAACAATTAAAGTAGCTGTTCCTGTAATTATCTGTGCAATCTCACTTATGTTCATATCTTTATACTACCTAATTCATATATTTATGTGGAGAGCACTGATGCATACACTAATTAAAGAGAACCATATGTGAATAACTTTTTTACTACCCCTTTAGGGGTACGTCTGCATGTTAGGTTCAATAAACCCTAAGTACATGATATGGAATACTCCAGAGCTGATTATAAGTACCCTTTTAATATTCCCAGGGATATAAGAGAAGGATTGAATATAAGAGATTTAATATATGAATTAATGCTCTGGATTTAAAAAAGTATTTAGTGGATTTTTTTAAAATATGAGCCTATTTAAAAATTCATGTACTATTGATTTATGTTGATGTTCTTACGCATATTGGTATTAGTTGGCTCTATTGCTGGTCTACTAACAACTATTGATAATACTGCTATGTCTAATGGTGGCAATTTCTCTTTCTCTGACCAATCAGGAATATGGATAGTCTTTTTAGTATTATTTATTACAAGCATTATCTCTATTAGTAAATACACATTGATATTAGTTGGCTCTATTGTTGGCCTACTAACAACTATTGATACTACTGCTATGTCTAATGGTGGCGATTTCTCTTTCTCTGACCAATCAGGAATATGGATATTCTTTTTAGTATTATTTATTACAAGCGTTATCTTTTTAACTTTAAAGAAGTTTCCCCCTTATGTTGTTCAAGAACACAATCTAAACCAAGAAAAGATTAGAAAGAATTTAAAAAAAATTAGAAAGAATTATTCAGAAAAGATTAATTGGAAAAAATAAGCTATCTTTCATTATAAATCTATCAGAAACATGACACACTTTATGACACACACTTGCAATCTAGAGGGTATGTAATTGAGGGAAATAGTGTGTAGTTTAAACCTAAATCTACTGTTTCTAACTAATAGGCTCTGAACCTAAACCCAAGCTCTTAATTATTTATTTAATTATAATCTCTGTGTTGCCCATCTATCTGAATTAATTAGGCAAGACATAAAAGATTATCCAGAGGTCTATAAAACAGATAATAGATACTGTATTCAATGTGAAGTTTTAATGGGTAGAAATAAATCAATAAGTCATAAAATGATTAGATGTCCGAGTTGTGTAAATGGAAATGGTAATTCTATGACGACTGACTGTGGAAAATCTGTAACAAATGGTTTTTTTTGCTTCCATCCAATCTCCGAAAAATCAGAAAGCCGATATATTTTGTTTGGATCTGATACTTCATTGGTTACACTAGAACACCCAATAACTAGAATAAGTAATGTCACAAGTAATAATATTTTTTTCATAAATCCATTTTATATATAGGGGCTAAAAACAGAAAATTTTTAGCTAACGTGAAAAAGGTAAGAAATTAATGATTGATCCAGAAACAAAGGCAATTTTCATAAGGCTAAATTAAAAAGTTGGTTTATAAATCATTAAGAAAGTCAGTATTGCTACTATTATTGACATAGAAATGTATTGAATAGAAACACTTATCTCCGCAATTCCTTGCTTTTTAGCATTCATGTATTTTCTCCTAATTAATCCTTCGTTAATTAAAATCAATATAAACCATAATGTATACGATGTAGTAATCCAGAAAGAAGAGTGGCTGTAGTTTGCAATACTTATAATCCAAGACGCAGTAAGTATTGAAACGATGCTCATGGAAGACAATAAAATAAGGTTAATCCTGAATAGTTTCGATGATATTTTTATTGAACTATTTAATGATCCATATAAGACAGAATAGGCAATAAAAAATGCGGAAATTATATGTAAAAATAGAGATAAATTATACATCACTTATTATTATATCTAATTTTTCTATATAAATACCACTCATTGTTAAACATATATAAAAACAATAATAAGAAAGAGCTGATTAAGATTTATTTTGGGTTATACCCTATGGGTATACAAATGATTATTAAGAATAAATATTAAAATATAGAGCTGGGTTTGTTTCTAAAGACTTTTCTCCCCTCATATATATAGATAGGATAAAAGGTAATAAAGTTTTACCTAATAATCTTGTAACAAATTTTGTAACAAATAATATAAATATAAATCGTGTCTAGGTACAAACTAAGAAATACATACTTATACTAATATTAGGTTTAATCATACATAAAAATACATACTCAGACTGACGCTCTTAATCAATAGGTTCTCGGTTCGAGCCCGAGGCGGGTCACCAACTTAAGTTGAACCTGGCTATTTATTTCTTTAGGCCAAATTTTTTTGCGATTCTTTCGGCTGCTTCTTTTTCTTTAAGATATTTCTTATGCTCATCTACTGCCTTAAGAATATCTTTATTCTTTTCAGTAATAACAATACCTTCTTCTGTTTTTTTCTTATCCATAAAATTAAGCAAACATATTGATTTGGTATAGATTATTCATTCAATTTATTAATTATGATTTCGCAATTTCTAAATGAACCTTCAGATTCCCATCCAGCGCAGAGCATAACCATATTTCCATAGATTATGTAATCAGCATATTTAACATGCATGCAATTTTGTATATCGTGAGCTATATTCGCAGTACCACCTTTGCTTACTGTGCCATGAGGATTGCCTGCGCAACTTCTTGCGTCTTTAACACCTTCTTTCCATGTAGCAGCATCTTTTTTTAGTACAGCATCTTCGCCAGTTCTTTCTTCAGCAAAACTAGTTCCGAATTCGATAGCATCGCTATGAGACTTATAAAAACGGATTTCATAATCAATCTCAGGATTTCCTTTAACGAATCCATAATAAGCACTTACAGCATTTGTTAGTCCCTCAACTTTATATTCTCTTGATTTTTTAAAACCAATAGAACTAAGAGATTCATAGGAAAAAATAGTATCTAAAGGAGTAATTTTATCGATTAATATTTCTTCTGGCTCAGGCGAACAAGCAATAATAGAAATTAATAAAATTAAATAAAGAATAAATTTTTTAAATACTTTCATAGAAAAATATTACCAGAAAATTTAAGTTAGTTATAAAAAGTATAAGGATATTGTTTGAGAGACAATTTTGTTCTTAACCAATAGTTCCTTGATTGAATATTGATATGAGCGATAAAATAATCTTCCACATTCTTTAATTTTTACGGTAATATATAAATATGAAAAAGATAATTTTAAGTTTAATAAGCATATTTTTATTAGTAGGTTGTGGCTCAGGCGAAGAATCTGAGACTATCCCTATCATTGACCAAGTTACGAATGTAGATCAAATTTTTTCTATAGATGATTTTAAAACTGTTGGTTTTAAAAAGAGTAAAGAATATAAGGTCGATGACCTTCCCGGAGCTACTTCGGCATATTACGGATTTATAAAAAATAAATTAGATCCTGATGATCAAAAAATTGATTATGAAATTAGGTTTTATGGCGATCACTCTGATGCAGTTCAAATTGGAACTGAATATGTTGAGAACGCAACTGGAGAAGATGGGTGCATTACAAAAGATTGCGCTTTATGGACTCCGGATATAAAACATCGTCAGTTTTTAGCTGAGAGACTGGGAAATACGCATGCGGGGAATGGTCAACCAAAACCAAAATATCTTACATATGTTATTTATGGAAACATGATAATGATGTGCCCTGGTTATAATGTTGAAGATTCTCAGATAAGGTGCTCTAAAACTTTATATGAAGTTGTGCCAAGTGCCATGCCGGCAACTACTGAATAATTTAAGGCAGGCTGCTAGCAGTTTTTTCTAAAAATTTAACAGTGTCATTTTCATCTTCTGTTGCTAAGGGCTCCATCATTATTACTAGGTTCCCGTGAACAAGAAACTTAGTGTACATTGGTTCTCGTCTTACGCAGGCCATCCAACTGGGTTTCATTTGTTGTGACTTATTTGATTCTTCTATAAAGGCGAGCTTGTTTAAAAGTATAGTATCTTCAAAACCTAATTGGCTTCTGTATGATTTAAAATATACGCTCGATGAGTCAGGCTTATTTGCCTTGTGCCCTCTGCATTCAGTTCTTTCTACTTTTGGACCATGGGCAATATTTTTTTCTACAACTTCAATTTTTTGGGTTTGCTCACTACCAGCTATTTGACCTGATGCATTAGCAAGCTCTACTGAATCATATCTTATTACAGCAACGTCTCTTCCTTTATAGAAGCCCCATTTTGCGTGAGTTGCATCTGGAAATTCTGTATTAAAATCTTTTTTAACTTTGAGGCCAGCTGAGGCAACATCATCCATAGAATAGACTTTGTTCGATCCTTCGTAAGATGGCTCAGGCGAGCACCCGACAATAATTAAAAAAATTGATAAATAAAATAAAATCTTCATAGTATCTCTCAAAAATATGATAACAGTTTAGAAATATTTTTGTGGTATAAATATAAAAATAAGGAGGTATTTATGTACGGAAGTATATTTAGTTTAAAACCAAAACAAGGAATGAGAGAAGACCTAATAAACTCTTTCAAAGATAATTCAACCCCTGAAGGTATGGTATCTTGGTATGTTATGAATCCCGATGATAACGGAGACTTGATTGGTATTGCTGTTTTTAAAGATAAAGAGGCATATAAATCAAATGCAGAAAAGCCAGAAACTCATCAGAATTTTATTAAGATGATGGAGCTTTTAGAAGAAGAGCCTTCGTGGAATGATGGAGAGTTTGTAATAGGTGAAGTTATATAAAATTTCTAGTTATAAGTCCAAATAAATAGGAAAATAAACAAGGGTGAAGTTAATGGAAGAATTACCAAAAAGATCCATTCATTTTTTGTTTCCGGTATATTGACGGGTATTTTTTTCCACTTGAAGCTTTTTATTGCTATTCTCCTAACTCACAATTATTTCAAATTTTTATTATATATTAGGCAAATTTAATATTTATTTTTAGTAAAAATAATACACAAAAGGTATGGTTAATTTATGACTAACGCTATTAAAAATATAATTAGTGTTTTATTGATGTGGAGCATCCTGCTATTTGTTTCATATACTCTAAGTTTTACATCCATTGAATACCAAGGGTTGCCGGTGGTATACATAATGACTTTGGTGGTTGTATTAATTCAAATCATTTCATATTTTCACTCACTTATATTTAAAACCGAATTGCTATTTGATTTCATTGGGAGCTTAAGCTTTATATCTTTGCTGGTTGTAGGCTTAATTTTCATGGGTAATTCTGATTTTAATAAGTTTTTAATTTCTACCTTGCTGTTTTTATGGGCTTCTAGATTAGGCTTATTTTTATTATTTAGGAGGATTAAGGCAAAGAAGGATATAAGACTGCAAGAATATTTAAAAACTCCCTCAAAACTATTTGTATTATGGAACATGCAGGCAATTTGGGTAATTTTATCTTCCCTTCCTATTATTGTTATTTTAACATCCGAATCCACTCACACTTTTGGCCTGATTGAGTGGGGTGGTTTTTTAGTTTGGATAATTGGGTTTATTATTGAGATTTTAGCCGATAACCAGAAAAGGAACTTTAAAATAACTAATTCTTCTGGATTTATTAATACGGGGCTTTGGGCTTACTCAAGGCACCCAAATTATTTAGGAGAAATACTAATTTGGACTGGTATTACCATCATCTCAATTAGATATATTATTGGAACAGGATACATAGCATTAATTAGCCCAATATTTGTATTCATATTGTTAAGATTTATTTCTGGTGTTCCTCAGCTTGAATTAATAGCTAATGAGAGGTGGGGGAGCGATGAAAATTATAAATATTATAAGAACAAAGTAGGTCTTTTATTCCCAAAATTATTTAATGATTAGCTCTATTGTTAGCTTAATATTTTTTGCCATGTTTATGACTGGGAGCCCTGGGCCTGGGAATCTTTTAATGATGGCAGGAGGATCATCGCTAGGCTTCAGTAAATCAATACTTTTTTTATCAGGCATGGTTGCAGGGAAAACTTTTGTTAATTTTGCAATTGCAATTGGAATAGGTGTTTTTGTAGTTGAGAATGAAATATTATTTGAATCATTAAAATATGCTTCTTCTGCTTTTATAATTTACCTTTCTATATCATCTTTTAGAAGCACGAGTAGAGAGTCAGATTTATCAAAATTTACATTTAAAAATGGACTTTTAGTACATCCTCTAAGCCCCAAAACTTGGAGCATGATACTTCTTGCTCAATCACAGATTTCAAATATTGGGATACCTCAGCTTCAAAGATCCTTATTGATATGGATAATTTTTACAGCAGGACAAATTATTTTTCATTCTTCTTGGGGGATTGCAGGGTCAGTATTAGGCAAAGTATTTAGTAATAATATATGGGTTAACAGGATCATATTGATCGTGACCATACTATTTGTTTTTTGGTTTTTGTTTAATTAGTGATTACTGAATAAAACCTGGGCAATCAACTTTGCAAACTCTAATACGACCACCACCCCTTATTCTTTCATTTCCTAAAATTGCACCTTCAAGCAGGTAGAGATTATCCATATTCTTTCCTCCAAGAACACAATCAAAAGCTCCATGAGTGCCAGAATCGATTTTTCCAGACACCTTGCCTCCATCTTCAACCCTTACCCAACCACCAGGGCCACCAAAGGTATAGTAAGGAATTGCAACCCACACTCTTCCCTTTGTATCCATTGTAATTCCGTCTGTAGGCGCACCTAAATCAGCAAATATTCTTCGATTATCTAAATCCCCATTAGGCTTTATATCAAATATGGATAACCTGTATGCAAATGTTTCAGCAACAACTAATTTTTTGCCATCAGGACTTATCGCCATTCCATTAGTAAACGTCATTCTGTCTGCAACTCTTCTGACCGAGCCATCTGTATCAACAAGCATTATTGAGCTGAATGTAGGCATATTGTCAGGAGCAATTGGGATATTTTCATTGAATGATTCTAGAGCAACTGTTCCCACATATGCTCTTCCTGATTCGTCAGTAGTCATGTCGTTAATAAAATTATTTTCATGGGCTCCAATATCTGCATATTCTTTAGTTGTTTTGCCGTCAAATACTAAAACCTTTTTTTCTTGTAGTGAATTTATGAGAAGGTCGTTATTTTGATTCCATCCTAATCCCACCGGGAGGCCGTCTATTTTCACAACAGTTTCTTTGCTCCCTTCTTCAGTAAAACTTATAACTTCATTAGAAAAAATATCTGAAAAAATTAACTTGTCATTTTTCCATCTTGAGCCTTCAGGAAATATTAGGTTTTCTGCAAAAATTTCTGGCTTCATTTATAAAACATAGATTAAGGTTAATAAAGCGAAAACTGCCGGTGGTGCAATCAAGCAGACAAATATGAATCCAGGGGTTATTGCCATAAGTAATTTATTAGGGTTTTGCCATTGCATGTCATGAAAATCTTTTTGTATTAAGAGCTTTTTCATTTTAGAACTTAATTCTTTAACAGAAGGATTGAGAACTAATCTGGAATCTGGCTTAATTCTTTCAAGGTCTTGTTTTAAATCTATAAGCCTTTCAATATTCCCTAAATTCTTTTCTCTTGAATAGGAATCTTTTATATCTATTAAAGATATTTCTCTAATGATTGTCTCAATTTTTTCTCTCTCAGGTGGCATCATCATAGAAATTAGATTACAAAAAAACCCTATTTAATTAAAGGCTAGGCCTAATTGCCTCTGAACATTTGTAGCAATGTAGTTCCTAGAGTTACTGCTAATCCTAGCATTGCCAGCTTTGTTGGATCTGAAGTGATATCTTCAAAGCCTCCGCCTGTTTTTTCTGTACCGGCTTTTGGCTTAGAAAAGAAACCCCTGTCATCTTCTGAAAAGAATTCTTTGTTGTTTGCTCGCATATTTTCTTGATTTTCTAAATTTTGCCTTTCTATTTCAAGCTCCATTTTTTCTCTTTCAAGTTCAAGCTCAGCTCTCATTGCCTCTAATTCTAATCTTTGCATTTCTCTTTGAAATTCCAAGTCATCTTGTCTATTAGCACTTTCTTGCTCCAATTTTCTACGCTCTTCTTCCAATTCTTGCAGTTGTCTTTCTCTGTCTAAAACTGCTTGTTCAGAAGCATCAAATAAAGAAGTGTCAATTTCTTCTTCCTTGTTAGAAGAAAATAAACTTGTTGCTTTTGAAGCTATATCCAATGGTTTTTCTATTATTGGAGCCTCAACTATATTTTCTATTATTGGAGCCTCAACTATATTTTCCAATACTTTTAAAGCTGCTGGACTGCTCTTGATGTTATCGTTAAGGCGAGTCACCCATTCATATTCTTCGTCAGTATAAAAAAATCCTCTGCCATCACTGACTCCTTGATATTCTCCATTCACGTAGGAGCTCATAAAGCCCAGTTTTTCATTCATAAATCGACTTTCTGGCTGCACAGGAATAATCATCATCGAATTTAAGATTGCGTCCCATTTTTTCTCTGTCTGTTCCTCCATCTCCCACCCTTTAATGTTTGCCATTCTAAACTTAACGCTTACTTTATGAGTGTTTGTGTAAAACCAAGCTCTCCGAGCTACGTTTTTAGCTGGAAAAGATTCTTCTGTTCCGTCAACATATATGATGTGTCTTAATGTATTACTATTTGCAACATCATCTCTAATTTTATTTCCAAATTCATTCAATAAATTTACCTGAAGATTTGAAAAGGTGCACCCTGGATCAGGCCTATCGCATCCCTTTGAAGTATTTGCCGTTTTCTTCCCGTTTCTTCCCATAACAGCTATCGGTGAGCTTTCCCAATCAATATACATAGGGGAAATATCACCCGCGCCATAGGGCACAAATTCGTTATCGTAAAGTGGATAAAATGAACCATTTAAATCAGGATCAATAAGTCTTTGCCAAGGGTCGCTTCCTGCTTCGTTATGTATATAGTCTCTTAGGAAGCAATAATTTGTAGGATCTCCATAAATTGTTTTATTCGAATTAGTTTGTGGGTCGTATTGAGTCGTATTTCCTGAATTGCTTATCATATTGCTGATACGCCAAAGCTCTTCATATTCGTTGAAGCCTAAAATTCCTCCAGTCCCACCTTGATTGGCTGAAGCTAGTCTGTAAGGATAAGTTGTAATAGGATTGGCATCCCACAACATATATTTACCACCCTTTAATGTTTTCTCACTCTCCGCCAAATATCTTAGATTACCTCCTTGAATCCTGCCGCTATCACGCATTTCATTGCCGCATCTTAAAGGATCAAATTCTAGTTCTATCCAGTCATCTGATCCAAGCCCTATTGTCATAAGTGTAACCTCACCATAAAATCCTGCCTGATTCACTTTAAATATGTTTGAGGAATTTGCATTTTCAGGAGGAAAAAATTCAAAAGCTATCCCTAAACATTCATTGGCGTATCCCGCTGTAATTTTTTTTCTAACCATTTCCCCAACAGGCCCAGACCACATTCCAGCGCCATATTTATGTGCTTCTCTAGGGTCACAGTAAATTGGAGAGTTAGCAATTTGATGATCAATATCTTGTTCTAAATTCTGAAAATGTGCAGGGTCATAATATACCCAGTATTCAAATCGAATGAAATTTATTCCAGGTTTATATTTATCAGTAAAAACATTTTTAAAATCTAATGCAACAATTATGCCATCGTCTTCTGTAACGAACATAGGCCCTGTGTAGCAATCGGATTTTTGAGTCCCAAATAGCATGACAGTTCTCTGATCACCAGTTAATCCTAATTCTATTTTGCCATTGTCATACGCAAGTGAAATCCCTGTTTCATAATTTAAGTCAGTACCTGGGCCAGTAATGTGTTGGCCGCTTAAATTTACAGGATGAAAGGGGCTAAGGTAAGAAGTGTGACTATCTTTTGGCCCTGTTTGACAAGGATGTTCTATGTCATTTTTATAGCCTGGTCTGAAATGTCCGCGAACTCTCAACCCATAATCATCCGCATAAAAATATGCAGTTTGGTCTTCTGTTCCCCTTATTGACCATTCCATAGGCATACCTCCAAGTTCGAATGTACCTTCTTCCAGAGTCATAAATCCATGATCACCGGAAAACATGTTTTGTATTGGCTTTTGACTGTTTCCTGATTCTATTTCATGGACCGTATTAACTTGAAATGCATTTTTAGGGCTTTCCCATGATTTATTATACGGATTCCATATCTGATCTATGCTGGGTGCTATAAATAAAGATTGAGGAGGAGGAGGGAACCGATCGTATTCATCGGCACTGATAATGCTGCCAGAAGAGGCTAGCAATATTATTGATAATAATAACGCTTTATAAATTTTCATAGGAAATATATTTAGTAAAAGGATATATTAACAATTATATATGTCATACAGAGAAAATAAAAAAGTTTTATCTGAGATGAACTTTGAAATAAAAGTTATTGGCAATTTAGTTGCCGATATACTTGAAGAAGAGTTTGGCGAAGAATTTTTAATTAAGGTTAATGAAGTAAGAGACCTAATTGATGATTACCAGTCAAGGTCTTATAAAAAAGAGGTCTCAAAAGATAAATTAAACAATCTAATATCTGTGCTTAAAGGATATGAGCCATACTGGGCAATCCGGCTAATAAGGGCTTATACGCTATATTTCCATGTGGCAAATGTTGTAGAGCACATTTATAGAGTTGAAGATCTTTCCGCCCAAAATCATGACGATGAACATTTTTCAAATAGAATTGAAGAAATATTTAAATCGCACCCCAAATCAGTTATAAGTGAATTTCTTGAAAATCTAGACATAAAACTTGTTTTCACTGCTCATCCAACAGAAGCTGCGCGTCCAGAAATTCTTAACCAAGTAAACATACTCCATGAAATTATAAAAGAGAGGTATTTAGAAAGATCGTCTGGAATGGCATTTTCAGAATTGTCCGGGCAAGAAGAATTAAAAGAAGTTGCAAAGGTGATAATACAAACAGATGAGCTCAGACAACTTAAGCCATCTCCTTATGATGAAGCAGACAACAACCTCTTTTTTATTGAAAATGTAGTTAGCGATGAGATTCCAGAACTTAATTTAGAAGTAAATAACATAATTAAAGAT
The DNA here is from genome assembly GCA_964620935.1 of uncultured Dehalococcoidales bacterium. Taxonomy (GTDB): domain Bacteria; phylum Chloroflexota; class Dehalococcoidia; order Lucifugimonadales; family Lucifugimonadaceae. Next base: position 103,066 of record CAZUHW010000001.1, read on the forward strand.
CTTGGCATAGATAAAGAAATAACTCCTATAAAAATAGGAACTTGGGTAGGGGGCGACAGGGATGGAAATCCTAATGTTACTCATAGACTAACAAGTGAAATATTAGAAATGCAGTATAAAAGAAACTGCAAAAGGATTAAAAATGTTTTATATAGCTTGATTAATAGATTAAGTCAGTCTGTTCATATAGTTACTATTTCTGATGAGTTAAATGATTACATTAAGGCTAATACAGAATTTATTTTAGAAAGAAATAAATTGGATTATGAGAAATTTTCTGAAGAACCTTACAGACTCTCTATTTCAATAATACTAGAGAAATTTAAATTAAATACGTATACCTCTCCGGAGCTCATTTGCGATTTAGAATTGGTGCTAGATTCACTAAATAATAATAAAGGAACGTCAACTGATATAAGAAATTTAAAGAAGCTAATTGAGTCTTTAAAAACAGGAGGCTTAACAATTGCAGAAATGGATATTAGGGAAGATGCATCCATCACAACTTATGCCGCAAAAGAAATATTGAATTTAGAAGAAGGTGATTTTAAGAAAGAATTATTAAATGGAATTGCGAAATCATCAACTATTAAATTTGATGAATTAAATCTATCTGAGCCTACACTTGAAGTTATTAGAACTTTTGAAACCATTGCAGATTCAAGGGAGAAATACGGATATGACGCCATTAATACTTGGATAGTAGCTATGGCTAGTAATTCTGAAGACTTGCTTTCAATTGCTTACTTAGCGATTACTACTGGTCTTATTAAAAACAAAAAAGAATTTAGTAAATTTAATATTGTACCTTTGCTTGAGACAATTGAAGACCTTGAAAATAGCATAAAAATCTTAGAGGATTTTTGGGGCAATATTTATGAATCTGGAGATTCGGTAGAAGTTATGATCGGGTATTCAGATTCCAATAAAGATGGAGGGATACTCAAGTCTCAATGGGATCTTTATAAGTCTCAATCATTAATATCATCTTTAGCGGATAAATTTAGTTTAAATTTAACTATATTTCATGGGAGAGGCGGATCGTCAAGTAGGGGAGGAGGGCCATCGGGAGAAGCAATTCTTGCACAACCCCAAGGTACTATAAATGGAAAAATTAAAGTTACCCAGCAAGGGGAAGTAATTTCAGATAATTTTGCAAACTCTGATCTATCTCAAATAAATCTCAAGATAATATTGTCTTCTGTGATTGAGGCATCTTTAGATAAAAAGAAAAATGATTCAGGGAAATGGAACGAACTGATGAACTTCCTTTCTAATGAAAGTTATGATTATTATCGCAAATTGATTAATGAAGAAAATTTTGTTGATTACGTAAAAAAAAGTACCCCTCTTGAAGAATTTTCAAAAATGAATATCGGCTCTAGACCCTCTAAAAGAAATTCAGGTAGCAATACATTAAAGGACCTTAGAGCGATACCCTGGGTATTTTCTTGGTCTCAGTCAAGACAAATTATTACAGGATGGTATGGCTTTGGTTATGCAATTGAGAGAGCTATAGAAGAAGGAAAAGAACAAGAAATAAAGAAAATGTACAAAGAGCTAAAATTCTTTCGGACATTAGTATCTAGCGTAGAAATGAATTTAGCTAAGACAGATATGGCGATATCAGAATCTTATGTAGATGAGTTGCACGATGGTCAGCATGAAATTTTTAATGAAATTAAAAAAGAATTTAGTAGATCAGAAAGCTTAATAAAAAAAATTACTTCACAGAAATCATTATTAGAAAATAATCCTACACTCAAAAAAACCCTAGATGTTAGAGAGGCATATTTGCTCCCACTAAATATGTTTCAAATTATTTTTCTAAAGAAGATTAGAGAAAATAATAGCGAACCTCAGCTTTTAACAAGAGGTCTGTTGTTAACTATAAATGGACTTTCTGCCGGATTAAAAAATACTGGCTAATAAAAAATTGACCAATTAATAGAATTAATCAAAAATTTAACTATGAATGATTATAATTTTTCAGATATTGACCAGTGGATTATAGGTAACTCTTGGATAAATTCTAAAATTGAGAACCTTAATGAAAAGCTGGCTATTGATATTGCGTCAAGATGGGCAACATCTGACAATGAAAGAAATGCTGCAGAATATATACATGATTTCTGGAAAAATGAAGGCCTTGAGGCCTATCATGAAAATTTCGACATTGAAACTTATAAATTTCATAAAAGTATATTAGAAGTAGATAAGAAGCAGCTTGACGTTAGGCCTTACCACAGATGTCCGTCCGTTGATCTAAATTTAAATTTAATTGATTTAGGTTTTGGGACTAAAAGAGAAGTTAATGAAAAACTAAAAGATATAAAAGGTAAGATTGCGCTAGTTAATAGAAAGCATGAACCTTTTACTGAGCAGGAGCCAATAAGCAATAGAGTTAACTTTATTTCAGAAATGGGTGCTTCTGCAATAATAATCGGTGACCCCAAATCTGGGAGAAGAATGGAGTATTCTTCGGTATGGGATACTAGGGATCCTGAATCTGTATACCCTCCATTGCCAATAGTTAATACTTCAAGTGAGCACTTATTATTGCTAAAGAGATATGCTCAGAAAAACCTAAAAGCAAAACTGATTGTATCTACAGAATTTTATAATGCTGAAACATCAAACGTTATTGCTGATATACCTGGGGAAATAAAAGATGAGTATATTGTTATGTGCGGACATCATGACACTGTATTTGATACTCCTGGCGGAAATGATAATACCTCAGGAGCGATTGCCGTGATAGAAACCGCAAGATCAATAAAGATGGCATTAGATGAATTTAATATTAAACCCAGAATAGGCTTGAAATTTATTACATTGAGCGCAGAAGAACAAAGACTTCAAGGATCATTTTTTCATGTAAATAATAATTATAATTCAGGTAATATAAAACCAAGATTTGTACTTAATTGTGATGAATTATCTACGGGTAATCTTAAAGGGATAGTCTTAGGATTTTCGCATTTAAGAAACTTTCTGCAGAAGCAATTAGATACACTTAATGAGGATCTAAAAGTACATGTGATGTCACAATTAGATGGACATTCAGATCACTTCCCATTTTTAGAAGCTGGGATTGATGCTTCCCATCCTTGGAGGTGGAGGTTTTTTGGAAGATATCCTGGTTGTGAATATCATCATGAGGCTCCAGATACATTTGATAAATTAAATGTAAAAGATCTCAAGTATTATATTTCTTCATTTTCAAGGCTATTGATCAGGCTATCTTTAATATCCCCTGATTCTTGGCCAAAAAATCCACTAACAAAAAGCATGATTAGAAAAAGACTTGATGAAGAAAAAAACTTTGAGATAAGAACGAGCTAAATATATTTTTTATTTAATTATCTTATTAATAATATAATTACACTTAAGAATTGCCTCATCTTCACCATATCCAGGGCAAAATAAAATAAAATTATTGTATACAACATAAGTCATATATTTAGGGTGCAATGTTCCTAAGTCATGCATTTGTATTCTGTGCTTCAATCCTTCAGTCCATAAAGAACAATCTTTCGATATACATCCGGTTTCTCCAGTAACATTATCAGCATATTTCATGCCTAATTCCACAGCGTCAGAATGATTTTCGTAAAACCTTATCTCGTAATCTTCTGGCTCGCCTAGGTCATTTTTTATAAAACCAAAAAAAGCAGAAACTGCACCTGGCAATTCATCAACTTTATATTCATTATTATTTTTGAAACCAATATCTTTTATGTTTTGAATTGAAAATATAGAGCCAGTATCAGAAATTTTTTCAATCGGAGGTGGTAAAACCTCTTCAGTAGAACAGGATAAAATAGTTAATAAAAATAATGTAAAAAAAAAATTTCATATTTATAAATCGTGAAGTTTTATATTATAGTAAATATATGAAAATTACAGATTTAAAATGCGCAATAATTGGGAAGACGCCTGTTGTAAGAATTAATACTGATGAAGGAATTTATGGGTATGGACAGGCTGAGTGGGCAAAACCATATTTAAAGCCATTTGTTTTATTTTATAAGCCGATGATAATCGGCGAAGACCCTACAGATGTTGAAAGGGTAATGAGAAAAATTAGAAGACTAGGTTCTTTTAAGCCCTACGGAGCAGCTGTGAGTGCTATTGAAGTTGCTTTATGGGATATAGCTGGAAAAGCTGCTAATTTGCCTATACACAAACTGCTTGGCGGAAAAGTAAGAGATAGGGTTTTGGTATATAACGGAGGTATAAGATTTCCATTAGATGGGGAAGATAGCCCTGAAAATTTTGCAAAAAATACATTAAGAATGAAAGAGTTAGATGAAGGTTTTTCTATTATTAAGCAGGGTATAGCTGTTCATGGAGAGTTTGCATCAAATTTTAAGGATTATTTTTATGGCGATTTGTATTGGGATGATAATAATACCATTGTCTACGAGGATGATTCAACAGAACCTTGGGCCTTGAGTCAATATATTCCCAACGGAGCTCAAATTACTGAAAAAGGATTCAACTATACCATTGAGTGCATTAGGGCAATGAAAGAAGTTTTGGGAGATGAGGTTGGGCTGGCCCTAGATCTTGGTCCTGGCATCTTTCCAAATGATGCACTAAAAATAGCTAAGGCCGTAGAAGACCTGAACATAATGTGGCTTGAGGACATGATTACTGGTGATTATACCCCATACGTATTAGCAGATTTATATAGAGATGTGACTATGAATACATCAACTCCAATTCATACAGGGGAGCAAATTTATCTAAGGCATAATTTTAAAGATTTAATTGATAAAAGAGCTGTTAATGTTGTAGGTCCTGACCCCCTAGACGTTGGTGGAATAGCTGAAACAAAATGGATTGCAGAGTACGCAGATATGAATGGAATTATGATTGCTCCTCATGGAACCATTGATGGGCTAATTGGTTTGGCAGCCCATGTTCAATTAGCTGCTACATTGCCAAAAAATTATATTGCTTTTGAGTATTGTGTTCCTTGTCATAAATGGTGGTATGACATTATTGATGGCCTCCCAAACCCCATAGTAAAAAATAGCTATATTGATGTATGGGATACGCCAGGTTTGGGTATCACGTTTAATGATGGGGCAAAAAAATATCTTAAAGAGGAAGATAAAGATTTTTTTAATTAAATTATCTTCGCCTTCTTTTTTTAAATGATTTTTTAATATTTCCGTTGTTAGATATCCTTTGAATTGTCATCTCAATCGATTTCCAAATTTTTGAATCATTGGGGGTTACAAAACTCAAAGCTTCTCCAACAGAGCCAGCTCTCGCAGTTCTGCCAATTCTATGAACAAAATCTTCGGGTGCTTGAGGCAGATCATAATTTATTACATGCTCAATGTGAGGAACATCAATTCCTCTTGATGCAATATCGGTAGCAATCATAATTCTAAACTTTTCATCTCTAAAATTATCCATAATTCTACTTCTCTTATTTTGTCTTAACCCGCCATGCAGTGCAGTAGATTTAATGCCTTCTTTTTTTAGTCTTTTAGATAATTTTTCTGTTCCATATTTTGTTTTTACAAAAACTAAAATTGATCCTTCTCGCTTTTGAATTTGATTAGAAAGTTCTTTGAATTTATCTTTAGGGAAAACCTTCATAACATCTTGCTTAATGTTAAAATTCAATACTTCATTTTGCTCGATTGAAATCCTTTTAGGGTTATTAGAATATTTTGATGATAATTTTATTATTTGATTAGGGAGAGTTGCAGAAAACATTAACATTTGCCTTTTGCTCTTAATAGCTTTAAGTATGTCCCTGACCTGAAACTCAAAACCCATCTCTAACATTTTGTCTGTCTCATCTAAAACTACCAAATCACAATTGTTAATATTTAATGACCCCCTATCTAAATGGTCATTGATTCTACCTGGAGTTCCAATAATTATTTGAGGAGCTTTTTTTAGACTATTTGATTGAGAGTATATTCCTTCTCCGCCAATCAATAATATGCTGTTAATTTTCTCATGATAACTAAGAATAATATTTACTACTGAGTATATTTGTTTGGCCAATTCTCTTGTTGGTGTAAGTATTAGCCCAGACGACTTATTATTGTGTTTAATTTTTTCAATTAAAGGTAGCGCAAAAGCCAGCGTTTTGCCTGATCCAGTTTGTGCATTTGCCAATATGTCCTGGCCTGTTAAACCTATAGGTATTGCTTGTGATTGAATTGGGGTAGGTTGTTTAAAACCTAGCCCATCTAAAGCCTTCCGAGATTCCTTTGATAAATCAAAGTTTGAAAAATTATTCATCTATAGAAAACTTCTGAACTACATTTTCGTCTATGTCGACTCCTAAGCCAGGTTTTTCTGGAACATATAGGTAGCCATTCTTAAATTTAAATGAATCTGATTCCTTGCTGTCTATAGAGTATCTAATTGGGTTTTCAGACTGATCAAATTCCATGATAGGTTCTTGTGAAAATTGGCTCGGAGATGTTGAAATTGGTAAGTTTGTGAAAGTAGAAGCAAGGTGCAAGGAAGCTGCAATCATTATTGATGTGCCCCATACATGAGGATAAACATGAATTCCATTTGCATATGCAAGTGACTGAACATGTTTAAATTCTGTTATTCCCCCAACATTTCCAACATCAGGCTGAGCAATATCAAATGCCTTATTATTTATAAAATCTTTAAATTGATATCTAGTCCTTAAACTTTCTCCGCCACTTATTCTGATTTTTGAATATCTTACTAATTCTTTATAGCCTTCAACGTCTAGTCCCATAATAGGTTCTTCAAAGAAAAATATATCCATTTCGTGCAGTTTGTCTGACACATATTTAGCAGTTCTTAGGTCGTATGCTTGATTAGCATCTACAGATAACATCGTATCTTCTTTAAGTGAAGATTTTACATTTCTTGCTCTTTCTAAGTCTTTATCAACCGTTAAAGCGCCAACTTTAATTTTCATTGCATTAAAGCCTTTTTTTTCGTAGGATTTGGCTTCTTTAATTCTTTCATTAATTTCTTCTTTAAAATCTTTTCTGGTGTAGTACAGTCCTGTTGCATAAACGTGAACTTTATCTTTAACTTTGCCACCTAAAAGAACCGAAACAGGCACTCCCAGCTTTTTGCCTGTTATATCCCATAATGCGATATCAATAGCGCTCATAGCGCTACCACCAATTCCAGGATAGATTATTGGATTATTGAGCTCATCAAACATATCAGCCCAAATTTTTTCTCTTTCAAGTGGATTTTTACCTATAACTGCCTTATTAAACATATCTTTAAATAGGCCTACTCCACCCCATCCTTCACCCCATCCATGAATGCCTTCATCTGTCTCAATTTTTACAAGTGTTGCAGATCTTTTATCGTTTCCTCCATTTCCCCACCAAAAAGGTTCTTTTAATTTTCCTTCAATTGAGTATGTTTTAATATTAGTAATTTTCATAATTCAATCTTTCCATCTTTCAGAAAAAAATATTGGCTCTTTCTCGTTACTTAAAGAATATTTAAGAGCATCTTTTAATAATGAGACATTCAAATTATTTTGCAAATATCCTTCATGAATTGCATTGTAGTATTTATTAGTAGGCTTTCCTACACCTTCTGAATTCATTTTATAGTACAGAATGCTTTCTTCATTATTGTCTATTTTGTAATTAAAGTATTCTTTTCTATATATATTTGGAACACCTTCGTATTTATCCAGATTTCTTTCATCTTGGGGTGTGATTAAAAAAATTACACCCTCAACTTTTGAATTTTGATATTTTTCTATATCTGCCACAGATCTAAAAATTAGCCTATAGCCATGCAATGTAAAGTTCATTGCAAGTTTATAATCTGGGCACCTGGTCTTCATTTGCCCTAAATTGAGATTACTGCCATATGCAAAGTAATATTTATAATTCATTTGATAATATTTGTAGGGTCACTAAATTAAAAAAATTATAATACAAAACCAAAAAATTGAAAGTAAATTAAATTGTTATAAAAAACAACTATTATTTTTTTCGGGAGCGATATATACTGCTTCTGTTAAACAAATAAACAGGCGTCTCGCCTACTACTCACCCCCAATTTATTTTGGTTACAAGGAGGATGAATGAGTTCAGGAAAAATTAAATGGTTTAATTCCACAAAGGGATATGGCTTCATCGTTGATGATGAGAACAGCAAAGATGTGTTTGTTCACATTTCTGCAATGAAATCTGCTGGAATTGAAAGTTTAGACGAAGGTGATGAAGTTACCTACGAAATAGAAGAAAATAACGGAAAAACTAACGCTATAAATCTAGCAAAAAAATAGACTAAGCCTGCTGTAATCTTTTTACAGGCTTAATAATGATAGGATAATTGATTGCAGCAGAACTAAAGCCTAATAATACACATATCCACCATACAGGATCATACGACCCATATATGTCGTATATCCTTCCGCCTATCCATGACCCTAGAAATGATCCTATGTTATGAGAAAGTATTGTTATGCCAAAAAGCATTGATACATATCCTTGCCCAAATATGTCTGATATTATCCCGTTTGTTAACGGGACAGTTGAAAGCCATAGAATTCCTAGTATTGAAGCAAAAATTAAAACAGTGAATTCATTTTTTGGTGAAATTATAAATACTAAAAATAATAGCGATCTCATGCTGTATAGCACTGATAATAAGTTTTTCTTAGATAATTTTGAACCTAAATATCCGAAAGACAGTGTTCCTATGATGTTAAATAGCCCAATTAAGGATAAAGCTGACGCACCTACCCATGCTTGAAGATTGTTATCATTTAAAAAAGCAGGTAAATGCGTGCCTACAAAAGTGACATGGAACCCACACACAAAGAACCCTGTAGTCAGAAGGATATAACTTTTATTTTTTGAAGCTTCTTTGAGCGAATCTGTTAAGGATTGAGGTTTTACTGAAATCCCCTTTCCTTCAATATCTTCTGATTCTGGTAAATTAGTTTTTTCTGACGATATGTTTTTACTTATTAAAAAAGAGAATAAAAAAATAGAGGACACAATAAATGCGGATACAACTGTGGCCATTTGCCAATCATAATTTTGGATAATTATATTAATAATTGGAACAACTACAAATTGACCTAAAGATCCTGAGGCCATAATGAGCCCGAGAAATAAAGATTTATTGCTAGCAGAAACTGATTTTCCTGTTACTGATAAAGCAATACCAAGTATTGCTGATGCTCCTATTCCAAGGAGTATTCTAGCGCCCACCAAATCAAAATTATTCTCAATATTACCAAGCCAAATCCAACTTAATAGCTGCAGTGAACATAAAATAGATAAAGCTTTTCCAGCACCATATTTATCAGCTAAGCCACCAAAAATTGGAGCAAATAAACCAGAAAATAGAACCCCAAGACCACCAGCTAAGCTGAATAATTCTCGACCAGTATTTAACTTCTCGCTCATCGGGAGAAGAAATAAACCTTGAGTGTGATTAAGTCCTAAAGTAATAAATACGCATGAGGCTGCTGAAATTAATAATGTATATTGAGATAATTTTGTCATTTATAGATAACAAATAAAGTTAATTTTTGTATCAAAAATTTCTAAATTAAATTGAATAAAAACTAATGTTGCCAGGAATAAAAAAAAGGAAAACATTCTTAAGCTAACCATAAAATTCCTATGTGAGACACCAGATTCAGATGCAGATATCCTATTTGCAAAATTGAGAAAAATCTCTATGCCTGCCCAAATAATTATGAAAGAAATAATAAGATAAAAAATTACCTCATTCATAAGTATTTTTCACTAGCTTTAGGGTTAAATGTAACTCTACTTAATATTGAATTTCCAGTATTTTTAAAGTGATGAGTACAATTTGGGGGTACAAGGACAAAATCGCCTTGCTTAATTGGGTATTCGACATCATCAACCCATATAATTCCTTCTCCTCGTGTTATAAAAACTTGATGCTCCCAGTCATGTGAATGGTGTTTGCTAGATTCTCCAGGAGCATGATCATGATACAGAGAGACTACGGTAGGCACCCCGTCGTCAGAACCTAAGATAGGATTTTTAGCATTGCTGATATTTTTTATTACTGGCTTCATAATTATCATTAATAATTTGGTAATAAATAAATGTTACAATATTTTTTTGAAAAGGAGATAATGACTGAAAATACATTTAAAGCATCAGGAGTAGATTTAAACTACTTTTTCAATGGTGTTGAAAATAAAAAAGCTATACTTTTTATACATGGATGGCAAGGTGGGTGGGAAGTATGGAAACATCTAATCACTGAATTTAGTTCGTATAAAATTTATGCAGTAGATCTTCCTGGTCATAATAAAAGTGGCCACTTAGATTATTATGATATTAATACTTATTCTGCGCCTATACTTGAATTTGCAGAATCATTAAATGAAGAATTAATAATTGTTGGTCATTCCTTAGGAGCATGCATAGGGCTTCAAATTTCCTCAAAACTTGGTTCTAAAATCACACATCAATTATTAGAAGACCCTCCATGGTTCTCAGAAGAAAAGGGCAAGATAATAAATGAAGAAGCATCAGATGAATTAATAAATAATCAAGTTATTAAATATAAAAATGGTAGTCATTTTTTCAATGAACATAAGCCTAAATGGAGAACAGTGCTTGATGCAATATATTCTTATCAAATTTTTGATCCTGAAATATTTGAAACAAATCCTTTCTGGGGAGCTGTTAGAGCTTCTCTAGCGTTTCATCATGACATAAAGATCTGGCAGAATGCAGGAGATAATAATGATTGGGTTTGGCATGATGCTCCAAAGATTGCAAAAAATGTTGATGCCAAAACATATTTGATAGGTGGGAATAATCAAAAAGGTGGAATAATGCTAGATGTCATAGCAAATAAAGTCTCAGATAATATTGATGAGTGTAAAATTTATAGATTTGATACTGGGCATAATATTAGATTTGAAAAACCAAATGAGTATATAAAGCTTCTTGCGCAGTTAATAAATTCATAGTTTGAAGAAATTTAAATAGACTAAATCGTATTTTTCCTAGCAGATCGAATCTTAGATTTAATTTTATATCTCATATAAGGCTTTATGTAATAGTGCTTAACAAATGTGTCTATTTGGGGGTACCCAACCTTTTTACGATACCTATTTTCAATGGCAGTCATTGGGCAAATCCAGCCTTGCCCAATTGCAGCATTTAAAAACCAACTAAATAAAGGGATGCTTATATACCAAGGAGCTTTAATTATCATTACTGGAAGTGATGCAATAAATAGAACAATATATAGGTGGTGAGAAATAATCACCGAATATAGTAATGTATAATCTATAAGTTTTTTTTCTTGAGTACCCATTAAAAATGTATAATACAGATATTTTCAATTCTAACAAGAAAAATGAATCAAATAGTAATTATTGGATCAGCAAATATTGATATAACTCACAAGGGTGATAGATTTCCCAATCCTGGAGAAACACTATTTAGTGGTAATTCATATATATCACTGGGAGGGAAAGGATTAAATCAGTCTGTAGCAGCATCAAGGCTAAATAAAGAAAAAAATGTAAAGTTTATTGGTTCAATAGGGGATGATGGATTTGGAGACAAAATTAAAAATGACTTGTTGAATGAAAGTTTAGACATATCAGATTTAAAAACAATTAATGATGACATGACCGGAAATGCAATTATTTATATAGATTCAGAAAATAATAATCAAATTAGTGTATATCCTGGAGCAAATTCAAGAAATGGATCCACAGAAGTGCAAGTTTTCTCTGAAATTTTAGATTCAATATCTATAGTTATGCTTCAACAAGAAATACCAATAGAAACAAATTACAAGATATTAAAAATTGCTAGATCAAAAAATATTACAACCATTCTTGACCCTGGGCCACCAAATAAAGATTATAAAAATTTTCCTAATTATCTAGAATTTGTTGATTTTCTTACACCTAATAAGCATGAAGCTGAATTTATTTTAGGTAAAAAAATATCAGGAAATGAATTGAAGGCCGCTAAAGAGATTATAAATATGGGTCCAAAAAATGTAATCATTACACTTGGGGCAGACGGAATTGTTTTTGCTGGAGAAGAAAACGGAAAACTTCCATCATATAAAGTAGATTCTATTGATCCAGTAGGTAGCGGAGATTGTTTTAATGGTGCATTTGCTACAAAAATTAATGAAAATTCAAGTTTTAAAAGTTCTTTAGATTACGCGCAATATGCAGCTTCAATTAGCACTCTTAAATTAGGAGCGTGTGAATCATTTCCAAAATTTGCAGAATTAGATAAAGGATTTAATAGCCTAAAAAAAGCTTCTAATTAGTTTTTATATTTAGTTGATTTATATATTTATCTATTTGAAAATAAAATAAGATATTTAAATGAGTAATAAAAGATTGAAAAATAAAATTGCATTAGTTACTGGAGCTGGATCTGGTTTAGGCTACGAAACTAGCAAACTTTTTCTTTCAGAGGGGTCTTTCGTATACATGTGTGATATTAACCCTATAGATACTAATGAGTTACTAGAAAATGGATATAAAGATCAATTTAAAGAAATATCCCTAGATGTATCTAGTAAATCAGCTTGGCAAGAATTTTTAATGATTGTTAAAGCAGATAAAAAAAACATTAATGTGTTAGTTAATAATGCAGCATTATCTAATCCTGAAACTAGATGGGATTTAATAAATACATCAGAAGAAATATGGGAACTAGCAATGAGTGTAAATTCAACTGGAGTTTTTTTGGGGATGAAAAATATCATCCCGGAAATGATAAAAAATAAGGATGGATCAGTTATAAATGTATCTTCTATATTTGGTAAAGTTGGAAGTGAAATGGGGGCTGTTTATCATGCAGCAAAAGGCTCTATTACCACCCTCACAAAAGCAGCAGCAATTCAGTATGCATCAAGTAATGTAAGGGTTAATTCTGTTCATCCTGGGTTTCTAGAAACTAATATGACTAAGAAATTACATAATAAACCTGGAGTTAGAGAACAAAGAAATGAATCTACACCATTAGGAAGAATTGGAAATCCAATTGATGTTGCATACGGGATACTGTATTTAGCTTCAAATGAGAGTTCATGGGTTACAGGTTCTGAATTAATAATTGATGGAGGTTACCTTGCTCAGTAGGGCGAGATTTACAACGTTAAAAGAATTAATGAATGCTCCAGGATTTTTCTTTGTGTGGATATTTTTATTTTCTGCTTTAGGATTAGCTATAGCTGGATCTATATTATTATGGGTTTATGCTGGGTTCTCTCCAAGAAATACTCCAATTATTCAATATAAAGGAGGAATTGAAATAGGCATAAATCAGGTAAATAATTTTTCTGAAAAGAAAGAAATCCATAAATATAGGTTTTCAGGAATCGAAGGTCAGATTCTAGATATAGATGTTGCTCTTGAGTCTGATATAAGATTTGGAACAAAGTTTTATATTGATAATCCAGAACAAATGTTTGAGGTTGTTAGTGATGTTATATATACAGCTAATATTAATTCTGATCCAAGAAAGACCGAAGAAATAATTGGAAAAACTGACTCTAAAACCTTTTTACTTAATAAGAAAATATTATTAAAAGAAACTGCTACTTTTACTCTTGCAATTGACTATGATTTTGAAAGACATTCTAACTACTATGATTTTGACTTCTTTTTTATGATTTGGGACAGAGAAGCACAAGAATGGTCAAATAAATATCCAAAGTATGGAATGGTACTTAAAGCAACTAATTGATAAGTTAAGTTAAAGTTAATTATTCACCTAGCCCATGCTTTAAAATATTTTCAGAATATGGAAATATACCTTCGAGGCCATTAAATCTAAAGATTTCTAATGTATTATCGTAATGATCTTCAGAGACAGTCAGATCTCCATTCCAGCAATTTAAATTTTGATAATTTTTTATTGTTTTTTCAAGATAATCAAGTTCTGTGTCTGGAAAGAATTCATTTGTAATCTCAGCAATTTTCAAAGAATCTTCAGTTTGTGCAAATAATTTAGTTGTGTGAAATATCTTAATAAATTTATGAAAATCAGGAGTTTCTATAAACTTTTTTTTACATATTAAAGTGCTAAAAGAAAGGGGGCCAATGACCTTACCTATCGAGGCAACCGTTTCACCCACTTTTGACCTAATTATATTGCCTTTTTCATCATAAACGGTATAAGTAAGGTCTATCGACTGAGGTGATTGGAGGTGAATATAATCACCTTCTCCGTTTCTAAATGCTTTTATCATTTCCTCAGGAGATCCTGCATCAACAGCATCTATTTTTGAGTATCCGATATCTTTTTTATAACAAGCATATTTAAACATATAATTGGGTTGGGTTGAGTGGTCAACTAACACTTTTGATCCAATAATATCTTCCCATTCAAATTCTTTGTCTTCAATTCCATCTCGTCTTATTAAATAAAAGCCATCAGTTTTATTTATTTCAGCAAAGTGGATTATATCTTTTGAATGTTTATTATTCCAACTGCCAGATACTGATGATTGGGCTATATCTATTTCATCATTCATTATCATTTCATATACATTTTGGTTATTTTCCGCAACAGAATAACTACAGTTAAATCCAGCGGATAAAGATTTCATGAAATTTGTATCAGATGAGCCCAAATCTACTGTTAATAATAAAGGAGTGTAGAAAGCCGAATGCCTAGATGCAATTACTCTTATTGAGTTTTCATTATTGTTGTTCATGATCTAAGAATGAGAGTATGATACTAACTTATGTTAATCCAAATTAAAAGTTTCTTTAATCGGAATATTTATACATTTATGATTATAGTTATTTCATGTAGTGCCAGTGAAAATCCTAATTTCGTATATGAACAGAGCGATTTAAATTTAATTGGTTGGAAAAATAAAGGCGGATTTGAAACAGACTTTCCAGAAGCTGATTTTTCTAGGTGGGGTTACATAAAGGGCAGAGAAGTGGCAATTATTCTTTATGCCACGCCTGAGTTAGCTAATAATTTTGGACAAATTGTAGGCCAAGAACAGACAGAAATTATCGAGCAATCTAAAACCAATTCTGATAGTGGAGATTCAGGCTCATTTTATGGACCAAAAGTTGAAAGAACAGGATGCAGAGGTTTTTCAGGAGCTGCCCTTTTTAGGGGCGAATGTCCTAGAAGAGAGCCTTTGTATACAGTCTTTCAAATAGATGGGAACGCCTTATTCATGTTTGAACCTTTAAGATCTGAAGATAATGTTTTAGCTGCTGAAAGGCTTAAAGAACTGATAATTTTACTAAATGAAAAATATAAAGATAAAAAATGAAGATTTTTTATTAGTAATAAATCAATATCTCCAATCCCATGAGCCGTAGCCTGGATTTCCAGGATCTTTGCCTAGCAATTGTCTTACAGACGCTATTTCTCCTAAATGATTCCAATAGTGAAATGTCATTCTAGAGATATCAGTTCCAAAATTGATTTTTTCGTCATTTTTGACCCAAGTAATTTTTGACGAAAGATCCTCATCAGTTATTAATTTTAGTGAACTCTTTACAGCTACAACTGAATCTTCCCATAAGTTAACAATATCTTTTAAGTCAGGAGTTGAATGTGGTTGGCCATTTCTGTATTTATTTGCCTCTTCAGGAATTTCTATTTCTTTGATTTTGTTTGCTATCTCATAGTTATATACAGATGAATGACCCATTAGCCAGCCGATACAATTTAGAGGAGGAAAAACTTTTTTAATATCATTATCTGTCAAATCTTTATAATAATTCTCCATTTGATCTATAGATAATTCGTATTGTCCAGTTATTATATGTGATGACATATTTCCTCCTAAAAATTAGATATCATTATTATAATTAATCCTAATATTAATACAAAAGATATAGATAATATTGATGAATTTATTGACTTCTCATTATTAATTTTTCCATCTTCAGCTTTCCTAAAAATACGAGAAATTGATATCATCATTGAAGATATAGTTATGAATATCAATATTTTAGTTATTAATGACATAGCATTAGAAAGTACCATTGAGTAAATTTATAGTATTAGCATTTTACCAGTTTATAGAAAGAAAAGATTTGGACGAAGTTGAGTCCCTATTAAAAAAGAAATGCATTTTTTCTAAAATTAAAGGAACCATACTTTTATCTAGCGAAGGTGTGAATGGAACAGTTTCGGGTTCAGAAAAATCAATATTAGAACTGAGCTCATACTTTAAAAAAATTGGATATGACAATTTAAATGAAAAATTATCTTCTTCTGAATTTTTACCGTTTCCTAGACTGAAAGTGAGGATTAAAAAAGAAATAGTTACTTTTAAAGAAGATTTAGATCTAATTAATAATAGAGGAGAATATATAGACGCAGGGAAATGGAATGATTTAATAGATGACCCTGAATTGATACTCGTGGATGTTAGAAATGACTTTGAGGTTGAAATGGGTTCTTTTGAAAATGCAGAAAACCCTGATACGAAAAGCTTTACTGACTTTAAAAAATATGCAGAAGAAAAGTTATTGCAAAATAAAGACTCAAAAGTAGCTATGTTTTGTACAGGAGGCATACGTTGCGAAAAAGCAAGTTCTTATCTTGTCGGGCAAGGAATGAAAAATGTATATCAACTTAAAGGGGGCATTTTAAGTTATCTAGAAAAAATTGATGAAAATAATAGTAAATGGAATGGGGAATGCTTTGTTTTTGATAGAAGGGTTTCGCTTAAGGCAGGACTTAAAGAAGGGACATATAAAATTTGTTCTGGGTGCAGAAATCCTATAAATGATATTGATAGAGAGTCAGAATTATTCGAAGAGGATGTTTCTTGTAAAAATTGTTTTGATAAAACATCTGATTCTAAAAAAAATGGTTTAAGGGAAAGAGCTAAACAAACTAAATTGGCACGAGAAAGAGGAAAAAAATATCCCTACCTAGAGGTTTCAGCAGACGAATATTTTGAGTCAGGATTCTAGCAATAAAGCTTTGCCTTTAGGGGTTATTTTGTACCCATGGTAGTAAGCAACTAATTTTCCATCAGACAGCATTTTAATCTGATTTTTTATAGTGAGTTTTGGATTAGGAGTTGATATTTTGCCTTTATATAATTCAATGCATTTTTCTACAATTTCTTCAGAGTACATAAACTGATCATTAATCATCTTAAGTATATGCATCTGAATTTCTTGATTTAACTTTTTAGTTTCCATAATTAATAAACGATTTACTTTCTTGGATAACATTATCGTTATAATATTCTGAGGGGCAATTTTCTTCAATAATTTTAAACGTCCTTTTTGCACCAGGATTCCAGTATGCATCTGCCTCCATCATAGGGTCTGGAAATTCAGGATAATAATTTCTTGGCGGCAATGTTTTTATAGATCTAGGAGTTAAAGCTGTCACATCATGATTATGACTGAGTATTATTGTTGTTAGGGCAGATACGCAATTTTCTAGTTTAGTTTGATACTCCAGATTATTATTTGTAGAACACGAAGACATCAATAACAATGCAGATAAAAGGGTTATGATTTTTTTAAAATCCATGATCACTGTAGGCTTCTCCATAATCCGGCAAACTAGATTTACTTTTTTTATCATTATCCTCAGTATCTAAAAAAATGTATGAAACTAAAAAAGAAATTATAAAAATTATTACTAAAATAAAAAAGATATTTCTAGATTTAAATAACACCCTAAGCAGTAAATGTAATGCTTCCAGATTCGACTCGATCTTTCCATATACTTCCAGTAGGATATGTATGGGATTCAAAGAAATCTTTTTTCATTTCAAGCCCCCATCCATATGTTTTAGGTGTAACATATCGCCCATTTTTCACTGAAGCTGGAGATATAAAAACATCGTCTTGAAGGAAATTCAGATATTCAACTAACTGATTGTCTGAATTACTTGAAACTTTGATTTGATCCCATAAAGAATAATGAACAATCATGTTGCATAAACCTATTCCTCCCCCATGTGGACATACGGGCACATTATATTTTTTTGCCAGCAAGATTACCGCAATAACATCATT
The DNA here is from genome assembly GCA_964620935.1 of uncultured Dehalococcoidales bacterium. Taxonomy (GTDB): domain Bacteria; phylum Chloroflexota; class Dehalococcoidia; order Lucifugimonadales; family Lucifugimonadaceae. Next base: position 121,079 of record CAZUHW010000001.1, read on the forward strand.
TACACCTCCAAGCCTGCTTGCGTCTATTTGGCAAAATCCAATGGCTCCAGATTGTAGCATCTGTTTAAAAATTACTGGCGATGGAACTTGTTCTCCAGTAGCAACTTTTATCCCTAGAGGCTCGATTGCTTTTGCAATTTTTAGATGCCCTTGAACATCATCTCTAGCTGTGGGTTCTTCTATCCATGTAGGCTTAAATTTTGCAAGTTTATTCATATATTGAATTGCTTCGTCAACACCCCATACTTGGTTGCAATCAAGCATTAATTTTGCATCATATCCAATTTGATCTCTTATAAAAGAAAGTCTTTCTAAATCATGATTAATGTCTTGCCCAACTTTCATCTTAAAACAATCAAAACCTTCAGCTTTCATTTCATTAATAGTGTCTTTTATTTGTTCGTCGGTAAGGCCAAGCCAGCCCGCAGTTGAATAGGCTTTAGGGCCAGATTCAGAGAGAGATTTTTCAAGGTTGCCATGATTTGCCAAATTATCATTCAGTATGTCTGTAGCTTCTTCTGGAAGAATTGCATCTTTTAAGTATCGCCAATCTATAGAATTAATAATTGTTTGAGGTTCTAAGTCTACTAGAAGTTTCCATAGTGGTTTTTTCTCAATTTTTGCCCAACAATCCCACATAGAATTCATGACACATCCTAGCGCCATTCTATTTACTCCATCAGCAAGCCATCTTAACTGATGATGGTCGTTAATCATTTTGTATAATTTACCTGGATTATCAATAAATTCATTGAAATCATATTTTTTTAGAAGCTTTAATATATCCTTAACTCCATAAGCTATCCAATCATTACCTGCTCCTGATGTGAAGCAAACTGAATTTCCAGAAACTCCATTAGAAAGCTCAATGGTTGTGTATACACAAGAATAATTTGGCTTTTTATGGAATGGGTCTGACCCTAATAGAGAATCAGATGTAGGCACCCTAATATCAGATACCTTGGAACTAACAATATTTAAGGCCATTATTTACTCCGCAGCTGGCTCAAGTTTACTTAAAATTAATCTGCAATTATTGGATGACTGCTCAATATCCTTTCCTTGACAGAGAATAATCATATTTCCATAAATAAAATAATCAAAATATTTAGCAAGGTTGCATGTTGATGATGCAACAACTAGAGAGTAGCCTTTCCCGTGACCTGAATCACCTCCGCAAGTCCTAGCCTCCTTAACACCTTCTTTCCAAGTTGCATCTCCCTTTGTTAAAATTGCGTCTTTTCCAATCCTTTCTGTTACCCACTCAACTCCTATAGATTTAGCCTTTTCTTGATTTTCATAAAACCTAAGTTCGTAATCAATTGTTATTTTTTCTTTTGGAATTTTTAAAAAGCCATAATAAGCTGACTTGGCTTCGGGGAGATCTTTTACTTTGTATGTTTTATTTTTTTTGAATCCTAGTGCCGTAATGTCATCAATTTCAAGATTTTTCTCAGGGTTTGATATTTTTTCAATATTGGCCCCAGGAAGTTCGTCTTGTTTTGACCCACAAGCTAATAATAGGAAAAGCATGGTTGATAAGAGAATTAATAATATAAATTTAATTGTTTTCATGGTAATAAGTTTTGTTGTTTAGATAATTATAGTACATATATTATTTCTAACTTACTAATTTGACTATGAAAATTTAAAAACTTACTTTATATTAATTATTATGACCACTGATCCGTCTCAAGAAAATAATTCTGAAGAAAGAAAAGAAAAAAGAATTACGAACTGGCTTAGGACTAGATTTGTAACAGGAATTTTTGTTTTTTTCCCTCTAGCTGTTACATATTTTATTTTAACATTTGTTTTCAATTTAATTGATGGGATTTTTAGACCTTATATAGAAACTTTATTTGGCAGAAGCCTTCCAGGCATAAGCTTTATTTTAATAATAGTTATAGTTTTGGTATTAGGTACTTTTGCAAATTATGCATCAGCAAGAAGGCGTTTTGGGTGGATTGAAAAAATATTAAAAAAGATACCTGTAGTTGGAGCAACATATACTACATCCAAAGAAATAGCCGGTGCTTTTAGAGGTTCAGGTGGTGGTGATTTTGGTACAGTAGTGGCTATTGAATATCCAAAAGATGGGGTATGGACTATTGGTTTTTTAACAAAGATTGTTGATTTTGAAAATGAAAAAAAACATGGAATTGTCTATATGCCGTCAACTCCTGTTCCAAATACTGGGTGGATGGTAATTATACCTACAGACAAAATTAGATATTTAGATGTTTCTGCAGATAAAGCAATGAAATTTATTATTGGTGGAGGTATAGGTAGCCCCGGCTATATTGATTGGGTCGGAAGAGAGCAGATAGAAGAGTCTAATTAAAATTCAAAATTTGTTTCGAATTCAATTTTACCAACTGAGTTTGTATCGGCCTTAAATAAAGACCCTCCTAAATAAGTTCCAGACTTAACGTTAGCTAAAGAATCAGGAGTTGCTGCAGAAGTAATGTATAGGTCAGTTAAATCTTTGCCGCCAAACATACAACTTGATGTTTGGTAAGCATTCACGTTGATTTTATCTACAACATTAGCATCAGGATCAATTTTTATTACACCAGAACCTCCCCATAATGCGGACCAAACATAGCCTTCAGAATCAACTGTCATGCCATCTGGAGAACCATCACCATCATGAATAAACCACTCTTCAGCTGGACCAATTTCATGAGTAGAACTATCATAACTATGCCGCACAATAGATTTTTTGCTTGGATCAGAATGGTAGAAATATTCTAGGCTAGGTGAAAATCCCATACCGTTAGAGCACCCGTGGTTTTCAGATACAATATCAATATTGCCATCAGGATAGAAACGATATAATTTACCTAATTTTTCAAAGCCATGAATTTGGTAAGGATAAAAAGTTCCAGCTAAGAAAGAACCATCAGGCGCTGCAATACAATCATTAAATTGCAGTTTTTCTCCCTTATAAATTCCTTGATGTATCCACCTTTTTTTTCTTTCAGATTCCCATAGAAGAACACCATTCCATGTCCCTAATGTCAGCCCTCCAAAAGAATTTTTAGAAAAGCCACCAACAAAAATTCCATTATAAATTGTTTGGTTTACATTAGTTTTGGGATCATATTTAAATAGCCTGCCAGATCTTATATCAGCCCAATACAGGACTTGATTTTCTTCATCCCATAATGGACCTTCGCCAACGTTGGCTTGTTCGTCTATAATCTTTGAAACGTTATTCATAATGTAATTCTAACAATGACAATAAAACTAGCCAAGTTGTTTTATTATAAAAATATAAGTTAAAATTGCTATCTTGAAATATATAGGAGAATAAGATGACAGAAAGAAAGAAGATAACCCTTCCCGTTCTTAGGAATAGAAAAAGAAATAATAAAAAAATATCTTGGCTTACTGCATATGATTTCGCAACTGCTAGATTTGCAGATGAAGCTGGAATAGACATGATTCTTGTTGGTGACTCTGGTGGAATGACGATGATGGGAAAAGAGTCAACAATTTCAGTAACTATGGAAGATATGATTATGTTTACAACTTCTGTTGTTAAAGGATCAGATCACTGCTTCATTGTTGGAGATCTTCCTTATATGTCGTATCAAATAAGTGACGAGGAAGCAGTAAGAAATGCTGGGAAATTAATGGCCATAGGTTGTGACGCAGTTAAACTTGAAGGCGGAAAAGAAATGACTCCTAGAATAAAAGCAATATCAAATGCTGGAATACCAGTTGTTTCACATTTAGGACTAACTCCTCAGAGCCTAGCTCAAATAGGTGGATATAGAATCCAAGGAAGAAGTTTAACTTCATTTAAAAAATTATTAAGAGATATTATTGCGGTTGAAGATGCAGGGGCAGTATTTCATTTACTTGAATGTGTTCCTGAAGAAGTAACAGCAGAGCTTTATAAGCATATTAAAAACCCTTTATATGGAATTGGTTCTGGAAGGCATGTGGATGGGCAATTAGTGATATCACATGACATGTTGGGATTATTTGTTGGAGATGTTGACCCTAAATTTGTGAAAAAATACGCAGACCTATCATCAATAATTAAAGCAGCATTTAAAAACTACAAAGATGATATTGAAAAGAATCTCTTCCCAGAAGAAAAGCACCTATATTCTATTGAAGGAGAAGATCTTCAGCAAATAGTGGATTATAGTAATAATTATTCAAAAGATTGAATTTTGAATTTTCAAACCCTTTAAGAATTAATGAACTATTTAGGCCTATACTTCAATTCTTGGCATTTCAAAAAGATCCTGCTGGATTGAATATTTTAAAAGAGGATGTAATTCAAAGAATTAAAAATGCATATAAAAAATATGATCCTGATAATAAGATTCTTGCAAATAAAAATTTAGATATTCAATTAGATAAGGTATTTAAAGAATCATTAGATTTATTAATTTCGAATAAATTGGTAAATCTAGAATACCCGAAATTAGATATTTCATTTGTTGGAAAAGAGGTTGTGGCTAAAAGCGATCCATTATTTTATTTATCTGATAAAGCTAAAATGCATATTCAAAGTGAAGAGGCTATAAAATTTATTAACGCTAATGGAGAAACTTTGTATATACTTGATTTTCTTCCCTAATGAAAATTATAAATATGTACTGTTATAATTTCTTTTAGAAACAAATAATTATGGGGGAGTGGTGAAATGGCAGACACGCATGCCTTAGGAGCATGTGCCGCAAGGCGTGAAGGTTCGACTCCTTTCTCCCCCACCATTTATGGATAAGAAATATATAAGAAATTTTTCAATTATTGCTCATATTGATCATGGCAAATCAACTTTAGCTGATAGGCTTATTGATATTTCATTGGGCAAAAAAAAGGGTGTTTCTGAAGATCAACTACTTGATACTATGGATTTGGAAAAAGAAAGAGGCATTACAATAAAAGCTCAAGCAATGAGATTAAATTATAAATCAGGGGCTTCTAACTTTCAGTTAAATTTAATTGATACTCCAGGTCATGTTGATTTCAATTATGAAGTATCAAGATCTCTTGCCGCATGTGAAGGGGCATTATTATTAATAGATTGCACTCAGGGGATACAGGCGCAAACTCTAGCTAATGTTTATCTAGCTATTGAGCAAGATGTGGTAATTATTCCTGTGCTTAATAAAATCGATTCATCTAATGCCCAAGTAGACAGGGTAATTAGTGAAATTAATTCATCTCTTGGTTTCGATGAAAAAGAAATATTAAAAGTATCTGCAAAAACAGGAGAGGGAGTAGAAAATTTAATAGAGCAAATAATTAATAAAATTCCACCTCCTTCCGGAGATATTACTAACTCATTACAAGCTTTAGTTTTTGATTCAAAATATGATCAATTTAAAGGAGTAATAGCTTATGTAAGGGTAGTTAATGGAGAAATTAATAAGAATGACAATTTAATGCTAATGTCTACAAAAAAAGCTGCTGAAGCTAATGAGGTGGGAATTTTTGAACCAAATCTTCATGAAATAGATAAATTAACTATTGGTGAAGTCGGATATGTAGCGACAGGATTAAAAAATGTCTCTGATTGTAGGGTAGGAGAAACATTAACTACTAAAGAAAATGCATCAAAAGAATCATTAAGAGGCTATGAGTCATCAAAACCAATGGTATATAGTGGTCTTTATCCCACAGACGGAGATGATTATTCTGATTTAAGAGATGCTTTAGGTAAGTTGCAATTAAATGATGCTTCACTAATTTTTGAACCGGAAAGTTCTGGTGCATTGGGTTTTGGGTTTAGGTGTGGTTTTTTAGGACTTTTGCACATGGACATTATTCAAGAGCGCCTAGAAAGAGAATATGGACTTGACTTGATTGTCACGGCCCCTACTGTTAAATACACTGTAGAAACAATTTCAGGAAAAGTTATAGATGTTGATGATCCTTCTAAGTGGCCAGAAGATGAAAAGATTCAAAAAGTGCTAGAGCCATTTGTTGATTTATCAATAGTGTGTCCATCAAATTTTATAGGACCTGTAATTGATATAGTGGTGAATAAAAGGGGTGAATATAGAAAAATGGAATGGCTTCAAGGTGGTGGAGAAAACTCAGATACAGACAATCAAAGAGTGCTATTAGAGTTTAATATGCCTTTGGCAGAGATATTAACTGATTTTCATAGCCAATTAAAATCTTCTACCAAAGGATATGCATCAATGGATTACCAACTTACTGAACCAAAGGATGAGAAATTGGTTAAATTACAAATTCTTGTAAATGAAGAGAAAGTAGATGCTCTTTCTGTAATAGTTCACTCAGAAAATTCTTTGCCAATTGGGAGGCAATTAGTTTCAAAATTAAAAGAGCTTATCCCTAGGCAAATGTTTGATATACCTATTCAGGCAGCAGTGGGGAGCAAGATTATATCAAGAGAGACAGTTAAGGCCCTAAGAAAAAATGTAACTGCTAAGTGTTACGGTGGCGATATATCAAGAAAAAGAAAATTGCTACAAAAGCAAGCTGAAGGAAAAAAAAGAATGAAAAAGCTTGGTTCTGTAGAAGTCCCTCAAGAAGCTTTTATGGCAGTGTTAAAAAATGAAGCAAAATAGCAACAAAAAGCCGAAATTAGGACAACATTTTTTAACAGATCTAAAATATAAAAAAATAATCATTGATTATGTTCATAATCTTGGAATAAAGAATATTTTGGAAATTGGACCTGGATCTGGGTCAATAACATCCGAACTGGTTGAATATTCATCAAATTTTTTAGGAATAGAGTTAGATAAAAAGCTATATTTAGATTTAATTAATAGATATAGAGAAGGCAATATAGATTTTCTGAATTTAGACGCTGGATTATTTAATATTGATGAACATGATTTTTTTCAGGATTCATATTTATTAGCTGGAAATTTACCATATTATTCAGCAAATATGATAGTCAGAAATTTTATTACTGCTAGGTTTAAACCAAAATATTTAATCATAATGATTCAAAAAGAAGTTGCTGATAATTATTTATCTTCAGTCCCTAAAATGAAATTTCTTGGGCATTCAATTCAAATATATTCAAAAGTTAAAAAAATTACTGACGTTCCCAAAGAAGCTTTCAATCCTGAACCTAATGTAACTTCATCAATAGTATTATTAGAAACAAAAAAAGATAATGAAGTTATAGATGAACCAGAAAAATTATTAAGTTTTATAAAGAAAGGTTTTTCTGCCCCAAGAAAAACCTTGGTTAATTCATTATCATTATCTTTGAAGATAGATAAAGGTTTTTTGAGTAATAAATTAATAAAAATCAATATTGATCCTAAATTAAGACCAGGTAATTTAGATATCGATGAGTGGTTGAAAATATTTAATGCAATAATGGAATCATGAAAATTTATTCTTATGCAAAAATAAATTTAGTAATTGAAATACTAAGCAAATTAGAAAATGGATATCATGATCTTAAAGGCATATATCAAAATATTAATCTGAGTGACGAAATTAATATAAATGAATCTGACCATGATTCTATTATATTGAACAATGGATTTGTGCCTGAAAAGGACAATTTAGTTTATAAAACTATCAAAAGCTTTAGGAGTGCCTATAAACTAAATAACTCGTTTGAGATTGTTATTAATAAAAAAATTCCAATTTCTGCTGGCCTTGGTGGAGGATCTAGCAATGCTTCTTCGGTGATTATGGCAATAAACAATATCCTTAAATTAAATATTCCGATAGAAGAGTTATCATTATTTTCGTCAAAATTAGGTTCAGATCTCCCATTTTTCTTCAAGGGGGGTACGTGCTTAGTTAAAGGCTTCGGTGAAAAAGTTTATCAGCTAAATGAATTAAGAAATTCTTATGCTTACTTATATGATTCAGGAATCGTTATAGATAATAAGACTCAATTTATGTTTAATTCTATAAAACCTAGCGATTATACAGATGGTAAATTAACAGAAAAAGCAAAAGAAAAAATTCAAAACAATGAACCTTTGGATTCTAAAGATTATTATAATTGCTTTCAAAAAAAAGCTTTAACTAAATTTCCGAAGTTAAATAAAAAATATCATCAAATGTTAGAAAAATTTGGCAATTGTTTTCTTACTGGAGCTGGAATGACTTTGATTTCTATGAGTGATGAAAGTATCAATTCTGAGGGGCTTCAAAAATATTCAACTATTAACAAGGGGTTCGATATTGATAATTAGTGTTTTTTTAGTATCAACATTTTACAGCTCAATATTGACCGCATATTCAGCAATTGTTATGACAAAAACTTCATCCCAATTATTTAACTTCTTTCTTAATAAAGACCAATCAATTTTAAAGATTTATATATTGGCCGTTTTTGTTATTAATTTAACTTCTTTATTATTATTTATTTTTTTAGGATTTAGTTATATATATTTTATTCAAAATTATACTAATGGATTTCTTTATTACCTTTTTTTAGCACTTTCATTTCCCTTTATTTATTTAATATTTCTATTAATTAGAGGATCAAGTATTAATATTCATAAAATTGGCAATATATTATTTTACGCTTTAATAACATGTTTTCTTTTGCCTCAATTAATTGAAAGAACAATTAGCTAACTTCTAGAGCTATTTTTACTAGCCCTTCAGAATGGCTTGCATACATATCAAAAGCTTCTTGAACATCAAGCCATGACATGTTGTGGGTCTTTAGTTTTCCTGGATCAATTAACCCATTCTTTTTTAATTCAATCATCTCTTTAATTTCTTTTAAAGGTGTAGTTGTTCCTGCAATTAATGTCGAAATAATTGTACAATTTTTAGATAAAAATTTATTTTGACTAAAAGGAATTAGGTCTTCTGATGTCAATCCAAAACAAATTACCAATCCACCTTTTTTGACTATATCAATACAAGAATTCAGTCCTTCAGGCCTACCAGTGGCTTCAACAGCTATATCAGCCATTTCTCCGTTAGTTATAGTTGAAATACTTTTTATTAAATCAGAAGTATCAGAGTTTACAGTATGAGTGGTTCCTAAATTTGATGAAATGTCTAATCTTGATTGATTTATATCTATTCCAATTACCTTGCTTGCACCTTGCATAGAAGCAATCATTGAAAATGATATCCCAATGCCGCCTTGGCCTAACACCGCAATACTTTTGCCGGACGGATTACCCCATTTTTTACTAGCATATAAAACAGTTCCACTATGTTGACACATAAGCCATTCGTCTAATGAGCCTTCGTTAGGCAATTTTATGAACCTGGCTTCATTTAATGTTAAATATTCTTGTAAGCCGTTATCTGCAGTAGGAACTGCCAATACTCTGTCACCTTCATTGAACAACTTAGACTTCGATCTGTATATCTCTCCAACTACTTCATGACATGGAACCCCAAGCTCCAATGGATAAGCATCCTTAGGAAGATCCTTTTCATATTCTCTTCTTATATCTGTTCCACATATAGAAACAACTTTTACCTTTAATAAACATTCGCCTTCCCTAGGTTCAATAATATCTGATTCGGTAAACTCTATTTTTTTTCTATCTGTTAATCTTGCGACTTTCATAATTATTAATTGTTTATGATACGGTACGATAACTAAAGGAATAAATTCAGTCAAATGATTCAAAAAGAACTTAAAGACACACTAAAATTATTATCACCATCAGGTTCAATAGTTTCGCTGGACATAGAAACAACTGGACTAAGCTCTGAAAATGACATGATCATTGAGGTTGGCGCTACAAAGCTAAATATTGAAGAAGAAAGTTATGAGTATTTTTCTGAATTAATAAACCCAGGTGTAGGTATAAGTGAATTTGTAACTGACCTTACAGGTATAAAAAACGATGATGTAATTAGCGCTCCTGTAATAGATGAAATAAAAAGCGAATTTACTAATTTTTATTCTAATGAAAAAGGTGATCAGCATTTAATAATTGCTCATAATGCGAACTTTGATATCGGATTCCTAAAGAAAAATGGATTCTTATTTACTGGCTCAATAATTGATACATATGATTTAGCTTTCGTTTTGCTAGACAAGGGAGAATATAACCTTCAAGCATTATCAAGCCAATTTAATATTGAAGTAGAAAATTTTCATAGGGCCAAAGATGATTCTGAAGCAACATTAGGTATTTTTATTGAACTATTAAAAATTCAAAAAAAAATAGGTGCAATAAATAATAAATTTAAAAATATAAATTTAAATCAAGATAAAGAAATAAAATTTGCTCCAAAATATTTGTCTAATTTCATCTCGAAGTCAAAATCATTAGGCTCGAATGAAAAAGATAAAACAAAAAATATTATAAAAAAATCTACCTATAAAAATCTTGAATTCCCAAAAAATTGCTCAAATTTTTTTAGTGCTGATGGAATTGGTAGGTATATAGAAAATTATGAAAAAAGGCCTAATCAAATTCAAATGGCACAGTTCATTGAAAATAATTTATTAAAATCTAAAATTAATCTAATTGAGGCAACTCCTGGAACGGGAAAAACTCTTGGATATTTGGCGCCTATTGTTATTGATATAGTAAAAAATAATTCAAAAGTAGTCATAGCCACAAATACTATTGCTCTTCAAGATCAAATAATTAAGAAAGATTGGAAGATAATAAAAACTTATCTTGAAGATTCTGGCAATTTGAGCGATGTAAATATATCAATACTTAAAGGAAGAAAAAATTATGTATGTAAAGAAATAATAAAAGAGTTTGAGCCTGGCGATTATAGAGAAGCTAGAGTTTTATATAAGTTAATAAAATGGGCTGAATATACTACTTCAGGTGACATAAGTGAAATTGATTTAAAGAATGATCATTATATATTTTCTAAATTTTCTTCTGCAAATGAATCATGCGTAAAAAAATGTAATAAATGTTATATAAATCATGCTAGAAAGGCAGCTGAAGAGTCAAATATATTGCTTATAAATCATTCTCTAGCAATGTCTACATCTTTTACAGATAGAAGCCTCTTGAAAGATGCAGATTATTTGGTAATAGATGAAGCTCATGAATTGCAAAATGTTGCAACAGATGCTTTCACAAAAAGAGTTAGCTTAAACGCTATTTTAAGTTTAAATAAATCAATAAATAGTTATTTCAAAAAAATTGATAATAAGGATTTAGTTAAAGATAATTTTTTATCTGGATTTACTGTAAAGATAAATAATTTGATCTCAAAGCTTGAAAAATTAAATGAGCTTGTAAGTAAAAATATTGATAGCACGAAAAACTATGGCAAATATATATATGATGATAATTTAGTTAATTCAACAGCAGAAATTACAGATGTTTATATATTTTTAAAAGAAATAATTTCAGAAAACTTGTTCGAAAATGCCTATGAAATATATAAAGACAGCAGAAATATTATATTTCAAAATATACTTAACTCTATAAAATTATTTGAAGATGAAATTTTTAAGTTAATATCAATTCTGTCTCTTGAAGATACGAATATGGTTTCTTGGTTTGAAATGCAGAATCAAGAAAGTTTTGAAATTATTAGTGCACCTATTTCTGTTAAAGATGAGCTGAGAGAAACAATATTTAAAGATCAAGATAGTGTAATTTTAACTGGCGCCACACTTACAGCATTTAATGCTCCTGATGAGTTTTGCAATCAGATTGGCTTAGATTATCTAGATGAATATAGGATATTTGATTCTGAATTTGATTATGAAAATAATGTGTTATTTTATGTCCCTAAAGATATGCCAGAACCAAATAATAATTTATACACAAAAAATTTATCAGATTTAATTATAAATATTGCTGAAAAAAATGAAGGCAAAATTTTAGTGCTATTTACATCTTACTCATCTCTTAATGGTGTAAGGAAAAGACTAAAAGAATCAACATTTAGTAATAAAATTATTTCTCAAGGTGTTGATGGCAGAGCAGCAAGAGTAATAAATAAATTTAAAAACGAAGGCTCTATTTTATTGGGCACAGGTCCTGTTTGGCAGGGCATAGATTTTGGATTTGATGTTGAAATTAAAGTGTTGATAATATCAAAATTACCATTTGCGGTGCCCAATGATCCATTAATCAATGCGAGGAGCATGAAGTACATAGATCCTTTTAATGAATATTTAGTACCAGATGCAGTTAGAAGGTTCAAGCAAGGCATAGGTAGACTAATAAGATCCAATAAAGATTTTGGGGCAATTGTATGTGCAGATAGCAGGATTATTACAAAAAACTATGGAGAAAGCTTTTTAAATTGCTTGCCAGGATATAGCTACAATGAAGACTTAATTATTGATTCCGGTGATTATATAAAAAATTGGATTGATAGACATGAATAAAATATCAATATGTAATTCCAAAATAATTAATTTAAAAGCAACTTTAGATGGAGGGCAAGCTTTTAGATGGCATGGGAATGGAGATAGTTATAGAGGTGTAATAGGAGACAAGGTTTACATTATTTCTGATGAAAAAAATTCAATTAATGTAGAGTCTATTAATTCTAATATAGACAATAATGATTGTATAAAAATAAAAAAATATTTAGGTATAGATTTTGATCTTGATAAATTTAAGAGAATATATAGGCATAATGAATATATATGTAAACTAATAAATTTAAATAGGGGATTGAGAATATTAAAACAAGACCCTTGGGAAGCTATAGTTTCCTTTATTGCATCAAGCGTATCTAATATTTTAAAAATAAAAAAAAATATAAATGACCTATGCATAGTAAACGGTACAAAAATAGGTAGTGGAAAATACGATTATAAATTCCCTAGTGATTCAGAACTAATTGAAATAGGTGAAAAGAAATTAAGAAAAATAGGTTTCGGGTTTAGGGCTCCATACTTAATTGATGCTGCCAATAAGAGTATAAATAATGAAATTAATATCAATAAAAATCCTAAAAGTTATCAAAGTGAATTGGATGAATTAATAAAAATCAAAGGAGTAGGGAAAAAGGTTGCAGACTGTATTATGACATATGGTTATGGAAGAAGAGATACATTCCCTGTGGATAGATGGGTAAGGAGAGGCTTAATTAATAATTTAGGTTATAGCTCGAAGTTATCTAATGATAAATTATCCACATTAGCCCAGGAAAAATTTAAAAATGATTCAGCTTATATTCAGCAATATATCTTTTATGGAGAAAAAACTAGTTAAACATTTTTAGAAAACTTTTTTCGTCATTCACAGTTATTAATTTATTATTAAATTTAGCGGTTTCAATTTTTAACAATAATTCGCCTATTTCTTTTGGGTCTTTAAATCCTAATTTTTTAATATCATCAAAATTTAATTCAGGTTTTGAATTAGACAGTCTTTTAATCAAGTCAGATAATATTTGATCGTTTTTATCAAAAGTTTTAAAAACTTCAAATATAGACATAGGGATATCTCTAATTTTTAGATATTGGTCATGTGGCAATTCATCTAAGTCGTTTTTAATAATATAATTAATGACAGCATTAATATTTTTAATTCCTTCAACATCTCTACTTAAAGATTTAGAATTATCGAAGTCATTCAAATAGGAAGATATTCTATCTTCTTTCTTGTAAGCAAAATATAGAATGAGATACTCATAATTCGAGAAGTCTTTAGGGATATTACTGAAATTTATATTTACCGAATTTATGTCAAAAAAATAATTAAGTATGTTAAATTCAATTAAATTATTAATAATTTTTTCTGGACTGCTCTCGCCTAGTGACTTCTTTATCTCATTTAGGATTCTAGGTCTTGATAAATCGTTAATTAATTTTGATTTAGATTTAAGCTCATTTAAAGTTTCACTTTCTATAATAAAATCCAGTCTTGATGAGTACTTGATTGCCCTAAATATTCTTGTTGGATCATCACTAAAACTTTCATCATGAATGTTTCTAATTAGTTTGCTCTTAAGATCAGATAATCCATTATAAGGATCTACGAGAATGTTTTTAGAATAATTTAAACTATATGCAATTGAATTTATAGTAAAATCTCTTCTATATAAATCTTTTTCTATGCTAACAGATAATTGATGTATTTTAGGTAAAGAGCCTTTAGGAATATAAGCTTCCGTTCTAGTATTGGCGATATCAATTAATTTACCTTTAAAATTAATTTTAGAAGTGCCAAATTTAGTTATTTGAATAATTTTAATATTAGAATTTTTATTTAACTCTTCAATAAAGGAATCAAAATCACCTTTTATCGCTATATCTATCTCATTTGGTGATATGCCAAGTAAAATATCCCTAATTGCACCGCCTACTAAATAAATCGAATATACACGATCATCAAAAGTGCTTAAGTAAGATATGAATTCTTTCTCAATCCTAGGTAGATATTTTTCTATCAGTTTATTTATTTCCATAGTGTATGATTTATTTATATTAATATTTATAAATTAATTAGGATATATAAAGATGAATTTAGAAAAACTCCAATCAGATCTTAATGTTAATTTTACCAATATAAATTTACTTGAAAGTGCTATTACGCATAAATCTTTTTATGTAAATAAAAAAATAGAAATAGAGAAATATAATCAAAGGTTAGAATTTTTAGGAGATTCAGTTCTTGATTTAATCATTACAGAGCATCTTTTCATAAAATATCCAGACGATAATGAAGGTATTCTTACGTCTAAAAGATCATTATTAGTGGATGAGGCATCTTTATCATCTATAGCCAAAGAATTAAAACTTGATGAATGTCTCAGAATGAGTAAGGAAGAATTAAATCGAGGTGGAAACCTAAGAGATTCTGCATTAGCTGATGCCATGGAAGCACTAATTGGAGCAATATTCATAGATAAAGGTTATGAATATGTAGAAGAATTTATTCTTAATTTATTTAAAAATTCTTTAGAAAATATAAATAATTTACAAAATTACAAAGACTCAAAATCTTTGCTTCAAGAAATGGTACAGGCTGAGTCACTCGAACCACCAAAATATATCTTAGATAAGGTCTCTGGGCCATCGCATAATCCAATTTTTATGACTGACGTATATATAAATAATAAAAAAATCAGTAGTGCAAAAGGGAATAGAAAAATTATTTCTGAGCAAAATGCAGCTGAAATGGCAATTAAATACATAGACGAAAATAATTTCAATGATATAAAAGCCAAAAAATCATTCTTTAAGAAAGTATTGAGTAGCTTCAGGTAATATATGTTTTTAGAAATATTATTATGGATCTTATTTATCGGATTTATAAATTTAATCTGTCTACCTGTACATTCATTCCTTTTTAATAAAGATAATATTTTTATTAAATTATCATTAGGTGCTCCTATAACATTAATTTTAATAAGTTTAATATCATGGGTATCATTTTTTGCTTTGAATGATATTTATTTATCTTATTTATTCTCTGTATCTATAATTTTTTTTATTTTTATCTTTTGGGCGTATAAAAATAAAAAAAGGCTCTCATATTTATTCAATTATCAATTATTAATATTTTTTATAGTCTTAATAATTTCTCATTTCTCATTTATAGCTATTAGGGGATTTAATGGAGATTTGATAGGGACTGAAAAATTAATGGATCAAATGATGCTTTCATCTACTTATTTTTCTAATAATGGGGTGGTGCCAGATCTTTGGTTTTCAGGGTATGAAAACCCTTATTATTATTTTGGATATTGGATATATGGAGGAATAGCAAGGCTGACTGAGACAAATTTAATGTTCGCCTACAACCTATCGCTTTCAACTACATTTTCTTTATCTTTGTTAGTATCTTGGGCGATTTCATTGAAGTTATTAAAAAAAGTTAATTTATCAAGATATAAGTTATATTTAATATCAACTTTAGGACCATTATATCTATTATTTTTTACAAATTTTTATATATTAGTTGAATTATTAACTAGAATTCCACTGATTGGAAAAATGATAATTAGCGTGGTTAATATTAAAGACTTGGGTGGCTTTGATCCTAATTTTCTTTTTGGGAGCGGCTGGAGATCTACAAGAGTAATTGATTATTTAGTAGCAGGGCAAAGTCTAGACTATACAATTCAAGAATACCCATCATTTTCATTTATATTAGGTGATTTGCACCCCCACATGATTAGCATCCCCTTTTTCTTAGTTACTGCTTATTTAATAATATCAATCACTTATTACCTTGAAGATCAGTATTCAGGATCTAAAATAATGATATTTTTTATTATTGGGCTACTAATGCCAATAATGGGCTTTATAAATATTTGGGATCTCCCATTTTTTATATTCTTATTTCTAATTTGCTACTTATTAAGTTATTTAAAGGATGGACATAAAAACTACATGTATGAGCTAGGCTCATCCCTATTAGGGTTTATAATTAGTATGCTTATCTTAAATGATTATTATTTTAATACTTTGGGCGGTCAGACAGAATTACCATTTATTGCTGTAAATTTATATTCTACTAACATAATTCACTTAATAATTGTCTTGGGGCTTCCTTTGATAATTATCTACAGAAGTTTTTTTAACTACATGAATTTGAAAGATATTAAAATATTAAAAATTCTAATATATTCACTAATTACATCGATACTTATATTCAGCGTAAGAAGTGCGTTGTCTTTTTCAGAAATGAATCAAGAGGTTTATATAAATTATTTATTAAGCTTCTTGTCTACATTAATTTTAGTTGTGCCTATTTATATTATTTTGAAAGCTAAACTATATATCAAAGATTTTATATTCTATAGTATTGCATTAACTATTTTATCTATTTTATTGATAGTAGAGCATGTGCATCTTATAGATTTATTTGGCAATAGAATGAACACTATATTTAAATCCTATTATCAAGTTTGGATTTTAGCTTCAATAGTATTTCCTGTTTTTATAGTTAGAAGTTTTTCTAATAAAAGATCTTTGTTATTTTTAATAGTGCCCTTAATAGCTATCAGCTTAGTGCAAAATATATCTACATTTTTAGATAATACAAATAATTTATCAAAAGAATATTCTATAGATACATCAGTAGAGATAGAAAGAAGATACCCTGGTTCCAATAAGGTAATTGAATGGATAAAGCTGAATACAAATCGAAATGATGTAATTTTCTCAGGTGTTGGAGATGATTATCAGTTAAGCTCATTCTTTTCTATATACACAGGCAGAGAAACCCCTATAGGATGGCCTGGTCATGAAAATCAATGGAGAGGTAATAAGTTAGAAATCAATGAAAGAAAAACAGATTTAATAAAACTTTTTAATTCTAAAGATATTAATGAAATTGACGAGATTATAAAGAAATATAATATTTCTTACATTATAAATTATAAGAATAGTAGTTCTTATTTATTTAATATATACAATAAAACATATTCATCTGGATCATGCAGTGTATATATAACAAAGTAAATATATGTATCTAAAAATTAAATCATTTTTTAATAGCAATAATAACGCTGCCTACTTAATAGTAGCGATATTTCTTATTTCAATAGTTACTAGATTCTTACTTCTAGATAGCAGAGCCATACATCATGATGAATCTCTTCATGCGTATTACTCTTGGGCATATGCAAATGGAAATGGGTTCACTCACAATCCGTTAATGCATGGGCCACTGTTGTTTCATTTAAATGCATTATTATTTTTTATATTTGGAGATTCTGATTATATTTTAAGGATAGTGCCAGCGATTTTTGGCTGCATTTTAACTGCTGTCCCAATTTTATTTATAAAACTAATTGGGAAAAGAGCTGCTATATTTTCTTCTTTAATTATTCTATTTTCTCCAATAATTCTCTATTACAGCAGGTTTGCTAGAAATGATATTATTATTGCAACAATAACTCTTTTATTGGTTTACTCATTATTTTCATACATATACACTTCTAAAAAAAATAATTACTTATTTATATTTTCTATTTTTTTGAGTTTAGGCTTCTGCATTAAAGAGACTCATTACATAACAGTTTTTTTTATTGGTATTTTTTCATTAGTTTTTTCACAATTAAATTTTTTAATTAATTCAAAAAATAAAATGATCAGTGAAAGATTTTCGGATATATTTATTTTAATTTTTACATTAACAATTCCTTTAGCTTCTCCCGTTGTAGGAATTATAGGTAATTTATTTAATTTAAATATGGTTCCTGGCGTATCAGAATTGACTAGAATCGGATACCCTTCAGATAACTTATCGTTATTCATTTCTTATGCATCTATATTTATGACTTTTTTAATATCATTTTCAGTTGGAATTTATTGGTTTAAGAAACAATGGATAGTGCTTTTTAGTGCTTTTTGGGTCGTATTTATTGTATTTTTTTCATCATTAGGATCTAATCCAGATGGAATTTTTACAGGTATTTGGCAATCATTAGGATACTGGCTAGCTCAACAAGATGTGGCTAGAGGATCTCAGCCATGGTATTACTTTTTCTTGGTAATACTTAGCTATGAATTCTTGATAATATTTATTAGTATTTCGTCAATTTTATTTTTAAGGAAAAAGGTAAGAATTTTTGAAATTTTTCTCATAGCCTGGTTCTTATATAATATGCTACTTTATGGAATAGCAAGTGAAAAAATGCCCTGGCTAGTGGTTAATATAACACTCCCCTTATTTATATATTCTGGAATAACTCTCTCAGAAATATCAAAAAATATTGCCCAAATTAATACTAAAACTTATGTAAAATATTTATCATTAATTTCTGTATTTATTTTTTCATGTATTTTATTTTTTAATAGCACTTCATTTAATACAATTGGAATTTCTTTTATATCTGTTTGGTTTTTAATATTAATTACATTCATTAACTTTAAAGACTTAAAACTAAATAAATCTAAAATTATTGATTGTTTTAAGGTAGCTTTTAGTTTAATTTTATTGGTATTGGTTGTATTCACACTAAAAACTTCCATAGACTCATCTTTTTATAATTCTGATGTCCCTGATGAAATTATTGTATACACTCAAACATCTCCTAATGTTCATAATTTAGTTCAAGAAATTAAAAACTATAAATTGATTAATGATGGTGCTTCTGTAGCCATTGATACCTCTGGAGGGTATCAGTGGCCATGGCCGTGGTATTTAAGGCATTCAGATGTTAAATATTTTGATTCAACAAACGAAGATACAATTAATGAAAAAGATTTCTATACATATGATTACATAATATTAAACAGTAAGAATTTCTTGAAGTTCAATTCTAAAATAACAAATAGTGATTTGTATGAAAATATTAATCAAGTTCCTTTTCGAATGTGGTTCCCAGAAAATTATAGGTTTGCTTCATTTAAAGAATTTACTGGCTATGTTAAAGATTTTAATAATTTAAATTATTTAATTAGGCATGTTGTATTTAAGGATTTTTCTGGAGAGATAGGTGCAGTTGATATGACAATAATAAGAAAAAAATAATGTTTCTATTAATAAAAAATAATTTTTTCAAGATTTTAATAGGAACCTTTATCTCTTTAATATGCCTATTCTTGTTATTGAAAATAGTAGATAGTTTTGAAAAAACATTGGAATCACTAAAAAGTATATCTATATGGTATGTTGCCTTGGGCTTCATAATTTACTTCCTTTCTCTATTCTTAAGAACATATAGATGGAAAATCCTTTTAAATAAACATGCAAGTTCTATTACATTTAAATCTTTATTAAATGTAGTAATTTCTGGATATATGTTTAATAATTTACTGCCTGCTAGATTAGGTGAATTTGCTAGAATTTATCATCTTAATTTATTAAAAAAAATAAATAAGTCATTTGCTCTAGGATCTATTTTGGCTGAAAGAATCACAGATGTTCTGGCTTTAATACTTTTTTTATTGTTGGGACTTATATTTATGCCAAGAGAATTTATAGAAAATTTTTCAAGTAATTTAAATGTATCAATAAGAATAATCTATTTTTCAATATTAACCTTATCTGCAGCAACCATAATATTTGTATTTATTATTATCACCGGCATATGGAAATCAATAATCGATAAATTATTACAATTTTTAAAATTTTTTAAATCAAATTTTAATCCAGATATATATATAAAGAGCTTTGCTGAAGGTGTGTTTTCCGTCGAAAATAATAAATTGCTTAAAATAATATTAATAGCCTCCTTTTTATGGGCTATAGAATTTTCAATGTTTTATCTTATAGGTACTCAATTTAACTTTGATATAGAAAACTTATTCATAGCTATACTATTTTTTGGTATATTTTCTAATTTAGGAGGAATAATACCTTCAACTTCTGGTGGATGGGGTCCATTTGAAGTTATTGGAACTATTGTGCTTACTTCTTTTGGAGTAAATAGCAATGAAGCAGCCGCATTTACAATATTAGTCCACTTAATACTATGGCTACCTATTTCTGTAATAGGGTTAGGAACATTTATAATTGATTTTAGAAGATCTAAGATATGAAAGTTTCTATAATAGGAGGTGGAATTACAGGCCTTACAGCAGCGTATTATCTTTCTAAAGAAGGGTTTGATGTAACAGTGTACGAATCTTCATATTTCTTTGGAGGTCAGGCTTCAAGTATAAAAATTGATGAATATAACATTGAAAGAGGCTATCACCACATATTTAGAAATGATTATGAAATAATAAAATTAATCGATGAGTTAGGCTTAAATCAATCTTTAGAATGGCATAAATCATCAGTTGGAATGTATTCAAATGGGGTTCTATATAAATTCTCTACTCCAATGGATCTATTAAAATACAAACCTATAAGTTTAATTAACAGAATAAGGCTCGGGCTGTTAAGCCTGTATCTTCAGAAAAAGAAACACTGGAAACCATATGAAGCAATATCAGCCAATAAGTGGATATTAAAATACGCCGGAAAAGAAATATATAATAGAGTTTGGGGGCCACTACTAAAAGCAAAATTTGGTATCTTTCATCAAGAAGTTGCGATGCCTTGGTTTTGGTCAAAGATGAAAACAAGGTTTGCTTCAAGAAATAAAAAGGGAGACGAGGTCCTTGGGTATCTTAAATATTCATTTGAAGAATTAATAAATAGTTTAATTGATAATATTGAAGGAAATGGAGGGAAAGTAAAACTTAACCACAAAGTTACTTCTATTGGCCACAATGAAGGAAAGGTAGATAACATAGAGTATGTTTGTGATGGAACAAAGAAAAAAGTCAAAGCAGATTTTGTAATCTGCACAGCTCCTTCATATGAAATCAAAAAATTAATAAATTTTGACCAAAAATATATAAATAAACTTTCTGCTGCTAAATATCTTGGGGCAAGTGTATTTATACTTAAACTTAAAAAACAATTCTCTCCTTATTACTGGATGAACATAATTGATGATGAAATACCTTTTTTAGGACTGATAGAGCATACAAATTTAGTTAGCAAAGATAGATATGGAGGAAATCATATTTTATATATAACAAATTATTTGCCTCATACTGATGAAATTTTTAAAAAGGATACTAATGAATTATTAAATATTTATATCAAAAATTTAAAGAAAATTAATCCTGAATTTAATAAAGAATGGATATTAGGTTATCACTATAATGCTGTAAGTGCAGCTCAGCCAGTTATACCAAAAAACTATTCAGCATTAATTCCAGAAATAGAATCACCAATAGAAAATTTGCTAATTGGCAACACAACACAAATTTATCCAGAAGATAGAGGAACAAATTACAGTGTAAAAATTGCTGGAGAAATAGTATCTTTATTAAAAGAAAAAGCGAGGAAATTATGAATTCAACTGATTTATGTCTAATTACAGGTGGCGGAAGCGGCATAGGAAGGGCAACTGCTATTAAATTTGCTCAGAACGATATCAAGACTGTAATTGTTGGGAGGAGAGAAGAAGCTCTCAAAGAAACAATTTCATTAGCTGGTAGTTCCGGAACAAATATTAATTTAATGAAATGTGATATCTCGAAAGATTCTGAAATTGTTAGATTGAAAAATGAAATTGAAGATAATTTTGGGAACGTAACAATTTTGATAAATAATGCTGGATCAAGCAGTTCTGTTAGAAGTATTGCTCATATACCAAAAGATCAATGGGATGATGTGCTTAATGTCAATTTAAAATCTGTATATAGAATATGCCAAGAATTTTTAAAGAATATGCTGGCTAAAAAAAATGGAACTATTATTACTGTCTCATCAATGGCAGCCTTAAATCCAGGATTATTAGGAGGTGCTGCTTATAGTGCAGCAAAAGCAGCTGTAACTAATCTCATGGGGGATATAAATGCCGAATTTTCAAATATGGGAATAAGGGCAACAGCTGTAATGCCAGCCGAAGTAGATACCCCAATACTAGAAAATAGGGCATTGATACCTGACAAAGATGCAAGATCAACAATGATGCAGCCAGAAGATTTAGCCGAGATGATATTTGCTACAGCAAGCCTAGATCTTAGGACAACTGTAGAAACAATTGTAATGAAACCAACTATTAAAAGAGATCTTTCAGATGATCTTAATGCAGCAATGAATAAGACAGACTAAATTAACAATATTAATCATAAGAAAGTATTTTGATCGATGGGCAATCATAAAAAACCAACAGATAAAGATATAAAGGATGTAATTGAAAATCAGCCTAAAATATCTAAAACTACAGTTCTTTCAAGCCTATTAGCTGTAAGTAACGAATTTCATTACATACCAAAAAATGCTATTGAAATTGTTGCAAAATATACTGGAAAAACTATTAATGATGTTTGGGGTGTTGCTTCTTTTTATACTAACTTTAGATTCACCCCGCCTGGAGACGTGACTCTAGATATATGCTGGGGTCCAACATGTCATATATTAGGTTCTCAAAAAATATTAAGAGATGTGCATGGCCTTTTAGGGATAGATCAAGAAGGAGAAACAAAGGATGGAAAGATTACATTAAGATACAGCACTTGCTTAGGAGCTTGCTCTCAAGGCCCGGTGTTTGCTATTGATCATAAATTATTTGGAAAAGCGTCTTTAAGCAAAATTAAAGAAAGAATATCTGATATCTAATATGGAATTTGATCAAATAAAAAATATATCGCTCCAAGAATGGGGTAACTTGAATTCAAAAGATACTATTTGGATTAGGGTTGGATATGGTGCATCTGGACAAGCAGCTGGAGCGCAAGAAATTTTTGATTTACTAGAAGAGCTTTCTTCAGGCATGGACAATATAACCATTACATTAGTTGGGTCTATGGGGCTAAGTTACGCAGAGCCATTAATGGATATTAAAAGTAATAATGGAGTAAGAATTTTTTATAATAATGTTACTCCTAAAATTACAAAAGAAATTTTTAATTGCTTAATAGAAAAAAACGCACCATTATCAAAGTATGTATTTGGGCAGATAGTCCCAGAAGGAGGAGAGCCAATAGATGGATTCATTGAGCTCAATAAAAACGCACCTCTAAAATTTACAAAACAGATAGCCACAAAGAATTTTGGAAATATATCTCCAACTAATATAAATCATTACATTGCAAATGGTGGCTATGCTGGCTTAAGTAGAGCCCTGAATGAACTTGATCCTGAAAAAACACTTAATCAGGTTAAGAATTCAGGCTTAAGAGGTAGGGGAGGTGCTGCATTTTCTACCGGTATAAAGTGGAGTTTTTTAGCTGGTAACAATAGCAATATTAAATATATTTTATGTAATTGTGAAGAAGGTGATCCAGGTGCATTTAATGATAAAGGTATATTAGAAAATGATCCTCATATGTTAATAGAAGGATTGATTCTTGCTGGTTATGCAACCGGAGCAAGCAATGGTCATATTTTTATAAGAGATGGCCATGAAATTCCTATAAAAAATTCTAGAAAAGCTATAGAACAAGCTTATGAACTTAATCTGCTAGGAGAAAATATTCTTGGGACAGGGTTTAGTTATGATGTAGAAGTTTCCTTAACTGGAGATTCATATGTTGCTGGCGAAGAAACAGCATTAATGGAAGCTATTGAGGGCAAAAGATCAATGCCAAGATTTAAACCTCCATTTCCTGCTGTTTTTGGATTATGGGGGAAACCAAGCAACATAAACAATGTTAAGACTCTCTCTTATGTGCCATACATAATAAAAGAAGGCAGTGATGAGTATAAGAGTATTGGGTCAGAAAGTAGCTCAGGAACAGCAATTGTGTGTCTCTCAGGGCACATAAAGAGGCCTGGAATGTATGAAATAGAAATGGGAATGACTATAAATGATTTACTTAAAAATATTGGAGGAGGGTCTTCAAATCAAAATGAAATTAAGTTACTTCAAACAGGAGGCCCTTTAGGTGGTGTTTTGGGCAAAGAAGATTTTAACGTAAAAATAGATTTTGATGAGATGTCAAAAGTAGGAGCAATCTTAGGTTCGGGGGGTATTATAGTTGCTGATAGTACAACTAATGTTGTAGATCTAATTAGAACTTTAGTTGCATTCAATCAATTTGAAAGTTGTGGAAAATGTTTTCCTTGTAGATTAGGAAATACTCATATGCTTGATATACTTAATAGGATTTGTAATTCTAAGCCTAATGATAATGATATGGATATAATTAAAAAAATTGGGAATAGCATGAAAACCGGATCTCTGTGTGGTCATGGCCAATTAGGGTATAGCCCAATTGCCTCTGCAATTAAATATTTTAAAGATGAATTTGATATTGCTTTGTCTGCAAATCATCCAGTAGATTCAAATATTGATGAAATGATTTTACCTACAAGGACAAGACCTTAATGACCACAACAGATAACAATAATAAGCTAGCTACTATTAATTTGAATGGTACATATATAAATGCTAAGCCAGGACAAACAATAATTCAGGCTGCAATGGACCATGGTGTCTATATTCCATACCTTTGCTATCATCCAGGGCTTGACCCTTATGGAGCATGCAGAATGTGCGTTGTTGAAACTGAAGTTAATGGAAGAAAATCAATACAAGCTTCGTGCACAACTCCAGTTACAGATGGCATGATTGTTACATCAACACAAAATGATATCAAAGACTTAAGGCAAGGGATAATGGATCTGCTTATTACAGAGCATCCACATGGTTGCCTGACATGCCACCGCATAGAACTATGTGGTCCTCAAGATGTCTGCCAAAGGCACGTATCTGTAACTGACAGATGCACAACTTGCCCTAAAAATGAAAGATGTGAACTGAAAGACACAATCAGAAGCACAGAATTAGATATGAGAACCCCATTAAATTACAATAGAAGAGACCTTCCAATTCATTCTGATGACCCTTTTTACGATAGAGATTACAACTTATGCATTGTATGTGTTAGATGCGTAAGAGTCTGTGATGAAGTAAGAGTAGATAATGCGCTTACCTTGAAACAGAGATCAGGAATAGCAATAGTAGGTACAGCTTCAGGAAATTCTCTTCTAGAGTCTGGATGTGAATTTTGTGGCGCATGTATCGATATGTGCCCAACAGGAGCGCTTGTTGAAAGAGATTATAAATGGGAAAAAAAAGAAAAAAAGACTACAAATATTTGCTCAAATTGCCCAACTGGATGCCAAATTATTTCGGAATCAAATAAATTTAATAAAATAATAAGAGTGATCGGGGATTTAGCAGGAGAGGCAAATCAAGGCCAGACCTGTATGAGAGGCAAATTTGCATATGATTATGTTAATGAGAAAAAACTAAACTATGTATACAAAAATAATGAAAAAATCTCTTACGAAGATGGATTAAGAGAATTGTCATCTATAATTGAAAAATCTCCCAATGAATCAATATCTATATATAGTAGCCCAAGAAGCACTAATGAGGATCTATATTTATCAAAAATGTTATTTAAAGATAACTTGGGCATTAATAATTTGAACTTACTAACAGATAATAGTAATGAAATTTTCGAATCGCTTTATTTAGCTACTGGGCATTCAACTGGAAAAGGGGAGCTTGCGAAAATAAAAGATAGCGACAACATTATTTTATCTCTAGGCAATCCTTCAGAAATGCAAAATATAGTTGCAATGTATGCAAAGCAAGCTGCAAGGGCTGGAAAGAACCTTATAGTAATAGATCCAAGAGAAACAGAAATGACTAGGTATTCCAATAATTGGATAAGAATTCATCCTGAAAATATTTATAAATTAATGAATGCCATATCTAAGATTATTATAGATCAGGCCAAAGAATCATCTGAAACTATTAACTATCCAAATTTGGATACTGCAATTGCAGAATTTTCTTCATATGATTCACTAAAAATTGCAAAAGATATAGGCGTTAAAGATGAAGAAATTAAGAATTTGGCAGCCCTATTAACTAAAGGGACAAGTTCTTTTATTTTTGGTACTGAATTATTAAATGAAAAGCAAGATAAGAGATCATATATGTCTAGCTTATTAAATTTGTACCATTTAACTGGAAATATAAATAATGAAGAAAGTTCATTAATCCCCCTTATTAATGGAGCAAATCAAATAGGTGCTTTATATATGGGAATTAATGGAAATCTAAACAACATAAATAATGTAGACAAAAAAAATAACCCAGAAGTTTGCCTAATTTTTGAAGATGGGGCAGAGCCAGAGGTAATAGAAAATAATGATTTAATTAAAAATGCTAAGGTTAAAGTTCTTTTTACTAATAAAAAAGAATATAAGAATAAAGATTTTGATCTTATATTTCCAGTTACAGATTTTTCTACGCGATCAGGAACTTATATTAATTTAGAAAACAGGGTTCAATATACAAATTCATCAGTAAGCCCAAAAGGTGATACTAAAGAAGTTTGGCAGATTATTAATGACCTTTCTGAAAAATTAAAAATTACTAATATATACTTCGAAAATGAGAAAGAAATATTTAAAGATATATCAAAAAATATGAATGGATTTGCTTTAATTGACTATAACAATTTAAAAAATGAATCATTCATTATTAACAATAAAATAACCCCGTCATTTATAACCCAAGAATATTTGCCTGAAAATAATTTAAAAGATATTCGACTATATGAAGGTAGAGTCCTAATCAAAGATTCTGAAGATGTTCATATTGTAAAAAATGAAGATATGAATGAAGTTAAGGTTAATACAACTTTAGAAATAAGCAGCAACATTATAGAGAAGCATGGAATTAACGAAGGAGCATTGGTAACATTATTGGGTTCATCTGGTTATAAAATTAAAGGCAAAGTTAAAATTTTAGATAACTTAGACAATTCAATCTCCATAACAAATCTATTTGGAGAAATGGCAACTGAGATGCAGAACTCTAAAAATAAAGACTGGTCAATGAATATTCCAAAATTAAGTTACAAAATAATAGACAATATAAAAGTAGAATAGAGGCAAAATGAGTAATGTAATAGAACTAAATGACAACAATTTTGAAGAAGAAGTAATAAAATCCAGTGAGCCAGTTTTAGTAGATTTTTGGGCAGAATGGTGTGGGCCATGCAAAATGATCGCCCCCTCTGTAGAAAATATAAGTAGTGAATATGAAGGTAAATTAAAAGTAGGGAAGCTTGATGTTGATTCAAACCCTACTGTCTCTTCAACATACGGCATAAGATCCATACCTACACTACTGATTTTTAAAAATGGTGCGCCTGTTGATCAAATTGTTGGTGCAGTAGGACAAAATGTTATTGCATCTAAAGTCGACAATCATATCTAATGATTTGGCGCTTTATTACTAAAATTAAGGGGCCTATATTAAATCTTTCATTTGCAAATCAGCCTTTTGAGAGATTATTTTACTCAGATAAAAATATTATTATTTCATTAATTATTCTATTTTTTTCATGTATATGTGGAGCTATTTACCCATTCTTACAATTTGATTCAAATATAAATTTTTCATTATCAGAATTTATTATTAAATTCATAGGTCTTATAAGCCAAAACTTATTTATTATTTCGGGCTTATATTTTTTAGGAATCACATTATTTGCAACACCAATTAGGGCAGGTTTAAAAAATAGTGATGGCAAGAGCCCAGACAGCATAGACATACTAACATTTAAAAAACACATAAATTTACTCTCATTAATTCAAATTCCAGTTTTAATTGGAATGATTTCAGTGATGCCAATAATACGTGAGCAAAAAATTTTATCGGATATTATTATATTCATATCAACAATATGGCTATATACATTGATTATCAGGTCAGTATTTGTTTTGTATGGGTTTAATTTGCAAGTTAATCAATCTTTGCAATTAAGATATCTAAAATCATTCCTAATTGTCATATTTACCTATATTCCAAGTACAATGATATTTCAATTATTTATGGTTGGATTAATAAAAGGAGTAGTAGAAATATGGATTTAGGAATTAAAGGTAAAAATGCTCTCATTACTGGAGGAACAAGAGGTTTAGGTTTAGCATCTTTAAAATCATTATCAAATGAAGGGGTTAATATTGCATTTTGCTCTAGATCAGACGATGGAATAAAAGAAACTACTAATCTATTAGATAAAAAATATATTAAATATATTGGTATTAAACATGAGATTAGTAATGACTTAGATTCTTTAAATGAATTAGTAAATATAGCCGAAAAAAATATTGGTGACATAGATATTTTGGTAAATAATGTTGGTGGTTCGCTAGGTTCAGATTCATTATTAAAAGATGATTTAGAAAATTATGAAAAAGTTTTTAACTTAAATTTTTGGGCTTCTCTAAAATTGATGAAAATAGTATCAAAAAAAATGATAACTAATAAGTGGGGGAGAATAATAAATATTTCGTCTATATTTGGTCGAGAATATGGTGGTAAAAGTTCTAGTTATATGTCTTCTAAGGCTAGCTTAATTGCTGCAACTAAACATATGGCTATAGAAACAGCCAAATCAGGTATTACTGTAAATTCAATAGCACCAGGCTCTATTAAACATGATGGCGGTTCATGGGAAAAATTTGTCAAAAACTCCTCAAAGGAAGTAGTTGATGATTTTATAAAACAAAATCTACCTATGGGAGACTTTGGGAAACCGGAGCCAGTAGGTGAAATGGTGGCATTTCTTTCATCTATTCAAGCATTTACAATTACTGGAGCATGCATAAATATAGATGCCGGGCAGAGCAGCAACCTTTTCTAATCAAACCATTCAGAATCAAATGCCAAGCTCATTGGGCTCCACCATTCTCCAGTTGGAGATGGAATTTGCTGTTGAAAATTCATCATTAAATCATTCCACTCTTTAGCTCTAGGATTTTGATCTGTATATTCTTGAAATTTTTCAATATCAAATTTATCTGAGGTCTCCATAAGCATAAATAACCTATTGTTAACTCTCCAAATCATCATCCTTAAGACCCCAACATATTTAAGCCCTTCAAGTGTTTCTGGCCAAACATTTTTATGGTAGTTTTCATATTTTTTTATTAGATCTTCATCATTTTTTAGATCTAATGCTTGTGCATAAATTTTCATATGTAAAATATATTTTATAGAAATATAATTATAGTTGTTTTAAAGTAAATATAAAGGATATAAATTTTGAAATACACAGAATTAGGGCAAAGTAAAATTAATATATCTCAATTTGCTTTGGGTTGCTGGCCTTTTGCAGGCGGTGAATTATGGGGGGAACAGGATGATTCCGATTCGATAGATGCAGTTAATGAGTCTATTGAAAATGGAATCAATTTTTTTGATACTGCTCCAGGATACGGAGAAGGCCGATCAGAAGAAGTGCTAGGAACAGCTCTTATAGAAAAGAGGCATTCAAGTATAATCGGAACTAAAGTACCTCCGAGTGATTTATCTCCAAAAAATATAAGAAAAGCATGTGAGGATAGCCTTAAAAGATTAAAAACAGATTATATTGATCTTTATCAAATTCATTGGCCTAATCACGAAGTGCCAATTGAAGATTCTGTTAATGAATTAAAAAAATTAAAAGAAGAAGGAAAAATATTAACTATAGGTGTAAGTAACTTTGGTAAAAATGATTTTTCAGAAATATCAGGGCTAATTGAAGTAGCAACAAATCAATTGCCCTATAATGGTTTTTGGAGAGCGATTGAGTTTGAAATTAAGCCTGTATGTATTTCAAAAGGAAGTGGAATAATATGCTATAGTCCTTTAGCTCAAGGGTTACTAACAGGAAGGTATAAAAAAGTGGAAGATGTTCCAGATGGAGTTTCAAGGAGTAGGCTTTTTTCAAAAAACACTTCTAAGCTTTGCAGGCATAACGACGAAGGATGCGAAAATTTATTATTTGATTGTATTAATAAAATAATTGATTTATCAAGTAGTTATAATATAGACCCTGCAGTTATGTCCCTATGTTGGTTAAAAAAACAAAAAGGTGTAATTTCTATGCTAGTAGGCGCAAGAAATAGAAATGAAGTCCTTCTAAATAAAGCTTCCTTTGAAGATGAAATTTCTGATGAAATTTCTGAGTTATTTAATGAGATAACAGATCCTATAAAAGCCCACATTGGAGATAATCCAGATATGTGGAACGCAATTTCAGAGTACAGATAGATTATAATCTTTTAACTTTTTGCATTATTTGGTGATGAGGTATCCCTTGTTTTTTTAACTTATTATAATCTTCCTCATCTATATCTGATCTATCAAGGAAGCCTCTGATGTCATATTTTTCAGATTTTTTAAGAGGTATTTTTCCTTCATCAAACATTAAATCAAGAGGATAATTATTCTCATTAACAGGAAAATACACTTTCTCATTAATTCTTGCTGACTGATAAATTGACATCATAATATCTAGGGTCTGTTTTGCTTTATCCCCTGAGCACCTATGATCATCACCGCCGTTAAGCAAATTAATCAATTCTTTAACTAACTTTCCATTAGTATCTCCTCCAATAGGATCAATTTTTTCCTTAGGAATATTTGCAGGTATTGTTTCCCATCCAGAATTTTTTCCTCCTAAATACTTAACTTCATATTCAGTGATATCAAGGGCGCCAATTTCGCCTCTTATAAATATAGGATGATTAGTTTTCCATTGAGACTCATAATCATATTGAGCTAAATCTGACTGAACAAAAGATTGGATGCCATTTTTATATTGAATAAGACCCATACAAGAATCTTCTATCCTTGTATCTCTCTCAAACTTATTAGTAGTCCTTTCAACTGAGCCAAAAACCCATTCAGTGTCAGGGTCCCCGATGATATATCTAGATCCATCAATATTATGTGTAGCCCAATTAAGCAAACCTTCTAATGCCTTCAATTCAATAAACAATGGATTGCCAATTAATCCACTTTCTACAATTTCTTTTGCTTTTTCCCATCCAGGCGTAAATCTTCTTTGATGTGAAATAACAAGCTTTACATTATTTTCATTACATGCATCAAGCATAGCTTTTGCTGGTCCTGAGCCAATAGCCATAGGTTTTTCACATATTATTGCCTTTACTCCTGCTTTTGCTGCTTCTACTGTCTGTTCATGATGTAATGCATGCCAAGTACATACACTTACAATATCAGGAGTGAAGTCATCAAATAGATCTTTCATAGATGGGTAAGATTTTTTTACATCATACTGATCCATAAAATTTTTTCTTGCGTTTTCTACAGGATCTACCACTGCTTCTACAGAGATATCTTTCTCATTGATATTATAACCATTCATATGTGCTTGAGATATAGAACCAGCACCAATAACGGCTGCGGTATATTTATTGCTCATTGCATCCCCCTTAATTATTTTTATTAATAAGTTAAAATAAGAATATGAACATTCCAACATTAATTCAACTTGAAGATAATGGCCTTCTGCTTGAATTTGAAAATAATAAATATTTATTCCCATACAAATATCTTAGACTTCAATGTCCATGTGCAAATTGTATAGAGGAGATGACAGGCAGAAAGTTGCTCAACATCAATTCAATCCCTGATGATATATTTATAGTTGATTACTTAATTATAGGTAATTATGCATATCAATTTCTTTGGTCAAATGCTGATCCATGCTCTACTACTGGAATATATACTTATGAACTTCTAGAGTTATTAGCAAAAAACGATAAAGCTGTTAAAAAAGTTTAATCTCAGCGCTCTCATAAACATCTAGATCATAACAATCTATGATATTTTTTTTAGTTAAAACTTTGTATTTTTCACCTGAATAAATTAATTTTCCTTCTTTAATCATGAAAATAAAATCTGAAATTGATTCAGCAAAATTAATATCATGAGTAGAAATCAGTATCTGTTTATTCATATCTTTTAGTTTGAATATCAGATCCTTCACTCTTTTAGTATTTTTGATATCTAAATTGGACGTAGGTTCATCAAATAATATTATTTCAGTGTCTTGAGTTAAGGCTCTAGCAATTCTAAGAATCTGCATCTCGCCACCAGATAGATTATTAACAAGCTCATTTTTTCTTTTGTATAAATTAACTAGTCGTAAAGAATTTTCTATCACTTCTAAACTTTTGAAGTCATATTTCCCATAAAAATTTTGATATGGAAACCTTCCCATTTCTGCATACTCAAATACTGTGAAACCTTGTATGTTCTCTCTGTCTTGAGAAATATAAGTTATTAATTTTGATAAATCATATTTTTTAATATCAGAAATATTATTTTGATTTATTGCAATCTCGCCTTTTGTTGGAGTAATTAACTTAGATATTAATTTCATTAATGTAGTTTTGCCAGATCCATTTTGACCTAAAAATGTGCTTATATCATTATTAATAATCAATGAAACATCTTTAATAACTTCTGCATTATCAGGCAAATAATTAATATTTTTTAACTCTATCCCCATTAATAAATATCACAGTTCATGCAAGGGTAAAATTGAGGGTAAGAATCAATAAATTCACTCCACTTTGTTGGCCAAAGTATTTCTATTAATTTTTCTGCGCCAACAATATTCCAATGCGACAATGTAGTGAAGTAATTTGTATCAATTAGATAAACATTTTTATTTACTATCGCTTCTATAGACTGTAATGATTCATCACTAAATAATAATTCATAAAAATCTAACCCACCCCATTCAATAGACTGAGGGATAATAATATATTCAGGGTTCATTTCTATTAAGGCTTCTTTTGTGATCATATTATTTGATTCCACTCCAAATACAGAAGCAACATTACCAGCCCCAGCTAATTCAATGATACTTCCTTCTGTAGAACCTTCCCCAGCAACCCAATAAGCATCATAATAAGTAACAGACAACACGCTTGGAATATTATCAATAAAAAGCTCTTTGAATTCATTAATTAAAGATATCTTTTTTTCAATTACACTTATTAGTTCAAAGACACGATCAGTTTGGCCTATTACATAAGATGCGAACAATATATCATTTATTCTTCCCTTATAAGTATTATTAAGTTGTGTTTGAACTACAGGTATACCTATATCTACAAGTGATTCAATTAAGGCAGGATTTGCAAATGGATCAGCAAATATCAGATCTGGCTCTTGAGCAATTATTGTTTCAATTTCAGAAGATATAGTAGGTAAATTCTTTGTTAATTCATATATAATTCCATTTGGATCTTTAGAGAACGAAGATGCAGCTACAATCGTATCAATATCTGCAAAACCAAAAAGCATTTCATCATGACCTACAGAAATTGTAATTATTCTCTCCGGCTTTTCATCAATTACTACTATTCCATTCATTGCTTCAACTTCTCTTGGCCAATTTGAATTATCAGGATCCAATATTCCAGGAGCACCAAATTCATTTACTAAATCAAGAAACTCATTTATCGGGACATCAAAATTTATATTTTCTTTGAGATCATCTTCGTGCTTTTCGTTCTGAAGGGCATTACTAGAATCTAGTTTATCAAGGGCGATTGAAGAGGATGAGGTAGAACATGCTATTAGGGGAAAAATTAATGTTAAAATAATTAATAATGGGGGGAAAATTTTCATGCTACCTTTCAATAAAATTATTTCTTTGCTTAATTAATAGATAAATAAAGTAAGGAGCACCAATAAAGCTTGTTATTATTCCTAACCTTATTTCATTTGGAAGAAAAATCGTTCTTGCTAAAAGATCTCCTGTTAATAAAAAAACAGCACCTATGAGTGCAGAAATAGGTATTACAAGTCTATTGTCAGGACCAACTATTAGTCGGGTTATATGCGGAATCATTATGCCAATAAAAGCTAGAATTCCACAGACAGATACTGAAATAGAAGTCATTAATGTTGCTAAAACTAAAAAAATAAATCTATTTAACTCAACATTTAATCCAAGTGTTTTAGCTGAATCATCAGATAAAGACAATATGTTTATCCTGTTAGAAAAGATAAAAAAGAAGGGGAGTAGTAATAATATTATTGGTGCAGCTATATACACATGCTCCCATCTTGAATCCTGAAATCCACCAGCTAACCAATTTAAAATTGCATTTAATTCTCCAAACTTTTTTGAAGAAACAAGAAGCAATGAAATTATTGAATTAAGAAAAGCTGAGACAGCGAGACCTGAAAGGATAAAAGAAGTTCCAGATGAATTTGTAGAAATTCTTGATAATAGAAAAACAATTAATGCTGCGATAAGTCCTCCAAAGAATGAAAAAACAGGAAGGATTAACAATGATGAACCAGCAATGCCTAAGGATATTGTAATTACGGCGCCTGCAGCTGCACCAGAAGATACACCAATTATTCCAGGGTCTGCCATTGGGTTCTTAAACACTCCTTGCAAAGAAGCGCCAGATACCGCTAGAGCTGAGCCAACAAGCAAAGATAATAAAATCCTTGGCATTCTTATATTAGAAATTACGTTGCCTTTTATAGGATCTACATTTGAAGAATCGCTGAAATATCCAATCAGGTATTTAATTGAATCAAAATAGCTTGTTGGAACAGCCCCATTTGATAAAGATAGGATTACTAAAATTAATCCTAAAATTGAAATTACAGGAACAATAAATATAAATTTATGGTAAACAGAAAAGTATCTTATAGATTTTAAATTAGTGTTCAACATATAAAAATCGAACACAATAAATCTCTGAAATCCAGATTTTTATTGCGAAAACCTTTAACTATTCTTTAAGGAGGTCTCCTGACTTATGCGTACATTTTAATTTAGCCTTCCCAGAAATTATCCAGTGACCAATAACATCACGCTTAACAGTGGCGCAAACCGTTCGGATTTAAACCGATTCCTTTATCCTTAAGATATTTTTATTAATGTAAAAATTAAATATTAAACCAATTCGTTAGTCAAGTGATATTTTTTCTAGCGCTAAATCAGCAATATACTTTCCAATTACTAATGAGGATGTAGCTCCAGGTGATGGTGCGTTTAAAACATGAATAGATTTCTCTGTAGTTTCAATTGCAAAATCATCAATCATAGTGCCATCAGAACTAATAGCTTGAGCTCTTACTCCTGACCCTCCACTTTCTAAATCTTCAGATTTAACATCCGGAATCATTTTTTGTAAATCTTTCACAAAAACACTTTTCCTATAAGATCTATTGATTTCGCTAACTCCTGTTTTCCAGTTGTTAAGACCAAATTTAATAAATCCAGGAAATGAAAGAGTGGCAAAGAGTTCTCTAATATTAATATCAGTCTTTTTGTATCCTTCTCTAGAATATGCAAGGACAGCATTTGGACCCGCCTCAACAAGTCCATTATGTACTGTTTTAGTAAAGTGAACACCTAAAAAAGGGAATGCAGGATCTGGGACTGGGTATATTAGCCCCTTAACTAAATCTTTCTTTTCAGGAATTAAATTATAATATTCACCTCTAAAAGGTATTATTTGGAGTTTTGGGTTTATTCCCATTTTTTTTGCCACAATATCAGATTGTAATCCTGCGCAATTTATAGTTAATTGAGAGCTTATTTCACCATTTGATGTTTCAAGCACAAGATCATTTGAATCGCTTGGATCAGAAAAACTTTCAAAGCTAGTGTTAAGTAAAACATCAGCACCATTTTCCATAGAGATTTGGGCATATTTTTCCGTAATTTCTCTATAATCTACTATTCCAGTATTAGGAGCATAAAGTGCTTTTAAACCAACGGCATGCGGCTCTATCTCTTTTATTCTTTCTGATCCTATAATTTCTAGGCCTTTTACTTTATTAGCAATTCCTCTTTCATATAAATTTTGCAGTCTAGGAAGTTCATCTTCTGTGTACGCAACAATAATTTTCCCACATTTAACATACTTTAAATTATATTTTTGACAGAATTCTGCCATACTAGCTCTTCCTTCAACACAAAAATTTGCTTTTAAAGAGCCAGGTTTATAGTAAATCCCTGAATGAATAACTCCGCTATTATGACCAGTTTGATGATTCGAAACTACATTATCTTTTTCAATGATACATATTTTCAATTTTGGGTTTTTTCTCTGTATCCCTAAGGCAGTGCCAAATCCAATAATTCCGCCTCCAATAATTGCAATATCATATTTTTTCATATATTCATTCCAATCTTTATGGCTTTCAGTTGTTCTTTAGCAGCAATTTTAAGTAAATGTTTAGCTTCTTTTATATTTGTTTCTAAGTCAGAAATTTTATTTATCAATGTTGATTTAGAAATAATCCCATATTCATCTAACTTTTCAAATCCTTCACCAAAAGAACCGCTAATGCCTATAGAAGGTATATTATGTTTCATGCCAAGCTTTGCAATAGCAGTTGGAGCCTTATTGTATGTAGATGAAATATCAAATTGCCCTTCACCTGTAATAATTAAATTAGCGCCAGTAATTTTATTTTCAACATTTAAAGTATCAAAAATAATATCTACACCTGGTCTTAAAGTAGCTGAAAAAAACGCAACCATGCCAGCCCCCATTCCTCCAGCAGCTCCGCCTCCTTCTAAATTTAAAACATCTTTGCCAATATCATTTTTTATGACATTAGATAAATGCATTAGATTATTATCAAGGATTTCAATTTGCTGCGGACTAGCCCCTTTTTGTGGTCCATATATATATGAAGCACCTTCTTTTCCACATAAAGTATTAGTAACATCACACGCAACTTCTATATCAACGTCGGTAATTTTAGAGTTAATAAACTCCATGTTTATTGTTTTTATATTTATAAAATCTTCAACATTATTAGAGATTTCTGAACCATCATCTTTAAGAAATTTTATTCCTAATGCTTTAGCAACTCCAACACCGCAATCATTTGTTGCGCTACCACCTATGCCTAATATAATTTTACTCACATTATGATCTAAGGCTTCTAATATTAGTTGTCCTGTACCAAATGAGGTTGAGTTCATTGGATCAAGTTTTTTGGGGTCAATTAAGGCAAGCCCCGAGCTTCGTGCCATTTCAATAATAGCTATATCTCCAATTAATCCCCATTGAGAAATAACTTTATTTCCTAAAGGATCTGAAATTTCTGATTCCATGAATTTTCCTTTATAGCTTTCCACTAAAGTTTCTAAGGTCCCATCTCCACCATCTGCAATAGGAAGTTTTACTATTTCTGAATTCGGAAAAACATCAAGTACAGCTTCTGAAATACAATCTGTTGCTTCACTTGCTGTTAAAGATCCTTTAAATGTTTGAGGTGCTATTATAATTTTCATATCAATTCAATCCTATAATATCTGAAAGTTCCAAAACTGCTTTTTCAGCTTGGTCAGGGTAGTTAACTACAATAAAATCAAACCAGTCAGCTTCAATAGTTTCTGTCTCGGCCATCATCAATCTTTTCTCTACGTCACTTTCAGAGTTTTCATGCCTTAATATTAACCTTTTCTTTAAATCTTCCTTTGATTCTGGACTTATAAATATAAAAACTGCATATTTTAGAATTTCTTTAAGTCTTCTAGCACCTTGAACATCAACCCTAATGAACACTTTAATATTTTTAGATATATTATTAGTTATTTCTGACTTAGGTACACCATATAAGTTTTCATATACTTTTGCCCACTCAATGAGTTCACCATTATCAATCATTTGATTGAATTTATCTTTATTAACAAAAAAATGATTAACTCCATTTTCTTCATTAGACCTAGGTTCCCTAGTAGTAGCAGTTATAACTATATGAATTTTTTTTGGATACCTCTTTTCAATTAATTCCATAAGCGTGTCTTTACCAACCCCTGAGGGCCCTGACATCACTATTATATTTTGTTGTTGATTTTTATCTATCAATTATCTAATTTTAATGATTCTAAGTGATTCCAAAATTGTTTATATGAAACTGATGCAGCTTCATGATTATTTATTATAGTTTCTTGGTCAGAAATAAGTGAGCTTATAGCAATTGACATAGCTATTCTATGATCATTAAAAGAATCAAAATTGCCTCCACTAAAATTAGAATTTCCAGAAATTTGAATTCCATCATCAAAAAGATCATGTTTAATATTAGATACTTTCAAAAATTCTGACATCGCAAAAAGCCTATCCGTCTCCTTAACTCTTAATTCTGAAGCATCTTTTATTATAGTTGCCCCTTTTGCAACAACTGAAGCTATAATTATAATTGGTATTTCGTCAATAAGTTTAGGAATGATATCTCCATTAATTTCAATGCCATTTAGTTCCGAGTGAATCACTTTAATATCTGCTACAGGCTCATTAGCAACTTGCCTTTCATTGAATATTTCAATTCTTCCGCCCATCTTAATAAGGACATCTAGAATTCCTGTCCTGAGTGGATTTACACCAACATTTTTTAAAATTATATTTCCTTTAGGATGTATAAGAGCAGCAACAATCCAAAATGCAGCAGAACTAATATCTCCAGGAACTTCAATATCTATAGAATTAATTTCTCCCGGACTAATAATAATTTCATTTTTATTAATTTTAATATCTGACCCCATAGAAATAAGCATTCTTTCAGTGTGATCTCTAGACAAGGCTGGCTGAGTAATTACAGATTTTGAATTAGCTCCTAAAGTTGCCAGAATAATACAAGATTTAACTTGAGCACTAGCAACATCCATGCTATAGGTAATGCCATTTAAATTTGATTGTCTAAATTCAAGCGGAGCACAATTATCATTACTTTTAATATCAGCACCCATCATTATCAAAGGATCAATAATTCTTTTCATTGGCCTAGAATTCAAAGAACTATCGCCTAAAAGGATTGAATTGAAATTAGAAAATGACAAGATTCCTGATAAAAGCCTTGTTGTGGTACCGCTGTTTCCTGCATATAAATTATTTTTTGGTTTAGTAAGTGAATTTAAACCCTTTGATTGAATCTCTAAGTCGTATGAATTTTCTTTAGGAATTAAATTCACATTAACGCCAAGTTCCTTTAGGACAGAGAGGGTGCTAAGGCAATCTTCGCCATCACTATAATTTAATATCTTTGATTTCCCAATTGAAATTGAATTTAATAATGCTGAACGATGTGAAATACTTTTATCACTAGGCACTTCAAGTTCACCGCTAAATGATAAAGATGAATTTAATTTAATCATTTGATTTATCAATTTTAGACCAACCTGATACTAATTTTGTGAATCTAGTTCCAAAAAAAAGACTCATCATTGTATCTTTAGATTTTGGAAGAGAGGTATTAGGGTCTAATATATTTGCTACTTTTTTAGAATTAATAAAATATGAATCATTTAATTTATCAGTATCTGTAAATATTTCTTTCATTTCATTATTCAAAGAATTTATTAATTCACTTAAATCATCGTATATATAATCCTCTATTAGATCACCATCAATATTAACATTTACCAAGGCTCTTATATTATCTATAAATTCTGTACCCAAAGTATTAGAAATAATTTTAGATTTCTGATTCATTATTTTGGCTAATGAAAATAATAGTATATTTGGTAAATAATAATTTGACCTAAGAACTTCGTCATGCTCAATTTCATCCATAAATTTAAAGGTAATTTTTAATTTTTTAAAAAACAAATTAGTTGGTTCGTTAAAATCAGATTTAATATTATTATTAAGAACTACAGGCAACTTGATAATCTCCTGATTATTGTTTATGCCGACCCTTCCTGGCGACATGGCATGGACTATATTATTTTGCGATAGTGCTGAATCATTAAACAATTTGATTGAATATTTTTTATTAGGTGAAAAATCGATTATTGGACAACGCTGGTTATTATCTTTAATTATTGCCAATGAATCAGGTAAACTCTTTAAATCAGAAAAATTAAGTAGTAGTTCAGATGATTCTAACACCTCATTTAAGCTCCATGGAGCCTTTAGATTTGGGAATTCTTTTTTGAAATAATTCTGTTTTTTTCTATCATCAAATGCAAAAAAATCTAATTGGTTATTTTTTTTTAAAATATAAGATCTTTTTAAAAAAAAAGCGGCATCATCATTTAGTCCTAAAATTGAAATTTTCATATATTATTCCTCATCATCATATGGAATAAAATCCATGTTATTTGAAATATTAGGGTATACAATTGATTTCTTTTTTAAATCTCCTTTTAAGTCTTTCAAATATTTATCTAGTATTTTGAACTTGTCTTCACTATGCACCTCAGAATCAATAATAACTCCAACTATACCTAGTAAATATAAAAGTTCTAAGGTCTTCTCAGATGGTATGTAATCTAGCTTTAAAATTATATTATTATCAATATTTGATATAATCTTTGTTAGGTCGAATATTCCAGATAAAGTTTCATATTTTGGCTTGTTCATCAAGTCAATAATTACAAATGAAAAAGGGACATTATTTATAGCATCATAAGTATTATCATCAAGATTGCTGTCTATATAAAAACCAGATGCTATTTTTTCAGATAAGAGGAATTCAGATGAAATATTTAAATCATGAAGTACAGCAAAATCAAAATTATAACTTTCTAGTTTTTCTAAGTTAATCATTTTATCGGGAAAAATTAATCCATTAAGTACATTTTTATTGGTTAATTTTTTTAATTTATCAAATTCTAAATCTTTATAAATTACTCCATCAATATACTTTTCATATATAGGAGATTGGGGTTTTAATTCTTGAAAAAGTAAAGCTTTTCTAGAATTAATTGTTTTAGATTTACTTCCAAAACCAATTTCTTTATTAGATTCATTGAAGAGATTAGATATATTTTCTAAGAACCTATTCACTCGCCAGAACTACTATCATTTCCTTTATTATTAGTTTCAAGGAATTTTTCTAAATCTTTAAGTAGCAGGTCATCATCAACAGGAGGAAAATCAACTACTGCTGAGTCATATTTAGTTTCAAGCTTTTCTATATATGATTTAAGTTCAGAATCTTGAGCTATAGCACTGTCAAGCGCACTAATATATTTCTCTGATTTTTTTTGTAGTTTTTTTGTATCGAAACTAAGAGGTAGCCATTTAGAAAGTTCATCTAGTAGTGCTTTTGAAACTAATGGATTGGGAGAGCTCTGTAAATAATGAGGAGCATGTGCCCAAATACTCATTGAAGGTATATTCATTTTCTTGAAATCTTCAATAATTACTGAAGAAACTCCAGTAGGACCTTCGTATTTTGATGGCTCAATTTTCTTTTTTTTAAATTCTGGAGGCATATATGTATGTTGTCCAGTTATTTGGGTTTTAACTCCTCTGGTGTGAGGAATTGAATCCAGCAATGCTCCTAAAGTAACAACAGCCTTAACATTCATAGATAGTAGAAGCTTTACAATTTCAGAAGAAAATGTCTTCCATTTAAAATGAGGTTCTGTTCCATTTAGAACAACCAATGATGTAGATTTATTTATAGCACTATCTATATAAAAAATATCATTATTTGGCCAAGATATTTCTCTACCTTTTTTAGAATTTTTTATAACTGGTCTTTCTCGAGCAAAAGCAAATAAATCTTCTTCTTCAAAAGTAGCAAATTTTTCTGAATCATATTGAGAAATTAAAGTTTCTATAGCATTAGTTGCGCCTTCTGCAGCGTCAGACCAGCCTTTAAATGCAACTATAAATATTGAACTTTCGCAAGATATTTTTTCTAAATTTTTGAACAACTTTATTCTGTATAATTAAATTAGTTATAATAATGATACTTATAATAACATTTTTTTTAATACAGTTGGTCTTTTTATGAATTTAATTGCCCATAGAGGTTTTTCTTCTAAAGCTCCTGAAAATACTTTCGGAAGTTTTGATAAAGCTATTGAAAATGGATTTAATATTATTGAATTAGATGTTCAATTAACCAGAGATAAAGTACCTGTAATAATACATGATTATAAACTTGACAGAACTACTAATGCCAAAGGGTGGGTTAAAGAATTAAATTATTATGATATTAAAAAATTAGATGCGGGAAGATGGTTCAATAAATCATTTAAAGAGGAAGGGATTCCGGTTTTAGAAGACGTTCTAGATAGGTATAAAAGTAATGCTCACTTACAAATTGAACTAAAATCAGATGATACAGACTTACCCCAATTGGTTATTGATTTAATAAATAAGTGCGGCTGGGCAAATATATCAAATACTGCTCCTTATCAAGTGCCGGGGTTTAGCATCACTTCTTTCAACTTAAACCATGTTATAAAAGCTATAGAAATATCTCCAAATTTTAGAGTCGGATGGCTATTAAATAATGTAACAAAAAGTGAAATAATTAAAATTTTATCTGAATATAATATAGGCATGATTATACCTAATGTTCATGATGATATATGGAGAGATGAAGAATTTATTAAATTTTTAGCAGAGAAAAATCTAGTAATGTGTGCATGGGGAGCCAAGTCAAAAAATGATGTAATTAGAATGAAGAAACTAGGTGCAAAAGCTATGACAGTAGATTGGCCTGATGTAGCGAAAAAACTTATTTAATTTTATAAATGGACTTATCGTGTTCAATAGCAACTCTTCTACCTTCACTAACATTAACAAATTTCAAAATAAATAATCCTAAGAAAATTTGGAATGCTAAAAATAATATCCCAATTCTAGGTGTGGTGAATCCTGCTAAAAGCGCATAACTAACTGGTCCTATTACAGATACTGATCTCCATGAAAAAGAGAAAAATCCAAAAAATTCCCCACTTCGACTTTTAGGAGACATATATGCAAATAAACTTCTGCCCAATGCTTGTGCGCCACCCATTACCAACCCTACCAAGACTCCCATTATAAGAAACTGAGCGTCCTGGTTAATATTTAAAGGCGACCAAAGTATAAATCTTAAAAATTTTGGCCAGTTATCAACAAAATTTTCATTTAAAAATGTAGGATGGGAGTCACATATTTTTGTTAATTCATCAAGAGGCCCATTTCTAAACGAAACACTATATTTACAATCAGCATCACTAAAGTTATCAGCAAACTTATTGCTATCAGAAATAGATAACATTTCTGAACTTAAATAATCTGAATTTATTTCAGCCCATCTAATTTCCACTTTATTAGTTTCAGATAATGTTGGATCAACCTCAAAAGAATACATATTTGAATCAGAAGCATAGCCTAATTGATAATCATAATCTGTATGTTTATTTAAGTTAAGTGGAGCAAAACCAACAGCTAATACTGAAATTATACCCCAACCAATCACTGCAAAACTTAATGCTTTTAAAGTCCCTATTTTTTTTGATAAATAGCTGAATAAAATAGATCCTGGAAATGCAACAAATTGAACAATTAAAATAGTGAGAATAGTGGTTTCTTGTGAAATTCTAAGGACGTCCAAACCAAATGCTCCAGCAATTCCTAAGCAAGTAGCAATAGCATCATTAAAAATTACAAATGCAATTAGAAAAATTAATAAATGTTTAAATTGTTTAAATTCTCCAGCGGTAGATCTTAATTGATTAAAAGCTCTTATAATTGATCTCCTTACGCCTATTTTTTTTACTTTTACAGTATTAGGTTCAGGAACAACAATTAAAGTCCATAATGCCCACCCAAACCACCAGATACCAACTGAAGCCAAACATGATCTAATTGCTAAATCTGAATATTCAAAAAATATTAAAAATGCCAAATGGGCGAAAAGCAATAAACCTCCGCCTAAATATCCATATGCATACCCTCTACTGCTTACATCATCTAATAAATCTTCCGGAGCAATATGTGGTAAAAGTGAGTTATAAAATACATTTGAACCGGCTGCGCCTATGGCACCAAGAAAATAAAATGCTAAGCTAAATAGCCAAGGTGAAGATGAATATGCAGAGAAAAATAACATCAAAGTACTCAGGCATCCAGCAACACAAAAAATAGTCATTAATTTCTTTTTAATCCCAGATCTATCAGCAATAATTCCAAATACAGGACTACTTAGTGCTACTAGAAATGTTCCTAGCGCACCTGTTAGAGCCCAAACTACAGTTGCAGAAAACTGAAAATTAAAAATAACAACGCCTGATCCTAACTCCTCTTTATAAAGACCAACAAAATAAAGCGGCATAATTGCAGAAACAACACTTGTAAAAAAAGCTGAATTTGCCCAGTCATACATACACCAAGCTCTTATGATTTTTCTTTCAATTGCAGATAATGCAGATAAAGCGGAGGGATTTTTCCTTTTAAAAACAGATGTCATATTAATACACTACAACAGACCGACCGACCTGAGAAGTGTTTCTTGAACAAGCAGTTCGTGTTCAAGTGTTCTGTCTGGCTTTAATTTACCACTTATTACATCTATAAACCTATCAAACCCTTCAATATACCTAGCAGTATCATTGCTTCCAAAAGACACAATATAATCCTTAATCGATATATAAAATTCATTCGGTTTTTCATTAGGTATTATTGCTCTTATAGTTTGAGCAGGCTCAAATGGCTCCATTATCAGACTACCTTTAGTTCCATATATTTCAAATCTTCTAGCCATTGGTGTTGCTTCAGCCGATGAAATATCCACAGTAGCAAATGCATTTTTAAATTCATAAACACACACACAATTATCATAAAAATTAGGAGTTCTGGTTATATCTTTCCTTATAAAATTTGTTATTTTATCTGGTCTGCCCATTAAATAA
Source organism: uncultured Dehalococcoidales bacterium (assembly GCA_964620935.1). Taxonomy (GTDB): domain Bacteria; phylum Chloroflexota; class Dehalococcoidia; order Lucifugimonadales; family Lucifugimonadaceae. The sequence goes on from CAZUHW010000001.1 coordinate 165,855, forward strand.
ACAAGTTGGTCTAAAACATGCCCCGCCAAATCAAAAAATATTCCTCCTTTATGGTCAGCAATTTGTTTTCTCATTGACTCTTGAATAGAAGTAGACATATGTGCTCTTATAGAAAATATATCTCCTATGCGTCCAGATTTAGAAATATCAATTAACGCTTGAAATCCTTTATGATTTCTAAACATATAGCCCATCTGAAGATGAAGATTGCTATCTTTAGCTATTTTTATGCATTCCTGGAATTCTTTGAAGTTGTCTCCGGCTGGCTTATCATAAAAAACATTTTTACCCTTCTTAAGAATTTTTTTTGTTTGTTTTAAAGATTCTATATTTGAGCCTTCGGATGCAATCGCAATAATTTCTGGAGCATAAATCTCATCTTCATTCTCAATAAAGTTAACCTTGTTCCATGGGAAAAATTTATTTTTTTTGAGCTCATTTCTTTTTTCTATATCAGGCTCAAAAATACCAAAAAAATTTACTTTTGGATTGTTTAAAATAGTGGATAAAACTGAAGTTGCGTGCCCATGCTTAGAACCAATTTGCGCTACTCCAATCTTCTTATCAAAAGAATGCAATTCCAAATACCCCCATTGAAACAAATATAGCAGAAATGATTTTTACCACAACTTCATTTTTCGAAAAAGATTCTGAAATGTTTACTCTTAGAATTCCTAAAATAGTATATATGGCTACTATAAATACTGGCCTTGTTCCAGAAATAGCAGCTACAAGTGAGACTGGACCATTAACCAAGGAATATAGAATTGTTAAGTAAGCAAAAGTTGCTAAAAAAGTTTCTGCAGTAAAAATATATTTGCTCTTTCTCCAATTTAATACATATTTCGCAAGAAACATTAAATTATCACGCTTTGAGAATGGAATAGCTAAAGTTAGGCATACTCCTATTCCTCGAAATCCAAATGCTTCAATTACAGGAATATTTTGAACTACCTCTTTATTTATGATTTGCGATACCCCAAAAAGAAGAGTCCCAAAAATTAAAACAATGAAAGATTTAATTGAAAATTTTAGCGCGCTTGATTTATCAATTTTTATATTTGCTATTATGCTTCCTGAAATTAATAAGAGAATACATAATAATTGATTAAAAGTTAGGACTTCATTAGTTAGAGTCAATGCGATTAAGAGTACCCATAATGGATATGCGCTCCATATTGGCATAACCCGCGTCACATCATTATTTTTTAGAGACCAAAATAATATAATTAAGCTTAAACCTTGAATCATTCCTACAGACAAAGCTAATAAGGTAGTTGAGGATAAGAAATCAGTTATACCAAAAAAGAATAATACAATAGTTCCTACTATCGCATTACTAAAGCCAACATACATATTAAGGAATTTAGGGGATAAATTGGTAGAGTCAAAAACGCCATACTTATCTATAACACTTACTATAGCAAACAAAAAAGAACTAGTTAGTGAAAATATAATCCAAAATTCCATTCGTTGATTTTATACTAAATTAGCTTTAATATCCGTTTAGGTTTTTATATTTAATTTAGAAAGGAAAATCAATGAATTCAGTTAACACCAACTCAAAGCCAAGTGATTTGAAAATAACAGATATGAGAATTGCAGTTATTGGGGAAGATAATTGGAGGTGGCCAATTATTAAATTATATACAAATCAGGGATTGGTTGGACTTGGAGAAGTCAGGGATGGTGCTAGCGCTCGATATGCATTGCTTTTAAAAAGTAGATTAATGGGCGAAAACCCATGTGATGTGGAAAGATTATTCAGAAAAATTACACAATTTGGTGGCCATGGAAGGCTAGGAGGAGGAGTATGTGGAATAGAGATGGCATTAATGGATTTGGCTGGGAAGGCATATGGTGTTCCTGCATATATGTTAGCCGGCGGCAAATATAGAGATCAAATAAGAGTTTACTCAGACACACCTTCCAAAGATGATCCGGTTGAAATGGGGAATGCACTTAAAAAAAGAGTGGAAAGAGGCTTCACTTATCTTAAAATGGACATAGGCGTGTGGATTGCAGAAAAGGTTGAAGGCGGATTAATTTTTCCAAATGACTTTCAAAAAGAAAATGTTAAAGAAGGGGCAACAGGAGGGTCATTGAAAAGTATGATGGTAGAAGCTCAAGATATAATGCACCCATTCACAGGAATTCAACTCACAGATATTGGGATAAAAGCTATATCTGAATATGTAAAAGTTGTAAGAGACATTGTTGGCTATGAGACACCAATTGCCACAGATCATTTTGGCCATATTGGGTTAGAAAGTTGTATCAGGCTTGGCAGAGAATTAGATCAATATTCTTTAGCATGGTATGAAGATATGATTCCTTGGCAATATACCAACCAATGGAAGCAACTAAAAAATTCTGTTGCAACACCAGTGTGCACGGGTGAAGATATATATTTATTAGAAGGATTTAAGGATTTAATTGATAATGAGGCAGTTTCTGTAGTTCATCCAGACTTAGCAACTTCTGGAGGAATTCTTGAAACCAAAAGAATTGGGGACTACGCACAACAAAAAGGGATCCCAATGGCTTTGCATCAGGCTGGATCGCCAGTAGTTGCTATGGCAAATGTTCATTGTGCGGCAGCAACAGAAGGATTTATTGGGCTCGAGATGCATTCTGTTGATAACCCTTGGTGGGATGATTTAGTGACAGGAGAAACCGATAAAATTATTAATAATGGTTTTGTAAAAGTTCCTGAATCACCTGGCCTTGGAATAGAGCTTAACGAAGATGCGGTAAAAGAGCATTTAAACACAAATCCTGATGGCTGGGGAGGATCATCTACTGAATTAGAAATTTATCCTAAAGGAGCTTTTGAACCCACAGATGAATGGACCAATCTTGATTCACATGACAGGACATGGAGTTAATAGTTATGGAGTTTAGTGTAATTCAGCTTATAGCATTCCTTGGGGTAGGAATAATAGCTACATCTTACGGAGTACTTGTCGGGGCTGGAGGCGGATTTATTATAGGTCCAATATTAATATTAGTTTTTGATTGGCCAAATAAAACGGCTGTAGGCACAAGTTTAGTCTGTGTTTCTGTGGCATCAATATCAGGAGCTATATCCTACTTAAGGTTAAAAATTGTAGATATTAGAAGCGCTATTTTATTTAGTATTGCAGCTATGCCAGGCGCCATTCTTGCAGTTATAGGTCTTGAGAAAGTAGATAGTGCTATTTTCAATATATTATTCTCAATTATGTTAATTTTAACTGGCCTTTATGTTTTTTGGAGCCCATCAAAGTCAGAAAAGAATGCGAATGTTTTATCTGAAGAAAATGAAATAAAGAATGCAAATAAGGGCTGGTGGAGGGCTTACAGAAATATTATTCCTACAACTGGCGAATCTTTTAAATATAATTTTGTTGAGCCAGCCGCAACGGCTGTTAATACATTATTTGGTTTTATTTCTAGTTTTTTTGGGATTGGGGGAGGACCTGTAAGAACCCCAACACTGGTGTACTTCTTTAATTTTCCTGTGAAAGTTGCTACAGCAACATCCATTGCGACGATGTCTATATATACTATTTTTGGCTCCACGGCTCATTTTATAAACGGAAATGTACAAGTTCAGGCAGTAATACCTTTGGGTATAGGAGCAATAATAGGATCTCAATTTGGAGTTATAATTTCAAAAAGATTAAAAGGCAGATTAATGATGAAATTGCTATCTTTTGCGATGATTGCAATAGCAATAAATATGGGCATAGAAGGAATTCAAGGATTATAGGAGGAAAATGGATAACGAATACAGATTACCAAAATCAATCATACCTAGTTACTACTCTATAACTATAGAACCTGACCTAGACAATGAAAAGTTTTCTGGGTCTGAAATAATATCACTAACAATAAAAGAAAAGGTAAGTTCTATAAAATTAAACTCTATTGGTCTTATTATTGATAAAGCTGAAATAATAAGTATCGGATTAGAATCAAAAAATATTTCTGAAGACAAAGAACACGAAACTGTATCAATTAATTTTGATCAAGATTTAGAGCCTGGAGAATACAAACTAAAATTAAGTTTTCTAGGGAATCTAGATAATTCTTTGAGAGGATTCTATCTATCTAGGTACAAAGATGAGAACGGAGTGGGCCACAAAATAGGAACTACGCAATTTGAAAGCACTGATGCAAGGCGTGCTTTCCCTTGTTTTGATGAACCAGAATTTAAATCAGTATTTGCTATCACGTTAAAAGTCCCAAAGGGTTTATTCACAGTTTCTAATACAGGAATTAAAAATATTTCCAATACAGATTCTCATGATATATATGAATTCGAAGATTCTATAAAAATGTCGACCTATTTGGTTGCATTCGTTATAGGTCCATTTGAGGCTACAGACGAAGTTATAGTAGATGGAGTCCCTCTAAGAATAGTTCATGCTATTGGAAAGTCTCATTTAACTGACTTTGCTATAGAAACAGGAAAATTTGCTCTTAAATATTTTACTGATTATTTCGGAAGGCCTTACCCTGGGGACAAACTAGATATGATAGCAATACCAGATTTTGCATCTGGAGCAATGGAAAATTTAGGGTGCATTACATATAGAGAAGCATTATTACTTGTAAATAAAGAGGAAGCAACACAAGGGGAATTAACACGCATTGCTGACGTTGTTATGCATGAAATTGCCCACATGTGGTTTGGTGATTTAGTTACCATGAAATGGTGGAATGGAATATGGCTAAACGAAGCTTTTGCCACATTTATGGCCACAAAGGCAGTAGATAAATTTAACCCTGAATGGGAGAGATGGGTTGAATTTGGAATTGAAAAGTCAGCAGCATTTGATGTTGATTCACTAAAATCAACAAGGCCAATTGAATATGATGTAGTATCCCCTGATGATGCGACTGCTATGTTTGATCTTTTAACATACGAGAAGGGTGGGGCAGTATTAAGAATGCTAGAGCAATATGTAGGAGAAGAGCCTTTTAGAGATGGAATAAGAAGCTACTTAAATAAGCATGAATTTTCAAATACTGAAACTGAAGATTTATGGGATAGCATTGAAGAATTTTCTTCAATTCCAGTAAGAGAAACTATGAATTCTTGGATTCTGCAGCCAGGATTTCCTAGGATATCAATCAAAAATGAAAATAATGGCATCAATATAACCCAATCAACATTTAGATATGACAATTCTAATGATGAGACAATCTGGAAAGTTCCTATAGAAATTAAATATGAATTAGGCGGAAAAGTTATCTCAAAAAAAATGCTTTTAGAAAAAAGGTCAGATGAAATTATGATTGATTCAGAAATTAATTTAATTTCAGGAAATTCAAATGCTAACGGTTTTTATAGAAGCGAATATGAAATAACAAAAGATTTCCCTAGCAATATAAATTATTTAAATAAATCAGAAAAATTTTCACTAATTGATGACCTTTGGGCAAGCTCTGTATCCTGCAGAATTCCAATTGATAAATATTTAGATAATTCTCTGCATTTTAATCAAGATGCAGACCCGGAGCTGCAATCCTTAATATTATCAACAATATCGTCTTTAAAAAGGCACACAAATAAAGAACTAGAATCAAAATATATATCAATAATAGAAAGCTACTCCTTGAATCTTTTAGAAGAAATAGGCGAAGATTCAAAAAATGAAGAAAATTTAAAAATCAAGGAACTAAGAGCAATAATATTTAAAACCCTTTCAATAACATGCGAAAATAAAGAATACATCGATAAACTCGATGAAATATATAAACAATACAATTTAAATAAAGGCTCTATTGATCCAAATATTACTGCATCTGCAATTGCGTCTGTTGCGTATCACGGAAGTGAAAAAACATATGAGGACTACTTTATGAAATATACAGATGGAGAGACGCCACAAGAAAAAATGAGATTTTTATATTCATTAGCAGAATTTAAAGATCCAAAATTACTAGAAAAAACACTTAATGCGTCATTATCTGACAACATAAAAAACCAAGACGCTCCATATTTAATCGCTTATGCACTTAGAAATTATAGACATTCTGAAAAAACATGGAATTTTATTGAAAATAACTGGACAGATATAATTAACAAATTTCCTGACAATGCAGTTCCAAGGATTTTTGGAGGAATTAAAATAATTTCAAATAAAAAATTAGCAGATAGAATTAATTTATTTTTCAAAAATAATCCTATCCCCCAAGGTCAAAAAACTATTGATCAAAATCTAGAAAAAATGTATCAAAATATTAACTTTGTTAATTATCAAAAAGATAAATTAAACAGTTGGTTAAAATAAGGAGGTAAATTAATGAACTCAAATAAAATATACAACTTTTGGCTCAATACTAAACCTTTTAGATCTTTATGGATCCTTCCCTTAGTTATTACAGGGCTTATTATTCTTTTATTTATTTATTATGGCGACTCAAAAAAAATGGCATGCACTTGGGAAGCTAGAGATAGATGGGAGTGCTCTAAACCTATAGAAAAAAGTTAGAAATGAAGCCTAAATACTGGGATAGAGCAAAAAAAGAATTATCTCTGAAAGATCCAATACTAGATAAAATAATAAAAAAGAATTTCTCTGGAATGCTTACAAAGTCGCCTGATCCTTTTTTAACATTGGTACATTCTATAATAGGGCAGCAGCTATCAATTAAAGCTGCAAACAGCATAGAGAAAAAAATAAAAGATTTGTGCGGCCTAAATCCTAAATTAATCCTAAAAAAATCAGATGAGAGACTCAAAGAATGTGGGCTTTCAAAGATGAAAACACAATATATTAAAGGCATTTCTTCTATGTTTATTAGTGGAGAATTAGATTTCAAGAATATTAATCAACTAAATGACAAAGAAATAATAAATGAACTAACCAAGATAAAGGGTGTCGGCTTATGGACAGCTCATATGTATCTAATATTTCACCTAAACAGACCCAATGTGCTACCAGTCGGCGATGTAGGATTAATTAATTCAATTAAACTTTCTTACAATAAAAATAGTAAAAAGGAATTTAATTTTGATGAATTTAAAAAAATATGGAGCCCCTGGTGTACAGTTGCTTCATGGTACTTATGGAGAAATATAGATAACACTGATGTATCATATTAAAAAATAATTAATTCTAAGAGGAAATCATGAACCTGAGTGAACTTTTTATGAAAATAGCAAAAGAAATGAAAAATGATCATTTCTTTGGGATACCTGGCAGCGGAGTTCCTTTAGATTTAATGGATAGCGGTAAAAATATTGATCTTCATTTTATTAATGTAGCTCATGAATCTACAGCTGCTATCGCTGCAGGTACTTATGGATTGATTAAAGAATCTGCAGGATTATGCTTAGGGGTAAAAGGTGTGGGCGCAGGAAATTTAGCTGGTGGGGTAGCGAATGCATATTTCGAAAGAATGCCAGTCGTGTGTGTATGTGAAACTACTCCTAATTATTCTTATGAAAATGAAATGGTTCAGCATGCTGATCATCAAGGCTTTATGAAATCAGTTACAAAATCTATGATCACACTATCAAATAGCAACCCCGCTCATTCAATTAGAAACGCATTCAGTACTTCCATTAATGGATTGCCTGGGCCTGTTCTTATAGATTTTCCATCTGACATGGGACTTGTTGAAGCTCAAGATGAAAAATTAAGATCAGAAGATACAGCACATAATACATCTACTAATAAAATTAAAGAAACCATTAATTTAATAAATAATTCTAAAAAACCAATGATGCTGATTGGTGATGGCGCAAGAAAAGACAATGCAATAGAAGAAATAGTGAAATTATCGGAAAAAATTGGGGCGGGAGTCTTATCTACAATGAAGGCAAGAGGTGTTTTTCCTGAAACCCACAAAAGGTGGGTAGGTGTCTCAACAGCATTTGGCGAGGGGAATAATAGCAGACCTAACATACTAACATCAGGCTCAGATTTAATAATATTAATTGGTGCAGATCAAATGATGACGCATGCACCTTGGCCTACAGGAGTAGTCGACACAGTAGAAATAGTATCAAATGAAAAATCTAGGACATTATCTAATGACCCAAAAACAATTTGCAGTGGGAATATAAAAGATTTAGTTAAAATGTTAATGGAATCAGATGAAAAAATTGGATGGGAAATAGATGAAATATATGAAATATATAAAAATATAGACCCTAGGTTTTCAAGACCTAATAATGCTATATTTGCCGCGCAAGATGTCATAGAGATATCAAAGGAACTGCTTCCTAAAGATGGCTTGCTTTTCACTGAAACCGGAGCTTTTATTGCTTTATTAGAAAATACTTGGAAGTTTGACAAACCATTAAAATATTTTGGAACTTCAGGGGGCAGGACTATGGGACTTATGATCCCTTCATATATAGGGGGATCTTTAGCTACAAATAATCAAACTCCTTTAATGGGAATAGGTGCAGATGGAAGTACACTTATGAGATTAGGTGAGTTTGAAACAATTAAAAGAAGTAATTTAAAATGGCCAATAGTCATAATCAACGACGCCGCGTTAGGAACAATGAAGTATAGACAGGGATTTAGAGGCTATGATGATTACGGCTTAGACCTAAATATGGTAGATTTTGCTGGAGTTGCCAAATCTTGCGGATTAAAGGGTCAAACCGTTAATACTCCTGAAGATTTCAGGAAAGCTTTAAACAATGCTTTCAAGAGTGAAGTAACAACTGTAATAGATGCAAGAATAGATCCAAAGATATATCAAGATAATTTTGGCGGAACAATAGGGGACTGATGAGAGAGATAATCACAGAAACTTTGGAAACTCTTAAAAAAATAAAATCAATAGATATTGATGAAAAATCTAAGCTAGATACGAGCATAAAAAATCTAGAATTTATACTTTCTGAGTATAAGAGACTGATTGAAGACTTTATTAAAAAATCTTCAAATTAATTATATTCGCATACTGAATAAATAGGTTCAGTAAATAATTTTTCAGGATTTAAATATTTCAATTTTACAGCAACTATTATCCCTAGAACTGAATTATCGCACATTTCTAATAAATCCAAAGAAGCTTTTGCTGTTCCTCCAGATGCTATTAGGTCATCTATGATCATTATTTTTTTGTTTGAAGGGACAGTAATCTTCCCTACTTCTACAGTATCTTGACCATACTCAAGTTCATATTCTTTAGAGATTACTGGTGGTGGCAACTTGCCTTTTTTTCTTAATAAAATGTTAGGAATACCTAATCTATCAGATATAGCCGACCCAAATATAAATCCCCTTGAATCAATTGATGCAACATAATCAATATCACTTGAAATAAATCCAGCCATAACATCAAGAGTAAACTTGAATGCTTTAACATTAGAAATTAAAGTAGTGATATCTTTAAATGACACTCCTTTTTCTGGGTAGTCATCAATTTCTCTAATAAAATTTTTAATATCCATCAAACAAGATTGACGTCTGAATGATCCAGCACTTCAGGATTAATTAAAAATTCTGGAATTTTCCCACTTAAAACATCATACAGCTGCTTACAAGATCTAATCTGAAGTTCCTTGCTAGATTCCTGAGAGAAAAATGCAGTGTGAGGAGTAACAATGACATTTTCATGTTTAAATAAAGGATTAGAAGAAGATGGGTTGTGATCTTCCATTACATCTAATCCTACACCCCTAACTTTTCCATTATTCAAATATTCTGAAAGCGCTGCTTCATCAATCAAGCCACCCCTTGAAACATTAATCAGTATTACGTCTTTTTTCATTTTTTCAAGTTCTTTATTGCTAATTAAATGGTTAGTTTCCTCTGTCAGAGGCACATGTAGCGACAATACGTCGCTACTTGATATAACTTCATCAAAAGGTAAAATATTTACGCCATCATAAACCTTTTCATTGATATATGGATCATAAGCAATAACATTTAGTCCTAATGCCTTTGCTTTGTATGCTAAGCGTCTACCAATACGACCAAAACCTATAACTCCTAATGTTGCGTCTTTAAGCCTGTACACCCTGTTGCCCTTTTTAACATCACTCCATTTGCCAAGTTTTACCATTTTACTATCAGGAACAATCATTCTATTTATGGTAAGTATCATAGAAAGTGCATGATCTGAAACTTCATCAATACAATAATCTGGAATATTTGAAACTACTATGCCTAATTCAGTTGCTACTTTAATATCGATATTGTCTACTCCTATGCCATATCTTTGAGCAGCTTTAAGATTTTTGCCAGATCTTAAAACATCTTCATTGATATCTTCGAAGCAAAAAAGCAGCCCATCTGCGTCTTTGATTTTATTTATTAAATCATCTTTTCCATTAGCAACATCTATATCTACTGATTTGCTCTTAAAATATTCTTTTTCAATATTTACATTAGGCCAAGCATAATCTGAAATCACTATTCTCATTATTTCCTCACATTACAGATAACTCTTTAAATTGACATCCTTCAACAAAATGTTCAAAAAAATTCTCATCTGTTTCTAGTTCGATATGTTTTATAGATTTAACTAGGTTATCAAATTTGCTTCTCAAACTAACATTAAGCAGCAACATAATTGCGCCTTGAAGTGCTGAATTGCCTATTTTAATAATTTCTGTATTAGGAGTATCTATTATAAAGCCAATCTTTATGGCATTTTCAACATTGATATAATTTGCAAACCCACCGCTAAGATAAAGTTTATTAAAATTATTAATATCAATAGAGGAGTTCTTTAATGCTATTGATTGGCCACAATAATTTGCGGCTTTTGCTTGTGCTAAGGCACTCATGTCTGATCTTGAGATTTTAATTCCATTACTATTCTTTAATTCATAATAATCACTTCCATCAGACAGTACTCCTAGTTCATTAATTATCGAATTAGATTTAAGAGTGGCAAGCAAATCTATTAGCCCAGATCCGCATATACCTTGAGGGGGCATGCCATTAATTGTGGAAAAGTATTCATCTCCATTATTAATTTCAAATTTTTCAATCGCTCCGTCATAACCTGGCATTGCATACATTACTTCTCCTCCTTCAAATGCAGGCCCTGCGGGGCACGAAGCAGCTACAAGATTATCCTTATTACCAATCACAATCTCTGTATTTGTGCCTACATCTAATAAAATAAAATTGTCTTCGTGAGTATCAGCAGAGATAGCCACTAAATCCGCAGTTATATCAGAGCCTATATGAGAAGAAATTAATGGTGGGCTAATTATTTTTCCTTTTTTATTAATTCTTATGCCAAGATCAAAAGCATTATACAAAAGCGAGGTCGTTGTTCTTTTTCCACCTTCAAGCTCTAATTGTGTTATAGATTTATATGGCTTCTGTCCAACTGGGGCAACATCAATTCCAAAAAATATATCTCTCATTGTAGTATTGCCAACTATTATCAATTCATAAATATGAGATCTTCTAATTTTATTCTTTTTACACAACTCACCGATTTCAAAATTTAGCCCGGAAATAATTACTGATTTTAGTTCTCCGGGAAATTTAGTAGTTTCGTAAGAAATTCTATTCAAAGTGTCACTGCCGCCAAATCTCTGAGGATTTTCAAAGGAAGAAGTGGCGATTATTTTTCCACTTAATAAATCTACAAGACTACAAACTACTGTAGTAGTTCCTAAATCAACAGCTATACCAAAAATTGGAGTGATTTTTTCACTTAATATAGTTTTTTCACTTTTATGAATTATTTTTCCTTCTTGAATAAAAACTGAAGGTTCTAGGTCTAAACTCCTACTTTTACCTTTTTCTAAAATCTTTGGCTGCCTTCTTAAAACATTAAAGCTTACATCATTTTTATCATTGATAATTTTTGCTTGGCATGCCAATCTAAATTCAGGTCCCAGAAAACTTTCTAAATCTTCCTTTTTTGATAAATTTTCTGAGCCATCAGTAATTTGAATAATACATTCATGACATTCGCCAGTCCTTCCACAACTAGTTGGAACCCTAATGCTCAGCGTGTCTGCAAAATCAAAAAGTGATTTACCTAAAGAAGAAGCGGTTCTATTATTATCAGATTTAATATCGCCCATAATAATTTATTCTATCAGGAGCTAATTTTTTTATCTGTACTCCATGCTGACCTATAATCAAGAAAATCAGAACCGGTGCATACAGGACCTTCTCCAAACTTTTTTAAATAATGCTGATTTTTACATTCAAATTTTGCTGTACATCTAGATTTAGCATTTTTATAAGGACATCTCTTTGTGAATACTTCATCAGCATGATTTGAAATATTAGAAAAAATATCAAATAAGGTTTCGAGGCTTCTTTTCGCTCGCGCCCGATCTAGAGATTTTTTTTCAGATTTCATTATTTATTAGAAGTAGCAAGATCTTTAGCTCTCTGGACACAATCAACAGCATTTGCTCCATATGCATCTGCACCCATTTCGTCAGCGAATTCTTGTGTAACAGGGGCTCCTCCGACCATTATTTTTACTTCCTCTCGCATCCCCGCATCCTCAAAGGCTTCAATAGTTGTCCCCATATTTGGCATTGTAGTAGTCAATAGGGCAGACATACCAACAATTGCAGCATCATGCTCCATCACAGCATCAATAAATTCATCAGGTTTAGTATCAACACCTAGATCATGAACTGAAAACCCGCCGCCTCTTAGCATCATTATGCATAAATTTTTTCCTATATCATGAAGATCACCCTTAACAGTGCCCATAATTACAGTACCTATAGGTTCAACTCCTGATGCAGACAGTATGGGCTCAATATGCTCCATGCCAGCTTTCATAGCTCTAGCAGATATTAATACTTCAGGCACGAAAATAATGTTATCCCTAAATTTCACACCTACGATAGCCATGCCTGCTATCAAACCATCATCAAGCACTATATTTGCAGAGTAATCTTCCTCTAATGCTTTTTTTACTAAAATTCCAACCTGATCATTCTGTCCTGTTATTAGGTTGTAAGCAATTTCTTGCATCAACATATCGCCGTTTGCAAATAATCCGCCAATGTGTTCTTGTTCATCGGGCTTAGTTACATATTTAAATTCTTCTTTTAGTCCTTCGTGTTTTATCATGATTATAGTATGTTTCTAAAGCGAATTTATATCATATATTGACTAAGATTGAAATTTATTAGAAACCCACTCATTTACTGCATCTGGAATTGCAAGTAGATTTTCAATCTTTGTTTTAAGAGGAATAGCACATTCAGGAGCAATAAGCTGGACGCCTGAATCAAGTGCTCTATAAACTTCCTGTCTAACATCTTCAGGGCCTTTAGAATAAAGAGTTTCAGGATTGTTTATGTTGCCTACAAGCCTAATCCCTTCTCCAACAGCTTCCATAGCTTCCGATGGTAGATTTTTAGAGTCAAAATGAAATGCTGCCATTCCAGTTTTTGCTATAGAAGGCATTCTATCTACAGTCCTACCGCAAATATGTAGGATCAACGGAACTTTTAAGTCCTCAACTAATTCCTGATGAATTTCTAATAAAAAATCGTCATAGTATTTGCCACTCACAAGGTCTCCAGTTGCATGATCTGGGACCACTAAAACATCTGCTCCTGAATCAATTTGGGCCTGCCCAAAAAGAATAGTAATTTCTTTTAATTTTCTAAGTATTTTTTTTGTTTCTTCTGGATCGTCAATTGACAACAAAAGAAACGGCTCAACTCCAAAAACATGATATGCCAAAGTCCATGGACCCATAGTTTTGCCTAATATTGCAACATCATCTTTTACTTCATCTTTTAAAATAGTTATAGATCTGGTTATGGCAACATTATCTGAATGCTCAAGAAATCCAGATGGAATTTTAATATCAGAAACAGACTTCCAAATTGGATTCCCCATTCTTACAGTTGGCCAATTATCTTTTTGCTCCCACTGCATTTCACAACCTAATGCAGAAGATTCTTGAATAATAGAGAAGTAAGGGGCAATTGAATCAAATCCCAATTCAGTATGGCCTGTTAAAGCTAGTTTGGCATTAAGCTCTGGGTCTCTACACGCATCTGGAAATGGAGCATCAACATAATCCATTAGTTCTACTGTTGCAACATTTGTGGGGTTTGATACTGGAGGTTTATCAACATCTTCTCCAGCTAGTGCATTAAGAACTCGCTGTTTTTTTGTTAATTTTAAGTTAATATCTATCATTTTAATTTGCTGAAAAACCTAGAGATTGGGTTGTCATTTGTCCTGCAGCATCTTCTGCAGCTAACGATTCTTCTGTTGCGCTAATATTTCTTGCTAGAGGAAGCAGAAGATTCACAATTTTATCATTTCTTTCATTGCAACTTAATCTGAATGAAAAATTATCTATTCTCTCAAACCCTCCATACTTAATAAGTCCGTTTGTGATTGCTCTATATCTTATAATTGGCTTTTCGGCATTATCATCACCTGAAACAGTGTAGATTTTTCCATCTGAATTCTCTTGATAATTAACCTTTATCATCATGTCTGACCTTAAGTCTTTGCATACAATTCCTTTTGAAAGATCTAGATTCCTATCCTTAGTTACCGCTTCCTTTAAAACAAACCTAAGAGGGGCAGAACAGCAGCCTTCTTTCATGCCACATTTAAATGTTGCTTGATGAGGGCTGTCCTCAATAGACACGGCCCCAGACACATCAACAATCCTATCTCTTATTTGATTTAATCTATCTGAGACACCATCTAGATTACTATAAGAAAATACTGTTACGTTTGGCTCTTTAAAAAATAAGCCAATGGTTATGTCATTAAAAAAAGGATCCATAGAAATCAGCTCTATGCATCTCCCATATTTTTCAATAACTTCTACTGGTCTAATATTCATAAATTAAATTATAATAAAATAATCAATCATTTTCATTTAAAAGTTTTCTAAACCTTTTTATATGTTCAAATGAGGTTCCGCAACACCCACCAATAATGCTTGCACCGTAACCTATAATTTTTTTATAATTTTTAGCCATAAAATCAGGTTTTTCATCATAAATTACCTTGCCTTTTACTATTTTAGGGATGCCGGCATTTGACTGAATCATAACAGGCAGCTTGCTATTACTAATTAGCTCCTTAGAAAGTTCTGCCATAATTTCTGATCCATTTCCACAATTTGTGGCCACTATATCAGCTCCCGCATTAAAAATTTCAGTAGCTGCCTGCTCAGGAGATACACCCATCATTGTAAAAAAGCCTCTTGGCCCTTTATCAAAAACCATGCTACCTATAACTGGCAAATTTGTTATTGATTTAGCTGTTTTTATACCTAAAACTAACTCCTCTATAGCCATCTGAGTTTCAAAAATTATCCCATCAACTCCTCCTTCCAGAAGCCCATTGATCTGCTTTTTGAATCCATCAGACATTTCCTCCTCTGATACGTTCCCAAGAGGTTTTAAAAATTCACCTGTAGGTCCTATAGAGCCAAATACGAATTTGTCTTTAGGGCATACTGATTTTGCTAATTTAGCGCCAGCTTTATTAAATTCATTAATTTTTTCCTGGTGTCCATATTTCTTTAACATAAATGGACTTCCTCCAAATGTATTTGTTAATACAAAATCTGATCCTGAATCAAAATATCCCTGAGCCATCTCAATAACAGCATCTTCATTTTCTACATTCATTAATTCCGGGCATCCACCTGGCTCAAGTCCTCTGGTTTGCAAAAAAGTGCCTGTTGCTCCATCTGAGAGCAAAGTATACGAAGAATTTATTCTATCTAAAAAATTCAAATTAATTACCTACAATCCATCTATCTATTACTCCTGGAGATTCATCTCTTTTGCCAGATTCTAACAGTTCAGTAATTTTTTTTATTAAATCTTGAGGATATTTATATTTATCTAGATATTCATTAATTAATTTTTCCGTAAATTCTTCATCAATTTGTTCTTTATCTTTCCATTGCCATCCTTCTAAATAATCATCAGATCCATAACTACCATCCTTCATAGACAAAGAGTCAACTGCGAACTGAAATCGCTCATCTAATTTAACAGACTTTTTTATTGAAGGAGTAGAAAATTCAATTTGAACAGGTATCTCTTTCCAGTACATTATTCTAATTTTTACCAATCTGTCCTTCTCTGCAATACTTTATATAATTCATGCAAAAATCATCTCTCCCCATGAGCATGTTCTCTGCTATTTTGAAGTCTTCAGAATTTTCATTAAGCGCCAAAATATCATCGATTTTTAACTGCAAAGGATCTATTATTCCACTATCTAGGCCTCTCTGAAGACAAATATATATAAAAACATCATTTACTAATTTTCTTCTAGGAAGGCCAAAAGAAACATTGCTAAGCCCTCCACTTATATTTATTTCATCACCAAATAATTCCCTGATCTTTTCTACAGCATCAAAAAAATAAACTCCGTATTCTGGTGCTACAGAAATAGGGAACACAAGAGGATCTAGGTGTATATCTGAAAAATTAATATCATACTTTTTAGAAATATTTACAATCTTATTTATATTAGCGACTCTTTCATTAGAATTACTAGGCATTCCATCTTCGCTAGCACCAGTTAAGATTGCGCTAGCATTAAATTCCTGCACCAAATCAAAAGTCTCTACTCTTTCTAGTGCAATAGAATTTATCATCGGCCTGCCCTGTTTTCCTGTGTATTGAGCTAAGCCTGCCTGAATTATTTCTGAGTTAGAGGAATCAATGCTTGGCGGGACCGAAGAAAATTTCTCTACAATTGAAACTAGCCATTTCATTGATTTAATCTGTATATCAAGTTTATGAGACATTTCATCAACATTTAAATCTAGGAAATTTGCACCTGCCGCTTCTTGACGTTTTATTTCATTTTTAATGTAATCAATGGATTCTTCTTGATCTCTAGAGCCCCCAAACAAGCCTTTCCACACAGCAATCATAAAGTGCTTAGCTTGCCCTTGTTGATATGGTTGAGTTTTTTTCATTTCCTCAGGAATTGTCATAAATTTTGTCTCTCCATCAGAATAATACTTAACCGATTGAACACCTTCATTATTATCCCCAACTCTTTTTCCATTAAGCCTCAGCACTCTAGTCGCATGTATATTTTCACCAATTACTGTAAATCTTTCCATTGTTCCTTTGATTCTGTTTGATTTAATAACCAATTATTTAATTCTTTTATACCTCCAAAAGGGAAGAAATGCAGAGAGTCAAAATCATATAGTTTTTCTATTAATGTAGTAGGAGAATGCTTTATCAACTTTGTAACATCTAACCCCTGCTTCATCAAAAAATTTGTAGATGAACTTACACCACAAACTTTAGCATATTTAATAAGAGTAGTAATTTTTGAAGGGCCTGCCACTCCAATAATAATTTTAGTATCATCTCTTCCAAATTCTTGTATCATATTTTTGGTTTCGATTATCCATGCATTTGTTATTTCAGGAGAGAGGCAAAATTGAGTAACTATTGATGTTGAATATTCGTTTTCTTTCAGCCAAATTAGTTTATTTTTAAGAGATTCTCTTGAATTTTTATCGTCAGGATTACCCTCTGGGTGACCAGCAATTCTTACACTTCTAAAAGCAATATTATTTAATACTCCAGTCTTAAACATATCCATTGTTGAATCGAATTTACCAACTTTATCTTTTACACTTCCGCCTATTGTTAATAAATCTTTTACTCCTATTTCTTTTAAATTTTTTAAGGTTTCATTTAATAAAAATTCGTCAGAAATTGATCTTGCAGGTATATGAGGCACTGGGTTAAAGTTGCGACTAATTACTTCCTTAGCAGTTTCTATCAAATCTTCTAAAGAGGAACCTGGAATATGAGTAATATAAACATCATTAAAAAACTGAGGATTTAATTCAGCAATTTTTGATTTTTGCTTAGGTAATATTTCTATAGAAAATTTTTTCATAACAAATTTGTTTTAGAGCCAGTAATTAAAATATCATAATTTTAATAAAAATAATTTGATTGGAGGCTTTATGAGTAAAGTTGGATTTATAGGTCTTGGGAATATGGGCAGCGGAATGGCGAATAATCTTGTAGAAAAGGGGACTTATCTAAACGTATTTACAAGATCAAAACCTAAAATGGCACCATTTGTTGAAAAAGGTGCATTGCCTCACGAAAGCATTCAATCACTAACTAATGATTCTGAAATTATACTTGCCTGCCTCCCTAGCGTTGAAACTTCAATTGAAGTTTTTTTAGGAAAAAATGGAATTTTAAGTGAAGCAAAGCCTGGCACAATAATAGTTGATCATAGCACTGTAGATGTTGAAACTTCTAAGTTGATATGGGAAAAATCTTTAGATAAAAATGTATATTTTATTGATGCTCCTATTAGTGGAGGGCCAGTAGGTGCAAGCGAAGGCACCCTAACGATAATGTGTGGAGGAGACAGTGTAGCATTTGAAAAAGTAAAACCAATTTTCAGCAAAATGGGCACATCTATTGCGCATATGGGGGGACCAGGAACTGGCACATCTATGAAGATAGTCAATCAGCTTCTGACTTCAGTTAATACTGTTGCTGCAATGGAAGCTGCAATTCTTGCAGATAAATGCGGCATAGATTTAAATTCAGTAATAAAAATTCTTTCAGAAAGTTTTGGGGGCAGCAGGATGGTTGAAAGAAATATGCCAATATATATAAAAAAGAACTATGAAAACTCTTCAGCCCCAACAAGAAACATAGTGAAAGACTTGAAAATTATTTGTGAAATGAGTAATCAAATGAACTTGAATCTTCCATTAACTAGCTTATCATTAGATTTATTTGAGGAAACTAATAAATTAGATATTGATGAGCCTGATATAGCTAGTGTTGCCATCTATATTAATAAATTATCAAAAGACAAAGAGGTTTAAATGAATGAATATAAAATAGCGGTAATTCCAGGTGACGGAATAGGAAAAGAAGTGGTCAGAGAAGCTTGCAAGGTATTAGATAGCGTCGCAATAAAAAATAACTTTAAGCTCAATTATGAGTCTTTTGATTGGGGCTCAGATTTTTATTTTAAGAACAAAAAAATGATGCCCGAAGATGGCTTAGAAATTTTAGGTAACTTTGATGCAATTTTTTTAGGAGCAGTTGGCGATCCAAAAATTCAAGACCACATAACTTTAAATGGATTGCTTTTGCCTATAAGAAGACGATTTGATCAATTTGTATGCTTAAGACCATCTGCTTTATTTGAAGGCGTGGAGTCTCCATTAAAAGGTATTAATGCAGGTGAAATAGACATGGTTGTTGTTAGAGAAAATACAGAAGGAGAGTATGCTAATGTTGGGGGGTTTCAATATGAAGACTTCAATGATGAAATAGCGATTCAATCATCTGTTTTTACAAGAAAAGGGACAGAAAGGGTGATAAGATATGCTTTCGATCTATCCATGGACAGAAATAAAAAATTAACTTCAATCACCAAATCTAACGCTCAAGGATATTCTATGGTCTTGTGGGATAAGGTTTTTGAAGAGGTGTCAAAGGATTATCCGGATGTTAAAACTAATTCATTACTGATAGACGCCGCTTGCATGGATTTTATAAGAAAGCCTTCTGAATTCGATGTAGTTGTTGCTAGTAATTTATTTGGCGACATTCTCACAGATATTGCGGCCATGATAACAGGAGGGCTTGGTTTAGCATCAAGCGGAAATATATCAGAAAACAAAGATAACCCTTCTATGTTTGAGCCTACCCACGGAAGTGCCCCTGACATAGAGGGAAAAAATATTGCAAATCCTCTGGCGCAGATATTAACAGGAGCAATGATGTTGTCTTATTTAGGAGAAAATGATGCTGCAAATTCAATTAGGGAGGCAGTAAAAATTGTTTTAAAGTCTGGCGATAGCATTACTACAGACCTTGGCGGGAATGCCACAACAACCCAATGTGCTGAAGAAGTGATATCAAAATTAGATGAATAGCAATTTAAGTAAATTAGGTCTAGGAGGCGCAACTTTTGGAAATGTTTTAGCTGACGGCATTTTTGGTGGTGTAAACCAAGAAAAAACAATTAAAATAATAAATTTTTCATATGAATCAGGAATAAAAAAGTTTGATACTGCCCCATTGTATGGATTCGGAAGAAGCGAACTATGGTATGGAAGAGCTTTAAAAGGAATAAAAAGAGGGAGCATAAATTTAACTTCTAAGTGCGGAAGATTAATCAGAAATTCAAGAAATAAAAAGAGTTCCAAAATAAGTGAACTAGAAATAGACAAGGGTTACGGAGAGCCTATATTTGACTACTCAAAAGACGGAATTAGGAGATCTGTTGAAGAATCTTTGTTAAGACTAAAAACTGATTATTTAGATACACTTTTACTGCATGACCCTGATCAAGGAAACCTAGAAAAAGAAGCGATGAGATTTGCATTCCCTGAAATGTTAAAAATGAAAGAGGAGGGTGTCATCAAAAATATTGGATGCGGCATGAATGAATGCGAAATGCCTATTCGTTTTATGGAAAATATAGACTTAGATAAAATACTTTTAGCAGGAAGATACACTCTCTTAGAAAACACTAAGTCAGCCAAATTTATGGAAATGTGTGTGCAAAAAGATGTTCAGGTGATTATAGGAGGGCCATACAATAGTGGGATTTTAGCAAGAGATCTTAATTCTCCAGTTTCATATGACTATGAAATTGCTCCTATTCATTTAATCAATAGAGCAAAAAGTATAGAAAAAACTACAAACAAATTTAATATTTCATTAAAATCTGCAGCCTTAAATTTTGTTTTAAAAAACTCTCAAGTTTTTTCTGTTGTTCCAGGCATGAGCTCAGTAAATGAAGTAAAAGAGAATATAGATATAGCAAATGAAGTTATACCTCCAGAATTATGGGTCACCCTTTCAGAAAATAAATTTATATAAAGATTGCTAAGATTAAAGAAATTACTACTAAAAATATGAGAAGCAAAATAATAGGTTTTTTAATACTGAATTGAATCATTTTTTTTTGATTTTTAT
The DNA here is from genome assembly GCA_964620935.1 of uncultured Dehalococcoidales bacterium. Lineage (GTDB taxonomy): Bacteria > Chloroflexota > Dehalococcoidia > Lucifugimonadales > Lucifugimonadaceae. The sequence goes on from CAZUHW010000001.1 coordinate 186,757, forward strand.
TATTTTTTTCTAGGCATTCTACGCATGTGCAGTAGGGGGGATGCCCTTCTCTGTATGACCTATCATCCATTTGTTTTATTTTTCCTATTGCTAGTTTATACTCGATATAAGAGTAATTAATTATTAATTTATCAACATTTAATATGTCCTTTGAGTCAGAAAATACAATGCCTAGCATAATTTTATGCGTTTTTCCCCATTTGGAAAAAATATTATTATTAAATTCTATTGATTCCACTAAAAATATAATTGCATTGAATTCTGAAACTATGTTTAATGAGGACTTCTACGATTCTATTGAATCAAAATTCAGTAAAGAGATAAGATCTGGTGGGTTCTCAATATTAAGTCCAAATGGAGTTCCTGAAAAAATTGAAAATATCCTGAGAGATGAAACTATAGCAAGGATAATGGATTCAGTTAGAGATGAGCTGGGATATTTTAAAGAAATATCTCATGAACTAATTTCCATTTTCTTCTTTTCTGGGCAAGTTCTGAGCTTCAATAAAAAAGAATTAATGTCAGCAATATCAGTTATATATAAAGACAAGTTTAGTAAAGAGATATTAGAAGAAATGGCTGAAACGTTATTTCACCTGTCATTGGAAGAAAAAGGCATAATTGAAAAGGTAAAAAATAATGATCTTTATGATTTAATTACAGGTCAGCAAGGCGAATTTGCTACAATTTGGGACAAAGACAGCATTACTTAGTTATAAAAAATATGATATCAAGAAGTTCCAATGAAATAAGAAAAATATTTTTAGATTTTTTTAATTCAAAAGACCACCTTATTCATCCGCCGTCATCTTTAATACCTTCTAATGACCCAACATTACTTCTAACTAACTCTGGAATGGCTCAATTCAAATCATATTTTTCTGGAGAATCTGAACCTCCTAATGAAAGAATAGCAACAGCGCAAAAATCTTTCAGGACGACAGATATAGACGAGGTAGGCGATACAACTCATCTAACATTATTTGAAATGCTGGGAAATTTTTCATTTGGAAATTATTTTAAAGAAGACGCTTGCAAATGGGCACTAGAATTAATGACAGATCATTTAGGATTTAAATATGAAAAAATATTTATAACAGTACACAATGATGATAAAGAGTGTGCAAAAATCTGGGAAAATATAGGAATACCAAAAGAAAAAATTTACTTTTTTGATGACAAAGATAATTGGTGGGGACCAGCAGGGGACGAAGGTCCTTGCGGTCCTTGCAGCGAGCTTCATTACTATATTGGAAATGAAAAGGAAAAGGATTTCAAAAAACTTTCAAAATCAAAATCTTGGGGCCCTAATATTCATGAAGATTTTGTTGAGCTATACAACTTAGTATTTACACAATTTTATCATCATATAGATGGAACAAGAAAAGAGTTACCCAAAAAGAACATAGACACTGGGATGGGGCTAGAAAGAGTTGCCACTATTTTACAAGGGAAAAATTCTATTTATGAAACTGACTTGTTTGAAGATGTGATAAAAGAAATTGAGAATGCTTCAGGATACAAATGGCAACAAAACAAAAAAGTTGGGTCTACAAATTCTGATAAAGCAATAGCAGTTTTAGCAGAGCATTCTAGATCTGCAACATTTTTGATTGCAGATGGAGTAATACCTGAAAATATAGGTAGAGGTTACATACTGAGAAGGCTGATTAGAAAGGCGATGAGGTATGGATTAGAGCTAAACCTAAGAGAAGATTTTTTAATAGTTCTGGCTGAAATAATTGCTAAAAATATGTCTGATTTTTATCCTGAACTAGAAGATAATCTAAGCTTCATAAAAAAAGTACTTGAAAATGAATGTGCTAGTTTCTCCAAAACATTAAAAACAGGTTCAAAAATTTTAGAAGATTTCTCTTCTAATAGGTCTAGTCTCGAAAAGCAGATTAATAAGATTGATGCAGATAATAAAGATGATGAAAAATTTATACTAGAATTTATAGAAAGCGAAATAGGCAGACAAGGTATAATTAGTAACTTATTGCAAAAAGAATTGAATTTAGGCGAATCACTTAATATTGCAAATAAAAGTTATTTTTCTTCCCTAAGAAAAAATATAATGACTACTTCATGGAGCAAAGAGATTTCATACTTAGAGGCTTGTTATTTATATGACACTCTTGGCTTTCCTTACGAAGTCACATTAGAATACTGTTCTCAACAAAGCCTTATGCTTAACAAGCAAAAGTTCGATAATTTAATGTCTAATCTCCAAAAGCTTTCAAAAACTACTAGCGATTTTGGAGGAGATAAGAGTTTAGTTAATTTGATATCAGAAATAAAAATTAATAAAACTACTTTTAAAGGCTATATAGAAACTGTGTCAGAATCAAAAGTCTCTGCATTAATAGATAACGACCTTACGACAAGCATAGACAAGGCTAAAAAAGATGATGAGATTTATGTATTGTTAGATGAAACTCCATTTTATCCTGAAGGTGGAGGGCAAGTTGGAGACAAAGGTCTGCTATCAAACGAAAAAGTGGAATTAGAAGTTTTAGATACAACATCAGAAGTAGACGGTTATATATTTCATAAATGCAGAGTCATTCTTGGAGTTTTATCTACAGGAGCATCTCTCATTTCAGAAGTTGATGTAGACCTAAGAAATGGATCAAAAAGGAACCATACTGGGACACATTTATTACATGCTTCTCTTAGAGAAGTGCTAGGAAAACACGTCCATCAACAAGGATCTCTTGTGTCTCCAGATAGACTTAGATTCGATTTTACTCATCTAAACAAAATGTCTAAAGAAGAACTAGATAAAGTTGAAAAACTAATGAATTCAAAAATTCGGGCTAATTTGCCAGTTAAAAAACATGAAACTTCTTATTCAGAGGCTATAAATAATGGAGCAATTGCCTTCTTTGGAGATAAATATGGAAAAGATGTGAGAACTGTAGAAATATCGAATGGATCTAAATTTAGCTATGAATTATGTGGTGGGACACATTGTGAATACACCGGAGAAATTGGATCTTTTTATATTATTTCTGAATCTAGTATTGCGTCTGGCGTTAGAAGGATAGAAGCAGTGACTGGGATAAATGCAGAAAATTATGCAAAAAAACAATTTGAGCTACTAAGAACTATATCTAATGATTTAAATGTAGCAGCTGATGAAATTCCCTCAAAAATTTTAAATTTTAATAAACAGATAAAAGATTTAAAAAAAGAAATTAGTTCAAGCGGGAATAATGATACAAAAAAAATAATTGATGATTTAACCAAAAAGATAGAAAAGGTTAGTGATTCAAGCTGTGTCATCCAGGAAGTTGATTTTGATATAAAAGAGATTAGAAATATTGCGGAACAACTAAGAGAAAAAATTAGCGGAGTTGTTGCATTATTTTCAACTTCAGATAACAAAGTAACAATTGTTATTGCAATTAATAAAAATCTGACAAACAAACTTAATTCTCAAAAAATAATAAAAGAACTTGGCCCTATTATCGGAGGTGGTGGTGGAGGCAAACCAGATATGGCTCAGGCAGGCGGGTCAAACTTAAAAGGAATTAGTGAAGCGATAGAATTAACGCGATCATTAATCAAAGATGGACTCAAATAGCACAAATAATATCTTAGGCCTTGATTATGGAGAGAGAAGAATTGGTGTGTCTATTTCTGTCTTAAATGGAAAAATGGCTGTTCCTCATTCCATTATCTCATACAAAAAAACAGAAGATGCACTAGATCAATTAAAAAAAATCATTCTGGACTACAAAGCTAAAATGATCGTTTTAGGATTACCAATTACAATGAAAAATGAAAAGGGTTTCAAAGCTAAAGAGGTAATTAAATTTAAAGAAATTTTAGAAGTTGAGACTAATTTGGAAGTTATTTTAGAAGATGAAAGACTCTCTACTTTGCAAGCAAAAAAAGCTGTACATCCAAATTCTAAGAATAAATATGTCGATGATTCCTCTGCGGCAATAATTTTAAATAGCTTTTTAGAAAAGAAGGCAAGGCAAGTATGAAAAAAATCGGAATACTTGGAAACCCCTTGTCTCATTCTCTATCCCCGGTTATGCATAATGCAGCCATAAAGCATCTAAAATTAAATTTAGAATTTGAGAAATGGGAAATCACTCAGAATTCTTTAGAAGAATTTTTCTCAAATCTAGAAAAAAATCAAATTATAGGAGGATGCGTAACCATTCCTTTTAAAGAGGAGTTATTTAATTATTGTTCAGATTTACACGACAGTGTAAAAAGAATTGGCGCAATTAATTGGTTTAGATCCGAAAGAGGGGAAATAAGAGGATACAATACAGATCATATTGGTTTTTACAATTCATTGCCTGAGCAAATAAAAAAGTCACTAAATAATATTAATATTGTTGTTATAGGCGCTGGAGGATCATCAAAAGCTGTGGTTGAATCTCTTATTTCAAAAGGCTCTAAAAAATTATCAATAATAAACAGAACTATTAAAAATGCAGAACATATTTCCTCTAAATATCCCAACTCAAATATCATTACTGCCAAAATTGATGATAGGCATTCAGAAAAATTAATAAGAGACGCTAATCTAATCATTAACACAACTTCATTGGGCATGAGTAGTGGGCCTCACCCTCACAACTCAATTGTTCATGATATAAGATTAAATAAAGATGTCGTTGGTTTTGATCTAGTTTATTCCCCAATAAAAACCCCTTTTTTAAATGCAGTAGAAAATTGCGGTGGAAAAGCTATAACAGGAATATCCATGCTAATACACCAAGCTATAGAAGGCTTGGAACTAATTACTGGCGAGAATTGCCCTTACGAAATAATGGAAAAATCAATCATTAGCGAATTGTAATAACTACTGCTAAAGCTATAAACTCTTAATAAGGAGCAAAATATGTTTAGATTTTTAACAGCTGGCGAATCACATGGGCCTGGATTATCTGTTCTATTAGACGGGATGCCAGCCGGATTAGATATATCAGAAGATGACATAAAGGTTGATCTTCAAAGAAGGCAAAAAGGTTTTGGCAGAGGTGGCAGAATGAAAATAGAAAAAGATCATGCTGTAATAAAATCAGGCATTAGGCATGGAACTTCCTTGGGCTCCCCAATATCACTATGGATTGAAAATCTTGATCATAAAAATTGGGAAGGAGCGATGTCTCCATATCCAGTGGATGATTCAGTAGATAAAAAAGAGTTTGCTAATACCGTTCCTGGTCACGCTGATTTTGCTGGAGCCCTAAAATATAAACAGCACGATCTTAGAAATGTTCTTGAAAGGGCAAGCGCAAGAGAAACAACAGCTCGAGTAGCTGCAGGAGCAATTTGCAAAATATTTTTATCAAAGTTCGAGATTGATATAAAAAGTAAAGTTCTGTCAATTGGAGGGATAGATTCAGGCACAGAAGAAGATATTAACAATACTGATTGGGAGTATGCTGAAACCTCAGAAGTAAGAACAACTTCACCAGAACTAGAAAAGAAATTTATTGACGCAATTCTAAAATCTAAAAAAGAAAGGACTACTATAGGAGGAGTATTTCAAGTAGTTGCCTTTAACTTGCCTGTAGGTTTAGGGAGTTTTTCCCAATGGGATAGAAAATTAGATGGGAAAATTGCCCAAGCCATGATGAGCATCAATGCTGTAAAAGGTGTAGAGATAGGTAATGGATTTAAAAATACAAAAAAACCAGGAAAAGATGTTCAGGATGTTATTGTTCCTGATAAAAAAGATAAGAGGAATTTTAAGCACCTCACAAACCACGCAGGTGGCCTCGAAGGAGGAGTTACAAATGGAGAGCCAATAATAGTTAATGTTGCTATTAAGCCAATTGCAACAATGACCAATCCACTTCCTTCAGTTGATATAAACACAGGAGAAGTAGTTGAAGCTCAGTACAATAGAAGTGACATATGCCAAGTGCCTCCAGCATGTGTAATAGGAGAAGCCATGCTAGCTATTTCGCTTACAGATGTAATATTAGAAAAATTCGGAGGAGATCATATTGATGAAATAATATCTAATGTTTCTAATTACACCAACACGCATAATGAGTTTGGCGGAAAATAATATCGAATATAATCGCATTTTTCTAGTCGGGCAATCAGGCTCAGGAAAAACTTCCTGCGGGAAAGCATTATCAGATTTAATTAATTGGAAGTTTATTGATACAGACGAAGAATTAATATTAAAGCATGGAAAATCTATAGATGATATTTTTAAGGAAAGGGGAGAAGAATTTTTTAGATCTGAAGAATTAATGATTGCTAAAAAATTAATTAAAAAAGACAAAATTGTTATTTCAACTGGAGGAGGGATGCCTGAAATTCAAAATATAATGGGACTAATTAATCATTTTGGAGCAACATTTTGGCTAAAAACTAGTCCTTCAGAGATAGAGAGCAGGCTAATGAAATCTAACAAAAGTCATAGGCCTCTTTTATTCAATAATAATCTAAGCCTAATTGAAAATTTAGAACAACAAGCAAAAAAAAGATATTCTTTGTATTCAAGAGCATCTTTTCATATTGATACAAATAATAAGAATATAGAAGATGTTGCTCTAGAAATTAAAAACATAATTTGTATAAACCATGAATAATTCTACGCTTGCAAGCCAAATAAAATCTCAACAGGGTGACTATAGTATTCACGTTGGTGAAGGCATATTGAATAAAATATATAACCTTTCAAAAAATGAAATTAATAATTCAAGAGTATTTCTAATATCTGATATAAAAGTATTTTCAGGTATTGGAACAAATATTATTAAAACTTTTGAATCTAACTCAATAAAGGTGGAGTCTCTTTCTATAGAATTAGATGAAACCAAAAAAACCTTATCCACTGTAGATCGGATTTATGAATGGCTCCATAAAAAAGGTGCTGAAAGGTCTGATATTATTTTTTCTCTTGGAGGGGGAGTTACAACAGATCTTATAGGATATGTAGCTGCTACATGGCTAAGAGGAATCAGATTAATCCATATTCCAACAACTTTAGCTTCAATGGTTGATGCATCAATAGGAGGAAAAACAGCAGTAAATTTAAAACAAGGCAAGAATCTTGTAGGGGCTTTCCATCAGCCAAAATTAATAATTATGGATACCAAGAGCCTCTCTACTTTAAAGCAAAGAGAGATAAATTCTGGATGGGCAGAGGCATTAAAGCATTCTTTTTTGTTTGATAAAGACCTATTTAATAAATTTAAAAACAATCCTAGCAAATTACTTAATAGAAATGAGCCCTTTTTTACTGAAGCCATAAAAAGAAGTGTTGAAATTAAAGCAGAGATTGTATCTAAAGATGAATATGAAACAGGCAAAGATAGGATAAAATTAAACTTTGGTCATACTATTGGGCACGCACTTGAATCAGCCACATCATACAGCAATCTGCTCCATGGAGAAGCTGTTAGTATAGGAATGGTGGTAGCAACCAAGATAGCCTCAGCACTATCCTATTGTAAAGAGAATTTAGTAGACGAAATAAAAAATATCCTAGAGGAGTATAATCTGCCAACAAGAATCCCTGAAAACATAGATTTAGACAATCTTTACGCTATTGCCAAATCAGATAAAAAAGTAAGGGCTGGAAAAATAAATTGGGTGCTACTAGAAGAAATAGGTGAATCAAAGATTGTTAATGATGTTCCTGACCAGGTTGTTATTGACTCTCTTAGGTCCAGTCAATAGATCCCGCCAGCAACAGCAGGCACTATGCTTAATTCATCATTTTCATTCACTTGAGTATTAATCCCATCAAGATATCTGATATCTTCACCATCAATAAAAATGTTCACATATTTATGCAGCTGATTATCATCATCCAGCACTTTACTTAAAATTCCAGGATATAAATTATTCAAAGCCACAATAATATTTTCAACAGATGAATCTCCGTCACCAAGCTCTATATTAACTTTTCTTTCACCGTTAGTTAGATTTCTCAAAGGCGAGGGTATAATAACTATTGCATTCATTTTTTTGCATACTGTTTATTTAACAAAGATATTATACACAACATGAGTATTATAGAAAGGCTATCAAGCACTCCAATATTGTTAACAGATTTAGATGGAACTATTCTATATGATGGCTCAATTCCAAAAGAATTAGAAAAATTAAGTATTGAACTTAAAAACATTGGAATTCACTTTACGTTTGCAACTGGAAGAAGCAAGATTCCTGCCCTAAAATATGCTCGACATTTAAACATAGATATACCAATTATTTGTTCAGGCGGAGCAATAATGACGGACACTGAAACTGGAAGCGACCTATACAGACACGAAATAAATGAAAAACTTGCCATTCAAATTATTGAAAATTTAAACCAAAATATAAATATAGCTATTTATAGAGATGATCAAGTATATATACATAAAAAATTTAAATGGATTGAAGATTATTGCGAAAGACAAAAAATAAAGCTTAATTGGACTGATGATTTAACAAAAATACCAAATAAAAATGTAATTCTTTTAGTAGGAAATGAAGGAGAAGTTGACAGTACCCATAAAAATTTAAAGCAAAATTATAGTAACTTAGAAATAAATAAGGTTTTTCCTAATATGTGCGAGATTTCATCTGAAAGAGGAAGTAAAATAAATGCCGCTATAGACCTTATAAAATTATTAAACTTGTCCAAAGATGACCTATTCTATTTTGGAGATGGTGCTGCAGATTTAAATCTTATCAAATATGCTAAATATGGATTTACTGTGAAAGGTAGTTTTGCTTCACAAATGATACCTGAAGTAAATTCAATTGAAGCTCCTAATAAGCTAGGATTTGTAAACTACATTAATTCAATAATCTAGAATTTTTTAGTTGGGAATTTATTTTTTTTGCTATTCCTGGGCCTTCGTAAATTAAAGCTGTATATACCTGAATAGCATTAGCACCAGATTCTAACAATTTCTTAGCGTCTTCAAAATTTGATACTCCACCTGAACAAATAATCACGGCATCTTTAAATTTAGGTCTTAAGTAGTTCAAAATTTTTAAAGTTTCACTAAACAGGGGGGGGCCACTTTTACCTCCATTCCCAACTTTCAATCTAGAATCTCTTATTGGTTTTGTGTTAGCAATAACAATCCCTGTTTTATTAAATTTTGATATGGCCTTCAAAATATTTTCATAAATTTCTAAGTTTTCTACTCTTGGCAATTTAATTAAAATTGGTGCATCAGTTACATTACGCGCTTTAGTAATTATTGAATAGACTGACTCAGGGTTGATAAATTTCTTCAAGTCCTTTGTGTTAGGGCTAGAAATATTTATTTCAAATCCAAAGCAATGGTCTTTAAAAACTAAAATATTTTGTATAATGTCATCTTCATTTAATCCTGAAACTGATACGATAATTCTGTCTTTAGCATTTTTTACCCTTCTTAGCCTTTTTAAAATAACTTCTGCTCCATCGCTAGGAAATGAAAGCGAATTCAATAAAGATTTCTCATTGATTAGCCTAATTATTCTAGGCTTAGGATTACCTTTTCTTGGGTTATTCATCACAGTACCCACAACTGAAAATCCATAGCCCATATTTAGATATTTATTACTAGATTTACAATTCTTATCTAGGCCAGCTGCTATTCCAATGGGACTAGGGATTTTTTTTCCGAATAATGTTATTGATGTTGATTCACAGAATTTATTATTAAATAAAAAATTTGGAGCAAAATAAAGAAAATTTTCTACAATAATATGTGCCATTTCAGGCGGAAAAAGAAATAATATCTTCTTTATTAAATATTTATAACTCAGCTCTAAAAACATACTAATTGCAATTTTATAATAAAAACATTAAATTCATTTTGTCATATGAAATCTTTCTTATCATCATTTCAATATTCTGGGTATAGAATTTTATGGATAACAAGCGTTACTCTTATTCTAGCTATTCAGATGGCAATGCCATCTAGGGCGATGCTTACAGACGATTTAACCAATAGTGCATTTATTTCTGGAATAGTGAGTATGGGTTTTGCTCCCTCATTACTCCTGTTTTCAATACTTGGAGGAGTAATAGGCGACAAATTTGAGAATAGAAGAATTATGCAAATTGTTCAGATTGGTTTTCTTCTTTCCTCGTTATCTACTTGGATTTTAATTGAATTAGGCGCTATAAATTGGCATTTCTTATTTTTTGTTTCTTTAGTTCAAGGTGCGCTCTTTTCATTTCAACTCCCAGCAAGATATTCTTTCATACCAAAAATTGTGCCTGAAGAAAGCGTAGGTAATGGCATAGCTTTGTTATCATCTGGGATGGCTTTAGTTACTATTTTTTCTGGTTCTGCAGTGGGGTATTTATACGGAAACTACGGACCAGGGAATGTATTTTTAATCATATCCTTTATTCAATTTTTTGCTCTTATTTTGGCATTACTCCTCCCCAAAACAGAAAAAAGTGACTTAGTTTCAGGAAGCTATGCTTCTGAGATGAAAAAGTCTTTTACCTACCTAATTGGGAATAAGATGGTGCTGGCTATTTTATTTTCTTCCTTGATTGTAAGTATGATAGCTATGCCAGTAAGATTGCAATTACCTATTATTGCCAGAAGGTTATATATGGTATCTCCTCAAGAAATAGGATTTATGCTAACCATGGCTGGTGTTGGCGCAGTAATTGGAACCCTATTAATTTCAACTTTAAGAAAAGGCACGTTAAGATTTACCATTTTTCTGTTTTCGGCTTTCGGGTTAGGTTTTTGTACTCTAGCATTTGGATTAGCCCCTGAATACTTAATGGGCTTAATTGTTGTTGTTTTCTTTGGTGCATTTGAGCAAATAAGAATGGCTTTAAGCAACGTGCTTACTATGGAGTATACAGACAGTAAATATCGATCAAGAATGATGGGATTTTTCATGTTGAATTTTGCCTTTATTCCACTTGGAGCATTACCAATTGGATACGGAATTGATAAAATTGGTGCTATAAACACATTAATATTTGATGGCATAGCACTAATTAGCATCCTGTTAATTTTGATGCTTATATCTAATTCTTTTAGAAAAATAAAATAATGGCTTTAGAAAAAATAAAAATAATTTCGAATTTTATTAAGTTTGAACACTCACTCTTTGCGTTGCCATTTGCACTTAGCGCATACCTTTTAGTGGTCAAAACTAATCAATTTAGTCTGCCAAATCTATTATTAATTATGATTGCGTTAATATCTGCCAGAACGTATGGAATGGCTATTAATAGGATTATAGATAGGAATATTGACTCTAAAAATCCTAGAACTATGCATAGAGAGCTTATAACTAAAAAAATAAGTGCAAGAGATGCATATCTAATCTCTTTGGTAGCCTTGATAACCTTTTACATAACCCTGATAGGTTTCAATAGGATTGTTTTTTTGCTATCTCCTATTGTTATTGCAGTTTTCACTATCTATCCATTCACAAAAAGATTTACCTATATGTGTCATCATTTTCTTGGATTGGTATACCTAATTGCTCCCCCAGCTGTAGGAATAGCATTAACTGGAAGTTTCTCTTTATCTATATTTCTCCTAGGTTTATCAGGTTTTTTTTGGGTGTCAGGATTTGATATAATTTATGCAATCCTAGATATAGAATTTGACAAAAAGAATAATATTTTCTCAATTCCTTCAAAATTGGGCATCAAACAATCAAAAGTTATCTCATGGGCCTCACATTTAATAACAATAATTCTCATATGTTCAATTGGTTTTGTTGAAAATCTGGGGCTAATTTATTGGATTGGTTGTACAATATTGTTTGGATTATTTATTAAGGAGCATTTTTTGATTCTAAAAATAGATAAAAATAATATAAACAAAGCTTTTTTTAATATGAATGCACAAATATCTATAGTGCTTCTTATAATGTTTGCTTTAAGCACATTAATACAATGAATAAGTATATTTTAGGTATTTCAGGGGGAAGCGGAGCCTTATATAGCTTGGCTGTCCTAAAAGGTATTTGTGATTCAGGAAATATTTGCTATTTAACCACATCTGGGCCAGGCAGAAGAGTGTTATCTTTAGAAGCAGGTTTAAATCTTACTGGCAACCCTGCTTCAGATAAAAAAATTCTTAAAGACAACTTAAGTATTGATGATGAAAAATTAGAACTTGTTGATGAAAATGACGTTGGAGCTACTATCGCTAGTGGTTCATTTAGAACAAAAGGAATGGCTATAGTTCCTTGCTCTACGGGAACGCTTGGAAGTATAGCTAATGGGATTTCTAGAGGTTTAATAGAAAGGGCAGCAGATGTATGCCTAAAAGAAAGGAGAACACTAATAGTAGTCCCAAGAGAAACTCCTTATAGCTTGATTCACCTTGAGAATATGACTAAATTAACAAAAGCAGGCGCAATAGTACTTCCAGCTTCCCCAGGCTTTTACAATCTTCCAAAAAGTATTGATGAATTAGTAAATATGGTTTCCTCAAGAGTTTTAGAAAAGCTAGGAATAGTTTCATCAAACCTAAAAGAATGGAAAGGGACTTAGTTGGTTTCAGATTTTAGGACTTTTGTTGAAAAACTTGAAAAAGAAGGTGAGCTACATAGAGTTTCAGAAGAAGTTGACCCAAACTTAGAAATTACCGAAATTGCAATTAAAGCTCAAATGGAAAATAAGCCTGCAATTTTATTTGAAAATGTAAAAGGCTCTAAGTTTCCTTTAGCAATAAATACATTTGCTAGCGAAAAAAGGATTGATGTTGCATTGGGGCAGAATCCTGAAGAAATTGGCATAGAGTTACTTAATTTTGTTGATGCAATGAGGCCACCTAGCTTTAAAAAGATTTTCGCGCAAAGAAAGACGATAAAAAGAATTCTAGCCTTCCCCCCAAAAAAAAATAACAAAAGGCTCCATAATTTGATTTTAAAAAATGGACTTGAAGGCTTACCTATATTGAAATGTTGGCCAGAAGATGGCGGGAATTTTATAACTCTTCCATTAGTTCAAACTTTAGACCCTATAAGCAAAGCCCCAAATTTAGGAATGTACAGGATGCATGTTTACGATAATTTTTCTACTGGAATGCATATGCAAATTGGTAAAGGTGGAGGGTACCACTACAAAGAAGCAGAGAAGCTTGGAAAAGACCTGCCTGTAGCTGTAACTCTAGGAGGAGATCCTGTCCTTACAATAGCATCAATAATGGCGCTTCCAGAAGGAATTGGAGAATTAGAATTCGCAGGATTAGTGAGAGGGAAAAGAACAAAACTTTCAAAATCTAAAACAATAAATATGCACGCTCCGTCATCCGGAGAATTTCTAATGGAAGGATACTTAAAACCAAATGAAAGGAAGCTCGAGGGTCCTTTTGGAGATCATTTTGGTCATTATTCTGAAGCAGACAACTATCCAGTGTTCCATATAAATAATGTCTTCTACAGAGAAGATGCAATTTATCCAGCTACAGTTGTGGGTAAACCTCCCCAAGAAGATAAATACTTAGGAGATTGCACTCAAAATATTCTCAAACCTTTGATTAAGGTTATACATCCAGAAATACATGATCTCTGGGCGTATTTTGAAGCTGGATTTCACAGTTTTCTTGTAGTTTCTACTGAAAACAGATATGCACGAGAAGCTTATAAAACCGGCTTATCAATACTAGGGCTTGGGCAGCTTTCACTTACCAAAGTAATGGTTCTAGTAGATAAGCATGTTAACGTGAAAAACAAAGGGGATGTTTTAGAAGAAATTAGAAATAATTTTGATCCTACAGACTCTATAATGCTTATTTCTCAAGCTCCTTCAGATACATTAGATTTCACGTCAAAAAAAACTCATCATGGGAATAAGCTTATTATTAATGCAACATCAAAAAATACAAAAACTCTAAATTTACCTCCTGTGCTTCCAAAAGATTTATCAGTTATAGATTCCAGAATTGAGGATTGGAGGCTAATTAAGAATACTCTTCTTGTTATTAAAGTAAAAAATAATGGGGCAGAAGTGATAAAAAATATATTAAAAAGCCCCTTAATATCCAACATAAAAATTATCGCCGCAGTATCCGCTGATATAAACCTAAATAATGACGTGGAAATAATGTGGGGAATATTCACAAGATTTGACCCAGGGGATGATATTTATTTTAATAAACAGGAATTTATTGGTGCTATTCCGAAATATGAAGGAATTTTAGGTATAGATGCTACGTGGAAAGGTGGTTACCAGAAGACTCTAGAAATGGATGATAAAATAATAAAAAAGGTAGAAGAAAAATGGGAAAATTATTGGAAATAGAAAATATTATTTCATCTGACAAAAAGTTAAACAAGATTGCTGAAAAAATTATAAGCAAGCAAAGACTAAGCTTTGAAGACGGAATTGATCTATTTGAAACTGAAGATATCCATACTTTAGGTAAGCTTGCAGATATTAAAAAAAGAGAGGTTTCGGGTGATAAAGTATTCTTTGTATTAAATAGGCACGTAAACCCTACCAATATATGCGTTTTAAGTTGCAGTTTCTGTGATTTTGCCAAAAAGAAAGATGATGATGATGCTTATGAAATGACTGTGGAAGAAATTCTAGAAAGCATAGATGATGAAATGCACGAAGTTCATATGGTTGGGGGTCATCATCCAACGTGGAAATTTGAATACTATGAAGAAATAGTTAGGTCTATAAGAGATAAGCATCCTAATTTGCACATAAAAGGGTTTACTGCAGCTGAGATCGATTATTTTCATAGAAGATGGAAGATTGACCCAGAGGAATCACTTGCAAGATTGAAGGAAGCAGGATTAACCTCAATGCCAGGCGGAGGAGCAGAAGTTTTTTCTCCAAGGGTTCATAAAATGTTGTTGCCAGGCAAATCTAAAGCTTCTAGGTGGCAGGAGATTCATAAAATAGCTCATAAACAAGGAATAAAATCAAACTGTACTATGCTATATGGTCACATAGAAACAATCGAGGAAAGAGTTGATCATTTTATCCAACTTAGAGATCTTCAGGATGAAACAAATGGTTTCTTAGCATTTATACCCCTCCAGTACCAAACAGGCACAACACAACTAACAGACAAGCCAGCAACGCCTTTAGACGATTTAAAAATGCTATCTTTGGCTAGACTTATGCTAGATAACATCAGTCACATTAAATCTTATTGGGTAACGATTGGAGAACAAACTGCATCAATTGGACTTAATTTTGGAGCTGATGATTTAGATGGAACAATAGTAAAAGAAAATATAATGCATGCTGCAAAAGCTAACTCACCTGGAGGATTAGCTAGAGAAAAAATGATTTATTTAATCAAGGAAGCCAGAAAAACTCCTGTTGAAAGAGATGCTTTATATAACGAAATAAAAGTTTATGATGACTAATATTGGCAAAATGCCATATTTAAATTCTGAAATCTTCTACCTCAAAAAGAGGGATAATTTTAATTATATCTCTCTGACTCCTAAAGAAATGGGGAAGTCAATTCAAAATGGGCAAATAGATGCAGGTCCAATTTCTTTGATGGACTTCGTTAATATTAAATCATTGAAGCCTTTAATGAACTATTGTGTTTCAACAAAAAAATATGCAAACAGTGTATTTATTTTTTCAAAAAAGAAACTAGGGGAAATAAAAAGCATCTATATAACAGATGAAACATCTACATCTGTCATGCTAATGAAGGTCTTAAATCATTTCTATTGGAAGAATGATATCTTCGAAATTTCAAAAGAAGCAAATAATGCTGACTCTCAATTATTAATTGGAGATAAAGCCTTAATTATGAAATTATCCAATAGCAACCAATATGATCATGTAGTTGATTTAGGGTTTGAATGGTATAAATTTACTTCCTTGCCATTTGTATTTGCATTATGGGCCCATAATAATTTAGACAGCAGTGAAATTGATAGCCTCAAGGAATGTATTGATTATGGGCTTAATAATTATGAAAATTCCATTAAATTAATCATCGAGAAGAGAGGGTCAGATTCTTTTGCGCCTGAAATTATTACCAATTACATAAAAGGTTTTAATTATGAATTAACAAAGCCAGAAAATAATGCAATAACAACCTTCAAAGAGATGTATAATAAATTAAACGCTATTTATTAAAATAATTCATAAATAAATGCTAGAAAAAATAAAAGCCAAGATTTTAAATGATAAAAGGATTAATGAAGAGGAAGCTATTTTCTTATATAGAGATTTAGACTTGTTAACATTGGGTCAGCTAGCGCAACAAAGAAGGTACAAACTAGTGCCTAATAAGTCAGTTTCATTTGTAATAGACACAAATCTAAATTATACAAATATTTGTGATGCTTATTGCAGTTTCTGTGCATTTTATAGAACTGACCCTGATGATCCGTCCTCATATACTTACAGTGTTGACGAGATGATAAAAAAAATAAGGAAAGCTCGCAACAAAGGCTGCACTACAATTCTTATGCAAGGGGGCCTAAACAGCAAAATACCTTTCAATTTCTATACTGAAATTGTCTCTAGGACAGTTAAAGAATTTCCTGATATAACTCCCCATTTTTTTTCTGCTCCAGAAATTATAAAAATGACTGAAGTGTCCGGCCTTTCTATAAAAGAAGTTTTCCAAGAGCTAAAAAGGGCAGGACAAAGAACAATGCCTGGGGGAGGCTCTGAAATATTATCAAATGAAATTAAATCTAAAATCAGCAGGTTTAAACCAAAAAATTCTGTTGATCAATGGACTGATGTTCACAGAAAGGCTCATGAAGTAGGGATATATACAACAGCAACAATGATGTATGGTCACTTAGAAAATGATCAAGATATCATTGAAACTTTAAGTCATATAAGGGCAGTGCAAGATGAAGCTATTAATTCAAAACCAGCAAAATTTACAGCTTTCATTCCATGGTCATTCAAAAGAGATAATACTGCTCTAGGGAAAAAAATAGATAAAGAGGCAGGTCCAAATCAATATTTAAGAATCATAGCGCTTTCTCGGCTTTATTTAGATAACATAAATCATGTTCAGGCTTCTTGGTTTTCTGAAGGGTACAAAACTGGACAAATTGCTCTTTCTTTTGGAGCTGATGATTTTGGAGGAACACTATTTGATGAAAATGTTATGTTATCTGCAGGTTTTTACAACAGAACATCTGTTGAAGGGATAAAAAAATTGATCAATGATGCAGGCTTTGAAGCAACTCAAAGAACAACAGAGTATGATCTTATAGAAGAAATGAGCAAGACAACATAATGGAAAAAGAAGTAATTTTCGGGCATAGCCCTGACTCAGATGATGCTTTTATGTACTATGGAATTGCAAGTGAAAATGTAAAACTTGATAGTTACAAAATATCTCATTTAATGGAAGATATTGAATCTCTTAACTTAAGATCGGAAAAAGGAGAGCTTGATGTAACAGCTATATCTGTTGCTCATTACCCTAATGTTAGCAATCATTATCAAATAATGAGTTGTGGTTCCTCAGTAGGAAGAAATTATGGGCCAGTTCTTGTGTCAAAAAATTATAAATCAATTAATGAACTAAAAGGCAAAAAAATAGGCATCCCTGGAAAATTTACAACTTCTTATATGTTATTTCAAATATTTGCAGGAAAAGATCTAGATGTTGAATTCATGCATTTTGAAAAAATTATGGGGTCCATCGACAGGGGAGAGGTAGATGCAGGAGTGCTTTTACATGAAGGGCAAATATTATTTGAAAAAGATGGATTCAATAAAATTCTAGATCTTGGAGAAGAGTGGTATAAAAAAACAGATTTGCCTATCCCTTTAGGTGTTGATTTAGTTAATCGAAAATTCGATTTAAAAGTGCGAGAAGATTTAACTACAGTTTTCTACAATAGCGTAAAATATGCAATTGAAAATGAAAATGATGCTTTGAAGTATGCTATGCAATATGGGAGAAATCTTTCTTTTGAAGAAGCAAGAAAATTTGTCAGAATGTATGTAAATAAAGACACTCTAGATATGGGGCAAGAGGGGCTTAGTGCGATTAATAAATTATTTGATCTTGCAATCCAAAACGGAATACTGTCAGAAAAACCTGAAATTGACCTGATACATCCAAAAAAGTAAATGTTTCTAGGGTACAAACTTAAAGAAAACCCAGCAGTAGGTATAATTTTAATTATCAATTTAATCTACTTTCTTTTGCTAGAGCTAGATGGAGGTTCAAAAAATTGGCTAACTTTGATCGCTTGGGGTGCAAAAGAAGGAACATTAATCTCTCGAGGGGAATACTGGAGATTATTTTCTCCAATATTTATGCATATAGGCTTTTTTCATCTTATATCAAATACAATAGGCATAATTATTTTTGGGCCAATTATGGAAAAGATTCTTGGCCTAAAAAGATTTTTAATAATTTATTTGATTGCTGGAATATGGGGCAATCTGTTTAGTTTTTTTTCAAGTCATGCAGTTGGGGCCGGGGCAAGTGGGGCATTATTTGGACTTGCCGGATCATATGCTGCATATCTATATGCTAACAGAGGGAATTTAGGCAATTCAGGAAAAGAATCACTAATTGGGCTTTCTTGGATAATAGGAATAAATCTAATTTTTGGTTTTACTATGAGTGGAATTGATAATTCCGCTCATTTAGGTGGATTAATATCAGGCTGGATTGCAGGGCTTATATTAGCCCCAAAAATTATTACTGTTTTTACTTTGGAAGAAGGCTCAATGCCCGTTCATATTGAAAGAAGAGTATTGGGTCAAAAGAATAAATTTATTTGGGTTATTTATATATTTACAAATTTAAGTCTCATATATTTTGGAGCAAAACTAATTTCTTCAGCTTTTTATTAATTTGGTGGAGACGGGGGAGAGTCGAACTCCCCGTCCAAATAAACACCAGATTAATTCTCTACGAAAATAGTCGCTTTAATAAATACTTAACCGACAAAGCGACAAATCTAAGCTAAGCATTCTGCTGAGAAGTCTTAACTATCAAACTCAGCAACTTGATAGTGCATCTCGGAAATTTGTCATCTTTATAAGTTTTCCGAGAAAAAACTCATTAAGATGTAGCAAGCTAGATTAAACTGCTGCTAAAGCGTATTCTTTTTCGCCGTTTATTTTTTTCCAAAGTTTAGCGAGAATTTGGAATCTCGTTTCGCAAACTATTCTATTATTTACCTGTCAAAGCCACGCGTCCCCAATTATAAGTAACCCAATTATATTAGTCATCTATTAGCTTTTCTAGTTTTATCTATATCTCTCTGGGCCTCTCTATTTTTTATCTCTGCTCTTTTATCGTATTTTCTTTTACTTTTGCCTAATCCTATTTTTAGCTTAGCTTTGCCTTTAGTAATCACAAGATTTAATGGGACGATAATGTAATTTTTCCTCTTAACTTCTAAGTCCCATTTTTTTATTTCCTTTTTTTGCAAAAGAAGCTTTTTAGTTCTAAGAGGGTCATGGTCTGATTGAACGCTAGCATTTTCATATGGAGCGATATGTGCATTATGAAGCCAAATTTCCTGGTTCTGTATTCTACAAAAAGCTTGAGATATATCTATTTTTCCATCTCTTATAGATTTAATTTCAGAGCCTTTTAACACAATACCAGCACTTAAATTTTCTTCAATGTGATAATTAAAATAAGCTTTTCTGTTCGTAGTCATATCCTATTTATTCAATTGAAAATCAAGCTGTACAATTGCTGCTATCATCTGAAGGTCATCAGTTTCATTAGCTTTATTCCTTACAATTACATCAGGCTCTAAACCATTTTCCTCTATAACTCTTCCTTTTGGTGTATACCATCTTGCTACTGTGTAATATATTCCACCTTCATTACTAAGCCTTCTCTGAATACCTACACTTCCTTTCCCAAAAGTTGTTGTACCAATTACAACTGCTCTGTCTAAATCTTGCAGGGCACCAGTTAAAACTTCACTTCCACTAGCACTAAATTCATTAACAAGAATCACTATTGGTATTTCAGCATAATTACCAGAATCCTTTGATAAATGGTTTTTTCTAAAACCATTACCATCTACCTCATATAAAACCAACTCATTTTTAGGTATAAATTCACTAACAATATCAACTACAACGTCAAGATACCCGCCAGGATTCTCTCTCAAATCAAGAACTATCCCTTTAGCCTCTTTTGCTTCCATTTCTTGAAGGGCAACAAGTAGTTCAGGATGAGTTTCCCTTGTAAATGAAGTTATTTTTATATGGCCATATTCTTCATCAGTTATTATTTTAGAAGTAACGCTAGGCAACTTTATCTCGCCCCTAATAATTTTTATTTCAATTAATGCGACTTCGCCAATTCTTTGGACTTTCAATCTAACAGGCGTACCTGATTTTCCTCTTATTCGATTTACAGCCTCTAAGACAGTCCATCCCTCAGTATCATCACCATCAACCTCAAAAATTATATCTCCAGCTTTAATCCCAGCTTCTTCAGCAGGCGAGCCAGCTATAGGAGCTACAATTATTATTCTTGATCCATCCTCAGTAGGACCTACAGTAGCTCCAATTCCAGAAAATTTACCTTGTAGCGCAGTTTGGTCAATATTAAATCTTTCTGGAGGTATGTATCCAGAATGCTTGTCTTTAAGTGCCTCAAACATGCCTTGGACAGCTCCTTCAGCCAATTTAGAGTTATCCATCTCATTTCTACCAACAAATTCTCTAGCAAGATATGAATACGCTTCCCAAATAATTAAAAGGTCTTCATCCATTTCTCTAGGCGAAGGCTGTGGAATTGCATTTGCATCGTCGATTACTGGGAATTCTATCTGAGCATCAGGTGCATTACTGCAAGAAAATAATAGGATGGTCAATAAAAATATTATTAGAGATCTAATTTTTTTTAAATATAATTTATATCTATTTGTCATTTTCTATATATATTACTTTACATAACTTATATAGTGCGACGTTATATATTAATATAATACTTTTGCACTATTTATATTGTAGCCTGATTCTGCATGATTTTGGATTTTATCTATCAGTAAATCAATATTTAAACTTTTAAATGCCGAAACATTTACTACTGATTCGTTGTCTGCTGATACTAGGTGACTAATTTTTTTATTAAATTTATCAAGATTTTTTCTATTTAATTTATCTATTTTGTTAAACACATAAATCATATTATTTCTTTCCAATCCTAAATCTTCTAATAAATTATCAACCACCTCTATCTGTTTTTCGAAATTATTATTAGACGAATCAATTACGTGTAATAACAAGTTTGAATCATTAAGTTCATCCAAAGTAGCTTTAAACGAATCTACTAATACGGTAGGTAATTTATTAACAAATCCTACAGTATCGCTAATGGTGCAGCTAATTTCTTTATTTAAGTAAATTTTACTTGTTTTAGTGTCCAGAGTTGAAAAAAGTTTTTTAGATGAAATTGAATTCTTTTTAGAAAGACAATTAAACAATGTGCTTTTCCCTGCATTGGTATACCCCACCAAAGAAATATTAAAAGCTCTCTTAAGTCTATTAGATCTTTGTGCACTTCTAGAAATTTTTATTTTTAATAAATCTTTTTTTATTTTTTTTATGTTATTTCTAACTAACCTTCTGTCTGTTTCAATTTGAGTTTCTCCTGGCCCTCTAGTTCCTATCCCTCCACCTAACCTTTCCAGGTGAGACCACTGGCCTGCCAATCTAGGCAATAAATATTCAAATTGAGCCAAACTTACTTGCAATCTTCCTTCTCTTGATTTTGCCCTATTAGCAAAAATATCAAGAATTAGCGCAGTCCTGTCAACAACTTTAATTTTAAATAAATCCTCTAAGTATCTTTGCTGATTAGGTGATAACTCATCATCAACTATAATAAGGTTCGCTTTCTCCTGAATAATTTGATCTTTAACTTCAGATAATTTTCCTATGCCTAAATAAGTTCTTACTGGTTTCTTTAATTTTTGCAGAGTTATTCCTGAAATCTTTGAATTAGCAGTTTCTGCAAGATTAATGATCTCCTCTACCCTATCTTCTATTTGCCAATCTTCAATATTAAAATTGTTTGCTATTAATATATGTGATCTTTCAGTTCTAATCATCTAAAAATATTAATGATTTAGCCTTTCCATTTTGATATTCGTTTTACTCCTTCATCAACTAATTCGTCCGGTGTAGTTAATGAAAGCCGAACATAGCCTTCTCCATATTCTCCATAACCAGTACCTGGCGTTACTACAACATCACATTGCTCCAAAAGCAACTCAGTAAAAGAAGCAGAATTGTAACCTTCTGGCACCCTGCACCATAAATATAAAGCAGCCTTAGGGTACTCAACAGTCAAGCCAATTTCCTCTAGCGCTGAAGATAATTTGTCTCTCCTAGCTTGATAAATAGCATTATTTTCTTGGGTAAATGCTTCAATATTTTTCAAGGCATCAATTCCCATCATCTGAATTGCTTGGGGAGCCCCAGAGTCTAGATTAGACTTAACAGTTAAAAGACTTTGCACAAGCTGCTCATTTCCTACTGCAAAACCTAATCTCCAGCCTGTCATATTGAATATCTTAGAAAAAGAATGGAACTCCATAGCTATTTCCATTGAATTTTTTGCTTCTAGTATAGATGGAGCTTTATATCCATCAAAAGTTACATCGGAATAACAAGCATCGTGCATAATGGCTATATCATTATCTATTCCAAAATTTACTACTTCTTGAAAAAAATCTAAATCTGCAACACCACCTGTAGGATTATTCGGATAATTCAGCCAAAGTATTTTTGCCTTCTCTCGAATATCTGATGTAATATTATTTAAATCAGGTTTCCATCCTTTTGATTGTAATAATGGCATCTTGTATATTTCCCCACCTGCAAAATTACATCCTGCAGAATAAACGGGATACCCTGGATCTGGAACAATTGATATGTCCCCTTGATCAATTAAACATAGTGACGCATGCCCTATGCCTTCTTTGGCACCAATAAGACTAATAACTTGCTTCTCAGGATCAGCATCTACTCCAAACCTCCTGCTCATATACTTCGAAGCTTCATTCCTAAACTCAGGTAGCCCTTCAGATTCAGGATATCTATGATTAGCAGGATTTTCAGAATGTTTTTTCATAGAATCCAATACAAATTTAGGCGTTGGTATGTCAGGGTCCCCTATTCCAAAAGAGATTACATCAATCCCCTGCTTTTTTTTCTCAGATATAGTTCTTGATATACCAACAAATAAGTATGGCTCTATAGTGTCAAACCTTTTAGAAAATTTCATTTTAACTCCTTAACTCCCATGTGCCAGAAAAAACTTTAGCAGTGGGGCCATCTAAATAAGCTCCTTTACCTACAACCCAGCTTATATTTAAAAAGCCTCCCGGAACATTTACTTTTACATTTTCATTGACCAATCCTTTTTTTATACAAATAATGGCACAGGCAGAAGTTCCTGTCCCAGAAGACAAGGTCTCCCCTGCTCCTCTCTCAAAAATTCTAGCTCTTATTTCATCTCTTGAAATAATATTTACCACCTCAAAATTTACTCTATTCGGAAAAAGATTATTGTTTTCTACTAATGGGCCTATCCTTTTAAGATCAATTTCATCAATATCAACATCAGTTATCATTACAGCATGAGGATTTCCTATATTAACGCAATTAATTGTGATTTCATCCTCTAAATTTAATCTGAAATCTTGAATTTCAATATTCTCCGAAACTAATTCTTTATTAAGAGGTATTTCATCTCTTAAGAAGCTTGGTTCGCCCATAGCGACTTTTGCCGATACCATAAGATCATTTCTAAATCGCGGGTATACCTCTTTTACGCCCGCTCCTGTTTCTACTTTAATACAATCTTCGCTTGGTTTAATTATCTTATTATCAAGTACAAATTTAGAAAATAAGCGCACCCCATTGCCACTCATTTCAAACTCTGAACCATCTGGATTAAACCCTCTCATCCTTATATCTGCAACACTAGATTCTTTAACGACAACTATTCCGTCGCTATATACACCAAAATGAGGTTCGCTCATTTCTTTTGAAAGCAGCCCCCAATCTAAGTCTAAACCTCTGCCATCTACGGCTATATAATCATTTCCTGCACCATGATATTTAGTAAATTCAATTTTCATTAAAATCCTCAACTATTTGGCTAATTATTTTATCCTGAGAATAATTATTTATATCAAACCATGTTATTTCTGGATCATTCAGCCTAAACCAATTATATTGATGCCTAACTAAATTTCTAGTCTTTTTTTTAATAATTGATTTTAATTCTTCTAAATTAGTGATCCCCATTATATATGAATAAATTTCCCTGTAACCTATACTTGAAAAAGAATTACTCTTAGGGTCACACCCTTGATCAATTAATCTTTTTACTTCTTCTACCCATCCTCCATCAATCATTTTATCTATTCTTTTATCAATTCTAGAATATAAAATTTTTCTGTCTAAGGTTAAACCATATAATTTAAATAAATTAGATGGATTTTTACTTTTTGGTGCTCTGACAATATTATTTTTTCCTAATTCATAAGCTCTGATCAATCTTCTAGGATTTTTTCTATCAATATTCAAAATATTCTTAGGGAAATCCTTTTCTAGTTTTTTATAGAAAAAATCAACACCTTTGCTGTCAATAATTTCTTGGAGAGACTTTCTAAGCTCAATATCTGGAGGAACTTCTGGAATATCCCAGCCTTCAATAAGTGCTTTAGTATATTGGCCACTTCCCCCCACAAGAATAGGAATTTTCTTGTCTGAAATAATTTGAGAAATTACTTTAGAAGCTTTTTTAACAAATTCTGAAATAGAAAAGTCATCTATTGAGTCTATAATATCTACTAAATAATGCTTTACTTCAGATCTTTGAGGTTTTGATGGCTTCCCCGTTCCTATATCTAAATTTTTGTAGAAAAGCCTAGAATCAGTATTGATAATGGATGATCCTAATCTTTTTGCTAACTCTATTGATAAATCTGTCTTTCCTGATGCAGTAGGGCCAACTATTACAATAGACTTACTAATCACTACTTATTGAGATTATCATCTTATTAAAGCTATCAAGACTTAAAGAAGCGGAGCCAACCAATACTCCATCTATTCCTTTTTGATATAGCAACTCTTTGCAATTGTCTTCATTTACGCTTCCACCATATATAAATGGAGTATTCTCTCCACATAGCGCCTTAACTTCACTTGATACTTCAATTATCTGTTCTATATTACAATAATTGCCTGATCCAATCGCCCAAATAGGTTCATATGCAACTACCATCTTATTACCAAGGCCTTCGGAGCTCTCATTTAATTGATTAATTAATATGGATATATACTCTCCTGTCTTTCTCTGCTCTTCTGTTTCACCAATGCACACTATTGGAGTCATGTTATTTTTTAAAATATTTTTGGCCTTTAATAAGACATCTTGATTCGTTTCTTCTAGGTTTATTCTTCTTTCAGAATGCCCAATAATCACATAATCAGCATAATCTGAAATCATTTTTGCTGATATTTCACCAGTATATGCACCCTTGATATCATTCATTTTTGATGCATCTTGGGCACCAATTTTTGCAAGAGATTTAAGAATTTGAAAGCAGTAAGGAATGGAAATGAAAGGAGGGCATATAATTATTTCAACATTATCCTTAATAATATTTTCATTTATTGTTCTAGAAATTTCATTAGAAAAATCAATGCTCTCAGCAACAGTAAAGTTCATTTTCCAATTTGATATAAAAAGTTTATTCATTTTTTATTAGATTATCTATTCCAACAAGACTACCACTTTCAAGCAGTTCAAGAAAAGCTCCACCGCCACTTGAAATATGCTCAAATGCATCTTTTGCGCCAAAAGAGTTAATTGCTTCAATAGTTGATCCTCCGCCTGCATATGCCTTGCACTTACTATTTTCAATAGATTTAATTAACTCTTTTGTGCCTAAGCACCCCGATTCCCACTCAAAAACACCCATGCTCCCATTCCAAATAACCGTTTCAGAGTCTTTAACTATTTCTGAATATTTATTAATAGTTTTTGGCCCAATATCTATAATAAATGAACCTTTATTGAATAGTTCCACATTAACTATTTCTGCTCTACTTTTAGATGAAAATTCTTCGGTCTTAACTACATCGCTAGGCACAAAAAACTTTTCTTCATTTTCTTCATAAATTTTTTTGTTAAATGTTTTTGGAAAATCCTTTGTTATAAAGCTTGAAACCATCCCGCCTCCTATTAGTATCCTTTGAGTCTTACCGACTAAATTTGCCAGTATTCCTGCTTTGTCTTCAATTTTGGCTCCACCCAGTATTAATGTGGTATTAGATTTTGAACTGCCTAATGAATCAATTACTTCTGTCTCTTTCTCCAATAATCTTCCTGAATAAGACTTAATTTCATTTGATATTCCATACACACTCGCATGTTTTCTGTGAGATACACCAAAAGCATCATTAACGTAAACATCAGAAAAGGATTTAATTTTATCCACTAGCTGCGCACTATTATTTGTTTCTGTATCAGAAAAACGTATGTTTTCAGTTAAATAAATTAATTTTCTTGAATTATTTATCAGCTTATTTATATCATTATTATCATTTAGGTTTAACTGAATAATCGACTTTTTTAGTTTCTTTTCTAGGTAAGGTTTTATTTTATTTTTAGTACTCAATTTAGGGTCAAAATTACCTTTAGGTCTACCTAAATGAGTACATATAATTAATTTTCTTACAGAATTAAATTCTAAAAGTTCTAATATAGTAGGAATAGAGAGATCTATTCTTGTAAAGTCATTTTCAGTTACATTTAAATCACATCTTAAAAAGACATTTATATCTATATTCTCGTAATCATTTTTTAAATCATCTAAATTAAAAAGGTTCATCTGGGAATACAATATTCAATAATTTTTTATTTTGCTGATCGCTTAAACTAAGATCATTGATAATACTTAAAGCTCTTGCCTTATACTCTCCAATTATATTTATTAAATAATCCTTAAAATTGCTAGATAAAGCCTCTTTTTTTAATACTTCTAAATCATTTGTTTCAAGAACTCTTTTTAAGTATATCTCTCCTATTTTTCTTTTAACTGAAACATCAGA
This sequence comes from uncultured Dehalococcoidales bacterium, assembly GCA_964620935.1. Classification (GTDB taxonomy): domain Bacteria; phylum Chloroflexota; class Dehalococcoidia; order Lucifugimonadales; family Lucifugimonadaceae. The sequence continues at coordinate 213,755 of CAZUHW010000001.1, forward strand.
ATTATTTAATAAATAAGTGGTAATAATATTCTTTTTCTTAGATGAAAACCTATGAAATATTTCTGATGGGAGATTTTCTGAATTGATAATTGAATTTTGAGAATTTAATTCTCTTACAATCCCACTTATTTCCCCTAATTCATTGATAGCACTTAATTTTTTTTCACTTACCCCTTTAGCTTTTGGATCTGATGAAATATATCCAAACTGAAAAGCACAGCTAGAAAGCGAGCCAGATTTTTTTCTTAACATATTCATAAATTCTTCTTCTTTAACTAAAGGAGATTCTTGGTAGTCTATATCGAGATTTTCCCCTTCACAGAGAGTCAAGTAAGAAGAGTCAAATATAGATAATGCTTTTAAAAGTAACGAATCATTAAATTTTGAATTATTTTCTAATAAAGACAGTCTTGCCAATGCATGAAGACCATCCCCAGTATTAATCCCTTGAGCTGGACCCCAAGCCCACCAAACAGAAGATCTTCCGCTTCTTTCTGTGATTCCACTTTGCACGTCTTCATGCACATACCATGAATTGGCTAGTATCTCCACAGAAGTCGCAAATTGATAACTAGACTTAATATCATCAGAAAATATTGAGCAGGTTTCTAATACTATAGAAGAATAAGTTCTATCTATATGCTGCATAACGCTAGACTTATTCCCAAACTCATCTTCCCATCCCAGCTGATATTTTATAATTCTGTATAAATCAACTTCATTCACGTTTACAAATTCAGACATATACTTTTCAAAGTCTTTATTCATATTTAAAATCATCTCCTAATGTAGATTTTATCAAGGATTTGGAAATTGGCCCTTCCCTAACTATTTTTATTTTATTCTTATCTATTTTAAGAACTGTGGATGGCAGGTCTTCTGGACCACAATTTATATCGACAAACTTTCCTATGTTCTTATCTTTAAGATTATTTTTTAAAACATCTAAATCTTTTGTCTCAGGGAAATTAGAAATATTTGCACTTGTGCCAGTCAAAGGCTTATTAAACATTCTAATAAGATCTCTTGTAAATTTTAGATTAGGAATCCTAAATCCTACGCACCCATTATCTTTAACAGTTCCTTCAGGAAAATCATAATCTGTCTCTAAAATTAAAGTTAGCGGGCCTGGCCAAAATTTACTAATTAATTTATCTATAGCAGGTGATGACGCATTAAATTTATATAGATCTTTTGGGTCAGCTATTAAAACTGGGACGGGCTTATTTATCTCTCTTTTTTTTATTTTAAATAAGTCCTTCACTATCCCAAAATTGGTTGCGTCACAAGCTAAGCCATAAAAAGTATCGGTAGGAATAGTGATAATTTGCCCTGATTTTAATTCAGTCATAGCTTCTTTAAGTTCTATTTTATATTTAGTGTTCAAATGCTTAAATTGAGATTTTTTAAATTATACATACATTAAATCCTTATTATGATAAACATTATATTTGATGGAGGTAAATTAAATGAATGTTCTTTTAATAGGAGGAGGAGGTAGGGAGTCTGCGATAGCTTGGAAAATTTCTCAAAGCAAGCTTTTAGACACTCTATATATTTCTCCCGGAAATGGAGGAACTTCTGCATTTGGAACTAATATCCCAGAGCTATCTATACAAGAATCTATACATTTTGCCCATCAGAACAAAGTTTCGTTAACTATTGTTGGTCCTGAAGCGCCCTTAATTGATGGAATTGTAGATGAATTTAAGAATAATAACTTAACAATATTCGGCCCTACTAAGTCTGCTTCAAATATAGAAGGATCAAAGATTTGGGCAAAAAAATTATTTAATAAATATTCAATTCCTTGCGCAAAAAGCACTCAATTTTCTAATCTAGAATCTAGTTTAGAATTTTTTAATGATAATAACCCTTCAGAGTGGGTAATTAAAGTCAATGGGATTGCATCAGGAAAAGGAGTGTTTCTTCCCGAATCTTTAGAAGACGCAAATGAGGCTTTAAAAGAAATATTTATTGAAAATAAATTTGGAAAATCTGGAGAAGAAATTCTAATTGAAGAGCGTCTTTACGGAACTGAGGTTAGCGTATTTGCATTAGTAAATAATAAAAATGTATCCAATTGCATTCCTGCTTGTGATTACAAGAGAATATTTGATGGTGACGTCGGTCCGAATACAGGCGGAATGGGTGCAATAAGTCCTCCTCCTTTTTGGACCTCAGATATGGAAAAAAAAATAAAGAATAATATACTTATTCCAACTGCCGAAGCCATGGCTAATGAAGGATGCCCATATACAGGCATTTTATTTGCGGGCTTAATTATTACTAAAAAGGGCATAAAAGTTCTTGAATTCAATTGTAGATTTGGAGATCCTGAAACCCAAGTTTTTATGCCTAGAATCAAATCAGATTTGTTAGAAATCTTAATAAAATCTTCAAGGCCTCCCTTTAATGAAAATATTCATATTGAATTAGAAAGCACTTATTCAACTGGAGTTGTTTTAGCTTCAAATGGATATCCAGGAAAATATATCCCCAGCAAAGAAATAGTCGGATTGTCTGATTCAAAGGAAGAATTTAACTCAATAGTTTTTCATGCAGGGACAAAATTAAATAATCTAAGTAAAATCTATACTGATGGAGGAAGGGTTTTAATTTGTGTAGGGCTAGGAAAAGACTATAAAGAGTCTAAAGAGTTAGCATATAAAAAGGTAAGGTCTGTTAAATTTGATGGAATGTACTACAGAAAAGATATAGGAGAAAACAGAGATCTATGATTTCAAGATATACCACTAAAAAAATGAGAGAAATATGGGACGAAGAGAATAGCTTTAATCTTTGGCTTGAAATTGAAATTGCAGCATGCATAGCTTGGAATAAAACTGGAATAATTCCTGACTCAGATCTAGAAAAAATTAAACAGGCTACGTTTGATATCTCAAAATATAATGAATGGTTTGAAGAAACCAAGCACGATCTAATTTCATTTACGAGAGCAATTAGTGAAAATCTTGGCGATGAGAGCAGATGGATTCATCATGGCCTGACTTCTAATGATGTAAAAGATACTTCATTAAGTTTACAGATAATTCAAAGTCTTGATGTAATATCAGCCTCTTTAGATGAACTTAAAAATGCTCTAAAAAAGAGAGCAATTGAACTTAAATATACTCCATGCGTAGGCAGATCTCATGGTATACATGCTGAGCCAATGAGCTTTGGTTTAAAATTGGCTTTATGGTGGGATGAGATAGATAGGCACTTAATAAGAATTAAAGATGTTAGAAGTTTTGCCTCAGTTGGAATGATATCTGGACCAGTAGGCACACATGCAAGTGTTCCGCCTGAAATAGAAGAAATAGTATGCAAAGAATTAGGCCTTAAGCCTGCCCCTGTAACTAATCAAGTAATTCAGAGAGATAGACACGCTGATGTGATGCAAAGATTAGCACTTATTGCTTCAAGCTTAGATAAGTTTGCTACTGAAATAAGGTCACTTCAAAGGACAGAAATTGGTGAAATCCAAGAACCTTTTGGGAAGCCAGGATTTGTATCAACAGGCTCATCTTCAATGCCTCATAAAAGAAACCCCGAGCTATCTGAGAGAATAAGTGGTATATCTAGAGTTATCAGATCAAACTCGATTGTTGCTCTAGAAAATGTCCCATTATGGAATGAAAGAGATATTTCTCATTCTTCTGCTGAAAGAATCACTATACCTGACTCTTTCTTGGCAACAGACTATATATTGCAGACTTTTAAGAACATAATTAGTGAAATGACAGTCTTCCCAGAAAAGATGGAAGAGAATTTAAATAAAGGAGGAGGCATTGTCTTTTCTGAAAAAGTCATGCTCTCCCTTGTTGAAAAAGGTGTCCCTAGAAAAGAAGCGTATGAAATGGTGCAAAGCGCTGCAATGAAATCGATTGATAAAGGGGAAAATTTTAAGGTTCTTATACAAAATAACAATTTAGTAAAAGAAAAACTGTCAAAAAATGAAATAGATTCATTATTTGATCATGATTATTATTTAAAATTCATTGATGACATATATGGCAGGCTAGGATTCTAAGTGAGTCAAAAAGGTATTTATAATTCAGATTTACCCAATATTACCCATAGAGGCAAAGTAAGAGATACTTATGAGCTAAATGAAGAACTTCTATTAATGGTTATTACAGACAGGATTTCTGCATTTGATGTTGTTATGGATACAGCCATACCTAAAAAAGGGGAAGTATTGGCAAAGATGTCCGAGTTTTGGTTTGAAAAAACAAAACATATAATCCCTAATCACTTCATAGGGCTTGCCTCTGATCCTGAAACTTTTGAGATCATATCTGATTTTCCAATTGCTAAAAACTTAGATGAAGACTTAAAAAAGAGATCTATGGTTGTAAAAAAGGCCAAAAGAATAGATATAGAATGTATAGTTAGAGGATATATAACCGGATCAGCATGGTCAGAATATATAAAAACTAAAACAGTTAACAAGATACCTATTCAACAAGATTTAATGGAAGCTGAAGAATTTCCTGAATTTATTTTTACCCCAAGCACCAAAGCTGAAGTGGGACATGACGAGCCTTTATCACCAGACGAAACTAAAGAATTGATAGGAGAGGATTTATATAATCAAGTTAAGCTTAAAAGCATTGAGATCTATACTTATGCTCATGAATATTCAAAATCTAAAGGAATGCTTCTAGCCGACACTAAATTTGAATTTGGATTTATAGATAATAAATTATCTCTTATTGATGAGGCTCTTACGCCTGATTCAAGCAGATTTTGGAGCACAAATGATTATAAACCTGGAAAATCCCCTCTTCCTTACGATAAGCAATATTTAAGAAATTGGCTTTTGACTCAAGATTGGAACAAAAAGCCGCCACCTCCCCAAATGCCTAAAGATGTTTTAGATAAAACTATTGAAAAATATATCGATTGTTTGGAAACAATTACTGGTATAAAGTTATAAAGCTATGAATGATAATGAAAAAAAACGAGTAGCTTCCAATAGGCCTCCTGAGAGAAGAGGAGTTCCAAAATCTCAAATTAGGGCTGACAGAAGAAAAAGAGCAGAAAAAAGAAAAAAGGTAAAAGAAACTATTGTTGTTGCCTCTATATCAATATTTGCCATTTTAGTTATAGCAAGTTTGGTTTTGCCAGGACTTTTAGGGACTAGATCTAGCACAAAGGTAAGAGAGCCTCTTCCTTTTAATGCTGGAGGGCCCACAAAAGCTCTTGAAGACCTAGGTAATCAAAAAATATTAGTAGGTTCAGCTCATATACCATACCAAACCAAACCAGCCACATCTGGTCCTCATTGGGCAATTAGGCCTGATATTGAGGATTTGGCTCCATTTGGGGCTCCAGTAGAATGGGGCAAATACAATAAAGAGATTGCGGATGAGGCATTACTTCATAATCTTGCTCATGGCGGAATTGGGTTTCATTATGACTGTGAATCACCCTGCGATGATTTAATTAAGAAATTAGATAATTTAATAAAAGAAGATGACACTCAAATTGTTATGTCACCTTATGCAGGACTAGACAAAAAAATTGCAATAACTGCATGGAGGCATGTTTTGTTTCTTGATGAATTTGACAAAGAAAGCATAAAAGAATTCATAAAGTCTTACAGAGATCGCGCGCCTGAGAGCTGGATAGGAAATTACTGGGGAGATGCCATTCAACAATGATCTTTAATGCCAATGTTAAAGTAAATTTTAAACCTGGAATCAATGACCCTCAGGCTATATCAATTTTTGACGCAATTCATAATTTAGGTTTTGATGAAATTTCAAACCTTTCAAGCGGAAAATTATTTTCTTTTGAGGTCAGTTCTAACTCTAAAGAAAAAGCGAAAGGTTTATGTATTGAATTATGTGAAAAACTACTATCTAATCCTGTAATTGAAAATTACGAAATTGAAATAAATTAAGATAATTTACCTTTAGTACTTGGAATAGAACCTTTTAAGTTTTTATCAATCTTAATAGCTTTTTTAAATGTTTTAGCAAAAGCTTTAAAAACAGACTCAATTACATGATGTTCATTTTTTCCTGCCATAGTTTTTATGTGAAGAGCCATTTTTGACTCAACTGCTAAGGTTTCAAAAAAATGCCTTGCCATATCAGTAGGAAAATCTCCTATCTGATTTGAAGGTTGTATGTCTACTGAATGATATCCTCTGCCACCTAGATCTAGCGCAACCATAGATAAAGACTCATCAAGAGGAACTGTAGAATCAGCCATTCTCTCAACGCCTGACCTATCTCCTAAAGCTTTGTCTATACACTGCCCTAAAACTATTGCTGTATCTTCAACTACATGATGAGAGCCAGTTTCAACATCACCATCAACTTTAACTTCTAGATCTATATTGGCGTGTTTAGAAATTTGCTCTAGCATATGAGATAACATACCGAATGGGGTATTAATTTTACTTAATCCGGATCCATCTAAATTAATGGATACATTAACATTAGTTTCTTTGGTATTTCTTTTTAATTCAGCTTTTCTCATATCAATACGTTACTTTTAAAACTTCTTTTACTTTTTTCATTTGATTAGCTGTTCCTATAGTAAATCTTAAACAATCTTTAAGGTTTTCATTAGAAAAGCTTCTTACAAAGATACCTTCTCTTGCTAGTTTATTAAATATAAATTTACCTCCATTTTTTGGGAATTTACACAAAATAAAGTTTGCATCGGAAGAAAATGCATAAACATCGTCTAGATTATTAATGAATTCAATGAATTCCATTTTTTCAGAAAGTATTTTTTCTATATTTGGTTGCAAGCCTAGCCTGTTTTCAAGGGTTAATATTGCTGCTTTTTCAGCAACAACATTAATATTGTATGGTTGCTTTACCTTAAAAACATTATCTATAATTTCACTATTAGCTAGCATATAACCTATTCTTAACCCTGCAATTCCGGCCCATTTACTAAAAGATCTTAAAATTATTAGGTTTTCATAATCCTTAATCATTTCAGCTGCAGTCGAACCGCAAAATTCAAAATAGGTTTCATCAACTACAACTAAAATATCCATCTTCAAGATCTCTTCTAAATCTTGATTGGAAAGTGAATTGCCAGTTGGGTTGTTAGGAGATGCAAGAAAAATTACTTTGGCAGAATTAATATCAATTTCTTCTTTCAGTTTATTTATATTTATTGTCCAGTCCAAGTCTCTTTCGAAAGGCATTACCTTCATACCTATAGAATCTGCTAAAAAAGAATACATACCAAATGTAGGCTGGACATCAATTAAAACATCATCTTTATTGCAAAAAATTTTAAAAATACACTCAATCATCTCGTCAGCGCCAGAGCCAGCCACTATTTGGTTCTTATCTAAACCTGTATATTTTGACAAGCTCTCCCTTAATAAGTCCTGATTTGAATCTGGATACACATTAAACTTTATTTCGCTAAATGAATCTTTTATTCCAGCCCAAGGCCCATAAGGATTTTCATTTGCATTTAGCCTAATTATGTCCTTTTCTTTTAGTCCGAATTCTTCTGCCAATTTTTTATCAGAATCAACCGGATCATATTTTTTAAGATCTAAAATATGCTGATTAATAAATTTATTTATCATTCTCCTATTGCTTTCTTTTTCCTATTTTTTGCTGATTCTGCATGACCTTGAAGTCTTTCTATTTCAGCCAATTCAACTACATCATCAACTAGATCAATTACTTCTTCAGTACTCAAATTAATCAAGGGTTGGTATTTTAAAAATTGCCTGACATTTAAGGCAGAACTAAATCTTGCTGAACCACCTGTAGGCATTACATGACTTGGGCCAGCAATATAGTCACCAAAAACTTCAGCTGACTCATCTCCTAAAAATAATCCACCTGCATTTTTAATTTCGCCATATCTATTCTTAATTTCTTTTGAAATTATACTCACATGTTCGGCAGAAATAAGATTGCATACTTGTAATGTTTCGTCAATATCTTCAATTATAAAAATAACACCTTTTCTTGAAAAACTTTCATTAATTATATTACTTCTCTCTAAGGTTTTTGATTGCTTTTTAATTTGATCTTCGACTTCATCTGCAAAAATCTCTTTATCGGTAATAAGAATCGGAGTAGCCTCTACATCATGTTCAGCTTGAGCTATAAGATCAGAAGCAACTAAGCTTGGATCAGACTTACTATCCGCTATTATGAGAGTTTCAGTTGGCCCATAAAGCCCATCAATCCCTACGCTTCCATATAATATTTTTTTTGCTTGAGTGACATATTTATTGCCAGGCCCACAAATAAAATCTACCTTTGGAATTTTTTCAGTTCCTATTGAAAATGCTGCTAAAGCATGAACTCCTCCTAAGCAAAATATTCTATTCGCACCAGCCAATTTTGCAGCAACAATTAATTCAGGACTAACCTCATTATTAGGAGATGGACTAGCCACACATATTTCTTTGACTCCAGCAATCTTAGCTGGAACTACTGTCATTATGGCAGTTGAAACTAAAGGAGCAGTTCCTCCAGGCACATAGCATAAAACTCTATCAAAAGGTATTATAGTTTCCCCCAAAGACCCAGAATCATTCATCCAAGATTGAGGTTTAGAGTTTAAGTGAAAATTTTCCGATCGAGATATACTTTTTTTTACTGATTCCAAGAAGCTATCGCTTACTTCATTAAATGCCTCTTCAATTTCGTCATTCGTCAACTCAAACTCTCTCTGAGAATTATCGAATTCTTGATTAAAAAGGTTTAGCGCCTGATCTTTATTTTTTTTAACCTCATTAATTATTTTATTACAGTGGACTTCTAAATCTTCAGGTTTACTAGAAGACCTCAGATCATTTTCTATATATTTTACTGATTCAATTTTTCCGAATATCTTTTTCAAAAATACCTTATAAATTTATTTTTTCTATTATTTTGTCAGATGATTTCTTAAACTTACTTGGAATAAGATTAGAAGAAATAAATGCTGCTTGAGAATCAAATAAAACTCCGTCTAAAAGTGGCCTCAAATTATTCTCCTTCATAGTTGTTCCAGTAACAGTAATGTCAGCAATTATGTCAGCATAGCCTATCATCGGGGCAGCTTCTAAACCACCAGAAGCTGTAACTAAGACGACATTCGTTATCCCGAATTCTTCTAACTTTCTCCTAACAAGATTTGGATATTTAGTAGCTAACCTAAGATTATTATTATTATTCTTAAACTCATAACACACTTCCACTAGATCAGAAATTGATGTGACATCTATCCATCCATCTGGAACTGCTACCACAAGTTTCGAGTCACCAAATTTTAAATTATCTTTAACTACGTATGAATTTTTAGAGCCTTCGCAATGCTCTAAGTATCTATCTAATCCTGTTATTCCAAAATGCCCCATCCCCCTATCTATACCCAGAGGTATATCTCCTGACCTTTGAAAAAAAATTTCTATATCCGGGAACTCTTTTATTTTCCCAACTAACTTTCTGTCACTCTCTTTTTCAATTTTTATTCCTTTTTTTGACATAAAGCTAATTGCTCCTTCAGCTAAAGAGCCGGATGAAGGCATCAGAATCCTTAATTTTTCACTTAGCTTCTTGTTCATTAATAACCTATGATCTGAGTAGTTTTTGTCAGATTTATAGCAAATCCAAGGCAACCTTGATCGAAATCGTAGCCTAATCTTGAAGGAAGATCATCATATCTTCCACCGCCACCCAAAATAATGTCATCATCTGATTTAACATCAAAAACGATCCCGTTGTAATAAGCAAGATTCCTAGTCAAAGTAAAATTCAATGACAATGACCTTTTTTCACCTAAAATATTTTGTACATTTTTAAGTAAAATTCTAAATTCTTGGCAACTTTTACTATCAAGCTTAATGCCATTTTTATTATCTAAAAATTCTTCTATGGTCATATTCATTATCTTCTTAACTAAATCAATGCATTCTTTAATTTCTTCCGTCGTTACCTGGCTAGCAACTTTTCCAGCAAAACGATCAATAATATCTTTTTGAGTTCTCATTCCAAGATTTAAACTTAATCTATCTTCATAATCCTTCAATATATCTTCATATGACAAGGAGTCATTTTCATTATTATTATGCCTAATTAAGTTTAGTTGCTTCGCCCTAAATATTAAATTTTTCTCCCAATCTTTATCATTAAAATTTCCTAAGTTATTCAGAATTAACTCTGCAATAGAATTCCCAAAGCCTTTTTCAAGAATGAACTCTCTTACTATCCCTACATTACCCAAGTCAACCTTATAATTTTTCACTCCCGATAGATCTAAGCATTTTATTGAATTAGATAGCAATTCTAAATCAGATTTATTGCCTTTCTGTCCAAGAAATTCTGCGCCAACTTGATATATCTGCATTGATTTAGAGGTTGCAGGTTCGTACCTAAAAACTGGCCCTGAATAACATACTTTACTCATGAAGTCCTTTTTTTTGAGGTTATCAAAAATTAACCTAATAACAGAAGCAGTAAAGTCAGGTCTCATGCTAACTAATTGATTTTCCAAATCCATAAAAGTATAGGTAGATGATGATGTGCTTCCTAATGATTTTTTAAGAAATAAATCTGCAGATTCTAGTATGGGAGGGTCAACATTAGAGTACCCCGAATTTATTAAGTACTCCAAGCAATTATTCTCAATATGCTTTAGTAATCTTAATCTTGAAGGACCAAAATCCTCAAAATTATTAAGCCTTAAAACCTTGTTATCTGAATTATTCACATGTATATATTAAGGTTTTACCAAAATTCTAAATATTCCTTTAGGGTCGTTAGCCATTTTTTGGTAACCTTCCTCTATTACATTATCTAAGGAAATTACCTTAGATATCAATGGTTCAGGGTTAATTTTTCCTTGATTTAGCAACTGAACACCTGCCTCCATATCTCCAGGAGCGGATCCAACAGAGCCAATAACTTCTCTTTCAAAAAACACTATTTGATTAAAATCCATTTTAGGCTGAGCAGAATAAATTCCTACCAAAATAGTTTTCCCGCCTCTTCGAGTATAGTCTATAGAAATTTTAGGTGCTTCTGCAGACCCTGCTGTCTCAAAAACAATATCATGCCCTATTCCTCCTGAAGCTTCCATCATGTTTTCAATAATATCTTCATCCATTGAATTAAATATATAATCTGCTCCAAAATCTTTTGCAAGCTGTAAGCTTTCTGGTCTTATATCAACTGCCGAAACGTTAGCGCCTGATGCTTTTAGAACTTGGATTGTAAGTAAACCTACCGTTCCGCACCCCACTACTGCAACATTGTCACCAGGTCTTACTCCTGATTTTCTTATTGCATGACATGCTACTGATGTAGGCTCAATAAGAGCTCCATGTTCATCAGGAATTGAATCAGAAACTCTGATCAAGTGATCTGAAGGCCATCTCATAAATTCAGACAAGCCTCCATCTTCATGGAATCCAGCTACTTTCATAGATATACATGCTCCGCCTTGTCCTTTTAGACACCAAAAACAACTATTACAGTGAATAACATTATTTACTGCCACTTTGTCTCCAATTTTTATAGAACTGGAATTTTTTCCAACTTCTATTACTTCGCCTGTAATTTCATGTCCATGCACAACTGGAGTATCTTCAGGTTGGATATAATTTGGTCCAAACTGCCATTCTTCAATATCTGTAGCACAGATACTTGTAAAATTAACTTTTATGATTGCATCTTGGTCATTTAATAATTCAGGGTCTCTCCAGTCATTTTCAAGTCTTACATCTTTATTTCCGTAATAAACTAAAGCCCTCATTTGTTTTCCTCTCTGATTTCAACCACGCTTCCGTCTGGATTAATTTTTTCTATCCCTTTAGCGCTATGATACGTAATTGCTTTAATATTTGATTGAATTGAATCGCCACTTTTTATCTTAATAGATGTTTTTATTTCGCTAGAATCAGGAAATCCAGAACCATCTGGCAAGCTAGTACATAATTCTAATCCTAGGTTGTAGTGTCTACCATACCAAGGATAACCTGAGCCTCCTCCAAAAACCTGCCAATTCCACACATAATTAAAAATGTCTTTGTCAAAAAGCATACCTATGCCTACCCCTTTTGTAGTATTTGTCAATGCATACCAGCCTTCTTTAAAATCATGAAACATTGCCAGATCCTCAAGCTTTGAGTCTCTAGGAGGGACGGTCCTCATGTCTTCTTTTGCTCCATTTTTTGCAACAGTATAAGGCCACTCTCCTCTTTCGTGTTTTTTTAGCCTTGCTCCCTGAGTGTCTTCTGACCAATTAAAAATTTTGGGGTGCGGCATATCAATCCTGCAGTTTTGATCTAAAAAAGGGTCCCCGAAAACTATATGCTCGAGCCACACACATTCTTCTGTTTCAGAAGATTCATTAGTAAGCTTATAATCTATATCTAAAAAAGGACTGTTTGATCTGACACTAAGGGTTTTTTCCATAAAAAATGGAGTTCTGTATGTCCTTACCCAAAACTTTATTGAACATTTTTCAGGAGTATCCTCAATAATTTGACAGTCCCATGGCATGGTGCTCATTTCTGAATGCTGACCAATTGGAGCCCCCCTATATTCTTCTGTATGATTTCCAGCAGTTGGTGCACAAGTTTGCCACCCACCCTCATATGTATCTCCCCAAGAAGAGTCTCCCGTGCTAGCTAAAAATTTTCTTGTATCTCTTACTCCCCACACACTTCTCCACATATAATCTGTATCACTTGGTTTATGAACAAAAGAGTAAATGTCAGCTCCTTTGTCAACCAGAACCATTACTCTTATAGTTTCGTTTTCAATTATTGCTACCCTGTTTCCTCTGTACTCCCAATCATCTGATACTCTGCAGCCATAATTTCTTTCTGTTTGATAATGCATATTTTTATTTCCTAGTATTCAAAATCAATCTGAAGCTCGCTAGTTATAGATCTAAACCAATCTATGACTTCAGGATGATAAGGAATTCCATTATGATTCCTCTCTTTTTCTTCTTCGTGCTCCGGCAAGCCTGCATACATTACTCTATCAAAACCTGGAGCGGGCTTACTATTTTTAAGTTTATCTAAATATTGATCGACGTCTTCTACAAATTCCTCTAGGGTCCCAAAAGCATCGATATTATAAACAGTAAAATGATGAGTGGTTTGCTTTCTCCTGAAAGGCCCAAGCCCATTATTTCCAAGTCCTCCACATAAAATTTCTAAAATTAAAGAAAGTCCGTATCCTTTATGAGAACCTATTTCTCTTGTTCCCCCGAGAGGCAAAATCATAGGTTTGTCTCGAGGATTTTCATATTCTGGAATCTTTGATTCATTCATTATCGGCACGCCATCTTTATCAGAGACCCATCCTGGCATAACATCTACGCCAAGTCTCTTTGCAAGCTCAATTTTGTTTCCTGCAACTGAACTCATTGATGCATCGAAGATAAAAGGTGGGTTATTTTTTGTAGGCGCTCCAACCGCTAATGGATTAAGACCTACCAATTTTTCGCTACTGAATGTAGGCACAACTCCTACTCCGCCTCCAGTAGTTGCTAGGCCTAGCATATTTTCCTCTACTGCCATATTTGCATAATACGCAGCGGCTCCAAAATGGCCTGAATTCATAACTGTAACTGACCCTACTCCGAATTCTTTTGCTCTTTTTATTGCTTCCTGCATTCCATAAGGAGCAATTGCACAACCTAGGCCCCCATCCCCATCAATTTTAGCTACAGCACCATAATCCTTCACAATCTTCCATTGAGGGTTAATGTTCAAGCTTCCTGTAGAAATTTTATTCTTGCTTTTGTTAAATCCATCAACATACATTCTCAACATATTACTTGCTCCGTGGCTGTCAATTCCTCTTTTATCTGCATATGTAAGCACATCGCTAACGTTATTGGCATGCTCAGGGCTCATACCTAATTTTATAAATATTTGATAAATAACCTTAGAAATTTCTTTTGGTTTAATAAAAACTGCCTTGTCTGTAGGCACATGAAATCTTTCTAGCATGATTAACTCCTTCCTCTTAAATCTAATCTATGCATGAGGTTTTATGAAAGTTTTAATATTATTAGCATCTATAGAATTCTTAAATCCTGCAACTATATTATCCAAGGTATAAAATTTTCCTCTAAATTCACTGAAATCTAATTCTGAAAGGCATCTTACAGCTTCAGAAAAATACTTCCCTTTTCCAAATGCTCCGGTAAGTGTTATTTCTTTAAAATGAAAATCAAAGGAATCAAACGGGAAAGTTTTATCTTTAGGGTTAACTCCTGCAAGCTGGATAGTTCCTCTTGGCTTTACAATGGAAAATAACTCCTCTAATAAATTTAGGCTTCCTACCGCCTCTATTGCAATGTCGCACCCAAAATCGCCAACACTTCCCTTAACTACTTGCTTCAAATCTTCTGATGCTGGATCTACTATAATATCTATACCCATCTTTTCAGCTAAATCTCTCCTGTCTTCTTTAAGGTCAGACATAATTACACAATTAGCACCAAGTTGCTTAGCAAATACTCCAGTTAAAAGACCAATTATCCCTATGCCGGTTATTACTATATTCATGCCTGATTCAAATTTAGCTAATTTCAATCCCGAAATGCAACATGAAGCAGGTTCAGTTAAAGATCCAACTAAGTCACTCATTCCTTTTGGTAACTCATGTATCGCATTGATAGGCAAAACTAGATATTGAGAAAAGCCACCAAAATGCCTCCTGTCAGGGCAAGTAATTCCAGGATTATTACTACAAAAACTGCATTCTCCCTCGCAAGGAGAGATAAATGGCTCACAGGCAACTAATTTTCCTAACAAATAGTCATTAGAAGAATCTGCTACTTTAATTACTTCTCCAGAAAATTCATGCCCCAAGACTCGAGGTGGAGGTTTTCCAGGGAACAATCCTTGAATCTGGTGAGTGTCAGAACCACAAATACCAGAGCAGAGCACTTTAACTAAAATTTGTCCACGCTTAAGTTCAGGAATACTTTCCTCTATTATGGAAAAATCAAAATCTCCATTCCAAACTGCTCTTCTAGTAAAGCTTGCCAAATTTCATTCCAACTTAGGGTTAATTTTTATGCGATAATGATATTAATTTAATTACATTATGGATAAAGATCAAAAAATTATTAACTTTATGGGTGAATGGACTCCTGACGAATGGAGGTCTTTTGAGCTTAAATATAGAAAAGAAATCTCCAAAATAAACAGTGCTGAACAGGGCTTAGAAGCGGCAGTAAGCTATTCAAGAAAAGTTTTAAAAACTCATAGCACAAGTTTTTTTATTGTTACAAGATTTTTGCCTAGGTATATGAGAGATGAGGTAGAACTTGTATACGGATCTGTTAGATTTCCTGACGAAATTGTAGACTCATTTAATATTGAAAATGATGAGAAAAAAGCTTTATTAGATCAATGGAGAAAGAATTATCATATTGCAATTAAAACAAATTCCTTTAAAGAATCAATGAGTGCTGGAGTCCCCGTGCTGCTTGCAGGATTCACAGAAGTTGTTAAAAAATATTCAATACCAATTGATTATTACACTTCTTTTTTGGATGCAATGGAGCTAGATGTTAAGCCTAAAGAATTTGAAGATATTAACGACTTAATAGATAACTATGTTTTTGGAAGTGCTATTGTTGTAGGCTATTTTCTTGCTTACGTTTATGGAAGCAGCGAAGAAAATAATTTCAATGAAACTTTAAAGTCTTCTAAAGAACTAGGAATAGCTCTTCAAATAACCAATTTTATAAGAGACATTAATGAAGATATGGAAAGAGGCAGGATCTATATTCCAAAAACAATTCTAGAAAATAACAACATTTCTATCAATAATTATCACCAACACATAAATGAGAACACTGATGAAATTAACTTTGCTAGAAAAGAAATGGCTTCTATAGCAAATCATTATTACCAAGAATCCAAAAAAGGTGTGGATAGCTTTTCAAAGGAAAGCAGAATAGCAATAAAAGCTTGCATTGAATTGTATGGAAAATTAAATGAAAGAATAATTACCAAAGGAAGCAATATTAAAAACAGAGAAAGCTTATCTTGGTCTGAAAAATTAGGTGCTCTTCCAGTAAGTAAGTACTGGAAACTTCCTATTGCTTACTTGAAATCATGAAGGAAGAGAGCAGTTCTGGCAGTATAGGAATAATTGGTGGAGGCATGGGCTCTATTTCTGCAGCTATTTATCTAATAAAAAATGGATTTAATGTCACTATCTATGAAAAAAATAAGAGCCTTGGAGGTAGGGCAAATATAATTAAACAGAATGGCTTTAGATTTGATGTAGGACCATCTCTACTGAATTATCCATGGGTTTTTGAAGAACTGTTTGAGGCAGCAGGAGAAAATTTAAATGATCACCTAGATCTTATAAAAATAGAGACTGGAGTTAAATTTTTATGGGATGACGGAGAAACTTTTTCTGTAACTTCTGACTATCCTAATTTATCTGAAGAAGTATCTAGGCTTGAAAATTCAAATATAAACGGCCTTCAGTCTTTCTTAAAAATAAATTCTATTAGATACAAAACCGCGTTTGAAAAATTACTGAATACTAATCTTGACAACCCTTTTAAATGGGGTGCAAGACTAGGGCTTAGAGAGTTAAGTTCTGGCAGTATGTTTAAGTCTATGTACTCTGATTTAAATAAACATTTTAAAAGTAAATATATTAAAGAGGCTTTCGGCTCATATGGAATGTATTTAGGGGGCTCTCCTTATAAAATACCTGGGTTTTTTTCTATTTTGCCCTATGGAGAGATTGCTTATGGTTTATGGATGCCTAAAGGCGGAATATATTCATTGATTGAAAAATTAGAAGCACTACTTCTAAAAAATAATGTATCCATTAAAAAAAATTACGAAATATCAGAAATCATTGTTAATGAAAAAAATGAAGTAAAAGGTGTAATAAATAATGATGGGATTTTCCATCCTCATAAATTTGTTATTTCAAATGTAGATTTAGCAAGCACACACGAGAAATTAATTAAAAGAAAATATGCACAGGATTTTGAAAAAGTGCAAATGACTCCCTCGGTTATGACTTTTTACTGGGGAATAAAAAAGGACACTAAATTTCCTCATCATATGATTTTCTTACCAAATGACTATAAATCTTGCTTTGAAGATCTCTTTTACAATAAGAAGTTTTCTGAAGGAATGCCTTTCTATACGAGCTCTCCATCTACTTCAGATAACTCTTTGTCCCCTAAAGGAAAAAGCACTATGTTTGTTTTGGTTCCTCTGCCAGTCACAGAAAAAAATAATCAAAAAAATATCTACAGCAAAGATATAAATAAAATAAGAGATAAGGTTTTTGAAAAATTTAGCAAGCATAATATTGATCTGAGCAAAAAAGATATTGAATTTGAAAAAGTATTGACTCCAGACGAATGGAAAAATAAATTTGGTTTATATAAAACTTCAGCTTTTGGGTCTTCTCATAATTTATTTAACATTGGTCCATTTAGGCATAGAAATAAATCAAGTAATATAACAGGGCTATATTTTGTTGGTGCAAGTACAAATCCAGGAACAGGCCTACCTATGGTTACAATAAGTGGAAAGCTAGTATCAGAAAGGATAAAAAATGATATTTCATAAGAAATTTGGACCAGAAGGCAAAAAAATAGTTATTGGAATTCATGGATGGGGAGGAACTCATAATACATTTTTACCTATCGAAAAAAATATCAACGGAGAATTCATGATGATTAATTTTGATTTGCCAGGATATGGCCAATCTCTAAAGCCATCAAAATGGATAATAAGTGATATCGTCGAATCTCTAGCTGAAGAAATTGCAAAATTAACTAGCCAAAAAATTGACATTCTTGGCAATTGTAGCGGAGCATTAATATCCATACTATTATCAAAATCAAATAAAATTAATGTAGATAATTTATATCTAATTGATCCATTTTCTAAGGCACCATGGTACTTTAAAATTTTTACTAATAAATTTATTGGTGAATATGCCTATACCACTACATTCCAGAACCCTCTGGGAAGATTTTTTACAAATTTTTCTTTAAAGGGAAAAAGAAATGAGGATACTGACATGACTTCTTCGTTCAAAAATATAGATAAAGAAACTTCATTGGGTTACCTAAGGATGCTTGTTGGTCTGGAAGGAACTAATGTGATGGAGAACATAAGATGTAATCCTATAATTATAAATGGGGAAAATACATTTAAGGATGCCCTAAAAAGTTTAGACTACTATGATTCAATATGGGAAAATCTAAAATCAATAACTATCCCAAATACTGGCCACTTGCCTATCGAAGAGTCCCCTAAAGAAATAATCAAATTAATCAAAGAGGGTTAGTGCCTTGATATCTGTAGTCATTTTTTCATTACTAATAATTATTTTAATTAACTCCATTGCTAATTTTATCTTCTGGAAAACTGAAAATAATAATGCTGAAATAAAAGAAAGTTTATCAATTCTGATACCTGCTAGAAATGAAGAGAATAATATTGAAAAGTGCATAAAATCGATTAATTTCGAGAAAAAATTCATACATGAGGTCCTAGTTCTAAACGACTCTTCTACTGATTCTACAGAAGAAATATTAAAAAAATTATCAAAAAAACATGCAAAGTTAAAAGTTATAAAAGGAAAGGAAAGGCCTAATGGTTGGACTGGAAAATCTTTTGCTTGTTTTCAGTTATCTAAGTACGCTAAATCAAATTTAATATTATTTATTGATGCAGACACAGAATTGGAGAAAAATGGCCCAGATAAACTTGTTAATTTTATCTCCAAAAATGAATATTCTATGGTCTCTGCATGGCCTAAAATTGAAATGAAATCAATAATTGAAAAAATATTGATGCCCTTATTGAACTTTGTTGTATTCACTTCATTCCCTACATTAATATCTAAAAATTCCAATAGATCTTCTCTTGGCCTTGCTCATGGAGCTTGTATAATTTTTTACAAGAAAACATATGATAAGTTAGGTGGTCACAATCTAGTAAAAAGTTCTCTATTTGAAGACACTGATTTATCTAAAAAATGGAGAAAAAACGGAGAAAAATCATACTGTATAAATGGAATCAATATTATAAAAGTCAGGATGTATGATGGCTTTTTAAAAATCTGGAAAGGATTTGAAAAAAATTCATACCCATCATTTAAAAATAATTTCATATTTTTAATTTTTCATATTTTTAATTTATTAGTTTTCAATTTGCCAATTATTTCAATTCCTCTCCATCTTTTTGGAGTAATAAATAATTCAGCTTTATTTGGATGCGGAGTAATTATAATTGCAATTAGACTTATATTCTCTCTAAAATTTAAACAACCATGGTGGTCATTTCTATTTCATTCATTTGCTGAAACAATATTCTTATTAATTAGTATCTCTTCTTTTGTTAAGTATAATTTTTTAGGTGGAATTGAATGGAAAGACAGAAAATATGGCAGACAAATCAAATAAAAATGTAGTAGTAATAGGAGCTGGGCTAGGCGGAATATCAACAGCCCTTAGACTGTCTAAAATTGGATATAAAGTATCAATAATAGAGAAAAATGAATCTCTTGGTGGAAAAATAACCTCATTTAACAGTAAAGGGTACAAATTTGACCAAGGCCCATCTTTAATAACTCTGCCAAAACATTTCGAAGAACTATTTAATGATATTGATGAAAATATAAATGAGCACATAGAGCTTATTAAGCTTAACCCTATGTGTAGATATTTTTTTGATGACGGATCAAGAATTGATTACTTCTCATCGCTTGATTTAATGAAAAAGGAATTCGATAGAGTTGGCGAAGATTTTGAAAATTTTTACAATTTCTTATCAATCGGATCAAGAATTTATGAGCTATCAGAAAAAACTTTTCTAAATTTTCCTATGGGCAAATTTCCTTCAAACATTAAATTTAGTGACCTTCTTAAATTCCCTTATTTAAGTTCAGCAATAAGCTACCAATCATTGGTAAATAAAACTTTTTCTACTAAAAAAATTAAGCAAATTTTTGAGCGCTACCCAACTTATATTGGATCTTCCCCGTCTAATACTCCCGGAATGTTCTTTATAATCCCATATATAGAATATGCTTTTGGCAGCTGGTACATAAAAGGAGGAATTTATAAATTAATTGAATCTCTAGAAAAACTTTTAATTAAAAATAATGTGGAAATATTAAAAAATTGTACTGTTGAAAAAATTCAAACTTCAAACAATGAGATTAATGGACTGGAAACTTCCAAAGGGCACATGCCTGCAAAAATAATTATAAATAATACTGATGTTTCAAACCTAGATAAGTTCAAAAGTAAAAGTGATAAGCAAGATATAAATAATTATTCCTTGTCTGGATTTGTAATCATGTTAGGTTTAAAAAAGAAAATAAATTTAGAGCACCATAATATTATTTTTTCCAGTAATTATAAAAAAGAATTTGATGATTTATTCAAAAGAAAAAAATTCCCTGATGACCCAACAATCTACGTTTGCAATTCAACAGCTACAGATAAAAGTGTTGCTCCAAAGAATTGCTCTAATTTATTTATCATGGCAAATTCTCCAGCCACACATAACACTTGGACAGATCATGAGATTGAGTCCGCTAGAAAAAAAATCTTTAAAAATTTGCAAAAAATAGATATTAATATAGAAAAATCTACAATTGAGGTTGAAAAAATTCAAACCCCTAATTATTTTATGAATCAACATAATTCATACGGAGGATCTTTATATGGGAAAAATTCTCATGGAATTAAAAATTCCTTCTTTAGACACCCAAATAAGGAAAAAATTAAAGGTCTTTATAATGTTGGAGGAACTAGCCATCCGGGAGGAGGAACCCCAACAGTAATTAAATCCTCAAAAATAACTACCAATATAATAAAAAATGACTATTAAAAAAATATTAAGTTTGTCCCTATTAGCATTTTTTTTAGTGCTTTTTGCTGGAGGAATATTGATTCAATTTTTGGATCCAGAAATGTTCAAGAATACTGAATGGACCCCTCCAGTATTTATCCTAGTTGCGTCATTACTATGCCTTATTAACCAAAAAAAAAGAACTATAATTTTACTACTTTTGGCAGGCCTGATAGGATTTTTTTCCGAGATTATAGGCATCATTACTACTTTCCCTTATGGTGAATATAGTTACACTTCTAAGCTAGGCATTAAAATTTTTGATGTCCCAATAGTTCTTATCTGCTCTTGGATAATTGTGACAAATTTAGCTTTAGATTTAATTTCTTTTTTAAAAATTAAGAAGATATTTTTTCCATTCATATTTTCGTTTATTACTACTTTTTATGATTTGCTAATAGATCCGCTTATGTCTGGGCCACTAAATTATTGGGTCTGGGAAGAGGATTTAGGAGGGTTTTATGGCGTGCCTTTTGAAAACTTTTTTGGATGGTTTTTAGTAAGCCTATTTATCAGCATACTTCCTTGGAGAACATGGAACAATTCATTTTTTCCCATATCAGTAAATCTATTGCTACCAATATTTTTTATAACAACATCTCTAACCAATAAACTTTATGTACCCGCAATAATTGGAATTCTGCTAATCGCTTCTTACATTATAGCTATCCTTAAAAGCAATTCATTTAAACCTGATAACCTCGCCTAAAATCAGCTTCTGTTGGAATGACATCTCCAAAGTCCTGATCATTAGATTTTAATTCATCCTCAATCATTGAAAGCACATCCCATTTCGGGTTATATCCAAAATCATTAATTGACGCAGTTAAATCAAACTCATAAAAAGTTGGGGTGATTGGAATCTCCACCGTGCAATAATCAAGATTCAAGCTTTCAGATAATTTAGGGATAACATCTGCCCAAGTAAAACTATTAGGCCCTGCAATCTGATATGTTGCTCCAAAAGTATTCTCGTTGCAAATCATTGCATCATAGGCATGAACAATATCTCTTATATCTATAACATGCTTTTTCCATGATATACCTTCAGAAGTAGGGATCATCAGCTGCTTTCCTTCTGAAAGATGTTGATTTAAATCTGACATTATTTTGTCTTTTTCTGGATTATCAGAATTTTTCAAGGCTTCAACATAATGTCCTGTATAAAATTGATTCCATCCGCATACCTCAAATCGCCCGAAAACCATTGAAAATCTAAGTATTGTAACTGGTAAGTTTTTTGAAATGTAATATCTTCTTGATAAATTTTCTGCAAGGATTTTTGAATATCCATACCACTCGGTAGTATCTTGCGGTAAATCAAATTCTGAAATGGGACTTGTTAATTTTTTTTCAGGATATTTAGAAATTGTTGAATCTGTACTAGTAACAATTAGATGCTTAAGCTTTTTATTTTTTGAGCACGCTTCTAGAATATTGAATGTTCCTTTAACATTTATGTCAAAATATTGATTGGGAGAGAAGGGGCCCCCTGACTGAAAAGCAGCGCCCATATGAAGAACTACTTCATTTTCTGATACTGCCCTGCTCACATCATCAAAATTTTCTAAGTCTCCTACTATAATTTTGCACCCAAGCTTTTCCATTTTTTCAATTTTTTGATCTTTACTCCAAGAAAACCCTGTCACATTATGCCCAGACTTTATTAAAAAATTTGCAACATTGGTGCCAATCCTTCCAGTTACCCCAGTGATTAATATATTCATGAACTTACCTCTTTTCAAAATGATATAAAGACCTATACTAGATATTAATATTATTGTTTGAGAGGGATTTTTGAAAATAAATAAAATAATGACAAAGAAAGTTGGAACAATTACCTCTTCATCAACTGCAACAGCGTGCTCTGCAACAATGAAAGAACTAAACATAGGATCTTTAGTTGTTATGCAAAATGGTAGTGTTGAGGGAATAGTCACTACATGGGACATTACATCAAAATGTATTGGTTCAGGGAAGAATCCTAATGACTGCACAGTTTTTGAAATTATGACCTCTCCGGTGTTCACAGCTGATTTTGATACTGATGTTATGGAGGCTGCCAGAGTAATGGCTGACAGAAAAATTAGTAGGCTACCAATAATTCAATTAGGAAGTTTAGTTGGGATTGTGACTTTTGCAGATATATCTCAAGCAGTAGACCAATTTACTAAAGACGTATTAGGAAGCTGGAAAACATGAGTGAAAATCAGCAAAGTAAGCCTAATATAATTATAATCCTCGCAGACGACCTAGGGTATTCAGACCTAGGATGTTATGGATCAGAAATTAAAACCCCCAATATTGACAGCTTAGGAAATGATGGAATTAAATTTTCTCAGTTCTATAATCAAGCTAGATGTAGCCCCTCTAGAGCCTCTCTAATGACAGGGCTTACTGGTCATCAGGCAGGAGTTGGGCAATTATCTGGAGATTTAGGCGCACCTGGCTACAGAGGATTTATAAATAAAGAATGTGTCACGGTTGCTGAAGTTTTAAAACAAGAAAGCTACGATACATATTTATCCGGCAAGTGGCACCTAGGTGGAAGCTGGGACCCAAGAGAAAAAGGTAGATGGGAAGCTGGGACTGATAATCACCCCTTACCAACGCAAAGAGGATTTGATAATTTCTATGGAATAATGGATGCAGCCTCT
>CAZUHW010000001.1:237305-255737 GCA_964620935.1 uncultured Dehalococcoidales bacterium
TTAGACCTGAAAGCCTTATGGACGGCGACAAATTTATTGATGTCGATGACCCGGATTATTATTTTACTGATGCAATGTCAGATAGGGCATGCGAAATGATAGGTGGTTCCATGAAAAATGATAACCCTTTTTTCTTATACCTATCATACACAGCGCCTCATTGGCCACTTCATGCGAAACCTGAAGATATTGCAAAATACGAAGGCAAATATCTTAAAGGATGGGATCATTTTAGAACTGCAAGACACGAAGAAATGAAAGGCTTAGGAATTATAGACTCAAAATGGGACATATCTCCTAGAGATTCAGATGTAGGAGATTGGGAAGATGCAGAATATCCTGATTGGGAAGATTCTAAGATGGCAGCTTATTCAGCAATGATAGATAGCATGGATCAAGGCATTGGAAGAGTAATTAAAACATTAAAAGATAACAATCAATTAGAGAACACTCTAATTTTCTTTATGTCTGATAACGGAGGTTGTGCGGAATTGATGAGAGAAGATGGAGATTGGAGTAATACTTCCCAATGGGAAACTAACACTATAAATGGAGAGCCTGTAAGAGTGGGAAATATACCCAATTTAAGACCTGGGCCTGGAACAACTTTTCAAAGTTATGAAACACCATGGACAAATGTTAGCAATAGCCCTTTCAGGCTATTTAAAAGATGGATACATGAAGGAGGTATAAGCGCCCCTTTAATTGTTCATTGGCCTTCAGTAATACAAGAGCCAAGAATAGAATCTGAATCAATTCATATTATGGATATACCTGCAACTTCAATTGAGGCTGCAGGAGGCAAATATCCAAGCGAATATAATGGAAACAAAATAAAGCCTATTGAAGGTGAAAGTTTTTTACCTCTATTAACAAATAAATGGTCCCGCGAAAAGCCTATGTATTGGGAGCATGAAGGTAATCAGGGTATTAGAAAAGGAGAATGGAAGCTTGTAAGGGAATTCGGCAAAGACTGGGAGCTTTATAATATGAATGCAGATAGAACAGAGCTCAATGACCTCTCATCTACAGAAAGAGACAGAGTAAAAGAAATGAGCCAAGAATGGAAAGGGTGGGCTAAAATTAGTAACGTGCTTCCTTGGCCTGTAGATCCTAATGTCATGGCAAAAAGATTAGAAGGAGATCACTCTCATATCCATCAGCACAGAGGCCCTACTGCTGGCCAGATTGCTGAAGGGAAAGGCAAGTTTCTTTAATATGCCTTATCTAGAAGTTTTATGGTTTCCTGGTAGAGATGAAGCTCAAAAAAAACAACTTTCAGAGGAAATCACTGCGTCTTTTGTAAAAATTACCGGATGTAAGCCTAGCGCAGTTGAAATAATATTCAAAGAAATCTCAAAAGAAAATAGTGCAAGCTCAGGAGAACTAATAAGTGAGTCTTAATTTACTAATTTTATATAACGATTCATGTCCATCATTAAATCCTACAATTAAGAGGATAAATGAAGTATTAGAGGAAAATAATATTGAAGCTAACTTATCTACTAAATTACTAAAAAGCGACAAAGAGGCAACTAGTTGGAAATTTATAGGCTCTCCCACAATTTATATTAATAAAATACAATTTGAGCCTATTGATTCAAATTTATATAGACTAGAAAATTGCAGAACATTTATTAGCGATGAGGGTAAAATTTCTCCTCTGCCATCAAAGAATAAATTACAAAAAGCTCTATTGGAAGCTTAGTGAAAGGAAAAAATGCCAAATATAAAATTAAATGATCCTTATATAAACTTCTTACTCCCAGCAACTGATGGGCAAAATTATAGTCTAGACTTATCCTCTCTGGGGGAAATAAAAGTTGTAATTTTTAGTTGTAACCACTGCCCTTATGCTCAAGCATGGGAGGATAGAATAATCAATATCCAAAAAAAATATTCAAATGATGGGGTTAGCGTGATCATGATTAGCTCTAATGATTCTGCTGAATATCCAGAAGACAGCTTTGAAAAAATGAAGGAAAGACATGCCGAAAAGAATTTTAATTTTCCTTACCTGTATGATGAAACCCAAGAAATAGCCAAAATGTATGGGGCGGAGCGCACTCCGGAAGTTTTTGTATTTGATAACTTGGGCCTACTAAGATACACAGGAGCAATTGATGATAATTATGAGGATGAATCATCTGTAACCTCTTCATATTTAATAAATGCACTAGATAGTATTATTAAAGATAATAAAGCTGAAGTAGAAACTACTGATGCTGTAGGCTGTACAATAAAATGGAAATAATTTAACCAAAACTTAACCAAACTACCCAAATATAGTATTGCTATTATCTTGGCTTTTTTGCAATATATCGTGGTATGAATCCACTATTAAGTAAAAATTTTATTTTATTAATCATTGCCAACTGTCTTGCATTTTGCGGTTGGGTTTTTAGAAATTACCTAATTAACTGGTACATTTTAGAGAAGACTAACTCCACCTTCATGGTAGGATTAATCGCCGCAATTCCGACTTTTTTCGTGCTATTTATTTCTCCATTAGGAGGTCAATTAGCCGATAAGTTTTCTAGAAAAAAACTATTTTTAATTGCTAGATTTTTTAGTTTTATTTTTTTCTTATTTGCTGCAATTTTTATTCATGTAAATTTTTATCCTATTTTATTTATTATATTGTGCTTTAGCGGCATAGGTATCACTGCAGGATTAGAAGTAAGTGCATCTAGAAATTTAATTTTAGATGTTGTTGGTTTTAAATATTTAACTTGGGGAAATTCCATTACCGAATTTTTAAATGCTTTTCTTAGTACTGTGGGTCCTTTGGCAATTGCTGTATTTTTTACTTCAATTTCAAATACAGAAATATTCTTTTCAATGCCTGCCGTACATCTAATGAGTGTGGTGGCAGCATTCATGTTGTTTTTTTACCTAAAAGAAACCAAAAATAACGATGATAATGGTTTAGAAAAAGAAGTTGATAAATCTATTAAAGAAGGTATTGTTTATTCGTATAAATCTATAAATATTAGAATTCTGCTAATTCTAGCTTTTACTCTATTATTTTGGGGAGTATCTCAACCTTTAATACCTAAAATCGCAAGAGATACTCTAGGGTCAGGATCTTCTGGCTATGCAATCCTGCTTTCTAGTGAAGCATTGGGTGCAATGATCGGCTCAATAGCACTTCCGCTTTTTCCAAAAATATTTAGAAACTCCAAATCAATTGTTTTATGTTTAATAATTTACTCTATTGTCTTATTCTTTTTCTCATTGTCCACATCCATATATCTTTCAGTGCTTTTGCTTGTAATTGGAGGATTTTTTCACATTATATGGTTTACTGTAATATTAATTCTTCTACAAACCCTCCCAGATAGTGATCACAAAGGAAGAGTAATGGGTTTGTTTTTTACGGTAATCCAAGCTTATGGGCTAGGATATATATTAGGAGGATTTCTTGGTGAATCAATAGGAATTGTGGCTACTATAATTATTGCTGCAACAATACCAGTTATATTTCATTTGGTTTGTTATGGTGCCTCAAAAGAGTTCAGAGCACTAGCCTCTTAAGTGTAATCTTTGCTGATCCAGCTCGCATATCTTGATTTATCTTTTACTGAGAAGAACTTTTGAGTTTGAGCTTCGTCTTTTCTAACTTCTTCGCAAACTTTTATTATATCTCCGAGCAATTCCTCCGGAACTTTTGTTATCCCGTCTGCATCTGCTACTAGCACATCTCCCTCAGATACATTCAGCCCAGATACTTCCACATTTTCTCCTAAAGATATCGCATTAAATGGACCATGACCCGGAACTCTTCCTTCAGCCCAAACACTTAAACCAGATCTTTGAATTCCAGGAACGTCTCTAATTGCGCCACATGCCACTACTCCCACTGCGCCCAAGCATGAATGCATAAAAGCCATATTGTCTCCAAATAAAGCTCCTCTATTTCTTGGCGAATCATTATCTTCTATCAAGGATATAAATGGGTAGTCTAATGAAGAAATTTTCTCATAATAATCTTTCCATGGAACTGGCTCTGAATTCGGCTCATTTAAAGCTGTCGCTTTCATGGTTGTGGCTATTCCCACAATTGTTGGGGCCTCTCCTGTATATCTCCTTAAGCTAGTTCCAGAATAATCTTGATTTTCAGGCACATAGCCTCTTATTCTTATAGCTGCATTTTGAACAGTTGCAGAATCAAAAGCAGTTAAATCATTTAAAATTGAAATATCTATTTTTCCCATTTTTTTCCTTTACTTAGAGCTCTCAAATTATTTAGATATAGAATTATCGTATAATAAATAATTCTTAATGAACATAAAATATTTTAAATGATAACAATAGGGATAATAAGTATTTCAGACAGAGCCTCAGAAAAAATTTATGAGGATCAAGGCATACCTTCAGTAATTAATTTTTTTGATAAGTATTTCTCGTCAGACTTAAATAAAATAGCAATTAAAAAATCTATTCTAATTCCTGACAATTTAGATCTAATAAAAGAAAAAATTATTGAGTATGTTGATGAACATAAATTAAATGTGATTATTACTACAGGAGGAACAGGCCCATCTAAAAAGGACTTAACTCCAAATGCTACTAGAGAGGTCATAGAGGAAGAGCTTCCAGGATTTGGGGAATATATGAGATCTGAATCTTTAAAATATTCAAAAAATGCTATTTTGAGCAGGCAATTGGCTGGAATTAGAAAAGACTCAATTATATTGAATTTACCAGGTAGCCCGAATAGCATTGGGGAAATTTTACCTAATATAATTGACCAAATTATCCATTTTGTTGAGGAAAGAAATAAAGATTAATAAAATTCTTCTTCTCTTTCCCATACCTCATTTGAATCGGAATCCTGTCTTTCATACCCTTTTTCAAGATCTTCAAAATTATTGAATTCATCTTCTTCCCCGGAGTCAATAATTCTAGCCCATGTTTTAACTACAAATATACCATCTCTAGTAAAACTTACGTACGCAATTGCTCCTCTCTGACCACTCCTCTTCCTTACAAGGTAACCTCTGTCTTCTAAAGCTTTTAGGCACCTAGAATACCTATCTTTGTCTTTTTTAAGCTCTAGACTAAAAGAATCATTTGGTGTCCATGGAATTAGAAATTCAGTGTCATCTAAAAATCTCTCATTACCCGAAGAAGCTAGCTTTTCTTTTGAAATAAGAATCAAGTTATTCCACATCCACATTAGAATGTCTCTTTGAGTCGAGCTAATTTTACCTCTAAATTTTTTCAATATACCAATATTAAAGAAGGTCTCTAGGATTTACAGTGTAATCTAAAAGAGATAAATTTTTAATATCATCAAAATCTTAATACTAGGAGAAAAAATGGATTTTTCAGGAAAAGTAACTGTTGTGACTGGCGGAGCATTAGGAATAGGAGGAGGTATATCAAGAAAATTTGCAGAAAAAGGTTCAAAAATTGTTATTGCAGATATTGATTTAGAGTCAGCAAATAAAAATTCAGAAAAAATAATAAATATGGGTGGAGAATGTGAAGTAATTAAAACAGATGTTTCAAAATCAAAAGATATTGAAAATATGGTCAAATTTGCTATTGAAAAATACGGAAGGGTAGACAATCTAATACAGAATGCTTTTTCTACAGGAAATTTTTCAGAAGAACTTTCTGGTTCTGCCATGAAAGTTTCTGAGGAAGGTTGGGATAAAGGAATTGCGATGCTACAGAAAGCGATTTTTTTAGGAGCAAAATTTGCTGGCGAAGAACTTATTAAAAACAATGGAAATATCATAAATATTTCATCTGTGCATGGATTATTGATGTCAAAAAATGCAATTGTATATGAATCTGGAAAATCTGCTGTTATAGGAATGACTAAACAAATGGCATGTGATTTTGGGCCTTTAGGGGTCAGGGTAAATGCTATATGTCCTGGGCATATAGTTACTGAAAAAATGGAAGTTAGATGGAAAGAGATGCCTAAGGGATTAAAATTTTTTGAAGAGCAATATCCTGTAAAAAGGACAGGAGTTCCAGAAGATATTGCAAATGGAGTCGCTTTTCTATGCTCCGAAGAAGCATCATTTATAACAGGTCATTCATTAGTAATTGATGGAGGGTTAAGTATTCAACTTCAAGAAGATTTTGGTGTTGATCAAGCTAAATATGCTCAATCAAACGATGTAGAATTCCCCTACTAACTTAAGCTAAAAAGATAATTCCTGCTCCAGCTAATAATCCTGAAACAACTTTAATGAAAAGATTTTGAAGATCTAATTTTTCAGTAAATTCTTTTTTAATCATTGCTGCTAGGAAAGCACTAAGAATTACTGCAAATATTGGTCGAGCTCCATTGAACGAATTTACTATTGAAACGTCTAGTCTGGTTAGAGCGATTACAATCATATACATACTAAATAGAGGGCTTAATGTTTCTGCTACAAATAAAGTTAACCCTCTAGCTTTATGTTTAAAAAATCTATTTATATCTGAAACATTTTTTAAGCTAAACATAGGAATGCCAGCAGAAATAAATAGACCTAAAGCTCTAATACTAAGAACTTGAGTAGATGAAAAGTTACTCCCATCTACAGACTGCTTTAAAAGCACGCTTGCGATCGCAAAAAGGATACCTCCAAATAAAAGACTTGAAATTGCTGTCTTATTTATCGGAGAAAATTTACCTTCCCATCTTAATGATGCGAATATTGATGAAATAAATATCAAAATTATACCCAGATATTTTGAATAACTTAAAGATTCATTCAGTATAAATAATCCAGCCACTGGAACAATTATTGTATGGATTAGATAAATAGGTTCAACTCTAGATATTTCCTCTAAATCCATGGCTTTGACAAGAAAGATCAAGCTTAATCCGAAAAACATCCCAGAAAAAATCAAATAAAAGAAATTCAAGTTAAATGTTTCTGATTTAAAGCTAAGCGGATCTAATAGGAACATTGATATACAAATTACCAATTGCATCCCTCCGCTATAAAGACAAAAAGACTTGTAGTTTAAGTTATCTTCACCTTCAAGTACGAAGAATTTATCAACAACATTAACTGCAGCCATTATCAGAGCAGAAAATAATGGTAATAAAATCCATAATTCCATTTATATCTCGATTCTTATCTAATAAATTAATTAAAATCCCAGATTGAGAAATTAAAGTTGTTTTTATTATGATCTCTCACTCTATCTTTGCTTTCTCTTATTTTTAATTCAGGATCAAGTTCATCCGGATTACCTTTTTTTCCAAGTGCTAATATGAAAACTACATGATTTTCATTAGGAATGTCGACAGAGCTCTTCACTAAATCTTCGCTCCAGCCCCCCATTGGATGGCTTGCTATTCCCAGTGATTCAGCCTGCAGCATCATATTTTGTCCGCAAAATCCTATATCTAAAAACTTTTTATTAATATTCTTATCGTCAGATATTGCAAATATTGCAAATATTTCTGCATCCTTTGCCCAGATCTGATTAGAATCAGAAAGTGACATTAAGACATTTTTATATGTATCATCTTTTTTACTGACAAATATAATTTTCCAAGGTTGCATATTCCTTGAGGACGGGGCCCATTTTGCTGCTTCAATTAGCAGGTCTAATTCTTCTGGTGAAATTGATTCACTAGAAAAACATACCGAGCTCTTTCTATTTAAAATTTCAGGGATAATTTTTTCATTCATAATTATATTTTATCAGTAATTTCACCTATTATTTCATCAATTGATAATTTGCCTGAAGGAAGGTCTTTTATTAATTCATAAATATTTTTTGCTTCGCTATGAAATCCGCCAGTTAATCCAGAATCTTTAAAAGTTAAAGATATTTCATTCATTTCGCCAATCCATCTATAAGCTTTATGTTTTACGCTTGGAACAAGCGTCAAAGCAACATGATGAAAAAATTCATCGGAGTATTCCAATTCATCTAATAACTCTTGATATACATTATTTTTTTTAGCAACAATTAAAGCTGCGGCAACTAAAGCTTTAGAGCCTTTTGTAATTGCTGCATAGACCATCTTTGTTGCAGAAGCCTGAAAATCAGATCCACTCAGAATAATTATGTCTAATCCTTTACCATTTAAGAAATTTATTTTTTCAGACAATTTTCCAGATAAATACACTCTTGGAGAGTAATCGTTCCGCGGTGGACCCCCCATTATACTTCCATCTACATAATCTACTTTTCTATCATCAAGAATTTGTTTAAGTTTTTTTGCTGTCATTGTTGAAATTGCATTTAAATCGCAATAAATTTGACCACTCTTTGTTCCGTGCTTTGTGTACATATTCGCTGTTTCTAATGCTTTATCTGGAGGTATTACAGAAATTACAATATCGGATGTTTTACTAAAATTTTCTACAGATCTTGCATCTTTAATTCCATATTCACTTGCCCTGTCCTTGCTAATTTTTGATCTTCCATCATAAACAGAAATAACATTGCATCCATTTTTTACAATATATCTTCCAATTTCTGCACCCATTTCCCCAAGCCCTATTAGTCCTATTATCATAAAATCTCCTTTTAATATTACCTATTGAAAATATTACAATCTTTCAAAAAATAAAAAAATGCGTCATATGGCTATAGAAATTTATACACCCAATAAGTTAATATATATTTAGTGATCAAAGGGGTGTTGTGAATTAGCACTTACTTTTTCCTCCAAGAAAAATTACCTAATAAGTAATACCCCCTAAATCACTTCCCCCTACTCATTAAATTAATAATTTACTCATATAAATATAGGGTTAGGATTCAATGATTAAATTAACAACCTAGATATTCCATAAGGTCGCTAAGTAAAATTACAGGAATTTTATTTTTGTTAGCAGAAACAATACCTGTACTATTAGGGAATTTAACCAAATATGCTAAAATTTTATCATTATCTTCTACTACAAATAATGGATAATTTTTTAAAGAATCTTTTATTTTTACTCCAATATTCATACACCCAGAATTAATGTTTATGCTAGGGAAACTATTAATTTCTAAGGCGGGCTCTAATAATTCTGACTCAGATGGAGAGAACTGCTGAATTGAAGTTCTTCTGTGCTCAATAAGCATCAAGTCTTTTTCTTTTAAAAGCGACTCAATTGTTTTTGAATCTCTTTCTAATTTAAATTCTGAATATTCAGAACCTTCATTATTTGAGCAAGAAATAACGAAAATTAAAATAATAAAAGGTATTAATAATATTAAAATTTGAACTATTTTTTTAATCATATCTCTGCATTAAATACTAATAACAATAAAAAAATAAGCATACCTATCCCATAAACTGTTATTAAACCAAACTTTAATTTTTCATTTTTTGATCCAAATTTTGCAGCAACTATAAGAGGTATATGAATCATGAGTAATATTATCGTCATATCCCATTCCTCTCCTGGCCCCCCATGATTAAATAAAATAAATTCTATATTTCTTTTATTTGCTATCAATGCGAATGTTCGTGCTTATTGATAGATTCAATTATTTTTACTTCAGAATCAAATACATAATTTACTTCTAATCTATCATTTGATAATTGGTGAGATATTAAATGATCGTATGTATAGTGACCAAAATTCTTTCCATTAGCATATAATTTTTCTTTTTTTCCATCATCGGATTGAATTTCAATGTATATAAATTCTCCAATACCATCTCCTTTTTTTATATCTGAAATTGTCCCTTCTATGCTCCCGCTAGAATCAGAACACGAAATAACTAAAATACATATAAAAATAAATATTTTTTTCACATCAATTCTCAATTCTAGGAGGCAATGCACTTTTCTCTTCTTCCTTGGCCCATCTAAAAAACAATGCTGTGAGGACCCCTAAAAATAAAAAATTCCCTGGAAGCCACATTATAAGCCCTCCCCAAGTTTGATCCTCTACATGAGATAACATATTCCAATGCAAAGGTGTAGATTCATAAGCATATAATGAGTCTCCCGAAAGAGTAATGAAGGCAGCCAGAGCTGCACTTGGTGTTACCGCCAATAACAAATATACAATTTTTTGAGGGGTTGAAAGATTTGATCTTACTGGAGCTGGGCCAATAATTGGCCACCATAAAAGTAGAGCCATAAAAACAAATAATGCATGATTTATAAAATGAAAAGCATCATACTTTAGAGTCAGGTTATAAAAAAATGGTATATGCCAAAAGTAGAGATTTACGATATATAAAATTAATGAGTATCTAGGTCTAGTAATGACACTTAATAGCCTTTTTAGTTTGGATTCTCCAGCAAATGGTTTTGAAATGAACCCTCTAATTGGCTTTGGGGTTCCCCATATAAAGACTGGCATTGCATTTGATGAAAGCAGAAGAGGAGCAATAACAACCATCAAGGTTAAATGTTGAATCATGTGTATAAAAAACATTTCTTCCGCAAAATAATCAATTGGACCTTCTAAAACAAATACCAATAAAAATATAGAAATGGTAATCAAAAATAATTTATTTTTTGAAAAAGAAGATTTGTTAATTAACTTTATAACACCAGAAAAATAAACCAATACGATCAGGCCAACAAAAGCTAGGCTTATAAACCCATTAATATTTTCTAAATGTAGGAAATTCCATGAAGTTATAAAATCTAAAAAATTTTCAGCTGATTCGGGGTGATCTGACCCGTGATTAAAAAAATTTAATGAAAAAAAATCTACTTGTCTTAACAATTTAACTTTTACTTTCTAATTTTATCCTTAAGGTTTCGGGCAAAATTATTTTCATCCTCAGTTGCCCATAAAATAAAACCAATCAAAGCTAGTATTAATATCGCGAATATATAATCAATCATAGATACAGTTTAGCAAAAATAAATAAATAAATATTGCTTAAATTAAGTTTGCTGTCTCTAGAGATTCTGAAATTCTATATTTTATATCTGCCGGAATATCTATGCCTTGATCTCTGGAATGCATACCTTTAAATCCCATTAGGTTCAAGCAATATTTAATTCCCGAATATAGATAAGGCAGCATTAAATTATCAATGTCTTTTATTTGATTTTGCAAAATTTTACCTTTTTCAAAATCACCTTTTATGCCAATTTTTAGCAATTCTTTTAAAGCATCAGGCCAAATATTAGAAAAAGCTGTTGTTGTTCCATTGCAGCCTATTAAAGTACCAAGCAAAATCATGCTCCCATTGCAAATCCAAAACCTTTTATTTTCAGGAACATATTTTCGAACAGTAGATTCGAACCTCATATCATGTTCAGTTACGTAACCAAAAACATTATCCATAGATGCAATGCTGCCTAATGTCTCAGGATCAGACACTGGTTTTGGAGCTACGCCAAAATTTAGTGGTTCGCCTTGATGCATTAATAGGACAGGGAGCGGAGTATGCTTCAATACCTCTGAAAAATAACTTCTAATAAATTGTTCATCTCTAGGATATCTAATCCTAAGCAAGGATGCGCCTGATTGGGCATACCTGTCTGCAAGCCTTAATGTTTCTTTCGGAGAAGGATTATCAATTCCTGCCGCTGATATTTTATTATCAGGTAAAGTATTAGAAATTCTATCCAGCAATGTAACTTTTTCATCTTCGCTCATCAGCAGTTCTTCACCAGATGCAGTTCCAATAATAAAAATATCTACTTCTGTTTTCTTCCATTTATCTAAATTGAAATCAGCAGCATCAAGATCTAGGTCTCCATTTTTATTGAAAGGAGTTACCATTGGAAGGCCTACTAAAGGGTCTGGCAAATCGTATGAATTCATTCTTTAATTGTAACCATATTTTTTACCATCTCGCCAATAAAAAAACTTTGCATTATTCCCCAGCCCCCTCCTCCAGTAGCCACGAATACTCCAGAACTTTTAATTGCCTCCCTAACTATAGGCATGCCATCTTTTGTTGCTGGGCGCACACAAGCAGTTTGCTCTATTACTTGCAAGTCTCTAATACAAGGAATCATTGATGCAGCATTATTTAATAATTCATTCTTGGACTTATTAGTTATGTCTAAATCAAATTTATCTTCTTCATAGGTTGCTGCAACCCAAATAAGTCCGTCTGATTTTTTAACAATTGAACATGGTCCATGAATATGATAATCCATATTAAAACCATCCGCATATAACTTGATTATTTCACCTTTAGCTGGATACATATCAATATCTACACCAATACCAGAAACAATTTCTTTAGTCCAAGGTCCAGCACTTATAATTAAATTGTCATAATTCATTATTTTTTCAGATTTTAATATTATTTTTTTCTTATCTATATCTATCTTTTCAACCAAATCATCCAAAATTTTAGCCCCTTTTATTTCGATACTGCGCTTTAAACAAGACACAAATGAGCCTGAATTTAAAAAGAGAGTTCCAGAAATTAGCGCTCCTCCATATATATCTTTTGAAACTTCTTTTTGGTACCTAGATACTTCCTCATAACCTTCTAGAAGTGTTATATCAAATCCATAAGACTGAATATGACCCGCAGAGTCAGCAATTTGTATAAATTCTTTTTTATCAAAACAAATTTGAATAGTAAGGACATCTTTAAGTAAATAATCTATGCCAGACAAATTCCTTAATTTTTTATAGTATTCCTTATGTTTTAAATAACTCTCATACGCTAATTTTTGCTGACTCTCTGGCCTCATAGGGCCATTTTCTATATTAACTTTTTGAGACAAATGACCGGATGACCCTGAACCTTTTAAGACTGAATCTAATCTTCCTAAAGCATTATTTGATGCAATATTAGAATGATTCCCGTCAATCACCGTAACATCTTCGCCCTCTTCCAATAGGCTTAATGCTGAAGATAATCCAAAAACACCTGCGCCGATAACAATATTATTCATAAATCATATTTTAAGTTGAACTTAAATTAAATTAAAATATTATATAAATTACCTATTAGTTTGCTTTATGAAGAATTCAACTTTAACAACAACTTTATACACAAAAGGTTTTATTGAAAGCTGGTCAATCGGCGGAGTAAGTTCTTTTTGTAGATTTTTTGAAGTACTAGTGAGTGCTGTTGTTATATATCAAATTAGTGAAAGTGCTCTTTTAGTGGCATTAAATTCTGGGCTAAGGGTTGCCCCTTTGTTCATACTAGGATGGTTGTTGGGTAGAATTGCTGACTCTTTAGATAAAAGATACCTCTTAACTTTATCGGCAATAGTTTTTATATTTTCTTCATTGCTAGGATTTTTTTTAATTTTTTTGGGGCTAATTCAAGTATGGCACCTTCTGGTCATCTCTCTAATATCAGGGTTAGGCTGGGCAATAGAATTTCCTTCTAGGAGATCTTTTATAGGAGATGTTTTACCTAAAGAAAATATTTATTTAGGCATCGGGATGGACCTTTCATTGTCAAATCTAGGGCGATTTTTAGGGCCAGTTATTGCAGGATTAATGATCGATTACTTATTAAATTTTGCATTTTTACTTTCTGCTTTTATGTATGTCTTCTCTTTGATAATGTCTTTATTACTTTTTAATTTGAAAGGTGATTTTGTGAAGACAAAAAGGGAGAATGCAAAGCCATCTGGAAATATATTCTTATTTCTTTTCAAAAATAATATGTACAGAACGATACTTCTAGTAACAATTATATGCAATATATGGGGATTTCCTACTACAAGCATGGTTCCGGTTATTGCAGAAACAATATTAAACATCAATGCAACATTACTGGGAATACTAGTTGGGGCCGAAGGTGCGGGGTGCTTAATTGGTTCAATTGTTGTTGCTGGAATTAAAAATCAAAAAATTCAGTCTTTCTTATTTGTTTCTGGCGCATTTCTATTTATGGCTTGCATTTTTCTATTTTCAATGTCTGAAATTTATTTAATCTCACTTATATTGTTATTTCTTGGAGGACTAGGTGTTTCAGGATTCAGCACAATGCAAAGTGTTATTACGGTAGACAGAACTCAACCTGAATTAAGAGGATCTGCAATGGGTTATCTGTCGACTACCATTGGAACACAGCCTTTAGGGGCTCTTAATGTAGGGATTACATGTTCCCTACTTGCTCCTCATATTGGAATAAGAGTAAGTGCCTTAGAAGGAATTTTTTGTATGATAATAGTCTTATGTATAAGTGCTTATTTCAATAGTAGAATCAATAAAAATAAAGAAGGGGCTTAAATGTTGATTAAAATAGAAACTCTAAGAGAAAGAATTCATGGTGTAATTTTAAATAAAGGCGAACAAGGTCATGTGACGCAAGGTTTAGAGAAGAAGCTTGCGAGCACTCCTGACAGTTATGATGAACTAATTGAATTCTCAAAAAAATTATCTGATTTGCCTTATAGAGAAGACTGGAAGTATGTAGAGCCGAGTGATTTTGAAAGTATTTTAAAAGAATCGGATCCAACAAGATCGCTCACAAAAATTTCTAGTATAGATTTGGAGGAAAGCTCTAAAAGGGTTGAGGCGGCTTTCCTTGGATCAATTTGCGGTTGTATATTAGGAAAACCCTTAGAGGCATCATTAACCGGCTCTGAAATTAAGTCTGGATTAGAAGCCACTGGAGAATGGCCAATGAGTGACTATGTCACATCTAAAATAAAGGAGTACCTTCCAAGAGTTCATGGATCTTTTGATGAAACAGCTAGGGAATATATTAATTATGTAGCGCCGGATGACGATATTAATTATACGATCATGGGTATGCTTATTTTAGAAAATTATGGCAAAGAGTTTAGTCATAAAAATATGGAAGAGCTTTGGATACATCATCTTCCGATAGGAACAACATTTGGTCCTGAAAGAACAATGCTCTTAAAACATGGTCTTAATTCCCTAGATAAATTTAGGCTTCATGGCTTCAAAGAAAAGGGGGGAGTTGGGTATTGGGATGACCGAGATCCGATTAAATCAAAAAGTCATCTTAATATAATTAATGAAATATTAAATCCAGGAAATGAGTTATGCGGAGCAGTAATTAGGGCTGATGCTTATGGATACGCATGCCCTGGTGACCCGGCTCTAGCAGCCAAATTAGCATGGAAAGACTCAAGTTTTACTCATAATAGAACTGGAATTTATGGAACAATGTTTATTGCAGCAGCAATTGCAGCAGCTCAAGTGATTGACGACAGGATAGAAGTTATTAGAACAGCCCTACAATATGTCCCTCAAAAAAGCAGGTTTTTTGAAAGATCTTCAGCTTGCTTAAATGACATAATAAATTCCAATAATTGGGAAGAAGGCTACAAGAAGATAAATGATGAATTAGGAGAATATGGTCATTGCAGAATATACCAAGAAATAGGAATGTTAATTAATTCGTTTAAGTTTGCCAAAGATATTGGAAATGGAATATGCATACAAGTAAGTCAAGGAGCTGACACAGATAGTTTTGGAGCTACGGCCGGCTCATTATTAGGAGCATATTTTGGCCCTGGGTACCTAGA
Organism: uncultured Dehalococcoidales bacterium; assembly: GCA_964620935.1. Taxonomy (GTDB): domain Bacteria; phylum Chloroflexota; class Dehalococcoidia; order Lucifugimonadales; family Lucifugimonadaceae. Next base: position 252,676 of record CAZUHW010000001.1, read on the forward strand.
CGACAAATGGCTTAGAGCATTTAATAACGATATTCATACAGGATTGGCATGGTTTTTTGAAAGATCAATTTCTAATCTTGCAAAAAGGATGTCAAAGCTACCTATTTTAATAAATAGATAAACGATCTATTTTAAACCTACACTGCCATCATCTTTAATTGGCGGCGGATAATTTGCTGGGTCAAAAGGGTGCTTCGAAGGAGAGTCCTCATTAAATATAAGACCTAATCCTGGCTTCTCAGAAGGATAATACCATCCGTCTTTAAGCTTGATAATTTCATCAGTCATATCTCTTCTTGGAGGTACATCTTCTTCTACTGACTCTTGCACATCCCAAGAAATTGAAGATGTACCTACAGCAATGCAAGCAGCAGTAGCTATTGGACCTTGAAAGTTATGCGGAGAAATTTTTATATGATGAGCCTCAGCTATTGTAGCGATTTTTTTCACTCCAGTTATACCTCCAGCTACAGCTATGTCAGGCTTAAAAAAGGCTGGCTTTGCCATCTGGGCGTATTCCCTAAATTCCCATATTCCCATATTCCTTTCTCCGACAGCTAAAGGGAGATTTATTTTTGATGCAACATCTGCCATAGATGCAACCGAATCAGGCACGATTGGGTCTTCTATAAAATAAGGTCTCAAATGAGCCACTTCTTTACAAAATGTGATTGCTTCATGTGGCTGCATATTCCTATGAATTTCAATTCCAATATCAAAATCCCAACCAACAGTTTCTCTTACAGCAGATACCATTTCTAAAGCTAAAGATATCATCTTAGAATAAGTTAACTCAGGCCAATTATTTGGCATAGGAGTAAATTTAAGTGCTGAAAATCCTTGATCCATCACTTTTCTTGCACCTTTTGCACATTCTTCAGGTGTATTTCCATTAATTCCCTGAGCTATAGCTCTTATCTTTTTCCTTACTTTTCCGCCTATTAAGTCCCAAACTGGGGCATTAAGCCTTTTTCCTTTTATATCCCAAAGAGCCATATCAATTGCACTTATTGCTCCTCCGATACTATTGCCTCTGAAAGCAGAGTTGTATCTCCATAAGAAGCTCCAAATATGCTCTATATCACGTGAATCCATCCCAATTAAAGCATCTGAAAATCCATTAATTGTTTCCTGAGCGGCTTTCGGGTAAGCCCAATAACATGACTCACCAATGCCCTGAATTCCATCTTCTGTAGTTATTCTTGCAACTAAAAATCGCGATACGAAAAAAGTTTCTATTTTAGCTATTTTCATTTTCTAAAGTATTCTTTCTTTTATTATTAATCCTGTATTTATAATTTTAATTTTAACAAAAATACTTCCATAAAACTAAAATGCTTACCTCTTTGAAAATGACTAATAGATCATTATTAAACTTGAAATTACCAATTAATCACTATTAAGTTAATATTTATATATAAAAATTAGATATAATAATAAGCGATAAAAAAATGAATTTTAGAAACCAAAAATTCCTGCAAGATCACATAAAAGAAATTATATCTTTCTATCATCCCAGATGCATAGACAAGGATTTGGGTGGATATATTCATCAATTTAGAGATGATGGCTCAATTGATGACCCAATGACCAAACATCTCGTAGGAACTTGCAGATTTATCTATATCTATTCGATATCATTTATAACCCTAAAAAAACCTGAATACCAGGAGGCTGCAGAACAAGGGCTAAAATTTCTCCGCGAAGTACATCAGCAACCAGACAGTGGCTTTACATGGACATTGAATGGCAATCAAATTAAAGATGATACGCGTTACTGTTATGGACATGCTTTTGTGTTGCTAGCCGCCGCAGTAGCAACTAAGGCTCAAATTAAAGGAGCAAAAGAATTTACTTCTGAAGTATATGAAATTCTTGAAAAAAAATTTTGGGATAAAGAGTATGAATTATACCTAGATGAGATGGAAAAAGAATGGAAAAATGTTAGCTCCTATCGTGGGCAAAATGCCAATATGCATATGTGTGAAGCTATGCTGTCAGCTTTCGAAGCAACTAAAGAGAAAAAATATTTAAATCGAGCTCATACTTTAGCAAAACGCATTTGTTTAGACCTTACAAAAAATACTAACGGGTTAATTTGGGAGCACTTTAATACGGATTGGAGCCCTGACTGGGACTATAACAAAAATGATCCCAAGCATATGTTTAAGCCATACGGATACAATCTTGGGCATTCCATAGAATGGGCAAAACTTTTACTTATTCTTGAAAGATATAAGCCTGAACCATGGATGCTGACCACCGCAAAAAAACTTTTTGATAATGCACTAGAAAAAAGTTGGGATCAGGAGAACGGAGGAATGCACTACACTTTAGATCCTAATGGCAAAATACTAGATAAAGATAGATATTATTGGGTGCTAGCAGAAACTTTTGCAGCAGCATCTTTGCTTGCGCTGAGAACAGAAGACTCAAATTATTGGAAATGGTACGACAAAATCTGGGAATTCTCTTATAAATACTTTGTGGATCACAAATATGGTGGATGGTACCGAATATTAGACTCAAATAATCAAAAATATAGTGACCTGAAAAGCCCTCCTTCAAAAGCAGACTACCACCCTATTGGAGCTTGCTATGAAACTATAGAAGCAATGAATTATTCAGATTTAAAAGATTGATGAGAATAAAGGGCTAATTAAACTAAAAATAAGTATAATAACTAAAACCAAAGTCAAGAATCTTTTAACTGAATCAAAAAGGCGTTTTCTGATTTCTTTTAATGCTAATTCTCTTTCATCTTTTACTTCAGATAGCTTATTCTCGTATTTTTCAGTAAACTCTTCCGCTTCTTTCTGAAATTCTGCCTGCTCTTTTTCTCCCCAAGGCAAATTATCCATATTGAACTCCAATTAGCCTGATAGCAAATAAATAGTGGCTACATGCTTTGGAAAGCAACTTGCATGAAACTTACGCTTCGCCTTCAAGTTGCTGAGACATATAGCCAAAATTGATCTTACCACAACAGAATATATCGCGGGTTATTTTGAAAATGTTGGCACGCCCGGGAGGATTCGAACCCCCGACCCTCTCGTTCGAAG
>CAZUHW010000002.1:0-127223 GCA_964620935.1 uncultured Dehalococcoidales bacterium
AATCTATTTTATCTGGTAGAATATTTTTATGAAACTTAAATTAATAATTTCAGGAATTATTTTACTATTTATATTAGCTTCTTGCTCATCTCAAGAAACTGAAAATAATAGCGAGCAGAAAATAATTAATGAAAATGTTTCAGTAATCTCAAACAATAGTGCTGCCTACTTAGAGGTAAATTTTTTACCCAGTTCTACAGCTAGATATCTAGTTAGAGAGCAACTAGCCAATCTTGATTTCCCTATTGACGCGATTGGAGAAACCAATGAGGTTGATGGCTCAATTGTGCTAGATAAAAATGGGAATGTCATTAATGAAAAATCAATTATTATTGTGAACGTTAAATCCCTTAAAAGTGATAACGGGAGAAGAGATAAATATATTTCAAGAAAGAGCCTCGAATCAAACACTTACCCTGAAGCTAAGATATCCATAAAAAAGATTGAAGGGTTGCCTTGGCCTCTTCCTGATAGTGGAGAAAGTGACATAACTATTATTGGGGATATGACTGCTCATGGCGTTACAGATCAAATAACCTGGAATACTAAAGTTAATTTCAATAACAATTCCGTAAAAGGGTTGGCAAAAACGAATTTTAAATTTGAAAAATTTGATATGGAATTACCAAGAGTTGCAATCGTGCTAAGTGTTGATGACAACATTAGGTTGGAGCTGGATTTCAATGCTGAAATTAAATATTTAGAGTAAATGAAAAAGGTTCTTTTAGTCTCAGACACATGGACACCTCAGGTTAATGGCGTTGTGACTACTTGGAAAAATCTTATAAGTCATTCCAAAAAGCAAGGTGTAGCTTTTGAAATAATACATCCATTTCTATTCAAAAGTTTTGCATGGCCATTCTATAAAGAAATTAGGTTGCCACTTGTCTCATATAAAACAATAGAAAATAAAATAAATAACATTAATCCTGATTATATTCATATTGCGACCGAAGGAATTTTGGGATGGCTTGCAAGAAAATATTGCAATAAAGAAGATATACCATTTACAACAAGTTATCATACAAAGTTTCCAGAATTTCTTTGGTCACTATATAAGATTCCGAAGTTTGTTACCTACAAAGCAATAAAGAAATTTCATTCATCTTCATCTAAAATTTTAGTGAATACTCCTACAATGAAAAAAGATCTTCATTCAAAAGGATTCAATAATCTAATTGAATGGACAAGAGGAATCGACAGAAATATATTCAAACCATCTTTTGATCCAACACTAAGAAAAGAAATTGATCCTGAAAATAATAAAAAAATTATTCTTTACGTGGGAAGAATTAGCAAAGAGAAAAATATTAGCTCATTTTGCAAACTTAGCAATAAATCGAATAATTATAAATTTGTAATTGTTGGTGACGGACCTATAAAAGAAAAATTAGAAAAGGCTTATCCAGATATAATATTCCCTGGATATAAGTTTGGTGAAGAATTAGCTAAATACTATTCAATTGCTGATTGCTGCGTATTTCCAAGTGTTAACGACACTTTCGGAAATACCATAATTGAGTCAATGGCTTGTGGCACTCCAGTTGCTGCTTTTCCAGTTAATGGCCCAGCAGACATTATCAAAAAAAATGAATCAGGTTTTTTTGACAATGATCTTAATTTAGCTATTGAAAAGTCTCTAAAAACTAATAGAGAAGGTGTTGTTAATAGCATAGGAAAATACAATTGGGATTTATGCTTAGAAATATTCACTAATACTATCGTTCGGAGAAATTAAGAACTGGGCACAACTACAGAATTTATAAAATAAGTCAATGCGACCATAATAATTGTTACTAATAAAATAGATAATGTAACTATCACTGCAATTCTTGTTGTAGAAGGTGTATATCTCATTTCATAGAATCCAATAGTGCTTGTATATATCCTTGTGCAAATATCCTAGACCTGTATCCGCCTAGGTTACCTGGAAACTCTTCGTCATTATATATATCTGGACAATGATCATCCATAAAGCATCCTGTATATCCTGCATCTTTATAAGTTTTCATCGCTTTTACCATATCTACGTATCCGGTATTTATAAACTCTTCATGAAACTTATTAGGAGTAGGTCCTGATACGTTTCTGAAATGAACATACAGAACTTTATTTCTTGATGCGAAATATTCGATCATCTCATATATGTCCTCATCCATTTCTGAAAATGTTCCTTGGCAAAATTCTATTGCGTTGTGATCAGAAGGATATATTTCTATAAGTCTCTTAAACGCAGCAAAGTTAGTCATTATTCTAGGAACTCCACCTAGATCATCTACTGGAGGATCATCAGGATGTATTCCTAGCCTTATACCTTCTTCTTCAGCTACAGGAGTAACTGCCTTGATCCAATACTCTAAGTTTTGCCACAGTATTTCTTTAGTAAGATGAGACACATCATTAATTGGAAATGAATCCGTATGCTCAATTTTTATACTATTTTTTCCAGCTAATTCTAAATTTTTACTTTGGATATCAAATGCAGTTCCTGACGCACTCCCTCTAATTTCTTTCGGCTCAGTTCTTATGGGGCCCAAAGGCATCCATGTGTAACCTAATATTGGCACGCCTGCTCTTGCCATATCTCTTATCTGTGAAATTAAATCTTCAATTAATTCATCTCTCTTTGGTCCCCCTGTAACCACATCCCAATAATAAGGATCTATAAAAAATCCACTTTCTACTCCGACAAGATTTAAACCTTCTGACTTTAATCTAGTGACAATGTTCTTATAAGATTCGAAAGTTTCTATGGGTGGGTTGTAATGTTTTTTCATTCCAGGGCCACCATAATGAATAATATTTTCAACCCCTAATTGTTTTGAAGTTTTAATAACTTCTTCAGTTATTTCTCTAATTGCCCATGCGCTTTTCATAGTAATATAATACCATTATTAATCTTTAATTCTTCGTACAATTAAATTAGAAAACTTTTAAACATTATGGAACACGAAATTATACAACTATCGGGAATTATATCTGCATTATTACTAGGGATAATTCTTGGGTTCTCTCACTCGGCAGATGGAGATCATGTGGTTGCTGTATCCACTATGGCAAAAGATTATAAAAATATCTTTAAGTCATTGTGGATTGGAGTTTCTTGGGGGCTTGGGCACTCAACCCCTTTAATAATTTTAGGCACCTTAATTCTAATTCTTAAAGAGGGCTTAATGAATATATATGAATCTGCATCAATTTATTTTGAGTTTGGAGTATCTATAATGCTAATACTTCTAGGCGCCCAAGTGTTCTGGAAATTATTTAAAGGTTCAGTACACACACATTCCCATAATCATGATGGAAACCATACACATCTGCATGGATCTCATTCACATAATAAAATCAGTGAAAATGATCATCATGATGAAAATCATCCTTTTCTATCACTATTTCCATTCTTCAGGCCAAAATCTTTTGTTATTGGCTTGATCCATGGAATGGCAGGAAGTGCAGCGGTTATGCTTGCAATTCTACCAACTACACCAAGTGTACTTACAGGCTTTATTTTTTTGCTTCTCTTTTCAATTGGGACAATGCTATCGATGTCAATAATGACTTTAGTTCTAGCTTTACCTTTTCGATTTACTAATTCTGATAAATTAAGCAATTATATTATTGGAGTTTTTGGATTTTTAAGTATTTTATTAGGAATGGCTCTTGGTTCAGATATAGCATTTAATACTGATTTCACCGGATTCTTATGGTATTAATTTTCTTTTAATAATAAATAACCCTCTAGAGATTTAAAATAAATCTTACCGTCTTCATCAGATGCTAATACTTCAATATTTTCATTTAATATAAATTCCCAAATTTCTTGAGTATTTAATTCGACATCATCATTAGGAGGCATGCAGAACATCTTTGTCGAAGCTCCTTGATTAATTACTAAATATCCTGCCTCAGACAAATTGTATGTACCAAAGATTTGATTGCAGAGGAATTTTCCTGAATAATTCCCATCTTCATTAAACTGAATATTCAACGTAAAATCAGCGTCGAAATTATATGTACTACTTCCCTTAATTAAACTTTCAACTAGTAAATCTTTTTTAATAAGTTCAGAAACAGGAATTATTTCTGCATTATCTCCTAAAGAATTATAAGACTGCTCATCTAATTCAATTTCTTCAGGAATAATCACTGAATTAATTACATGGAAAAAACCATTACTTACTTCATGGTCTGAAGATAATATATTAATGTTCTCATTTATTATAATTTTCTTATTAATCGTCTCTATGTCCAAGCTTTTCGAAAACGTGTCTAGGTGAGAGAATTTTTTTATGTTTTTTTCTTTGAATTTATAAGGTAAGAGATGTGAGTTGATTATATTGGTTAATAAAATTTTATCTGAAATTAATATATTTAAATCTTCGCCTTTAAATTTGGCATTAAAGGCTTCATCTGAGGGAACCAAAAGTGTCATTTCTTCTAAAGAAATAATTTCTTGATCCATTCCTGTAACATCTAAAGCTTCTAGAAAAATTGAAAATTTAGTTCCGGAGTTCAAGGAAAAGTCTATTATCTCATCAATTACATTCTCAACTTCATCAACTTCTCCAGTAATTTTAGGATGATTATATTTCATTTCACCAGAACTTTTTTTCTGAATAGGTGTAGGAGTTGGTTCTGGGGTTGGTTCTACAATATCTACTGAAATTAAATCAGAATCATCTATCACAGGTTCATTGTCACCAACTTGATTATTACATCCAACAATGAATAAGGTTATTAAAATATAGGCAAATAATTTATTTCTCATATTCTTATTATTCTATAAAAGTGTAGCAATACTGGAAAATAAGTTTACTCTGAGTCCCTAAGAGAACCAATTAGGTCTATCGAGAGATTGGGGATTAACTGGAACTCTCAGGTTAATGTTAATATTTACATAATTCATGTGCCTCAGTGTTTCAAAATTTATTTATTATATTAACTATTTGTTAAATCTATCTTTATTAACATATAAATAAATTAATATTTATGCTCGCTTCTAAATTCACTAATCACTAGTTATTTGTTAAATTTTATACAAGATGAATAATATTATTGGAAAAGTAGTCTCAGTTAGCTCTAGCAATAAAGGAGGTATACCTAAAATACCTCAAGATTCATTAGAAATTTATGAATACGGAGTTAGAGGTGATTATCATTCAGGAAAAACAAACTTTCATGCCAAAAAAAATAATCTTGATAGACAAATAACTATAGTTGCGCAAGAAACTATAGATTTTCTTAATAAAAATATAGGAAATAAAGTACTCCCTGGAAGTCTTGGAGAAAATATTCTAATCCATGGATTTGGAGACTTAAGTGATATTAATAATGAATATATTATGGAAATTGGTTCAGATGTAATACTTAAAATAAATGGACAAAATCAGCCATGCGCAACCTTAAATTCAATAGACGATAGAATTCTAAAGCTTGTTGTAGGTAAAAGAGGTTTATTAGCCACGGTCAAGGCGACAGGAATTATAAAAAATGATGATGAAGTTAAACTTAAGAAAATATAATTTCTTTATAGTAATTTTTTCTATTATTTTACTAATTTCTTGTTCAGGAGATAGCGATAAAAATTCTGATATAGATATTTTTGATGGGAGTTATAATTCAAATATTTTTTCGAAGGATTCTTTTAAAAATATAGGATTTAAATTTAGCAAAGAATACGATGTAAAAGATTTAAATGATGCTGAAAGTGCCTACTACGGATTTTGGGCAGAGGATAGTTTTGAAAGACTTTCTTATGAACTTAGATTTTATCCTTCTAATGAGATAGCAAAATCTTCTGGAGCTTTTTTCGCTGAAGAAGTAACAGGAGAGGATGCGATAATAAAAAAGGCTGATGCAACATGGAAGGAAGGTATAAAGGATAGATCTGGAGTTACTTTTTCCGGATCCCCAATGCCTAAATATCTTGACTACGTAATTTTTGGAAATGTTATAGTTTTGTGTCCAAGCGAAAAATCATCAGCAGTAACTGGAGCTTGGGATCCTATTGAAAATTGTAGAAATATGCTGTCAAAATTAGTATTAGTAAATGAGTAAAGCGATAAAAATATATCTTAAATATTCAATTTTAATTTTATCAGCTTTTTCTCTATTTTCTTGTTCAGGAGATAGCGATAAAAATTCTGATATAGATATTTTTGATGGGAGCTACGATAACCTTAATTTTTCTTTAGATAATTTCAAAGATATTGATTTTAAAATCTATAAAGAATATGACGTGTCTGAACTTCCAAATGCATTAGAAGCTTACTATGGATTTTGGGGATCTAGTGATTATGAAAGACGAGAATTTGAACTTAGATTTTACCCTTCTAATGAGATAGCAAAATCTTCTGGAGTTTTTTTCGCTGAAGAGGCAACAGGAGAGGATGCCATAATCAAAAAGGCTGATGCAACATGGAAGGAAGGTATAAAGGATAGGAGATTCGTTGGACCATTTGGAAGTAGCAGAAACCGCCCTAAATATCTTGGCTACGTAATTTTTGGAAATGTTATAGTTTTATGTCCAAGCGAAGTATCTGAAAAGGTAATAGGTGCTTGGAATCCTATTGAAAATTGTAGAAATATGCTGTCAAAATTACCTATAAATTAAGTCCCGCATATTATTTTTTCTTAAATAGATAATTTTCTCCATGATTCAAGTATTTCGTTAACAAAAGAAATAATATAGCCAGAAAAAATATTCCAATAGTTATTAAATGACCAAGCCTATAAGATGAGGTAGAGTCAAAAATCCTTCCCATCATCCAAGGCGCTAAAAATGTTGCCCATATTCCAAAAAATGATAGAGTGCCCCAAATTGTACTTAAGGACTTAAGCCCAAAACATTCAGTTATATTCAAAGCAATCATTGCTCCTAAACCTGCAAATCCCATACCAAAAATTATAATTCCTAACCATATTCCTATTATGTTCCCCTGGGCCATAAGAATGATTAAAAGAGCTAATGATTGTAAAAGGACAGACGCACAAGTTAAGTATAAAGAAGAATATTTTTCACTAAACCTTCCAAAAATAATTTTTGAAAGAATTCCCATGGCACCTATATATGTCATTGCAAAAGTTGCTGATGCTAGTCCTAGTCCTTCAGTAGTTAAGTGAGGCACCATTTGAGGCATTATTCCGTTATATGTAAAGCAAGCAAATGTAATTCCAAGGGTTAAAGTTATAAATTGCTTTGTTTTTATAGCTGATCTAAATTCAAATCCATCATTATCATTATTATTAACATCACCATTAACATTCAAGTTACTTGGGTTATTCTTAACTGCTACCAAAGCAAAAATTCCTAATAGGAATATTAGAATACCAAAAACAAAATATGATAGCTTCCAGTCAAAATACGAAAGTAATACCAAAGTAATAATAGGCATAATCAGTCCACCAAAATTATGCCCTGCTGTTGCGAGGCCCATCATTCTCCCTTTTGTTTCAGGAAACCAAACCTGTATAAGTATTCCAGCAGGTATCATTAGTGCTCCAGGATAGCCTGCAAAAACCATAGAATTTAATATTATCCAGTGAGAAAAATCTGTCATTAAAGGTCTTAACAAGAATCCAGCTGAAACTAAGAAAATAGATGAAACCAAAAAGATCTTGCTTCCTCTAATATCAATTAGTTTTCCAATCAATGGAGCAAATAAACTACTCACAAAGCTAAGAGAATACCCTAGACTAATCTGCTCTCTTGTCCAACCAAACTCTTTTTCTAGCGGCTCAATAAAAAGGCCGAAAGAATATACATTTATACCAATAACAAAACTACCTGAAAAAAAAAGTGTAAAGAAAACTCCCCATCTTCTATTTTCTTCAATAAAACTAAAAATTCTATTAATCAAATTTCCTTTGAAAGCAACGAATTAAAAAATACTAAAATGAGATTACACTATAATATCTGGCTTAGGAATAACTTGGTTCTATCTTCTTTTGGATTCTTAAAGAAATGTTCTGGGGTTCCTTCTTCAACAATCAATCCTTCATCAAAAAATAAAAATCTGTCAGCAACACTTCTTGCAAACCCCATCTCATGAGTTACGCAAATCATCGTCATTCCTGATTCGGCAAGTTCTGTCATTACTTCTAAAACCTCTTTTATCATTTCAGGATCTAAGGCCGAAGTAGGTTCATCAAACAGCATAATTTTTGGCTGCATAGCTAATGCCCTAGCAATTGCTACTCTCTGCTGCTGCCCTCCAGATAATTGGGATGGGAATTTTTCAGCTTGCTCAGGAATACCTACTCTTTCAAGAAGAGCCATTGCAACATCGTTTGCTTCTGTCCTGCTTAAACCTTTAACTTTCTGAGGAGCTAAAGTGATATTTCTTAATACAGATAGATGAGGAAATAAATTAAACTGCTGAAATACCATCCCTACGTTGGATCTTACTTTTTGTAAATTCTTAACATCATCATTAATCTCGACGCCATCTACAACTATTTTTCCTGAATTATGTGGCTCAAGCCTGTTTATTGTTCTTATAAAAGTTGATTTTCCAGACCCAGAAGGGCCAAGTACAACTACCACTTCTTTTTCAAAAATTTTTGCTGTAATTCCTTTTAATGCTTCGAATTCTCCAAATTTCTTTACAACATTCTCCGCAGAAATTATTTCTTTACCTATTTTTTTCTTCATAACTGTCTCCTAACACTTTATAACTTATCTTGTTCCTATACCAAGATTTTTTTCAATTCTTGAACTTAAGTTTGATAGAACCACTGAAACAACCCAAAATAAAGATGCTACAACCAGCAATGCTTCTATTTGTCTTCCAAAAAATTTAGGATCTTGCTCCGGAATTATTCTCCCGACTTGCAACAGATCTGTAAGAGCTAATATAAAAACTAAAGAAGTATCTTTGAACAACCCAATAAACTGACTAACAATAGCAGGTATAACAACTCTTATTGCTTGGGGGAGCACAATGATCCTCATTTTATCAACGTACCCTAAATTTAGAGCATCAGCAGCTTCTAATTGACCTGAAGGTATAGATTGCAAGCCCCCTCTTATAACTTCTGCAATATAAGCACTTGCAAAAAATGAAAGTACAATCATTGCTCTAATTACAACACTGAGATCACTTAAACCAAAAAGGTTGGGTAAAAATTTTGGCAAAACAAACCAAGCTAAAAGAAGCCAGGCAACTAAAGGAGCCCCTCTAACAGTTTCTATATATACAGTGCATGCTGTTTTTATGACAGGTAATTTCGTAGACCTACCTACTGCCATTAATATGCCTAACGGGAAGCCCGCTACAACAGCCACAGATGCTAATAAAATATTTAACAAGAATCCTCCCCAAAGATTAGATTGAGGACCACCGCCAACAAGTAATATGATAAACGCCAATGGAATAAGAAGGACCCAAAGAGAAACTAAACTTTTCTTTAGTATTCCCAAATATGATGTTCTTCGAATAATCTTTGAGCTAATATAAGAAACAGATCCAATAATTATTGTCATAAAAATATGCACAATGTATGACATGCTGAAGAATATGGCGGCTGGCATTAAAAATGCCAATAACAACAAGAGTAGTTCTCTTTTTTTAGGATTACCCCAAGCACCAACAGAAGAGCAGAAAATAAAACAAAACAACCATAAAATAGGCCAAGCTCTCCAAGTATCTTCTGCAGGCAACCTACCTAAAAGAAGCAATCTTTTATTTATAGATACTACTTCCCATTCCGCAGAAGAGATGAAAGACACTATAGAAGAAATAAAGTAAACAATAAGTAGTCCAGAGAATAAAGTTAATAAGATGCCAAGCTTAGAGCCAAAGAAATTATCAATAGTCCAATCTTTTATTCCTCTAAAGTTAATTTTAGGTGTAGTCATTATGTACCAATCCTAGTAACTCTACGATTAATTACATTCATAACTAATGAAATGCAAAGGCTTAAAAATAAGTAGGTTAAAAGTATCAAGAAAAATACAGGCAAGGCATGTCCCGAATTATTCATAATAGTCCTGGAAACCATAAATAAATCTGGGTAAGCTATTACTACTGCAAGGCTTGAATTCTTGGTTAGATTTAAAAACTGATTCGTTAGTGGAGGAATTATAGATCTTAATGCTTGGGGAAGTATAACTAAAGTCATAGCTTGATACCTACTTAGCCCTATTGCTTCAGCGGCTTCAGTTTGACCTCTTGATAAAGATTGAATGCTACCTCTTACTATCTCAGTTATAAATGTCCCTGTATAAATAACAAGAGCAAAAAGGATAGCTGCAAACTCAGGGCTTAAATCAAATCCTCCTGATTGCATCCAAGTGCCTTTGTTATTTTGAATAATTTCAGGTATGTCCATAGCGATAGGTCTTCCAAATGCAAAAAAAGTTACAATTGTAACTAGCACAAAGAAGATAATCCCAGCTAAATTACCATTTAACTTCTTTCCGGCCACAGAAAAATATTTTCCTGACTCATCTTCTCTTTTATTTAAAAAATAACTTAAAAATAAAGATCCCGCTGCGATTATACCTAAAAATATAAACCATATTTGAGCACCTCCATTGTCAGAAATCCAAGGAAGTAAAATTCCTCGATTGGATATGGCGGTTGTACTACCAAAAGTTATTGCTTCAGATATTTGTGGCAATTGAAGAAAAACTATCTGCCAAAATATTATTTGTATTAACAAAGGAGTATTTCTTAATACCTCAACATAAGTCCAGGCAATTCTAGAGGTAAGAAAATTTTTAGATAATCTTGCAACACCCATGATTGTGCCTAGAATAGTAGTCAAAAAAATTGCCACTAGACACACCCTTATAGTATTAACAACTCCAGTAAAATAAGCTATCCATCTACTATCGTTACTTGTGTAATCAATTAAGAACGCATGACTAAGCCCAAAGCCAGCCCTACTCCTAAAATGAGATAAGCTTAATTCAAGCTGAAATGCTCGTGAAAATAAATAAGTTCCTAGCAAAGCCACAAAAATTAAGAAAAAACCCTGAATCATTAAATTCCGGTTTTTCTGAAATCTGCTCCATTGAGCGATACTGTCTACAAAGCTTCTCACTATTTACCTTTTGAATAAAACAAATAGTATGCCAGAGAGCCTAATTGCACTCCGGCATACTATATAAATTTAAAGCTATTCTCTACCTAAATGGTGGAGCGTAGATTAATCCGCCTTCAGTCCACATAGCGTTAAGAGATCCGGCACGTTCTAATCCAAGTGGAACTAGGTGTCGATCATATACTTCACCATAGTTACCTACTTGAGATATAACTTTCTGCATGAAGTCCTTAGGGATTCCAAAACTGAAATCCTGAACTTCTCCGCCTTCAAAAGAAGCTCCAAGTAATCTTGCAACTCCTGGGTTTGGAGGATTAGAAGCTATTGAAGAAACGTTTCCACTATTAATTCCACTTTCTTCAGCTTGCATCATTCCGAATACAACCCATTGAACAACATCATACATTTCACTATCATTGTCTCTTGTCAAAGGACCTAGAGGTTCTTTAGATAGTGTCTCTGGCAGCACTTTAAGAGCTTCAGGTCCACCAGCTGATGCTGGGAAGCTAGCTCTCTTAGAAGCTAGACCAGATTTATCTGTTGTCCAACCATCACATCGCTTTTCTTCGAAAGCTGCTTGTAATGGGTCATTAGTCTCAAAAGTTAATGGAGTATAAGACATTCCAGTACCTGTGAACCTATCATCTAGGTTCAATTCTGTAGTAGTACCTTGAAGAACACATATTGTAGCGCCTTCCATGTCATCAATGGAATTATATCCACTGTCTACATAAACCATCATACCTTGGCCATCATAGAATGTAGGAGCAGTAAAGTCCTGCTTCAATTCTCTGTCTCTGCTTGCAGTCCATGTTGTGTTCCTGATCAGAAGATCAATTTCACCAGAACCTAAAGCTTCGAATCTATTTGAGGCTGTAGTAGGCGTGTACTCAACTTTACTTGAGTCACCTAGTATTGCTGCTGCTACTGCTTTACAGAAATCTATATCAAAACCACTGAAAGAACCATCTGCAGCTACAACTCCAAATCCAGCTAAATTGTCGTTAACACCACACTTTAGCATTCCTCGATCAAGAACTTGTTGCAACGTGTTAGATCCCCCACTGCTAGATGCTTCTGAAGAATCTTCAGCTGCACAAGCGAATGAGAAAGCAGTCATCGCAAAAAGAGCGCTGATCAATAATGTATATTTAATTTTTCTCATAATCCCCTCCTTATCAAAATTCGTTGGGATTCTTGGATTTATTTTCGAAAATCGAAATGAAAATAATACCAATATATTTAATTAACCTTTAGATTATATCAATCATGAATTAGATTTCATAATATTTCCCAAATTATGGATATCTGTTAAAAGTATAATGTGATGAATTTAAAGAATCTATGCAATGAAAATATTAATTCTAGTAAAGATATTCCTAGAGAGGTCTCTCTAGAAATATTAGAATTTGCAGAAGCTGGATACAAGGAAATTCAGACTGCAAAAAAGGTAATGGAAGCATTTGAAAGGTTAGGCCAGAAAGATATTCAATCAGGAATAGCAATTACTGGAATAAAGACTACCCTTGATACAGGCAATCCAGGCCCAAACATAGCTGTTATAGGAGAATTAGACGGACTTCCTGTTCCTGGCCATCCTAATGAAAACTTAGAAAATGGGATGGCTCATGCTTGCGGTCATCATACACAAATAGGCAGTATGTTAACAGTATTAACTGGGCTATCTGATAAAAAAATACTTGACAATCTATCTGGAAAAATAACCTTTTTTGCAGTTCCTGCAGAAGAATTTGTTGAAATCGAATGGCGAAATACACTCAGAAAAAAGGGGAAAGTCGAGTTTCTCGCTGGAAAACAAGAAATGATAAAACTAGGAGCATTCGATAACGTTGATATAGCGATGATGACTCATACCACGCCGAGAAATATAAAATTTTCTTATGGCGGAACGAATAATGGTTTAGTTGCAAAATTTATTGAATTCAAAGGAAAAGCCTCTCATGCTGGCTCAAATCCTGAGAAAGGCATAAATGCTTTAAATGCAGCAAATATTGCAATTACAGCTATTAATTCTCAAAGAGAAACTTTTAAAGATGAAGATCATATAAGAGTGCACCCTATAATAACTAAAGGAGGCAATGTAGTTAGTGCTGTTCCTGACACTGTAAATATAGAAACATTTGTAAGAGGAGCATCAATAGAATCAATAATTGATGCGAACAAAAAAGTAGACAATTGCTTAAGGGCAG
Organism: uncultured Dehalococcoidales bacterium; assembly: GCA_964620935.1. Taxonomy (GTDB): domain Bacteria; phylum Chloroflexota; class Dehalococcoidia; order Lucifugimonadales; family Lucifugimonadaceae. The sequence continues at coordinate 13,260 of CAZUHW010000002.1, forward strand.
GTGCATTGGCAACAGGAGCATCTATTAAGATAACAACTATTGCTGGATATCTTCCAATAAACAATAATAAAAATCTTCAAAATATTTATCTTAGCAATTTAAAAAATAATTTTTCAACTGATGAAATTGTTTTAGATGGACATTCTGGTGGAAGCACAGATATGGGTGATGTTTCAAGCCTCATTCCATCTATTCATCCTTATGTTGGAGGTTGTTCAGGGTCATCTAATCATGCAAACGATATGGTTGTTGAAAACTATGATCTATCTGTGACTGAATCTGGCAGGATGATGGCTCATACAATAATTGATCTTCTGGAAAATAATGCCAAAAGAGGAAAAGAAGTAGTTAAAAACTTTGTTCCGACTTTTAAAAAAAATGATTACTTGGCATATTTAAGAAACCTCTCAAAAGAAGAGGGATTTAGTTATAAAAATTTAAAAATTTAAATCTCTCAAACTTAAATGTTGCAATTTAAAAAATGAATATGCTATAATAGTTAAAAGTGTTGATTTGAAAGTCAGCTTGCGGACACTCAAAAAACTGCTAAAAGGCAAAGGTTTTTAAGATTGTCCGTGTACTGCAAAGTACGCGGATTTTTTTTTAAAAAACTTAAAGGTTTTAAGATTGTCCGTGTACTGCAAAGTACGCGGATTTTTTTGTTGGCACTTCTTAGTTTTATAAATATTAAACATAAGGAGGTCATAAATGGCTAGTAGTATAAATGGCATAGTTAACCAGCCAGAAAAACAAGGTATTGGAACCCTTGCACTACACGCGGGACAGGAACCTGACCCGTCAACTAATTCCAGGGCTGTACCAATACATGCAACAACATCGTATGTATTTAATGATACAGATCATGCAGCTAATCTTTTTGCACTAGGTGAATTTGGAAATATTTACACTAGATTGCAAAATCCTACCACTGATGTTCTAGAGCAGAGAATTGCAGCCCTTGATGGAGGAGTCACAGGACTTGCTTTTTCATCAGGCCAAGCAGCAATTAATGCTGCTATTCTAACTATTACTCATAGTGGGCAAAATTTTATTTCATCAACAAGTTTGTATGGTGGAACATGGACACTATTTACTCAAACATTTAAAAAATTGGGTATAGAGGTAAGGTTCTTTAACCCAGACAATCCTGAAGAAATAAATGATTTGGTGGATGAGAATACAAGATGTGTATATTTTGAAAGCATCGGGAATCCAAAAAATGATGTTCCTGATTTTTCTGAAATAACAAAAATCAGTCACAATCACGGCTTGCCTACAATTTGTGATAACACTGTTCTTACTCCAGCTTTGTTTAGACCAATTGAGCATGGAGTAGATATAGTTCTTCATTCAACAACAAAGTTTCTAGGAGGACATGGAGTACATATTGGAGGTGTTATTGTTGATAGCGGAAACTTTAAATGGGCAGATAACCCGGATAAATGGCCAGAGTTTTGTGGGCCATCAGAATCATACCATGGTGCGGTCCTAGAAGAAGCTTTGAGGCCTGCTGGTAATATTGCTTATAATCTTCATATAAGAGTACATTGGCTTAGAGACACCGGCGGAACAATGAGCCCATTTGGGGCTTGGGCCACTCTATTAGGCCTAGAAACTTTGCATTTAAGGATTCCAAGGCACTGTGAAAATGCTCTCAAGGTAGCTGAACATCTTGAAAAACATAAAGATGTTGAATGGGTAAACTATCCGGGGCTAAAAAGTCATTCTCATTATGGAAACACAAAAAAATACTTACCTGATGGGGCTGGAGCAATTTTAGGCTTTGGTATTAAAGGTGGCAAAGATGCAGCGATCAAGTTTATAAATAATGTAAAACTTGCAAGCCATCTTGCTAATATAGGTGATGCTAAAACATTGGTTATACATCCTGCTTCTACAACTCATAGTCAGCTTTCTGAAGAAGAACAAAAAGAGGCTGGAGTTAACCCAGAATACATTAGGGTTTCAGTTGGAATTGAAGATGTAGATGACATAATTAATGATTTGGATCAAGCATTAAGTAAAAGTTAACATTAAAATGATAGGGTCAGGCGAATAATCGTCTGACCCTAAAAGGTTTTCATATGGTAAAAGAAAATTACAATTCAGATCTTTACAGAACAGGAGATACATCCAAATATCTCCAAAAATTTTTTTATGGGGATAAATTTCATCTAAAATCTGGAGATGTTCTTGATGAATTAAATATATCTTATGAAACCTATGGAGATTTAAATAAAGATAAATCAAATGTTGTTCTAATATGTCATGCAATAAGCGGAGACTCTCATGTTGCAAAACATGATGAAGAAGATATTTCAGGTTGGTGGGATATAATGGTGGGCCCGAACAAACCTATTGATACTAATAATTACTTTGTGATATGTAGTAACGTAATAGGCGGATGCAAAGGGTCTACAGGACCTAACTCAATTAACCCAAAAACTGGAACTCCTTACGGTTCTAATTTTCCTAATATTACAGTGGAGGACATGGTAAATGCACAAAATCTTCTTATAGAGTACCTAGGGATAAAATCTATTCTTTGTGTTACTGGGGGATCAATGGGTGGATTTCAATCAATTCAATGGGCAAGGCAATTTCCAAATAAAATTAAAAGTGTCATTGGATTAGCCACTTCCGCAAGGCTTACTAATCAAGCCCTGGCTTTTGATATTGTAGGTAGAAATGCAATAAAAAAAGATCCAAGGTTTAAGGAAGGTAATTATTATAATTCTGAAGAAAAGCCTGAAGATGGCTTGGCTATAGCAAGAATGTTAGCTCATATTACGTACGTTTCGAAAGATTCAATGAAAAATAAATTTGATAACACTAGATATGAGCCAAAAGAAATTACTACTGAATTTGAGAAAAGGTTCTCAGTTGGAACCTATCTTGCATATCAAGGAACTAAATTCGTAGATAGATTTGATGCTAATAGCTACATAACATTATCTACAGCAGTAGACTATTTCGATTTAGGCGGAACTATCGATGAAATAAAAAATAACTTAAAAGAAACAACATGTGAATGGTTGCTAGTTAGTTTTTCCAGTGACTGGCTGTACCCTCCCTTCCAATCAGAAGAAATAGTTAATGCATTAGTAAGCTTGGATAAGCCTGTGTCATATTGCTCAATAAATAGTGAGGCTGGCCACGATGCATTTTTGCTAGAAAATGAAATAGAAGATTATGGATTATTAACTTCTTCATTATTAAAAAAACTTTCTGGAAAAGAGAAAGAGCATGAAATAAAAAATTCTAGTACAACTTCAACAAATATATTTTTCAACAATAGGCTTGACCTAGATTTTATCTGCAGCCTAATAGAAGAAAATGATCGCGTATTAGATCTGGGCTGTGAAGATGGAAAGTTATTAAATGAATTAAAAAAGAAAAAATGTTCTAAATTATTAGGAATTGAGATAGATGCTAAAAAAGTAATTATAAGTTCAAATAAAGGATTGGAGGTAATTAATTCTGATATTAATACTGGACTAGATAGATTTAACGATAATCAGTTTGATATAACAATCCTTTCTCAAACACTGCAGTCTATAAAAAACGTAGAAAAAACAATAGAAGAAATACTTAGAATTTCCAAAAAAGCTATAATATCTTTTCCTAATTTTGCCTTTAAACCATTAAGAGAGATGCTCTACGATCAAGGAAAAGCTCCAAAGCTAGAAGGTCTTTATGGTTATAACTGGTACAACACACCTAATAGGAGGTTTCCGACAATTCTTGATTTTCAAGAATACTGTGCCTCTAAAAACATTACAATCAAAGAATCTTTCTATATTGACTCTGAAAAAGATGAGTTGATAAAAGAAAATCCAAACCTTAATGCCGACACAGCGATATTTGTACTAAGTAAGAACTAGAGTAAGTTAACGCCTTTTTTATCTAGCGTTCTAATTTCTCTTGTGGTTAATTTAACTTTATATTTTTTACCATCTAGTATTACTGTTTTATTTTGAACATTAGGCTTAAACGTTTTCTTAGACGAGTTCATAGCATGGCTTCTACTTTGCCCAAACTGAGGAGTAGCCTTTGGAGTTAAACCTAATTTTTCTCTTATGTTCATAATTTCTTCTTTTAAAATATATAATAATTGGTTAGAGTCATTTATGTAACCAAAAGAGGATACCAATTAAAACCAATTATGAAAAGTTATGGCAACTAATTTTCAAAAAAATGACAATAAAATTGTAGAAATTGCTTATGGCAAATCTAGGCTTAATCTAAATGTTCCTTTGGATTTTGATGTAATTGAACCAAAATTTTTAGAAGAGGTTGATGATCCTAAATTAGCTATAGAAAATGGCTTAAAGGATCCCATTAATTCTAAACCATTAAGGGATATAATTAATAGTGATTCAAAAATAGCAATATCTGTATGCGATATAACTAGAGCTCAACCAAGAGAAATAGTACTTAAAACGATTATTGAGCATATTGAAGATATAGTCCCTAAAGCAAATATAAAAATTCTTATAGCTACCGGAACTCATAGAGTGAACACAAAAAAAGAACTTATTTCTATGCTAGGGGAAGAAATCGTTAATGACCTCACAATAATTAACCATACTTGTGACGATAAATCTTCTTTAATAAAGATGAATACCTCTTTAAAAGATGTTGATGTACTTCTCAACAGGCATTGGGTAGAAGCTGATGTTAGAATAACAACCGGGTTCGTTGAACCACATTTTTTTGCAGGTTTCTCAGGAGGCTCAAAGCTTGTTGCTCCAGGCTTAGCAGGACTCAAAACAATTATGAAATTGCATAATTTTGAAAGATTAAATAATCCAAATTCAATATGGGGAGAAATAGATAATAATCCAATACAGCAAGATGTTAGAAAAATTGCAAAAGAAACTGGCGTCGATTTCACCCTTGATGTGACTCTTAATAGAGATCAAAAAATTACAAATGTTTTTTCAGGCAATCTAATTGATTCTCACAATATCGCTTGTGATTTTGCAAGAAAAACTGCGATGGTAGAGGTTGATGAACCCTATGACATAGTAATAACTTCAAATTCTGGGTATCCTCTGGATCAAAATTTATACCAGACAGTCAAAGGCCTATCTGCGGCATCACAAATTGTAAAGGAAGGTGGTGAAATTTTATGTCTATCAGAATGCTCTGACGGGATTCCAAGCCATGGAAAATTTTATTCATTATTGTCAGAATTTAATAAGCCTGACCAAGTAGAGGATGTGCTTTCTGATCCAAATTTCCATTGCCAAGATCAGTGGCAAGTTCAGATCCTTTCTCAAATTGCAAAAAAAACAAACATCAATTTATACACTGAAGGATTATCGGAAGATGAAATAAAAAATGCATTCATGATTTCAATTCAAAACCCTCAAAACTATCTAAATGAAAAAATATCATCAAACCAAAAATTAAGAGGTTGCGTATTGCCAGAAGGGCCTATAACAATACCTTTTTTTAACTAAATTTTTAGTATAAAATAAGATCAATTATTTTTATCGATTAATGGAGAAGATAGATGACACTTAAAAGTAATAAATACAATGTAATTGGCACAAGACCTATAAGGCATGACGGCCTGGAAAAAGTAACTGGAAGAGCTGTGTACGGTGCAGATGTTCAACTGCCAAATATGTCTCATGGTGCGATTTTAAGAAGCCCTCACGCTCATGCAAAAATAATTTCTATCAATACTTCAGAAGCAGAAAAAATTCCAGGAGTTTTTGCAGTAATAACCGGCAATGATTTTGAAACAGGAATTGATAAGGATATTGAAATTGGTGAAGGTATAGCTAATTTCAAATATGACAGCATGAACATAATGGCCAGAGATAAAGTTGGGTATGTTGGGCATGCGGTCGCAGCTGTAAATGCAAAAGATAAAAATACTGCCCTCGAAGCAATAAAGAAAATTAAAATTAAATATGATGTCTTGGATCCTGTTTTAACAGTAGACAAGGCAATGGAGAAAAATTCGCCTATTATTCAAGAAGATTTTGTAGGTGTAGACATTAATGGGGAAAGATCTTCAAAAAATGTTGCTGATTATTTTCAATTTAATTTTGGAAATATTGAAGAAGGTTTCGAATCCTCAGATATAGTTATCGAAAAAGAATTTACTATGCCAATGGTTCATCAAGGCTATATAGAGCCTCACGTGGCGGTAGCTCAATGGGGAGAAGATGGAAGATTAAATTTATGGACCTCTACTCAAGGTGCCTTTCCAGTTAGAACTCAGACAGCCGGCATTCTTGGGATGCCTGAATCAAGGGTCAGAGTAATGCCTGCAGAGATCGGAGGGGGTTTTGGAGGAAAAACTAGAGTATATCTAACCCCATTAGCGGCAGTATTATCAAAAAAATCAAATAGGCCAGTCAAGATGGTCATGGATAGAATTTCTGTATTTGATGCTTCAGGTCCAGCACCAGGCGGAAAAATAAAAATAAAGCTAGGAGTTAATTCAAATAAGAAATTAACGTCAGCATATGCAGATATAAAATTAGAAGGGGGAGCATTTGGAGGATCAGCAGTGGGTGCTTCAGCAAAATGTGTCTTTTCATGTTACGACATTGAAAATACAAGGATAGATGGTTATGACTTAGTAGTTAACAAGCCAAAATCTGCAGCATACCGTGCGCCTGGATCTCCTCAAGTTTCTTATGCAGTCGAAGTAACTATTGATGAGATATGTAAAAGCCAAGGCTGGGATCCATTGGAATTTAGAATTTTCAATGCTTCAAAAGAAGGCACAAGAAGAGGTGATGGGCCTAAATTTCCAAAAATTGGAAACTTAGATGTTCTTGAAGCTGTAAAAAAATCTGATCACTGGAATAGTAGTAAACCGAAATCGAAATCTGGCAAGTTAATTGGTAGAGGAATAGCCAGTGGATACTGGATGAATGGTGGGGGCAAATCGTCAGTAACTCTATCATTAAATGATGACGGAACTGTCACTTTATTGGAAGGTAGTGCCGATATAGGCGGAACAAGACCTAGTATATCTATGCAAGCAGCAGAAATATTAGGCCTATCTGCTGAAGATATGTTTCCTAGAATTCCAGATACTGATGGAGTTGGATACACCGGAATGACTGGGGGAAGCAGAACAACTTTTGCAACTGGTTGGGCTGCAGTAAATGCTGCAAATAACTTAGTTGATGAGCTGAAAAATAGACTATGTATGATTTGGGAGATAGATAAAAATGAAATTGAATTCAATAAAGGTATCTTTTCTTCTAAATCAGATTCTGAACTAAAAATAAAATTTAAAGAACTTGCAAAAAAACTAGATGGCACAGGAGGGCCTGTTAGTGCAGTTGGTTCAGTTGATCTTGATTCTAGTAGCCATGGATTTGGTACTCACATTGTAGATTTAGAAATAGACCCAGAGACAGGAAAAACAGACATTATAAGATATACAGCTGCCCAGGATGTTGGAAAGGCTATTCATCCTTCATATGTCGAGGGGCAAATACAAGGAGGTGCTGCTCAAGGAATAGGGTGGGCACTTAATGAAGAATATTATATTAATGACGATGGAAAGATGCTGAATTCTAGTTATCTGGATTACAGAATGCCAACCTCTCTAGATCTACCAATGATTGATACAATACTTGTGGAAAATGAGAATCCAGAGCAACCATTTGGGGTTAGAGGTGTTGGAGAAGTGCCGATATGTCCACCTCTTGGAGCAATAACAAATGCAATTGAGGATGCAATTGGTATTCGGCTTAATAGCTTACCAATGAAACCATCTGTTATACTCAAAGCTATATCAAATAAATAGGAGGATTTATGCATCTTGGGGCTGCTTCTATGCTGGGAGCAACTGGGTCTAATGGTTCAGATAATGGAATTCCCGAAGACTTCGATGTATTAACCTTCACTTCTGCAGATCTTAAAGAAGTTTCATCAATAGGATTCACAGTTCATAATTTAGTAATTAATAATCCAAAATCATTCACTGATGACAATATAAATAAGGTTAAAGAAGATTTTCATAATAACTCTTTAATTATAGGGCAGACGAATGGGAGATACGGAGGTGGATTGGTTAGCCCAGATGAAAAAATTAGAGAGGAAGCCATATCATTTGTGAAAAATATGTGCCTACTTACCTCAAAGTTAGGTGCGCCAAATACATATTTGAGGCCTGGTAGTGTAAATCCAGACGGACCATGGTTACCACACCCGGAGAATCATTCTAATAAAGTTTTTGACAGACTCGTTGATTCCACAAAAAAAATATGTGCTGTTGCTGAAGGCGAGGGAGTAATGCTTTCTCTAGAAGGTGGATATGTTTCTCCAATATATTCTGCAAGAAGGACTAAAGACTTTATTGATGCGGTTGGATCTAATAATTTAGGCTTTAATCAGGATCCAGTGAATTTTATATCTAGTTTAGAAGAAGCTTATAATACAAAAGAATTTCTGGAGGATTTCTTTACTTTATTGGGAGAGCATACTCTAGGAGCTCACTTAAAAGATTTTAAGGTTATTGATACTCTTCTATTAAGATTTGAGGAAGAATATTTAGGTTATGGAATGATGGATCAAGTTTATTTCTTAAAAAGAATGCAAGATATATGCCCAGAAGGTCATGTATTAATCGAGCATATTCCAAGAGATAAATTTAAGCCGTCTTATTCTCACACATTAGAATTTTCTGAAAAGGCAAGAATAAAATGGGAGGACTATTAAAATGCAATTAGATTTATCAAATAAGAATATATTAATAACAGGTGCTGCTACAGGCATGGGTAGAGCATCAGCAATTGAGACGGCTAAACATGGAGCAAGTATAGCAATCGTAGATATTAACTCAGATGGACTAGATGAAGTTTCTTCAGAATTGAAAAAATTAGATGCAAACTTCAAATCATATTTAATTGATGTCACATCCATTGATGAAACCGAAAAAAAAGTAGGTGAAATTGAAAAATGGTTTGACGGAGGAATAAATTGTTTAGTGCATTTTGCGGGTGCCCTAGAAGGATCTGTTGTTGACATAGATGAACTTTCACCTGAAACATGGCATAGAATAATAAATATTAATCTTAATGGTACATATAATGTAACAAGGGCAGCTGCTAAATTTATGAAAAAAAGAAAAAGTGGAGTTATTCTTTTAACTTCTTCTGGCGCAGGTGTTTTGGGGCCAGGATCTTCCGCTCCTTATAGCTCAAGCAAAGGAGGGACTCATGGATTAACGCTTCACCTTCAACAATACTTATCTGAAAATGGGGTAAGAATTCATGACATTCTTCCAGGAAATATAAGATCGCCTCTAAAAGAAGGTCAGCTTAGTGAAGCTCTAAAAAATACAGGAGACGCTGAAGTTTTTGAAGCTAATACTAAAGAATTAGGTAGCCCAGATGGTGTTGCAAAAATAGTAGCATTTATTGTAAGTGATAATGCTGACTATTTAAGAGGGAGTATTGTTACGAGATGAACACTAAACCATTAAATATAAAAATTATTGAAGAATCTAGCGAGCATCATGAATGTAATGGTAAATGTACTGGCAAGAATGGTAATGATGGATATTGTTACCATGAAAATGGAACGAAGCATAAAGTTGGTTTGTGCAAGAGGAAGCATAAATAGTGAAAATTACTAGCGTTAGGGCTGTGAGGACCGAATATCCTAGAACACCTCAAAAAACTAAACCTAGAAAAGAAGACAAGTATGCAGGCAAAATAGCCACGGGAAGCCCAATGTCAACATCATTAGGTGGTAGATATTTTCATACAGAAGGCTGGTGGGACAACGCTTTAATGAAAGGGGTTGGGGCAGGAATTGAAAGAGATGTTGGCTGCATAGTCGAATGTGAAGATGGCACTTGGGGATTCGGATTTTCTGATAGAGGAAGAATAACTGCATCAATAATTGACGACTACATTGCGCCTAATTTAATTGGAAGAAATGTTTTTGAGACAGAAAAGATTTATGACATGATGACCAGAATTCTCTCTCCAGTTGGATCAAATTCTTTTTCCACTAGAGCTATTAGCGCTGTAGATTTAGCTCTTTGGGATCTAAAAGGCAAACTTCTCGATAAGCCTGTATATGAATTGCTTGGTGGGTCCGTAACAGAGAAGCTACCTCTATACGCTAGCTCAAATAATACGGAATGGTTAAAAGAATTGGGATTTAAAAATTTTAAAAGATTTATATCATGGGGGCCTAGAGATCAATTATCAGGCATAAATAAAGTCGAAAAAGAAATTGCAGATGCCAGAGATTTAATTGGGTATGAATCAGAATTAATGTTGGATTGTTGGTTAAGCATGGATATAGAAACCACTGTAAGAGTATCAGAGCAATTAAAGCCTTATAAATTAAAATGGATAGAAGATGCACTGATTTCTGAAAGCATTAACCAGTATGAGATATTAAGAAATAGAATTCCTCAACAAACATTAGCTACCGGAGAACATTGGTATGGAGTTCATCCTTTTTTTCATGCAGCATCAAAAGGAATTATAGATATATTACAGCCAGATATAACTTGGGTCGGAGGCTTATCAGCAATAATCAAGATAGTTCATATAGCAGAGTCAGCCGGAATTGATGTTATTTTACACGGAGGAGGTGGATCTGTTTTTGGGCAACACGCCTCTTACGGATTAACCGGAATTTCAATGATTGAATGTTCTGGCCCAGTTATTACACCAATTGGGGTTCCTTTAGAAGAAAAAGATAGGTTCCCGGGAACGCCTGTTCCAATAGATGGAACCATTACGCCTTCCAATACCCCAGGCTTCGGATTAGAAATTAAAAAAGAATGGTTCCCAGATTTCTTTAGTTGATAACCCTGATTTGATTATAAGGAATTTTGATTCCTTCATCGTCAAAAGCTATTTTTATCTCTCTTATTACCTGCGTTCTAACTTCCCACTGTTTTCCAGGCTGGGTAACACCAACGAATTTAAGTCTAACTCCAGAATCAGAGAACGAAGTTATAGTCCAAACTCTAGGCTTCTCTTTTATAAATTTTCCAATATCCGGATCACTTTCAACTTTATCTCCAATGTCATTTAGAGTCTTAATGGCTTTCTCAAGATCTTCTTCGTAACTTACATGTATCTCTATGTTAACCCTAGACCACTGACTTGTAAGATTTGTAATAATGTCAGTTGATCCATTAGGAATAATATGAAGTGCCCCATCCAAATCTCTAATTAAAATTCTCCTCAGATTTAAATCTTCCACAAGTCCTGCCCTGCCTTTAATTCTTACAATATCACCTTTTCTTAATTGGTTTTCTGCAATAATTAGCATGCCTTGAATTACATCTTTTACCAAGCTTTGAGAACCCAAACCAACTGCTATTCCTAGTATCGATATACCTGCCACCAATGATGTTACAGGCACCCCTAATATAGACAATATTGTTAACACTGCAATCAAGACAACAAATATTCTTAAAACGCTCCTAATAACAATGGCAAATGTCTCTACTCTTTTTTCATTTTCAGAACTGTGCTCTCCAGCTCTAGTACCTGAACTCAAATAAAGCTTAATCAAGTTTGGCATTATAGTTCCTGCGATTCTCAAAGAAATATATGCAAGTATAATAACTATAAGTATAGGGATACCGTTTGAAACTATTAATCCATATGATGCCCCAATTGCCCAATCTAGTCCGGCATCACTTTCACCAATATTTAAAACAGATAATATTCCAAAAAAACTAGGAATGCCTGCTACTACAAAAGCAACTAATATTACAAATATATTTTTAATGTTACTTACTAGTTTTTGAGAATTCGGGTCTGAGATTCGCTCTGGATCAACACCAAGAAACTTCAAGCCTTTAAATATAAGATAAGAAATTATCCAAACTCCAACAATCCCGGCAAAACCAATAAGAATAAGCCAAATCCCTTTATCTATAAACCATATGTTGAAAGAATCTTGCATAGCCTTTATTAATATTGTGCTGTTTTCCCAAACTGAAAATAAAAAATGTGTAAAATATACTTATGATTTTCTTACGTGAAAACTTCAAAGGTTTATTATTATGCATCTCAATTTGTGCTCTAAGTTACATCATTGAATTTATTGAGATAAATATATTTAATGAAAAAATATTTGATGTGTTAATAATTGCCCTCATAATTGGAATTATTGTAAAAAATACGCCTTTCAACATACCTCAAATTTTTTCTAAAAATGATAAGGCTCCAAAATTTGTATCCAAACAATTACTGGAATTTGCAGTCATATTACTTGGATTTAAAGTTAATTTCTCATTAATAAAAGAAAGTGGATCATCTTTAATACTTCTGGCTATTATATCTGTAATTACTTGTATGATATTGGTTTTTATTTTATGCAAATACATACTTAATCTTGATAAAAGTATCTCTATATTAGTTGCCACAGGCAATTCAATATGTGGTAACTCTGCTGTTGCAGCGATGGCTTCTGTAATCAAATCAACCCCCAACCACATTGCAATTGCAATAAGCTTCAGTGCTGTTATTGGCCTTATTCAAGTTCTACTTTTGCCCTTAATCCCAGTTTTCACCAATATTACAGATTTTCAATATGGAGTTATTGCTGGGCTGTCAGTTTATGCAGTTCCTCAAGTTGTGGCAGCATCATTTGTAGTAAGCACAGAGGCTGGTCTAATCGCCACTCAAGTTAAATTATTAAGAGTTTTAATGCTAGGTCCTGTAATTATTGCTGTAAATTTTCTTACAAAATCAAGTGACAAAAGTATTTCAAAATTTCAAAATTTAAGCACCTATATCCCTTGGTTTGTAGTTGGGTTTATCATAACCTCAATAATTGGATCATTAAATTTATTGCCCAATACATTAATCGATAATATTGGTTCGCTTAGCAAAATATTGTTTGCAATTTCTATGGCAGGAATTGGCCTTACTGTAAGCATTAAAGACCTCAAAGGTTCAGCATTTAAAGTTTCTTTGGCGGTTATTTTTGCAACCTTACTTATGATAATAATTGGAATTATAGGTATAAATTTATTTAATTTTCAATAGTTCTTGGACTTTGCGCCCAATTTCTGTTGGAGAATCTGCTATTAAAACTCCTGCATCTCTTAGCGAATTGATCTTTTCGGATGCTAATGCAGATTTTCCAGTTATAACAGCTCCTGCATGGCCCATTCTTCTGCCTTCTGGTGCGGTCTGACCAACAATACTTGCTACAACTGGCTTAGATATATAATTTTTTATTCTTTCAGCAGCCTCTTGCTCTTTTGTGCCTCCTATTTCACCAATCATTACAATAGCTTCAGTGTTTTTATCTTCTTCGAACATATTAAGTACGTCGACAAATGAAGTTCCGTTGATTGGATCTCCTCCAATCCCAACACAAGCGCTTTGCCCTATGCCTAGCTTAGTTAATTGAACTATAGCTTCGTATGTAAGTGTTCCACTTCTAGAGACAACACCTACATTGCCGGCCTTAACTATACTCCCTGGTATTATTCCTACCTTTAGTTTTTTTTCAGGAATTAAATATCCAGGGCAATTTGGTCCAATAAGTCTAGTTTTCTTACCCTTAAGATATTCATTAACTTTTACCATATCCGAAACAGGTATTCCTTCGGTAACACATACAATTATAGATATATTTGCATCTATCTGTTCTATTATTGCATCGGCAGCGAAAGGTGCAGGGACAAAAATTAATCCGATTTCAGGAGAAGTTTTTTTTACAGCCTCAAACACACTTCCAAATATGGGAATATTCTGGTTGAACTTTTCACCGGCTTTGGTAGGATGAACAGCAGAAACAATATTTGTGCCAAACTCAATGCATCTCTCCGCCTGAAAACTACCATCACGACCTAATCCTTGAATTAGAACTTTATTTGAATCTTGATTGAGAATATTCATTATTTTCCTAGCTTATTTCTTATTTCGATAGCAGCTGTTGGTAAATCTTCAGCAAAGCTTATATCTAGTTCAGAGTTTTCCAGTAACAATTTTGCCTCATTAGAATTTGTGCCTCTTAATACCACTACCATAGGAATGGACTTATTATGATTTTCAAATCCATTAATTATGCCTTTCGCAGCCACATCACATCTTAATATGCCTCCAAATAAATTAACTAAAATTATCTCTACATCATCATCTGAAGCAATTATTTTATAAGCTTCTTCAATCCTCTCTTCAGAAGCACTGCCTCCAACATCTAAGAAATTTGCTGGGGCAGTACCAGCCTTCATAGTTATATCCATAGTTGCCATAGCTAAACCTGCCCCATTAACCATGCACCCGACCTTTCCTCCATGAAGTTTTATATAAGCCAAGTCATTACTTAGTGCTTTTAATTCAGATTGATTCATTTGAGTTTCATCAAATAAATCCTTAATATCTGAATGTCTAAAAATTGAATCGTCGTCAATAGTTATTTTTGCATCTAGGGCTATTACTTTTTCGTCATTAGTAATAGCAAGAGGATTGATTTCAATTAAAGTACAATCTAAAGAGTAAAATATCCTATATAGGCTTTGAATTATAGAAGAAATTTGTTGAGAAATTTTTTTTTCTAAGTTTAATAATGATAATAAATTTCTTATCTTATAAGGGGATGGGCCAATAAGAGGATTCACATGAATTTTCATTATTTTATCTGGAGTTTTTTCTGCAACTTCTTCTATATTCATTCCACCCTCTGTAGATAAAATTATAACAGGGCATTTTTCATCAAAATCCATTGTCACTGCAAGATAAAACTCTTTGGAAATATCAGAGGCCTCTTCGACATAAACTTTATTTATAGGAAATTCGGTTCCTCCTGACTGAAAAGTTTTTAATGATGTTCCTAGCATTTCTTGGGCAACTTTTTTTGCTTCCTCAGGATTATCAGCAACTTTTATTCCTCCAGCTTTTCCTCTCCCACCTGCATGAACCTGCGCTTTTATAACAACCTTTCCATTTATTGAAGTAGATATTTCTTTACACTCTAAACCTGATGAAGCAACTTGCCCAAAAGGTATTGGGACACCATGTTTATTTAAAATATTCTTTGCTTGATATTCGTGTAGTTGCACAGAGATTTCTCTTTCACCTTCCCTTTTAAAAAATAAATTTAATTATATAAATAATTACCAAAGAATATAGTCCTGCAAATACATCATCCAAAATAATGCCAAGGCTTCCATTCAATTTTTCTATTTTATGTATACCCAGTAATTTTGTAATGTCAAAAAACCTAAATAATAAAAAAGATAATAAAATTAATAAAATTGAATTTTCAGCAATTAATAATACTGTCCACATTCCAATAAACTCATCAATAACAACAAAGTGAGGATCCTTTAATTCAATCCCATTGTCTTCAAACTTAAAGCTTGTTGATAAAAACCCAAAAATTAAAATAATAATTAATATAGATAAACGGGCAAAGAATCCTAAATTTTCTCCAAAAAAAAGAATTATTAAGCATGGCACTAAACTACAAAAGGTTCCTGATCCGATTTTTATGTAACCTATGCCAAAAACTGAATAAATAGGTTTAAGAAAAAAATTTAATGTCATAAAATTATTGCAGATAAGGGGATGCCCATTTCAATCCAGAAATAGTATCTTCGTTAGGAATGTATTCACAACCAATCCATCCTTTATACCCCATTAAATCTATCTCATTAAATATTTTAGGATAATTTAATTCACCTGTACCTGGCTCATGCCGTCCAGGGTTGTCTGCAAGCTGCATATGTCCAATTATTCCTAGATTCTCTTTAATAGTGTTAATTATATTCCCTTCCATAATTTGCATATGATAAATATCATATTGCAACTTTAAATTTGGATGATCTACAGAATCTATGATTTCTAAAGCTTTGCTTGTTGTAGACAACCAATAACCAGGTATATCAACAGTATTTATTGGCTCAACTAGCAACTGAAATCCGGAATCATGTAATTTATCAGCAGCAAATGCTAGATTCTTAATTAAAGTGTCCTGAGCTTCCATATCTGAGACACCACCTGGAATTTTTCCAACTAAACAAGTTAAATTTACAGGTTTAATTATATTTGCAAACTCTAACGCTAAGTCAACACCATCTTCGAATTCATTTATCCTATTAGGGTCTGCTGCCATACCTCTGTCACCTGAGTCCCAATCACCTGCAGGCAAATCGAAGAGAATTTGGTTTAGATTATTTTCTTTAAGTTCATTCAAAATATCATCTTTTGAAAAATCATATGGGAATAAATATTCAACCGATTTAAATTTTTGATTTGATGCCTCTTTAAATCTATCCATAAAACTCACTTCATTAAACATCATTGATAGATTTGCAGCTAAATTTACCATTTATTCACCTCTTTAAGTTAATCTTGTTTAATTATCTTAACAATAGCCTAAATTACCACCAAATTTTTTGTTCGCCAATTTCTTTGATATCTTTGTAATCCATCTCCCATAGTTTACTAGACAAATATCTTTCACCTGAATCAGCTATTATTATCACTATATTTCCTTTTTTAATTTTTTTAGCAACTTTCACTGCTGCTGCTGTAACGGCTCCACATGAAACACCTGCAAAAACTCCACACTTTTCCATCAACATCTTTGTCCAATAAAAAGACTCTTCTTCTCCAACTAAAATTCTTGAATCAAGCTTCTCAAGGTCAAGAATTGGAGGAATAAATCCATGCTCAATGCTTCTTAGTCCTGGGACAACCTCTTCAGGATGAGGGGCAGCGGCAACTATCTTAATATTTTCATTGTGTTCTTTTAAAGCTTTCCCGGCACCCATCAGAGTTCCTCCTGTACCCAAGCCAGCTACAAATACATCAATGTCAGGGAGTTGTTTGATTATTTCGGGCCCTGTCGTTTCGTAATGAGCCCGTGGATTAGCTTCATTCCCATATTGATATGGCATAAAGTAATCAGGGTTCTCTTCTGAAATCTTTTCAGCAAGCCTTATTGCGCCGTTAGTTCCTTGTTCTCCATCTGAAAAAATAATTTCTGCCCCAAGAGATAGCAACATAGATTTCCTCTCATCGCTTACATTGTCAGGCATAACAGCTTTTAACTTATACCCCTTCGCCCTTGATAACATAGCTAAAGCTATTCCGGTGTTTCCGCTTGTTGGCTCTATAATTGTAGATCCATTAACTAACTTGCCTTTTGCTTCTGCACTTTCAATCAAGTATTTTGCAACTCTATCTTTTATGCTGCCAGCAGGATTAAAGCTTTCTAATTTTGCAAAAATTTTTACTTCATTAGGGCTAATATTGCTTACATTAATCATGGGAGTATTTCCAATTATTTCAATGATATTTTCGTTAATTTTCATTTCTTCTTATTCCTCAACTGAAGGCATTCCACAAAATAATTCGTAATCGATAAGCTCTTTGACTGAAGGATTATCTCCACAAAGAACACAATTTTCATTTCTTCTTATTTTTACTGTCCTAAACTCCATACTTAAAGCATCAATAAGGATCATTCTGCCTTTCAATAAATCTCCAGCACCAAGGATGTATTTTATTGTCTCTATTGCCTGTATGCTTCCTATAAGTCCTGGCAAAGCACCAATTACTCCAGCTTCTGAACAACTTGGAACAGACCCTGGTGGTGGTGGATCAGGAAATATACACCTATAACAATTCCCTCCAGGAACGTAAGTAGTTATTTGTCCATCAAAAGTTAATACGCTTCCATCTATCAAAGGCTTTTTAGCAAAAAATGTAGAATCGCAAATTAAATATCTTGTTGGAAAATTATCTGCTCCATTTATAACAACATCATACTTATTAATAATACCTAAAGCATTTTTTGAATTGATTGGTTCGTCGTGCATAACAACATTAATATCAGGATTATATGCTTTCAGGGTTTCCATAGCCGATACAACCTTGCTCTTTCCTATATCTTCATCTCTATGAAGAACTTGCCTTTGAAGATTACTTCTATCAACAATATCAAAATCAGCTATTCCTATTCTGCCAACTCCTGCTAGTGCTAAATATAAAGCTGCAGGCGAGCCTAAACCACCTGCCCCAATTATTAATACACTTGAATTCAGTAATTTTCTTTGTCCTTCAGACCCAACTTGAGGCATTATTATATGTCTGCTATATCTGTCGACTTGCTCTGGATTCAATTTATTTATCATTTTTATCCTTTCATAAAAAAAGCCCCGTATTATCGGGGCATTGAAGATCATTTTATCTTTATCATCTACATCAAATGCCCATTATAGGTGACAACACAAACAAAAATTTCTATTTTTCATTTGAATAAACATAGCTAGTTTTTATCAATCCCCTTAACACTCACAAATACTCTATCTTTATCTGCAAGATCTTTAACAGTTATTGTTTCAAGCTTAGAAACTAAAGTCTTCTCAACATCTGCCCACATGTCTTGTTGAGAACATTGACCTGACACTTGGCATAAATTTGGAAATTCAATGCAAGACACAGGGGCCATTGTCTTGTCTAATCCTTCAATAACCTCAGCAATAGAAATTTCAGATGGATTTCTCCCTAAAACATAGCCTCCATTAGGGCCTCTAACACTTCTTATAAAATTTTTTTCAATTAAATCATTAGATATTTGAAATAAAAATTTTTCAGGGATATGCCTTGCTTTAGATATTTCAGCCCCTTTAGCTATAGAGTCTTCTGGGAGCGTGGCGAGGTGAACTAAAATTCTAACTCCATAGTCTATTTTCATTGGTACTAACATTATTTTCCTTTTCTTGAATGCATATTAACACGTATTTAGGACAATCATCTAGATTAATCATCTAAATATGTGCTAATATACGTCAGGCTATAAACAAAACAGGATAAAATGGATCCAATATCGCTAGAAACTAAAACAAGAACCAAATTTGGAAAAAAACTAAGATCTCTTAGAAAAGAAGGGACTTTGCCTCTGCACGTTTATGGTCCAGGCATGGAATCTGTCTCGCTCCAATCAGAGACCAATAAGGTAGTAAAAGTTTTACAAGAAGCTGGAAGAACTAATCCTGTCAAAATTATAGAAGAATCTGGTAAAGAACATACAACACTTGTTAGAAACGTTGATCAGCATCCTGCTACAGGAGAGCTCCAACATGTTGATTTTATGAGAGTTGATGAAAATAAAGCTATAGAGGTTGAAGTTCCGGTTGTGCTAATTGGAGAAGCACCAGGAATTAGAGGTGGAGCAGGCACAGTAACTCAATCTATATACTCACTATCTGTTTTATCAAAACCATTTTCAGTTCCGAGTGAAATTCAAGCAGATGTATCTGTATTAGTTGACCTAGAGGCATCCATTAAAAGAGGTGATTTAAAATTACCAGATGGAGTAGAACTAGTAGGTGATCCTGAAACTTCAGTAGCATGGATTCAACCTCCAAGAGTTGTTGAGGAACCTACTGTTGCTGAAGGTGAAGAAGGCGCTGAAGGTGAAGAAGGCGCTGAAGGTGAAGAAGGCGCTGAAGGTGAAGAAGGCGCTGAAGATTCTAAATAGCAATTAAAACCATCAAAATTCTTGACTACATACTAATATTCCTTGAAAATTCGAATTAGAAAATTAAATTTTTATTAAAAATAGAATAAATTAATAAACAGGAGGTACTATGAGTAACTCATTACTCATGATGCTTCTTGTGCTTATAACTGGAATAATATCTGGCTCTGTGGGTTTTGGAATAAAATTATTTTTAGACCAAAGGTCTCAAATTGCATCAAAGAATGTAGCAAACCAGCAAATAAATATGGCTCAAGAAAGAAGTCATGAAATTTTGCTTGAGGCTAAAGAAAAGTCCCTACAATTCAGGCTAGAATCTGAAAAAGAAATAAATGAAGAGAAAAGAAAAATACGACAAGATCAATCTAAGATTGATTCTTTAAGAGATAAAGTTGAACAACAAATTTCTGATCTTGATAAAGAAAAATTAAATATTTCTGAGCAAGTAGAATTTGTAGAACAACAGAAAAAGGATCTTACAAATTCTCGTGAAATATATGCGAAGAAAATTGAAGATGCTTCAGAAATTTCTTATCAGGATGCAAAAGATATTCTTTTAAAAGAAGCACAAGAAGACATAGAACATAACGTAGCGAAAAAATTTAGGATTGCTGAGGAAGAACTAGAGATTAAAGTAGAGGACCATGCAAAAAATATTATTGCTGGTGCTGTACAAAGATTTGCTTCTGATGTAGTAGCTGAAGAAACTATACAAGCTATCTCTATTCCTAGCGAGGATATGAAAGGTAGGCTCATAGGTAGAGATGGAAGGAATATTAGAGCCATTGAAAAAGCTACGGGAGTAGATCTAATTGTTGATGAAGCGCCTGAATCTGTAACGGTTTCGTGCTTTGATCCTATTAGAAGGCAAGTAGCAATAAATGCTTTAAATGAATTAATAAAAGATGGGAGAATTCACCCAGCTAGAATTGAAGCTATATCTGAGAAATCAAGAAAAGATATAGACAAGACTATTAGGAAGGCTGGAGAAGATGCCACATTTGAATCTTCTGTAAAGGGCTTACACCCAGAAATAATAAATATGATGGGTAGGTTAAAGTACAGATATAGTTATGGAGAAAATGTATTGCAGCATTCTATCGAAGTTGCTCATTTAGGATCATTAATGGCAAGTGAAATTGGGGCAGATGAAAAAGTGTGTAGAGTTGGTGGATTTTTACACGATATTGGAAAAGCTTTTACTCATGAAATTGATGGGCCTCATGCTGAAATTGGGGCAGATTTTGTGAATAAATATGAAATAGATTCCAAAATTGTGACTGCAATCAGAGAACATCATGATTCTGATTTTTCAGCACCCGAATCATTCATTGTGGCTGCTGCTGATGCATTAAGTGCATCAAGACCAGGTGCTAGAAGAGATTCAGCAGAAGCCTACATTAAAAGACTAAAGGATATTGAAGAAATTGCATTAAGTTTTGCAGGAGTGGAAAAATGTTTTGCAATCGAAGCTGGAAGAGAGTTAAGGGTTATGGTGGATCCTGTTAAAGTTAATGACGATGAAGCTTCATTATTAGCAAAAGGCATTGTTGAAAAGATAGAGTCTTCTCTTGCCTATCCTGGCCAAATCAAGGTTATTGTTATTAGGGAGCATAGATCAATCGAAACAGCTAAATAATATTGAATACTGCAGATCTACATATTCATACTTTTTTCTCTGATGGTGATTTAAGCCCTAAAGAGATAATTGAAGAAAGTATTTCTAGGAATATTTCATATATTTCTATTACTGATCATGACAATCTAACCGGATATAAAAAAGCAAATTCAATAATCAATAAATCTAAGAATAACGGTTTGAAATTAATACCTGGAATAGAATTATCTAGCTCAGTAAAGAATTCTAATATTCATCTCCTCGCATATTTTTTTGATCCAAATGATAAAGACTTAAATTCTGTCTTAAAGATTTTGCAATTGAGAAGAAATGAATTTGCTAAATTTGCCTTAAAAAAACTTAACGAAGAAGGTGTAAATATAAGCTGGGGGGATATAGTAAAGAATTCTAAAGGTTCCGTGGGTAGGCTTCATATAGCATATGCATTGATTGGTCTTGGATATGCTAAAAACACCAATGATGCTTTTGAAACATATCTCCACAAAATTAAGTCTCTTTATGAAAATCCTTTTGAAATAAACGCAAAGGAATTAATTGAAGTAGTAAGAAAGGCGGGTGGGGTATGCTCACTTGCTCATCCTCATACTGTTAATGATGTAGGTAAGTCAATTGATGATCTTTATAAAAATGGATTAGTAGGGCTCGAAATTATTGAAGATAAAAAAATTAAAGATTCTGATGAAATGATGTCAAAATTTGAGTTAACTAAAACTGCTGGTAGTGACTTCCATAGAAATGGAAAAAAATCTTATTTAGGGAAAAACTTTCTAAATGAGCAAGAATTATTAAATTTCTACAATATCTCCAAAAATAAATTAAATGGTGAAATAAGTTGGAATATGTAATTTTTCTAATTATTGTTTTTTTCTTTAATTCTTTAAATTTTTCTAATATCTATCTTAATAAAATTAATAAAGATTCATCCCAATCATGGACAACACATATAGGATCCTCATACATTTGGAAATATCATTCAAAAATTGCTGGAATAGTAATTTTCTTTGGTGATAGTGTTTTAAAAGGTTTATTACCTATTTTTATTGCGAAATTTATGATTGATTTTAGTCAATTAGATCCAATAAATGAATATTATTTAGTACCTATATTACTCACTCAGATAATTGGAAATAATTGGTCTATTTTTATGAGATTTAAGGGAGGAAGAGGAATGGCCATTATCATTGGAAGTTTATTAGGAATTAATGCAATCATGGCTATAATTTTATATTCTTTGTATCTAATAATTTATCTAAGAATTAAAGATGGTGGTCCAGCTTGGATAATATCTATTGGGATTTCATGTATTTTTTCATTATTTTTTTCAACTTCTCTTTTTTTCTGTTACTTAATATGTCTTTTCTTAATTATTTTAAAAAGAATTACAGGTAATTCACTTTCAAATAATTATAAAATAATTATAAATAGAATAGTCTTTGACAGAGATATATAAATGAAAGATTCTGATAAAAATAAATGTAGCTGCGGTAAAGAAATATCCACCTTCTTAAAGTGTGGAGATAAAAATTGTGAAAATTTCATTTGCCCTAGCTGCATGGTTCAAACAAAAACGGTACCAAAATGTAAAAAGTGCGCTAAATTAAAAGCAAATCCAGCATTCAGCCCAACCCCAAAGGATTTAATATTAAGCTTCATTGTCTGCATGTTTATCTCAGTATCTTTTGCTATTATTTTTAGGATCTTAGTAGAAATTTTATCTAATTTAATTCCATCAACAATTATTTATTATCTGATAATACTGCCTGTCCCAATACTTGGATGGATTATTGGAAATGTAATTGAAAGAACTTCAGGATATAAAAAAAGCTTAACTCTAGTGGTAATTGCAGGTTTGAGTGTTGCAATAGGGCATCTAACAATTTGGTACGGATTTTCGCCAGATATAATTACCTGGCTATTGAGTTTAGTGATAGGAATTTACTTATCAATTCTCAAAGTTAAGATCTAAATCTTTTTCTAGAGAAAAAACTTCTATGCCACTTTCAACAACTTCGCTTTCAACAACCTGAAATCCTGATTTTTTCCAAAATATTAAAGCATCCTTTTGTACCTCTGATGTGCCTAGAATTAATTTACTTGCCCCTCTGCTTTGAGTCCAAATTTCTATATTATCTAACAACCCTTTGGCGATACCTTGATTCCTATATCCCTTCTTAACGCTTAAGCGTTTAAGCCTATAAATAAAATCATTATCTTTTTCAGCACCCAAGCATCCAACAATACGCCCATCAGATATAGCTACAAAAAAAATTCCATCAGTAAAATAATGATCATAAATATTACCTAGATCTTCACTAAGGGATTTTTCTAAATAAGCAGATATGCCATCTCTGACTGATCCGCTTCTATCCTCTGCGGTAGCAAGAAGGCCGGCAATAACCATATCTTGCACATGAGCCTGATCTTGATTATCAAAAATTCTAATATAAAAATTATCTTCACTCATTAAAAAAAATATTTAATTAAATAAATCACAATAATTCCATCAATTATTGCTGCTATTACAAATAATGATTTTGGCAATTTATTTCTTTTCATAAGATCAGGATTTTAACGTGATAAGATAATTTAAGTAAAGTAATTTAAGTTATATATATTGATACTATAATTATAAATTATTTAGTATTAAATAATTATAATAGTAATAAATGCAAAAAAACCTAACCAATAAAACTATAATTATAACCGGCTCTAGCAGTGGTTTAGGTTTTGAAGCAGCAAAAAAATTTGCGGATCTTGGAAACACAGTAGTTTTGGCTTGCAGAAATGCTGAATCTGGAAGAAATGCTGAAAGAAAAATTGGAAAAAATAGTCTTTTTCTTCCTCTTGATGTAAGCAGCAGAGAAAGTATGGACAACTTTGTGATGAAATTTGGTCAGAAATTCTCCAATTTAGACATATTAGTAAATAATGCAGGAGTGATGCTTCACCCTCCCCAAAAAACAAAAGATGGGACTGAAATTACATTTGCAATAAATTATTTAGGCTATTTCTACCTTTCATTAAAATTAATCCCTAAATTAATTGGTTCGATAAATCCTAAAATAGTAAGTGTTTCTAGCATATCAAGTTATCGAGTAGGAAAAATAAATTGGGATTATTTCGACCCAAGTGAAAAAATTTCTTCATTTAAAGGAAAGAGAGAAATTTATGAACACACTAATCTGTTCAGATTAATGTTCTCTATAGAGTTACAAAAAAGGTTATCAGAGAGAAATATTCCTATAAAATCAATTGCTTGTCATCCAGGAGTTGCGAAAAGTAAGCTTGGTAGATATTTCTTTCTTGCAAAACTTATTTATGCTCTACCAGTAATGTCATCATCAAAAGAAGGGGTTAAATCGATTATTTTTTCTTGTGTTAATTCAAGGCTAAATGGAGGCGAATTTGTAGGCTTAGATACAAAAAAACAACACAAGGGTGACCCAATAATTGTAGCTCCTAATCCTATAGTTGAAATTGAAACTCAAAGAAATAAATTATGGCAAATGACTGTAGAAAAATATGGAATAGATTTATAAAAAAATTTAATCTCTAAACCTAAAGTATTGACATGAGTGAAAAAATTATGATACAATAGATACATCGTTCGGTTGAAAAACCGGATTTTTTTTTGCCTTTTTTATCCCTTATTTATATTTTCTTAAAAAGAACTTATCATTCATATATACATTAAGGGAGATTAAATGAGTGACTTTGATTATTATGCATATATTGGAACATACACATCGGGAGGAGTAATTACTCCCAAATTGCAAAGCAAAGGGATTTATATTTTAGGATATGATTCATCTAGTGGAACTTTTTCTCAATTAGGAACATGCTTTGAAAAAGATAACCCTTCTTTTCTCACCATATCTCCAAATGGTAAAAACTTATATTCTGTGGGCGAAATTGATGATAAGAGAGGGGGAGCACTTTCAGCGTATTCAATTAATAAAGATGACGGCAGTCTCTCAATAATAAATACAATCTCGTCAGGATCAAATGGCCCTTGTCACTTAACTACTGACAATAATGGAAAATTACTTCTTGCTGCAAATTATGCTGGTGGCGCCTCAACTATAACTTCTATTAATGAAGATGGCAGTCTAAATGAAAATATCCAAGTAATTCAACATGAAGGCTCTAGTGTTAATCCTGATAGACAAATGGAACCACATGCTCATTCAATTAATGTTAGTCCTAATAATAAATTCGCACTTGTGCCGGATCTAGGTACAGACAAGGTAATGATTTATAAAATTAGTCACAATACTGGCAGACTAGAAATTAATACGCCAGGTTTTGTGAAAATCGATCCTGGAATGGGGCCAAGGCACCTTGAATTTCATCCTAACGGAAAAGTAGTTTATGTTATAAATGAAATCGGAGCTACTATAACATCATTTGATTTTGATGATGAAGAAGGTGAGTTAAATACCATTGAAACTATTTCAACTCTCCCAGATGGATTCGATCATAAAAGTTGTGCAGATATACATATAACATCAGATGGAGATTTTCTTTATGGATCAAATAGAGGTCATGATAGCTTAGCAATATTTACAGTTTCAGATGACGGAAGAAAACTAGAAAAGGCGGGGCATGAATCTACTTTAGGAAAAACTCCCAGAAATTTTTCTATTGACCCTTTAGGTAATTATATTCTCGCAGCAAACCAAGATTCTGGAGATATATTTACTTTCTCAATTAATAAAAATAATGGAACCTTGCAACATACAGGTGATAAGATAAACATACCGTATCCTGTATGTATTAAATTTTTAAAGAGGTAAATATGAAAATATATAACATTAAAAAGATTAAGCTAACTAGTTCTATTCTTGCCATCTTGGCTTGCCTGCTTCTTTTATCTTGTAGCTTTACAAAAACAGATAAAGAAGGTGAAGAACTTTCTAACGAGACCTCTTCTGCTGAAGAATCAAAAGGGCTTGAAACAGAAGTAGATACCGAATCATTGAAAGTAAATGAAAAGGAATTGTTAAGTGCACCTGAATTAAAAAAGCTGGGGTCTTTTTCAGATAAAATTTTAAGGACAGGCATGCGTTCGCTGCAGCATACTTATTGGGTAATGGCTGAAGCAAATGAAATGAAAGATTATCTAGACACTGCTGGCGTTGAATTAATAGGAGATGTAATAGTTCCAGGAAATGAGAAAAAGGCTGAATTTTTAGATTATGGAGTAATAATGAGTGGTGGGCAAGCTTATGTAGTTACTGAAATGGATAAGATCATCGTAGCTTTCAGAGATACTGGAAGTGACAAAAGGTGGGAGAGAATGCTTAATATGCTGACTGATGCTAGAGCAACCTTAAAGAAGCTTTCTTTCTTAGATGATCCTGAACTTTCTCAGATAAGTGCTCATGAAGGATTCGTAAGTGAATATATGTTATTTAGAGAAAAAGTTATTGAATACGTCAGTAAGCACCCCGACAAAGAAATTTATGTTGTTGGTCACAGTCTTGGAGGAGCATTAACAACTCTTGCTAGTTTTGACATTGCCTCAACATTAGACAGAGAAGTAAATGCCATTACTTTTGGTGCTCCTCGAGTAGGAATGGAAGAATTCAGGAATGCTTTTGATAATCTTCCAATAAAAATGTATAGATTTGTAGTAGCAAATGACCCTATTCCGAGAGTTCCTGGAATGCTAATACCATATGAACATGTGGGAGAATTAATTCAAATTGATGCATCTGGAGATTTATATGACCCTAATGATGTAAATACAGCATTGTTGTTTAGCACAAGAGATTTTACAGATCACCATAAATCATCTTACTACTTTGGATTAGTAGGCTTATATACCTATTGTCAAAATAAAGATTATCAAAAATGCAATGACAAAGACTACACGAGTAAATTAGCTAAATCTGAAAGAGAATCTCAAGAACAGTTCTGGGAAAAGATTCCTTTAGATAAAGTTAATTTTCCTGCAGATAAGCTACCAATAGATAAAATTCCTGTTGGGAAGATGCTAAATCTTAAGAATCGACTATCTGATTTAGCAGGAAAAGCAACATCATTAAAACCATGGGAACAAATTCCTTGGGAAGATGTGCCTAGCGATTTAAATGCAGTTATACCTGAAGAAAAAATTCCTTGGGGTAATTAGTCTATCTAATTGAATATGCTCCATCTACAGGTATAAAAGTACCTGTCACATAGTCTGATGCTGAAGAGGCTAGAAATATTGCTGTGCCTGCAAGATCACTCGGAACTCCCCATCTCCCTGCCGGAATTCTTGAAGTTACCAACTCAGCGTCTTCAGGAAAATTTTTTCTAAATCCATCTGTTAAATTGGTAGTAATATAGCCAGGTAATATAGAGTTGACTTGAATATTGAATTCTGCCCAAGCAATTGCACAACTTTTTGTATATTGCACAACCCCACCTTTACTTGCTGCATATACTGATGCATGAGCAGCACCAAAAATTGACATCATAGATCCTATATTAATTATTTTTCCAGACTTTTTTTTCTTCATCTGGTTGAAAACAATAGAAGAAAAATAGTGAACACTTGTTAAATTTGTATCCATAACAGTTTTCCAATCGTCTGGGGATAGGTCATGAGGAGGCTTTCTTATACTAGTCCCAGCATTATTTACTAATATATCTATAGAGCCAAATTCATTATTCACCTCATTAATGCATTCTTCTACAGATTCATAGCTTGAGACATCACACAAAAAATATTGTGCGTCTCCTCCACTGTTGATTATTTTTTCTTGGGCTTTTTTACATTTTGCTTCATCTCTCCCAACAATTGCTACCCTTGAGCCAAAATCAGCAAATCCATTTGCAATGCCTTCTCCTATTCCACCATTTCCACCTGTAATCAATGAAACTTTATCTTTTAGATCAAACAAATTATTCTCCTACTTGCTTTTTAAAATTACCTAAAGGATATTTAAACAATGAAATCTAATCAATCCTTAGATGGAATAAAAGTTATTGATTGTAGTCAAATTCTAGCAGGCCCTTTTTGCTCGATGCTACTAGCTGACCATGGGGCAGATGTAATAAAAGTAGAAAAACCTAATGGTGGAGATGACGTAAGAACTTGGGGCCCACCTTTTATTGGAAAAGATTCCTCTGCATTCGTTCAACTAAATAGAAATAAAAGAAGTCTTTCTTTAGATATAAAATCAGAAGAAGGAAAAATTATCCTAAACAAATTGCTTAATGATGCTGATGTGTTAATTGAAAATTCTAGAGTTGGAACTATGAAAAAATTAGGGTTTGGATACGAAGATGTAAAGAAAATAAACCCAAAAATAATTTATTGTTCTATATCAGGATTTGGAACAACTGGACCTTATTCTAAAAGAGGTGGATTTGATTTGATTGCACAAGGAATGAGTGGCTTAATGAGTATAACCGGCCACAAAGATACAGCGCCTGTTAAAGTAGGAGTTCCCATTGCTGATTTGAATACAGGAATGTTTGCAATGCAAGGAATACTTTCTGCATATATACATCGACTTAAAAGTGGAGAAGGTCAGTTTTTAGAAGTATCACTACTTGAGTCAGCATTAGCATATACTCTGTATGAAAGTAGTATATATTTCACTACGGGATCAATATCCGAGCCTGATGGCTCAGCTCATAGGCTTACAGCCCCTTACCAAGCATTCAAAACTAAGGATGGATATATTAATTTGGGCGCCGCAAATCAATCAAACTGGGAAAGATTCGTAGATGTAATCGGAATGAGCAAATTAAAAGAAGATAGTAGATTCACGACTTCAGACATAAGGCAAATCAACAGAAAAGATCTTGAAGTAATACTTGAAAAGGTTTTTTTAACTAAAAACAATAAAGAATGGATATCGATGTTACTAGATAATGGCATTCCTGCAGGCCCGATATATAATATGAAAGAAGTTTGGGATGATGATCAAGTAAAAAGCAGAAATATGAATGTAAAAATAGATCACCCAAATCTAAAAGGTAGTCAAAATATAGGAATTGTAGCTAAACTAAAATCTACTCCTGGGCAAATAAAAACGCCTGCGCCGTTATACGGGGAGCATACAGAAGAAATTTTAGAAGAAATAAATTATACACAATCTGAAATTTCTAATTTGATTAAGAAAAAAGTAGCTGGAATGAAATAATCACTCCAATAACCAAGTTTTAATATCATTTATTTCATTTTCTATAATTTGATGTCCCATTTCATATTCATGATATTCAACATTTAGGCCTTTATTGATAAGTTTTTTATGAGTTTCTCTTCCATCATTAATACTGATAATTGAATCATTAATTCCATGAGCTAAAAAAATTCTTGGATTTACTGTTAAATCTATATTCAAGTCGATAGGAGGTATTATCGTGGAACTCAATATTAATAATCCAGAAAATAAATTTTGCTGAATTATATCCGCATGCATCGCCATCATTCCTCCCTGAGAAAATCCACCTAAATAAATCCTATTATTATTTATATTAAATAAATTTAATGACTCCTCAATGGTATTCTCTAGAATTTTTTCTGATTCTTTTATCTCATTTAAATTGTCAAAATCAAACCACGAGCAAGCATTTTGATTAAACCCAGAATTTATTTCAAAAGGTGCGTTAGGGAAAATATATATATAGTCATCCTGATTAATCATTGGAGCAATATCTACTAAATCTCGCATATTGGCGCCAAATCCATGCAAAAGAAATATCACGCCTAGATTCTGAGAATCATTTTCAGGACTTGAAGATATGAAAGGGAGGTTTTTACCAATATGCTCTTTGTTTTTCATTTTTTATAAAAATGATTTACGGGGCTACTGCCATGACCAATTGAATATGAATATTTTAAGCCATCAGTTATGTATTCCTTTGCTTTCCTAATTGCAAACTCCATAGAATCTCCTTTTGAAAGAAAAGCTGTAATTGCTGCTGATAGAGTACATCCAGTTCCATGAGTATTTATTGTATTAATCCTAGCTTCTGAAAACTTAACTATCTTATTATCTGAAAATAAAAAATCTTCTGCTATATCCTCTTTCCAATGACCACCTTTTATTAATACCCTTTTTGCTCCCATTTCTAAAATTAATTTGCCTGATTTAATCAAAGAATCTTCAGAATTAATTTTAGTATTTGAAATTTTTTGAGCTTCATGAATATTAGGGGTCACCAGTGTAGCTAATGGAAATAGTTTATTAATGTAAGATTCTATTGCTGACTCATCTATTAGTGAATCTCCGCTTTCAGCCACCATAACAGGGTCAACAATTAAATTTTCATAACTATTATTTTCTAGTGCGCTGCAAACAGCGTTAATTATTTCGGAATTGCCCAGCATTCCAGTTTTTATAGATCTGGGCTTAATATCTGACATGACAGAATTAATTTGCTCTGCAACAAAATCTCCTGACATCATCCTAAATCCTTGAACACCAATCGTGTTTTGAGCTGTTACAGCAGTAATTACAGTTGCTCCATATACGCCCAGAGAAGAAAAAGTTTTCAGGTCAGCCTGAATTCCTGCGCCAGCCCCTGAGTCAGATCCTGCAATGGTTAAAGTTTTATTTTTGAAATCATTCATAATCACAATTAAACTGTTTCTAAAGTTTATTTTATAACTTATATTAAGAAACCGAGAGGAAAGCAAATGGTTGAACTAAGAAAAAATATAATAAAACATAAATTAGCTAAAGGGCAACCAACTTTAACTTTAATGGGTGTAGCTAATGCAGATCAAATAGATCAGCTAGGTCCTTTAGATTTTGACGGAATATGGCTAGAAGCTGAGCATGGAGGCGTAGATTTTGCAGACATATCAGATTTAACAAGAGCATGCGATTTATGGGATAAAACTTCTATAACCAGAGTGCATCAAAATGAAGCGGGGGTGATTTATAGAACTCTGGACAGAGGCAGTCAAAGCATATGTGTCCCTCACGTAAACACAGCTGAAGAGGCAAAAAATGTTGTAGATGCAGCTAAATTTGCACCCATAGGCAACAGAGGGATGTCTACAAGTAGGCAAGGTTATGGAGTTAAAGATTACTTCTTAAAAGCAAATCAAGAATCAATGCTGATAGTTCTAATTGAAGATATAATAGCAGTAAATAATTTAGATGAAATATTAGAGGTAGAGGATATTGATGTTTTCTTTGTAGCACCTAATGATCTTGCAGCAACCATGGGTTACATAGGAAGAAGCGACGATAAAAAAGTTTTAGATACCATAGAAGATACCCTAAAAAGAATAGTCGCATCTGGAAAAAACGCAGGAACATTAACAACTGCCCCAATGTTAGACCATTATCTCGGCATAGGGGTTAATTGCATATGCGTTAATATTGGTCCTTTTTTAAACGAAGGCGTAGCATCCGTTGCAAATATAATTAATTCTAAATGAAAAATATAATAAAGATCATTATATTTACTTCAATTATTACTTTTTCTGCCTTTGCTTGTAGGTCTGGAGGTCAGGTCCCTGAAGATACTGTTATAAAAGTTATAACGCCCACTGCAATTCCTGTAGAATGTAAAAACGAAATGTAT
Organism: uncultured Dehalococcoidales bacterium; assembly: GCA_964620935.1. Classification (GTDB taxonomy): domain Bacteria; phylum Chloroflexota; class Dehalococcoidia; order Lucifugimonadales; family Lucifugimonadaceae. The sequence continues at coordinate 44,911 of CAZUHW010000002.1, forward strand.
CCATCTGACGCACCACAATTTGGAGATAACAATTCTGTAAATTATATTAATTTGCAGGAAAATTTAGATTTCCTAGACATTGAAGAGGGCCAAGGTGACATGGAAGTAATTGCTAATGATAAAGTAGAGGTTCACTATACCGGATGGCTATCAGATGGATGTGTCTTTGATAGCACCTATCCAAGAGGCTCTACAGCTAAATTCAGGATCGGACAAGGACAGGTAATTAAGGGTTGGGATTTAGGTATTCCTGGCATGAAAGAAGGTGGAGCCAGAAGGCTTCAAATTGGTTCTAATCTCGCTTATGGAAAAGATGGTATTCCTGGAGTAATTCCTGAAAATTCTACTCTTATTTTTGAAGTAAAATTAATAAAAATCATAAGGTTGGTAAAGTAATGAGCAATCCAATAATCGAAAATGTAAAAGTAATTTTTACAGAACCTGACGGCATCAGGCTTGTAATTGTAAAAATTGAAACAGATCAACCCGGACTTTACGGTGTCGGATGTGCAACATTTACTCAAAGACCAACACCTGTCAAGGCAGCAATTGAAGATTACTTGGCTCCATTCCTAAAAGGAAAATCTGTAAAAGATATTGAAGATATTTGGGCATCTTCATATGTTTCATCTTACTGGAGAAATGGGCCCGTATTAAACAATGCTTTGTCTGGAATCGATCAAGCCCTTTGGGATATAAAAGGAAAAATGGCAAACATGCCTGTATATGACCTTCTTGGGGGAAGATCACGAGAAGCTGCGCCAGTATATGTTCATTCCTCTGGAGATACTAATGAGGAAGTTGGTGACAAGATGGAAAGCTTTATGAATCAAGGGTTTCATCATATTAGAGTCCAGGTGGCAACACCTGGTTATGCAACTTATGGAAATAAAAGCGCTAAAACTGGAACCAGCACCACAAACAATAAGGATGTTTCTAATGGTCCTATAGCTATAACAAATTGGTTAACTGATCTTGATCCCAAAAAAAATTATGCTCACCCTGGCGGAGTATTTGAACCTGTGCCATATATGAATTCAGCCATTTCATTATTTGAGTATATTAGAGATAGATTTGGTTATGGAATAGAAATATTACATGATGTTCACGAAAGAATAAGCCCAATACAAGGAGTATGGTTTGCCAAACAAGTAGAAAAATTTAGGCTATTTTTTCTGGAAGATTTATTTAGTCCAGAAGATCAACATTATTTTGAAATGGTAAGAAATCAGTGCTCTACACCTATAGCTATGGGGGAATTATACAGTTCTCCAAGTGATGTTAATCCAATGATAAAAAACAAACTTATAGATTTTATAAGAATTCATATATCTGATATTGGTGGAATTACTCCTGCAAGAAAAATTGCTGCATTTGGAGAACTTATGGGAGTAAAAACTGCCTGGCACGGACCAGGAGATACTTCTCCAGTGGGTCATGCTGCTAACTTAGCTTTAAATTTAAATTGTCAAAATTTTGGAATTCAAGAAGCAGCATTATTTGGTGAAAATACAAGAAAAGTTTTCCCGGGCTGCCCAACACTTAAAGATGGGATGATGTGGTCTAACGGAAAACCTGGTTTAGGTATAGATATAGATGAAGATCTGGCAGCTAAGTTTCCTTTTATAGAAAGAGAATTTGGTGGAGCATGGGATACTGTTAGAAGAGCAGATGGTAGTGTAGTAAAACCTTAATGAGTAATTATAAAAAAACAAAAAGAGGTTCAGAATTCATTCCTTACAACCCTTCAGTTATTGAGTCTAAGTGGCAAAAAAAATGGAATGAATCAGGCATATACAAAACTAACTTCAGTGAAGACAAAAAGGATAATTTCTTTTCATTAACAATGTTTCCTTATCCTTCCGGTGATCTCCATATTGGCCATTGGTATGCTTTCACGCCTGCAGATGCTTATTCTAGATTTAAGAGAATGAAAGGGCTTAATGTTTTGCATACCCAAGGTTTTGATGCCTTTGGATTACCAGCAGAGAATGCAGCGATATCTAGAAATATAAATCCTATGAAATGGACCTTTGAAAATATAGATAATATGAGAAGGCAGTTCAGATTAATGGGTAATTCATATGACTGGAGCAGAGAGCTGGTTACTTGCGAGCCTAAATACTATAAATGGAATCAATATTTTTTCTTAAAAATGTTTGAAAAAGGCATAGCTTATAGAAAAAATGGTGCTGTTTGGTGGGACCCAATAGATCAAACTACTTTAGCAAATGAGCAAGTAGTAGATGGAAAATCTGAAAGGTCAGGCGCAGAAGTTGTGAGAAAAATGATGCCTCAATGGTATTTCAAAATCACAGATTATGCGGAAGAGCTTCTGGAAATGGACAATTTAGGTTGGCCAGAAAAAATAAAGCAGATGCAAAGAAATTGGATTGGGAAATCATTAGGAACTACGGTTAAATTCAACTTAACGTCATCAGAAAATAATATATCCACATTTACTACTAGAGTTGATACTATTTACGGCGTCACATTTATTGTGCTTGCACCAGAACATCCCTTAGTTGATGAGGTAACTGAAAATTCATTTAAAAAAAATGTAGAAAGTTACATCTCTAAATCAACAAAGTCATCAGAAATTGAAAGAACTTCAACGGAAAGAGAGAAAACTGGTGAATTCACAGGTGGATATGCAATAAATCCTATGAATGGGGACAAAGTGCCTATTTTCGTTGGTGATTATGTTCTAGGGACATATGGAACCGGAGCGGTCATGGGCGTCCCGGCACATGACCAAAGAGATTTTGAATTTGCAAAAAAATATGACCTTCCAATAAATGTTGTTATCACCAAAGATGGCAGAAAAGAATCTGAAATTAATCAAGCCGAAGAATCAAAAGGAATTTTAATAAACTCCCAACAATTCAGCGGAGTTAATAGTGATCAAGCACTCAAAGATATTACAAAATTTATGGAAGAAAAAAATATTGGCAATGGCACCGTAACATATCATTTAAGGGACTGGTTAATTTCAAGGCAAAGATATTGGGGCACACCGATCCCTGTATTTTATGATGATAAAAATAATATAATTCCTGTTTCTGAAAAAGATCTGCCTGTAATTCTTCCTGATGCAAAAGAATTTATGCCAACAGGACAATCACCTTTGACTCTTGATGAGGAATTCCTATGGTTCGATCACCCAGAACATGGAAAATTAAGAAGGGAGACTGACACAATGGATACTTTTGTGGACTCTTCTTGGTATCATTTAAGATTTGCATCTGACCCCGAAAATAATAAACCCTTTTCCTCAAAAATTATTTCAGAATGGCTACCAGTACATCAATACACTGGTGGAGCAGAGCATGCAGTAATGCATCTATTATATTCAAGATTTTTTAATAAGGTTTTACGAGATTTAGATTTTATTGATTTTGATGAGCCATACCAAAACTTGTTTAATCAAGGGGTGCTTTTAAAGGATCATCAAAAAATCTCCAAGAGGTCAAATCCTCTAGCTCCAGATCCACTAGTCAAAGAATATGGAGCAGATGCAGTAAGACTATATTTAATGTTTTTGGGCCCATGGGACCAAGGAGGTGACTGGAATGATGATGCATTTAACGGAATCACAAGATGGTTGAATAGAGTCTGGGACTTATGCACAAGAAATTCATCAGAAATAAATGAGAATCCTGAAAATAATAACGAAATTGAAAGGTTAATCAATTATACAATTAAGAAAGTTCATGATGATCTAGATAAGTTTAAATTTAACACTTCAATTTCTGCATTAATGGAATTTACAAATCAATTAAGTAAATTATGGGATACTGGATGCAAAAAAGACATGTGGGAGAAATCTACAAAAATATTAATCAGACTTTTATCTCCAATGGCACCACATATTACAGAGGAATTATGGGAGATAAAAGGAGAATCATTCAGTATTCATAATGAAAAATATCCTGGATGGGATGAGAGTCTTATAAATTCTGAAGTCAGAACAATAGTAATTCAAATAAATGGAAAAATGAGGGACCAATTTGATATAGAAGGTGAAAAATCTGAAGAAGAAATAATTCGCATAGCAGAGAATTCTGAAAAGATTGGGCAGCACCTTAAAGGTAAGGAAATAATTAGAAAAATTTATGTGAAAAATAAACTGGTTAATCTAGTAATAAAATAATAATATTTATTAACATTCCTGAAACACAAATATACTTTTTTTAATGAAAATACAATCATGCATATACTTCTAAATAAAATTGATCAGCATTCAAATAAAATATTAGCTGGATTTGGCTTATTAACATTAATGATTTGCTTTATGCCTCTTATTTTCAAAGATCCTGGGGATGCTTCTCTTGACCCCAAAAAAGAAGCCTATAAAGTTCAGCAGAGGATTAATGAGAAATTTGTTGAATCTGTGCATTTTGTTTCTGTAATAATGGAGGCTGACGATGGAGATATGATTGACAAGCAGAGCCTGAATGAACTTCTAAATAATCAAGAGAGATTAATTGAATTAGATTCCAATCAATCTTTATCTGTAGGATCATTAAAACCAAATTCATATCTTTGGAATGGCTATGATGAATTAACAAGCACAACTTTTACAGGATCTTACACTATAGCAAACATTGTTGATTCCGCTTTAAAAATGAGTCCTGATTTTCCTAATGGATTAAATGATGCTAGTGAAGATGATGTAAAGATAGCATTACATCAAATATTTGAATCAGGCGTAGCAGGTGACCCAAAATTTCTATTAGCTAAAGGTGCAAAAAGCGAGACAAGAACTATAAAAGGTCAAGAAATAAACTACTGGACCTCTCCTGCCCTATTTATAGATATATTGTCTGAAAATGAAAAACTTGGGGGAGGAAATTTTGCTATTGAGCTTGGTGCAGATGAAACAGCAATAAACAAGGAAAGGTACAGTAGAAAAATTATTGAAGTTATGAATTATAGCAACCCTTCTTATACAGCTTTAGGGATAGCAATAGATGTTAATTTGGTAGCTGAGGAGCAAGGCACTATTGCTGGACAGTTTATTACTTTAACTGTAATTGCAGCTATAGCCGTATGCGGAATTTTCCTTAGGTCTTATGTTGCTATGGTCTTAGTTGGAGTGGGGCTAATTGCATTGATGATATGGCTAAAAGGGATGTCATTTGTTTTAGGCTTTAAAGGAGGATTAATAACTGACCTGATTGTTCCTATAGCTATGGTTTCTTTTGGGGTCGATTTTGCGATTCATGCATTAAGGCGAATGCAAGAAGAAAGAGCAAATGGCCACAAAAATTATTTTATAGTGGGAATATCAGGAGTTTTTGGAGCGCTTACTCTTGCACTTCTTACAGATAGCTCAGCTTTTCTTGCAAATGCCTTTGGTGGAGTAGAAAGTGTTTTTTATTTCGGTGTTGCTGCCACATTAGCGACATTACTTTCTTATCTAGTGCTTGGATTATTAGTGCCGCTTGCATATTCAAAAGTAACTCCTTTAATAAAAAATGAAATGACAACATTTGAAAATATTTTAAGAGTAATTAACTTCATAACAACTCCAGCATCAATAGGTTTTGGAATAATATTTGTAGTTATTTTAGGCTCAGAGATACTAAATGAATTTTTAGGGTTATTGATCGGATTCTTAACTGCAATTGCTATTTTAATTATTAATTTAGTTGTGCCGATTTTAATTAATAGAAAATCAAAAATTGCTAATAAAGATCTGTCATATAAAGAAAACAGAAAGTTTGAAAAAAGGTTTGCTAATGTGTTCACAAGCATTTCAAAAAGATATTATATTGTGTTGCCTCTTTCTTTAATAATTACAATAATTGCTGGATATGGCGCGATAAATTTAAAGTCAGAATTTGATGTGAAAGATTTTTTTGACAATGAATCAGATTTTGTGGTCTCTCTTGATCAATTCGAAGAATATGATCCAGGGGTCAGGGGGGAGCCAGCACAGTTTATATTTGAGGGAGAAATTACTGACCCAAAGTTTATTATGACTTTTAACAAATTCACTAAAGATCTCTCTAAAATAAATTTTATAGGCCTCAATGAAAATGGAGAAATAAATCAAAGCGACGTTCTAAATATATCAAAAATCACTTCTCTAGTTTTAAAAAATGAACCGCTAAAAGAAGAAATATTTAGAAAATCCGGAGTAAAAATTACTGATTTAAATAATGATAATATTCCTGATGAATCTGACCAGATAAAAGAAATAATTAAATACGGATTCGATAATGGAATCGAATCTAAAGGTCAGTATTCTTTCGACCCTCTTTGGTTTCAGAGATATTTTTGGTACGACCAAGATAAAGATAACGACTTTACTTCGATCTTAATGATATTTCTAAGTGGAACAAGAACAGAAGATGATGTATCTGAGGTAAGAAAAGATTTAAATAAATTAATAGAAGAGACTGATTTTCCAAAAAATGTAACACTAGGACTTACCGGATCTCCATTTAGCAGAAGCGACCAATTAAATGCGACTACAAATTCAATGAGGAGGTCTATACCATTCGCATTCATAGGGTCATTCTTAATAATACTAATAGCCCTTAGATCATTTAGATATGCTATTGCAACAATAATTCCTATTGCATTAGTTGTAATTTGGCTTTATGGAATAATGTACTTATTTGATTTCAGTCTAAATTATGTAACTGCAACTATTGGAGCTATTTCCTTAGGGGTTGGGGTTGATTTTGCAATTCATATGACTATGAGATTTAGAGAAGAGTTAAAATCAGCATCTGATAAGTTAAGTGCCTTATATAATTCAATAAATGGAACTGGCTTAGCTTTATTAGGATCAGCAATATCAAGCACATTAGGATTCTTAATTATGGGTTTTGCTCCAATGCCTTTGTTTTCTACATTTGGAATATTAACAGCAGTAATGATATGTCTTGCTTTAATAGCTTCCTTAGTTACTTTGCCATCTCTCCTATACTTAATATCAAAAAAATAAAAGTTACAAATTATTATTACCACGCTACACTTTAGTTTATGCCAATTATTCAAGTAAAAAATTTAAAGAAAAAGTATGATGAATTCGAAGCCGTGAGAGGCATAGATTTTGAAGTAAATGAAGGTGAAGTTTTTGGTTTATTAGGTCCTAATGGAGCAGGAAAAACAACCACTGTAGAAATCCTAGAAGGTTTAATTAAATCTACTGAAGGAGAAGCTTTCATTAATGATTTAGATGTAAGCAAAGATACTAAGTCAGTAAAGAAAATAATTGGCGTGCAGCTTCAATCTGTGAATTTCTTCGAAAAGTTATCTTTATTAGAAATTGTAGAATTATTTTCAACTCTTTATTCATATTCAGTTGATCCTAATAAAATACTAGAAAGGGTTGGCTTATTAAACAAGAAAGATTCTTACTTTAAAACTTTGTCTGGAGGACAGAAACAAAGATTATCTATAGCTGTAGCTCTAGTAAATAACCCTAAAGTACTGTTCTTTGATGAACCAACTACCGGCTTAGATCCTCAGGCCAGAAGAAATTTATGGGAATTAATTAGATCTTTTCAAGAAGAAGGAAAGACAGTAGTTCTAACTACTCATTACATGGAAGAGGCTGAGGAATTATGTGATCGAGTGGCAATTATAGATGAAGGCAAAATAATCAAGATAAATTCTCCATCTAATTTAATTGATGAATTAACAAAATCAGGATTCAAATCATCAAAGAAGATTAGAGAGGCTACGCTTGAAGATGTTTTTATTGATTTAACAGGCAAAAGTCTAAGGGAAGATTAATGAAAATTTATTTAAGTTTTACAATTGCTGCGAGCAAAATGTTTTTTAGAAGAAAAAGTTCTATATTCTGGTCACTTTTTTTTCCTGTGGTAACTATGCTTGTATTCGGAAATGCAAATATACTAGGATATAGTGCTCCAAGCGTAGGGTTAATTGATTATGCAAATACAGATAATTCAAGATCAATAGCTGAGAGACTAAAAGAATCAAAAAGTACAGAAATTCAACTTCTTTATTCAGAAAATGAAGCTATAGAATTATTAACAAAAGGAAGCATTGCTTCATATTTAACAATAAATTCATCCACTAATAGTAATTCCGAAAGCGAAATAATTATCACTACAAGAAAAGATGATTTTGCTGAAAAAGAGGTTGTAAGCAATCTAATTAATTCTGTAATGCTAGAAGGCGAAGATTCAATAAAAGGATTGGATAATATTAAATCTAATATTGCTGATATAAATTATCAAGGTTACAAGGGATTTATAATTCCAGGGATTGCTGCCATGGCAATAATGCAAAATGGTATTTTTTCTGTTGTGTTTACTCTTCTAAGCTATAAAAATCAAGGAGTGCTAAGAAGGTTACAAGCAACCCCAATATCACCATCTCATTTTATAGTTGGCCATTTGATCTCAAGAGTAACAATAATAATTTTGCAAACTTTTCTTCTTCTAATTATGGGTGTTTTCATTTTAGGAGTTTCAATAGGCCAAGGAAGCATAATGGCATGGATAAATATATTGCTATTCTCTCTTTTAGGGGGAGTATTATTCTTATCTATAGGATTGGCTATTTCAAGTTTGGCACCTAGTGAAGATAGTGCGCCAGCATTGGCAAATTTAGTGACTTTTCCTATGCTTTTCTTGTCAGGAGTATTTTTTCCAATAGACTTCTTGCCTAAATTTGTTGGGTATATAAGCAATATTTTGCCATTAACACACTTAGCCCAAGGCATTAGGTTATCTGCGCTTTATGGAAATAGCACCCTAACTACTCTCCCTCAGATAGGAATAACTATATTATGGCTTGTAATAGCATTTTCAATATGTGCATTTACGTTTAAATGGGAATAATATGGATTTATTATTCAACAATAGGATCCAATGGAAAAAGAATATAAATTCTCAATAAGCGAAGTTTCTTCAAAAACTAATATTTCCACTTCAGCAATTAATTACTATGTAAGAAGTAATTTAATTACTCCTCCTAAAAAGACTGCTAAAACTAGAGCATTTTTTTCTCAAAAGACTATAGATGAGCTTATTAAAGTAAAAGAGTTAAAATCCAAAGGTTTGCCTATGAAAATGATTAAGCAAGAACTAAATAAGAATAAAAAAGCTCCAAAATATACGTCTTTTACGGGCAGCATAAAAAAATTATCTGAAGAACTGTCAATGAATCAAAATTGGATAAAACAAATAATCAAAATTGGTCTCGTGACAGCAAAAAGTACGAAAAAAAATGTCTATTTTATAGATTCCTTAGATATTCAGCTCCTAGATAATTTAAAAAAAATGAACTCATCAGGAATACCTGAAGAATATTTAATTAGGCATAGCGAATACACTGAATTATCTAAAGCTGAGTCTACATTTTTATTAGAACATATAAATTTTTCGAATTTTGATAAGGATGCAATCAAATCTATCCACTCAGGATTTGAAAAAGTAAGAAATATATTAAGAATTAAAGAGCTAAATAAGTTATTAAGTTAATTATTTTTCTTTTTCTCTTTTTTCCTTTTTTCCTTTATCACTCTCACTGCTTCTCTTATTCCAGACTCAATCGCCCCTTTACTTACAGCCATTTCAATATCTTGGCTACACTTTGATTCATTATCAATATATGCATAGCAAATAGCTCTATTGGCAAATGCGTCAGAATTATCCCCATCAAGAATTATAGATTTTGTAAACGAATCAATAGAATCATTCATTTTTCCAAGAGTCATATAAGACACACCTAAATTATAATAAATTTCGGGGTTATCTGGTTTAATTTTTGCTGCCCACTCAAAATAATCTACAGCAGTTTCAACTAGGCCTGATTTAGCACTTTCCAGCCCAGTCTCAAAATAACTTTTCCACAATTCCTGACTCATAACATTAATCGTAATAAAATATCTATATGAATAACAATTATATAGAAAAACTTGAATTTGATTTTATCAGAGAAAACCTTAGCACATTATGTACTTTCTACATATCTAAAAAACTATCTCAAAATATACAGCCTGAATTTAATATAAGGAAAATTGAGGAAATGCATCTTAAAACTCAAGAGGCTAGGGAATTTCTAGAAAAAGAAGATCAGATTTTATTTTCAAACATAAATAATGTTGTTCCTTTAGAAACAGAAATAAAAGATGGTCATTTACTAGAAGCATTAGAACTGATTGAAATAAGTGAATTTTTAAAACTCTGCGATAATTTAAAAACTTCCTTAGGATTCAATAGAAAAAAATTCAATAATCTCAATAATTTAGTAAATAAAATATCTACCATGAATGATGTAGTTGATTCCATTGAAAATTCTATTGATGTAAAAGGCAAGATAAAGAGCACAGCCTCAAAAGATTTAAAAATACTCAGAAAAAAATCATCTGATAAATATAAATTGTTAAATAAATTCTTAGAAAAAATTACTTCAAATAAATCTAAAGAGATTTATTTTCAATCAAGTTCTATAAGAACCATTTCTGGAAGGCTAGCTTTAGAAATAAAATCTGAATACAAATCAAAAATAAAGGGGATAGTTCATGGATCCTCATCCACTAATCAAACCTTTTATATAGAACCAATTGATGCTGTTGAGCTTTGCAATGACTGGATTGAATCAATTAACGGAGTCAAAAAAGAAGAGATAAAAATATTAACTAACCTCACAAAAAATATAATTGAAAAACAAGGAAATATAAAAGTAAATGGAGAAATAATAACTAAGGCGGATCTTATTTTTGCTAAGGCAAAACTTTCAAAGGAGATGGATGGCTCTATATTAAAAAAAATTGATTCTGATGAGTTAAATTTAGTTGATTGTAGGCACCCAATTCTAAAGTCTAATGCAATACCAATAAGCATAAAAATGGAAAAGGGTATTTCAACTATCGTTATTAGTGGACCTAATACTGGAGGGAAAACAGTGACTCTAAAAACTGTTGGATTAATTTCACTTATTTATCAATCAGGAATACAACCACCATGCTCTCCGGATTCTGAAATTCCTATATTTAAAGACTTTTTTGTTCATATTGGAGATGATCAAAATATAAAAAATTCTCAATCATCTTTTTCATCTCACATGTCATCATTAATAGATACTATAAATAATGCATCAGATGGGTCGTTAATTATAATTGACGAAATTGTTTCTTCTACAGATCCTGACGAAGGAAATGCTCTTGCTTGCGCAATATTAAATCACTTAAATAATATCTCTTCAAAATCATTCATTTCTACGCACATAAAAGGAATCATTGAGTACGCAAACCAAGAGAGTTGGTGTGAAAATTATAGTGTTTCATTCGATGAAGAAAAAAATATACCTACTTATACATTAAATAAGGGGGTTCCAAGCAACAGCTTTGCAATTAACATCTCTAAAAGATTAGGCATTCCAAAAGATATAGCAAAAAACGCAGAAAAAATACTTGATAGCGATTATCTGTCATATAAGAATTTAATTGCAGAAATAGAAAAAAATAAATCAGAATTAATTATAAAAGAGGCAGAAATAGAAAGAGAATTAAAAAAGATAAAGGAAAAAGAGGCAGAAATAGAAAGAGAATTAAAAAAGATAAAGGAAAAAGAGGCAGAAATAATTTCAAAAACTAAAATTAAACAAGCTACAAAAATTAGAGAACTAGAAAGAGAATTAAAAAAGATAAAGGATGCATCTAACACGCCTCCTCAAATAAAATTAAATAAGAAAGAGTTAAAAAAGATAAAAAAAACAATATCTTCTCAGGAAGAAATTGATGTCAATATCACTTTGGAGATAGGTGAATATGTAAGACTTAAAGGGCTCTCTGAAATTGGAAGGGTAGCAAAAATTAAATCCAAAAAATTAGCATTATTCAAAGTGGGTGGCAGCATAATTGAGATGCCAATAACTAATGTAATTTCAAAAGTTCAAATTAATAATGATTCTCCAAGACTTATTAGTTATAAATCAGAATTAAAAGGAACAGATACTGAAATAGATCTTAGAGGAATTCAAATAAGTGATGTCAATGAAGAATTAGAAAAATATTTAGATTCTTCAATAGTTAATAATCAAAAAATTTGTAAAATAATACACGGAGAAGGTTCAGGGATTTTAAAAAATGAGGTTATAAGAATATTGGATAGATCAACAATAATAAATAAATATTATTCTGATGAAGATAGAAAAGGCGTCACTATAGTTGAAATTATTTAATTAAAATATCCTTCAATTTTTCTACAATTATTACCTCTTGACCGTCCTGAATATTGGTCATAGCTAAATTTATTTCATCCTCATAGCCTCCTTCTCCAACATATATGGGAGGGTCTCCTGATTTAAGTATTGATCTAATTTGATTTGAGCTTAATCCTCGCCAATTATCGTTAAAATAAATTACAGCCTGCGGCCCTTCTCTATTTACTCCATCATCCTCAAGCTTAACATCTAGACCTTCTATATTAGAAAGCTCATCAACAATAAATTTTGCTTTTTCTTTCCACTTTGCCCATATTCCTTCTTGGTCAATATCTAAAAATAATCTTAAAGCTGTAACAAGCCCAACCAAACATTCTTTAGACACCTTCATAGATCTTCCGATTTTTGCTTTACTATCCGAAAAACAAATTAAATTTCTCTTAGCAAGATCTAAGTAATATTTCTTTCCTAATATAAAACCTGTATTCTGAGGACCTCTTATTCCTTTGCCTCCACTATATGCAACCATTGATGCTCCTGCATTAATGAATTTAAATAAATTATCAATTGGAGGGACTCTTGCTGAAGCATCTACAATAACGGGCAAATCAAATTCATTTGCAATTTTTACCGTTTCATCAATTCCTAGACCTAGACCTATGAAAGGGGCTTCAATAAAAGTTACAGCTACAGATTCCCTAGTAACCTTTTTTCTTAAGTCGTCTGCACTCTTATATTCTATTAATTTTGCTCCTGTCATCTCTAAAGCAGAATCGTAATGATTTCGCTGACTTGAATCAATCAGAATTTCTGGTCTATTTACTAGGTTTGGAATTTCATCTATTAAAGATTCATCTTTGGCGCATATTACTGCAGCTGACATAAGAACTATTGCAGATGCGCATCCAGATGTAATCAGAGCGCTCTCTGAATCACATAAATTAGCGATTTGCTCTGAGCATTTTTCATGCAATTCCTCAACATCAACGAAAGCTTCTGAAGCTTTATTCATGGCATTCAGAACCTCTGTACTCATAGTGCTTCCTCCTAACTTAGTAACCCAACTCTGAGCATTGATTATGGTTTTTATATTCAGTTCCTTATAAATATCCATGTATTATTCCTCTATATTTAAATATTCAGATTTTAATTGGCCACATCCGGCATTAATGTCTATTCCTTTTTCCATCCTTATTGTTGATGGTATACCGTATTTGTTAATTATCTCTCTAAAAGCATTAATTTTATCTGAATCAGATCTTCTATAATCTGATTTCAAAGTTGGGTTAACAGGTATTAAATTTAAATGACATAATAGTGGTTTTAGTAATTTGCCTAGCTTCTCAGCATGAGATATAGAATCATTTTGATTCTGCAATAAAACATACTCAAAAAAAACTTTTCGATTAGTTCTTTCTATATATTTTTTGCATGCCTCAATCAAATCTCCTATTGGATATGTTTTATTAATAGGTACAGTTTGAGATCTAGTCTCATCATCTGGGGCATGTATTGAAACTGCAAGATTAACTTGAATCTTTTCTTTTGAAAGGTCCAATATTTTAGGCACGAGTCCAACAGTTGAAATTGTAATATTTCGAGCGCCTATATTGAGGCCTTTCTGGTCATTAAATCTTTTTACAGCCTCTACAGTTCTAGAATAATTAGCTAAAGGCTCTCCCATTCCCATAAAAACAATATTTAAATTATTTTCGTTATTGAATGGCTTTCCTTCTTCCATTATTAAATCTTTTTTTATCTCAATTACCTGAGAAACTATCTCTCCTACTGTCAATTGTCTTGAAAAGCCCTGCTGTCCGGTTGCACAAAATTTACAATCTAGTGCACACCCAACTTGAGAAGAAATACAAACTGTTCTCCTTCGTCTCCTATGGCCATCTTCGTCATATCTCATCAAAACAGTTTCTATTAGATTATTGTCATGCAACTTCCATAAATACTTATCAGTACTTTTATCTTTAGATTTTTTCTTAACAACTAGTTGCAGCGGACTAAAAACATGATTGGTTTTTAAATAATCTATTGCTTCCGAGGGAAGTGTTTTTATCTCATCAAAATTAGATGATAAGTCTACATAAATAGATTGCCACAACTGATCAGCTCTATATTCTCTAATTCCAGCACTCTCAAATTCTAATTTTATGTCTTCTTTTTTTTTCTCAAATATTGAAATCAATTTTTAATAACTTGATGTTTACTTTTTATTCAACTCTGATAGTATCAATTTAGGTCTTAAAAAAGTACCTTAATTGGAGTAATGATTAACCAAAAAATTAAAAACACCTCAAAGATTAATAACAAACCAAGCACCACATCAAATAAGATTATTAATTTTGAAGAACCTGTACTAGAGTCTATTGATTTAAATGTTTCATATGGAAAATCATTAGCTGTAAAAGATGTAAACATGCAAGTACCTAAAAACAAAGTCATTTCTCTAATAGGGCCTTCTGGGTGTGGAAAAAGCACTTTAATCAGATGCTTCAACAGAATGAATGACACTATTCGTATTGCAAAAGTTAATGGTCAAGTTTTATACAATAAAAAAAACGTGAATGATATGGATCCGGCTGAGGTTAGATATAGAATAGGAATGGTATTTCAAAAACCTAATCCCTTTCCAAAATCAATATATGAAAATGTTGCTTTTGGGCCAAAAGTTAATGGAATCAAAGAAGACTTAGATCAAATCGTTGAGGCAAGTCTAAAAAAGGCAGATTTATGGAAAGAAGTAAAAGATAGACTAAAAGAAAATGCATATGGCCTTTCTGGGGGGCAGCAACAAAGATTATGCATAGCTCGAACTTTAGCCGTAAACCCTGAGGTCATTTTGATGGATGAGCCGTGCTCAGCACTTGATCCTATTTCAACTGATAGAATTGAAGAATTAATTAAAGATTTATCGAGCTATGTGACTATTGTAATAGTTACTCATAATATGCAACAAGCTGTTAGGGTATCTGATTATGCAGCATGCATGATGGCAGGAGAAGATAGAATCGGAGAATTAATAGAATATGGAGAAGTTGATCAAATATTTGGAAATCCTAAAGACAAAAGAACAGAGGAGTATGTAACTGGCAGAATAGGATGACTGCTGAATTTTTTTATGGCAAATTATCATGGCAGAAAATCATTAGATTTAGGTTTACTTGAAATAGAAACCAAAATTAATGCCTTAAACTTAAAGGTTCTAGAAGCATTTAAGGAAACATTTAATTCTTTTTATGAAAAAGATCTGGAGAAGTCTAAAAAGGTCATTGAAAATGATATATTTATAAATCAATTTTCGATAGAAATTGAAAATAAATCTATAGAAGTTATTCGTAGAGAAACACCCTTAGCTTCAGACATGAGAAAACTGACATCTTATATGTTCGTATCCCAAGAGCTTGAAAGGATCGGAGATTATCTTTCTGGAATATGTAAAATAAATTTAAAAATAGGAAAAGATCCGTTTATAACAAAATTTGAAAAAATACCTAAAATGGAAGCTATTGCAAAAAATATGCTAAAAGATAGTATAAAACTTTTCTCTAATTCTCCTGAAGAAAAAAAGGCTATAAAAGCTGCAAAGAGTATTTTTTCTCAAGATGATGAAATAGATCATTTAAATTCCCAAGTACAAACCGATTTAATAAAAAGAATGTCAAGAGATTCTAAATTAGTTGAACAAGGAACTTACATAATATGGGTTGCACATAATCTTGAAAGAATTTCAGATAGAGCAAACAATATTGCAGAGAGAACTATCTATGTAATTACAGGAGATTCTGGGGCAATTCTGCCCTATGAACTAGAAGAATAAGAATTAAATTTCTTATATATTTTCTGGCTAATATTTTTATCATTCAAAGTCATTTCTGTAGATCTGTTTAATTTAAGTGATCTTTGAATTGTTCTAATACTAACCTCATATTTTAAAGACAAATCTTTCACGCTCATCCCTTTTTTATAATCTTGAAATATATTTTTATCCCTGCTCTCTTTTATAAAATTTTTAAAGGAACCAGGATCATCATAAATACAAATAGGCAAAGGACAATTTAGGCAAGCAGGAGAATATTTACACCCGGTATCAAAATAATTTGAGTCATCAGAAGATAACTCATGGATTTTTAAATCATTTTTATAATAACTCGTCATAACAATTAGTACATTTGTTCTAATAATATAGAACATTTGTTCTAATTAATCAAATCTAACTTTTTTTTGATTAAAAACTTATAATAGTTCACTATGAATGCTGAAATAGTTGCAATTGGATCTGAGCTTTTATTGGGCCAAATTGTGGATTCAAATTCTGCATGGATATCTCAAAGATTGGCAGAAAATGGAATAAATTTATTTTTTAAAACGATAGTTGGCGACAATCCTGAAAGAATGGATTTGATCTTAAAAAATTCTCTACAAAGAGCAGATATTGTTATCACCTCAGGGGGAATTGGCCCAACTAAAGATGACATAACAAGAGATATAGTCGCAAAAGTAACCAATAGAAAGCTTCTTGCAGACCAAGAATCCCTTGATGATATAGAAGAAAGATTTAGGAAAAGAGGATTCATACCGACTAAAAATAATGATAGGCAAGCTATGTTTCCAGAGGGATCAATAATTATAAAAAATCCAAACGGAACTGCTCCTTCCTTTATTGTAGAAGAAGAAAATAAATCTATAATATGCCTGCCCGGAGTTCCATTTGAAATGAAATGGCTTGTAGAAAATGAAGTAATACCTTATTTGAGGAAAAAATATGACTTAAATGAGATTATTCACTATAAAGTTTTGAAAACAATTGATCTTGGTGAGAGCAACGTTGACCATCTAATCGGGAATATTATCGAAAAATCAACAAATCCTACTGTAGGCGTCCTTGCTCATCCAGGACAGGTAGATGTAAGAATAGCTGCTAAAGCAAAAAATAAAAAAGAGGCAGACCTTATAATCAATCCTGTTAAAAAAGAAATAGCTTCCCTATTAGGAGAGGCAATATTCGGGGAAGATGAGGAAACTTTAGAAAAGAATATAGGTGATTTGCTTTCATCAAACAATACTTCTATTTCTACGATAGAAAATATTTCTGGAGGTACAATTTCAGAAGCTTTTCAAAATTCTGCAAACAATCTCTATTCTCAAGGAATTACCATAGGGGCAAACAATAACATAGTAAATTTATTTAATAAGTATGAAATTAAGCTTGATGATTCAGATCCACTTAAAGTTGCTCTAAGTCAAGCATATCTAATAAAAAAAATATCATCGTCTGATATAGGTTTAGCATATTTTGGAGTAGCTTCTGGAGACCTGAAAGTTGAAAATCTAGGAAAAGGAGAAAGCTATTTTGCGATTGTTAGTGATTCTGGATATGATACGAAACACATAAGATCAGCAGGAATTGGCGTCCCGGATAAGAGAAGGGCTGTAATGAATGCTCTAAGCTTAACTAGAAAATTTTTAATAAATAAATGAAAGCATTATCTGCTATACAATTAGAACCCCAAGGTAATTTAATTATCGATGAAATAGATTTAGCTGACCCAGAAGGAAAGCAAGTTCAAATAAAACTTATTTCAAGTGGGATTTGCCACTCTCAACTTCACCAAATGCATGATAATTCTTTACCTAGACCATTTTTACTAGGTCATGAAGCTACAGGAATTGTGACAAAAGTTGGGCCAAATTGCCAATACGCAAAAGAAGGGGATCATGTTATAGCGACATGGGTCCCAAGAACACCAATTAAAGGTAGATATTTACCAGATCTAAAAGGTGTGAGCTATATGGAAAAGCCGCTTAACCACAGAATAACTTTTACATGGTCAGAAACTATAATGTGTGATGATGAATATATTGTAAAAATACCCAAAGAGCATGCTACTCCAGAATCTTGTATTGTGGGCTGTTCTGTCTTAACAGGTGCTGGCGCTGTCAAGAATACCGCTAAAATAAAAGAAGGAGATACTGTTGCAATATTTGGCGTAGGAGGAGTTGGACTCTCTGCTGTAACTATGGCCTCAATAATGAAAGCATCTATGGTAATTGCAGTGGATCTAGATGAAAAAAAACTAGAATTTTCCAAAAAATTTGGCGCTACACACACTGTAAACGCCAAAAAATCTAATCCAATTGAAGAAATCATGGATATATCTAATGGAGGAGTTGACTATGCATTCGATGCAATAGGAAAAGAAATAACTATGAATCAGATTTTGATGGTTACAAAAAGGGGTGGGTCAGGGTCAGATAATAAAGGCGGAACATCTATTCTTATCGGCATTCCAGAAAAAAACAAACTTGAAGTAGAAGCAAATGAATTCCTATTTTTTCATAAAACTTATAAAGGCAGTCTTGGTGCTACATATCCAGAAGAAGATTTTCCTTATTTCTTAGATATGTACCACAAAGGTAAGTTTCCGATAGATGAAATGATAAGTGAAACTTTTTCATTAAATCAGATAAATGAAGCTTGCGACAAATTGCACAATGGACAAATAGTTGGCAGGTCCATAATAAAATATTAATTGAGTTAGAGTCAGATTTTGATGGCTAATTTAAATTATTCAGACTCTTTAAATGAATTAGAGAAAAGATTTAATTTTGAAAAAGAAGAGAAACCCAAGTTCCCATTTTTCAAATTAGATAGAACTAAAAAACTAATGGAATTACTTGGAAACCCCCAAGATGACAATTCTTTTACTATTCATATAGCTGGCACAAATGGGAAAGGGACAGTATCTTCAATAATGGATTCTATTATTTCAAAAGATTATAAAACTGGACTATTAACCTCTCCTCATCTTAAAAATTATACTGAAAGAATTAAAATTAATGGCAATGAGGTCAGTCAAGAGTTATTTGCTTCAACTTATCAGCAAATTTCTGAAAGAATTTATGATTTTGAAAAAGAAGAAAATGTGGAGTTTACTTTTTTTGAAATAATAACTGCAATGGCATTCATCATTTTCATGAAAGAAGGGGTGGATGTGAAAATATTAGAAACAGGGCTAGGCGGCAGCTTTGATTCAACTAATATAGTTAATTCAGACATAAGTGTAGTTACTCCAATTAGCGAAGATCATAAAAAAATATTAGGAGGGACTCTCAAATCAATTGCGCAAAATAAAGCTGGAATTATTAAAAAAAATTCTAAAGTAATTATTTCAAAGCAAAAAAAAATATGTAAGGAAATATTAATAGCCACTGCCAATTCAAAAGGTTCAGATTTAATTGAAGTAGAATATAAACTATATGGCAGCCCAAAAATAATTGATAATAGGATGGCTGCGAAATTATTAGTTGATAAGACCTGGTATGCCATAAATTATAAATCAATAGGACTTTACCATTTTGAGAATATTGCCACTGCAATAAAAGCAACCAAAGAATTCAATAAAGATATTGGATCTGACATTATCTCAGAAGGAATAAATAATAATTTATGGCCATGCAGGGGTGACCTCTACTGCCTTAACGAAAAGATGGTTCTTATTGATGGAGCCCATAATAAAGCTGGATTCAATAATTTAAAAAAGACTTTAACTACTTTTTTTAACGAGAAGGATTATATCATTATATATGGAACTAATAATAACCACGACATAAATACTTTTATAAAATTTATAGAAAAAATTCCTTGTAAAATCATATTAACAAAATCAAATCACCCAAAGTCACTTAATAGCAAGACAATTGAAAAAAAATTAACGAAACTTGGCGTAAAATTTATAAAATCGACTAGTACAGAGAATGCGCTTAAAATAGCAATGAATAATTATTTAAAAAATGATTTGATTATAGTAACAGGATCATTATTTGTATCTTCAGAAATAAGCAATGAATTAAATAAGATAAATGAACAAGAACATAAAAAATAGAGTTGTTGTAACAGGGATGGGGATAATCTCATGTGCAGGTAAAACTGTTAATGATTTCTGGACCTCTCTAGTTAAAGGTAAGTCTGGAATAGATTATCTAAAGCAAGTAAATACTGAAGGATATTCATGCAAAATAGGAGGAGAAATTGATAATTTTGATCCACTAAATTATATGGATAAAAAAGAAATAAAAAGATTGGCTAGGTATTCTCAATTTGCAATTGCAGCATCTATGGAGGCTGTAGCAAGTTCAGAAATAGATTTTAATAAAGAAGAAAGTGAGGATATAGGAGTTTTGTTGGGTAGTGGTTCAGGAGGGTTACCAGAAACAGAAAAAGAAAACTTTCAAATGTTCAAAAATAATAAAAACACTATAAGTCCATTATATGTTCCTAAAATGCTACCTAATATGGCAACTTCAAATATCAGCAGACTATTTAAATTAGAAGGTTACTCAAATACTGTGGCTACTGCTTGTGCTGCCGGGACTCAAGCAATTGGAGAAGCTGCAGAAGTTATAAAAAGAGGGGATGCAAAAGTAATGATTGCGGGTGGTGCAGAGGCACCTTTTTGTGAAACTAGCCTAGGAGGATTTTGCAATATGCATGCTTTAACTAGCCAAAATAGTAATCCAAAAACTGCTAGTAAGCCCTTTGATAAAAATAGAGATGGATTTGTCCCTTCTGAAGGTAGTGGAGTAATTATTTTAGAATCCCTAGAACATGCGATTGAAAGAGGCAAAGAGCCTTTGGCAGAAATTACATCCTATGCCTGTAGTTCTGACGCATTTCATTTAGTACAGCCAGAACCTGAAGGTAAAGGAGCCTCAAAAGCAATGAAGAAAGTATTAAATAAATCAGGCTTAGATTTATCTTCTATTGACTATATTAATGCTCATGCAACATCTACACCCGCTGGAGATAAAGCAGAAACATTAGCTATAAAAAAAGTGTTTGGTGATCATTCAAAAAAATTGAAGATAAGTTCTTCGAAATCAATTATTGGACATGCGTCAGGAGCAGCAGGAGCAATGGAAGCTATTGCTTGTATAAAATCAATTGAAACCCAGATTGTGCACCCAACCATTAACTTAATAGATCAAGATGAAGATTGCGATTTAGACTACACTCCTAACAAACCTAAAGAAACTAAAATTGAACACGTTTTATCAAATAGTTTTGGATTTGGTGGACAAAATTCATGTGTAATTATTTCTAAGTTTGAAAAATAGATAGACTATTCTTATATCAAACTATATATTAAATTAAGTTATTACTATGGTTGAAAAATCTTTCGTTCATTTACATAATCATTCTGAGTTTAGCTTTATTGATGGAAGCAGTTCATTAAAGTCTATGGCTAAATTGGCAAATAAATATGCAATGCCTGCAATAGCCTTAACTGACCATGGAAATTTATATGGAGCAATAGATTTTTATAATGAATGCAAAAAAGAAAATATAAAACCTATCATTGGATGCGAATTTTATGTAGCGCCTAAAACACGACAAGAAAAAGATCCTAGTCATGCTTATGATCACTTAACAGTAATAGCTAAAAATAATGCAGGATACAAGAATTTAATCAAGCTCGTATCAATATCTAATCTAGAGGGATTTTATTATAGAGCAAGAATTGATAAAGAACTTTTAAAGAAACATAAAGAGGGTTTAATTGTTCTTTCAGGATGCCCATCTTCAGAATTATCAAAAAAGATAATTCTGGGAGATGAAAAAAAAATAAATGAGACTATTAGTTGGTATAAAGATACTTTTCAAGAAGATTATTATTTAGAAATTATGAGGCACGAACTAGTTCCAGACCAGGAAAATATTAATCAGTGGATAATAAATAATTATAAAAAATTAGGGATTAAAATTGTAGCAACTAATGATAATCATTATGAAACAAACAAAGATTATGACAAAGAAATATTACTAAAAAATGTAAGATCAAACAGCCCTAATGGAAGGAAAGATATTCTTGAAGATAATAGTTATTATATAATGCCTCCTCAAGAAATAAGAGAGAAATTCAGTGATATTATTGAAGCATGTGACAATACATTGGAAATTGCTGAAAAATGTGACATAAAAATTGATTTTTCTCAAACAATGATTCCTCAATTCAATGTCCCTGACAAAAAAGATGCTTTTACTTATTTAAAAGAATTATGTTACGAAGGATTAAAGTTAAATTTTCCTGACAACTCTAAAGAAATAACTGAAAGGTTAGAGTATGAATTATCAGTTATCAAAGAAACTGATTTTGCAGATTATTTTTTGGTCGTATGGGATATTTTTAAGTTTGTAAATGATAAAAAAATATTAACCACTCTCAGAGGAAGTGCAACCGCAAGCCTCGTATTGTTCTGTCTAGGAATAACTAAAATTGATCCTGTAAAAAATAGTTTAGTTTTTGAAAGATTCCTAAACATCGAAAGAAAAGAAATGCCAGACATTGATATAGATTTCCAAGATGACAGAAGGAAAGAAGTTCTAGAATACTGCACAGAAAAATATGGCTCTGATCATATAGCACAAATTATTGCCTTCAGTAAAATTAAAGCAAAAGGCTCTATAAGAGACGCTGGAAGGGTTATGGAGCTTCCATTGTCATTTGTAGATAAAGTTGCAAAACTCATTCCAAATAGAGATCCTAGCAATCCTACTTCAGACATGACACTAGAAAAAGCACTAAATATGAGTCCAGAGCTTAGACAAGAGTATGACACCAACGAAGATATAAGAAATCTTTTCGAAAATGCAAAAAAAATTGAAGGCTCAGTAAGAAATGTTCAAACTCATGCGGCTGGAGTTATAATATCCAAGGATCCATTAGATACTGTTGTTCCTATCCAAAGACCTCCAGCGAGCTCAGGGGATGATGCTACCCCACTAACACAATTTGAGATGTTTGCTCTGGCCGACTTAGGTCTCCTAAAAATGGACTTCTTAGGTTTGTCCAACCTTACCATAATTGATCAGACCGTTAGAATGATTGAGAACAAAACTGGAGAAATTATAGACTTAAACTCTCTCCCAAAAAATAATATTAAAACTTTCGACTTGCTTAGTGATGCCAAAACTTCTGGGGTTTTCCAATTAGAAAGTTCTGGAATGAAAAGATACATAAAAGATCTTAAGCCTTCTTCAATAAATGATATTTCTGCAATGATTGCATTATACAGGCCAGGACCAATGGAACATATATCCACTTTTATTGATTCAAAGCATGGGAAAATTCCGATAAAGTATCCTCATAAATCATTAGAATCTATATTAAAAGAGACTTACGGGATAATAGTTTATCAAGACCAAGTTTTATTAATTGCTCAGTCAATTGCTGGCTATTCTTTAGGTGATGCAGATAGATTTAGGAAAGCAATGGGTAAGAAAATTCCGAAAGTGATGACAGAAGAAAAAGGGAAGTTCATTCAGGGCACTTTAGACAACGGATTTAACAGAGAATTAGGAGAAAAAGTTTTTGAATTAATTGAGCCTTTTGCTGGCTATGCTTTTAATAAGGCTCATAGTGTCAGTTATGCAATGATTGGATACTGGACTGCATATTTCAAGGCAAATTATCCAGAAGAATTCATGTCTGTTTTGATGAAAAATTCTGCAGATGATAAAGAAAAAATATCTGCTCTCATTACAGAATGCAATTCGATGAATATAGCCGTTTCTAGGCCAAATATAAATATGAGTGAAATTGATTTTAATCCCTACATTCCTAGCATTAAAGATCAATCAATTCAAACTGACAAAGAAAAAATATCTGAAATTGATACCTACAAAAACTATGAAGGCAATAAACCAATTAGTTACGGATTGGGCACAATAAAAAGTATTAGTTCAAATGCAATACTTCCTATTGTGGAAGAGAGAAAAAAGAATGGCAAATTTAAAAATATTGAAGATTTTATAACTAGAATGTCAAAAAATCCTATATCTAAAAGCTCTCTTGAAGCTTTAATAAAAGTAGGAGCTTTTGATGACATTGAAAAAAGAGAAATATTACTTCCTTCAGTAGAAAAAATTGCTATGGAAATGTCTAGAAGGAACCAATTAGAAGCTAGTGGACAAGCAAATATGTTTGATTTGTTTGGGGACGAAGTAAAAGTGCCTCTAAATTTAAATTTAATAGAAACAGAAGTAGATTATAAAGAAAGAATGTTTTGGGAGAGAGACTTATTAGGCACAGTTCTAAGCGAGAATCCAATTAATAAAAAAATAGAAACTTATTCAAATTCGCATATTGTATTAGCAGGACAATTAAGCTCAGAACGTGCAAATTCTCAAGTCAAAGTTATTGGGCAAGTTATATCAACTACAAAAAGAACAACCAGAGCAAAAGAAATGTTTCTAATTTGCCAGTTAGGTCTCCTAGATAACACAATCGAGCTTGTTATTTGGCCAGATAAAATGGAGGGTTCACAAGATCTGTGGGAAAACGGAACATATCTTGAGTTAGGTGTAAAAACAAATTTAAGAAATGGTATTACAAATCTAATTTTTGAAGACGGGAAAAAACTAGAGTTTGAAAATAACGAACTAGAAAAATTTGCTTCTAGCGAAACTGTTGATTTAGATAAGGATAAAGAATTGTTCTATAAAGAAGAAAAGCCAAGCGAAGATCCTTTTGTAGAAAAAGAAATAATTGAGCCACTGCCCAGTGAGGCTATTGAGGCTTCAGATTTAGGCAATTTAAAACTTGAATTCATTGGTTCGAAAAATCTAATTGAAGATAAGTATAAATTTGAAGATATTGTTAAGTTGCTCCTAGAAAATAAATCAAATGAGCAAAAAGAAAATGTATCCATAAAGATAATTTATGACGAGAAATCTATAGACTTAGAACTTCCTATATCTGTTAACGTCACTGAAGAGCTCAATTCAAAACTAGACTCTATAATAGGTCACAATAACATTATTATTACGTAGTGCAATTTAACTGAATTACTTTCTGTAATATACTCTATGTTATGAATAATTTAGTTTATCCAGAAATATTAATGTACTCTCGAAGTTTTTGCTCAGATTGTGTAAGGAGCAAGGCTTTTTTGGATAATAATAAAATTCCTTACACAGAAATTAATATTCTTGAAGATACAAAGGCACAAGAAAAAGTAATTAGTATAAATAATGGAAGGGCTACAGTTCCCACGATTATAATTAATAACTCTGAAAAAGAAATAATTCTTAGCGAGCCAACTGATTCTGAATTAGCAGAAGCAATTGGCAACCTTTCTATAAAATAATGAACTATTTCATTTTTATACCCCATATGAACATTGGGGGGGTAGAAAGAAGCTTCTTAACTTTATCAAATGAACTTTTAGAAAAGGGTAATAAAGTTTTTGTGGTTACGCTTAATCAGAACAACAATTTATTAAATTATGATAATAAAATTGAAATAATTTCGCTCAATACTTCTAGGTCGATATTATCATTATTCAAATTATCTAGATTGTTGAGCGAAAAAAAACCAGATATTTTAATTTCAGCTCAATATTATGCAAATATAATTGCGACATTTTCCTCAATGCTTTCAAAGCATCCAGTTAAAGTAATTCTCTCAGAAAGACTTCATCTCTCTTCAACTTTAAAACAATATAATTTTTTGAAAAAATTAATACTAAAATTATTAGTAAAATTGACTTATCCTAATGCAGATCTAATTTATGGTAACTCTGAATCAGTTTGCGAAGACTTAAGGACAAATTACGTAAATAACTCTATAAAAATTATAAAAATATTCAACCCTTCTTCTACAAAAAATATCATCAAATTATCTAAAGAGGAGGTTAATGATACTTGGATCTCAAATAGTGATGCTCCAATTATTTTGTACGTTGGAAGATTATCTTTTCAAAAAGATATTCCAACTATGCTTAAAACTTTTAAAATTATTGCAAACGAATTAAATTCAAAATTATTAATTATTGGAGATGGTCCTCAAAGAAAATTAGTTGAGGAATTTAAATTGAATAATCCTAACCTAGAAAAACAAATTAAACTAATTGGATACAGCGAAAATCCTTATAAATTTTTTAAATATTCAAAAGTTTTTCTGTTAACTTCATTATATGAAGGTCTCCCAAATGTTCTTATAGAAAGTCAGATACTTGGAACTCCAATAGTAGCCACAAACAGTCCAGGAGGGACAGCGGAGGTTTTAGAAAATGGGAAAGCTGGGCTTTTAGCAAATATCAAAGATGTTCATAAATTATCAGAAAAAACTTTAAGTATTTTAAAAGAAGAAGATACATCTAGAAAGTTGAAAGAAAATATGAATCTCTCAATAAAAAGATTTGACCCTTCTTTAGTTACTGAACATTTAATTTCTGAGATAAAAAACACATTTAATAGTTAAGCTTACCAATGGTAGCTATAAAATTTTGCTCTAAATAAAATTCATTAATAAATTCAGATTCTTCGAAAAGCTCTTTGGTTAAATTTCTTAATGCACCTGTTCCATGACCATGAACTATTCTTACATGGGAATAATTAGAGTTAATGCAATTGGTAATATGATTTTCTATTGCAATTCTAGCTTCGTTATATCTCATTCCATGCAAATCTATTGATATTTTTTCCACTTCAATATCGATCTTAAATATCCACTTCGATTTTTATAGGCGAGTGATCAGACTTTCTTTCACCTAAATCATCAGGAGGTGATATTAATACTTCTTCGCTGTGAATTAGCGGAAGAATTGACCTAGAAGCAAGAAAATAATCAATTCTCCAGCCTGTATTATTTTTATAAGCGCTACTCATATAACTCCACCATGTATACGGTCTAGATGATGAATTTTTTTCTCTAAACACGTCTACAAATCCTTCCGATAAAAAATTTGAAAAGCTTTCTCTTTCTTCATCTGTAAAACCTGAGTTACCTCTATTAGAAGTAGGATTAGCAATATCTATTTCTTGATGAGCAACATTAAAATCTCCACAAGCAATAACAGGCTTTTTTTTCGCCAAAGATTTTAAATAATTAAGAAAATCCACATCCCATTCTTGAGTTCTATAATCTAATCTTTTAAGTGGCTCTTTCCTGTCAGATCCTGAATTAGGAACATACACATTAACAACAAAGATATTACCTAAGTCTATTGTAATCACGCGCCCTTCATTGTCATGCTTTTCTATACCAATTCCATATTTAACATCTCGTATTTTTTTCTTGGAGATGATTAAGGTTCCTGAATAGCCTTTTCTTTCTGCGCTATTCCAAAGCATTTCATATGGCTTAATGTCTAAATCAACCTGGCTTTGGTCTGCTTTTGTTTCTTGAATACACATAATATCTGGAGAATGATGAGATACAAATTCCTCAAACCCCTTTTTGAGGCAGGCTCTTATTCCATTTACGTTCCAAGAAATGATTTTCATAATTATTAAGGAAAAAAGTATATTATAATTAAAGTATGTTACACCCAAGTCAAAATAATCTCATCTGGATAGATCTTGAAATGACAGGGCTAGGGGATGAAAACGTTATATTAGAAATTGCCGTAATCATTACAGACGAAAAATTAAATATAACTGATAAATTTCCTGACTCTAAACTAGGTTTAGCAATAAATAGGACCAAAGAAGAGATGAAAACTATAGAGCCCTGGTCATTTAATCAGCATACAAAATCTGGCCTACTAAAAAGAGTTGATAAATCTAATTACTCATTAAATGATGCTGAAGATTTAGTATATAAATTTATTTCTGAAAGAATTGAACATAACAAGGGAATATTGTGTGGCAACTCAATTTGGGTAGATAGAAAATTTTTGAGAAAGGAAATGCCAAAGCTTGAAGAATATTTATTCTACAGAATGATTGATGTCTCTTCTATAAAAGAATTAGTTCAAAGATGGTACCCAGATACAAAATTTCCTGAGAAAAGCAAAACGCACCTTGCAATGGAGGACATCCAAGAAAGCATTGAAGAGCTAAGATGGCTCAGACAATACTTTTTTTCAGATCCAGATTATATAGGAAGTAATTGACCATTATTTGAACTTGAAACATTCGCATAATAAACGAAGTTCGTTCGTTTTTTATTAGTTTTTTCAATTACTTTCTGATTGTGAGAGGGATTCAATTCTTTTTCTATGTGTTGCAATGATGCCTCAGAGTGTTCATTATTGGTTAATATTTTGTCCCCGTGCACTTCTTTTGCAACTATATCAAGTAATGTAAGCGAACCACCTCTGGGAGAATAAACTCCAGTTTCCCACTCACTCACTGTTTGTTGTCTAATTCCTAATTTCTTAGAAAATTCACTTTGTGATAAATCTAAAGATTTTCTTAGTTCTTTAATTGATTCAGAATTCCACATAATTATTCCTATTGTTATTAATATGGGTAAATTTAACTCATTACTTACCTGTGATTCAATAAGTTTTTGTGCAATTATTCAGAAAATTTGCGAATTTTTAGTTAGATTAGGAATATTATCAACAGATCCTGCAACTGAAGCAATAACTGTAGAATTATTAAAGATATATTCATAAGCATCAATAATATCTTTTAAAGAAACCTTTTTAAGCATCTCAAGGCTCTCCTCTATAGAAACAATCCTATCGTTCAAAAGATGTTGTATTCCATAATTCATTGCAATTGCTCTTGAATCCTCATATCTCATCATCATTCTGCCTCTTATTAATTCTTTAGAGGATTCGATTTCTTCTTTAGATAGATCATTTTTCACTTTTTTAATCTCTTCTATTATCACCTTAAAGGTCTCTTCTGTGTTTTCAGGTGCAATCCCAGCATCTACATAAAAAATTCCACAATCTGAATAACCCTGAGAAGTAGCATTTATTGAATATGCCAAACCTCGCTTTTCTCTTACCTGTTCAAAAAGCCTGCTGGTCATGCCTCCTCCCAGAAGCACTGATAGCACCAATGAAGCATGTCGCAAATTATCAACTAATGAAAAATTTTTAAAAGCGATAGTCAAGTGAGATTGATTAGTCTCCATTTTATCTAAAACTGTTAAAGGTCTGTCATTATAGTAAGAAGAGGGGGGGAATTTCATTGGATCTCCTTCCCTAAAACCTTCAAAAGCTCTTTCAGATGCGTGAATAACTTTTTCATGATCAAGATCTCCAGAGACAACTAGAACCGCATTTGAAGATGTATATTGCTTATTAAGATATTTAATTAAGTCTTCCCTTGAGGTGGCCTTAACAGTTTCTATAGAACCTGCAACATCTACTCCCATAGGCTGATCAGGCCAAATATGTTCATCAGCCTTATTTGATGCTCTGCTGCCAGCTGAATCCATAAACGCTTTTATTTCTTCATATACAACATTTTTTTCTAATTCTAGATCTTCAGTTTTTATTAAAGGATTTTTAGCCATATCTACCAATACATCTATCCCGTCAAGGTAAAATTCAGAAGGCATTTTACACCAATATCCTGTGGATTCTTTGTCTGTATAGGCATTTAATATGCCTCCTTTTGATTCCACTATTTCAGCAATTTCCTTGGGAGTGTTTCTTTTTTTATTTCCTTTGAACAACAAATGTTCGTATAAATGCGAGGACCCAGCAATATCATGGGGTTCATATCTATACCCAGCACCAAAAAACAAAATAACAGTTGTTGCTCTAGTATTTTGCATTGGAACAGTAATAATAGTTGCTCCATTTTTTAATTTTATTGTTTTGAAATTGTTCATGATGAATAATTAAACCATGATTAATGAAAAAATTGTTAGTTTTATTAAAGAAAAAGATTTCTATATTGTAGTTACTGCTATTTCAATAATTGGCTTTCTATTAAGATTTTATGGAATTAATTGGGATAATGGCCTGCTTTTTCATCCTGATGAGAGACAACTCCTAATGATTTCTAGTCAGATGAATTTAAGCAATCTTGATCCAGGCTGGTACAACTATGGAACCTTTCCTTTATATCTTCTAGAACTCTTCTCTCTAAATAGTGAATGGAATATTTATGAATTAAGATTTCCAGGTAGAATTCTAAGTTCTATTTTTGATTCATTCACGATAATTATTTCTGGGATTATTGGAAGAAAATTATATTCAAATATTACTGGAATTCTAGCTAGCTTTTTTTACTCTATATGTGTTTTGGCAATTCAAACTTCTCACTTTTTCGTTGTCGACACTTTTCTCACATTCTTTACAACTTTAATAATTTTTTATTGCATAAAATTAAATGAAAAATTAACTATAAACAGAATCGTAATGGTAAGCATACTTTTCGGTATCTCTTTAACTATAAAGATTAGCTCTGCCTTAATACTGGGCATTATCTTAATTGCAATTATATTTAATATTAATTCTTCAAAAGGTAGGTTAAATGATTTATTGAAATATTATATTTTGGTTTTATTTTCATCTTTTCTTACTTTTTTTATATTAAATCCATTTTCATTAATTAATTTTAGTGACTTTTTATTAGCCTCAAAAACACAATCTGATATGGCGCGTGGCTTAATTGATTTTCCCTATACTAGACAATATATAAACACAACTCCATATATATATCATCTAATCCAGCTAGTAAAAACTTCATTGGGGCCAATAGCAGGTTTGATAGGAATTTTTTCAATCTTATTTGCTTTCAGGAAATTAGAAATAAATAATCACAGAAATTTGTTGATATTATTTTTATGGTTTTTAATATATTTTGGTTTTTTTGGTGCACTTCACACAAAATTTTTAAGATATATGTTGCCAATAATACCTATAATCAGCATATTCTCCTCATACACGATTTCTTATCTTTTATCAAAATCAAGAAAGTACAAAAGGATATATATAGCGATGGTCATCATATTGCTATCTGGATCATTACATTACACGTTTAGCTTTATGCAAATATACTCGGGTGCTCATGAATCTATAAGCGCAGGAAAGTTTATAGATAAAGAGTTTGAAGAAGGAAGTGTTTTATTAAAAGAGCATTGGGATGAAGCACTAAAGACAAATAAAATATATACAACGAAAGAGTTAAATTTATACGACAACGATTCAACATCTAAAACTAGAAATTTAGCAAATCTTTTATCATCATCGGACGGAATATACCTAACTACCAAAAGATTGATTTCAACTATCCCAAGACTTGAAGAGAGGTACCCATTAACAACAAATTATTATAGAAAACTTTTTTCAGAAGATCTTGGTTACAAATTAATTAGATCAAATATAATAAGCCCATCGTCTTTAGGCTTTACGTATTATTCAAACCCTTTTAGTAGAATAAAAAATATTGATTTTGATCCTTATGAAAAAAATGAATTTGGAATAAATCTTGGCTGGATTGATGAAAGTTTTTCTGCATATGATCATCCAGAAACTTTTATTTTTAAAAATACAAAAAAGCTTTCATCAGATGAAATATTTAATATAATTATTGAAATAAATCATAACGAAAATTATCTAAATAGCTTAAACTTAAAAAAGGTTAATGCTAATTATGGAGATTCTTATTTTGGTTTTTTTAACTCAAGAGGATCGATCATATCTATAATATCTTGGTATATTATTTTGCAAATAATATCGATCATATCTATTCCATTATTATGGCTTATTTTTAAATACTCAAAGTTTCCATTTATAGGGTCAATAAAAATTATATCTTTACTTCTATTCTCATTTATTTTATGGATATGCCTTTCATTCAATTTCTTTACATTCAGCCTATTCAATTTATATTTTTTAATTTTTATGGTTTTCATTGCCTCCTTTGTTTTATTTATAAAGAACAAAAGAAAGGTGATGATTTTTATCTATAAAAATAAAAAATCTTTTATGAAATATGAATTAATTTTTTTAGCTTCTTTTGTAATTTTTATACTAATAAGAAGTCTTAATCCGGATTTATGGCACCCATATAGAGGTGGCGAAAAACCGATGGAACTAGCCTATCTTAACGCTATTCTAAATTCTAGGTATATGCCTCCAATCGATCCTTGGTTTTCTGGAGGAATAATGAATTATTACTATTTTGGTTTTTTTATATTTGGAATGATGATTAAGCTTTCACAAATAAGTCCTTACATAGGATTTAATTTAGCTGTGGCAACAGTATTTGCCATTTCATTTACTACATTGTGGAGTCTGGCAAGCAATATATCTAAGAGTAAAATATTTCTTCCAATAGTGATGGTTTCAACTACATTAATTTTTGGAAATTTTCAGCCTTTTATACAAATATTTAACAAGATTAAGTCTGGATCAATAAGCAGACTGCTTGAAATCGATTATTGGCAGCCATCTAGAGTCTTGCCTCAGGATTCTTTGGGTTATGAAATTTCAGATTTTAATTTCTTTTTTTTTCTATTTGCTGACCTACACCCTCATATGATATCAATCCCAATTATGATTCTCAGCCTAACTTTCTTAATTTTAAGCTTCTCAAAAATAAAAAATAATTCTAGTCAGTTTTATATATCTACTATTTTATTTAACTCTTTACTATTAGGAGTTTCATGGGCTACCAATACCTGGCTAATACCTGTTCAATTATTTTTAATATTCAGCTTTTCTTTAATTCATTTTAAAAACTGGAAGAACCTTCTATATACAATAAAAGCTGCTACACTATATACTGGCGCAATTATGCTTATTGGTTACTTATCTTTCTTGCCATTTCATGCTAATTTTACCTCGCCTTTCACAGGATTTGATGCCAATGAATTTCACACTAGACTATTTGATTTTGTAGAAATTCATTATTTAAGTATCACGGTAATTTTTATTTTTGCTTTTACTGCATTATTACCCAAAATAAGGAACAAATTTAGTAAAAACAAATTCTATCCACAAATAATTACATTGCTTATTACTGCGCTACTAATAGCGATCTTCGTAGAAACATTTAAAGTTCAAAATGACATTGGAAGAATGAATACTTTTTTCAAATTCTATCTCCAAATTTGGATTTTAATTTCTATTTCATCTTCTTTCTTAATTTTGCAAATTTCAAGATCTCTAAAAAAGAAATTTAAATTATTCTTTTTCTATCCAATAATTGGGTTTTTGTTTTTATCAGGAATGCTCTTTCCTATTTTTGGGACAATAAATCGAATTCAGGATAGATTCGTTGATACAAATTTAACTCTAGATGGATCAAAATTTGCAGAGAAAGCAAAATACAAAAATTATTCTAATTCTATATCCCTTAAGAACGATTTGGATGCTATAAATTGGTTAAGAGAAAATGAAAGAAAAACAAAAAATATAATTGAAGGCCTGTCCCCTTTATATACATGGGGCAATAGATTTTCGATATATACTGGATTTCCATCTATAATAGGTTGGGATTGGCATCAGATACAGCAAAGAGAATACAGGACCTCATTAATAAATGAAAGAAAAAATGACGTTAGCGAATTCTACTCAACATTAGATCTAAATCAAAAAATAAATATATTAAATAAATATAATGTTGAATTAGTAATTGTGGGAGAGCAAGAAAAAGTTTATTACCCTCCAGAAGGAATTAAATCCATACACAATTTAGTAGAAAATAAACTATTAAATATAATATATCAAAATAATGAAACTACTATTTATGAGGTTAGAAATTGAATAAGATTAATTGTGTATTTTTTGATCTTTACAATACATTATTTAAATTCTATCCAGACAGAGAAGAAACTCAATATCAAGCATCTAAATTAATAAATTTAGAAATCGAAAAATCTAAATTTAAAAATGCTATCTTGAAGTCTGATGAATGGTTTGCTGAGCAAACTGCTAAGAAGTCTATGCATCTTTTAAACGACGAAGAAAAAAATATATTTTACTGTGAATATGAAAAAAAAATATTTAGCTATTTAGGTGAAAATTTATCAGAAAGTGAGTCTGAAAAAATTTGGTCTTATGTATATAGCCAAAAAAGCTCTCTTAAAAAATATGATGATGTGTTGCCTTGTCTAAAATTCTTAAAAGAAAACAATTTTATGGTGGGCATAATTACAAATATTGATGCAAAAGGAGAGGATTTAATTAAAAAACTGAATTTATCAAATTATATCTTAAAAATAATAACATCACATGACGCAGGAGCATCAAAACCATCTCAAAAAATATTTGAATATGCTTTAAATAGTTTTAATTCTAAGTCCTCCGAGTGTTTGTTTGTTGGAGATCAAATAGAGACAGATATTATAGGCGCAAAAAATTCAAATATAACACCAATTTTATTAGATAGAGAGAATCATAATAATTCTTACAAAGAATGCAAGGTAATTAAAAATTTAAACGAACTACAATTTATAATATAGAAGAAAATTGTTCAGAAAATTTTGATTTAAACTGCTCGAAATTACTTAAAATCTGCATAAGTTCTGTCATTTCAATTTTATCATTAATCTTAATTTGTTTGTCAGATATGTAGAATTTACTTTTAAATATTTTTTTAATAAAATTTTCCATCCCGATTATCGAGAATTTAAATCTAATTAGGCTTTGATCTTTCTTAATACTAATGGAGTTAATTTCCAATTTAGAACAATAAATTTTTATTTTTTGATGATTAATCAAATTCATTAAACTTGCAGGCAATTGTCCGAACCTGTCTATTAACTCATCTCGATAATCAGACATTTCTTTTAAATCAAAAATTGAAGATAAGTGATCATATATTTCTAGCCTTGATTCTATATCAGGAATATAATTAAAAGGTATGCCAATATCCTCCAATAAATCTAAATTAATTAAAGAATGTTTAAATTTTAAATCATCGTAATCAATTCTATTTTGTTTCCTTGAAACTGCTGATTCTAAAAATTTTAAAAATAATCCAAGCCCAATTGCATTAACATTTCCACTTTGCTCTTTACCTAAAATATTTCCTACCCCTCTAATTTCCATATCTCTTAAAGCAATCTCTTTGCCTGCGCCTAAATATTGAAATCTTGTCATGGTCTCAAGTCTTTTTTCAGTTTCAATATTAAGTCTTGTTTTCTTGGGAACAACAAAATATGCATAAGCCTGATGACTTGACCTTCCGACTCTCCCTCTGAGTTGATAGAGCTGAGCTAAGCCTAACTGATGGGGATTGATTATCACTATTGTATTGGAGTCTGGCAAATCCAAGCCAGACTCAATAATTGTGGTGCAAACTAAAACATCAATATTCTTATTTGCAAAATTATTCATGACCTCTGATAGCTTTCTAGGGTCCATTCTTCCGTGAGCATAATCAACATTAACTTCTGAAGTTATTTGTTTAATTTTTTCAGAAATTTTTTCTATTTTGTTTACGCGATTGTAAACAATAAATACTTGCCCATTTCTGTCCTTCTCTCTTAAAATTATCTCTCTTAATAATTCATCATTTTCTTCAATAACGTATGTTTTAACTGATCTTCTATCTAAGGGAGCTGTTTCAATCATACTTAAATCTCTTACTCCTGATAAAGCTAAATTCATTGTTCTAGGAATTGGAGTGGCACTTAAAGAAAGTATATCTAAATTAAGCCTTATGCTTTTCAAAAATTCTTTTTGTTTTACGCCAAACTTATGCTCTTCATCAATTATAAATAATCCTAGATCTTTAAAGTCTATAGCGTTCTGTAATAATTTATGCGTTCCTATGCATATATCAATCTGCCCAGCCTTCAATTGTTTTTTTATTTCATTTGACTCTTTAATTGTCTTAAGTCTACTAAGACATTTTATATTTACTGGAAACTGGCCCAGCCTTGCTCTAAATGTCTCATAATGTTGATCAGCTAATACTGTAGTAGGAACCAATATTGCAACTTGCTTTCCACTTTGAACAGCCTTAAAACTTGCTCTAATTGCTAGTTCAGTTTTTCCAAATCCAACATCTCCACAAAGCAATCGATCCATAGGCATGCTGCTTTCCATGTCCTTATATATCTCATTTATAGATCTTTGCTGATCTTCAGTTAAAGCAAACGG
This sequence comes from uncultured Dehalococcoidales bacterium, assembly GCA_964620935.1. Taxonomy (GTDB): domain Bacteria; phylum Chloroflexota; class Dehalococcoidia; order Lucifugimonadales; family Lucifugimonadaceae. The sequence continues at coordinate 80,890 of CAZUHW010000002.1, forward strand.
GAAACTAGACTCTAATGCTATTAACCAGTCGTCATTTTTATTAAAAGAAAAACCTTCAGCATTTTTTCTACTTGAATGTATATATAAAAGCTCTGATGCCAAAATCTCTGTGGATTTTTTTACTCTGTTTTTTTGTCGCTCCCATTCTTTTCCATGAAGCCGATGTAGCTTAGGGGCATTCTCCTGCCCTCCTCTATATAACTCAATTCTAGATATTTGATCTGCAGGCACAAAAAGTTTATCGTCGTCTGCAAAATGCAATTCTAAGTACTCTCTATCGCTATGTCCTTTTAACTTTGTTACTCCAATAAATTTTGATATTCCATGATCTTCATGAACAACTAAGGCTCCTTTTTCAAATAATCTTGATTTGCGACTCCTGCTTATAGTTTTATCTATATTCATGATTTTATTTTTGATTCCTAATAATTCTTGATCGCCTAGAAATATGACCCCGCCTTGATTTGCGATTTTGATTCCAAAAGAATTATTGATCGACTTTTTTTCAAAATGAATTCTTTTTTTCAATTCCTTGTCTTTACCAAAATTTCCATTTACTCGTTCTTTTAGTCTTTCTATATTGTTCGAAGCAACCATTACTATAAAATTTTTACTATATTCAACTATTTGATTTGCTGCTTTGCCGATTGGATCTAATGAACTTGGATTCTGTACATTCAAGTCTATTTTTTCAACTCTAATAAAATTTTCTTGGGCCTTATTTGAAATCATAAGATTTTTTATATTTATTTTCTTATCAAATTTCAATAGCCTTTTTGCTATATCTTTTTGTCCATAGGTAAATCTATCTTTTTCATTAAAAGAAAATCTTTTTTCATATTCCTTGAGAGAAATCTCTACTGATTGTGGTTCACTAATAACCAATATAGAATTTTCATCAAAAATATCTAACAGACATCCATCTGAATTCTTTTTTGGAATTGATGCTTTAGTTGTTGATGTAGGTAATTGGCTGGAAACCCTAATTGATACATTTTTTAAGTGCCTTATTGTTTTTTGAGATTCTTGGTCAAAATTTCTTATGCTCTCAATTTCATCTGAAATAAAGTCAATTCTTACAGGATTCTTATTACCTACAGGAAAAACATCTATAAGGCTTCCCCTAACACAAAACTCTCCTGATTGTTCAACTACATGGGTTCTTTCGTATCCTAAAAACGAAAGTTTATTAACTATTTCACTAATTTTTATTTTTTGGTTAATGTGAGCATTCAAGGTTCCTTCATTTGCTAAAAATTCTAAATTAGGGGTTTTCTGTGCAACGGAAAGACCTGATGTAATAGCCAAAAAATTTTTACTCTTTAAATCTAATATTTTTGATATAGATCCATTGCGCTCAATATTGGAAAAAGAACCAAATTCCAAGCCACTCATTGGGTGGGTGTCAATTTCGGGAACATGAATAACATTTACATAATTACCTAAAAACTCAGAACAATCTTCATACAATGACCTAGATAATTCAGGTGTATCAACAATTAAAATAACTCCTTCATTTCTGATTCTTGAAATTACGGAAGTTATAAAAGCTAAACTTTCGCTTGGAGAATATATCTCTAATAAACTTTTATCTAAATTTGAAATCTTTTTTATTAAACTCTCGTTTTTATTGAGAATAAGATTTGAAAAAAATAACTCAAATTGGTTATTACTTTTTATTTTGGATTGAACTTTCAAATTTTGACCTTACGCTTGGATATAAATCAACTTAAAACTATACTCTAAATTATAATCAAAAAAAATTTGAATATGATATGAAAAGAATTGTCGTAAAAATAGGCTCACAAATCATCCTTAATGATGCTCAAGATAATAATTATAATTATCTAGATCAATTATTAAATGAAATCGTTAATTTAAGATCAAAAGGTTTTGAATTTACTATAGTCACGTCCGGTGCAGTCGCGCTAGCAAAACATCATTTACTAATAAAAAGGTTAGAAAATTCAAATCAAACTTCCTCAAAACAAGCCCTGGCTTCTATAGGCCAAACATTTTTAATGGAGAAATACAGTAAATTTTTTGAAGCTCATAATATTTATTGCGCTCAAGTATTAGCCGGCCGCGACAATTTTAATTCTAGAGTTGCTTATTTGAATATAAAAAATACCCTAGAGAAACTTTATGAATTAAATGTAATTCCAATAATTAATGAAAATGACGTCGTTTCAACTAAAGAAATTGAGGGTCGATTTTATGGAGACAATGACAGGCTTTCATCTGTAGTTGCAAATGCAATTGATGCTGATCTGCTGATTTTATTTGGAAAAATGGACGGATTATATACAGAAAATCCTGATATTAGCGACAAAGGAAAATTAATTAAGCGAGTGGATACAATTGATGACACCATTATGTCTTATGCGAAAGATTCTGAAGATAAAATTGGTTCAGGAGGAATGAAAAGTAAATTAGAAGCAGCAAAAATATGCCTGGGGTCTGGAATTAGGTGTGTAATAACAAGCCCAAGAAATAATGTAATAGAACAAATTATTAACGAAGATAGTATAGGAACACAATTCATACCTAATACTTCTAAATTAGAGAGCAAAAAGAGATGGCTATTTACTGGTGTATCTGAAAATAAAGGAATAATAATAATTGATGATGGTGCAAAAAAAGCACTAGCGAGCAAAGGTGCAAGCTTATTACCAGTTGGAATCTTATCAATTGAAGGAAAATTTAATAGAGGTGATATTTTATTAATAAAAGATTCAGAAAACAATGAAATAGCATACGGAATAACAAATTATGGCACTGAAGATTCTTTACTACTAAAAGGGAAAGATTCAAAGGAAATAGATGAAATTATTGAAATTAATTATGGCATTGAAATGATACATAGAGATAATCTAGTATTATTAGAATCAATTAGTGAAAATAATCTATGAATTTAATATCAATTTGCAAGTCTGCAAGAGAATGCACAAAAGAAATAGGCTCATTATCTAACTTAAAACGAAATCAGATACTAAAAGATATATCTGAAAATTTAAAAAGCCAAGAAAGCCTGATTCTTAGAGCCAATAACAAAGACCTGGCTAATAATAAGAGATTGCCTATTGAGATAAGGGAAAGGTTAATTTTAAATCCTAAAAAATTAAGAAATATTATTACTTCTATAAATAATATCAGGAAGTTAAATGACCCTCTTCTAAGTAGTGAGGAATTCACTAGAAATGATGGCTTAGTAATCAAGAAACAACCTGTACCAATTGGTGTTATTGCAGCAATATATGAAAGCAGACCAAATGTGACTATAGATATTGCATGCCTGTCCATAAAATCTGGAAATGTAGCTATTCTGAGAGGCGGAAAAGAATCTTTAAACACAAATTTATCGCTTACTAAAATTATAAAAGGCGCTCTTAAAAAAAATAATGTTAATTCTAATTGTATTCAATATTTAAAAGATCCGAATAGAAAATATATCAATGAAATGCTAGGCATGGATGAATATATAGATTTAGTTATACCAAGAGGCGGAAAAGAGCTCGTAAATAATGTTTCAAGAAATGCAAAAATGAGAGCTATTTTTGGAGGAATCGGAGTAAGTCATTTATTCATAGATGAAAAAATAGATGAAGAATCACTTTTGCCAATTTTAGAAAATGCAAAAACACAAGCTCCAAGTGTTTGCAATGCCTTAGATACCATCTTGCTTCACGAAAAACAACAAAATAAATTATTGCCAAAAATAATTAATCATCTTATTGGGCTTGGAATTGAAATGAGAATTCAGCCAAAATTATTTCAAAAGGCAAAAAAAATAAATCCTTCGGAATTAATTAAGAAGGCATCAGAAAAAGACTGGGGACAAGAATATTTAAATTTAATAGTCTCCTTAAAAACTGTGCCTTCTATTGAAAGCGCTATAAAACATATTGATAGACATAGTTATGGTCATACTGATGGAATAATCTCAAATATAATTAAAAATCAAAAAATATTTACTGAAAAAGTAAATTCTTCAGCTGTTACAATAAATGCATCTACTAGATTTAACGACGGAGGAGAACTAGGGTTGGGAGCTGAAATTGCTGTAAGCACAACCAAAGTTTCACCTAGAGGGCCCTTAGGCCTAAATGAAATTACATCATATAAATGGATAATTGTAGGAAAAGGTCACATTAGATCTTAATAGTCTAGAAATAGCTTCCCCCATTTTGATTTTAATGCTTTCTTAACTCTCCCTTTTCCAATAAATTTAAGCCAATATTTATTATGATATAAATCAGAAGCAAAAAATGCCCATGGCGCGATCTTACTTCTTAAAAGAATTTTTTCTAAAGGCTTCAAAGGCCCCCAATAAATAAATTTTTGGCCTTTGCTAGCAAAAGTATTCTCACTAGATGAGTATTTCCAATTAACAGATGAAATATCCTCACCTATAATATTAATTTCTGAAGGTTTTGCTACTCCAAGCGACATCTCATGGCATATTTTTAATTTATCAATTTTCATTGGGTCAAAACCCATCATCTTGGCTACTACTGCATCAACAGAAACTTGATCATAACCTCCTACAATAATATTTTTCTCTTTAATTCTCATTGCTCTAGGCCCTGGCCCATCTCCTGAAAATGCACCATCAGAGACAGCAAAAATATTTTCATGTATATCATGCTGAATTTGTAATAAATCAACTAAAGTTTCATGAATTTGTGAGTGGGTCCAATGTCTATTTTGGTTAAGCAGTCCCCCAAAAGCATTTTTTAGAGCTCCTGTCATAGTTGTAAAAACATGAGTTTTCATTGTTGGAAGATGAATAATATTGCTTCCATAAAAAATTTTTGGAATCATGATGCCTTCTTTAAAAATCTTATCTAAAACTAATAATTTCTTTTTTGGCTTATATGCAATCGCTTCGGATTCAGGTGAATCAACAAGAATATGAGGGATATTATATTTTTCTTCGATATTTTTATGCTTATTTTCGGCTCTGCCTCTTTCTGGATCCACAACAACTGTTCCATTATGCGCAGCGGTAATATTTGAAAAATTATTTTTCAAGAGTTCTTTAATTACACCCTCAAGTTGCCATGGGGCCGTTGAACACCCAGGGTAATATCTATCCCAAGAAATGTTTACCTTCAAAAAAGTATTTATGGATTTATCAAAATTCTCACTAACTTTTGCCTTTTGCAATAACCATGAATAATCCTCTAGAATTGTTTCTGGTGAAATTTTTCTTACGAAAACAGTGCCTCGATTTAAATTATTCATATCCTGTAAACTTAACTTAAAATTTTTAAATAACCATGATTGATTCTCATACACATATATTACCAAATAAGCCTAATAAACTTATAGAAGAGTTTGGCGAAGAGAAAGTTCTTTTAGAAATGTTCAACAATGAACAAAAAGCTACAACACCTGAAGAGCTACTCAAAAACATGAGCTTAAGCAATATAAAAAAATCAATAATTTTGGGCTACGGATGGACAAATTTCAATCTTCTACAAGCATCAAATCAATTTAATTTAGATGCCTTCAAAAAAAATCCGTCTAAATTAATTCCTTTTTTTTCAATCAATCCAATGTTTAAAGAAAATTTACAAGAAATGGAGAAATGTATAAATCTTGGAGGAAAGGGTGCGGGAGAAATACACCCGTCAACACAAGAACTTGCCATGGACAACGAAAATATCTGGAAAGACTCCTTAAAATTATTAGAAGAAAACTCACTTCCTATAATAATTCATGCCTCTGAACCAGCAGGACATCTGTATCCTGGAAAAGGCAATACCTATCCTGAAAATATATATAAATTTATTAAATTATTTCCAGAAAACACAATAATTCTTGCGCATTGGGGAGGAGGCTTATTATTTTATGAATTAATGAAAGAAGTAAAAGAGATATCCAAAAATGTATACTACGATACTGCTGCATCATCATTTTTATACAATCCTAAAATATTTGAAATAGCAATAGAAATCGTTGGATCAGAAAAAATAATTTTTGGTAGTGATTTTCCTATTTTAAACCCAAATAGAATCTTAGAAGAAATGAAAAATTTAAAAGAACAGGATTTGATGAATATTACTGAAAAAAATATAAAAAGCATCCTAAATTTAAATTAATTATGCCGAAAGACGAATTTGTTTTATTAACCGGATCATCAAGTAAACTTGGAATACATATAGCTGAGTTACTTGCAAAGAAAAAATATAACATTTTACTTCATTATTTTAAATCAAAAAAAGAAACAATTGCGCTTTCAAAAAAACTAAATAATAAATTCAAAAAGCAAAAATTTCTTCCTATTTATATGGATCTTTCAAAAGTAAATTCAAAAACTAAGCTAAGGAATTTAATGCCAAAAAAAACTAACATGATTGGCGTAATTAATAACGCATCTTTATATTTTAAGGACACTAAAAATAATTTTAAATTCAAGGACTATCAAAAAAATATCAATATACATTACCGCAACCCTTTGTCATTAATTTCCATAATTTTTGAAAATTATAAAGCTATTAATTCAAATTATTTTGCTATAAATATAACTGATGACAATCTGAATGCTGATAATTATTATTCATATTCAAAAACCAAATCAATGCTCTCTAAATATTGCTCTGAAACCTCAATGGTTAATTCTGAGAGTATTAGAATAATTGAATTCAAACCCAAAAAAATACTGCCCGCCAAAGACTCTTTAAAAAGCATTACCTCTTTCAAGCAAGAATTTATTAAATTGTTAAAATAGGCCTATGGATATATTGGGAGAGTCTAAATTAAATAATGATTCATGGGATTTTTTAACCCACGCGGAAGGCCCAAAAGGAAAAATCGAATTTACGCCTGAACAATTGATTTCTGAGCCTAGCGGAAACCTTTTTGCACAAAGCCAAAATACTGGCATGGGCTGGGATCCAAAAAAATTATGGGGAACTCAGTTTATGATTTTAAGTACGTTGGGAGGCATGAGGGGAGATGATGGGCGACCTATAGCTTTAGGTCATCATACTGGTCATTTTGAACTTGGAATGCTTATTGAAACTGTGGCTAATCAAATTAAAGATGACGATGGAATTCCATACAGCGCATATTGCTCTGACCCATGTGACGGCAGAAGCCAAGGAACATCAGGAATGATGGACAGTCTTCCATATAGAAATGATGCAGCAATTGTTATGAGGAGGCTTAGTAGGTCCATACCTACTACAAAAGGTGTAATGGGAATTGCTACTTGTGACAAGGGTCTCCCTGCTATGATGATGGCTCTCGCTGGAACACCTGAAAAACCAACAATAATAGTGCCAGGAGGAGTTACTTTAGCAGTAGAAGAAGGAGAAGACACTGCAATGATTCAGTCTATTGGTGCGCGGTATGCTCAAGATGAAGTGACTCTTGAATATGCCCAAGATATGGGGTGCAAAACTTGTGCATCTCCAGGGGGCGGATGTCAATTCTTAGGAACAGCAGGAACAAGCCAAGTAATTGCAGAGTCGTTAGGCATGACACTTCCTCATGCTGCCCTCACTCCATCAGGAACAAATATTTGGCTCGATACTGGAAGGAGATCTGCCCTTGCATTAAAAAATTTAGTAGATAACAAAATTAATACAAAAGCTATTTTAACCGACCTAGCATTCGAAAATGCAATGATAGTTCATGCAGCTTGCGGAGGATCTACGAATCTCATTTTACATTTACCAGCCATAGCTCATGCTGTTAAAAGAAAAATGATGAAAGTAGATGACTGGACCCGAATAAACAAACTAACACCAAGGCTTGTTGATGTACTTCCAAATGGACCAAAAGGATTTCCAACATCAGTTTTTTTCTCGTCAGGAGGCGTTCCTGAAGTTATGCTTAAACTAAGAGATGAGGGGTTGCTCAATTTAGATGTTATGACAGCATCCGGTAAAACTTTAGAAGAAAACTTAAATTGGTGGGAACAATCTGAAAAAAGACATTTTGTAAGAGACCAGTTAGTAAAATCAAGAGGAATTGACCCTGAAGATGTTGTTCATAGTTTAAAAAATTCAAAAAAGAAAAACATGACTTCTACTGTGACATTTCCAAAAGGAAATATTGCGCCAGAAGGATCAGTTGTTAAAAGCACAGCTATAGATAAAACAATAATCGACGAAGATGGAGTATACAGAAAAATAGGTCCAGCAAGGATATTTATTTCAGAGGCTGATGCAATAAAAGCAGTTAAAGACAAGGGGCCAAATAAAATAAAAGCAGGTGACATTATGGTAATTGTTTGCGGTGGGCCTAAGGGAACCGGCATGCAGGAAGTGGCGCAAATAACTATCGCATTAAAATATTTACCTTACGGAAAAGAAGTCGCATTAATCACTGATGGAAGGTTTTCTGGGGTTTCAACCGGGGCCTGTATAGGGCATATTGGGCCAGAAGCATTAGATGGCGGGCCAATAGGAAAATTAAAAGAGAATGATTTAATCGAAATAAATATTGATACTATAAATTTAGAAGGTTCATTAAATTTAGTTGGAGAAAACGAGGAGAATAAAGGAATTGATTGGGGCAATGAACAATTAAAAAATAGAAAAATTCGTAATGATCTAAAACCTCAAGATGGAATTCCTGAAGACACTATACTATGGGCTCACTTACAATCTTTAAGTGGTGGAGCTTGGAATGGTTGCGTTTATGATTACGAACTAATAAAGAAAAATTCCACAATTTAGTGGCGACCCCGAGCAGACTCGAACTGCCGATCTCCTCCTTGACAGGGAGGCGTGTTAAACCACTACACCACGGGGCCGTTTTATAATAAAAGAAATATTAGCGCTCAAAGTAACCTGAGGTCAAGAAAAATTAAAACTTTGAAGCAACTCCGTTAAATCCAACCTCATGAGAACCGTCAGAATATATAGTTAATGGGGTCATTCGATTTCCTTCACAAACTTTTTCAACGCTTGTCCAGAATTCTGGATCAACTAATAAATTGATGTTTTGAAATTCTTCCCCAACATCATCTAACTCATTTATCAACATTTTAGAGTATTCACATTCAGGATGAGTAAAAACTGTTATCAAATTACCTTCTTAATACAATTTCTTTAGAGTTTCAGATCAATACTATATAGATATGGTTTCGAAAATAATACAAAAATAATTAACTTTTATGACTTTTTTATTATTTTTTAACAATATTTTTAAAGTAGGGTTGACAAATCTCCTATTATGTGGAGAATATTGTGGTTGGTTAATTTTCTTATATTTCGGGGTTTTCCCTGAACTTCAAAAAGGTAATTAATAAAGTTGCAATCACTTAAAATATAATAAATGTTTTTAAACCTCGAATTATTTCGGGGTTTTTTGCGTTTAATTTGGTCAGAAAAGGAGAGCTATAATGGTTCTAAGCATTCCTAATAATAGCAATGAAAGCTCGCTAAAAAACTTTGGAATAATAGATGAATCTAACTTTGACGCTCCTGATCTGGTTCATATTCAAAAACAGAGTTATGATTGGCTACTTGACGAAGGTATAAGGGAACTTTTCGATGAAATTTCACCTATTGATGATTCTAGCGGAGAAAGATTTGAAGTAAGATTCATAGACCACGAAATAAGAGAGCCTGTCAGATCAGAAGAAGAATGCAGAAAAGAAGAAATCACTTACTCCGCCCCTTTATATGTAACAGTTGAGCTAAAAATAATTTCAACTCAAGAAGTAAAGCAACAAGTGCTATTTATGGGTGACATCCCCAAGATGACTGCATATGGAACTTTTATCATAAATGGGGCAGAAAGAGTTATAGTTTCTCAGCTAGTAAGGTCTCCAGGTGCCTACTTTCAGTCAAACCCTGACCCTGCTTCAGGTAGAACTCTATGTGATGCAAAACTTATTCCTTATCGTGGGGCTTGGATAGAAATAGAGACCTCAAATAGAAACCTAATTACAGTTAAAATTGACCGAAAAAGAAAATCACCAATTACAACATTTCTTAGGTGTATAGGAATTGAAGAAGATGAAGAAATTCTTAAAACTTTTAAAGATGTGGATACATCTGATTATCAATTTATAAAGACCACTCTTGAGAAAGATAGTGCTGTAAAAACTAGAGATGAAGCTTTAATTGAATTTTATAAAAGAATTAGACCTGGAGAACCTCCAAACCTAAATAACGCTAAAAATTTAATCGAGGATCTTTTCTTCAATTCAAGAAAATATGACCTTGGAAGGGTAGGGAGATACAAACTAAATAAAAAACTAAATTCATCTGCTCCTTTGTCAGAAAAAATAATTACTGTTCCTGATTTAATTGCAACTATGAAGCATCTAATAAAAATTAATAATAATGAAATTTCTGCAGATGACATAGATCATCTTGGCAATAGAAGAGTAAGAGGAGTAGGGGAATTAATCCAAAATCAAATTAGAGTGGGGCTTCTTAGAATGGAAAGAGTGATAAAGGAAAGAATGACAACTCAAATGGATCCAGAAGTTACTACACCAGCAGCATTGGTAAATATAAGGCCAATTGTTGCATCTTTAAGAGAGTTTTTTGGAGGCTCTCAATTATCTCAATTTATGGACCAAACTAATCCACTATCAGAACTTACACATAAAAGAAGGTTATCCGCCCTAGGTCCAGGTGGACTCTCAAGAGAGAGAGCAGGCTTTGATGTTAGAGATGTTCATCACAGTCACTATGGCAGAATATGCCCTATTGAAACACCAGAAGGACCAAACATTGGTTTGTTAGGATCTCTAGCTGTTTACGGTAAAACAAATAATTATGGGTTTATTGAAACTCCATATAGGAAAGTATTTAATTATATCAGTTCAGATGATAGCGATATTGTTTCTAGAACAACTACAGAAGATGTAAAAAAAGATAAAAAGATAATTGTTAAAAAAGGCCAAATAATAAAAAAAGAAGATTTTGAGAAAATTAAATCTCTTAAGCCATTTAATATAAACGTTACACCTTATGTCACTTCTAAACCTCAAGATGTTGAATTTATGTCTGCGGATGAAGAGGAAGGTAAGGTAATTGGACAGTCTACGACTCATATTGACCAAAAAGGCCAAATTACTTCAGATACAGTTGATGTTAGAGAAGGGGAAGATGTAAAAAAAATAAATCCTGAGAATCTAAGTCACTTAGACGTATCGCCTCTTCAAATAGTTAGTGTATCAACTTCGTTAATTCCGTTTCTAGAGCATGATGATGCGAATAGAGCGCTAATGGGATCAAATATGCAAAGGCAAGCAGTGCCTCTGTTACTCCCTGAGTCTCCTTTAGTAGGCACTGGAATGGAACAAAGAGTTGCTCAAGAAAGTGGCCAAGTAATTGTTTCCAATCATGATGGTATTGTTTATTCTGCCACAAGCACTGAAATTCAAATTATGGATAAAGAAAGCGAGATTCATTCCTATGATTTAAGAAGGTTTGTCAGGTCCAACCAGGGCACATGTATTAACCACATGCCAATAGTTAGTAAGGGGCAAAAAGTAAAGAAAGGGCACCCTCTTGCAGATAGCTCTTCAACAGACGGTGGTGAATTGGCTTTAGGCCAAAATCTAACTGTAGCGTTTATGAGTTGGGGAGGGTACAACTATGAAGATGCAATTATACTTAATCAAAATTTAGTCAAAGAAGATAAATTTACATCAATTCATATTGAAAAATTTGAAGTTGAAGCTAGAGAAACTAAGCTTGGTGATGAAGATATAACCAGAGACATACCTAATGTTGGTGAAGATACTCTATTGAATTTAGATGAAGATGGAATAATTCAAGTAGGTGCAAGCGTAAAGCCAGGCGATATTTTAGTTGGAAAAATAACTCCAAAAGGTGAAACGGAATTAACCTCTGAAGAAAAACTCTTAAGAGCAATTTTTGGAGAAAAAGCTAGAGATGTTAAAGATTCTTCACTTCGTGTCCCTCATGGCCAATACGGAAAAGTAATTAATGTGAGAAGGATTTCTAGAAAGGATTTGAAGCCGAGAAGGAAAGGCGGAATCACGCTTTCTGCTGGAGTTCAAGATCTTGTTAGGGTTTGGATAGCAGAAAAAAGAAAAGTTACTGAAGGTGATAAATTAGCAGGAAGGCACGGAAATAAAGGTGTAATTTCAAAGATACTGCCTCAGGAAGATATGCCTTGCCTGCCTGATGGAACTCCGGTTGACATAATACTTAATCCAATTGGAGTGCCCTCAAGAATGAATCTAGGCCAAATATTAGAAACACATTTAGGTAGAGCCGCTGACCTTTTAGGCTTTAAAGCAAGAACCCCTGTATTCTCAGGTGCAGATGCTGTAACTGTGGAAGACATGCTGGCGAGGGCGTGGTTTGTTTCTGAATCTAATTCTTATAATAAAATTGATTTAGATGATGAATCGATTGATTGGGGCAAGGTTAATAAATGGGTTAAAGATAACGGTTTTAAGCCAGACAAAATTTTTTCAGACAGCGTATCTAATAAAGGCTATGCCTCTAAGGCATGCTTATCTATTTGGTTAAAAAATGAAGCAGGTGTGGAAGTAGATAAGATAAAGGATTCGGAGCTCATGCAATGTGCATTAGATGTGCAAATCAATCAGGGCCTTTCTGCCCCATTATTTGGAAAAACTAACCTTAGGGATGGAAAAACTGGAGAATATTTTGATCAGCCAGTTACTGTTGGAAACATGTATATTCTGAAGCTTATACACCTTGTTGAAGATAAAATTCATGCAAGATCAACAGGTCCATATTCTTTGATAACTCAACAGCCTCTAGGTGGTAAAGCACAATTTGGGGGTCAAAGGTTTGGAGAAATGGAAGTTTGGGCCTTGGAAGCTTATAGTGCGGCACATACATTACAAGAAATGTTAACGGTAAAATCTGACGATGTTATTGGGAGAGTCAAGACTTATGAGGCGATTGTTAAGGGAGAGCCTGTCACTCAACCAGGAATACCTGAATCATTTCAAGTTCTTCTTAAAGAGCTTCAGGGTCTTGGGCTTTCAATTGAGCTGATTTCCGAAAACTCTGTTAGTGGAAATTTGGGACAAGATGACGAAGACACTATTGGTGATAATTTTGAAAGTTATGAACTACCAGATGAATTAACAAAAGATATTGTATTTCCGGAACCCAAAGAGGAAACTCTTGAAGACCTTACACAGCAACTTATGGACAATCCAGAAAACTCTGATTCTGAAATTCCTGAAGAATCATTGGAAAGTATTGTTGAAAAATTAGATGAATCAGAAAATGAAGGGGAAGAATAATGACAACCAATGGAACTAGTTTTGATGCTATAAGAATATCTCTGGCGTCCCCTGATCAAATTAAGGCGTGGTCATACGGCGAAGTAACTAAACCCGAAACAATTAACTACAGAACCTTGAGGCCAGAAAAAGATGGACTATTCTGTGAAAGAATTTTTGGCCCAATAAAAGATTGGGACTGTGGTTGTGGAAAATATAAGAATATTAGATATAAAGGTGTTATTTGCGACAGGTGTGGAGTAGAGGTAACAAGAGCCAAGGTGAGAAGAGAAAGAATGGGGCACATAGCATTAGCTGCACCGGTTGCTCATATTTGGTTTTCAAAAGGAACTCCCTCAAGATTAGGAGTGTTGCTTGATATATCACCAAGAAATTTAGAGAGAATTTTATATTTTTCTCAATATATAGTTACATCAATTGACGAAGAAAAAAGATTAGAAGCTATAGGTACTCTGAAAGAATTTGCTGAAACAAATAAAAAATCCTCTAAAAAAAATAAAGAGGAAGAAGCCTCTGAAGATAAAAAAAATAAAGAGGAAGAAGATGTAAATGACCAAATTGAACACAGGTTAGAAGAACTAAAAGGCCTTAAAGAAGGTGACCTTTTAAATGAATTGCTTTATAGGGATTATAAAGATAAATATGGACCTGTTTTCAATGCTGAAATGGGGGCTGATGCAATTTTAAAACTTCTAGAAAAAATTGATCTAGAAAAAATTAGCAGTGAACTAAAAAAAGAAATTACAATAACTTCTGGGCAAAAAAGAAAAAAATCATTGAAGCGGCTAAGGATAGTAGAGGCCTTTAGAAAAAGTGGCAACAAACCTGAATGGATGATACTCAATGTTCTTCCTGTGCTTCCACCTGATTTGCACCCAATGGTCCAGTTAGATGGAGGAAGATTTGCAACCAGTGATTTAAATGATCTTTACAGAAGAGTTATAAATAGGAATAACAGGCTTAAGCACCTTCTTGACCTTGAAGCACCAGAAATAATTGTAAGAAATGAAAAGAGAATGCTTCAAGAGGCGGTAGATGCCCTTGTAGATAATGGCAGAAGAGGAAGGGCTATTCAAGGTAGTCATAATCATGTATTAAAATCACTAACTGATTTACTAAGAGGAAAACAAGGCAGGTTTAGACAAAATCTTCTCGGAAAAAGAGTAGATTATAGTGGAAGATCTGTAATTGTCGTTGGACCAAACTTGAAGCTCAACGAATGTGGTCTTCCTAGAAAAATGGCTCTTGAACTATTTAAACCATTAGTTATGAATGCTCTTGTGATTCAAGGATATGCTCATAATATAAAGAGTGCTAAAAGAAAGGCTGAGTCTGGTGATGATGAAGTTTGGGACATTTTACAAGAAGTAATAAAAGACCATCCTGTCCTATTAAATAGAGCCCCCACCCTGCACAGGCTTGGAATACAAGCATTTCAACCAGTCTTGGTAGAGGGAAGTGCAATACGCCTACACCCACTCGTATGCCCTGCTTTTAATGCAGATTTTGATGGAGACCAAATGGCTGTTCACGTTCCCCTCTCAGAAGAATCAATTCAAGAATGCAGAAGCCTAATGATGAGCTCTGAAAATATGTTAAGCCCAGGATCAGGAACACCTATAGTAGCCCCTACTTTAGACCTAGTTCTTGGAAACTATTACTTAACAGAATTGGAAGAATCTGAAGAAACCGAGATTAAAAAATATAACTCTATTGAAGATGTTGTTTACTCCTATAATGTAGGCATAGCTCCCCTAAGAGGAAAAATTGAGGTTCTTGAGTTAAGCAAGAACAACAAGCCTTTTTATACCACTCCTGGAAGAATTATATTTAATGAAATACTTCCTGATTCTTTTGAATTCATGAATGAAACTATTAACAAGAAAATGCTTCAAGAGATAGTTGTGAAGTGTCATGAAAATGAAAATAATGAAGTTACTAGTGAATTGCTTGATAATTTAAAAAGTTTAGGATTTAAGTATTCAACTAAATCTGGCACTACCATAGCAATTAAAGATATGGTTGTACCTAAAGTCAAAAGTTCTCTATTAAAGAGCGCTGATAATAAAATTTCAAAGCTTGATGATCTTTACGAAAATGGCCTTATACATAACGAAAACGAAAGATATCAAAAAACCGTTGATGTTTGGACAGAAACTAATGAAAAACTAACGCAAGCGGTTAAAGAAACTCTACCATATTTTGGTGGAGTTTATGCAATGGCCGAATCAGGAGCAAAGGGTAATATTGAACAAATAAGGCAAATGGCGGGCATGA
This sequence comes from uncultured Dehalococcoidales bacterium, assembly GCA_964620935.1. GTDB lineage: Bacteria > Chloroflexota > Dehalococcoidia > Lucifugimonadales > Lucifugimonadaceae. The sequence continues at coordinate 96,401 of CAZUHW010000002.1, forward strand.
GAGGTCTTATGTCAGATCCTAAGGGCAGGATTATAGAACTGCCTATTAAATCAAGTTTTGTTGAGGGTCTCTCAGTACTTGAATATTTCATTTCAACTCACGGAGCTAGAAAAGGGTTGGCTGATACAGCATTAAGAACTGCGGATTCAGGATATTTAACTAGAAGATTAGCTGATGTAGCCCAAGATCTCATAGTTTCATCATTAGATGATAAAACTGAAGAAGGAATATTAGTTAAAGATTCTGAAGAAAATAGTATCCAGGCAAGAATATCTGAAAGAATAGTTGGAAGATATCCGTTTGAAGATATAAAGGATCCAAAAACAGAAAAAATTATTGCCGATACAGATACTTTAATTACAGTTGAACTAGCTAATAAAATCCAGGAAAGCGGAGTTAAAGAGGCGTGGGTTTGTTCTCCATTAGGATGTAAATCAAAATATGGAGTTTCTCAAAAAAGTTACGGGGTTTCTATGGCATCTGGAAGGCCAGTTTTGCTAGGTGAAGCGGTTGGGATAATTGCCGCCCAATCAATTGGAGAGCCAGGCACACAGTTAACTATGAGAACTTTTCATACTGGAGGAGTTGCTGGTCTTGATATTACCAGTGGTTTACCAAGAGTTGTAGAGTTATTTGAGGCTAGAACCCCTAAAGGTGTTTCAATACTCTCTGAAATAGATGGAGAAACTGAATTGACAATAGGCTCACAAGGAAGAACCATTAAAGTTAGCAACAAAATTAAAAAAGAATTTGAATATAAGCTTCCTGCAAAATCTACTTCAAAAATTAAGTCAGGAGATTGGGTGGAATCAGGAGACATATTGTCATCAGATGGATCATTAGTTTCTGAGACTCCTGGTTTGGCAAAGATAACAAAAAGCTCTGTAAAAATAAACTGGGAAGAGAGAGATGAAAGAGAATATCTAATTCCTGCTGCAGCACAAATTCTAGTAAGAGATGGGGAAGAAGTGAAAGCGGGCCAAGCATTAACTGCCGGGCCTAAAAGCCCTCATGACATATTAAGAATAATGGGTCACCAAGAATGCCAAAGATATTTAATAGATGAGGTTCAGGCAGTTTATAGATCGCAAGGTGTTTCAATTCATGATAAACACATAGAACTAATTGTTCGACAGATGTTAAGAAAAGTTAGAATTGATACAACTGGAGACAGCGCAGAATTTTTACCCAATGAACTAGAAGATAGAATAAAGTTTGAAGGGGTTGTTGAGGAAATGAAAGCTAAAGGAAAAACTCCTCCTACTGCTAGTCAAATATTACTTGGTGTTACAAGATCTTCTCTAAAAACAGATAGTTTTTTGGCTGCTGCTTCTTTTCAAGAGACGGCAAGAGTTTTGACAGAGGCTGCAGTTGGAGGCTCTGTGGACAACCTAAGAGGCCTAAAAGAAAATGTAATCATTGGAAGGCTAATCCCAGCCAGGCTTGATAAATCTGAAGAAGGTTATGATAAGTTAGGATTTAAGAATCTTCCTAAGAATATTTTTGCAAATAATGAAAGTATAAATGTTGATTCAGAAATAACCGAAGATGCTTCTAAAGACGTTGCGGTTGATATCAGTGAAAATTCAGAGGACAATAGAGAATAATAACCCTTATAAAAAAAAATAAGGGCGATTAGCTCAGTTGGTTAGAGTGCAGCGTTGACATCGCTGAGGTCGTAGGTTCGAATCCTTCATCGCCCACCATAATATATGGAAGAAACAATAGAAAATATCAGATATAAAATAAGGCACTCAACTGCACATATAATGGCGGAAGCTGTGACTAATTTATTTCCTGGTACAAAAATTGGAATGGGCCCACCGACAGAAACTGGATTTTACTACGACTTTGATTGTCCTAAATCTCTATCACAAGAAGATTTAAAAATTATTGAAAAAGAGATGAAAAGAATAATCAAAACAAAAACAAAGTTTTCTGGGATGTTTGTGTCTAGGGAAGAGGCAAGAAAAAGATTCATTGGGCAAGATTATAAATTGGAAATTATTGATGGTATTCCGGATGATGAAAAGATCAGCATATGGAGCCACGAAAGCTGGGAAGATATTTGTAGAGGCGGACATGTAGAAAGCACAAAAAATATCACTGCGTTTAAGCTTCTAGATGTTGCTGGTGCTTATTGGAAAGGAGACGAAAACAACCCTATGCTGCAAAGAGTATATGGGACTGCATGGGAGTCCAAGGAAGCATTAAAAGAGCACTTAAAAAAACTAGAACTTGCGGCAAAAAGAGACCATAGAAAACTAGGTGTCTCATTAGACTTATTCTATTTTGATCAGTTCGCTCCATCGATGCCTTTCTTTCTGCCAAAAGGAACTTTCTTACTTAATAAATTAATTGATTACATGAGGGGGAAATATGAAATTAATGGATATCAAGAAGTTATAACCCCACAAATTTTTAGTTCAAAGCTTTGGGATATGTCTGGCCATTCAGAGCATTTTAAAGAAAATATGTTTTTTACAGAAAGTGAAAATAATAATATGGGAATTAAGCCCATGAATTGCCCTTCACACTATCTTTTGTTTAGATCTCAGCTACATTCTTATAAAGACCTTCCTGTAAGATATGCTGATTTCGGGAGGCTTCACAGAAATGAAAGATCAGGCGTCTCGCATGGACTAACAAGAGTAAAATCCTTTTCACAAGATGACTCACATATTTTTTGTAGCTTTGATCAAATTGAAAAAGAAGTTTCATCTTTCCTAAAATTTTTAGAAGAAGTATATTCCGATTTTGGATTTAAAGACCCTACATACAATTTATCTCTCAGGCCTGAAAATAGGTCAGGTGCTGATGAAATCTGGGATAAATCAGAAGAAATAATGAAAAGGATTTTGGAGTCCTCCGGGATGAAATATTCTGTTCAGGAGGGTGAAGGAGCATTTTATGGCCCTAAAATTGATATCACTATTCCGGATGCCCTAGACAGGGAATGGCAACTTGGAACTGTTCAATTAGATTTTTTTGCAGCAAATAAATTTGGACTAACTTATATTTCAGATGACGGCTCAAAAGAAGAGCCAGTGGTTATTCATAGAGCTATTTTTGGATCGCTTGAAAGATTTTTAGGAGTTTTAATTGAACATTATGGTGGCCAATTCCCATATTGGCTAAGCCCCGAACAATTTTCAATAATTCCTGTCTCTGAAAATCATTTTGAGTATAGCTACAAAATACAAGAAAAATTAAACGCGTTTAATTTGCGTGGAAAAACTGATAATTCAAACGATAGATTTAATAATAAAATAAGAAAAGCTCAAATTAATAAGACTCCATTAATGATTATAATTGGAGACAAAGAAGTTGAATCCAATAAGTTCACAGTTCGGCTTAGAGATGGCTCTAATATAAATGAATTGGAGTTAAATAATTTCAAATTATTATCTGAATATACAGAAAAAATAAATGATGATGAAAGCCTCTCAAATCTATTAAAATATGGTAAAATTTAGATATGTCTCAAGATTCAGTAAAAATACATAGAGGGCTTGTAGGAGTTTACTTTGATAGAACAAAAACTACCTTTATAAATGGGAAAGAGGGAGTTCTTGAATATTGTGGCTATAGCATTCATGATTTAGCTGAAAATTCCACTTTTGAAGAGACTGCTTACTTGTTGCTTAACGGAAAGCTTCCTGACCAATCAGAGTTTAGTCAATTTAACACCGACCTAATTAACTCTAGGCCTATATCTCCAAAAATTATAGACATAATTAGATCTATAAAAGACGCACACCCGATGGATGTTCTTAGAACTTCTGTTTCTGCATTATCTACATTTGATGAAGAGGCCGGAGATAAGAGCTATGAAGCAACTATGAGAAAAGGAATAAGACTAACCTCTCAGGTGCCCACAATAGTTATGGCTCATAATGCAATTAGAAATAACAAAGAGCCAATTGAGCCAAGCGAATCTCTTTCGCATGCAGCTAATTTCCTTTACATGCTAGATGGACAGACTCCTTCAGAAAGTGCTTCTAAATTAATGGACAAAGACTTTATAGTTCATGCTGATCATGGCTCTAATGCGTCTGCTTTTGCAGCAAGAGTATGTGCCGGAACTCAGGCAGATTTGCATAGCGCAATAACCACCGGAATTGCTGTTCTATCTGGTCCGTCTCATGGCGGAGCAGCTGAAAATGTAATGAAAATGGTTAAAGAAGTTGGATCTCCTGATAAAGCAAAAGATTATGTCACTAATCTTTTAAAAAGTAAGCAACGAGTAATGGGGTTTGGACACAGAGTGTATAAATCTCAAGACCCACGAGCTGGACACTTAAGAGAAGGAGTGGAAAAACTTAGTCATGAAAAAGGCGAGCCTGAATGGTATGAAATATTAGTTGCAGTTATGGATGCAATGAAACCTTACCAAAGAAGAGGAATTAATGTAAATGTAGATTTTTTTGCAGGCGTAATTTATCATCTTCTTGGAATTCCAACTGATTTATTCGTACCTATTTTTGCTGTTGGAAGAATACCAGGCTGGACTATTCAAGTTTTAGAGCAATATGAACATAATATATTATTAAGACCTTTGCTAGAATATACAGGTGAGCATCAACGAAAATATATTCCCATCGAGGAAAGAAAATAAAAATATTTTAAATAAAATATTTGAAAATTCTTCCGAAATAACCCATTCTTCTTTTATTAATTTTGCTCTGTATGACAGAGATTTCGGCTTTTACTCCAACAAAAAAAGGGTGCTATTAGCAGATTTTATAACTAGCCCACTTACTCATAAAAGTTTCGGAATAATGATAGCTAAGCAAATAATCCAGATATGGGATTATTATAAAAATCCAAAATATTTTTCAATAATTGAGCTTGGGGGCAGTTCAGGAAAACTAAAAGAGGACATTATTTCTTACATTAAGAAACATAATAAAAAAATTTATCATAGTCTCATCTACTTAAACATAGACGAAGTAAACGATGATTCTCTTTTGGACGTAAATTTTAATTCAAAGCATGGATGTATTATTTCAAATGAGTTTTTTGATGCCTTACCTTTTGACAGGTTCCAAAAAAAGAATAAAGATTTAAAAGAAATATTTATAACAAAAGATAGCGAAAACAATCTTGTAGAAGTATTAAAAGATAGCGAGAAAATTAATATATTTGATAATAATTTTATTTCAAAAATTCCGGAAAATTCAAGAATAGAAATTACACATAACTTAAAAGAGATTTGCAATAAAATATCCTCATTCCTAGATCATTGCGTGATGATAACAATAGACTATGGATTTGAAGACCTAAATAAACTTTTAGTAAATAATCCTAATGGTTATATTAGGTGCTTTTCAGGTCATAATATGGATAAAGACATCTTAAGTAATATTGGCAATAAAGATATTACCTGTGATGTTAATTTTTTCTTCCTAAATTATTTTTTAGAAGGTGCTGGATTTAAAAAATTAGGATTTTGTTTACAAGAAAAATTTCTTCAAAATATGGGCATAGCAAATTATTTTAATTCAATAAAAGACCCCATTGAAAAACAACAAATAGTGTCCCTAATGAACCCAGATGGGCTAGGAGGGTTCAAAGTATATTTTCATCAATTTTCTTCAGGAAGCTTCTGGCCTCAAGGTTTAAATTAATAGAATTTTCCGTCGGAAGTTACTTCTGACATAGACGAGGAATCAGTAATTTTTTTAATTGATGTTGTAAATGCTGATTTCATTAATGCAACATCTGAAGCTATAGGCATCCATAAGAACCCTTGGCTAATTCTTCGCTCAATTTCTTCAGGGGTGCCACAGTGAATTCCGGTAGGAATCCCATGTTTTTTTCCTGCCTCTAAAACTTTATTTACTGCTGCAACATGTTTTGGATGCTGATTGTCCATACCTAAAGGGACGTCTAATGTAGCAGCTAAATCATTTGGTCCTATAAAAACAACATCAATTCCCGGGACCTCCATAATGCTGTCTATTTTATTTACTGCCTCTATATCTTCAATCATTATTACAACGCAAATTTCCTCATTGGCGTGTTTCATATAATCAGGATAAATTGCATTTGGTCTTGTGGCCCCAATCCCTCTTTTGCCAACAGGAGGATATCTACATGCGTCTACTGCCCTTTTTGCCTCTTCAGCATTCTTAACATCAGGAACCACAACTCCTAAAGCACCAGAATCTACAACTCTTTTAATAATCAAAGGGTCGCTACCTGCCACTCTCACAAATACGGGTATTTCCGTGTGCTCGACTGCTCTGAAACAATGAACCAAATCTCCTAAATCAATTGAACTATGCTCACATTCAATATTTATCCAATCTACTCCAGTAGATGCCAGAGTTTCACACACTAAAGGGTTTCCACTTGAAACCCATGTACCAATAGAAGGAATCCCTTTTTTTATTTTTGCTTTTGCGATATTTTTTTTCATTTTTTTAATTATTTTTGTGATTAGTTGTATTATGTATCAAGTTTAGAAAAGAAAGCAATATAATACTCTAACAATTAAATTTAAGGAAACTATGGGAAGATTTAACAAACTAGAAACACTGAATTATATTAAAAAAACAAAAGTTGTACCTGTTTTTTATGATCCCAGTCTGGAAGTGACAATAGAAGTTGCCTCGGCCTGCTATAGAGGTGGAATAAAAATTTTAGAGTTCACAAACAGAGGGGATTTAGCATGGGAAGTGTTTAAGGATCTAGAAAAATATTGCAAAGAAAATTTGCCTGAAATGGTTTTAGGGGCAGGCTCGATTTCTGACTCAACGATGGCTGATATGTATATTTCTATGGGTGCAAATTTTATTGTTGGGCCTTTAACAAATGAAAATGTAGCGGCCTCTTGCAATAGAAAAAAGGTGCCCTATATGCCAGGTTGCTTAACGCCTACGGAAATATCAAAGGCTGAAGAATTAGGCTGTGATGTGGTCAAGGTTTTTCCGGCTGACTCTTTAGGCGGACCATCATTTGTTAAATCTATTTTAGCTCCAATGCCATGGTCTTGGATAATGCCAACAGGTGGAGTTGACATGAATCCAGATGGATTAAAAAAATGGTTTGATTCTGGAGTATTCTCTGTTGGCATGGGCTCAAAGCTTTTTACAAACGAGATAATGCAAAACAAAGATTGGGACCTTCTTGAAAAACAATGTAAAAAATTAAGTAAAATATTAAAGGATATTAGATAAGGAGCGGTTTATGAAAAATGTGGCAACATTAGGAGAGATACTTGTAAGACTTGCTACTCCAAAAAAAGAGAGATTTGTACAATCAAATAACTTTGATATTGATTATGGAGGAGGAGAATATAATGTTGCCGTATCACTAGCCCAATTTGGTGTGCCAACAAAGTTTATTACTGCTCTGCCTCATAATCCTATCGGAGATGTTGCAATAAACAGGATAAGGGGCTATGGAATTGATTCTTCAAATATAATTAGGCAAGGTTCTAGAATTGGCCTTTATTATTTAGAACATGGAGCTGCAATGAGGCCTTCTAAGGTGGTTTACGATAGGGCTAGAAGCTCTATAAGTGAAGTAGAATTAGGAGATTTCGATTGGACAAAAATTTTTAAAGGAACAGACTGGTTTCATTTCACAGGGATAACTCCGGCTCTGTCAAAAAAAGCAGCAGACGTTACATTGGAAGCTGCGGAAGCTGCGAAAGATCTGGGGCTAACAGTAAGTGCAGACATGAATTACAGAAAAAATTTATGGTCACCTGAAGAAGCTCAAAAAGTAATGAAGCCCTTAATGAATTATGTAGACATAGCAATAGGAAATGAAGAAGACGCCGAAAAATGTTTAGGGGTTTCCGCCGAAAATCAAGATGTAACTTCTGGAGAATTAAATCCAGATGCCTACAAAGATGTTATGAGCAAGCTTTTTTCTGAGTTTCAATTTAAAAAGATTGGCATAACCCTTAGAGAAAGTTTATCGGCAAGCGATAATAATTGGTCCGCGGTTTATTCTGAAGGAGACAAAATGCATGTGGGGCAAAAATACTCTGTACATATGGTTGATAGAGTAGGAGGAGGAGATGCTTTCTCAGCTGGCATTATATACGGGAATATTCAAGAAATGTCTGCAGAAGAAACCCTTAAATTTGCCGTTGCTTCATCGGCCTTAGCGCATACAATTCATGGGGACTTGAATCTAGTTTCACTAGCTGAAGTTAACGCAGTAGCAAAAGGTGATACAAGCGGGAGAGTTCAGAGATAAAAATAAATTATCTAGTAAATGTTGCGCTTAGTTTCTGCTTATTTTTTTCATTCTATGGAATCATATATGCGGATGAATCAAGCCCAAATAGCAACCACATAAATATATCTGGAAATAAATATATCCTCCAAATTAAACACACAGTAAATCCAAAAGTTGGATATGTAGACTTAAATTTTCAAGTTACTGAAAAAGGATCAAAAATCCAAAAAAATAATTATAAAATATCAGTGATTGCAGAAAAAGGAGAAGAAAAATTTAAAACCTTTGCGCTAAATAATTCTACAAATCCCGATGTATATAAATGTGTATTTGACTTAGAAAAGAGTGGTGAGTGGATTTTTAAAACAAACATATCTAGTGATAATAATGAGGAAAATATTGAATTTTCTATTTATATTGAAGACAGAAATAGGGAAACCAGCCCCTTTTCATCATCTTTTTATTTATTTGCAGTGATTTTTTTAATTATATTTTTAGCTCCGTTGTATATTTTTAGAAAAGTTATATTCTAATAACTTGAAATAAGATTAGGGAGGAATTATGTCAGGATTCAAAGTTGCTTTAGTAGGAGTAGGACAGCGAGGACTTCAGCACCTTGAGGCTTTATGCGATTTACAGGAAGAAGAGCTAATAAGAATAGAGGCCCTTGTAGACCCATTCAGTGAAAATTTAGCCACTGAAAAAATTAGCAAGTATGTTCCAAAATATAATGATTCTGATATAAAATTATTTACTGATTATGATAAGTTCTTGGGTGAATGTGAAGTTGATGGAATATGGTTTGTAATTCCACCAAATCAGCACACAAATCAAATAGAAAGAGCAGCTCAAAAAGGAATTGCGATCTTCGCTGAAAAACCTCAAAGCTTATTCTTAGACGAAATTTTTCCGATGTCTGATGCTATAGAAAAGTATGCTGTTCCTTCAATTTGTGGATTTCAAATGGAGTATGATTCTTGGTATACAAAAATAAGAGATTATCTTAATGATAAATGGGTAGCCTCCATGACAATGATTAATTGTGGGGCTGTTGAGACCCATGGTGTAAAACATACAATAATTGGCAAAAATCAGGGGCCTGAAAATAGGATATGGACCGCTGATAGAAAGTGGTCTGGAACCTCCATGGTTGAAGCAGGAATACATCAGACTGATTTAATGAGATATTGGTCAAATGATGAAATAAGTTGGGTGCAATCTTCATATGTGGAAAGACCATCAAAAACAATTCAAGAAGAGGGCGATAACCCTATCGCATATCACGTAAATTATGGATTTAAAAAGGGAGGAACAGGAACCTTAATTCTAACAAAACCTGCAGGAGTATTTTTTACAGAAAGATATGATTACATCTTAACTTCAAAATCAATGATTAAATTCGAGGGTGACTTAATTGCGTATGGTGTTGAAGAAGACAAATACTCAATTGAAAAAGGAAGAGAACATTTTAAAACAAAAGATGTTTATAAAGAAAATGAAACAATCAAAGTTTTGGCTAAGGGACCTCACCAAGATGCAATGGGGCAACATAACACAAAACTAATTTCTGAAAATTTTATAAAATCAATAGTATTTAATAAACCAGAACTAAGGAAAAATTCATTTAAAAGTTCTATAAATTCTTTATCAGCTGTGTTAGCAGCGAATGTTTCTTCTTCTATTGGTGGGCAAAAAATTGATATTGATGAATTTGAAACATCTTCTAAATACTCAAAATTTAGAACTAAATCTAAATAATTAAAAATGAAAATAAAATCAGCCAAATTATATTCTTTTCCTGTTAGAGGAGGAACTGAATGGATAATTCTTAAAATTTCTTCAGATTCTAATTTTGATGGATTTTCAGAGCTTACAATGTCAAACTATTCTCTAAAAAATAATCTTCGAAATTCATTAAGTAGCTTACTAAAGAAAATCCGAAGTGAAAATTTGAAAAATGACGATCAAATCAATGAATTGTTAAGCAATTCTGATGAAAATTATGATCTCGCAGCAGCAACTTCTAGGAGTGGAATAAGATCTGCATGCTCAGATATATTTTCAAAAGAAGCTTCAAAGCCTATGAATAAATATTTAAAGTCTAAATATTTATTGTCTGGCACCTCATCAAATTTTGTTAATCTTTATGCCAACATTAATAGGTCGCTTTTGCCTGATGACAATGGTCCTACAGATAGGAGTCCTGAATCATTTTCAAAAATGGCGAAAAAGGCACTTGATGATGGATTTTCGTATATTAAATGCGCACCTTTTGATGGCTACCCTAATAATTATTATAAAGATAATAGGTTTATTCAAGAGGGGTTAGCAAGAGTAAGAGAAATAACAAAGTTATTAACTAAAGATAAAAAATTATTAGTTGATTGCCATTCAAAATTTGGTCAACAAAGCGCTATATCAGTTGAGAAAAAACTATTCGAATTAGGCGTCAATTGGTTCGAGGAGCCCATGAACCCAAAAACATACTCTAAAGAATTAAAGGAGATAAAAAAAAGAATTAAAGGAGATCTTGTCGGAGGAGAAGAATTTTATGGAGTAAAAAAATTTTCAGAATTATTAAAATCAGGAACATTGGACATATTAATGCCTGACATAAAATACTGTGGAGGCATAGAAGAGGCCACAAAGATCGGGGTAAATTTAGCCAAAATTTCAAAAGGTTCTTTTTCAATTCATTGCCCTTCTGGGCCAATATCGCTATTGGGTAGCGCTCATGTCACAGCCGCACTAAATTCTGAGCTACCCTTAGAGCATGCAGTTTATGAAATTATAAATAGATCTAATTATCTTTATCCCAAAGAAAAAATTATGAATGGCAAATTCTTTTTTCCAAAAGGACACGGATTGGGTGCAGAGCCAAACTTTAATAATAATCATAAAATTATTATGGAAATAGACTTATGATTTTAGAAAAAAATAAAACTAGGTGGATAAGCAGAACTAAATTAATTAATTTACTTAATGATGATCAGTTAAATCAAAATATCATCTCAATAGAAGTCATTGATGCTGAAAAGTTAAGCGGAATTAAAGAACTTGATTCTTTCGGGAATATAAATCAACAAATTATTGTAATAGTGTCAAAAGAACGCTCTTTATTTATAAGCCTTCCTTTTCCATTTAATAAAATAAAGCCGAGGTCTTGTGCAGAAATAATTAGTATTTTAAGCAATGATATTACTATTGGGGTTTTATTTTTTGAGTTGGGGTCATGGGTTTCAGGAATTATAAAATACAAAAAGGTTTTATTATCAAAAAGAGGCTCAAGATACGTCAAGGGCAGACACAAGGCAGGAGGGCAATCCCAAAGAAGATTTGAAAGAAACAGAGAGAAATGGATTGAAGAGTTAAACAAAAAAGTCTATGAAGACATAAAAATATATATATCTTCGGAACAAAATAATCTTGATTATTTTATTCTCCTAGGAGAGGAAAATAGTTTAAATGAATTTGTTAAAACCACAAACTTAGAAAAAATATTTGGGCAAAAAATTATCTATAGAAAATCTAGCTTAAAAAACTATAATTCAAAAACAATTTTAAAAGCTTCATCAAATTTATGGTCATCAAAAATATATTTAGACAATAAAAATGCTATAGTAGAAAAAATATAATTAGTTATGAGTGATTTAGAGCGAATAATATATTTTAATGGAAATTATGTTCCCGAAAGCGAAGTAAGGGTGCATTTTAGAGACCGAAGTTTTAAATATGGTGACGGCGTTTTTGATATGACAAGAACCTTTGGTCACAAAATATTTAAAATTGAAGAGCATATTGAGAGACTATATAAATCATTAAATTACATGGACATTGAGATTGCAGTTTCAAAAAAAGAAATGGTTAATATATCAAAAACAATTTTAGAAAAAAATCTTCATTTGCTAGGCCCTAACGATGACTATTGGATAGGGCAAAGAATTTCAAGAGGGGTAGATAAGGTTGGTGGAGAACAATGGGACCTAGACGGCGGGCCAACAGTTATTGTTGAGTGCGCTCCTCTTCCATTAAAGCCGAGGGCATCTCTATATGAAACCGGCATAAAAGTTTGGACACCCTCTACAAGAAGAACACCTTTTCAAAGCATGAGCCCGAGAGCAAAAACTCATAATTATATTAATTTGATTTTGGGAGACAATGAAGTTAAAAGAATTGACAAAGATGCCTGGGCTATTCTGTTAGATATAAATGGAAATATAACTGAAGGAATGGGAAGCAATATTTTTACTGTTGTTGGTGAAACTGTTTATACGCCTAAATCACAACATGTCTTAGGAGGAATTAGCAGAGAAACAGTAATTGAACAAGCAAAAAAAATAAATATAGATGTTGTGGAAAAGGACATTGAGGTTTATGAGGCAATAAATTCTGATGAAATATTTTTAACATCCACAAGCCTTTGTGTATGCCCAGTTACTTACTTTAATGGCAAGAAAATTGGAAAGGTAACATATGGGCCAGTTACAAAAAAATTAATTGAGTCATATAAAGACCTTGTTTCTTACGACTTTGTTAATCAATATTTGGTGCATCTGGATTAGCGAAGGATCAGTATTAAAGAGCCTAATGAAAGAAAAAATTTAACTTCGCGTGCCGCGGTCTTAGATATCCTGCTCTCAATATTTTGGGGAGGGCACCCTACTGCCTTAAAAGTTGCCTTGCCTTATGCGCCTCCAATACGCCAAGGCTGGATGCGCTTTTTATTAAGTGGCATTATTATTTTTCTTTGGTCCAGATATAACAATATCTCTTTAAAGGTGGAAAAATCTGAAGTGCTTCCTTTATTCAAATTAGGAATACTGTTTAGTGTTCAATTACTTTTTTTAAACTATGGAATAAGCAAGACAACTGTCGCCTCTAGTGTTATCTTAAACAGCACTTACCCCATTTGGGTAATTATTTTAGGCCCTATATTTATAAAAAGTGATAAATTTACTTTCTTAAAATTTATAGGGGTTGTTATTGCATATTCTGGAATAATCGTTACATATTTTGATTCTTTAGATAACAACGCATATCTTCTAGGAAACTCATTTTGTCTTATATCAGGCTTTTTATTAGGAGTAAGGACAATATACCTAGCAAAAAACAGTGACTCCATAGCTCCTATGAAACTGTTAATGGCCCAAGCCGTGTTTGGAACTATTATTTTCTTAGCGCTTAGCTTACTAATTGAGACAGACCCCTACAAATTTTCAATGATTTTAGCTTGGTCAATAATTTACCAAGGAGCTATTGTTGCAGGTTTTAATTTTATAGCTAATATTTGGTTACTAAAAAACTATAAGCCCTCGCAAGTTACAGTAATACATTTATCTCAGCCCATTTTTGGAATTATAATTGGATGGGCAGTCCTTAATGAATCTATTGGATGGGCAGTTATTTTGGGTTCATTCTTGGTTATTTTGGGTTCATTCTTGGTAAGAAAAAATACAAAAAATATTTAATTTAGAAAATATTCATTTTTAATCAAGTTTTGTGCTAAAATCAACACTTGAAAAATTTACATATAAAAACTTGCTTTAGGAGGCATGAAAATGGCAGTAAAAATGAAGCCACTTGGAGATAGGGTTGTGATAGAACCCTCAGAGGATGACGCTGAAAAAAGTGCTGGTGGAATTTATATTCCAGACACAGCTAAAGAAAAGCCACAAAAAGGCAAAGTTGTTGCTGTTGGGCCAGGAAGAGCTAATGACGACGGAAAAGTGCTGGATATGCCAGTTAAGGTTGGTGATGTTGTTGTTTACTCAAAGTATGCTGGAACGGAATACAATGAAAATGGAACGGAATACTTAATAGTTAAAGAGTCAGATATTCTGGCAATAGTTTAGGAGAAAAATACTATGGCGAAAGATTTAAGATTTGGGTCTGAAGGCAGAGCCAAGCTAAAGGTTGGAATAGATACCTTGGCTGACACAGTTAAGGTAACGCTTGGACCAAAAGGAAGAAACGTAATATTAGACAAGAAATTTGGGCCACCTCAGGTTTGTTCTGATGGCGTAACAATTGCAAAAGAAATTGATCTAGAGGACCCCTTTGAAAATATGGGTGCACAATTAATCAAAGAAGCATCAAAAAAAACTAATGACGACGCAGGAGACGGAACAACAACATCGACTGTTTTGTCTCAAGCTATTGTAGCTGAGGGCTTTAAAAATGTAGCTGCAGGAGCTGATCCCATGGCCATAAAAAAAGGTCTAGAAGTTGCACTAGAGTCTGTTAAAAAGTCTATTTCTAAACTTGCAACACCTGTTGAAGGAAAGGATCAAATAGCTCAAGTTGCTACTCTTTCCGCACATGATGATGAAATGGGAGGGCTGATTGCAAATGTTATGGAAAAAACAGGAAAAGATGGCGTAATTACTGTAGATGAAGGAAAAGGGCTTGAGTATGAAACTGATTATGTTGAAGGAATGCAAATTGACAGGGGCTATATTTCTCCCTACTTTGTAACCAATGCTGACAAGATGGAGGCAATCCTTGAAGATGCCCATGTTTTAGTTACTGATAAAAAGATATCAGCTGTTTCTGACCTGCTTCCTTTACTGGAAAAGGTGTTAAAAGATGCAACCAAGAATATTGTTGTAATTGCTGAAGACGTAGAAGGTGAGGCTTTAGCCACTCTTGTTGTGAATAGAATGAGAGGCACCTTAGCTGCGCTTGCCATCAAAGCCCCGGGTTTTGGTGACAGAAGAAAAGAAATGTTGCAAGATATAGCAATTTTGACTGGCGCAAGAGTTATAACTGAAGATGTTGGTTTAACATTAGAGGGCGCCGAGATTAGCGATTTAGGAAAAATCGGAAGAATTGTTTCTAGGAAAGATGATACTACTTTTGTTAACGGAAAAGGAAACAAAGGAGAGATTCAGGGGCGGATTGAACAAATTAAGGCCCAAATAGAAGAAACAACTTCTGACTATGACAGAGAAAAGCTGCAAGAAAGAATGGCTAAGTTGTCTGGTGGGGTTGCTGTAATTAAGGTGGGCGCTGCCACGGAAATAGAGCTTAAAGAGAAGAAGCAAAGGCTTGAAGATGCTTTATCTGCTACAAGAGCTGCTGTTGAAGAAGGAATAGTTCCTGGCGGAGGAACTGTTCTGATTAGGTCAGCAGACGCATTGTCAAAACTTAAATCAGATGTCGAGCACCAAACAGGAATAAATATTTTAAGGTGTGCCTTAGAAGAGCCTGTTAGGGTTATTGCTGATAATTCTGGGGCGGAAGGGGCTGTTGTTCTTGCAGGTGTATTAAAAGGAACCGGAAACCATGGTTACGATGCTGCTTCAGATGAGTTTGGAGACATGCTTAAAATGGGAATTATCGATCCAGCTAAAGTAACAAGGGCTGCTGTTGAAAATGCAGTTTCTGTTGGAGGAATGATTCTTACAACAGAATCTATGATGACTGATATTCAGGAGCCAGCTGCTCCTGCTCCTCCTATGCCTGGTGGCGGCGGTATGGACGGAATGGGCGGAATGGGCTTTTAAAAATAGACTAACTTTAAAAAGGGCGGGTATTATTTCTGCCCTTTTTATTTTTTGTCTTCGCTTTTCAATCCTTCATACAACTTAACCATGCCATCCATCCATGCTTTTTGTACTTCAGGATCCCAAGATGGGTCAAAATCAGGATATTTCTCTAGAATCTTGGAAATAACGGCTTCATTTATTTCCAGCTTATCTGGCTGTTGGGAGGCATTTTGCCTAGAAACCATAGCTTTTTCTGATTTTTTTCTACTAGATAATCCGTGTCTTCTTGCAAGTATATATGCGGAAAGCTCTATTCCGGCATCTTGGCAAGCCTGTATAAAAAAAAGTTGGCACTTACTTAAAACGCCCTCATTAATTCCAAAAGATCTAAATGCTTCATTAAATTGAGATCGTGTAGCTCTTGGCAAGTCAATTTCAAATATTGGCTTGTATTTATCCTTTAAAATTATCTTAAGATAATTTCTTCTTTCAGATCCAACAGATGCCACAAGCTCCTCAAGTGCTCTCAAAGGAACACCTACATCATCAATAAGCTCAAGATTTTTCAGAGCTGTCATGAGCTGCTGCCCAGAAGTTCCGGAGTATCTTGGGCCCCAAACGCTTCTATCTATCCTAGCGGGCATACCTTCGTTCAATAGTTCTAAAAAATTTCGGAATGTTCTATATGAAACGTATGGAAGGCCAACTTTGCCTAATTTTCTTTGCATTTTAAATATAAATCCTTGTTAAATGTCTTTGTATATTCTACCACTCATTCCAAAAATAATCATTTTTAGAATGTGTAAATTTCCCACTAGGACAATATTTGAAACTGCTTTTCGGAATGTTCACAATTATGAATATAAATCAGAACCTATGGGAGGTCACATTGAAAATAAATATAGCTAACATTGAATTTGATGCAGATTCTACAGCAAAGCTTGAGTCAAGGAAGGAAACCAAAAGATGGTCTAAGTTTTCCAATCAATTTATCCCTGTTGTTGATAAAGTTTCAAACAAAAAATACAAGCTAGTTTCAGGCGCAGAAAAAATTCACCTTGCTAATGAAAAAGGAGAGGACTCGGTCGAATGCAACCTAACAAGCGAACTTGATCTGGAACAAAAAGGAGCACTCGACCTCAGGCTTTTATACCAAAGCTCTGACATCTGCCCTATCAACTTGGGAGAGGAATTTCTTACATTTAGAGAAAAATTTTCTGTGACTCAACAAGAGCTTGCGAAAAAAACAGGAATAACTCCTGGAACTATCCATCACTATGAGAGTCTAATAAAAACACTCGCCCCTTCTTTAAAGGAACATGTAAAGGAAAAAAACTTAACTTTTAAGGAAGCGAGAAGTATAGCTGATATCGAGGATCATGAAAAACAATTTGAGCTTGCAAAGCCCTTTTTAGAAGGAATATTAAGTTCTGTTCATGTTGAAAAGATTGTATCTTTGGCGAAAAAGCACCCTAAAGTTGAGGTAAAGATAATTATTGAAAGTGTTACTAAAGGAAAGCCTATTGTTGAAAAAATATCTGAAACCGAAAAAGAAGATAATTTAATAGAAGCAAATTCTATAGATTTCGACACAATTGAGTCTAGGGTTCTGGATTTGTCCACTGAGATCGACTTAATACAATCTGAGGAAATCCCAGAATTTAAAAGGCTTAAATTAATAAGCTCATTAAGGATTCTGCAAAGCAGGACTCAGCTTGCGCTTACCTCTTTGAATACAAAAGCTGGGGGCTTTAGTTTGCTAGGCAAGACCATAAAAAGATAAAAGATTACCTTGAAAAAAATAATAAAAAATAGCTTCTATTTTGGAATATTATTTTCAATAATGTATTCGGGGTCTTCTACAATAATATGTAGATTTGTGCTCACTTGTTCAATTAATTGGAAAAGCTATATTATCGGATCAGTGGTTATTACCACATTTGTGGTTTTGATAACTTTGCTATTATCAGCTGCGATTAGATATTTATACAATATAACTAAAGTTTAATTTGGGAGAAAAATGTCTGAAAATAATTTTGATGTAACAGTTTTGGGAGGTGGTCCCGGAGGCTATCATGCTGCGATTAGATCAGCTCAGCTTGGGCTTAAAACAGCATTAATAGAAAAAGATGATGGGTCTGGAATAGCTGGGCTAGGAGGAGTTTGTTTAAATTGGGGATGCATCCCAAGCAAATCTTTACTAAAAAATGCCGAACTAGTTAATCAAGTTAAAGATTCAGAAAAATGGGGAATATCATTTGATAACGTAACATTTGATTTTTCAAAGGCCATCGCAAGGAGCAGGGATGTCTCAAAACAATTAACTCAAGGAATTGAGTATCTGATTAAAAAAAACAAAATACAATTGTTTAAGGATGAGGGCTCACTTGAAAGCTCCACTGAAATATTACTTAAATCAAGTGGTGATAAAATCTCCTCTAAGAATATAATTTTGGCAACTGGTGCAAGGCCTAGAAGTTTGCCAAATCTCGAAATAGACAGAAAAGGAATTATAACAAGCAGAGAAGCTCTAGAACTAAAATCGCTTCCAAAGGCAATAGGAATTATTGGCGCAGGGGCAATAGGGGTGGAGTTTGCTTACCTATTTAATGCCTATGGAGTGGCGGTTACAATTTTTGAGGCTCAAAATCATTTAGTTCCAAATGAAGACGAGTCAATTTCGCAAGAACTTGAAAAAGCTTTTGAGTCGCAAGGAATAAAATTTGAGTTAGGCGCAAAGGTATTAAAAACAGGGGGAAGTGAAGGCAACATGAAAATAGAATATGAATCCAGTGGAGAACAAAAAAATTATTCTGCAGAAAAAATATTAGTGGCGGTTGGAGTTCAGGCAAACACTGACAATCTAGGCCTTGAAAAGGCTGGAATAGATCTGGACAGAGGATTTGTGAAAATAAATGACTCGATGCAAACATCATCCCCTAACATTTTTGCCGTTGGAGATGTGACCGGAAAGCTGATGTTAGCACATGTAGCTTTTACTCAAGGAATAATAGCTGCAGAAACAATATTTGGCCAAGAATGTGTCCCTATAAATTATGCTGATATGCCAAAGTGCACATATTGCCAGCCTCAAATAGCAAGTATAGGCCTAACAGAAACACAGGCAAAAAAAGAGGGTTTTAATATAAAAGTGTCCCAATTCCCTTTTAAGGCTGTTGGGAAGGCAATAGCAGTTGGTGATTCTGAAGGATTTGTGAAAATGATAGCCGATAGAGACAGCGGTGAGTTGCTGGGAGCCCATATGATTGGGCCAGAAGTAACAGAAATGATAGCTGAGGTGGGCCTCTTAAAGTATTTAGAAGGCACAGATATAGAGATTGCTGAGCTTACCCACGCACACCCAACATTATCAGAGGCGGTCAAAGAGGCGGCATTGTCATTAAACAACGGAGCAATTCATATGTAGCGACTTAAATTAGCCTGTTTCCTTTATAGTCGTACTTAAAAATGGAATGGTTTTTATATCCGGCGTCTTCAAGCTTTTCAACTCCTCCTTCGCCTCTATCAAAAACCGCGAAAGTTTGGGTTACTTCGCAGCCAAGCTTTTCAACTTCCTTAATCGAGTTAATTAAGCTGGTCCCACTAGTAATCGTATCATCAACAATAGCGACTTTGTCTTTTCGGCCAACAGATCCCTCTATGGAATTTGAAAGTCCGTGCCCCTTTATAGACGGCCTAACATAAAATCCCTTTAATTTCCTGCCAAATAACATATTAGAAACAAGAACTAACGATGAAACAATTGGGATTGCAGCGGTAGCTGGGCCCCCAACTGCAGTTATGTCTTTGCTTAAATTATTCACAATTATTTTTGATATCATCTCTGAGCCAACAGGGTCTAAAGTAATTACCCTTCCATCAATATAAAAATTGCTTTTAGCTCCAGACGCTAAAGTAAAATCTCCGGTTTTAAAAACCTTCAGCTCTTCTATTCTCTTTATAAGGCCTTCTTTTAGGTCGTTCATTTATAAACTTTGTTTTCTATAATATATTTAAAAACATTTGGGGTCACAAGATGGTCCCACCTTTTTTCCATTTTAATATTATCTCTTATAGTAGAACTTGAAACTTTGATTTTATCAATATTAATAAAACTAAAATCTTTGTTTATCTCGCCTTTTTCTGCTGAATTTCTTGGGGCCACAATAATTCGGGTTTTTGCCAAAAGTTCTTTGCTTTG
Organism: uncultured Dehalococcoidales bacterium; assembly: GCA_964620935.1. GTDB lineage: Bacteria > Chloroflexota > Dehalococcoidia > Lucifugimonadales > Lucifugimonadaceae. The sequence goes on from CAZUHW010000002.1 coordinate 116,288, forward strand.
TTCCCATTCACTTATTTGGTAAGCACTGTCTTCGCCAACAATTAAATATATTAGGCATTTGTTTTTAGTCTCTCTAATTATATCGCTTACTGTATTTATAGAGCGAGTTACTCCCCCTCTTTTAATGTCAGCGCACGAAACCTCAAAAAAATCATATTTATCAAGGGCTAGCTTGCACATTTTTGCTCTTTGTTCAGGGTCGGCAATAGGCATTTGTTTTTGTTCCCAGGTTGAGCTTAAAGGCGAAAAAATCACTTTGTCCAAAGAATATTGACTGTGAGCCTCTATAGCTATTTTTATATGTCCTAAGTGTATAGGGTCAAAACTGCCTCCAAATATCCCTATTCTCATTTGAATTCCATTTCAACATCATCAAATTTTATTGTTGCCCCTTTTGAAACACCGGCAGCTTTAAAAGCTTTTAGGTAGCCACTTTTATTCAATAAGTTGTGAAATTGAAGTTGGGCCTCTGGCTTACTTAAATTGCTCCCCTTGGCCACCCTTACTAGTTTTTTATCAAATACCTGAACTGTTTTTCCAGAAACCAAAAAATTTTGTTTGTTGGAATCTTTTATTATAGGGGGTTCATGAATAAAAGATTCTTCTTTTAAGGGCTCATATTTCTTAAAATTTATTTTGCTCAAAGTAATCACTAGGTTTTTTAGGCGTTCAACATCAATATGATTATTTGTTACGTAAAAAATATTATTTGGGTCTATATTTGCGCTAAATTTATTTTTTAATTTTTCTTTAGATTTATTCAAAATCAATATTTTTTCACAAAAATCACCTGTTTTATTATCAACTATCTCATTAATGGTCTTGTATGTCTCAGTGGCATTATCGTCATGATTTATAGTTATTATCACAACTTTTGCTTCACTTAAAAGCGATGAATGTTCTATCGCTTTCTTATAACTAATAAAGTCAGGAATCTCTGCAATTTTAATACTTTCAATATCATTTTTAATTTCAGCTATAACTGGAGTGGTGGTTGTAAAAAGGTAATCTGCTTCTTTGGCTGCCGCATTTGTTATTTTATTTAAGATATAAGTTTTTCCAGAGTTTGATAATCCAAATATCACTGCCTCTGGCAAATCTTTTATTTTTAGTTCTATATTTATTTCTTGTCCTTTATCTCCGGCCTCGGCTAACAATGGTTCCTGATTAGTGGAGTTTTTAAAGGTTCTATTTCCTCTTCCACCATCTCCACCCTTTAATAATATTAAATCGCTATTTCTAATTACCTTTTTTTGATTAGAAAAAACTACTTCTGTATTACAAGGAACATTTATAATTAAATTTTTTCCTTTTTTTCCGTTTTTCTTTGACTTTCCACCATCTCCACCATCTCCAGCCACTAATATATGATTTTCTTCAAAATTTCTTAAATCCCAAATATCTTCAGAGGGTCTAAGTATTACATCTCCACCATCTCCACCATCTCCACCATCAGGACCACCTCTAGGAACAAATTTTTCTTTCCTAAAAGAAACCCAACCATCTCCACCACTTCCTGATATTAGTATTAATTTAATTTTTGTTTTCATTTTGTTTTGTAATAAAAATAATAATCTTGTTATTTATGTTAACTGTGTTATTTGTAATTAAAAAATTTTTTAATTATTCACAATTATTTTTTAATTTGTGAATAATAATAGGAAAGGAATGTTTTTCTTAGTTTTTAATTGAATTTAACAAGCAAATAACAATAAATAACAATAAAAGTGTTAGAAAATTCTTAGAGAGTTTCTGATCTTTTGCAAGTTATAGCGCATATCAAAATCAGACTCCATTGAGGTTTCAACAAATCTTACAGCATTAAGCACAGTTGCATGATTTTTATTACCTAATATGGCACCAGAGGCCGACAATGTTAGATTAAGGTCTTTATTTAAAATAAAACTGGAAATTCTTCGAGCGTAAACAATTTGGGCGCTTCGACTATTACTTTTAATCTCTTCTTCAGATACCCCTAGATGTGTTGCCACTTTCTGTAGCACCTCAGAAGGCAGGGGCTTATTATTAATTTTGATATCATCAAAGCCTATTATCATTGATTTAGCTCCATCAATATCAATAGGCTCCCCTTTTAACTGTGACATTGCTTTTAGTCTATTCAAAATAGACTCAATTTGCCTGATGTTTACCTGGCACAGTTGTGCCACATGGTCTGTAATTTCGCTATTAATATTAAGACTCAACTTTTCTGCTTTATATTCAATAATAGCTACTTTTGTTTCATAATCAGGAGGCTGAATATCAACCACTAATCCGGATTGGAAACGACTTGTTAGTCTTGCTTCAAATTCTATTAATTTTGAAGGGTCGTCCCCAGCCAAAATAATTTTTTTATTGTTCAAATAAAGATCATTAAATGTGTGAAAGAAGCCTTCTTGGGTCTGTGTTTTTCCGCTTAAAAATTGAATATCATCAACAATTAAGGCATCACAAGATCTATGCTCAGATCGAAATGACTCTGTTTTCTTTTCCTTAATTGCTTTAATGTATTCGTTAGTGAATCTTTCTGAGGTAATATATTTTACTTTTAAGCCTTGCTTTATAAGGGAGTTGTGAATCGATAAAAGTAGATGAGTTTTGCCAAGACCTACATTTGAATAGACATACAAAGGGTTAAAGTCTGTTTCTGAAAAATCCGCAAACTGTTTGCAGGCTGCGAAAGCGAGCTCATTTGAAGGACCTACAATAAAAGAATCAAAAGTATGCTTGTTGTCATTTGGTTTTGATGGGAGGCGAATTTCCGTTTTTGCGGATTTTTTATTAACTATTAAAATTTCTGTTGGTGCTCCGCAAGACTCTTCCACGGCTCTTTTTAAGACTGGCATTAATCTAGCCTGTAGCATTTCTAAAGCAAAGGGACCGTCAACACTTAGGGTTAAAGAATTATCCTCATAAGATGTGGGCTCAATAGGAGATATCCACATATTAAAATTTATTGAGTTTATTTCTTCTTTCAGGATCTCTAAAGACCTTGTCCATAAACTTTTTATATCCAATTATTTTCCCCTCATATCCTAAAAATTGACAAAAAGACACCCAGGATGCAAGTGTTTGATTTCAAAAATCAGAGCCCAAAATTATAAAGCCGTCATTGCAAAAATAGTAATAAAATATTTATACAATTGATTAAACAAACATAACATATGGCAAGGCATATATGGCAATACCTTTCTTTGTGAAATATCCCCAAAATCTTGGGAAATATCAGGAAAAGCTGTTCTTTTTTTCACAGGCTAGATTAAAAGAACATTTGTTCTTTAATGTTGTAACATAAAAATTATGAAAATCATTTTTTTTGGTACAGATGAAAATGCAAAATTGGTTTTGAGGGGCCTGCAGGCCTCTTCGCACAATGTTGTGCTGGCCGTTACAGTTCCAGATAAAATAAGATCCAGAGGAACCAAAAAATCCCCTACTCCTGTTAAGGAGTATTGTCTTGAGAAAAAAATTAACTGCATTGACCAAATACCAGAAATTAGCGACCTAACTGATCTGGGCCCAGACGTAATAGTAGTGGCTTCCTTCGGAAGAATAATTCCGAGTGAAATTATTAGCTGGCCGAAACATGGTTCATTAAATTTGCACCCCTCGCTTCTGCCAAAATATAGAGGTCCCTCGCCTGTTCATACGGCTATTAAAAATGGCGACCATATTACAGGCGTGTCAATAATAGTTCTTTCAAAAGAACTTGATGCTGGGCCAATTGTTGAACAGGAAAGCCACGCTATAGAAGAGACGGACAACTTAAAGACGCTTACTGAAAATCTTTTTATAAAAGGCTCTAATATTATTCTGAAGATATTAGATAATCCTTCAAAAATTAAAGAAGCAAAGAAGCAAGATCACTCTTTTTCTACCATGACAAAAAAAATATTAAAAGAAGATCGGCATGTTGACTGGAGTCAGCCCGGAGAAAAAATAATAAATCATATAAGAGCGCTTGATAAGAATAATGCCGCCTATTCTTTTTTAGATGGAAAAAGAATAATTTTTTTTAGTGCATCTTTTATGGATGATTGTGACCCTTCCTATCATTACCTTTTAGGGAATAAGGGTAATCGTCCTCCAGGAATGCTTGGCATACACCCTAGTGATCAATTAATAGTAACGGTCAGGGATGGAATGGTAATAATCCGGCAACTTCAAGTAGAAGGAAAATCAAAAATAACAGGATCTGAATTTATTAGCGGATACACCTTTTATGAAAACAAAGATGAGCGGAATACATTTAAACTGCTAAGCTGAAGGCTCTATAATTGTTATGTCTCTTCTTGCTAAATGCCCTCGTATTGTTGGCATATTTTCTTTCCACCAGTCACTGCTATAAAATGCGTCTTCTTTTACTTTAATATCATCAAGGCTTTCATATGTTCTTATCCATATAAACCTTTCTTTTTCTTCGTCCATCCAGGCGGATTGTATTCCCATTCCAAACTCCAGCGTTTTAGGGGCTATCATTTCATGAAATAGCTTCAACCAGCTCTCAACCATTCCCTTGTTAATTGTGTATATTCTTAATTGTCCAACCATAGATTTACCTTTACTGTATTTTCTGTAATTATAGTAAATATCTTTACATAAAAGAATAGGAAACAGAAGGCAACATGAAAATAGAAAAAGTTGAACTAAGGGAATTAAGCGGAACTTTAAAAACAGAAAATATTTTTTGGGAAGAGAGGCTGGTAAGGCCAATAGACATTTATCCTGAATATAGGGTTGAAGAGTTTAATGAAACTAAATTTGGTAGTGTTCAAGAGGGACACGAATATCCTATTTCTGCAGTATTTGTTGAGATTAAAACAGACGAGGGCATTACTGGAATAGGGGGGCCAATCGATAAGGTTCAGGCACATATAATAAAAGAGCAGTTAGTTGGATTGCTTATAGGAAAAAATCCTCTCGCTATAGAATTAATTTGGGACCAAATGCATAGATTTCAGGTCCATGGAAGACAAGGAACCCCTATGATAGCCTTAAGTGCCATTGATTGTGCTTTATGGGATCTAAAAGGAAAATATTATAAAGAGCCAGTATATAAGTTACTTGGAGGGCCAACTCGAGAAGAAATGCCAGCATATGCCAGCATGTTAGGATTTGCAGTTGAAGATCTTGGGTTGGTAAAAGAGAGAGCTCAGCAATTTAAGGAAATGGGATATGGTGCCCAAAAGTGGTTTTTTAGGCATGGCCCAATGAGCGGTCCTGAAGGATTTAAGAAAAATGTAGCTTTAGTAAAAACATTAAGAGAAACTTTGGGAGATGATGATGATATTATGCTTGATTGTTGGCAAAGCTGGGATTTGAATTACGCAGTAAAGATGGTTTCTTACATTGAAGAATATGAGCCTAGATGGCTTGAAGAAGTTGCAATGCCGGATAGAATCGACACCTATAGGCAGCTAAGAGAAAGAACCTCAATACCTTTGTCTGGAGCTGAGCATGAGTATACAAGATGGGGGTTCAAAAGATTTGTAGATCAGGAGGCACTAGATATATTGCAGCCCGATATTTATTGGGCAGGAGGATTGAGCGAAACATTAAAAATAGCAAACTATGCAAGTGTTCATGATTTAATAACAATACCCCACGGGCATTCTTCAAGAGCAGGAATAAATTTCTCAATTACCCAATCCCCAATCCATACTCCTTACCAAGAATTTCTAGTTAAGTGGAATACCATTCATCAATTTTTCTTAAAAACCCCAATTAACCCAGAAAAAGGAATGATAGCAATACCTAAAGAGCCAGGCTTAGGCATGGAAATTGACGACTCAAAAATAGAAACAGAAACAATAATTAAATAATTGACTTAGACCTTCTTCGCCCTCTAAATCTTTTTTTTGCAGGACCTATCTGGCCAATGCTCTCTTGATCTCTTTTAGGAAAGCTAAACATCAAATCGTTTTTTGTTTTTTTAGGCTTATCGACTGTAATTTTTTTAGGCTCAATCGCTCTAACTTTGGGTTTTATTTTTGATTCTTTAATTAGGTATTGCCCAGTAAAAGAATCATTAACTGCGGCTATATTTTCAGGAGAGCCTTCCGCAATTAATTCACCACCACTTTCGCCTGCCCCAGGACCAAGGTCAATTATCCAGTCTGCGTTTTTAATCACATCTAAATGATGTTCTATTAGAACAACACTATTTCCGGCGGCTACTAACCTATGCAATATTTTTATAAGTGCGTTACAGTCTTCGAAGGAAAGTCCTGTAGTAGGCTCATCTAAAATAAATAGTGTCTTTCCAGTTGCCCTCTTAGAAAGATATGTTGAAAGTTTAACCCTTTGGGCTTCTCCTCCACTTAAAGTCGTTGCAGGCTGTCCTAATTTTATGTAGCCTAATCCCACATCGTTTAGTGTTTCAAGCTTTTTATAAATGGATTGATAAGGCGAAAACACCTTCAGTGCTTCTGATACTGTTAAATCTAGTATTTCAGAAATTGAAAGGCCTTTAAACTTTATCTTCAAGGCTTCTTGGTTATACCTCTTTCCTTTGCAGTCTTCACAAGGAACGCTTACGTCTGGCAGAAATTGCATTTGTATCTCATTGTACCCAGCACCTTCACAGTTCTCACACCTTCCACCTTTCACATTAAAAGAAAATCGTCCTGCCTTATAGCCTTTAGCTCTTGACTCTGGGACTGAAGCAAAAAGGTCTCTGATCGGACCAAAAAGCCCTGTGTATGTAGCAGGATTTGATCTTGGGGTTCTCCCTATAGGGCTTTGATCAATGTTAATGACTTTGTCTAGCTCTGAAAGCCCTAAAACACCTTTATGTTTACCTGGCATTTCTCTCGAACTATGAAAATGCTTATATAAAGATTTATATAATATTTCATTTATTAGAGTGCTTTTTCCGGACCCAGAAGCACCAGTAACACACACCAATAACTGCAGTGGTATGGATACGTCTAGTTTTTTAAGATTATTTTCTTCCGCCCCAAGAATTTGTATATGCTTACCTTTCAGTTTAGGTCTCCTTTTTTTAGGAACCTCAATATTTTTTTTGCCTGATAGATACTCACCTGTTAAAGAATTATTAGATTTAATAATTTTTTCTATTGATCCTTGTGCAGTTATATTCCCCCCTAAGTTTCCTGCTTTAGGACCAAGGTCAATTATATGATCGGCGGCGCGCATTATAGACTCATCATGCTCAACAACCAAGATGGTGTTTCCTAAATTTTTTAACTCTATTAAGGTATTAATTAGTCTGTCATTATCCACAGGGTGTAGACCTATAGAAGGTTCGTCGCATACATACATAACCCCTGTAAGTCCGGAGCCAATTTGAGATGCGAGTCGTATTCTTTGGCCCTCCCCCCCACTTAAAGTTGAGGTAGGTCTGTTTAGTGAAATATATCCAAGACCAACTTTATCTAAAAACTTAAGCCTAGAAGAAATTTCCTTAAATATTTGTGATCCAATTTTTAACTCGGACTTATTTAAAGAGGCATCTTGTGATGACTTATTTTCTTGTGACCTTTCTATCCATTTGTAGCAATCTTTAACAGAAAGATCAGATATTTCAAAAATATTTTCATTTAATATTTTGACTGATAAGGCATCTTTTTTAAGTCTTTGGCCTTTGCACTCCGAGCATCTTTTTTGGGTCATGAATGACTGCAGAGAGTCTCTCACAGAAGAAGACTCAGAAGAGTGAAATCTTTTTTCAAGTATGTTAACTACTCCTGTAAATTTTGTTCTCCAAATTCTCTCTCTCCCTCTTTTTGAAGAGTACTTCACGGGGTAAACATCATTTTTGGATCCGTATAAAATTAATTTCAAAGTATCTGGATCCAAATTTTTGACTTTATCTTCCATAGAAAACCCGTGAACCTCAGAAAGCGTTCTAATGAAATTGTATTCCCAGGCCAAGGCACCGTTTTTTAGTGTCCAAGGAACAACAGCCCCATCTATTAATTTTTTATTAGGGTCTGGAATAATTAGCTCAGGCTCAATTTGTAATTTGTAGCCCAATCCAGAACAAGACTTGCAGGCCCCATAAGGCGTATTGAATGAGAAGTTTCTGGGTTCTAGCTCTTCTATGCTTATATCACATTTAGCACAAGATAAATTTTCTGAAACTATGGTATCTTCTTCCGAAGCACTGGCTATAATCAGCCTGCCTTCTCCAAGAGACAAGCATGCTTCTACAGATTCATTTAGTCTTGATCGATCCATATTCTTTTTTATAATTAGTCTGTCTACAACAACTTCGATGTTGTGCCATTTATTTTTATTTAAGTTAATTTCCTCTTCCAATTCAAAAATATTTTCATCTATTCTTGCTCTAACATAACCATCTCTCTTTATCTTTAAAATAATATTCTTGTGCTCACCTTTCATATGTTTAATTATTGGTGCCAATAGCATAATTCTTTTATTTTCTTCTAATTTGAGGATTCTTTCTGTAATTTCTTCAGTGGATTGTTTAGCAACTATTTCTCCACATGACGGACAATGAGGCCTCCCTATTCTTGAAAAAAGAAGCCTTAAATAATCATAGATTTCTGTTACAGTGCCCACTGTAGATCTTGGATTTTTAGAGACCCCTTTTTGGTCTATTGAAATGGCCGGACTAAGGCCTTCGATTGAGTCGACATCAGGCTTTTCCATTCTGCCTAAAAACTGTCGAGCATATGCAGACAAAGATTCCATATACCTTCTTTGCCCTTCTGCGAATATAGTATTGAATGCCAAGGAGCTTTTACCCGAACCTGAAACTCCAGTTATAACAACAAATTTGTCTCTGGGGATATCTACGCTTATATTATTTAAGTTATTTTCCCTAGCACCTTTAACTTTAATTTTTTTTGAAACTGGCATTACATTATAAGTCACTAAATTTAACTGTTTTCAATTGTACACCTATTATGTCTTGAACTGATTTCTGAATTAATTTTCGGCAATTATTTATTTCTTTTTCTACCAAATTTAAATTTATTAGATCCTTATATTTTTTTCTGCTTATTGTTCTAAGAAGAAGCTGCTGCTCTATAGTAACCTTAATGCTCTCATGGTGAATTTCTTTAAATTCAAAGCAGTCTTCGCAATAAAAGCCCCCAGCTTTTGAAGAGAAGTAATGATCTGATCTTTCCAGTTTTTTATTACAGTTTGTGCAATCAAAAAGCCTAATTCCAAAGCCTTGATATTTTAATAATTCGAATTCAAAAATTAAAATATCTAAGTCTGGTATTTTTGAATTATGAATATTTGATAGAGTGCTAATTAATAAACTTAAAATATAAGAGCTATCTTCATTTTCAGATGACAAAGACTCTGATAGCTCCATCATATATTGTGCTCTTAATATCAAATTATATTCTTTTTTTATTTCCAAGAACGAGTTAATTGATTCGACCTGAGAGACAGAGTTTAATGATTTGCTGGGCCTATAATAAAGCGTGACATAATTTAAAGGCTCTATGTGCCCAGACAATTTTGAGCTAGGTTTTTTTGCTCCTCTGGCAATGAATTTCATAATTCCGTTGTCTGATATTAAAGTAAAAATACGATCAGCCTCTTTATAATTTGTACACCTAGTTATAATGCCTTTTATGTGATTACTAGCTGATTTCATCAATAGATGTTCTGTTTTGAAAGGCATTGGAAAGAGTATTAAAGTCAGAATATTCAAGGTCTGTTCCAGATGCCAGCCCTCTAGCAAGCCTAGTAAGTTTAATATTATTATAATTTTCAGAAATAATTCTATTTAAGTACATTCCTGTTGCCTCTCCCTCTAGAGTAGGATTTGTTGCCAAAATTATTTCTTTGGTTTCTCCTCTATTTAGCCTTTTCATAAGCTCTTCAATTTTTAATTTTTCGGGCCCAATTCCGTTCATCGGAGATATTGCGCCATGCAGAACATGGAACGATCCTTTATGAATCCCTGACATTTCTATTGTGATTGCATCTATCACATTTTCTACAATACAGATCTGCGCAGAATCTTTTTCATAGCAATAGGGACAATTTTCAGAATTTTTGTCACTCGTAATAAAACAACAAGTTTTGCAAAAACCAAGATTTTCTTTTACTTCTATTAGCGCCTCAGATAATTTTAATGTTTCTTCCTTGTTTTGAGACAATACAAAATACGACAATCTTTGAGCAGTTTTAGGCCCTATGCCTGGTAGTGTAGAAAAAGCAATTATTAATTTTTGTACTTCTGTTGGAAGAGAGTTGTTGCCAGAAGTCATTTTTTAAAATAAGCCAGGGATTTTTATTCCGCCAGTAACCTTCTTCATTTTTTTCTGAGCAACTTTATCAGCTTTATTTGTAGCATCATTCACCGCATCCTTGATAAATTTCTCTAATAAAGATTTATCTTTTTGCTCAAAAAGATTTTCTGAGACCTTCACCTCATTAATAGTTTTTCCTCCAACCATTTTAATTGATATTCCCCCAGAGGACCCTTCGGTTTCCATTTTAGCAATCTCTTCTTGGGCCTCTTTCATTTTTTCTTGCATTTTTTTTGCCTGTTTCATCATTGCATTATTAAACATTTTGCCTTCCTTTTACTTTTCTTTAATTTTTGCACCCATTGAAATGGCATGTTGAACAATAGGTGTTTTTATTAAAGGATTTTGTTCTTTTTTGTCACCATTAACACTATCTTCAATTAAAATTTCAAGATCCTTTTTAAAGAAACTATTTATAGTGTCTTGAACTTTTTCTCTAACCTTGCCATTTGATATTTCGTCTAAGAAATTTTGCTTCATAGTATTGCTTTTAAAAGTGAGAGAAATTGTATTTTCTTTAATTTCTGGCAATACTGATTTTAATAAGCCACCTAGGAAATATTTATCTCCTTTTTCTCTTCTGAGCGCGGAGCAAACCCCATCCCATTCTTCTTTAAAAGCGGGTTTTTTAACTTCTACATTTTCCTGCGAAACCTCTTGGGTAGGTGCGGGTT
>CAZUHW010000002.1:127323-130163 GCA_964620935.1 uncultured Dehalococcoidales bacterium
GCGGGTTTTTTAACTTCTACATTTTCCTGCGAAACCTCTTGGGTAGGTGCGGGTTTTTTAACTTCTACATTTTCCTGCGAAACCTCTTGGGTAGGGTTTCCATAGAAACATGCATCTATGATGGCAACTTCTAAGCTTATAGGGGGATGTTCGTTAGAGGGGACATTAGCATTTAGAATAATAGAAGTTACTGAGATAAGATTCTCCAAAGAATATTTTTCGGATAGCTCTGCATACTTTACTATTGTATGTTCTGTTTCTTCCAAAAGATTAGAAAGGTTGTTTTTTGTGTATATCAAGCCTCTTAAATTTTTTAGCAACCTATCTTTTATCATTTTAGGATCAGTGCCATTGTTAACTTCATTTTGAATAAGAGTTAAAACTTTATCAGGCTCTTTATCCAAAATTAAAGAAAGAATTTCTAAGGAAGAAGAAAAAGTTCCAATGCCTAAAAACTTAAGAAGATGCTCTTCGTTTACAGTCTCTTCCCCAATCGATGAAATTTGTTGTAAGAGGTTTTCAGCATCTCTTAGGCTCCCTGAGGAATTAACAGATATCAGGTCTAGTGCAGCCCCATCAATTAAAATTTCCTCTTCTTTAGCAATAATAGATAGGTGATTTGAGATTTCTTTGTGGCCTATTCTTTTAAAATCAAATCTTTGGCACCTAGAAATTATCGTTAGTGGCAATGCGTCAACTTCTGTTGTTGCAAGTATAATAACTACATTTTCTGGAGGCTCTTCTAAAAGCTTTAAAAAAGCTTGCTGTGCAGGACCTGTCAATCCATGAGCTTCATCAATGATATAAACTTTTTTAGAGCCAATATTTGGAGCAAACAGCGCTTTTTCTTTAATGCCTCTTATGTCGTCAATGCTTCTGTTTGATGCCGCATCTATTTCAATTAAATCAATCATAGATCCAGCGTTCATTGATGTACAAATTTCACAAAATTTTCTTGTTCCGACCTCTTGCATATTACAGTTAGAGGAATTGGTGCAATTTAATGCTTTTGCTAATATTCTTGCAGTTGTAGTTTTGCCAACTCCTCTGGGGCCTGAAAAAAGATAAGAGTGGCTTGTACTAGATTGATCAATAGCATTTTTAAGGGTCTGTGTTATATGTTCTTGCCCAACAATCTCATTAAATGTTAGTGGTCTCCATTTTTGATATAAAACTCTATTATCCATTTCTGCTTTCTAATGATAGTTTAGCCTTTATGTGATCTAATTTTAAGTGTTTCATAATTTCAACTGTCTTTATTATCATTTTCTGCTTCATTATTTTGTTCTTATGGTCATAACCTAAGAGGTGTAGAACTCCATGAGCAAGAATAATGTTTAATTCTAATTCAATCCCAGTTTTATGTGTTTTTGCTTGCTCTTTTATTTTAGGAAAAGATATAAATATATCTCCTAAATATTTAAAATTTTCATAATCAGCAACATTCTTGTTAATTGCCTTCCCTTCCCTCCAATTATTATTAAAAGGGAAGGCTAGAACATCAGTCGGCTCTTTTTTGCCTAAAAAATTATTATTGAGCTCTTCTAATTTTTCATTGGAAGTTATTGATAAAGAAACTGATTCATCATAATTATCTAAAGCTCCATGGTTAATAGAAGATATGATGCAGTTTCTTACATTTTTTTTATTTATGCTTTTTTTGAAGTCCGGGTCTATGGAAATTAAAATTTTATTCATTGCTTCAAATCGACTATCAAATTAGCATCTTCTTTAATTATTTTATACTTTGAGGTGAGTAGCATCATTTGTTTATTGTATTCAGCTATTTCGTTAAGCTCATCAAGGCACTGCCTAATGTAAAAATTTATTTCTTTTCTATCAAACCTTTTAACTTCTAAATAAGTTATAAAATTGATTAAATTGGGTATTACAATTTCAGATAGTTTTGATTTTATAGAACTATTCTTAATTGAATAAGATAGCATTTCAGTTTCAAGCAATACTTTTTTTGCTTCTTGTATGTAATTTTCAAGTCTTTTAGAATTTACTTCATTCATAAATAGAAATTTGTTTAAGGGGTATTTTACATGAAAAGAGTAGGTTTTATATTTAAGATTAAAGAATCTAAAATTAGTGAATATAAAAAACATCACAGAGAAGTCTGGCCTGAGATGCTAGAAGCATTAAGAAAAAATGGGTGGAGAAACTATTCAATTTTTTTAAAGCCGGATGGAACTTTATTTGGTTACTTTGAAGCTGAAACAAGCTTTGAAGATTCGCTTCAAGGCATGGCAAAGGAGGCAATTAATTCAAAATGGCAGGAATTCATGAAGCCTTATTTTGAAGATATTAATGAAAATAGACCAGATGAATCTATGATTGAATTAGAAGAAATTTTTCATACTGACTAAATAATTCAGGCAATATCAATATTTTTTACTTCGAGAGCATTTGTTTGTATAAACCTTCTTCTTGGTGCCACATCATCACCCATTAATTTTCTAAACAATTCGTCTGCTGCTGTTGCGTCTTCGGCTGTAACTTGAAGAAGCACTCTATTTTCAGGATCCATTGTTGTTTCCCATAGTTGGTCTGCATTCATTTCCCCAAGACCTTTATACCTTTGGATGTTAACGCCAGTATTGTCAGCGTTGGATTCTAATACAGATGGAATTTCTTTCCATGAAATTTTTGAGGATATACTTTCGTCGCCTTTAATTACGTCGAAATTGTCCTCATTTATATATTTTCCTAGTTTGTCATATAAAATTCTAAGCCTGTTGAGGGTTGGATGCTCAAAAATGTTCCTTGTAACCTCAAAACCTTCTATATTATGGGTGATTTCAGGAACCTCTTCTTCAACAGGAACCTCTTCTTCA
>CAZUHW010000002.1:130263-142594 GCA_964620935.1 uncultured Dehalococcoidales bacterium
CAGGAACCTCTTCTTCAACAGGAACCTCTTCTTCAGAATCATTATTTATTAAATCATCAAAAGAGGCTTGCGGGTCATCTGGTGGTTGATTTTCATTTTTTGGCTGATCAAAACTTAAATCCCTTAGCTCAGAATCAGTAATTAATTTTTCTATTGCTGCTGAAGGTATTTCTAAGGATTCAAAACCTTTGTAGCTTTCTATGTAGTCTCTAATATTTGAAGCTAAAATTCCGAGTTCAGCTTTTTCTAAGTTCACACTCTTGTCTTTATTTCCAACAATTTTTAATTTCCCATACACTTTTTCTGCCATCCACCCATCTTTTTCTGATTCCGAGTAAAGCCATTGAGAGGACTTTCCTTTTGAGCCTTTGTACAAAGGAGGCTGTGCAATGAATAAATTCCCATCGCCAATCAATTGAGGCATGTTTCTGTAAAAGAAAGTTAAAAGTAAGGTTCTAATATGGGCACCATCAACGTCTGCATCTGTCATGATTACTATTTTGTGATACCTAAGTTTTGAAGCATCATAATCTTCTAATCCTATGCCGGTCCCAGTCGCGGTAATTAATGCTGCAATTTCAGCATGGCCGAGCATTTTATCAGGCCTTGCCTTCTCAACATTCAATATTTTGCCCCTTAAAGGTAGTATAGCTTGAAAATTTCTATCCCTTCCTTGTTTAGCAGAACCTCCAGCAGAGTCACCCTCTACTAGAAAAAGCTCGCTTTTTGCAGGATCTTTTTCAGTACAGTCTGCTAGCTTACCTGGCAAAGCACCACCTTCCATTGCATTTTTTCTAATCACTAGGTCTCTAGCTTTTTTGGCTGCCTCCCTTGCTCTTGCAGCAGTTGCCGCTTTTTCTAGGATTGATTTTGCATCATTAGGATTATCTTCTAAGTATTCGGATAATTGTTGTGTCATAAGGGAAGTAACTGCAGATTCTATTTCAGGGTTTCCAAGCTTTGCTTTAGTTTGGCCTTCGAATTGAGGTTCTCCTAGTTTTACGCTTATAACAGCCATCAAGCCTTCCCTCACATCATCACCGGAGACATCCTTAAGGTCATCTTTTAGGAGCCCATTTTTTTTACCATAATTATTTATTGCTCGAGTTAAAGACCTTCTAAAGCCAGTTAAGTGAGTGCCTCCTTCAGGTGTCACTATGCAGTTAGCAAAAGAAAGGACATTTTCTTGAAAAGTTTCATTATATTGAAATGCTATATCTACAATAACAGGGGTATCTACCTTTGACTTTGAATCATCTGGAGATACAGTTCCATTTATTGAGGCTATGCTTTGATGTATAGGGCTTCTTGACCTGTTAAGGCTTCTTACATAACTTTGGACTCCTCCTGTGAATCTAAAAGTCGTTGAATTATTAGGCCAAATGCTAGAGTGAAAATTGCTTTTAAACCTAATTGTAAGATTAGGGTTTAAATAAGCCATTTGCCTAAACCTGTCAGTTATTTTTTTGTAGTCATAGTCTATATTTTTGAAAATTTCTATATCAGGCATAAAGGTAATTGAGGTTCCTGTTTCATTTTTTATTGATTCATCGAGAGGAGTTTTTTCAATTTCAGTTACAATTTTTCCTCTTGAATATTCTTGCTTGTTCAAGAAGCCATCTCTTTTTACATAAACCGTAAGGCGCTCTGACAGAGCGTTAACTACTGAAGCACCAACTCCATGTAGACCACCTGAAACTTGATATGATTTGCTTTCAAATTTTCCTCCAGCATGAAGGGTTGTCATTACTATTTCCAAAGCTGATTTTCCGGTGCCCTTTTTTACATCGACTGGAATACCTCTTCCGTTGTCAGTAACAGTAACAGAGCCGTCTTCATTTAATACTATTTCAACTGTATCGCAAAAGCCCGCCATAGATTCATCAACACTATTATCGACAATTTCATGTATTAAATGCTGAACCCCCTCAAGGCCAGTTGTGCCTATATACATGCCAGGTCTTTTACGAACTGCCTCAAGACCTTTTAATACTGTTATTTCTTCTGAAGTATATTTTTCGGTTGCCATGATGTTAATTTAGTTAGTTTAAGTTAGGCTAAATTAGTTAAATATTCCTTATTTATTATACAATTATCCCAATTACAAATCCTTAAATATCAAAGGAAAATAATAAAAAATGATAAGCAAAGAAAAGCAAATATTAATGTTAACCAGGATGATTAGAATTCGTTTGTTTGAATCTGCGCTGATTGAGTGTCAAAAGTCTGGAGAAATTGTTGGTAGCCTTCACACCTATATTGGAGAGGAAGCAGTTGCGGTTGGATCTTGCGCAGCACTAAATGATGATGACTATATTGCCGGAAACCACCGTTCTCATGGGCATCCTATAGCAAAAGGTGGAGACATCAATAAGGCGATGGCAGAAATATTTGGCAAGCGAGATGGTTATTGCAAAGGGAAGGGGGGCTCAATGCATTTAGCAGATTTTTCTATAGGAATTCTTGGAGAATCTGGAATAGTTGCCTCTTCTGTCCCAGTAGCTACCGGGGCAGCCTTAGCCTCAAAATTAAAAAATGAAGAATTTATATCATTAGTTTTTTTTGGAGATGGAGCTTCAAATCAAGGCGCATGTCACGAGTCAATGAATTTAGCTGCTTTATGGAAACTCCCAGTAATTTTTGTTTGTGAAAACAATCAGTTTGCTGTTACTACTTCCTACAAAGATTCTGTTTCAGTGGATCATATATCTGATAGGGCTTCCGCATACGGAATGCCAGGTGTATTAGTAGATGGTCAAGACGCCTTGGCCATGTATGAGGCCACAAGTGAAGCAGTAGACAGGGCTCGTAGTGGCGAAGGCCCTACCCTTATTGAGGGCCTAACTTATCGCTACGAAGACCATTCTTTGGGGCTGGCTTCAGTTCGCAGAGACCAGTCTTATCGTAGCGACGAAGAAGTTGAAAAATGGAAAAAAAGAGACCCTATTGAAGTATTGAAAAGTAATATGATCAATCAAGACATAATCACACAAAAAGAATTTGATCAAATTCAAGAGGAAGAAAAGATCGGGGTAGAAAAAGCAGTTGATTTTGCAAGAAAAAGCCCTTTCCCTGAACCTGAAGAATTGTATGATGATCTTTTTACTGATCCAATAGAATATGCATGAATGGAGAAAATAAATTGAAAAACATTATGTATGTAGAAGCTCTTAATGAAGCCATTTTTGAAGAAATGGAAAGAGATAATACGGTTTATTATATGGGCGAAGATGTTAGGGCTTCGATTTATGGAGCATCAAAAGGGCTTTTCGAAGCATACGGAGAAAAAAGAGTCCTTGACACTCCCCTTTCAGAAAATGGGTTTATTGGCGCAGCTGTTGGCTCCAGTCTTGTCGGCATGAGGCCAATTGTTGAAACTTTAACTAGTTTTATGTGGGTTGCTATGGATCAGTTAATTAGCCAGCTCGCAAAAATGAAATATATGTTTGGAGGACAAGCATCATTGCCTGTCACAATAAGAGCAGTAATGTATTACAATGGCGGAGCCGCCGCACATCATTCCGACAGAAGCTATCCTATGTTTATGAATATGCCCGGAATAAAAGTAATCGTTCCCACTTTTCCTGAAGATGCAAAAGGCTTAATGAAAACAGCTGTAAGAGATAATGATCCTTGCATTATTTTTGAGGATGGAAATCTTGGGGGAGTAAAGGGAGATGTTCCAGATAATAAGAATGAAGAGCTATTAATTCCTTTTGGAAAGGGTAAATTATTAAGAGAAGGCACAGACTGTACTATTGTAGGAATAGCTGGAGGAAATATACATGCATTGAATGCTGCAGAAAAGCTTGAAAAAGACGGGATATCTGTAGAAGTCATAGATCCAAGAACTCTTGTTCCTTTAGATAAAAAAATAATTTTAGAATCTGTTGAAAAAACCGGAAGATTGGTTGTTGTAGATCCGGCCCATAAAGTATGTAGTGCCGCAAGCGAAATAATTTCAATTGTAAGTGAACAGGGATTCTGGAATTTACAAGCCCCGCCAGCAAAAGTTGCTGCAGAACAAGTTCATATACCTTTTACTCAAGCTTTAGAACCACTTATATTTCCAACTGAAGAAAAAATAATGAATGCTGTAAAAGGCACCCTTGAATAGAGTTATTTATGTCTACTAATGTATATCTTCCACAATGGGGCATGGGTATGAATGATGCAACAATAATTAAGTGGCTTAAAAAAGAAGGTGATGTAGTAAAAAAGGGAGACCAATTAGTGGAGGTAGAATCTTCAAAGGTTAATGCCGAGATAGAAAGCCCAGAAGATGGAAAAATTGGAAAAATTATTTATAAAGAAGGTGAAGTAGCAAAAGTTGGAGAAGTTCTCGCAATAATCCTAGCAGAAGGCGAATCTTTATCGGAAGAATCCCAGCCTGAACCCAATGACCATAGCATCTCTGAACCCAATGACCAGAAAATAACAAGAAAAACAAAGGATTCTGTTCAGATAACCCCAAGAGCAAGAAAGCTCGCCAGAGATTTAAACATAGACATTTCATTGATTAGGGGCACAGGACCAAAGGGAAGAATATTAGACGATGATGTAAAAAAATTTAATTCAGATAGCCCTAAATCTTCTCAGCCATCTGGAGCCATGACAGGCACGAGAAAAGTAATTGCCAAAAGAATGTCCCAGAGTAATGAAATACCTTCGGTTACATTAATATCAAAAGTTTCATTGGATAAATTTAATGAGTACCAACAGTCATTAGTTTCTAAATGGAGACAAGAAAAAATAAGGCCTACCGCGCAGGATTTATTAATAAAATGCTTAAGCAATGCAATTGAAAAATATCCAATATTTAATTCTCATTATTTAAATGATGATATAAAAACTTTTAAAGAAATTAATATAGGCTATGCTTTTGCGGCAAAACAAGGCCTGGTTGTTCCAGTAATAAAAAATACAGAAAATAAATCAATAATTGAAATCGCTAAAGTTATTAGAGAATATTCAAAAATTGAAAAAACAGGTTTTAAATCTGAGCATTTTATTGGTGGAACTTTTTCAATCACGAATCTTTCCTCAACAGTAGTTGATTATTTTGATCCTTTAATTAACCCTCCTCAAGTAGGAATCTTGGGAATAGGAAGAACTTCAAGTGAACCTTTTTATGACCAAGGTAAGCTGAAAGAAAGAAAAATAGGATATATTAGCCTTACTTTTGATCATAGGGTTGTAGATGGCTATCCTGCCGCAAAGTTCTTAGAAGAAATAATTAAAAATATTAATGAACCTTCTAATATTGATGGATAACAATAGAGACTTTTCATCAGTTGGAATTATTGCAAACCCTTTATCAGGAAAAGATATAAGAAGATTAGTTGCAAGTGCTTCTGTAGTTTCAACACACATGAAATCTAATGAGATTTTAAAATTATATTCTGGGCTAGTTGCTTATGGCATTAAGAAAGTTTATGTTATGCCTGATTATAGCGATATTTCTAGAAGAGCAAGAGAAAAATATTCAGGCCAAATCGAAACATTGGTCATGCACACAAAAATATTAGATGCAGAAGAAACTACAATTCAAGTTGCAAAAGAAATGGAAGCCAATAAAGTAGGGTGTATTATTGTTTTTGGTGGTGACGGAACATGTAGGTTAGTGTCAAAATATGTAAAAGAAACCCCTATTCTCCCAGTTTCTACTGGAACCAACAATTTGTTCCCATTAAATTTAGAGGGAACTATTGCTGGAATTGCGGCAGCTAAATTTTGTTCATTAAAAAATATAGAGAAATATTGTAAAAGAGAAAAAAAATTAGAAATTTATGAGAGTAGTAATTTAATTGACTCGTCTTTAGTAGATGTTGTTATTTCTAGAACTCCTTATATTGGATCGAGAGCAATTTGGGATATAAAAAACATTGATGAAATTTTTATATCTAAAGTTAGGCATGATGGCATAGGTTTTTCGTCAATTGGACATTCTTTATTAAAAAAGGATTTAGATATTAATCAAGGTGTACACATTTCTTTAGGCGAGAATGATTATGGTAATCCTCAAAAAATAATTTCAGCTATAGCCCCAGGAAAAATTGAAGAGATAGAAATTCTAGGATGGAAAAAATTTGATAATAATAAGAATATAAGTATTAAATTATCCTCAGGAACTGTAGCATTAGATGGTGAGAGAACAATTGAGTTTAACTCTTCTCAAAAAATAAGTGTTAAATTAAATATTGATGGGCCTTATTGCCTAAAAGTAAAGGAAATATTATCAACTTAGAAGTAAAAATTTGTATAGAAGCAGTTGAAAAGGCAGGAAAAGAACTGAAAGCCTTTCAAGAAAAAAATGTTATTTCTAATATAAAAAAATGGAATAAGCATGAGGCAGGTCTAGTAACTGAGGCAGACTTAATTTCAGAAAAAATTATAATCGAAACAATCAAGTCTAAATCTTCATTTCCTATACTCTCAGAAGAATCTTCAGAGGAGTTTTCTTTTACTGATAATGAAAATTTTTGGGCCGTAGACCCTTTATGCGGAACGGTTCCATTTAGTAATTCTATGGAAACCTGGGGCCTAACCGTCTCTTTCTTTTCTTCTGACCATTCTTCAGTTGGCGTTATAATGTGTCCCTCATCAAACGAAATTATTTATTGTGATGAAAAGAATGTTTATAAAGATGGAGTTATTTTAACCCCAAAACCTAATTTTCCAGAAATAGATGATATGACGATATGCTTAGAAATAGAGTCTGGAAGAAATTGGGTGGATTTATTCAAAGACAAATTAGATTGGATAAAAAATTTTTCATATGTGAATTCTTTTGCTTCAGCGGTTTATCCTGGATCTCAGATAATTAAAGGAAATTTGCCCATTATGGCTATTTATAAAATTTCTATAGAACATGTCGGAGCATTAATATTAATAGGAAATAAATTAGGAATTAAATCTACTGACGCCAAAGGGAATGAAATTAATGTAAATGATTTTAAAAACAATACGCCTGAATGGTTCATATATGGATGGCCTGATGCTCACGACAAATTAATGAATAAAATAAAGCAATAAAAAATTAGAAGAGAGGAAACAAATGTATAAAATTAATCATATACACCTTAAAAGCAATGACCCCCAAACTGATGCTAATTGGTTTGTGAAAGCATTTAATTTTAAGATAACAAGCGATGAAGTTCGTGCAGTTGGAGATCGATTTATTTCATGTGAAAGTGAAGATGGGTTGCGTGTAAATATTTCTGGTGAAAGAACAAATGAAAAGTTAGGACCTAGCGATGCTGATCCACATTATGGACTTGAGCATTTTGGATTTGATTCTTCCGATATCAATGCTGATATATCTAGATTAGAAGGTATGGGTGCAGTATTAGCTGAAGGTCCTATTGATATGCCAAACGGAATGCAAATAGCTTTTGTTAAAACTCCTGGAAATGTAAGACTTGAGCTAATTCAGTGGCCAGACTAAAGTTAGTTTATTGCTTGCAATAAAGCATTAATATAACCATAACAGTAAGCAAAGGCAGTCATTTTTGGATCTTTTGCATTAATTTGAGGGACATGATCAGGCATTAACATGTAAGGGTAGTTTACTTCTTTGTAGACTTTAATGGCTTCATACATATTTATAGATCCTTCATCAGGAAAAACTTCCGTAAAATTTAATTTATTACCTCTAATATTTCTAAAATGAACATTAAAAATTTTGTTTCTTTCTCCAAAATATCTAATAACATCAAAGATTTCTTCTCCTGGATTTTCCATCATTTCAGTTATAGTGCCTTGGCAAAAATTTAAACCATGAAAGTCACTTTCTTTAATTGAAATAAAATTTTTTAGCCCTTGAACGGTGCCTAAAACTCTTGTTACGCCTTTAAAGCCTGGAGGTGTATATGGATCATGAGGATGACAAGCCAATCTAACCTTATTTTCTTCAGCTACAGGTACAACTTTATCTAAAAAATATTCTATTCTTTCCCAAAAAATATCTTCGGATACCTTCCCAGCAATTGTATCTGGCGAATCTTTGTCAGCATTATCCCATTTGAATGTTGAAAGTTTAGCGCCCCCTCTACCAAATTCGCTATCAGTCCTTGGTATTCCAATAATATTCAAGTTATATTTTACAGCTGGTATTTCTGCATCTGAGCACATCTGAATTATTTCGCATATTCGATCAATTTCAATATCTCGTTCGGGGCTTTTTCCTGTTAGAATGTTATAAAATTCTCCGCTTTTTACTCTTGTATCTAAATCTGCAGAACTCAAAGGAAGCTGAACCATATCTAGTTTAAGCCCATATGATTCCACTTTTTCTTTATATTTTGTAAGATTTGAAGAGGTCCAATTTTGATGAGATATCTCAGGAAAACCATTTATGTGATTTACTCCAAGTTGTTTGAAGGTTTCGTAATCTGCATCAGTCCTTGCTCCAAATTGAGTGCCTAAATACATTATGCAGACCTTTCAACATAAATGGTCTTTGATTGAGTAAAAAATTCTATGGCTGCCTTTCCCTGTTCTCTTGCGCCAGAAGAAGACTCTTTCATTCCTCCAAACGGAACTTGAGGTTCTAAGCCTGCAGTTTCTCCATTTATTTTTACAATTCCAGCATTAATATTATTGGCAAATTCCATTGCTAAATTTAGATTAGATGTAAAAATTCCTGCACTTAAACCATATGATGTTTGGTTAGCTATTTTAATTGCATCTTCATAGCTTTGAGTGTTTATAAGTGCCAAAACAGGCCCAAAAATTTCTTCAGTGGCTATCATAGAATTAGGATCAACGTCACTGAATAAGGTTGGTTCAACAAAGTTTCCATTTTTAAAATCTCCACCATTCAATATGTTTCCGCCAAATATTAAGTTACATCCTTCTGATTTAGCTTGATCAATTTTTTGACCAATATTTGATAAAGATTTTTTATCAATTACAGGAACCACTATATTGCTAGGATCCATCCCATCCCCCACCTTCATTGCCTCGATTTTACTTGTTAATATTTTTGTGAATTCATCTTTTACCTGCTCACTAATAATCGCTCTTGATGTTGCAGTACATTTTTGACCAGAATATTTCATTGCGCCAGAAAGAGTTGTTTCTGCAGCTTGTTCAAGATTTGCATCAGGCATTACTATTACAGGATTTTTGCCGCCCATTTCAAGTTGATATTTCATTCCATTTTTAGCACATTTAACAGCAACACTTTGACCAACATATGTTGATCCAGTAAAGCTAAGAGCGTTTGTATAAGGGTGATCAATTATAGAGTCACCTAATTCTGAACCAGAGCCTGTTACTAAGTTATATACACCTTCTGGTAATCCGACAGCTTCCCACATAGCAGCAATCATTGATCCTAATAAAGGAGTAGAAGATGCAGGCTTATGAACAATTGTATTTCCAAAAACTATAGCCGGAGCCATTTTCCAAATAGGGATAGCTAATGGAAAATTCCAAGGCGTGATAAGACCTACAACACCCAGTGGCACTCTTGTCGTATATAACAGAATATTTGCATTAACAGATGGAACAACATTTCCTACAGGGTCAGAGCCTTGAGCAGCATAATATCTTAAAAGAGCCACAGACCTCCCCACTTCTCCCTGAGCTTCTGCTATAGATTTGCCACATTCTTTAGTTATAGCTTCTGCATATCTTTCTGTATTTTCTTCAAGCCATGATGATGCCTTATAAAGAAAATCACCTCTTTGTATTTGAGACATTTTACTCCAAGAATTGAAGCTATCATAGGCGCTGTTAATTGCCAGATTCGCATCTTGTGCGCCTGAACTAGCAAATTTGCCAAGTACTTCTGTTTCGTCGGCAGGATTAGTGCTTTCAAAATATTTTTCAGTTATTGGGTCAACCCATTTGTTATTTATAAAATTTTTGAATTTTTCAGACATATTAGTTCCAGATTGTTTTCTTTAAGTGGTTTGTTCTTGATTTTTTTATAATAACAGATTTTTTTTCTATGTAACCCATATATAAACATCCTGCTATTATTGATGAATTAGGAGCCTCTATTATTTTTTTTAGCCCTTTTACTTTTGTTGGTTTTCCTGTAGACCAGCCTATCCCTATCCCCAAAGACCATGCATATAATGACATATTTTGAATTGCAATGCTGGTCGATGAGTAGTTTTCTAGTGTTTCTTCTTCACTTCTTCCTGCTAAAGAAGAGACGTAAATAATTAGTGGGCATGCTTCAAATTCAGTTTTAGCCTTATCTGCAATTTTTTGAATTGTTTCAGAATTACTATTATTGGAATTTTGCTTTATATATGTTTCAATTTTTTTTGAAATCAATAATCTTTTTTGAGACTTTTTTTGTATAACTGTAAATCTCCATGGTTCAGTCATTCTGTGATTGGGAGCCCATATTCCCATCTCAATAATTTTTGAGGCAATCTTTTTTGAGACTTTTTTATTACTGAATGTTCTTACGTTTCTTCTTTCTTTAATTATCTTTTCTATAATTTCATTATTTTTCATAACTATAAGCCCTTTTTTTAATTAATGAAGTATATAATTACCCATATACTTTAAAAGGATGCAATGAAACATAATTTACCACATGGCAATAATTACGGCTCAATTAATACTAATATGGTTGGATTTAATGCAGCTGTCGCAACTAACCACTGGATGGCTTCTTCGGTAGGTAGAGATATTTTAATGAAAGGCGGAAACGCATTTGACGCAGCATGTGCAATCAGCTTTATGTTAGGTGTTGTTGAGCCACAAAATTCAGGGATAGGTGGAGATGGTTTCATAATGATGTTTGATGCTCAAGAGAACAAAGTAAATGTTATTAATGCCACAGGACCTGCCCCAGAATTTTCATATAAAATTGGAAGTCGTATTCCTATAAAAGGAATTCAATCTTCATCAGTTCCAGGAATAGTAAGTGGTGTAATAAAAATGCACACACTAAAAGGTTCAATGAGTCTTGAAGAATGCCTTGCTCCAGCTATAGAGGCAGCTTCAATGGGCATTCCTCTGGGTCAAGATCAATCAGAATCATTAAAGAGTGAGTCCAAAGCTGAAAATTTTGAGAGTTCTTTAAAGATATGGGGTGAACGAGGAAAATTAAAGAATTTCGGCGATAAAATAATTAACAAAGATTTGGCTGGAACTTTAAAGTTAATTTCTCAAGAAGGAGAAGAAGGTTTCTATAAAGGGAAGATAGCTGAAAAAATCGTTAAATTTTCTAATGACCAAGACGGCTTATTTTCTATAAATGACTTTAGAAATTTTGAAGCAGAAATTCAAGATCCAATAAGCACGTCATATAGAGACTTTGAAGTTTATGAGGCGCCTCCGAATTCAAGCGGCATAACTTTATTGCAACAGATGAATATTATTGAAAATTTTTCTTCTGAACAATTAAAGCCTCTTTCTAAATCTGCAATTCAAATAATGATTGAAGCAAAAAGATTGGCCTTTTATGATAGAGAAAGATATCTTGCTGACCCTAAATTTTTTGATGTGCCTGTGAAGAAACTTCTTGATAAAGGCTATGCTAAAGAATTAGCGAAAAAAATTAAGCCCGAAGGGCCAAGGATTAAAAATTCAGAATTAGAAATAAATTATAAGCCAGATAAAGTAGGCGATACAACATATTTTTGCGTAGTAGATAAAAATGGGAATGCTGTTTCGCAGCTTCAAAGTATTCAAACCCAGTGGGGATCCGGAATGGTAATTGATGGAACAGGGATCTTAATGAACAATAGGATGTCATACTGGCATTTAGATAAAAATCATATTAATTATTTGGTGCCAGGAAAAAGAGTTAGGCACACAATGAATCCTGTAATGGTTTTTAGGAAAAATAAAGAGAAAGACACTTTATTTTTAGTGAATGGAACGCCAGGAGCAGACACTCAGGTTCAAACTAATATGCAAGTTTTATCATCAATAATAGATCATAATTTTTTGGTTGGTGAGGCGGTTAGTATGCCAAGATGGACTCACTATCAAAACTTAACTGAATCAACTATTCCTCACTCAACTCCAGAGTTTATAAGCATGGAGGATAGATTTTCTATTGAGGCAGTAAATTATATAAAAGAGGTGGGGCATGAAGTTAAACTTGTTGGTCCATGGGAAGGAAAAGGAAGCGAAGGCATGATAAGTTTGAGATCAGATGGCTTATTGGGTGCAGCAGTTGACCCGAGGAGAGATGGACAAGCATTAGTATGGTGAGATTATTTTTAACATTGTTATTATTTTTTGTTTTATTTATTTTTGGGTGTGGACCTAGTCAAGCAGAAATTGAAGATACGATCGATAGTAAATTTCAAAATCTTATGGCATCTTTTCCTACACCAACACCGGTTACAAT
>CAZUHW010000002.1:142694-224901 GCA_964620935.1 uncultured Dehalococcoidales bacterium
ATAGTAAATTTCAAAATCTTATGGCATCTTTTCCTACACCAACACCGGTTACAATGCCAACACCTGTACCAACACCAACACCGGTTACAATTATTGAACTGGAAGAAGATTTGAGGAATTTATTAGAAGAGCCATATGCAACCCCTCAACCAACCCGTGTAAATATTAATACTTTTTATGATCAATATAGAAAATCTGTAGTTTTAATTAAACATGGGGGAATTGAGGGTACTGGATGGGCTATTGATAAAGATTATATTATAACCAATGAGCATGTTATTACCGATGCTAATTCTGTAGATATATTTATACCTTCTAGTGATGGACAGGTGGTTAAGAAAATAGGATGGGTAAGGTCTTGGGATGAAAATTCAGATCTTGCATTTATTAAATCAGAGAACCACGGAGCTATTCCATTAACAAGAAAGGAATTAACTTCTGAAGATGCTGGAACATCTGTAGTGCAGATAGGATATTCTACAGGAGTCACTAATTATCCTGCAGTTAGAGATGGAATAGTAGTATCTGTATTTAATCAAATGGGAACTGCAGGACAATACAATTCGGCTCCCAAGTACCAAATTTTAAATAATAAAAATTATTCCAGTGATCTTTTTCCAGTAGTAGTGGTAGATACAGGCGCTGATCCAGGTGATAGTGGTGGACCAATAATTGATTATGAAGGAAATGCTGTTGGTGTAATATATGCACAAGTTCAGACTGTTGGAGGAAAAAGAGTTATAGGCCAGCAACTAGCAGTTGGAATGAAAGAAGTTAATGATTATTGGAAAACTTGTAATGGTCCTGGAGGGTCATGTAATTAGGATTTTTTTATTAAAGATCATATAAAATAGTTTTATGGATAATAAAAATATAGAGGAAAATCATCTCACAAAATCTTTTGGAAAATTTGGGGGGAGTTACGTGCCTGAAACTCTCATCCCTGCTTTAGAAGAACTAGAGCAATCTTTTTCTAAATATATAGTTGATGAAGAATTTAACACAGAACTAAAATTACTCCAGTCGGACTATGTTGGAAGACCCACTCCATTGTATTTTGCAGAGAACTTAACTAATCATTTTGGTGGAGCAAGAATTTATTTAAAGAGAGAAGATTTAGCTCATACAGGGGCTCATAAAATTAATAATGCGCTTGGCCAAGGCTTAATAGCAAAGAGACTAGGAAAAAAAAGAATAATTGCTGAAACTGGGGCAGGTCAACATGGTGTAGCCACTGCTACTGCATGCGCATTATTAGATTTAGATTGTGTTATTTATATGGGTGAAGAGGATATAAAAAGGCAGGCACCTAATGTATATAGAATAGAACTTCTTGGGGCTGAAGTTGTTCCAGTAACATCTGGTAGTAGAACCTTAAAAGATGCCGTAAATGAAGCCATTAGAGATTGGGTTACAAATGTAGAAAATACTTTATATATCATAGGAAGTGCAGTTGGCCCCCACCCTTATCCATCAATAGTTAAGTATTTTCAAAAAATTATTGGAGATGAAACTAGATCCCAAATGATTAGTCAGTTTGGTGGTCTTCCAGACTATGTTATGGCGTGTGTTGGAGGTGGTAGCAATGCTATAGGTATTTTTTCCTCTTTCATTCAAGACGATTCAGTTAAACTTATTGGGGTAGAGGCAGCTGGGAAAGGTATTGATTCAGGAAAGCATGCAGCAACAATGACTAAAGGATCTCCGGGTGTTTTGCATGGCTCCTATTCTTATTTATTGCAAGACGA
Source organism: uncultured Dehalococcoidales bacterium (assembly GCA_964620935.1). Lineage (GTDB taxonomy): Bacteria > Chloroflexota > Dehalococcoidia > Lucifugimonadales > Lucifugimonadaceae. The sequence continues at coordinate 144,443 of CAZUHW010000002.1, forward strand.
CAAAGGCCAAGTTAATGAGGCCCATTCTATTTCTGCGGGATTAGATTATCCTGGGGTTGGCCCGGAGCATAGTCACCTAAAGGATATAGGCAGAGCAGAATATTTTTCTGCTACAGACAAAGAAGCACTAGAAGGATTTGATTTGCTTAGTGTTGCTGAGGGAATAATCCCTGCACTTGAACCAGCTCATGCAATTGGCTTTTTAGATAAGTTCATGAAAAAGACTAATAAAAATGAAAAATTAGTCTTGTTGGTTAGCGGAAGAGGAGATAAAGATTTGGATACAGTAATAAACGCTAGAAACTAATCAAGCTTTATTAAATTATGATCAAATATATTTTTTATAGAGCAAAAAGTCAGTGGAAAATTTTATCATTACTTTGGCTTTCATTTTTGATAGCAAATACATTTATAATTTCTGGACCTACATATTTAGGGTGGGTCAAAGGCATGATTTATAAGGACGCCTTAAATCAGGTTCCTGTAACCACAAAAAATATAAGTATTACGACAGGAAATCAGCCGCTAATTAAAGATTCATTTGAAGAAAATAATTCTATAATTACAAATCTTGCCAGTTCTGATTTAGACGATTTATTTATTGATCAGAGCTCCATTCTTCAATCCACAGAATATTATTGGGGTAGGTCTGAGCCAGACAAAAGTAGAACAGCCTCATTATTAACTTTTGTTGCATTAAGTAATAACGAGAAATTTATAAATTCTACAAATGAAAATAGCACTGAAGAAAGCTATATTAATGTTTTGGCTCCTAAAAAAAGACTAGATGACCTTGGATTAAAAGTTGGAGATATATTGAGAGCTGATTCAATAAAAGGCGCAGGCGGAAATGTTGATAGTGGGCTAAAAGAAACAAAGGAAAATATCAAAAATTTTATTTTTCAAATTGAAGCTGATGGTGGATCAGTGGAAGATATATTTGAAGACTCAGGAAATAAAACAATCGGCGATATAAATATTGATGAATTAAAGGAAGGATTATCTACTTTTGGGGTTAAAAATTTAGAAGAACTAAGTCAATTTTTGAATGATGATTTAAGTGAAATATTAATCTCAGACTTAGAGATAAGAATATCAGGGCACTTCAATGAGATTCCTAATAATGAACTATTCGGTTACTATGATGAACTCTTTTTGCCTCCTTCCCCATGCATGACTTGTCAGCTCCCATTGGCTCTCGTTATGAGCCAAGATGATTATTTTGATTTTCTCCAACCTTTAACAAAAGGGTTGCCAGTTAGAGCTTGGTGGTATCTTGATGTAGCTCATGAAAAGCTTACTGAAAATATTGATAAGAATTACTTAGATAATTTGCAAAACTTTGAAAAAAATATGTTAATTTCTTTTCCTCAAGCTACCGTCCTTACTCAGCTAGATAGAGTTGCAGAAAAGACAGACAATGAAATGAATTTTGTTAGAGCCCCCGTGCTAATGATATTTTCTTTACTAGTAATTTTTAGCTCAACTTTATTAGCAATGTTTTCTTTCCTGATAAATCAAGAAAGAAAAGAAGAGATTAATTACCTATTTTTAAGAGGCACTTCAAAATTTGGAGTTATAAAATATTTTCTTTATGAATGGCTTATTTTTGGAATTCCTATAATGATTATAGCTCCTATATTAAGCAATGTTGTTTTAAATTTTGTTATTTCTACATACTTAAATCAGGAACCAATAGGAACAAATTGGTTATTTATTTTTAAGGTGGAATCATTAATTATTTCAATTATTTTTTTATTAATAGCTTGTTTATTTAGCTTTATTATTTATTTAGCTTTTAATAATCAAATTATTAATTCTAAGAGATTATTTATTATTGGAACTTCTGTGAAAAATAATATATTTACTAAATATTTTTTAGATATATTTATAGCTATAGGATCAATATTAATTTTCTTTGAATTACGAATGAGAGTTTTAAGTTCTGTTGCTGAAAATTTAATTCTTAATCAATATACTTTCTTTTTAATGTCTTTAGTTTTAATGATTTTTTTAACTATGTTGCTAATAAGGATGTTGCCAATATTATTAAAAATTTTATCAATAATTGGCACTGTGGCTTACACCCCACTTTACTTAAGTTCAAAAAAATTATCTAAAAATTCTAATTGGTATTTATGGCTCTTTTTAATTGTTGCTTTGGGTATGACCTCTTTTATTGTAATTTCAAGCATTCAAAGTTCATTAGAAAAAAGTAAGAAAGATAAATCTTCTTTCATCACAATAAGTGATTTTAGAATTTCAGAAAGTAGCCCATTTGGAATAGAAGAGGAATACATTTCTGATCTAGAAGATCAGGAAGGCATAAATACCGTTGGAAGAATGAATAGAATTTCAGGAAATTCAGGAACAACTGGAGCAGGAGTCGATGCTCAGTTGCTGGGAGTTGATAAAAGCCTTGTAGACATAGCATGGACAAGAGAGGATTTTTTTTATGAAAGCAAAGAGCAATTATTTTCAGATTGGGAAAATAATGAGTATGACCCTGGAATATTAATTGAAGATAATATCTCGTCTATTAATATAAAAAATTATTCGGATAAAGACTTGAATGACTCTTTTTTATGGGCAATAGTTAAAGGATCAGATAGTCGAGTTACTGCGATTAGTTTAGGCCCTATTGAGCCTGATAAATGGACAACAAATTCGGTCAAACTAAAAAATATTAAGTTTCCAGCTAGACTAATTGGAGTTGAGGTTTATGAACCATCAAGTGAAGATAATTCAGTGCCATTTACACTTTATTTAGACTCAATATCATTCTTGGATGACAATTCTAAAGTAGTTAACCAAATTTCATTTAAAGATAATTTAAATTGGGCTCCTATGCCCACTTCTGAAGGATTTGACACCAATATTGAATCAAATGAGGAAAGCTTAATTATTAAATTAGGAAATGGGTCAACTAAAGGCATAAGAGGGATTTATGTAAGTGATTATTCAGAAGGAATTTCTGTAATTGCAAGTGATCAATTTATTTCAAAGTCAGGAAAAGGTATTGGAGATCAAATAATTTTTTATGCTGCAGGAAGTTACATTCCTATGAAAATTACCAAATCAGCTAAGTATTTTCCAGGAACTTCCAATAACAATGATTTTATTTTAGTAGATTTAAAGGTATTAAGAAATTATCTTGAATTAACAAAGTTACAGATCTTTAGGCCAAATGAATTAGTTGTAGATATTCAAGATGGATACGAAGAAAAAGTTTCAGGATATGTTATTGAAAACTTCCCATTATCTACTATAAAAGATAAATCAATGATAGAAAAAAAATCATTAGTTACCCCTATTGCTGTAATTAGTTGGAAAGGAATTTCTATTGTTGGATTATGGGCATTTATGTCCTTAATATTTATAGGCTTGATAGGTTTTTATATTGCAAATGAAATCCAGTCTTCCTTCGACAATGCTATCAATGAGGCAATAGGGTTTGCTCCTTTTAGTAAATTTGTAATGTCATACTTTGAATATGGAGTAGTTATACTTTTAGGTGTCATGTCAGGCATCACGTCAGGATTAATTATTTCTAGGATTTTGAATCAGCTTGTAATGTCATTAGATGAAAGTACAATTACAAATTTTCCTGAAACACTAATAATATCTTGGGGCTATGTATTTTATGCGTTATTATTACTTGGATTACTTTATATTTTTTGTTCTTTCATATTTTCATTTATTTCTACTAGAACAAATATTGCTGAAGAATTAAAGAAAGTAAATTAAATGTTATTTAGATTAATTTTAAGAAGATATTTACATAGGTGGAAATTCTTAGTTGTTGTTTTTGCCGGTATGCTTTTATCAAGCTCAACTATGTCCGGATCTTTGATGTACTTTGATTCACTTAGGGATATTGCCCTGGACTTTGAATTAGCAAAAGTTTCATCTGAGGAAATGGATATTGTTGTTTCATCTTCAGAAAAACCATTAATGGGAGAAAAATATCTATCTCTAAAACAAGATGTAGAGTCCCAGCTAATTAATCCTTTAAATAGATATTCTAACCAAACTTTTTATGGTGTAAAATCCTCAACTTTTTTGCCGACTGAATGGAATGAAGGCGGTGAAGACTTGGTTAAAGGAGCGGCATCTAAATCAACAGCATTATGTAATTCTGAAGAACAAGTTTTAAGTAATTCAGTGCTTGAAATATGTAAAAGGTATTTCTTCACTTATTTTGGCGAAGACTCTTTGAATAAGTATTTTAATATAGCAGATAATGAACCTTTAAAAAGCACAAATGAAAATTATTTTGAAGTTTTTGCTGATCGTAATGTAGCAACTTTTTTTAATATAAATATTGGCGACTCAATTGATATTGAGGCTTATTGGGACGAACCTAACCCAATCACCACAGTATTTATTTCAGGACTTTATGATCTTGGGGACAATTCAAACTTCAATAATTTTTATATTGAAAATTTTCTACAAAAAGATTCCTCTTTTGTATTTGCTAATTTTATAATTTATAGCAAAGAAGACTTAGAAAAGCTTGGAGATAAATTTGTATCAATGGATTCAAATTTATATTGGAAATCAGATATTAATGAAGAAAAAATAAACTCAAATGAAGTAGATAGTTTGAACAGTATTTTAGTTGATGTGCCTCCAAATTTATCGTCTAAATATGATAACTTTTCATTCAATACTAGTATTGTTGATTCATTAGATAATTTTGATAATAATTTATCAACGGCTGCAATACCTATGAAAACCATATTGATACTTATTTCAGTAGTTGTAATATTTTTTGTTTTTTCTTTAGTAAGTTTGATAGTTGAAGACCAGAAAGAAGAGATCACATTTTTAAGTTCAAGAGGAGCAAGCCTTAAGCAAATATACATAATTTTTAACTTAGAATTTATGATCATGGCTATATTGGTTTCTTTGCTTGGACCTTTTGCTGCTTTTGGAGCAATAAAGTTTGCTTCGCTTCTTCCATGGCTTTCAAATATGCTCGGAGACAGTAATGTTTATGTTGGCATTACCTTAACGTCATTTTTATTTTCTACATTAGGTGGACTGGTATCCCTTTCTGCTGTGATTATTCCCACATTTTTCTTTTTAAGAAGCAAGTTAAAGATCTCATCAGTTGATGAAAGAGAAGAGCCTAGTATTGTCCAAAGATATTATTTAGATGTGGGATCTCTTTTAATCGCATTATTGCTTATGTGGCAGATCTCACAGTCGCAATCTGTATTTGTTCAAAATTTAATTGGAGAAAGTATTATAGCTAATATAATCCTGCTAATGCCCTCTTTCATTTTATTGGGATCTGGTATTGTTCTTTTAAGAATTTTCCCATTGATTATAAGAGCATTATCAGTTCTGCTGTCTTTAAGGATAATTTCTCGAATCGTTCCTTCTTGGATTGTATTAAGTCTTTGGCATATTGGAAGAAGCTCCAACACTTATTCAAGAATGTCATTATTGATTATACTTGCCGCAGCATTGGGTATGTTTACTTCAAGCTTTAAAGCCACCCTAGATAAAAGTATAGAGGATACTGTCTCTTATAGAGTTGGATCTGAGTTTAGAATTGATGGATTGCAAATCCCATGGAATGGAGACAGTAAAAATGTAAATAGTTTTTCTTTTAATAATAATGTTATTGAGGCACATAGATCTTCGGAGAGAGTGAAAGCTTCTGTTTTGGGACCTTCTTTTACATTATTATCAATTGATTCATCTAAATTAAAAAATGATTCTATTTTTTGGAGAAATGACTTTTCGTCTGAACTTGAGTCTCTTTCTTCAAAAATTAATCCTTTATCTTATGAGCCTATTAAATTGCATGAAGAAGCAGACTTGTTAGGGGTTCAATTGAGATTGATACTTGAGCCATCTAGAGTCTCAAATTATCATGGGGCTGGAGGTTCCCCCCATTTAATAATAGCTGCTAAACTTTCTGATGCTAACTCAAGATTTTATACAGCTTATTTTAATGCAACAGATTGTGGAATAGCTATGATGGCAAATATTGAATTTGCTAAGTCCAATGAAGATTATTGGTGCGATATCATAACTCCTATAAAACCTGAACTACTTAACCCTTATATTCGTACAGGAAGGTGGTTTGGTATAACAAAAAAAGATGATCCTAGGAATGCTCCTTTTGTACCAGAGTATCCAATTTCATTGCATTCTATATTTATTACCTCGCCTTCAAAAGAGTTAGATCCAGGAGCAATAGATTTTCACAAAATAATGTCTATGAAAGGATCTGTGTCATTAGGAATTCCTAATCCAGAAGAAACTTTAAGTGAGTATTATTTCGATAATGATTGGCACATATTAAATACTACCCCCCAATCTTTGTCTGATAATTTAATTTTTACAAAAGATAAAAAAGAGTTTTTAAGATATCAATGGACCAATGGTGATACTAGGCAGATAAGAGGTTTTTCAAAATATGATTCTAACAAACCAATCGAAGTAGTGGTAAGCAAATCTTTTATGGAAAAAATTGATGCCAAGATCGGTGATGTGGTTACTGTAACAATAATGGCTAGTGAGTTCTCAATTAAAATAATGGATTCGATTAACTTCTTCCCTACACTTTATCCAGATTCTGAACCATTTGTAATTGCTGAGTTAAATGATGTTGTAAATGGAGCAAATGTAAGGAAGAAGCAAGGCGATAATCAAGCAAATGAAATTTGGATTACTAATACACAAAGACTGGAACAAAATTTGGACACCAATGTTGTTTTGGGTGATGTAGTAAGTGAATTAAATATGCAAGGGATTCCGTATGGATCTGTATTCAGCAATGAAAAATCTTTAGAAGGTCAAAAAATAGATCCTTTGGTTTTTGCAGGTTGGCAGACATTATTATTAATTTCTTTTGGTACCGTTGCATTGGTTAGTATTGTTGGATTTTTAATACATTCACGGGTTTCTTTTAAAAAAAGAAACTTGGAATTCGCAACCTTAAAGAGCATTGGAATTTCCAGAGCTCAAATTATTGTCTTAATTGCTCTAGAGCAAATTATTGTTATTGGCCTTGCAGTAGCTCTAGGAATTGTTTTGGGGTCTAGGCTTTCGTCGACAGTTATGCCTTATTTGATTAGCCCAGAGTCTTCAGATTCACTAGTTCCCCCAATGATAAATTCGGTTGAATGGCTAGATTTTAGTATTGTTTTTGGATTAGTTGGAATATTATTTCTAGTAATAATTATTTTTACTATAATTTCAGTGTTCAGAATTTCTATAAATGAAACAATGAGAATAAATTTAAAGTAAGAGGATAATGTGATTAGTAAACTCCATATTAGTTGTGCAGGGCTATATAAAATCTTTAAGGTTTCTGACTTGGAGGTTGTGGCTTTGAGAGGTGTTGACCTAAACATAGGCTATGGAGAGTTAATTTCAATTGTTGGGGCTTCTGGTAGCGGCAAGTCTACTTTACTTAATATTCTTGCTGGATATGAATCTCCATCAGCTGGGGACGTTCAAGTTGGAAATTTTGACCTATTAGGCATAAACCAAAAAGATGCTGTTGAATATAGAAAGTCAGAGGTAGGATTTGTTTGGCAACAAACAGGAAAGAACTTGGTTCCTTATTTGGATATTTATAGCAATATTGAACTTCCTATGATGGCATCAAATTTATCTAAAAAAGAGAGAACAGCAAGAGTAGATAATTTAATTGAATTTTTGAATTTAAACTCAATATCATCAAGGTTGCCAGAAAATATTTCTGGAGGAGAACAGCAAGTTTCTGCCATAGCTGTAGCCTTAGCTAATCAACCTCCACTTCTATTGGCAGACGAGCCTACGGGAGAGCTTGATGATGAAACAAGTGCAATGGTTTTAGAGAAGATGAGATATGTAAATGAAAATTATGGAACTACTGTCGTTGTCGTTACGCATGATCCCAAAATCGAAGATCATGTTAATAGGTCAATTGGAATGCGAGATGGCAAGGTTGTTAAAGAGGTTTTAAGAAAGAAAAAAAAGAAGTCAGAATTTATAGTTATTGATTCCTTTGGAGGTGTTCAAATTCCACAAGAGATTTTATCTAAGTCAAAAATAGAATCAAAAGCAAGCCTGACTTCTAATAAAAGTAAAATTAGCCTAGAAAAAATAATTAATAAAGATAAGAAATGATCAATCTAAAAAAAGTAAATAGAAAATTTCAACTTGCTAGTGGAGATATAGAAGCTGTAAAGAATGTTAGTTTGAGTATAAAAAAAGGTGAGTTTGTAATTATTTCTGGTCCGTCAGGTGCTGGAAAAACTACCTTATTAAATATGGTTTCTGGCATAGATCTGCCTTCTTCAGGACAAGTATTGCTGAATAAAAAACCAGTAAATAAATTTTCTAAAAGACAATTGAATGAATTACGAAGGAAAACAATAGGAATGGTCTTTCAAGCTCATGCCTTAATGCCACTTTTGTCTGCATATGAAAATGTTGAACTACCTCTTAGAATATTAGGAATGAAAGGGAAAGAAAGAAAAGAAAAAACAGAAGAAATATTAGAGATTCTAGGCCTTAAGTATAGAATGAGTCACAGACCTTATGAGCTTTCTGGAGGAGAGAGGCAAAGGGTTTCAGTAGCAAGAGCCTTAGTTAGAAAGCCTGAAATTTTAGTAGCAGACGAACCTACATCTCAACTTGACTCAGTAAATACAGAAATTGTTTTTGAACAAATTAAGGATATATGTCAGACTTTTAATACAACAGTTATTTTAGCAACACATGATCAGAGAATGAAAAAATTTGGCGATAAATTATTTAATATGAGATCCGGAGAATTGGAGGCATCAAAATGAGCACTAAAGTAGCAATACTAATGGGAAGTACTTCTGATTGGCCAGCCATAAAGCCAGCCACCGAAATATTAGATTCTCTTAAGATATCTTATGAAGTAAAAGTTTTATCTGCCCATAGAACACCTAAACAATTACTTGAATATCTTGATGAAAAGATTAAAGAAGGCTCAGTAAAAGTTTTTATTGCAGGAGCAGGAGGAGCAGCACATTTAGCTGGAGTTATTTCTGCTCATACTATTTTGCCAGTTCTTGGTGTTCCTATGGAAAGCCAGAGCTTAAAAGGCTTAGACTCTTTATTATCAACCGTTCAAATGCCTTCTGGAGTTCCTGTTGCAACTTTTGGTATTGGGAGCGCAGGATCGACAAATGCAGCACTCTTTGCTGCTGCAATTTTGGGCGTTAATGATGAAACCATATCAAATGGAATTAAAAAATACAGAGAGAAAAAAGCGCAGTCTGTCTTAAACTCTAAACTAGATTAATAATGCCATTAATAGAAGTTAAAGGTAATAATTATTATTACGAAATTGTTGGTAATGGCACTCCACTGGTGTTAATCCATCCTTATATGAGCAGTATATTTCATTGGCATAAATCAGGATGGGTTGATCTATTAAAAGAAGACAATAAGCTCATAATGCTTGATTATCCAGGCCATGGAAAAAGTTCGTCTCCCAAAGAAATCGAGAATTATTATATCTCTAATGTTTCAGAGATACTGATCACATTATTGAATGAAATAGGCATAAGTAATTTTTCAATTTTTGGGTTCTCAATGGGCGGAAGAGTTTGTTTTGATTTAATAAAAAAATATAAAGATAAACTGAACTGTATTATTGTTGGTGGTATGCATTCTAAGCCCCCCAAAACCCATAAAAAAATAATTACCTACAAAGAGGAAAACCTTGCTCCAGTTGTTAGGCAGAAATTTGATCCTAATGCACTTAAATTATGTAATCAGGCTCAAGACGAATGGGAAGGTATTTATGAGGATGAAATAAAAAATTTTTCAAAGCCTATACTTCTTTTCGCAGGATCTGAAGATCCATATTATAATTGGATTGAATCTACATCTAAGTTGTTTTTAAATTCTGAATTTATAGTTATAGAAGGACTTGGGCACATAGGGGCTTTTTGGAGAACAAATAGAATTGTTGATCATATAAAATTAATATTAAAAGGGAGATAATCATGCCTATAGATCTAAATCCAGATCCTAAATACAGCAAAGCAATGGTTGTTGTTGCTCATCCTGATGATGCAGAATATGGTTGCTCAGGTACAGTCGCTAAATGGTGCAAAGAGGGATGGGATGTTGTTTATGTTTTATGCACTGACGGTAGTAAAGGTAGCGATGATCCTGAAATGACACCAGAGAGATTAGCTGAAATTAGATATAAAGAGCAAGAAGATGCAGCAAAAATTCTTGGCCTGAAAACCGTTGAATATTTAAATTATCCTGATGCTTATTTAACCCCTAGCTTAGAATTAAGAAAAGATATAACTAGGCAAATTAGAAAACATCAACCTGATGTATTAATAACAACGGCCCCATTTAGAACTTTAGGACAAAACTATGGATCTTCTCATCCAGACCATATAGCCGCAGGGGAGGCCGCATTATCTTCAGTCTATCCTACAGCTAGAGATAGATTAACTTTTCCAGAATTACTAGAAGAAGGCTTAGAGCCACATAAAGTCAGGGAGGTTTGGGTAATGAGTAGAGATGATGCAGATCATTATAATGAAATTTCAGAAGATGATATGAATGTTGCAATGAAAGCGCTAGCTGCTCATACGAGTCAAGTTCCACCAGAAGCAATTGAGCGAGTTATTTCATGGAAAAAAGAAAACGGAAAAAAGCATAACATGGAATATGCAGAGTCGTTTAGGGCATTTGTTTTAAGATGAGTATTAAAGGCTTATTATATGATCTTGATGATACCTTAATTAGTAGAGATAATGCCTTTCTAGGATTCACAAAGAAATTCTATGGTAGTTTTATTGATGCATCTGATTTTTCATATGAAGAATTTTTAAAAATAATAAGAAAAGCAGATAAAAAAACTAAATGGTCTACAGAAAAAAAATTACTTTTTGAGGAATTAAAAAAATCAGTCAGCCTCCCTAATGATAGTGAATATTATGTTGATTTTTTTTGGAATTCAGTGGTCGAATCAGTTGACCCTGATTTAAAGGCGAATGCACATTTAAAAAAACTAAATGATTTAGAAATACCTTGGGGAGTAGTCACTAACGGTTATAGTTTTCAGCATACCAAATTAAAAAAATCAGGGGTGGATAATTTGGCTCCTTTTTCCATGGTTTCTGGTGATTTTGGTTGCCATAAACCTTGCGAAGAAATTTTTTTTGCAGCTGCTGAAAAATTAAATTTAGAGTGTGAAAATATATTGTTTGTTGGTGATACAGCTGAGACGGATATAGTAGGGGCACAGAAAGTTGGAATGAAGACAGCTTGGGTTACCATGGACAGGAAGTATCCTTTGGAAAATAAACCAGATTTTGAAATAGATCATGTCACGGATCTTGAAAAATTACTAGATTTATTCTGAATCTTTCGCGCCTTTTCTATTCTCCCACCCTGGCTTAAACATTCTTAGAAAATTGCTTTTATTGTATGGGTGTAATTTAGCAACATCTTCATTAAGTTGTATGCCTAACCCCGGCTTATCTGGTATAGCCAGATAACCATTTTTAACTTTCTCGTAACCAGGAAATAATTCGTCTATCCAACCTTCATTAAAATCGTCAAAACATTCTTGAATGTATATATTTTTTATTGCTCCACAAAGTTGTAAGTTTGTCATAGTTTTTAAGGGACTTTCTGCATTATGAAAAGCAAGATCAACATCAAAAGAGGAGCAAATTCCTGCGACTTTAACAGCCCCACTAATTCCTCCAATTTTCATGATTTCAGGATTAACTATGTCAGTTGCATTAGATGATACAAATCTCGTAAAGTCTTTGTGATCATCAAATCCCTCTCCAGCAATTATTCTTACAGGTGAATTATTAGAAACGTGAATTAACGAATCAATGTCGTCATTATCAATAGGGTCTTCAAACCAAGTAACCTCAAATTCATTCAACCAATTTGCAATTTTAATTGCTTCTACAGTATTAAACCTTTTATGTCCTTCAATCATTAACTCAACATTTGGGCCAACAGCATTTCTAACAGATCTAACAATATTTTTTATAAAGATTTCTGATTCTTTATTGAGCCTTAAATATTCTGACCCAAAAGGATCAAATTTTAGAGCAGTGTACCCTTTATCAGCCAAAGATTTAGCCTTTTCTCCAAAATTTTCTGGAGACCTTTCTCCAGAATACCAACCATTTGCATAGACTTTGACTTTGTCCCTAACTTTTCCGCCTAATAATTGATAAATAGGTACTTTTAAATGTTTTCCTAATATGTCCCAGCATGCAATTTCAATTGCAGCAACAGCAGATGTCATTTTTAAAAATAATGCTTTATATAATTCATCAACAACATTAGATATTTCTAAAGGGTTCTTCCCGATGGCTAAATGTTTTATTTCTTCTACAGCTTCTTTATTTGGCATTGTTGATAGGCCTCCTGTAGTCTCTCCGAGCCCTGAAATGCCATCAGATGTTTCAACTACAACAAAAACCCAGTTTTTCCACGGATTTCCAACAACAACCGTGCGTATATCTGTAATTTTCATATTTATTTACCTCTCTTTTTTATAATCATTAATCCATCTCTTACAGGAACAATTGTATTCCAAAACTCATTGTCATCATTAACTAGTTTATTGAACGAATCAATGGATTTGGCTTGTTCGTCTTCTGGGTTCAATACTTTTCCTGACCAGAGAACATTATCAGCAATAATTAATCCGTTTTTTGAGAGTCTGTTTTTACAGATTTCAAAATAATTTGAATAATTGTTTTTATCGGCATCGATAAATATCAGGTCAAATTCTCCTTCTAGATTATTTATAGTCTCAATTGCAGGGCCTATATGTAATTCTATCTTAGATCCGTGTGGACTTTTGGACCAATGTTTTTTTGCCATCTCTGATGTTTCTTTATTCACATCACAGGTAATTAATTTTCCGTTACTAGGAAGGGCTGTCGCCATCATAAGAGCACTATAACCAGTAAATGTACCAATTTCTAATATTCTTCTGCAGTCGTTCATTTTGATTATTAGTTTTAAAAAATTTCCTACAGAATCTCCAGACATCATTGCTGATGGAGGTCCTAGTTTTAAAGTTTCATCTCTAAGCGATTGCTCATTTAAACCGGTCTTTTCTGAGTGATCACTGATATATTTTTCTAACTCTTCTGATAAAAATCCAGCCATAATTTTGTTCTATTAATTGTTATTTGATGTACATATTAACAAAATAAATTTAATACGTGTCTATTATTAATGAACTTAAATATAAAGTTGTGCAAGAATATTTTAAGATCCATGGACATAAATGAATTAAATACTAAATTTGAAAAAGAAGATCTAGATTCTTTAGATTCTGGAGGCATATCATTTCAATTGAGCTTGGACGAGACCCCTGACCTAGTTTCAAAGAATACTGATATAGAAGTAAATCAAGCCTTATCTGAGCAAATGATAGAAGACTTGACTATTGATGAGCTTAAAAGCGTAATAGGTCAACTAAATTTGAAAAAGAATGATTCCGACAAAGGTTTAATAAACGTAGATCAGTTGGCTTCGGTCTTAAATGATGCTCCGCCAGAATTGGCTGCAGAAGTTCTTAGAGGAATAGATTGGTATCACGCAAGTCAGGTTATTTCTAAGATAAGAGATATGGAAGGAGTCGGAAAATTATATAAATACCAGAAACCTTCTGATGATTTTATGAAGCATGATTTTGTTGCTATAAGAAGTGCTTGGTCTGTATCCCATACAGTTTCAGTTTTAAGGAAATCAAATATAAGTTCTAATAAATTACAGAACCTTTTTGTTGTGGATTCAAAAGGAAAGCTTGTTGGATCAATAAATATTTCCGACTTAATATTTGCAAATCTAACTCAGGCAGTTTCTGAAGTCATGAAACCAAATATCATTTCAGTTACTGCTGATGTTGATAAAAAAGAATGCGCTCATATTATGGATGAGCATGGATTGAGGGCTTTAGCAGTTACTAATGAAGACGGTATTTTAGAAGGAGTGATTTCAATTGAAGAGGTTATTCATTTAGTTGAGCAAGAAGCCACAAAAGATATGTTTAATATGGTCGGAATGAGTATAGATGACAAAGTAATTGGCCCAATAAAAAATTCTTTTAAGAGGAGACTTCCTTGGTTAATTATTAATTTAGGAACAGTACTTTTTGCTGGATTCATACTTAGTTTATTTACAAATCATGTCAGACAAATGCCAGTATTGGCTGTATTTTTACCAGTGATAATTGGTCAGGCAGGAATTGCAGGAACCCAAACTTTAACTTTAGTAGTAAGAGCGCTAGCTCTAGGAGAAGTAACTACAAAAGATACTAGAAATATATTAAATAGAGAGCTCTTTTTGTCAGTTATTCAAGGTTTGTTGGTTACCCTTTTACTGTTTATTGTTATATATATTTGGAAGTCCGATTTTAATCTTGCTGCATTAGTAGGTGGCGCAATGTTGTTGAATTTATTTGTTGCAGGATTAATGGGTGTTATAGTCCCGATTTTTATGAAGACGGTAAATTTAGATCCTGCTTCATCATCTGCTGTAATAGTAACTACATTTACAGATATTGCAGGAGTATTGCTTTACATGGGGTTAGCATCATTAATTATTTTTGGACTCTAGATTAGGTGTCTGCCTTTTTAGGGTCTCTTAGAGTGTAGGTTTCTCCTGCCCCATCTTCCGGTTTGTACCCAAGAATATTTTTTGCTTTATCTATAGACCATATTTTCCAGTGATTATCTGAAGTTGCGTAAAAAATATCATACTTAATATCTTCGTTTGCATTGACGCTTAATTCTATTATTTGGCATATATCTTTATGACTTAGCCACAGATTTAGCGATATTGGAGAAAATGTTGGGTCATCGTCTGATATTACCCATCCTATTCTTATATGAATAGTAGACAAGTTGTAAAAATCAGAATAATAACTACCTAAAGATTCACCAAAGGATTTAGATGCGCCGTAATAGCTATCTGGCCTTATCCTGCAAGTTTCATCGAGTGGCTTGTAGTTATCAGGTAGCTTTTCGTATTCTCCATTATTGATAAAAGACCATGGCTCAACATCATAGAATCCTCCTGTAGCATGTTGTGAGCTAGCAAAAACTACCCTTTTAACTCCACTTATTCTTGATGCCTCATAAATATTATAAATTCCTGTAATATTATTATTTAAAATCGAATTCCAGTCTCCATGAACTCTTCTGTCTCCAGCTAAATGTACAACTGTATCAATATTTTCAAATGTAGGAAGAATCGATTCTAAGTTACTTATGTCTCCTACTCTAGAGTCAATGCCTTCAACAGATTTTTGATCCAATATCCTTATTTCAAACTTATTTTTTAAGCCTTCAATCAGTATGCTGCCTACTAAGCCAGCTCCACCTGTTATTAAAATTTTTTTCATTGTATTTCCTCATGAATTAACTTAACTTAACTATAATACTTTATAAAATAGAGAGGTTTTATGAAAATCATTAAAGTTGAATCCAAATTATTTCAATATACTTCTTATGTTGAAAGTGATGACGAAGGTCATGGCCATCCAGCAAAAAAACCCCATAAGGTAAAGCAAAGCTTGATAACCATAGAAACTGATGAGGGGCACAAGGGGCATTCTTTTGGCGCAAACCCTGAAATAGTTGAGAATGTAATCGCACCAATTTTATTGGGGGAGAATCCATTTTATCGAGAAAAATTATGGGAGAAGATGATGCATATGCAGCGAATAGTAACTGCAATTGATGAAAGAATTTTGTCTTCCATTGATCTTGCTTTATGGGATTTGCTTGGAGTGATAATGAATCAACCAGTAAATAATATTCTTGGTTTATATAGAGAAAAGGTTCCTGCTTATGCAAGTACAATGTGCGGAGATACCATTAAAGGTGGCCTTTCTACTCCTGATGATTATGGAAAATTTGCAGAATGGTGTGTAAAAGAAAAAGGTTATAGGGCAGTTAAACTTCATGGATGGATGCCTCCTATTGAAGGAGCTCCTGATCCCAAAAAAGACATAATGGCATGTGCTGCTGTTAGAGAAGCAGTAGGAGAAAATATTCCTTTAATGCTGGATTCCTATCATTATTATTCAAGATTGGAATCATTATGGATTGGAAGAGAATTAGAGAAGCTTAATTTTTATTGGTTTGAAGAACCTATGGATGAATCAAGCATGTCTTCTTATATTTGGCTATCAGAACAATTAGATATTCCAATAATTGGGCCAGAAACTATGACAGGAAAGATAGCTACAAGAGCAGAATGGATAAAAAATAATGCTGTAGATATTTTAAGAGGCGGAACAGGTGACCTTGGAGGACTTACTCCTTTAATGAAAGTAGCACATCTTGCTGAATCTTATAACATGGCCATGGAAGTTCATGGTGGGAAAGAAGGAAATCTTCATGCTCTTGGATCAATTAGAATTCCTGGAGAATTTTATGAAAGAGGACTGCTGCACCCTCATGTTGATTATGAAAAACCACCAGAATATTTGCATGAAATAATTGACCCTATGGATGACGAAGGATTTATTCATATGCCAAAAGGTATTGGCTTAGGTTTAAAAATTAATCATGATTATATACAAGATAATCTAATATCAACTAATTCAGATTTAAAAAAGGCTAGAAGGCAGAGTTAAAAAAAGAGCTCCAAAAAGGAGCTCTTTTAATATAAACCACTAGAGGCTTATGAAATATTAAACGTGAGGGTTACTTAAGTTCGCCTCCAGCGGTTGTTTTTGATTTATACAATTGCACCTCCTTTATAGCGTTTATATTAATAATATTAATTTAACATATTATTAATAAAAGTGGCTATACAATTAGAAATGATTTCCTAAATATTGTTTTTTTGTGGATAATTAAGAAATGGGCATAAAGATCTCAAAATATATGAGTTACGTTAATCTTTTCATTGGCATATTGCTTATCCTATTTTCTTTAATAAATAACTTAAGCATTTGGTTTACGCTTATTGGAATTTTAGCGGTCTTAGTTTCTTCTGCGAGTATTTATTTGAAAAAGAAAATAATCAATCAGGAAGTTAATCAAGATAAATAGTTAAGGGGTATTTAAAAAATATAGATATGGATACAGTTCAATATAAATGTATAAAATGCAGTAATGAGAATTACGAAGAATTTCGTGTTTCTACAACTGGAGGATTATTAACAAAAATATTAAATATGCAAGCAAATAAATTCAAAGCAATAGCATGTACAAAATGTGGCTACACAGAATTATTTAAAGGTGCTAAAGCAGGCGTTGGAGAAAGTATTTTAGATATATTTACTAATTAATAGGAATAATTAGCGCACTTTTCACATACCCTTTTAGGAATAATTCCAAGTTTAATAAGGCTTGCGAATATTTTGCAACCAAAACAGAAGCCAAGGGCAGATTCTAATAATGCAAAAATCATAAGGATTATTAGCAATACCATTGATAATTCTTTAATTCCTAATACCAAGAAAAGCAATATAAGGGTTGAGACAGCAAGACCTATTGCTTGAGCAAATCTTTTTGGAGGACCAGGTACAATTTTTTCATTAAATTTTAAATTTGGCACCAATATCTTAGTAACAAATATTGCCAAAGGACTCCATTTGGGCCCAGAAGAAACCCTTGCTAGAAAACCTATGATTAATATTATATTTAATATAGGGCCAAGATTAGAATTCAATTGAATGAATATTAGCGCAATAAAAGATAATGTAAAAACACCTGCAGCTACGAATCTGGCAGAAACTTCATTAACAGTTTCTGGAAACTCAAAGAATTTATTTATTGCCGGTTTTATCATATTGCCTTAATCAAAGTTTGGTTGTGGAGTGGTCCGAAGATATTCTTTTATTATCTTGTGACCTTTTGGAAATTTTTCTGGAATATCTTCTGTTGGAACAGCAGGAACTACTACACAGTCATCTCCATAGCTCCAATCAGCAAGGGTTCTAATTTCTGTAGTACATATGGGTGTAAAATCTGCAGGATGAGACATCAATACAGTCCATTTATTTTCTACCCATTCATGAAAATTAATTTCTCCTAATGTTGTATCAGCAACGAAATTTGGTGCTTCATCTCCTATTTGCAAACTCATTTTTCTCCTTCCAGAAATAAAAAAAACCCCGAATTTTCGGGGTTTCGATTCTATGTCTTTTAATTTATTTAGACTAGACGCGATTTGTTACCCCGTTGTCATCCTGACAACAGCAACAGCAACAAGTTTGTGTTAAGTAAAATTTCATAACAAGGGAATTGTATTATATAAAAAAATTAATTCAAACCCCTTGTTATGTTTTATGAATTATTTAGTCTTGGCCGGTTCTAATTAGTTCTATTCCTACTGCGATTGTAGTAAGAGTCAAGCCAAAGTAATAGACAGCCATAAGACCTCCATCATAGAATAAAATTGACCCAATAACTCCAAATAATCCGATTATCATATATGATGCAGAACTAATAACGTGAACACTCTTTTTCATATATAATCCTGCTCCAAGCAAAGCCAATCCCAGTGCAAAAATCGAAGTTGCACCTCCTCCAGCAGTCGTGCAAAAAACTATCAATGCAGCGGCACTTGGAATCATTTCTGCACCTTTAGAGGCTGCTTGAGCTGCTGCTGAAAAAGCACCTGTTTCTACACCTTGTCCAGCAAACCCTACAAGTAATAATATGCCAGCCATATAACCGTAGTTTCCATCTGTATATTTTGATTTTAGACTCATTAATCCTACAGTTAATACTGCATAAGCCAGACCAGCAAGCGCCATCCATAGGCTTACTGCATTTGCGCTTTTGCCTAGTTCTGCTGCGAAAGCTCCATATCCACCTTCAAATTCAGCTGGAGGACCAAGTGCAAATATTGGAGACAGCGCCCAACATGCCAGCCCCACAATTGGAAAAATGGTTAAAATCCATCCTGTTGTTTTTGAGTTCATAATTAGACTCCTTTTTAGTTTATTTAACTCAGAATAGTTTTTTCCTCAAAATTTGGGCAATTTGTATCATTAAAGGGTTTTTATGAATAAAGCTTATCCAATCGCATTAATATTAAGTTTTGCCTATTTGGCTGTATATGTCTTGCTAGCCAATTTAGGTATTCTTTTTCATTTTGAAACTGCTGCTGAGTCGATTGGTTCGGTTTCAGGTTGGTGCGAGAGAGTAAGTAAAAGCATATTCAGGGAGCCAGCAAAACATTTAAGCTAGCAGCTTTAAAAGATAAGTTATTTCTTTTTTGTTGAGTACTAACTTTTAACCTCTAGAAAATATAAGTATTTTTGAATCTAAAGTTTTTTAATGAAATTTTTTAGTAGTTGGGTATATTCTTTAGGTTTTTCATCCCTAACACCATGACCAGTGTCCCAGTATAATATTTCGCAATTTGAAATATTACTTTTGACTTTTTCAGATATTGATTTACTCATAAGCCCACCTTTCTGAGTATTTCCTCCTAGAAGAATTGTCTTTGCTTTTACTGTTTCAGATAGTTTAGGAGCATCTTGCCATATCCAATCAGGTTCAACATCCCAAATTTTATATCATGATGAAAAGCATATGAGGCACTTATAGCTCCCCAATAAGGGTAAGTTTTGAATAATTCAGGATCATATTCTTGATAATCAAATATTGCATCTAAAACTGTTTTCCATTTTGGTTCTTATACTGCAGTTTGCCCTACTTATCCTGAAGGATTTTATAAAGATGCAGTATTTGTTAAAGAATTAATTTGCTCTGAAACTGCAGATTGCTGTTAATAAAATCTCAGCACTCTGACACCCACATATTAATATACATATAGTGCCCCTTGCCTATCGGCGAAGCTTGTAGCGTGGCAAGTAAATAAATGCCACGAATTGCCACGAAATATGCCACGTTTTTGATTGAGATGGGGTAGTAAGTGGGGTAGAAGAAAATGTTTTCATCTGTGATAATGCACGAAATTCGTAAGATTTGAACCTAAAACTCGTGGTGGAGCTGAGGAGGCTCGAACTCCTGACCTCTTCGATGCCATCGAAGCGCTCTACCAACTGAGCTACAGCCCCATAATATTTTTTTTATTAAAAAAGAAACCCGATAATTTTATATAGATATAATGTTATTCCTACTATTCCAATAAATATTCCTACTTTACTTTTATCCTCCATAAACCTTGAACTTGAACTATTTAACAGGATTTCCTGAACTCCATTTCCAATTATCTGGAGGCCAAATATTTTTGCCTTTAATGACACTCTTTTCACCATATGGATCATACCAATCTTTTACAGTCTCCTCCCACTTTTTTATGTGAGGGGTGTTTGTATGATACTGAAACGCAGATTGGTTTGTGTAGACTTCGTAGAGAAATAATTGATTTGATTTTTCTTTATCTCTGAATACATCAAATCTTAAGCATCCTTGTTCTTCATTTACTGATCCAATAGCATCTAGAGTAATAGCTTCTATAAAATCATCTACTTTATCTTCTTTTATTATAAGTTTTGCGTGGATAACATAAAGTCCTCCAACAAATGCATTTGATATAGAGGCATCATTTTGGAGAGAATCCCACTTTGCATCATTTTGAGGAAATACTGGCTTGCAATTGTAAACTTCTGGTCCTTTATGAATCCAATCTTTGGTTCTATTCTTCCATTCTATAAAATGACTTCTAGTTAAGTGATCGTCTATTGCATCTTGGTTGTTATATACTGCGCACAAAGCTATATTTGATTCATCTTCCTCGTCTTGAATTATGTCAAATCTTCTACACTCTGGTTCTAATGACACAGAACCTTCTGCACCCAATATCATCTCTCTCAAAAAGTCATTTACCTTGTCTTTTTTTAGCTGCAATCTCATCATAAGAACTTCCATAAATATCTCCTTTAATCTTATTTCATTATTTATACTACACTAAAGATAAGGTAAATCTTTAAACAATTACAGGAGTTCGAATTATGGAATCAATTCAAAGATTAACGATACTTGGAGCGGGTACACCTACTCCTACAAAGGATCGGTTCGGTTCCTCAATAGTAGTAGAGGTGAATGGTGATCTCGTTATGTTTGATTGCGGTCCCGCAACTACTCATAAATTAACTAAAGCAGGAATATCCACTACAAAAGTAGACTACTTGTTTTTTTCACATCATCATTTTGATCATGATGTCGACTACCCCTGTTTTCTTTTAACCAGATGGGATCAAGGAGCGGGAAAAGAGGAAATATTAAAAGTTTTTGGCCCCAACCTGACAGAAGAATTTACGGAAAATTTGATAGGAAACGAAGGTGTTTTTTCACATGACTGGAAAGCAAGAGTCAATCATCCGGTAAGTCAACAAGTTTACGTCAATCGAGGAGGAACATTGCCTAGAAGACCTCCTGTAGTGAATGCTAAGAATATTAAAGCAAATACGACTTACAAATTTGATGGATGGGACATACATACAGCAGAAGCAAAACACGTCCAACCTTACCTAGATTCCTTGGCATACAGAATGGAAACCAACGATTTCAGTTTAGTGTATACAGGCGACACTGAACCTTGTGATTCCATTGAAAAATTGTCACAGGACGCAGACATAATGATTTGTATGTGCTGGGATGATCAAAGCGTTATGGAAAAAGAAAAAGAAAATACCGGACAGTGTGGAACTTTAGGAGCTGCTGAAATGGCTGAAAAAGCCGGAGTAAAACATTTAGTTTTAACTCATATGGGGCCTAATATCAGTAAAATTGAAAATACTAAAAAAAGCCTTAAAGAAATTCGTGAAATATATTCAGGCAGAGTTACTTTTGCAGAAGAAATTACTGAGGTAAATCTAAATTACTGAAACACTCTCATTTGAAATAGCCACTAGTTAATTCAGACAAGGTCACCGATTTATTTATTTTAATCTAATTCCCTAAAGATAAAGCTAAGTCCGAACAATTTTGTGTTGCATAACTTAATTCTAATCCTGAGCATAAAATTATAGCATTGCCATAAACTACATAATCAAGATACTTAGCTCTTACAGAGTTTGCTTCACTTCCACTCATACTTGAAATATTTCTTGCTCTTCTGTCCTGAATCCCTTCTTTCCAAGAGGAAGTAGATTTTTTTAGTACGGCATTATCACCGATTACTTCTTCAACAAAAAAAATACCCTTATCAAGAGATAATTGTTGAGATGGATAAATTCTAATTTCATAATCTACTGGTTTATTTAGACTATTTTTCCAGAAACCAAACCAAACTCCTTGCGCACTATCTAACTCAGAAACATCGTATTCCTTATTAATTTTGAATCCTATATTTTTAAAATCATCAATTTTATAAATTGAACTCTCATTTGTAATTTTTTCAACCTGAGTGGCTGCAGAATCTGAAGTATCTTCTTGGCTACACCCCAAAGTAAGAATAATTATTGCTATTAAAGCAAAACTTTTCTTATTAATTCCCATCATCAAAAAGGTCCGCATTCATAACCTTGTTCCATGCCAAAACAAAATCATTTTTGAATTTATCAAGAGCATCGCTACTTGCATATACTTCAACTAACGCTCTAAGTTGCGAATTAGATCCTAGAACAAGATCTACTCTTGAAGCAGTCCTAACTTGGGTTCCAGTTGTTCTTTCTGTTGCAATATATGAATCATTTGTTCCGTTTGGTGACCATTTTACAGACATATCTAGGAGCAATTTGAAGTAATTGTTTGATAATTCATTAATATTTTTCGTAAATAAACCATAATCTTTATTGCTAATGCCCAACGATCTCAATCCTCCTACAAGAACAACCATTTCAGTAGCAGTTAAGCCCAGAAGTTGAGCTTTATCAAGCATCATTTCTTCCGGGGATGTAGATAGGTTGTTTTTATGAAAATTTCTAAAGCCATCTGAAAGTGGCTCAAGGACAGCAAATGAATCTATATCTGTATTTTTTTGAGTGGCATCTCCGCGCCCCTTTTGAAAAGGAACTTCAATCCCAGATGATTTTTCAATTGCTATATTTCCAGCAAAAATAATAATGTCGGCAATAGAAGCATTAGTCTCATTAGAAATTTTTTCATAAATTTTTAAAATTTTAGATAAATTTTCAGGATTATTTGCTTCCCAGTTTTTTTGGGGTTCAAGCCTTATCCTTGCCCCATTTCCGCCACCTCTCATATCTGAATTTCTAAATGTTGAAGCACTTGCCCAAGCAGTTTCAACCATTTCTTTTAGGGTTACATCACTCGACAGAATCTTTTCTTTAACAACCTCTAAATCATAATTAGTGTTGCCTTTTGGTATTGGATCCTGCCAAATTAAATCTTCAGATGGAGCTTCAGGACCCATGTAGCGTGTTTTTGGTCCCATATCTCTATGCAGCAATTTAAACCAAGCACGAGCAAAAGCATCTGCAAATTCGGATGGATTTTTATGAAAATGTTTAGAAATTTTATTATAGGCAGGGTCTTTAATCATTGCCATGTCTGCTGTCGTCATCATTGTTGGAACTTTAATAGATGAGTCTTCAACATCTGGAGCTAAATGCTTGTCTTCCTGATTAATTGCATGCCATATATGGGCCCCTGCTGGACTTTTTGTTAATTTCCATTCATATCCAAATAAAATATCAAAATATCCGTTATCCCATTGGGTAGGATTAGCAGTCCATGCACCTTCAACTCCACTTGTTATAGTATCTCTTCCTGCACCCGATCCATAATCATTTGTCCATCCAAAACCCATGTTTTCAATTTCAGCACCCTCTGGTTCTTTTCCAACGTGTTCATCAGGTGCAGCACCATGTGCTTTACCAAAAGTGTGACCACCAGCTACCAAAGCAACAGTCTCCTCGTCATTCATAGCCATTCTTCCAAAAGTCTCTCTAATATCTTTAGCGCTTACTAATGGATCTGGATTGCCATCAGGCCCTTCGGGATTTACATAAATTAGGCCCATTTGGACTGCTGCAAGCGGATTATCAAGCTCACGCTCACCCTTATACCTATTATTATCTAACCATTTTTTCTCTATTCCCCAATTTACATCCTCTTCTGGCCCCCAAATATCTACTCTGCCTCCACTAAATCCAAAAGTCTTGCCTCCCATAGATTCGATTGCAACATTTCCAGCAAGAATTAATAAATCTGCCCAACTAATTTTTTCGCCATATTTTTGTTTTATTGGCCATAATAACCTTCTTGCTTTGTCTAAATTTCCGTTATCTGGCCAACTATTTAAAGGCGCAAAGCGCTGAGCTCCTGTTCCTCCACCTCCTCTGCCATCTGCACTTCTATATGTTCCAGCCGCATGCCATGTCATTCTTATAAAGAAAGGTCCATAATGTCCGTAGTCAGCGGGCCACCAATCTTGCGAGTCGGTCATCAAATCATTTAAATCTTTCTTTAGGCTTTTATAATCAACTTTTTTAAATTCTTTTCTGTAGTTAAACCCTTCTCCCATTGGGTTAGTTTTTTTGTCATGCTGATGAAGGATGCTTAAATTTAATTGTTTAGGCCACCAATCTTTATTAGATGTGCCTGATGAACTATGAGTTGACATTGCTCCATGCATTACTGGGCATTTTTTTAAATTCTCCATTTAAAACTCCTTAAGTTCTTATTATAAATAATTATGGAAAATTACCAATAGATAGCCTAAGAATTTGCGAATGACTCTTTTACTGCCTGATGAACTATTTCTTTATCTCTTATGTTTAATCCATTAGAAAGATTATTATCCTCTTCAAGTGCCTTATCAAGACCTTTATTTGCAATGTCTAAAACATATGGAAGTGTAACTTTGGTTAATGCTTCAGTAGCAGTTAAAGGGACTGAGCCAGGCATATTTGCTACGCAATAATGAACCACATTATCTATAAGAAATGTAGGCTCATCATGTGTTGTTGTTTTGCTAGTTTCAAAACAACCGCCTTGGTCGATAGAGATATCAACCATCACGCTCCCTGATTTCATGTTTGAAATCATTTCTCTTGAAACAACTGTCGGGGCCTTTTTACCAACAATATAAACAGCTCCCACAACTATATCAGATACTTTTAATGCATTAGATATGTTTTCAGGACTTGATTTAATGTACTCAATATTATTATTTCCAAATTTGTTTTTCAGTTCATTAAGCCTATTATCAGAAAGTTCAATTATTTTTACGTGCGCTTTATTAGACAATGCTTTATCTATTGCTTCTGTCCCTGCTACCCCAGCTCCAATTACAGTAACGATTCTTGGCTCAAGATTTGAAACAGAGCCGATTAGAGTTCCTTTTCCTTTGTTGTGTTTTAATAAGAAATATGATCCTACAATTATGCTAAGTTGCCCCGCAATAGAACTCATAGGAGATAGCAATGGAAGAGATCCGTCAGTAGCAGTGACAGTTTCATAGGCGATTCCTGTTACGCCAGTATTAGCTAATTTAATACTTTGCTCTTTGTTTCCAGCTAAATGCAGATAGGTAAATAATATATTATTTTTTGATAGATATTTGAATTCATTTGGAAGTGGCTCCTTGACCTTAACTATTAACTCAGATGACTTATATATTTCTTTTGCAGATTTTAAGATTTTAGCGCCATTATTTTTATAATCTGAATCAGTAAATCCTATGCCCATTCCAGCATTTTCTTCTATAAAAACTTCATGATTTTTTTCTGTTAGTTTTTTTACAGAATTGGGAGTAAGCCCCACCCTATACTCATTATTTTTTATTTCTTTTGGCACTCCAATTATCATTACCATTCTTTTCTAACTACTACTTTTTGCATCTAAATCCTCTACTATGATCGTGCAGGCTTTTAAAGCCTCTTCTTCATTATACCCTGAACACAAGAGTACAAAATTTCCATGGATTATGTAGGTTTGATATTTTGGTATAGGTATTCCATTTCCAGCCGCACTTTTTCCTGTAAATGGCTCAGACACTTGTTGTCGGTGCTTTAAATTCTTTGTCCATAAAGAACAATCTTTTTTTATACATCCTTCTTTTCCGGTGATATTATCAGCATATTTTATGCCCACGTTTACGGCATCTTCATGAGAAGAATAAAATCGTATTTCATAATCTTTTGGTTTACCTAAATTATTCTTAATAAATCCGTAATAAGCTGAAATTACTCCAGGCAAATCTTTAATATCGTATTCAACACTTTGCTTAAATTTTATTTCTTTAAAATCTCCAATAGTATAGTTTTTATTTGAATCAGTAATTTTTTCTATTGGTATGAATTCTGGCTCTGAAGCACATGAAGTTAATGTGATCGCAAGAGTTAAGATGACAATAATTTTTTTCATGATTCAAATGATATATTCCACATATATATGTGTCTATTTATTTTCAGTGGAAGGTTCTAGCCTAGAAGTAATAGAATTACAATTTCTTTTGGCAATTTCTTGAGTTCTTCCTTCACAGAGAATTACCACATTTCCATAAATATAAAATTCATTAAATTTTGGTTGTCCGCAGTCAGCACTATTCTTCCAAGTATTAAATTGATCTCCAATACATACTCTTGCATCCCTTAAACCTTCTTTCCATCTTGGATTATGATTTTTCTTTAATTTTGCTTCAGGACCAACGCGTTCTTCAGCATACTCAGTTCCATAATTTATAGCATCCTCATGAGAGGGATAAATTCTCAACTCATACTCTACAACTTTTTTCCCTTTGCCTTCTTCTGATGGCTCATTAAATTTTATAAAACCAAAATATGCGGATAATGCTTTTGGTAATTCTTCTACTTTGTATGTCTTGTTCTTTTTGAGCCCTATAGAAGTAAAATCTTCTAATTTAAATTGTTTAGTTTGAGGTGTAATTTTTTCTATCATAGGCTCCTCAATTTTCCCCGAAGAGCATGAAATAAGAATCATTGCAAACAAAGAAGCGATTGTTGTTATTTTAAAAATTTGGAGCATATCATTTAATCTCTGGATACGAATTCCAAGGCTCTTCTGACTCTATTAATTTAGCAAAAGCAAGAATCAAATTTTCTTTCATTTGGCCTCCCACAACTTGCATGCCTATTGGTAAATTATCCTTACTTCTTGATACTGGAATATTTGCAGCAGGGTTTCCTGTGAGATTAAAAATATATGTGAAAGGAGTCCAGTCCCAAAAAGGACTGTCACATTTATTTCCATTAATTTCTTTAGGATATTCGTTAATTTTAAATGGCTTTACTGCTATAGTTGGAGTAATTAATAAATCATAATTATTAAAAATAGATTGAGTATAATTTCTGTATTTTCCAATGTTATTTAAAGCCTCAAATAATGATGCTCCTGAAATATCCTTCCCGTGCTGGATGTTAGTTCTAAAATAATCTGTAAGGCCCTCTCTGTTCTTCTCATCATCAATTAAATGAGGTGTCATAAGGTAGCTTCTTGAACACCAAAAATCAAACCAAGTCCTAAACATTATTTCTGATTCGTCTGGATGAAAATCTATTTCTTCTACTGAAAATCCTAGACCATCAATTTTCTTTACAGTTTTTTCTACTGATTCAATTACTTCTTTATCGGCCAATGCTCCTCCGACCCCTCTAGAAAAAGCTATCTTTATGCCATCTAGATTGGTAGTAGAAAAATTTGTGAAAGTCGGATTTTCCTCTCTTATAGTTCCATTTTCTCCAGCTTCGTGAAATCCTGACATAACCTCAAGTAGTATTGCAGAATCCATAACATCTATTGACATAGGGCCAGTTGTAGAAAAATTTATTTCGTTCCATTTTGTGTTGTTGTGAACTCTCCTTGGTATCCTTCCTTGGGTAGGTTTTATTCCAAAGATTCCACACAATGATGCAGGAATTCTAATTGACCCTCCTCCATCAGATCCTTGGGCAATTGAAGTCATTCCTGAACAAATGCTTACAGCAGACCCCCCACTAGATCCACCAGGTGTAAGTTTGTCATTCCATGGATTTCTGGATATTCCAAAAACTCTGTTTTCAGTAGTGCCAGCATTTCCATATTCAGGTGTATTAGTCTTTCCTATGATTATTCCTCCTGCTGCCTTAATTCTTTCCACTGAAATTGCATCTTCATCAGTAATAGTGTCAGCTGGTATGGAGCCAAAAGTACACCTCATATTTTTTACAGGTTCGAGGTCTTTTATTGGGACAGGTATCCCATGAAGAGGACCCAGATCTTCACCTTTCATTACAGCAGTTTCTGCCTCTTTTGCTTTCTTTATAGACCCTTCTTCATCTAAAGTTATATAGGCTCCAAATATAGAATTTAGAGAATTAATTCTTTCAAAAGTTTCATTCATTACTTCAACTGGAGAAATCTCTTTTGATGAGATCATATTTCTTAATTTATTAATTGGTATATATCCTATGTTTTTCATTTAAGTCTCCTTATTTTTCTATAGACAATGCTAATTCAGAACAATTTTGTCTAGCATAAGTTAAATCTAATCCGGTACACAGAATGATTGTGTTCCCATATATTATGTAATCAAGATATTTTGCTCTAACCGTGTTGGCACTACTCCCTTTATAGCTTTTATCACTTCTGGTTCTTCTGTCTTGAATTCCTTCGTTCCAGGATGATAATGATTTTTTCAATATTGCATCTTCACCAATTACCTCATCAACATAGGAGATTCCGCTATCTAGAGCTATCTTATGAGTAGGATAAATTCTTATCTCAAAATCTAGAGCCTTGCCAACATCATTCTTCCAAAATCCATACCAAACACCATCGGCACTTTCTAGTTCTGAGACATCATACTCTTTATTTATTTTAAATCCAGAGCTTAAAAAATTGTCTATTGAATAAGTTCTGCTGTTATCAGTAAATTTATCGAGAGAGATTTTAATTTCCTCTTCATTGGTACCACAGCCGCATATAAAAAATAATAAAATTATTAACGAAAATCTTTTCTTCATTTAGCATCCTCTTTAGAGATATTATATTTATAATTCTTCTAATCTGGAAATCAGTCTATTTTGCGACATATGGGAATATGTCTGAATAATTTAATTAATATATAATTACTATAATGAATTTATTTGAATACAGCAGTAGAAAAGAATCACTTTCATCCTCTCCTTTGTCTACAAGAATGAGGCCAAAAACTCTTAATGAATTTATTGGGCAAGAACATATTTTAGGAAAAGGAAAAGCTTTGCATAATCTTGTGAAAAACAAAACCATACCTTCCATGATTTTTTGGGGTGCGCCTGGTACAGGAAAAACAACTTTAGTAAAAATAATAGCCGAGCAATCCGATATGAATTTCCGGTCACTTTCTGCTGTATCTTCAGGATTAGCCGATATAAGAAAAATCTCAGACGAGGTTATTTTTCAAAGAACTACATCTTCAAAAAAAACTATATTATTTTTAGATGAAATTCATAGATTTTCTAAGAGCCAGCAGGACTCATTGTTGCCTCTTATAGAAGAAGGAATCCTCATATTAATTGGAGCAACCACTGAGCACCCAGGTTTTTCCATAATCAACCCTTTAATTTCAAGAGTAAAGATTTTCAAATTTAATCCGCATGATGAAAAATCTATTAATGCAATTTTGAATAAAATCATTAGAAATAAAGAAGAATTTCTTAACAATTCTGACATAATTATTGAAGAAGACGTTCTAAATATATTATCAAAAGGTTGTGGTGGCGATGCTAGAAAAGCTATAGATACTCTTGAGTTGGCAGTCCTTTCTTCTAAGACAATTAATAACAAGAAATTAATATCAAAAAATGCAATTAAGGACCTATTAAAAAATAATTTCATATATGACAGACAAAGCGATAATCATTACAGTCATATTTCAGCATTTATAAAATCAATAAGAGGCTCTGACCCTAATGCTGCAATATATTATTTGGCTAGGATGCTAAGAAACGGAGAGGATCCATTATTTATTGCCAGAAGGTTAATAATTAGTGCTTCAGAAGATATAGGATTAGCAGATCCTAATGCTATGTTAATAGCTAACTCTGCTTTTGAATCAGTTAATAAAATAGGCATGCCAGAAGGCAGAATTCCTTTGGCCAATGCAACCATATATTTATGTTTAGCAGAAAAAAGTAACTCTTCTTATTTGGCAATAAATTCTGCCCTAAATGAAGTTGAAGCAAATCCTATAAATGACATTCCTATGCATCTAATGAATGCTGATACAGCTTTGGATAAAAAATTAGGAGTTGGAGAAGGGTACACTTATGATCATGACTCAAAAGAAGGGTTTATAAAAAAGAATAATTTTCCGGAAAAAATACAAAATAAAGATTTTTATAAACCTAATGAAAGAGGGATAGAAATAAAACTCAAAGAAAAGTTTGAAAGATTGTGGTTATCTGAATAATTATCTTTCTTTAAGCCTTCCCACTATGCTGAGAATAATTGCAATTATTCCAAAGCCTGCAGATAAAATAAACGAATAATTCATTGCCTCAGATAATATTTTTAAGTCTGAATCCGAACCATTTATAAGTTCTCCTATTTGAACATTTAGTCCATATGAAATCAAAATAGAAGTAATTAAAATAGTAGACACTGAAATCCCAACCACGCTTCCAATATTTCTTATAAGAGCGTTAAAGGCGCTTATAAGGCCATGATGACTAGTAGGTATTTTTTCTAAAGTTTCACTAGTATTTGGTGCCATCCAAAGCCCATTAGAAATCCCATTTATTAATGATATTAATATGATGTAGATTAAGGGAGGATCATTTCCTGCGACAACAAGCAGTATCCATGTTGTAGTTAAAAGAGATAGTCCGCTTAATATAAATTTAAGAGTACCGAATTTATCTGACAATCTTCCACCTATACTTCCTGCCAATGACATGCCTAAGGCATTTAAGAAGATTAGAATTCCTGTAAGTCCTACACTATATTTTAGGACTATTGTTGAGTAGAAAGGAATTATAAACCAAAAAGGACCATTAGAAGTAAAGCCAAATAGTCTAGCTACAATAGCAAAAGAAAATCTCCAGCTTGAAAATAAACTTAAATCAAACATTGGGTTTTTGCTTTTATATTGAGATTTTATAAATAAATAAATAAATGAAATACTGACGATCCATATTAACCAGTAAAAAGCAGAAGAATAAGAAATACCAAAAGGATTAGATATATTTAATATGACAAGAATTATAAATAATGCAGAATAAATAGCTCCTTTAAAGTCATATTTTATTTTCTCTTTACTAGAAGACCCTATTAGCTCATCTTTTAAAATATAATTTGCCAAAATAAATCCTATTACAGTTGGGAAGAACATAATCAAGAATATGTATCTCCATCCAAAAAATTCAGTCACCTGACTACCCACCAATGGGCCTGCAATTCCTCCTATTCCGACAGCAAAAGTAATCATTCCTAGCCCTCTGCCTTTTTCATTATCAGGAAAAACTGCGAGAACGATTGCCATAGTTACTGCTTGAAGCATTGAGGATCCTATAGAACCTATTATCCTTCCAGAAAGTAACAATGAAATATTGGAAGAGAAAAAACATATTAATGCTCCCAATGCAAACAAAGACATCCCGAGCAATTGAATCTTTCTTCTACCTGTAATGTCAGATAGCTTTCCTAATGGAAGTAATGTACTGCTTATTGCAAGCCCACCTATGATTGTTACCCATGAAACGACTCCAAGGCTAACAGCAAAATCTTCAGCTATTTTTGGTAAAATCACATTTAGTGCAGAGGCATCCATTACCATTACAAATAATGACAAAGAAACTACAATGAATGCTTTCCATTTATATTGCATTATTCGTTTAAATTATCCCAAACAGATAAAGGAGATGCAGCATGCAATCCTGCATCAATAGGAATAACTGTGCCTGATATCCACTTTGATTCTTCACTTCCTAAGAATACCGCCGCCCATCCCACGTCCCAGGCATTGCCTTCAGTGCCCAAGGGACCCGCCTTCCTTCTCAACTCTCTAATGTCTTCAGGTATTTTTTTTATTGAATTTGGAAAAGATCCATGTACATGGCCAGGCGCTAAGCAGTTAACTCTGATATTTTCTCGCCCATGATGAACTGCCATTAGTCTTGTTAAATGAGATACGCCTGCCTTTGCAACAGAATAAGGAACATTTTTAGAGCCACCTGCTCTTATAGCGTCAATTGAAGAAATATTTATAATAGACCCTCCTCCAGATTCTGACATTACTGGAACAACATGCTTAGACATTAACACTGCACTCTTTAAATTAGAATCAATTGCTTTTTGCCAGTTTTCTTCATCAATTTCTGTCACCATTCCTCTTCCAGCACTCCCAACATTATTAAATAAAATATCAATTTTTCCGAATTGCTTTAAGCATCCTCTTACAATTGATTTGCACCCCTCTTCTTTAGTGCAATCTTCTGTAATTATAAAGCCTTCTCCGCCTTCATTTTCAATTTGATTTAAAGTAGATTTTGCTCTTTTAGCATCTATATCATTTATTAATATTTTAGCCCCTTCTCTTGACATTAATATTGATGAGGCTTGACCAATTCCAGTAATTTCACCACGAGTACCTGCTCCAGTTATTAAAGCTACTTTATTTTTTAATCGATCAGCCACTATTAGCCCAACCAGGGCTTTGGAGGAAACGCGTAAATGTCAGTAACAACATCAATGACACATGGCTTATTTGAATCAATAGCCTCTTCAATAGCTGAAGAAATTTCATTTGGATTTTCTACTCTAATCCCTTTTGCACCTAAGCTTTCTGCAACATTTTTGAAATTGGTTTCTTTAAATTTCCAAAGATCTCCATGGTTGTGAGAAAGCTTTCCTCCGTAAGCTTTCTCGTTTACACCAATCTCTTGATTCAAAGAACTATTATTATTAACTATTGTGATTGAGCTTAGATTCCATCTTACTGCCGTTTCAATTTCGCTAAGGTGGTACCAAAATCCTCCATCACCTGTGAAGCAAATCACTGGGCTATCAGGGTTGGCAGCCTTGGCTCCTAAGCTTGCAGGAAATCCCCAGCCTAGTGATCCTGCAGCCCTAATATATTGCTGAGAAGCACTATTAAAATCAATCATTGTTCCGCTCCATATTCCTGAATGTCCTGTATCTGAAACTAAAATAGAATTTTCAGGAAATAGATTTGATATATCTTTACATAATTTTTCTGGTCTTATGGGAGAGTCTTGAGAAATCATCATCATTTCGACCTCATTTTTTGAATCCTTTTTAAATTCATCAATTTTACTAATCCAGTCGTTTCTATCAGATAAATTAATTTGCTCGACTTTATTATTTATGAGGTTTAAAGTTGCTTTTGCATCTCCAACTGCTGAAGCTTCGACAGGATAATGCTTACCTATTTCTTCAGGGTCTATATCGATTTGAATAACTTTAGATCCTGCTCTAGGGATTTGCCAATCAAGAGTGAGCTGACTGTCGGTTTGGCTCCCAATAAATATAACTAAATCTGAAGAAATTATAGATTTGTTTGCAGAGGTATTTGAGTAAAGGCCAGGTATTCCGACATTTAATTTATGATTTCCTGGATAAACATCTTTTCCATTTAATGAGGTGGCCACAGGAATAGAAAGTTTCTCAGATAATTCTAAAAGTTCATTTTGAGCCCCTGAGGTCTTTACGCCTCCTCCAGCAACTATTATTGGTTTTTTTGATTCTAGAATTTTACTAATTATTTTTTCAACACTTTTAATATCAGGTGTTGGGCGAAACGCAGGAACATTAAAGTATTCTTCTTCAACAATCATATTTTCTTTAATTTCTCCCATATCAATTCCTTCACCAAGTTGGCCAGGTATTTCAATATGAGAAGGGCCAGGTTTGCCTGTTGTAGAAACTCGAAAAGCTTGCCTTAAACTTTCTGGTAATTGCTCTGGATCATTAATTCTGACACTTGATTTTGTAACACTTTTGAACATAGATAAGTCATCAATTTCTTGGTAAGTATTTCTATTTCTTGCGTCAGTATAAGGTCCTCCTGTAATTGCAATAACAGGAGAGCATGCTAGAAAGGGATCTTTAAGTGCCGCAGCTATATTTGCTGCTCCTACTTTTTGCGCCATACAAATTCCAGGTTTTCTACTTGCCCTTGCATATCCATCTGCCATATATACAGCTGATTTTTCGCTATGAGGCATAATTCTTTTTATATTAGTATTTTTATCAATTTCAGCTAATGCGTGAGGTAAAATAACCGGCACAAAAAAGATATGCGAAACTTCATAAGCCTCCATAAAATTAGATACGAATGTTGACCCTTTCATGTTTGCTCCTTACTATCTTATTCAAGATAGTCTAAATCAAGTGGATTTAAATTGTAAGAATGTCGTACGAATTCGAAAAAGAAAAGATTTACAGGATGCCAACCCATTTTGGACCTAGTCTTGGCCCAAGACAAGGACCGGATGGAAGAAAATTTGAATGTAAAGATAACCCTAAGGCAAAATCTATTTCTGTTAGCTTCTTAACAAATCCAGATCAACTCCAATCTTTTTTACCTCCAAATTTTTCACTTTATGGGGATCCAATAGTTAATGTAACTGCTACATATATTAAAGAAATAGAATGGTTGGCAGGTCGAGGATACAATACTCTAGGAGTTAGTTTTCCTGTTGAATTCAATGGAGAAAAAGATAAGGCAAGAGGAAATTTTTTATTAGTGCTTTGGGAGAATCTTACTGACCCCATATTAACTGGCAGAGAAGAATTAGGATTTTCAAAAATATATTGTAAATTGCCTGAGCCTAAAATATACAAAGATAAAATTTCTTGTACTGCGAGCTGGATGGATTTTAATTTTATGAACATGGAAGTTAATAAAATTTCCTCAGGAGATATTCCATTAAATAAACCAAAAACAGATGATAAATATTTAAAAGGAATGCTTCATTATAAATATATTCCAAAAACAGGCGGGTCTCCAGGTTCATGGGGAGAAAAGGATATTGCATATGCAGTATTAACACCTGAATATATGCCAAATAAAGTTGTAAAAAGTATTTCTTATGGCCAAGGAGAAGTTAATTTTACTAAAGCAAGATGGGAAGATATGCCAACTCAATATACTATCGTTAATGCTTTTGTAGATTTAGAGAAAATAAAATATCTTGATGCAACCGTAACAGAAACAGTTGGACAAAAAGATATTAGTGATCAGAGAATCTTATTATAAAAAATGTATGATCTGGATAATAAAGTAGCAATTATAACTGGAGCTGGAGGGAAGAGTGGAATTGGAAGGTCAGTTGCTACCCGCTTAGCTAAAGAAGGGGCAAAAATTGTAGTTACCGATATAGTTGAAAATCCTTATCCGGAAGAAGGATGGAATGGCTTATCTTCAGTCGTAGAAGAAATAATAGCAAATGGAGGAGAGGCAGTTCAGATCTTATCTGATGTAACAGATTTTTCTAGCATTAATAATTTAATCAAAGAAGCAATTAAAAAGTTTGGTAGAGTTGATATTTTAGTAAACAATGCAGGCGCTACTGCTGATAAGGACAGGGTTCCAATATTTGATTTAGATGAAAATGAATGGGACAAGGTAATAGATGTTAATTTAAAAGGAGTTTTTCTATTTTCAAAAGCTTTTTCTAAGCAATTAATATTACAAAATCAAGGTGGAAAGATTATTAATATTTCATCTATTGCAGGAAAGAAAGGGTCGGCAACATTTGGCGCTTATAATGCATCAAAAGCTGGAGTTATAAGATTAACAGAATCTATTGCACTTGATTTAGCAAAATACAGTATTAATGTTAATTCAGTATGTCCTAGCTGGGTGGATACTGAACGAGTAGATGTATATGTGGAGCATTTATATCAAGATAATATTTCTCATAAAGAAAAAAGAGATCTCCATTTATCAAGTATTGAGTCATCTGTTCCTCTGGGCAGATATGCAAGTTCCGATGATGTTGCCAAGGCAGTGGCATTTTTAAGTTCTGAAGAATCCTCTTTTATAACCGGAGCTTCATTAAATGTATCTGGTGGAATAATTGCATAATCCAATTTGGGTACCTTCTAAAGAACGTATAAGAAATTCAATAATTTCAGATTTTATAAAATTCCTATCCGACCATCATGACTACAAATTTGATGAATACCAGCCTCTTTGGCAATGGTCTGTTGATATGCCTCACGAATTTTGGTCATTATTTTGGGATTTTTCAGAAATTATTGGACAAAAAGGTAATGAAGTATTGGTAAAAGAAAATAATCCGACTAAGGCCAGATTTTTTTCTGATAGCAAGATAAGTTTTGCTGAGAATATTTTAAGAGAAGAGGAGTTTGATAATAAAATAATCTTTTGGGCTGAGGATAAATTTAGACGCGAATTAGAACTAAGGCAAATAGTTAATCAGGTCCATTCCATTTCTAATTTTTTTATAGAAAATGGAATCAAGCCAGGAGACAGGATCGCCGGCTATTTATCTAATATTCCTGAGGGTGTTATTGCAGCATTGGCAGCTTCTAATGTAGGCGCTATATGGTCTAGTTGCTCTCCTGATTTTGGAGTTGACTCTTCTGTTGATAGATTTATTCAGATATCTCCAAAAATACTTTTCACCAGCGATCAAGTTATTCAAAATGGAGAGTTTGAGCAATTAAATACTAGAGTGAATGAAATAGTTTCTAAGATTTCTAGCATTGAGAAAGTAGTAGTATCTAATTACGTTCCTGGCAAACCGAAAAATTTAGATAAGTTTAATAATTCAGTTAGTTTTAGTGAACTTGTAAAAGAAAAATATGTTCACAATTGGAATCGATTTGAGTTCAATCACCCTCTCTATATTTTATTTTCTAGTGGAACAACTGGCCCCCCAAAATCAATTATGCATGGATCAGGAGGTACCCTCATTCAGCACTTTAAAGAGCATAAACTTCATTGTGATATAAAGCCTGGAGATAAGGTTATATATAACACTTCTACAGGATGGATGATGTGGAATTGGTTATTATCTTGTTTGGGTTCGGGAGCATCAATAGTCTTATTTGATGGTGGAATATTTAGCCCCAAACCAAAATTTATTTTTGACTTAATTGATCAAGAAGAAATTACGTTTTGGGGTACAAGCGCTAAATATATCGAAGCATTAGAAAAGCTTAAGCTAAACCCAATAAATACTCATAATCTAGAAAATCTACGAACTATTTCATCCACAGGCTCTCCTCTTTCTGAAGAAAGTTTTAAATACATATATGAAAAAGTTAAAAGTGATGTTCATCTCACATCAATTAGCGGAGGCACTGATATAGTAGGGTGTTTTGTTCAAGGTAATCCCAACATGCCTGTATGGTCTGGTGAAATTCAAGTTAAAGGCCTTGGAATGGATGTTGATGTATTTAATGAAAATGGAGATCCGGTAAAAGAAACTCAAGGAGAGTTAGTGTGTAAAAATAATTTTCCTAGTCAGCCAATCGGATTCTGGAATGATAATGACAATAAAAATTATTTTAAAAATTATTATGCAAAATATAATAATATTTGGCATCATGGAGATTTTGCATCTGTGACAAAAAGTTTAGGGATTAAAATTTTTGGTAGATCAGATACAACTCTTAATCCTAGGGGAATAAGGATAGGTACAAGTGAAATATATCGCCAAATTAATCAATTTGATGAAGTTATTGATAGCTTAGCAATTTCTTATGGAGATGAAAGAATAATACTTTTTGTGAAGCTCTTAGAAAAACAAAAGTTGGATGCAGATCTAATAAAAAAATATAAAAATCATATTAAACAAAATACTACTAGTAATCATGTTCCTAGAATAATTATTCAAGCACCTGACCTTCCTCGAACTAAGAGTGGGAAGTTAAGTGAAATGTCAGTAAAAAGAGTAATAAATAATCAAGAGTTGAACAATAGTCAATCACTTGAAAATCCTGAATCAATTGAATTTTTCAAAAACCTAAATTTATAAAGCTCTGATTCTTTTAGCAAATATGAAACAGATTAAAGTAAATGCTAATAAGACCACTGAGGATGCAAAAAGAGCTGTGCCTATCCCGTAAGCAGCAGCTAATGCTGCTATCGGAATTGTGCCTAAAGGCATTAACCCGAAATTCATAGTGTATACTCCATTAACCCTACCTCTATAGGCCGGATCAGCTTCTTCCATTAACAAAGCATTATTAAGAGATCTTCTTCCAGCGTCCCCTATCCCTATGAAAAACATCATAATTATAACAATTAGGAATAGATTTGATGCCGATGTAATTAGAATAGCAATACCTGAAATTAATAATGAACTAATCAAAGCAATACCTCTACGTCCTCTTTTTAAGCCTGCAAAAATTAATGACCCAATTAAAGAGCCTAATCCAATTATGCTAAGCATTAAACCTACCGCATCTGCGCCTCTAGAAAACAACTCGTCCATAAGTACTGGCATTAGACTTCTTAGTGGCATTGTTAGAACAGTTGTTATCATTGCTATTATCAATAACCAAGAAAGAACTGAGTTACCTAAAATATATTTCAGCCCTTCTTTTATTTGTTTAGTTCTAGGATCAGAGTTGATTTTTATTGTATGAGTATTCGGTAAAAAATGATTAAACAATAAAGCAAATAAGAATAGTAAACATATAAATATATAAACTAACCCAGGGCCGAATAATGAGTACAAAAATCCGCCAATCCCAGGTCCCAAAAAAGTCATTAAAGCCATGCCAGAACCACTTAGAGCAATAGCATTTACAATTAGTCTTTTTTCTACTAGATCAGGAATTAGTGATTGTCTGGCAGGCACAAGAAAAGCCCACATAACTCCCTGTAATACTGAAGCTGCAATTAAATGATAAATTGTGACAACTTCAAGAAAAATGGAAATAGCTACTACAGAGGCTAGAATTACCATTCCAAATTGACCTAGCTGTATTATTTTTTTCTTATCAAATTGGTCTGAAATAGACCCTCCAAAAATTGATAGTAATAATATTGGAGGTGCAAAACCTGAACCAACTATCCCAACCGCCAAAGGAGATTTAGTAAGATCATAAGCTAATTGACTACGTGCCACAAACTGCATATTTACTGATGCCATCATAAAAAGAAGGCCTATAAAATATATTCTAAAGTTAGGATCCTTAAATGAAGAAAAAGTTGAATTTATAAATGACATATAGATCTATCATATAACAAAATGAGTTTCAGAAAATTTGA
The DNA here is from genome assembly GCA_964620935.1 of uncultured Dehalococcoidales bacterium. Classification (GTDB taxonomy): domain Bacteria; phylum Chloroflexota; class Dehalococcoidia; order Lucifugimonadales; family Lucifugimonadaceae. The sequence goes on from CAZUHW010000002.1 coordinate 183,539, forward strand.
GGAGGGGTGCTAATTTCTTTCTTGCGCTAGTAGTTCTTTCTTTTTATTTATCCCGCCCAATGCGCTATATCCTCCTAAATTTCCATCAGATCTTATTACTCTGTGACAAGGAACAAGAATTGGATAAGGATTTTTTGCACAAGCATTTGCAACTGCTCTTGCGCTATTAGGAGAACCAATTAATATTGCAATTTCTTTATATGTTCTGGTTTCTCCTGAAGGAATATTTAATAGTTCTTTCCATACTTTTATTTGGAATTTGGTTCCATTTAGTTTATTCATTCAGCAATTACATCAATTAATTTCCAGCATGTTTCAAGCGCCAATCCCTCTTGCCCTTCACATAAAAGTATTACGTTTCCATATATTGCGTAGTTTCCATATTTTGGAAAAATTCCAGTTGCCTGTAATCCTAGACTACCTTTATCAACTCCTCCCCCGACTTGCCTTCTATCTTTACTACCTTCCTGCCAAGTTGCTTCATCTTTTCCTATTAATGCATCATTACCTGCGACTTCAGCAGCTAAGTTTTCTCCCATAGAAACAGCATCTTCGTGTGACGAATAGATACGAATTTCAAAATCATTTGATTCACCTTCATTTTTCCAAAATCCAAACCAAGCACCAGTTGCTCCAGGAAGTTCTGAGACATCATATGTTCTATTTTTTTTATAACCAACTGAAGTGAAATCATCTAAGCTAAATATTTGCTCTGAAGGAGTTACAATTTCTAATGATTCAGCATTCTCTGAAGAACCACAAGCAAAAATTAGTGCACTCGCCATGAGTGATAAAAAAAACATTAATTTCATTATTACACTCCTCTAAAATTCATTAAGAATCTAGATCTTTTTTATTCCAAAGATATAAAGATAAAAAAATCGTTATACTCATTATTATAGAAAATATGATCCAATGCCAACTATGTAAACCATTATTCAACGGATCTCCACCTTTGTAGTAATAAAATAGGGATGCATATTTAATTGTTCCTAGTGATTTTAAGAATGGCTCTATTGAGTAAATGATGTAGGATAGTACGGCAATTGTTGCTGGAACAGAATATGTATAACTTGATTCATAAGGCAATGTCCCCATTAATATTGAAAGTAATCCAAAAGTAGTTGATATAAGGAACAATTGAAAACATGTTGAAGCAATATTTTCTGCTGAAATAGTTAAGCCAAAGAAATAAGCGCTAATTAAAATAGATAGAAATAAAGCAGTGGATATTAAAAAGACTTTAACTATTAAAGAAGATATTTTCTGAATTAAAAAACTATTTCTAGATATTCCTGCTGATAATACTATATCTAAAGTTCTCTTTTGCTCTTCTTTTTTTGTCGCGTTATATCCAAAAAAAATTGCAAAACCTATAGTGACTAATGGGGCAAAAATTGTGAACATATCTGTATTTAGTATTCCTTCAACACTAGTTATATCAATTCCTCCTGGGCCAGCAATAAATGTAGTTAATTTTTCTGGGAGGTTATCAAAAATAAATTGTACTTCTTTTAAGGGCAACTCAGAGACGGCGTACATAATTAATAAGCAAACAAGAAGATATGTAATAAATATATATAAAATTGTCAGAAGAGAATCATTGATTGATTTTAAAAAAATATTTTTAAACATTAATTACTATTTTTATTATTCCACTAAAGATCTTATCACTCTACCGTATCTTCCAGATATTTTTTGGCCTCCTTCAACAGATAATTTTCCATTTACAAATACATATTTCATTCCTTCTGAATATTTATGAGGATTTTTATATGTAGCATTCTCTTTAATGTCTTCTAGCTTAAAAATATTAATATCTGCAAAATAGTCTTTAATTAGTTTTCCTCTTCTTTTTAATCCAATCCTTTGTGCGGGCAGAGTAGTCATTCTATATATTGCATCTGCAAGGCTTACAATTCCTTTTTCTTTCACAAAACTTTCAAGATATCTTGAATTAGTAGCATAGCTTCTAGGGTGAGGTTTGCCGGAAGATAGTGGGCCAGTATCTCTTAAAGAATTTCCATCAGAAGCAACACAAATATTCCTATACTTTGCTATTTCATTTACATCTTCTTCTTCCATTGAGTGAAGAACAAAAGAGCCTTCTGATTTTTCATATAATCTCATTACTGCTTCTTCTGGAGTTGTTTTAAATTCTTTTGAAATTTCAACTAAATTTAGACCTTCTAATGAAGATTGGATTGGGTAGTCTGCTAATACACAACCTTCTGCCCCGTGAAAACGATTTATAAAATTAGTGGTCTCATTTTTTATATTTTCTCTTATATCTGCATCTTTTAACCTAACTAAAGTTTTCTCTCTTCCTCCTTCTAGGCTCCATCTTGGGAACATGCATCCGCTTATTGGAGTGCTTGACCAATAATATGGATATTGATCTCCTGCCACATCAAGACCTTCCTCCCTTGCTCGCTCTATTCCTTCAATTAATTCAATTCCTCTCCCCCAAAATTTTGGACCAACAGATTTCACGTGACTTATTTGAACTCTTGCATTTGTTCTTCGGGCTATTTCTATTGCTTCTGCATGAGCAGGAAATAATCCACACGCATCATCACTTTCAGATCTAATGTGACTCGAATAAAGAAGGTTGTTTTCAGCAGCAACTTTTGCAAGCTGTACAATTTCTTCAGTATGAGAATATGATCCTGGAGCATACCAAAGCCCAGTCGAGAAACCCAAAACGCCTTGATCTATAGACCTTCTTATTTCTTCTTGCATTTTAATTATTTCTTCGGGCGAAGGACTGCGAGCTTCCATGCCCATTACATAAGCTCTAAGGCTCCCGTGACCAATTTGAGCTGCTACATTTATGGAAGGAGTATTATTAGATATTTCATCTAGCCACCCATTAAAATCATTCCATTTTATCTCTATATCAATTCCTTGCCTGTCCATTCTGTCTTGAAGCTGAGGTTTCGTATTTGGTGATAATGGGGCACAAAAACTCATACCACAATTACCCATTAACTCAAATGTAACGCCTTGGATTAATTTGCTGTCAGCATCTGGGTCTATATTGAAAGATAAATCGCTATGAGTATGCACATCTATAAAACCTGGAGTGACTATATATCCTGTGGCATTTATAATTTTATGACCAGAAATATTATCTTTTCCAATGTAATCAATTCTGTCTTTTCTAATACCAATATTTAATTTTTTAGGTGATTCGTCTCCTGAATAAACTTCACCATCTTTTATTACAACATCAAACAATTAACTTCTATCCCATAAATCTTTAAGATTAAACGAAGGTTCCCAGCCGAGTTGTTTTTTTGCTTTATCATTTGAAAATTTATTATGTGGCAGGTCTGCAAAAACAAAGTATGTTTCAGTTCTAGAAGGAAGTTTATTAAGATCTATTTCAAGAGCTTTCTTTATAGCCATTGCAGCGTCTTCCCATCTTATGCTGAATGGGGTTAGGTCAGTCCCCTTTTGTTGTGGAGGCTTTCCTACATTTCTTCTGCCACCTAGAGTTAGGGAATCATTATAAAAATTATAAAAAAGTAAGGTTTGAAGATACATGTAAGAATTTTTCTCAGTAAATATTTTGCATATTTCTTGGCCTAGTGCTTTTGTGATTGCGTATAAATTTACGCCAGGCTGAGGAGGGATATCAGGGTTAATCTCAAAATCAAAATTCTCATAAGAAGGTCCTGCAGCTTGGAAATGAGGCCCGGTATTAATGATTCGCGGAATCTTATTTTCTTCTGCTGCGAGCATCATGTTTAAGTTCCCTTTGGTATTAACATCAAAGGCCAGAACTCTATCAGTCCTTAGTACAGATAAATTAATTATTGCATCTACGCCTTTAGCTATATCTATCACAGATTGGGTATCTGATATATCTATTTTTTTAAAATTGATATTAGTTGAGATTTGCTCTAAATCTGTCTCTATAATTTCATGGTCATTTTTTAGAGCATCTGATACCCATGGCCCAAGCATTCCATTTGATCCTAATAAAAGAACTTTCATGATTTTCTTTCTATAGGAGTGTAGAATGCTTGCTCTTGCTCCCCACCTAAGTCACTTAAATCTTCAAATTTATTTGTTAGAAATCTTTGACTTTCACTTTTGTTTTGAATATGAATAATTTCATACTTTTCATTAAAATTAAGATCAATAATTTTATTAATTGAATTTATTAATTCAGTTTCAGATAATGCTGATTTGGTTTCAGGTGTTTCAGTTTCAGAATTATTTACAGGGAACCCAATTCTTAATAATATTTTTTGAAATGAGAAGGTCCTAGCAAATTCTTTAAATATCACTTCAGATAAATGCGAGCTTAGCATATCAAGCTGGGTTGATGGAGTTGGCTTCCATTTTTCAGTAACTGTGTATGATTCTTTATAATTCTTCATCAGAGATAGTGTGCTTATCATAATCACCTTTTTTACTCCTACCTCAACACATGAAGACAAAGTATTATAAGTATTTTGTATTTTTTGATTTAAGTCTTCTGGAGTATCGCAATTCTCAGATAGTGATTGAATTATTACGCAATCAAAGTTAGATAAATTATCTGAATCTAAGCCTGCACTAATTTCAACTTCGTGATCATTAAGGCCATCTTTTAGTATGGAGGTTATTTTGGTATTTGTATCTGTAATTAATACTTTCATATCTTTTATTGATTAATTTTATTGATCATATTTGTGCAGTTAACTAATGCGTCTTCTTCATTATACCCAGGACACATCAGTATCAAATTATTGTGTATAACATAATTCATATATTTAGTATCTGGAGTTGTATTCCAGGTATCATTTCTTCCGCCTTCAAGATGAATCCTTTGATTTAGGTTTTCAGTCCAAAGAGAACAGTCTTTTTTTAGGCAAGCATTTTCTCCAGTTATATTATCAGCATATTTTACGCCCAATTGAACTGCATCTTGATGGTTATCATAAAAACGAACTTCATAATCTTCTGGGTTCCCAAGGGCATTTTTTATGAAGCCATAATATGCTGATTTTGCTCCAGGCAAATCTTCTACATTGTATTCTTTGCTCTTTTTAAAGCCAATTTGTTTAAAATTTTCTATGGAAAATTCTTTTCCTGCATCTGTTATTTTTTCTATTGGTACGAATACTTCTTCTTCAGTTGCACAAGAAATAACTAATAATAAAATTGTTAATATAAATATTTTATATTTCATAAATTAGTCACTTCACATATTTTATATAAATTAATGTAAACTGAATTTCCAAATGAGTAAATATAATAAGCCGAATTTAGTATTTATAATGAGCGATCAGCAGAGGTTTGATACTTTAGCTTGTTACGGAAATGACTGGATAAATACACCAAGGTTAAACGAATTATCTGAAGAATCTTTTGTATTTGAAAACGCTTATGTGACCCAACCAGTATGTGCTCCTGCCAGATCCTCAATTATGACAGGCCTATATCCTCATACTGCCGGACCAACGGTTAATAAAATTCCATTAAAAAAAGATGTAAAAACTATAGCTGAACATGTAGATGAGAATTATACAAAGGGATATTTAGGTAAATGGCATTTGGGAGATGACACAATCAAGCAAAGGGGTTTTGATGAATGGATAAGTGTAGAAGATCATTATCAAAGTAGTTATTTTACTGATTTGCCAAATAATGATCTTCCTTATAGTGATCTTCACAAATGGTTAATCGATAAAGGTTTTACTCCAAACGCAGAAGGCCCAACAGGTAAAAAAATTTTTAATGATGAAGATAGGTCAATGCTGCCTGAGGATAGTCAGATGGCAGCTTTTCTTTCAGAAAAATCTGAAGATTTTATTGAAAGAAATAAAGATAATTCGTTCGTACTTTATGTAAGCACTTTTGAGCCTCATTCACCTTATGCTGGACCGCTTGATGGAATGTATGATCCTAATGAAATTCCAACTGGGCCCACATTTTTAAAAGAACCAGATGATGTTTCAAATATAAATAAAGCTAGATCCACTTATCACTCATCTTTTATAAAAGGAGCGGATCAAAAAAGTGATGATTATATGAATAATTACTTAGCATCAAGAGGCGAAGATTTTTCTACAAGAGAAGGATGGTTAAAGGCTAGGGCAGATTATTTTGCAAATATTACTCTTGTCGACAGGATGGTTGGAAGGATCATTGACTCTCTTAAAAAAAATAATTTATATGAGAATACAATTTTAGTTTTTACTAGTGAGCATGGAGAAATGATGGGGGATCATGGCATGTTGGAAAAAAGAACTTTATATGAAGAGTCAGCTAAAGTCCCATTGTTAATGAAGTTGGCAGGATTGGATGGATCTCAAAAAAAGATAAAGGGAAGTTTTAGTCATATTGATTTGGTCCCGACTTTACTAAGCCTAATGAACCAGAAACAATCAAATAATTTACAAGGAGAAGATAAAAGTGATTGTTTTAAAACTTTGAATCTTGATGAGAATGTAGTAGTAGTTGAATGGAATGGGACTGGAGAAATTGATGATAGAAATCTCGGTTCAGAAGAAATAAACAAACTTAATACTAATCCTAGGAGATCGATAATTATAGATAGAATGAAGCTCAATCTTACTTTAGATGATGATGGAGAACTTTTTGATTTAGATTCAGATCCATTTGAAGAAAAGAATCTTTTTCATGATACAAAATATGTAGACGTAATAGATTCTATGAAAAATAGTCTAATTAAATGGCAAGAAATTAATAATGATACCTTTAGGTTTGAGTAGATGAGTATTTTATTTTCACCATTAAAAATTAAGGAAATAGAAATAAAAAATAGGTGCTGGGTTTCTCCTATGTGTCAGTATTCTTCAGAAGATGGATTTGTAAATGATTGGCATCTTGTGCATTTAGGAACCAGAGCTGTAGGAGGTGCAGGCCTAGTTATGACTGAGGCTGCTGCTGTTTCTCCAGAAGGCAGGATTAGCCCTAATGATCTTGGAATTTGGAAAGATGGCCATATTGAAGGGTTAAAAAAAATAACTAAATTTTTAAAATTGCAAAACTGTACTTCAGCAATTCAAATAGCTCATTCTGGAAGAAAAGGGTCAACAAAAAGACCATGGGAAGATGGTTATGCTGTAGATAAGGAAAGCGGAGGTTGGGATGTAATAGCTCCATCTTCAATACCTTTTGATGATAAATCATCTACTCCAAAAGAATTATCTAAAAATGAAATTAGTGAGTTAATAATAAAGTTTGCTGATGCGGCAAAAAGAGCTGAATTAGCTGGATTTGAATGCATAGAGATTCATATGGCGCATGGATATTTGGCTCATGAATTTCTTTCTCCAATTTCAAATAAAAGAACAGATGAATATGGAAATAATCTTCAAGGGCGTATGAAATTTCCATTAGATCTTATTAGAGAAATTAAAAAGGTGATTTCTGAAAAAGTCATTTTATTGGTAAGAATTTCAGCAACCGATTATGTTGAAAATGGATGGGATATAGAACAATCAATTGAATTTTGCAAAGAACTTAAAGATTTGGGGGTGGACTTAATAGACTGCTCTTCTGGTGGATCTTCGCCTTTACAAAAATTGAACCCCGAGCCTAATTACCAAGTGCCTTTTTCAGCAGAAATCAAGAAACAAGTTGGCATAAAAACTGGAGCTGTTGGTCTTATAACAAATAGTCATCAAGCGGAAGAAATTTTGAAAGCTAATTTTGCAGACGTAATTTTTTTAGGTAGGGAATTTTTGAGAAATCCTTACTGGCCTTTAAAGGCTAAGAAAGACCTAGACGGAGAAACTGATGCTCCTGATCAATATGCCAGATCACTTTAATTTATTTTCTTAAATAAATTTTTTCTAGAAGGAATAGATTCCATAATTTTCAATCTACTCTCTTTATTCATATAGAACCACTTTGCAATTTCGTTAGGGGTTCTGAAGCATCCTATGCAGTAACTATTAGATTGATCATAAGTACAATTATTAATGCATGGAGACTCTATCTGATCAAAGAAATCAAAAGTCATTTATGCTTTTTGAACTGCCTCAATTAATGCTTGGATGTAACCCATAGCAAACGCTCTTCCTCTATGACCAAAAGAAGTATCTTGGAATGTAGCAGGAACATGATCATCTATGAAAAAACTATCATAACCTACCTCATGGTATATTTTCATAGCTTTATACATATCAACATATCCTGTATTTACAAATTCCTCTTTAAATTTTGGAACTTGCCCTGAAACATTTCTAAAGTGAACATAAAGTATCTTCTTTCTTTCTCCAAAATATTGAATCATTTCATAAATATCATCATTCATCTCTGAAAATGTTCCTTGACAAAATTCTATAGCGTTAGAATCTGATGGATAAATTTCGATCAACCTTTTATAGGCACCAAAACTTCTAAAAAGTTGAGGAATTCCACCTAAAACCGGTACAGGAGGATCGCATGGATGTATTCCAAGCTTAATTCCTTCCTCTTCTGCAATTGGAGTTATTATTTTGATCCAATATTCAAGGTTCTCCCACATTTCTTCTTCAGTGTATTCTCTATCATGTGTAAATGGATAATTTTGTGCTACATCATTATCAAATGCTGTTGCTTCAGCCTCGCCTCTTATATATTCTGGTTCAGTTCTCCAAACCTGAGATGGCATCCAGTTGTATCCAAAAATAGGGATGCCTGCTCTAGCAATATTTTTTATTGTATAAATCATATTTTCTATTTGCTCATCTCTTTTGGGACCATTTAGCATTACATCTTCATAAAATTTAGTAGGCACATTTTCAAGAGCACTTAGTTTCATTCCGTAATTTTCAACAGTCCTTCTTAATCGAACTAAATCTTTTAATTCCCACCTATTGTTGTAATCAGGAAGGTGATTTTCCTTATCATTATTTTGGTTAAGTAATATATCTGTAGCTCCATATTGCTGAGCAAACTTCAAGAATTCTGGCAGCGGCTGATGGAATTGACCTAATCCACATCTCATAGATTCTCCTTAGCTAATTTTTTTCTATTTTAAACTTAATGGATGTTTTTGAGGAGTTCCTGGCTTTCTAGGATATTTTTCAGGAGTAGAATAAATTTTTTTCCATCCAACAACTGAAGAATATTTTGTTGGAGTCATATAGAAAAATAAATCACCACCAAGTAATTTAACACTGTGTTCAGATGCAATAATTTCTTTAGATATGTTCAGCCCTTTTATAGAAATTATCGAACCTCCTATTTTGGCAAATGGAAGTGTAATTTCAGCTAATGTTGATAAATTGGCGACACCCCTAGATAAAATTAAATCAAATTTTTCTCTGTAGGATTTTTTATGAGCTATTATCTCAGCTCTATCATTTATAATATCTACTTTTAGACCTAAGTCATTGCATGCTGAAGCAATAAATTCACATTTTTTTCTATTTGATTCTAAAAAAGTTAGCTGGAAATCATCATTGATTATTTTTAAAGGAATTCCTGGAATTCCTGCCCCACTTCCTATATCAATAATATTTAAACTTTTCTTTTTTGAGGATAAATTTATTGAATCTAAAGATCTGATGCTTTCACTTATAAGAATATCTTTTATGGCTTCTAAATCTTTTAATCCAGTTAGATTAAATTTCTTATTTGATTCATAAATCTTATTTGAAAAAAGTACTAATTTTTTTTCTTGATCCTTTGTTAAAGGGATATTTAAGTTCTTTTCTATTATCATTACAATTAAATTATATAATTTTGGTAATTTTATGTCTGATGCATGTTGTGCTCCTGATGAGCAAAATAGAAATAATTCAATAAATACACCTCCTAGCAATATTAAGTCATCAAAAGAAGTTGCAATAGATATGAGTAATGTTAAGGGGGGATGGTTTTCGATGGGTTCGGATAATAAAAATGTTTTTCCTGGAGATGGAGAAGGCCCAGTTAGGGATATATTTGTTGATGATTTTAATATATCCACCTTTTCTGTTTCAGTAAAAGAATTTAGTGATTTTATAGAGCAAACAAGTTATTTAACAGATGCTGAAAAATATGGATGGTCTTTTGTTTTTTTTGATCAATTAGAATCTGGTCATTATGATGAATCTGTTCAGGATGCACCATGGTGGATTAAGGTAAAGAATGCTTATTGGAATAAACCAGACGGAAGCACTAAAGCCATAGAAAGTATTCCTAATCATCCAGTAACCCATGTATCTTGGAATGATGCTAATGCTTATTGTGAATGGAGCAATACAAGATTGCCTACGGAGGCTGAATGGGAGTATGCAGCAAGAGGTGGATTAAAGCAGAATAAATTTCCTTGGGGGGATGAGTTTCTAGTTGATGGTGAATTAGCATGTAATATTTTTCAAGGAAATTTTCCTAATGAAAACAATGATCCAGAAGAAACAAAATTTACTGTGCCTGTGGATTTTTATAAGCCTAATAAATATGGACTATACAATGTAGTCGGAAATGTTTGGGAGTGGACTCAAGATTGGTTTTCTAGATATCACAATTTAGAAATAAATGTTAATCCTAGAGGGCCAGATAAAGGAGTTGCAAAAGTAATTAAGGGCGGTTCATTTTTGTGTCATGATAGTTATTGTAATAGGTATAGAGTTTCGGCACGAACTAGTAATTCTAAAGATTCTTCAACATCTAATATGGGATTTAGAGTTATAAAAAATTGAAAAAAGTATTAATTTTTTTTCTCATCATTAACCTTTCGATTTATTCATGTAACTCTGAAAATGAAAAAGATTTGAATAATTTTGTTTTAGATGAACAGAAATTTAGTATATTTTCATATGAAGTTAAATCAATTTATGATCTTTTTAAATCAAGATATGGTTTATCTAAAATCAGTGAAGAGCATAAACTAATTAAGAAATTATTATTAGAAGAAATTTATGATAATAATTTGAATTTTATTTTTGGGGTTATATTTCCATTACCAGAATTTACGACTGACTATTCACCAAAGCTATTAGTTATATCTCCCAGAGACAAAATATATAGAGAAGATGAATTACTTCTAAGCCATGACCTGTCTTTGCAAGAAATAGAAGATATTGAAGAATCTGTTAGGTCAGAAATTGATTATTCGTCAATAGTAGTTAATATCGGAGGAGTTGCTGCATATCCCTCAATTATTAAAGATACTAATAACTACGGAGATTTATTTAAAGCGCATGCCCATGAATGGTTGCATCAGTATTTAATCCTGTTTCCTTTAGGAAGATCTTATTTTAAAGACCAAAATATGAAAATCGTAAATGAGACCCTAGCAAATATTTATTCTGAAAGACTTTTTAATAGTGTGTGTTCTAAAAAGATAAAACTCCAAGATTTTATGTGTAAATCTAAAGTGAAAGAATCGCCTGATAAATTTAATTATGAATTATTCATAAGAAATTTAAGGTTAGATGTTGATCAGCTGCTTGAATCAGGAAAGGTAAATCAGGCTGAAGAATTAATGGAATCTTCAAGACTTGAATTAGAAAAAAGAGGTTATTATATAAGAAAGATAAATCAAGCTTGGTTTGCATTTAATGGGACTTATGCAGATTCACCCACTTCATCAAGTAATGTAGACCAAGAAATCGAATCATTCATAGATTCACAAGAATCTTTTAGTGAAGCCATAAGAAAACTTAGAAAAGTAAAAGATTTTGAAGAATATAAAATTCTTGTTACTCAAAAAAAATAACATGTAAAAAAAATTAATCTTAATGATATAATGATCCTATAATGATTAGATCGACTATTTCAAAACTAAAAAATAATTTTGTTTATAGGCCACCTTCAGGTGATAAAAATGAGGAACCCTCTTTAGAGGAGTTACTAGGAAAGCTTAATTTTAAGATTCCCAAGATACCTGGTTTAGGAGGAGGCTCGCCTTTTCTTGGATTTATTATTATTGCTGTTATAGGAGTACTATGGCTCGCCTCTGGTGTTTACACAGTATCTCCTGATGAGAAGGCAGTGTTAAGAACTTTTGGTAGCTATGTCTCAACTACTGATCCAGGTTTAAGATGGCATTGGCCAGGTCCGGTCGGGAATACAGATATAGTTGCTGTTACCAAAACTAGAAGAATGGAACTCGGTTTTCGTGGATCTGAAGTACAGGCAGGTATTTTTCAAGAAGTGCCTGCTGAAGCAAATATGATTACTGGAGATGAAAACATTGTTAAAGCGCAGGCTGTAATCCAATATCGAATTAGTGATCCAAAAGCATACCTTTTTGATGTAGACGATCCTGGTGAAGGAGATAGAAAAATTGATGAAGGTCAGCCGGACGGTAAAACTCTTAGGGATATTGCTGAAACTACTCTAAGGCAAGTTGTAGGGTCTAGAAATATTGATGACATTTTAACTACTGAGAAAGAGGCAGTGCAACAGGAAGTTTTAGCTAAAATGAGAGAAATAAATGCAGCATATAAAACTGGAATAGATGTTCAGCAAGTTCTGCTACAAAATGTTAATCCACCTTCTGAAGTGCAAGATGCTTTTGAAGATGTGGTTCGGGCGCGAGAGGATAGAGATAGGATTGTTAACCTAGCTGAAGCATATCAAGCAGAACAAATTCCAATAGCACAGGGGCAAGCAGCGAAAGTTATTGAGGCGGCAGAGGCTTATAAAGAAGGTAGACTTCAGATTGCTCAAGGTGAAGCAGCAGGATTTGAAGAATTATTGAAAGCTTATTCTTTGTCTAAGAATGTAACTAGAACACGGCTGTATCTTGATGCGATTGATAGGATTTTACCTAAAGTAAAGAAGTACGTTATATCTGATTCAGCTTCTGCTCTACCACTTCTTCAGCTTGATGGTAAATCTGGGGGTATTGAATAAATGAAAAAGGCATTAATCCCATTAGTTGTAGTTTTAGTATTCTTGTTTATAGGATTACCTCAAGTATTTTTTATTGTTGATGAAACCGAACTAGCCATTGTGACAAGATTTGGTGCATTTCAGAGGGACCACCAAACTCCAGGCTTAAAGGTAAAAACGCCTTTAGTTGAAAATGTAACTAAATTTGATAGAAGGTTACTAAGAATTGATGCTCCACCTACGAGTCTATTAACTAAAGATAAGAAAAATCTTATAATAGATGCTTATGCAAGATATAAAATTGTTGACCCTTTATTGTTTTATCAAGCAATTGGTAATGAATTGCAAGCTGAATCTAAATTAGGAGATATAGTTAATTCAAGGCTGAGAGATGAAGTTGCCCAAGATGATCAGGAAGAAGTTATTTCTGAAGTTAGAGAACAGATTATGGGCAAAATTACAAAAGCAAGTAATCTCTTTGATATAAGCAGACAAGAAGCACTTAATTTACCAGGAGGATTAACCGATTCCTCTTTAAAGATCGAATTTGTCTCTAAAACTAATGCAGCTGATTCAAGAGAAGCCTCTAGTCAAGAAATTCAAGACCTTATAGGATCTCCCTCACCATCTAGTTCAGAAGGATTTGAAATTAGATATAAGTTGCCTCTAAGAGACGTTTTTGGTGCAGAAATTATTGATGTAAGAATAAAAAGAGCAGATTTTCCGGATGCAATTCAGAGCTCTGTCTTTGCTAGAATGCAAGCTGAGCGAGAAAGAATTGCTAGTGGTCTTAGAGCCGAAGGGGCACAGAGAGATGCTGAAATAAGAGCTAATGTGGATAGACAAGTTACTGTACTAATTGAAACAGCTGAAGGTACTTCTGCAAGACTAAGAGGTGAAGCAGAATCAGAAGCCATAGCAGTTTTGGCTGAATCTCTTAATAAAGACCCTGAATTATATGCATTCAAGAGATACTTAGAAACCTATGCTAAATCTTTAAATGAAGGAGATACAGTAGTTCTGTCATCTGACAGCCCTCTATTTAAATATCTTAAAGACCAAAGCTATATAGAAATTCAAGAGTAATTAAGTATTCTTAATAAAGGTGAAAGATTTAATTTTTAGCTAATTTTATAAATTTTTTAATTTTTTCTAAGTCCTTAACCCCATTAGTTTCTACTCCAGAAGAAGTATCAATTCCATAAGGTGAAAAATTCTTTACAAAGGATTCAATATTTTCAGTATCTAGTCCACCTGAGACTAATACATTAGTTAGGCCTATAACATTTTTTGCCTTATTCCAATCAAATTTATTTCCTGTACCCCCAAGTTTTTTTTCATGATAACTATCTAGAACTACATAGTTATGTACTAACAAGGCTTTTTGTACGTAGTCTAAAATCTGATCCGAACTATCCGATTCTTTGATTCTTATTTGCCTTATAGAGGAAATACTGATGTCAAAATCTTTTTCACCACAAAGTTGAACCATATCTAAATCAGTTTTATCTAAAATTTCATCTATTTCAGATAAATCTTGGTCTCCAAATAATCCGACAAATTTAACTTTTGTGTTAGGAAATTCATTTTTTATGCTATTTGTTATCTCTAAACATTTTTGAGGAGATATTTCTCTTTTAGATCCTTTAACAAATATGAATCCAATGTAATTTGCTTCATATTTAACAGCAGCTTCTGCAGCTTCTATAGTTCTGATTCCACAAATTTTTATTTGCATTTTTTAACACTTGATAATTGCTTAATATGACTTTGAATATCATTATTAATTAATATGGATTCTCCAATTAAAACTGCATCTGCTCCAGCATTAGCCATCCTCTTAACATCATCTATATTCTTTAGTCCGCTTTCTGCTATTAGAATTTTATCTTTAGGGACTTTAGGGGCTAGTTTTTCAAAAACACCAAGTGACGTCTCAAGGTTATTTAAATTTCTATTATTTATTCCAATAATATTTGCTCCATATTTCAAAGCAGCATCTAGTTCTTTTTCGTTAAATACTTCCACAAGAGGTGATATGGAGATTTCTGAGCACAAATTCAATAATGATTTGAGTCTATCTTCTTCTAGTATTGAAACTATAATTAGAATAGCTGACGCACCGTTTAAGGCTCCTTCTAAAATTTGGTATTCATCAACTATGAAATCTTTTTGCAAAATTGGTGTATTATTTTTTCTACCTATTTCACTTATTTTTTTTAGGTCAGATATCGAACCACTGAACTTTGTTTTTTCAGTCAAGATTGATATTGCCGATGCCCCGCTTGTTATATAATCTAGTGCAAATTCTTCAAGATCAAGATTTTTATTAATTTCTCCTGCAGATGCTGAAGATCTTTTAATTTCAGCAATTAGAGCAACATTAGAAGAATCAAAAATTGATAAGAAATCAGGGGCTGAATTATTTTGTATAGATTTGTCGAGTACATTAATTGGTGATTTAATTTTATTTTCTTCAATTAATTTTTTCTTATGACCTAATATTTTTTCTAGAACATCTCCGTATTTCATTAATTAGTCCATTTTATTACTCAAATTTACCAGATCTAATAATTTGGATTGGGCAGCGCCACTATCTATTGAAGTTTTTGCCATCTCAGCGGCATCATGAAAACTACTAGTTTTTCCTGAAGCGACTAATGCTGAAGCTGAATTTATTATTACCGCATTACGCCTTGATGCAATTGGGCTTTCGTCTAATGGGTCAGAACCCTTTCCTCTAAATATATCTTTAATAGTTTCAGCACTTTCAGAAATACTATCAACAACTAAATTATTTAAATTCGATTCTGGGAGTCCAAAGTCGGATATTCTTGCCCTCCTCCTTTTCACAGAGTCTCCAGATACCTGCCAAATAGTTGTATTTCCTTCAATACTTACTTCATCAAGATTGTTATGGCCATTTACCACTAATGAATTTTCAGTACCAAGAATTTTCAGTGCTTCTGCGACTTTTTCAGCTGCTTCATAATTAGATATTCCTATTAATTGGTTAGATGCCCCTGCAGGGTTTGTTAAAGGTCCCAATATGTTAAATACAGTAGGAACTCCTACCTCCCTTCTTAATGGGGAAGCAAATTTCATTGCTGGATGAAATGATTGAGCAAAAATAAAGCCGATCCCAATTTCTTCAATACATTTTTTAACTGAGTATGGAGATAGTGTTATTTTTACTCCCATTTCCTCTAAAACATCTGCACTTCCTGAAGATCCAGATATTGCTCTATTTCCATGTTTGGCAACCTTGACTCCAGCACCTGCAACCACGAAAGCAACAGACGTAGATATATTAAAAGTTTTTAAGCCATCTCCACCTGTGCCGCATGTATCTAAAAGAGGCTCATCTAACTCTACTTTTAATGATTTTTCTCTCATTCCTGTAGCAAGTCCAGCGATTTCTGTAGATGTCTCACCCTTCATTTTTAGACCCATAATAAATGATCCGAATTGGGCTGGAGTTACATCTCCTCTCATTATTTCATCCATTGCTGAATTGGCTAATTCAAAGGATAAATCTTGATTATTTGAAATTAATTTTATTGCTTCTGTTATATTTTTATTTTCCATTACTTATCTAAAAAGTTTCCTATCATTTCCATTCCGAACTCTGTAAAAATTGATTCAGGATGGAATTGTATTCCTTCTACATTATATTTCTTATGCCTAACTCCCATTATAACCCCACTGTCACTTCTAGCAGAAACCTCTAATTCTTCAGGCAATGTTTCTTCATCTATTGCAAGAGAATGATATCTTACTACTTTAAGAGGATTCTTTATATTTTTAAAAATGCCTTTGCCATCATGTGTAATTAAAGAAGTTTTTCCGTGTTTTATTTCTCCTGCATATCCAACTTTTGCCCCAAATGTTGAACCAATACATTGATGCCCTAGGCAAACACCTAATATAGGAACTTTAGGAGCCATGTGCTTAATTAATTTTTCTGAAATTCCTGCATTTTCTGGATTTGAAGGTCCGGGAGATATAACTATTTTTTCAGGCTTTAAAGATTCAATCCCTTTAATATCTATTTCATCATTTCTGTATACATTAACCTGGGCACCAAGATCAATCATGTATTGAAAAAGGTTATAAGTGAAACTGTCATAATTATCTAATAGAACAATCATATTTATAAAAAAGCTTTCATTTTATCTAAGGTTTCTTGATATTCTACCTCAGGAATAGAGTCGAATACTATTCCTCCTCCTCCGTTGAATGAAACTTCTCTATCTTTTTTTATTATTGTTCTTATTATGGTGCTAGTTTCAATATCTCCATTTTTTGAAAACCAACCTATTGCTCCGCAGTATGGACCCCTTCCTTCTGGCTCTAGGTCATTTATAAGTTCAGCAGCTCTAATCTTTGGAGCCCCAACTAGCGTTCCTATTGGAAATGTAGATGAAAATGCATCTAGAGAATCTTTATTTTTAGTTATAATTCCAGTTACCTCTGAAACAAGATGTATTACATTATTATATATTTGAGTCTCCATTAAGCTTTTAACTTTAACTGTTCCTTTTTCTGATACCTTTCCTAGGTCATTTCTTGCTAAATCTACCAGCATAATATGCTCAGCTTTATCTTTTATACTAGATTTTAATTTAATTTCTAAATCATGATTTTTTATATTAGGATTGTTGCCAATAGTTCCTGCAACTGGCCTTATTGTTGCAACATTATCTTTGACTTCGAGAAACATTTCTGGGGATGATCCTGTGATAGATAGATCAGGGCAAACCAATTGGTATATATATTCTGATGGATAACTCTTAGATAGATGGTAAATCAAAGCATTATTTCCTATTTCTGCAGATTTTTGAAACCTCTGTGTTAAAACACACTGGATTAATTCACCTTCAACAATTTGTTTTTTTATAATTGATATGTTTTTTAGGTATTCTTTTTTTTCTACTACTGGAAAGCTTTTGGTAGTTAAAAATTTATCAATTTGGTCATTAAGTTTATTTAAATTTAATTTGAACGAATTTATTTTTTTTATTAAATCCTGAAGTTTAGCTTTGCCTTCTTTGTAAGCACTATTGCCTTTAGATGAAGGCACAATTGTTGATAGCGTTATTGTGTTTTTATCATGATGAATTGTTGCGATTGTCCTAGGTATTAAGAAAAGAGATTCTGGGCAACCCAAAGGGTCTGTTTTTAAATTAGATGTCTTTTCAAAATATTTAAAACATTCATAAGATACATAACCGAACGCCCCAATATGATCAATGTTTTTTTCACAATAAACATTCTTTTTTTGTTCTTTTAGTATCTTCCTCAGCTTTATCATTGGATTAGTATCATTTATATCTATTATTTCCTCTATTTCGATACCAATCATAGTCTTATATGGAGATATTCCACCGCTAGGTATTTTTTGAAATATAAAGCCAGGTATTTTTTGAACAGAGTTTAGGTAATTAAATAATGAAACTCCATCAATATTAAAATTAGAAATTTTAGTCGATAAGGTGACCAACTTATATTCTTTAGAAAGCTTTTCATATTTATTTGCATCAGGAAAAATATGATTATGGATTTTTTGATTTTTCTGCATATTCTAAAGCTTTAATCAATGCCCCCATCTTAGCTAAACATTCGTTATGTTCTGTTTCAGGATCTGAGTCAGCCACAATTCCTGCACCAGCTTGAATTATTGCAGTATTTTCTTTTAATACAATTGTTCTTATAGCTATTGCTGTGTCCATACTCCCATCAAAAGAGAAGTATCCAACTGCACCAGAATACGGACCTCGCTCAAAAGGTTCTTTTTCTGAAATTTGTTTCATCGCCCTAACTTTAGGGGCTCCGCTTACTGTTCCAGCAGGAAAGGCTGATCTAAGAACATCATATGCATTGTATTTATCAGATATCTCCGCTTCTACATGGGACACTATATGCATAACATGAGAATATCGTTCTATTTCCATCTGTTGAGTCACAGTAACTGTTCCAGGTTTAGCAATTTTCCCTAAGTCATTTCGTCCTAGATCTAAAAGCATTAAATGTTCTGATACTTCTTTTTCATCACTTAATAAATCTTTTTCATTATTTTGATCTTCATTGTCTGTACTTCCTCTTGGGCGGGTTCCAGCTATAGGATGAACAGCAATTTTATTATCATCTAACTTAACCAATAATTCAGGAGATGATCCAATTATTTGAAAGTTTTCGAAATCCAGTAAAAACATATAGGGCGAAGGATTAATGTTTCTTAGAGAATTAAAAATATCTATAGGGGACGAGTTAGTTTTGACTTTGAGTTTTTGTGACAGAACTGCCTGAATCATTTCCCCTTCATAAATTAATTTTTTAGTATTTTCTACTGATTCCATAAATTTTTCTTTTGGTGTTATGTGCTCTATCTCTAGTTCATTTTTTTTATCACTAGTTTTTTCATCACCAATGCTTGATTCAATTATTTGAGGAATTATTTTCTCTATTTCTTCTAAGCAAGAATTATATTTTCCTTCTAAGTCAGCTTCCTCTCTTAAATCCGCATTACTCACAACAAAAATACTTTCCTCTTCATGATCAAAGATAATTAAAGAACTCCCTATGAGAAAAATACTTTCAGGAAAGTAGGTTAGAGAATCTTCAATTTTTTTTACACTTGGTTCAAAATAACTCACTGTTTCGTATGATAGAAAGCCTACTGCACCTCCATTAAATTGAGGCAGGTCAGTTAGCTCAGCCCTTTTTATATTACCCATGCTTTTTTCAAGGATCTTAAGTGGGTCAATATTTGAAATTTTCTCTTTGCTTCCTGTCTTTATAATTTCTTTGGGGCTTATCCCTATAAAGCTGTATCTCGCGAAATCTTTATTTCCTTCTACTGATTCAAGTAGAAAGGAATTTGATTTATTTTTTAGGTTTTTATAAACAGATACTGGAGAAAACTCTCCTTTATTAATTTTAATAAATACAGGAATATAGTTATAAGAGTTTGACAGGCTCTTGAAATTATTAAAATTTGGAGAAGCAGAATTCTTATCTACCATTTTGTTGTATATGAATCTATCTTCATCGCTGATCTAACCATCCTCATTGTTTCACTGGCTATTTCTCTTGCATTGTTTGTTCCAGATAGCAAGGCATCTTCAACTTCTTTAGGATTATTTTCATAATATTCCCTTTTTTCTCTTATAGGGCCAAGAAAATTATTTAAGGCTTCAGCGAGATCTTTTTTTACTTCCACATCTCCTACAGTACCTTCTCTATATCTTTTCTTAAAATCTTCTACTTTTTCCTTATCTGGATTGAATGCATCATGATATTGAAATAAGGGGTTCCCTTCTACTGTTCCAGGATCCGTAGCTTTTAATCTTTTTGGATCTGTATACATTGACATGACAGCTTTATTTACTTGGTCTTCTGAAAATCTTAGCTCAATAACATTCCCTTTAGATTTACTCATCTTATTATTTCCATCTACCCCTTTTAATCTAGGAACTCTTCCAATTTTAATATCAGGTTCTTTAAAAATTGGTTCAAAAATTCTATTAAATTTCCTTACAACTTCTCTTGTCATTTCAATATGTGGAGCTTGGTCTTCTCCAACTGGAACAAGGTCTGCTCTAGGCAAAAGAATATCTGCAACTTGGCTCATTGGGTAATTAAAAAATCCTACTGTTCTCTTCTCAACAGATAACTGATCTAATTCACCTTTCAAAGTCGGATTTCTTTCTAACATTCCTAGAGGAGTTACAAAACTCAATAGCATAGTTAATTCTGCATGTTCTGGAATGTAACTTTGTATTACAAAATTGCTTTTTGATGGGTCTAATCCAACAGAAAGCCAATCAATTGTTACTTGCTTAACTGAATCGGTTATTTTACCAATATCATCAAAATTATCTCCAAGAGCTTGATAGTCAGCTATTAAAAAAAATGATTCGTAGGAATCTTGAAATTCCAGCCAAGTTTCTAAGGCTCCAGCGTAATGACCTAGATGCAATGCCCCCGTTGGTCTAATTCCTGTTAGTATCCTTTTCTTATTAGACATTTATGTTCTCTGTTCCCAGTCTTTGCCTAGTTTATCGTACCTCTCACAAAGTTCACTGATTGCTTTACTACTTATAGGCAGAGAGTTATTAAATGTCTCTACATTACTTTTTAAATGATTAGGGTTTTGGGTTCCGATTATTCCTACGTTTACTTCGCTGAATCCAAATACAAAACCCATTGATGTTAATATTCTGTCTTCCGGCTCATCCTTTAATCGGCCTTCTTCTCCGATAATTTGAGCCCTCCTATAATATTCCTCAGCATAATTTGAAGGGGCAGAATGAACATGTGGATTTTCTAATGCTCTCCATGCTCCATTAGCTATAGGTCTTTTAGCTATAAGACCTATATTGTTCTTCTTTATGATGCCAAGAAGTTCATATCTAGCTTTTTGCTCCACTAAATTAAAACTTGTTTGAATTGTTTCGAATAAACCACTTTCTGCAGCCCATATTGCAGCTTCGTTATCTCCACTAAAACCTAGATGCAATACCTTTCCTTCTTCTTTGGCTTCACTCATAGCCTTGAAAGTCTCACCTTCATTTAATTCTTTGAGAGTGCAGGAATGAATTTGAATTAAATCTAATCTGTCAGTTTTTAATAATTTTAAACTTCTTTCGATGCTTAATTTAACTCCTTCATAGCTCCAATCTTTTAAATTGGGATCAAATTTTGAAGCATGACCACATTTTGAAGCTAAAATTAACTCATCTCTATTAGAAGACATTACTTTTCCGAAAAATTCTTCACTTCTGTTGTAGCAAGACGCAGTATCAAAAAAATTTATTCCGGAATCAAACGCATTAACTAGCACTTCTTTTGCAACAGATTCATCACTTGATCCAATTTCTGATAAACCTATTCCTAGCCTACTAACATTTAAGCCCGTATTTCCTAGTTGAACTTTTTCCATAATTACATATTAAACAATAAAGCGACTCACTTTAACAGTGAGTCGCTTCTATTGTAAGGTAATAAATAGTTTAATTAACTTATCTGCTTTTCAACCTCTGCAACATCCTTGTCGCTTAGTATTCTAAATACTTTTGAAGACGGATCCTCTGCAGCTACACCTTGAACTGCTTTTCTTCCGTTCTTCATAGTAACTATCTTTGGATTTGCGATTTCTACAACCTTCTTTAATTTAACGCTATAAGCTGTTAACTTCATTGAAGCCTCCTAATTTGATACTAGAGTAACAAAAATTACATCTAATTTAATATAAAGATTGTACTTAAATAAACTTGATAGTTCAACTATAATAGATAAAATTCAACTTAAGTTTATATACAGTTCCTAATTTTTTAATAAATTAAGCTAAATCAGGAATTATAGGAAGGTTAAGCAATTAATTGTTAGAAAAGTTAAAAAAATTACAAATCCAAGCTAATTTAGGTTTAAGATCATGTAATTCTGACCTCGAATTGGAGGAATGGAAGATAAAATTTCTAGGAAGGAAGTCAGAATTATCCTCAATTTTAAAAGATATTAAAAATCTTGATGCATCTATAAAAAAAGAAGTGGGAATGCTGGGGAATAAATTAAGAACGGAACTTGAGGCTATGTACAATGACCATTTAAAGGGTCTAGGATCAGGTAAAAAGGACCAAAATTCTAAGTTAGACCACTTTTTACCAGGAAGAGAAGGAAAAATTGGAAAACTTCATCCTGTAACCCAAACTTTGAGAGAAATAAAAAAAGCTTTTTCATCATTAGGATTTCAAATAGCCGAAGGCCCAGAAATAGAATGGGATAAATATAACTTCGATATGTTAAATATACCCGAAGACCATCCTGCTCGAGATATGTGGGACACAATGTGGATTGATGAAAAAGTGAATAACAATGGTGAAAAGATGCTGTTACGGACACATACTTCGCCTGTACAAGCAAGGATAATGAAGAACCAAGACCCACCCATAAGAGTTATAGTTCCAGGCAAATGTTATAGATATGAAGCTACGGACTCTACCCATGAATGGCATTTCTATCAAGTTGAAGCCTTGGCAGTAGATAAGAATCTTACTTTTGCTGATTTAAAAGGAACTCTATACGAATTTGCAAAAAAAATGTTCGGTAGTGATACAAAAATTAGGTTTAGATGTGATTATTTTCCTTTTGTAGAACCCGGTGTGGATATGTCAATATTTTGGGAAGGCAAATGGATGGAAATTCTTGGAGCCGGAATGGTGCATCCAAAAGTTTTTGAAAAAGCTGGATACACAGATCCTGATTTATCTGGATTTGCCTTTGGGATGGGGCCTGAAAGAATAGCGATGATAAAGCATGATATAGATGATATTCGATTATTTTATTCAAACGATCTTAGATTTTTAAATCAGTTTTAGAGAAGGAATTTTATGAAGGCACCTATAAATTGGTTAAAAAAATATGTTGATATAGATCTGGGTAATATTGATGATCTTCTTCATAAACTTACTTTAGCTGGAACTGAAGTTGACTCAGTTCAGAAACAAGGAAATTGGGAAGGAATAGTGGTGGGAGAGGTCCTAGAAGTATCTAAGCATCCTAACGCAGATAGATTGAATTTAGTTTTAGTAAATGACAGAGGAAATCAGGTCAAGGTAGTCTGTGGAGCAAATAATTTGTATGAAAAACAAAAAATTGCCTTTGCTCCTGTAGGTTCTAAGCTTCATAGCCCTAAAACTAATCAGATGGAAATATTGAATAAAACTAAAATTAGAGGTGAAGTATCAAATGGAATGATCTGTTCTGCATTAGAGCTAGGCCTTGGGGATGATCATGATGGAATAATGGATCTCAACAGTGATCTTAAGGTGGGCCAAGATTTAAAAGAGATTTATAACGACATAATAATAGACTTAGAGTTAACTCCAAATCGACCAGATTGCCTTGGGATGTATGGAATTGCAAGAGAGATTGCTGCTTTAACTGGAAGCCCCTTAAAAGAAAATATTGAGATAAATAAAATTAAAGGGAGTAAGGAATTAAACGATAATCTAAATGTTAAGATTATTGATTCTGATCTTTGCTCAAGATATATGGGGACTGTTATAAGTAATGTTAAAATCGAAGAGTCTCCAGGTTGGTTAAAGAGTGCTCTTATTTCAATTGGTGAAAATCCTATTAATAATATAGTTGATATAACAAATTACGTTATGTTTGAGCTTGGACAACCATTGCATGCCTTTGATTATAAAAAGGTAAAAAATGGCAAAATTGAAGTTAGAAGAGCGAAAAAAAATGAAACATTAGTAACCCTTGAAGGTATTAATAGAAATTTAGACTCAACAATGTTAGTTATTGCAGATTCTGAATCGCCAATGGCAGTGGCAGGAATAAAAGGAGGGATAGAATCTGGAATATCTGAATCAACAACCTCAATTGTATTGGAATCTGCATGTTTTGAAGGTGGTAATAATAGAAATACTGCATCCAAATTAGATTTAAAAAGCCAAGCCACTCTAAGATTTGAGAAGAATTTAAAGCCTGAGCTGTGTGAAGTAGCATTTTATAGAGCGATAGATTTAATTCTGGAAATTTGTGGTGGAAAAGTATCATCTAAGGTAGAGGATGAAGGGGGGCCATGGAAGGATAATACTAATCTCGTAATATCTGAAAGCAGAATTAACTCAGTTTTAGGAATAGACTCCAAGTTGGATATTGAAGGCATATTTAATCGTCTTGGATTTTCCTATAAAAAAGATAAAAGCAATAAAGATGACGATAGGTGGACTGTAAGTTCTCCATATTGGAGACCAGATCTAAATATCCCTGAAGATTTAATTGAAGAGATTGCCAGAATAGAAGGATATGAGTCTATTCCAGCTAAGCCGTTATCTGGTGTTATACCTGAATTTAATGAAAACCCAATATTAGATTTTTATGAAGACCTGAAAGATATATTGGTCTCTATAGGTTTCAATGAAGTAATTAATTATTCTGCAGATTCCTATGAGAATATTAAATCTGTATGCCCCTCTATGAAGGATTCTGAAATGATAAAAATTTTAAATCCTATGTCTAGAGAAGTTGAGTACATGAAGCCGACTTTAAAATCAGGATTAATAAAATCGTTGAATTTGAATATTAGGAATTCTTCAGAGAATATTAGATTATTTGAGATAGGAACCTCTTTTATTAGATCTAAGAATGATGATGAATTACCAATTCAAAAAAAACTGCTTACCTGTGGAATTATAGGAAGATTAGAAAAGACTCTTTGGGAGCCTGAAAGAGAGGTAGATATATATGATGCAACAGGATTTATTGGGAGCCTATTTAAAGAGTTGAGAATAGATTATGAGATTTCTCCAATAAATGATCCTATTTTTAATCAAGAAAAAAGCTTTAAAATTATTGTTGATAAAAATGAGCTGGGTGTCTTAGGAGAATTATCTAAGTCAGTTCTAAATAATTTTGAAATCAAAAATCAAAAATTAATTCTAATAGAAATAGATGTAGAAAAGCTTTTCTCAAAATTTATTCCAAAGAGTGAAATTAAATTTGCACCTATAAGTAAATATCCAGTATCTAATAGAGATATTAGCTTTGACATAAGTAATAATGTAACTGTTAATTTAATAATTGAAAAATTTAATGAAAACCCTCTAGTTTTAGAGTCTCAAGTAATAGATGTTTATGAGGATGAATCTTTAGGGCTAGGAACCAAGTCTGTTACGATAAGAACGACTTATGGGTCATTTGAAAAAACATTATCAGGTGATGAAATTGATCAATGTGAGAAAAACATATTGAATTCTCTAAAAAATAAAATAGATTTCCAGATAAGATCTTAATATGAAATCTGAAAAATCATCTTCTAAGCTTCTAGAGGTAAAAAAGGCTCAAGAAATAATTTTCTCAAATTTTTCTAAACTAGATTCTATTGATATACCTTTAATTGATTCTCAAAACTTTGTTCTAAGCAAAGATATAGTGGCGCCTTTTGATTTACCTGAAAAAGATAATTCCGCAATGGATGGTTTTGCAGTTAAACATGAAGATATTATTGATAAAAAAATAACTGAATTGGAAGTTATTGGAAGGGTGGGGGCAGAAAACAAGTCAGAAATTTTTTTAAATACAGGCCAAGCAATTAGGATAATGACTGGAGGAGAAATACCTAAAGGAGCTGACAGTGTAATTCCTTTTGAAAATACCGATAGTGGGCCTATGAGAGGACTAGATTATCCAAAGAAAGTAACTATAAATACCCCTGTTAATTTGGGAGATAATATAAGAAAAGCAGGTTTAGATTATAAAAAAGATTCCTTAGTGTTAAGAGCAGGAGCTTTGCTGACTCCTCCTGCCTTAGGAGTTACAGCTTCATTTGGTATCAGTAAAGTGTCTGTTATTAGAAAACCTGTTATTTCAGTTATATCTACAGGTAACGAAGTAGTTATGCCTGGAGATGATAGAAAGCCTGGACAAATATACGACTCAAATTCTTTTATTATTTCTTCAGCAGTTAAAGAAGCAGGCGGTGTAGTAAATTTATTAAATATAGTAGGCGATAGAAAAGAAGATATTGAATCAGCAATTTTATCTTGCAGGACGAGCGATCTTATTATTTCTATTGGAGGAGTCTCTAAAGGAGATTTTGATTTAATAAAAGATGTTTTATTAGAAAAAGGAGAAATTAATTTCTGGGGCATTAATATGAAACCCGGAAAACCTTTAGCTTTTGGAAGTTTAAATTTAGAAGGAGGTAATGTTTTTCAGATAGGTTTGCCAGGAAATCCTGTTAGCGCATATGTATGTTTTGAATTATTTGTAAGGCCGATAATTTTAAAGATGAAGGGCTTCCAAGAAATTATGAGAAGAAAAATTAAGGCTAGAGTAACAGAAGACATTGTTAATTATGACGGAAGAAGGATGTACACAAGAGTTAAAATACTTGAGAAAGATAATGAATTTATTGCACAAATTTATAATAATCAGAACTCGAATATACTTAGTTCTTTAGTTTTTGCGGATGGGCTTGCAATTTGTCCTGAGGACTGTAAAGTAGTTAAATCAGGAAACGAGTTAGAAGTAATATTATTAAGAGGTTAGTATGGCGAAGAGCAGCAATAACAAAGAAAAAGTTTATAGTATTGATTTTAAAAAATTAGAAAGACAAGGCTTCTCTTCAGAATTCCTTATATCAGAGAAGCTAAAATCAGCCGGAATAAAAATAAAAGATGGTGAAAGTTTAGATCAACTTCTTTCCAAGTGTTCAAAATTTAAGAAAGTTCCTTATGAATTTATAACACCTGAGCTTAGCCTTTCTGAATCTATTATCAGAACATTACTTATAAGAAAGAATTCAAAAACAGGAATGCATCAGATCCAAAGTGACTTATCAGCGGTTTGGCTTGATCATTATAAGTTACCTTATAAAAATATTTCTGACACTGGAGTATTAGGTATATTAGAGAAGAGCGGCTTTTTTATTAACTCTAAGGCTTAATCGCAAGTAATATTAACAGAACAATAGATATTACTGTTGCTAAAACAAATCCTGAGCCAAACATATAGGTAAATACTTTATTATCAAACCTAAGATGCATAAAAAATCCAACCACCATCACAAATTTAAGTAATGAAAGAATTAACAATATAGGGATCATAAGAACCCCTAAACTTTCTACATAAAAAATCCCAAATTCAATTAAAGTTATGACTCCCAGAATAAACCCAACCCACACATAGAAAATAGGTGTTCCGTGCCCATCTTTTTTTGTAAGTTTATTAAATTTTTCTATGGAATATTTTACTGATCCAGCCCATGGAGTATCATTTTCTGGGTTAGGCAAATCTTGTGGTGTGTCTGGAACTCTAAAATATCCTTTAGTGTCGTGACCTAGAAAGCCATTATACATACTAACTAAAGAGTCTTTCATTTTTCCTAAATCAATTACTATCTTCATAATAATGGCGCTCCATCTTTTGCAGATACTAGATAAACAACAGTAAATATAACGATCCACACTATATCAACAAAGTGCCAATATAATCCTGCCAGCTCCAAATTCTCTTCTTCTTTAGATACTTTTTCTGGTTCAGTATCAGGCACTCTTAATAAATATAACGACCCTATAGTGCCTAGGATTCCAATAATAGTAACTGTTATTGCAAGAGAAAATGGCATATGCGGAATAACATCTAAAGTTTCTGTCATCATAATTCCTGTCATTGCAATTATCACGCTTAAAAAAGAGGCGAAAATGAGCATTTTTTGCCTAAAAGAACTAGCCAATCTAGAAAAGGCAAATATTAACAACCAAAGAACTCCAAAGGTTACGTGAGCGCCATGAAATCCTGTCATTGTAAAAAAAGTGCTGCCGAAGATATTGGTTCTAGGTGTTAATCCAACATGAGCAAAGTGAGTAAATTCAAAAACCTGAAAACCTAAGAACACCATCCCTAGTAATGCTGTAGCTAGGGTCCAGTATCTACCAAGCACTTGCCTTCCTTGTTGTACGTAACTTAGCCCCATAACCATAGCTAATGAACTCATAAGCAAAACGAATGTACTAACAGTAGTAATTGGAATATCAAGTATTTCATTTGGATAAGGCCCTACGAGACTTCTGTTCCTGTAAACTAAATATGTAGAAATAAAGGATCCAAAAAATAGACAATCTGAACCTAAAAAGATCCACATCATTAATTTTCTGTTATCAACTCCTGTGCTTGTGTAGTGATCTTCTGTTGCTGAAATATTAGACATTGTACCTCCTACCCATTCACCGGCTCATAGCTCCAGCCCAAAAAAGACCAGATAAAAATTATCAAACCTATTGCACATACAACCCAGTGTCCTGCAAATGGAATAAGTCCTCCAACCATTACCGTCAACCCTAATCCTAGAAACAATGGATAATAGGATGGATCAGGCATATGGATATCTGCATGACCAACTTCATGATTTTCTTGATCCTCATAATCTGATCCTCCGCCATGAGCATTATCTACTAATTCTGGATATTTCTTGTACCAGAAATCATCTCTATATTTAACTTCCGGTATAACATCAAAATTATAATGAGGTGGAGGAGAAGGTATAGACCACTCTAGTGTTCTTCCATCCCAAGGATCATTGCTAGCATTCTTAGGCATTCTTAGGTTCGAATAGATTACATTATAAATAAAAATTAGAACTCCGACCCCCAACAATAAACTTCCCATTGTTGAAACTAGGTTAGATACATCCCATCCCATCCCCTCTGGATAAGTAGCCACTCTTCTTGGCATGCCGTCCATACCTAACCAGTGCATTGGAAAAAATGTTAAATTAAAACCTAAAAGTACAATTCCAAGGTGCCAGTACCCTAATTTTTCATTTAAAAATCTACCAGTAAATTTTGGCCACCAATAATAAATTCCTGACCATAATCCAAGCAAAGCTCCGCCAAATAAGACATAGTGGAAGTGTGCTACTACATAATATGTATCTTGTTGTTGAGCATCAGAAGGAGATGATGCGTGAGTTACTCCACTTAACCCTCCAATCACGAACATACCTATGAATGCGACAGAAAATAATAATGCAGTATTTACTTTAATTGACCCGCCCCATAATGTCCCAATCCAGTTAAATATTTTTACCCCTGTAGGCACAGCTATTAGCATTGTGGAAATACTGAATGCCGCATTTGCAGCAGGACCTAATCCAACAGTAAACATATGATGACTCCATACGAACCAACCTAAGAATCCAATTCCAATTCCTGAAAATATTATAAAAGGGTATCCATAGATAGGTTTTCTAGAAAAAGTGGGAAGAACCTCAGATACAATTCCCATTGCTGGAAGTATCAATATGTATACTTCTGGATGACCAAATAACCAAAACAAATGTTGCCACATAACAGGATCACCACCCATCGCAGGATTAAAAAAGCCTGTCCCATAAAGCCTATCAAATTGAAGCTGAATTAGAGCTACAGTGAT
This sequence comes from uncultured Dehalococcoidales bacterium, assembly GCA_964620935.1. Taxonomy (GTDB): domain Bacteria; phylum Chloroflexota; class Dehalococcoidia; order Lucifugimonadales; family Lucifugimonadaceae. The sequence continues at coordinate 213,269 of CAZUHW010000002.1, forward strand.
AACAGGAAAGGCTAATACTATCAAAACGTTTACTACAGCTGTCATCCATATAAAGACAGGCAGTTTGAACCAAGTCATTCCCGGTGCTCTCATATTAATAATAGTGGTAAAGAAATTAAAACCTGCAGCTAAAGATGCTATACCTAAAACCTGCAGCCCTATTACCCAAAAAGTTACACCATTGGAAGGGTTAAATTTGACTCCAGTGTTTGGTGCATATGCAAACCAGCCTGCATTCGGAGCTTCGCCAACTAACCAGGAAAAATTTAGAAGTATACCTCCAAAAAGAAATGCCCAAAAACTAAACGCATTTAATCTTGGAAAAGCAACATCTCTTGCACCGATCTGTAACGGAACCAGCCAATTAAAAAATGCCGCACTCAAAGGCATTACAACAAGAAAAACCATTGTGGTTCCATGCATCGTAAAGAGCTGGTTATAAACTTCAGGAGTTACAAATGACATCTCTGGTTGAGCTAATTGTATTCTAATTAATAATGCTTCTATTCCAGCAATTAGAAACCATATAAAAGCAGTGATTCCATACATAGTGCCAATTCTTTTATGGTCAACAGTTGTAAGCCATCCCCATATTCCTGATACATATTCATTTGGCCTTCTTATAAAAGTTGGATATGAAATTGTTGTCATTTAAATTGTTCTCCTATAATACATTCTATCATTTACTTTATTGTTTTTAAGTACGAAACAAGGGCATTTAACTCTTCTTCGCTCAAGTTTACAAATATTTGAGGCATTACGTTAGCCGCATATCCATCAACAATATACTCATTTGGATATGTTATTGATTGATATACATATTCTTCTGCAGATAAGCCTTCTGTGTTTGATGCAGACCGATCAATCAATCCATACATACTTGGACCAACAATTACTTCATCCTCATTCAGTGAGTGACAGCCAGAACATCCCTGGTTACCAAATAGGTATTCTCCATGCTCTTCAGGCGTATTCCAAACCATTGCTTCTGCTTCTTCTAAGCTTTCAGTAGAAGCAGCAACAGACCCCCATCCATCAGGTATCTGAGAAAGAAGATAATCAGCAATAGCCTCCACTTCATGCTCTTTCAGATTAGCTGCGCCCCCTTTGTAAACATTTGCAACTGATTGCATTCTTGTACCTTGTTTTATATCCGAAGGATTTTTTATCCAGGCAATTAAATTTTCTCGAGTCATATCTTTTTCGCCTGCAGCAAGCATAGTTCTAATGCCTAAATGTGTTAGGTTAGGAGCAGATACTCTTGCAGATTCTTCTTGGTTATCATACCAATCTGCCCATCTTGCATCTTGTACGGTTATTTCTTTTTCATAGGATCCGTCCGAGTAACTATCTATAGAATGACACATACTACAATGTGCAAGAAATAGTCCGTACCCATCTGATGTTGCAGTTTTAGGAGGTGTTTTCATTGCATTAAGCCAAACATTAAAATCTGCTTCTTCTTCAGCTATAACTCTGAATCGCATTCTTGCATGTGCTATTCCACAGAATTCGGCACATTGACCAGAATAGTTTCCGGGTTTATCTACTTGGAACCACATCTGGTTTGTATTTCCAGGCACAGTATCTTTTTTACCAGCAACTTGAGGGATCCAGAAACTATGAATAACATCTTGGCTTTCTAGTGTTACTTTTACTGGCCTATTGGTTGGAACTCTCAGCTCATTTGCTGTCACTATTCCTTCATCTGGATACCTAAACTCCCACCACCATTGGTGACCCACAGCAACAATTTCTAAAGGATCTGAGTTTTCTGGTGGCTCGTAAGTTTCGTAGATTACCTGAACTGTAGGAATCATAATCGCAACAAGAATCAATAAAGGAATTATTGACCACAGAATTTCTAATTTTGTATTGCCATGAACCTGTTTAGGGGGAATATCTGGTAATTTAAAATCACTTCCAGGAATAGGGTTCTCTTTCCTCCTAAAATTTAATAAAGCAAAAATTAATGCACCCTGAACAACCACAAAAATGATTCCGGCTATCCAGAACATTAAATAGAAGAGTTCTGATTGTGCTTGAGCTACTGGACCAGCATTTGTAAACGTGCTTTGTGGGTGATGAGGACTACAACTTGATATAAAAAGGAGCAACAAGGAAGAAAGTGAAAAATATTTAAGCAATCTCTTAATTGTCATAAATTTATATGAACTCTTCAATTTAGCCTCAATTTCGTTCTCAAATCAAACCTTAGTAGATGTTTGCTAGGAAAAATATAGCATTACTCTAACTTGAAAGCAACGAAAACATGACCTTTATTACAGTAGTATTTAGAATAACTATCTATGAATATAATTTTAGCAACCCACAATAAGGGAAAAATAGAGGAATTTAGAAGAATTCTCTTAGATTACCCTGTTAACTTATCTAGTGTATTTGATTATGGAATTGATTTAGAGCCTGAAGAAACTGGAGTCACTTTTTCTGAAAATGCGCAAATTAAGTTGGATTATTATTTAAAGATCATAAAAAAAAATAAGCCGCACGATAATTCCAATAAAAATCTTCTTATTGCAGAGGATTCAGGAATTGAAATAGAAGCTTTGAATGGGGATCCAGGTGTATTATCTGCAAGATATGGAGGCGAAGGTTTAAATAGTATGGATAGGAATAATCTTGTATTAAAAAAAATGAAAGGCATTTCACCTGAAAACCGAAAAGCAAGATTTGTGTGCTGTATAAAAGTTGTGGACATTGAAATAGATTTTAGGTACGAATTTATTGGATATTCAGAAGGAATGATTATGGATAATATTTATGGATCCAAAGGTTTTGGCTATGATCCAATTTTTAAACCATTGGGGTACAATGTTTCAATGGCTAGTTTGCAACCTGAAGTTAAGGATAAAATTAGCCATAGGGGATTAGCAACTAGAAAATTAATTAAAGAATTATTAGATGCAAGATAAATTAAATAGAAAATTAACTGACTTAAGAATTTCTGTAACTGATAGGTGCAATTTTAGGTGCAGATACTGTATGCCTGAAGAACTTTACGGAGAAGCTTATGAGTTTTTAAAAAGAGACCAGGTGTTGTCTTTTGAAGAGATAATTAGGCTGACTAAAATATTTATTAAGCTTGGTATAAATAAGGTGAGGCTTACTGGAGGTGAGCCTTTAGTAAGAAAGGATATTGAAAAATTAATATCATCAATTTCAAGCTTAGATAATAATATTGATTTAGCAATGACGACTAATGGATATCTTCTTAATAAATTTGCACATATTTTATTTGATTCTGGACTAAGAAGATTGACAGTTAGCTTAGATTCTTTGGATAACGATATATTTCAAAAAATGAGCGGGAAAAAGTTTGATATAAAGGATGTTTTAACAGGAATAGGCAGTGCTAAAGATGCTGGATTTAAAAATATAAAAATTAATACGGTAATCAAAAAGGGAGTTAATAATAAGGGAGTAATTGATTTAGTTGATTACTGTAAGCAAGAAGGACATATTCTGAGGTTTATAGAATATATGGATGTTGGAACATTGAATTCTTGGAACAGAAAATCCGTTGTTGATTCAAAGGAAATTATAAACATAATTTCTGAGAAATATTCAATTCACCCAATCAATAAGAATTATTCATCTGAAGTTGCAGATAGGTACAAATTTGATGATGGAGATGGAGAGTTAGGATTTATTTCATCAGTCTCTAACCCTTTTTGTATGTCGTGCACAAGATCTAGAATTACTGCTGATGGTAAATTTGTGACCTGCCTTTTCTCAAATAAAGGATTAGATTTAAAGAAATATTTGAGGAGCAAAGCAACAGATGAGGATATTTTAAATTTGATATCAGAGAAATGGTTAATTCGTGATGATCAATATTCACTAGACAGGGTTTCAGGAAAAGGAAAAGTTAAAGATAAGATCGAAATGTTTCAGTTAGGAGGTTAATCCTCCATTGGATTATCAATCAGGTCATTTTTAACTGACAGAAAGGCATTATCTAGAGCCTTCTTATTAACATAGTTAGGCGTAACTATACCTTTCTCCCATCTTAAGATCGTTGCCCTTGATACCCCTACTCTATTTCCAAATTTAGTTCTAGAAAGATTTAGTGACCCCCTAAGATTTGCTATAGAATTTGAAGTCCATTTAAAGATTGGAGTTATTTCGGTATTTTCCTTATTTTTTTTAGCCCCTGTAGCCATATGTTCTAGGAAATTATTAACTTCAGATTTTGAACCTATTATCAGAGAAGTTCTTTGATGAAAATTGTTTGGCTCTATATCTAGTATCTCTTTTTCAAGATCAACAGCGCTACCTCCAGCTGATGTAAAAATAAGTGCGAATGGGTTTGCCTCATACATTAGTCTAAGCTTTCCATTCTTATTATTCTTATCTGAGGGGTAAACAAATATGCCTCCATTAATTAGGGTTCTATGAGCATCAGCAACTAGAGATCCGACATATCTTAATTTTTTATTTTTTGTTGAGGTTCCGCTCGGATTCTTAGTATTAAGTAACCATTTCTTAATTTTAGTGTCCCAAAGACTAAAATTTCCTTCATTTACTGAGTAGATTGATCCTTTTTCTGGAACTTTAATTTCTGATCTTGATAAAAAATAGTCATCTTTTTTTGGGTCTAGTGTAAATTCTGCAACTTTATTATTTACACATATTATAAATATGTCTGAAGGTCCATAAAGGGAATATCCAGCACTTATGTAATATCTGCCTGATTTAATAAAACTAGATTTTCCATAATCTGTATTCCTGATGATTCCAAAAATTGTCCCTATGGGCATATTAACGCTAATATTGCTTGATCCGTCTAAAGGATCTGCTACTACCATGAATCTAGCACTTGAATTAAATATTTTTGGATCTTTTAATTCTTCGCTTGCATACCCAGCGCATGATGAATTTTTTGACAAGATATCAACTAACTTATTGTTAGAAATCTGATCTAATATTTGTACTTGTTCACCTTGTATATTAGTTTCTTCTAATGAACCTCTGATTTGTTTTAATCCAGTTACTCTTGTATCCATTGCAATAAGTTTTGTCGCATCTGCAATTGAGTTGATTATACTTATAAGTTCATCGTTCTCTTCATTGTTATCTTTTAATTCAGATTTAAGATAACTCTCTAGGTTTATATTTCTCATTCCTTGTCTTGGGCGCAATTTGTCTTATATATTAAAGTTAAACTATATTTCTGAATAATGCATCTAGTAAGAGGTGATTGATGAAAGCAACAGACAGAGTTAATGAAATACTTTCTTGGTATCAGCATGAAAACTCGGGCACCCTAGAAAACATTGAAAGATTATTGATGTCAGGTTATTTGTCTGGCACTGGCAAGTTAGTGATATTGCCTGTAGACCAAGGCTTTGAGCATGGTCCAGCAAAATCTTTTGCGCCTAATCCTGAAGGATATGACCCAGAATATCATTTTAAATTTGGGATTGAAGCGGGGTGTAATGCTTATGCTGCGCCTCTTGGTTTTTTAGAGCATGCTGCTAAAAAATATTTTGATAAAATCCCATTGATACTTAAGTTAAATAATTCTGATTCATTATATTCAGGTGACCCAACACAAACTATGACTTCAACTGTTGATGATGCTGTAAGAATAGGTTGTGTAGCTGTTGGTTTTTCCATATACCCAGGATCAAATTCTTCTCCTCAAATGTATAGCGAATTAAGAGAGATAACTAGAGAAGCCAAATCAAAAGGTTTAGCAGTAGTAGTATGGAGTTATCCAAGAGGAGGGACATTAAAAAAAGAGGATGAGACTGCTATAGATGTAGTTGCATATGCTGCTCATATAGCGGCACAAATGGGGGCAAACATTATAAAGATAAAACCCCCTAATGATTATATAAGCAATGATGAAATGAAAGCTGTATATGAGAAAAATAATATTCCAATTTCTACATTACCTGACAGAATTGCTCATTGCATAAAATCTTCTTTTAATGGAAAAAGAATAGTAATTTTTTCGGGTGGGCCTGCAAAAGGAACCGATGAAATAATGAAAGAAATAAAGGATATATCTACCGGCGGAGGTTTTGGTTCAATAGTAGGAAGAAATTCTTTTCAAAGACCTTTTGATGAAGGTATTTCATTGATGAAAGACATCATGAATATTTATAAAGACAGTTAATTTATTTTATTTATATGATAACAATTTATACAGATGGGGCATGCTCTGGAAATCCAGGATTAGGTGGATGGGGAGTTGTCGTAATAAAAGAAAATGGTGAGGAAAGTTATTTCTCTGGATCTCAGGAGGATACGACAAATAATCGCATGGAAATTCAAGCTGTAATTGAAGGATTAGAAAATTCAAATCCTGATGAAGAAATAAGAATTTTTTCTGATAGCACCTATGTAATAAATACTCTGACAAAAAATTGGAAAAGAAATGCTAACCATGACTTATGGTCAAAATTAGATAATTTAGTTAGAGGTAGAAATATTAAATGGAATTGGGTTAAGGGTCATTCTGGTGATAAATATAATGATCTTGCAGATGAACTGGCTGTAAAAGCTGTCGATTCTAAAAAAAAAGTAACCCCAAATAACCTAACTCATATCGATGATTCCGGGAAGCTTAAGATGGTTGATGTTTCTGAAAAAGAAATATCTGAGAGGCTAGCTATTGTCCAAGGTTTTGTTGTGATGCAAAAGGAAACATTAGAAATAATTAAACAAGGAGAGTTGGATAAAGGAGATATAATAACTCTTGCCAGAACAGCAGGAATAACAGCCGCAAAATCTACTCCTACACTAATTCCTTTATGTCATACAATACCGCTTTCTGAGATAAAAATTGAAATAGAATTTGAGGATAATTTGCCTGGATTAAAGGTCATATGCACTACAAGAGCTGAGTGGAAAACAGGAGTAGAGATTGAAGCATTTAATGGGGTATCTATTGCATGTGTGACAATCTATGATATGTGCAAGGCTATAGATAGATCGGCTTATATTTCAGATATAAAATTAATAAAGAAATCCGGTGGCAAATCAGGATTATTTGTAAGAGAATAAATTATTTTTTTGACACTCAAATCTACAAGACGTAAAGTATTTTATCGTTGGCAACGTAGCTCAGGGGTTAGAGCGGGGTCTTCATAAGGCCTAGGTCGTAGGTTCAAATCCTACCGTTGCCACCATATATTCCGAAAATTTATAGAGCTAACTGATTAACTTGGTTATTCTTTCAGTTATTCTTTCTGACGAAAGCTTATTAAAGAATCCTGCAAAATTATTTTTTATTTTATTCCTTCCTAATGACTTTAAGTCAGGATTATTTAGATAAGAATTAATTTCATTATCTAAAGATATAAAATCTTCAACAATTGTTGTTCCATCCATTGATGTAAGTTTTTGGTAATGGTCGACGTTATATCTATTTTTTACTGATAAGTTACTATCCACTTCTATATCACCATCAAAAGAGATATTAATTACAGGAGTATTTGTGCATGAAGAGTCGATAGCAAATGTGCTCTGCCCGCATATAGCTAATTTACTTCTTTTTAGAAGAAGATTAACTTTTATCATGTCTTCTCTAAAACTATCAGGATTAAATTCAGACAAATCAGGAGACTTGAACAGCCTAACAAAGGGATAATCATTAAATTCTTTAAACCTTTCATCGAAGCTAGTGTCATAAGGATGAGATCTAAGGATTAAGTTTATTTTTTTATCATGATATTTTCCTAAAGCAATATTTTCACAAATATGATGAATAATTGACTCTTCCCCAATTCCTCTATGAGAACGATTTGTAGCAAAGAAAATTAATTCAGAATCATCGTCTATAAGAAATTCTTTCTCAGGGCTATTGATATTAAAATATTCAATTAGATTTTTTTCGTTAGTTTTATTAAAGAAATAATAATCAAATTGAGGAGAGCCTACTTCAAATATTTTATTTTTTGGTACTTTATGGAATTCTTCCAATTCCTCTCTCATGATTGGATTCCAAACCCAATATTCATCTAAACCAGGTACTATTGGACCATTTTTTGTTAAGTGATCCCACGTCCTGACATTTCCTGCAATTTTTACATTTATTTTTTTTGCAGCAGAAACATAATCAAAGCTTATAGGAGACTGTATATCACCTAATAAAAGTAAGTCTGGCTTAATTTCTTTTAAATGTTTGTTTATCTGTGGATTTCTAGAAGTTAGAGAAGTTGAAATGAAACTCAATATTACTTTAAGAATAAATTCAGATTTAGGGAAAGGGAATCCAAGGTATTTTGGCCATACGTCAGTTTTCCATAAAAATTTATTCTTAATTTTTAATTTAGTTATTTCTTTATATCTTTTATGTGTTATGAAATTATTTATTTCATTAAATCTATAAGTGGCACTTTTGTGTAAGAAATTATTTTTTAGATACCAAATAAATCTTGATATAAGCGATTTTGGGCTATCCATTAATGGAATAAAAATCATATTGTAGTTAGTTTCAAAATAATTTTTGAGTGATTTAAAATATTTTGATGATATTGGATTACTTTCAACACCAGCAATATATATAGTTATTTTTTCTTTGACTGAAATTTGTTGTAGATTTTCAATTAAAGGTGATGAAAAAAAATTTCTAGATACAAAAAAATTTCCTGGAACTATGATAATTTTCTTTATTTCTTTGTTGGTTTCTGATTCCATTGGTTATTCATAGGATAATCAAATTTTAATTTATCTAAAAGAGTTGATATCATTCATTGATCAAAAGCAGGTGCAATAATGTCAATAATAAATAAAATTTATCCAGTAGAGATAAGAAATCGAGAGATATTAAGTCCTGCAGTGATTTTAATCAGGATTATTTCTATGCCGTTATTTTTTATCTCAGTTTTATTTAGATTTAATCCGAATTTTATATCTTTTATATCTTTTATAACTTTAATTCTTTCAGGAATTTTTGCTTCTTTAGGAGAATTTTTTATTTCAAGCATCTTTATGCATCTTACTCTTTCTTTAGATTGTGTGGATGGGCAAATAGCAAGATACAAGGATAAAAAAAGTATTTTAGGCCAAAAATTAGAATCTATGCATGGAGATCTTACATTAATAATATACCCTTTAAGTGTAGCAATAGGGTTATTTAATTCGGAATTAATTTCTATTTGGGTAGTTTTATTAACAGGGCTGTCATCCTCAATTTATGTTAATTGGAGAGGCGTTTTAAGCTTATCTTCTATAAATGATGAACCTGGCGATTTAACATTTCTTAAAAAGATTATCTATTCTCAGCAGAAGCCAAATGAGAATATCAGGGATAAATCTTTTATAGGAAAGATCTTATTTATATTAAGGATGAATGTATCTACTCAAGCAGGAATCCCATTTTATTTGATTGTAATATTTTTATTTTTCTCCCCGTCTAGTGCAGTACTTCCCTTGCAGATTCTAATAATATCTCAGTTGTTTATAGGCTTAGCATTATTAGTTGGCAAAGTCACTATGAAGAGTGAATAATTTTATAATGAAGGACTAACCTGAAATTTTCTTAGCTTATCTTCGTCGATTTCTATGCCAAGACCTGGTTTTTCGCTTAGTTTAAATTCACCATTTTTTGCTTCAAATTTTTCCGAAAGTATCATCGCTTTAACTGCATGGCCTTGTTCTGAATGTTCCATAATAAGAAAATTTGGAGTATTCAATGAAAATTGTAAAGTTGCTGCAACTGATACAATTCCTCCTCCGCCAACGTGAGGGGAGACTGGGATGTTATAGAGTTGAGCTATTGATGCAATTTGCTTTCCGCCAGTGAGTCCTGTTCGTGCAATATCTGGCATTGATATATCGTATGCTCTTTTTTCGAATATTTCTCTCATTTCATATTTAGTCCTAGTCCATTCGCCATTTGCAATAGGAATATCTAGAGATCTTGATATTTCGCATAGACCTGGAATGTCAGTTGGATCTGAAGGAGACTCTATCCAAAGCAGGTTTAATTTTTCCAGTTCTTTTCCAAGCTTTATAACATTAAATGTATCGAACCCCATATGAACATCTATCATAATTCCTATAGAATCCCCTACTCTTTCTCTTACCTTTCTAGCAATCTCAATGTCTTTTTCAAGATTTTCTTTAAGGTGCATTTTCACAAATTTATATCCCTTGCTAACAGACCATTCTGCTTGATCAGCAACTTCTTCAGGTTCAGTTCCACCTATTCCGTTATATAAAGCAACACTTTTTCTGTGAGCCCCTCCCATAGCTTTGCATGTAGGCATACTAAGAGATTTTCCTATTGCATCCCAAATCGCAATATCAACTCCACATATAGCATCAATATAAAATCCTGTGTAATGACCTCTTTCGCGCTTTGAAGAATAATTATTGTGCCAAATTGATTCAACATCATAAATATCTTTTCCAATTGTTAGAGGTTCAACAATATCTTTAATTATTGTTGCGGTTGTATTTGGGCTTACAGGAGATTGAGCCTCACCCCAACCAATTAGGCCAGTTTCTGTCTCTATTTTTACAACAGTTGTTTCATGAGATTTTGAATAAATAGATGTGGCTGAACCTTCATCTACGTAATATTCACCCATATCTTTTATAAATGTTTCGTAATTACCCAGTGATTTTGGCTCTAAATTTCTTTTTTCAACTTTGTTTTTATTACTGGGATTAGCTTTTGTTTTTTTTAGGTCTTTAACTTCTAGCATTGCGGTATTGATATTTTTAGTATCTGCTTTTCTTCCAATATCAAAATCACTTTTAACTCTTATAGGAAAAGCCTCTATATTAACTATCTTCATTTATATCTCCTGGATTTTGTGTCAATAGATTCAAGGTGACTAGAGTCATTAATTCTTATCAATCTCCACCCATCATTATTGTATTGAAATTGTGATATAGAAGTATTATCCATTGCCATCTTTTTAATGTAGCTTTGATCGTATTCAAGAATAGATTGGAAATAGCATCTCAATGCCCATCCGTGCACAACTACAGCTATATTTAAATTCTTTTTAATTTTGCGAACATCGTTATTAAAGATTATTTCTTTATCAATATAGTCAGCAAACCTTCTTTGCATTTCATATTCAGACTCGCCATCCGCAGGAGAGTAATATTTTCCATTTTTACCCCACGAAGCCTCTACATCAGAGGTCATCATTTTTAATCTCTCTTTCCCTCGCCATTTAGGAATTTGCAATTCATTTAACTTAACAGATCTTTTAGTGGGAACTGATTTATTTCCAGATGACTGCAATAATATTTTAGCTGTTTCCATTGCCCTAGATAATTTTGAAGTGAATAATAGGTCGATGCCTATTCCTTCTCTTTTGAATCTTTCTCCTAGATATTTTGCCTGCAACCTTCCTTTTTCAGTAAGAGGGGCATCATAATTATATCCAGCCGCCAAATTCTCTAAGACATTAGATTCTGACTCTCCATGTCTTATAAAAAATATATTTCTATTAGCTTTGTGAATAGGCATATCAGTTGAATATTAACAAATAGAATTAAGTAATCAACTTATATCCTATAAAAAATTATCAAAGAAGATATCGCAACCCATGATATGAAATTTAAAATTAATAATTTATTTCTAAAATTTATTATTTCAGGCTGATCCCCTTGATCTTTTTTTAATGATAAATATTTAT
>CAZUHW010000003.1:0-4108 GCA_964620935.1 uncultured Dehalococcoidales bacterium
ATTAATACTTTAGGTTTGCAGCTTAAAGCTATTGCTATCATAATTCTTTGCCTTTGCCCTCCGCTTAATTGGTGTGGGTGATCATTAATTCTTAACTCTGGATCAGGAAGACCCACAAGTTTAAGCAACTCAATGGCCTCATTAATAGCTTCTTCTTCATTCATTTCTTGATGCAACTCAAGAATCTCAGTTATTTGCTTGCCTATTGTGAGGACAGGATTAAGAGAAGTCATTGGCTCTTGAAAAATCATGCCTATTTCTTTGCCTCTTACTTTTTCCATTTCAGATTCTGAAAATTTTAATAAATCTTTTCCTTCTAGAAGTATCTCGCCACCTAAAATTTTGCCAGGCGGATCAGGAACTAACCCCATTAATGACAAAGCAGTAACACTTTTTCCACATCCACTTTCACCTACCAGCCCAACTATTTCGCCTGGTTTTAAATCAAATGAGACGTCATTTACAACTGTCACATCTTTGCCCTCTACGTTAAAAGCAGTTCTAAGATTTTTTACATCTAATAATTTAAAATTATTTCTCATAATTACTCTTTAATCTCCCCTTTTAATTTAGGATCTAATCTGTCTCTAAGTTCATCACCAATTAAATTGAATGCCATAATAGTGAAAGTTAAGGCAATTCCAGGAAAAACTGCTATCCACCACAATGGTCTTAAGTAATTCTCTGCGACTACCGCCATCATACTTCCCCATGTAGGTTCATTAGGCGTAATTCCCAATCCAAGGAAGCTTAATGCAGCTTCTGCAAATATTGCGCCTCCAAGACTAGCGCTAGCAACCACAAGAAGAGGAGCAATGCATTGGGGGGCAACATGTCTAAAAATAATAATTATAGGATGAACTCCCATGGCTTTTGCAGCCTCTACATATGCCAAATTTTTTATTGATAAAACTGCAGATCTTATAATTCTTACAGTACCTGCAATACCTCCAACTGCAATAGCAATAATTACAGTCATTTTTCCACTGCCAAGTCCAGCTAATAATAATAAAGCTAGTATCAATCCAGGTATTGATAACATAATCTCTACAATTCTTTCTGTGACTAGATCAAACCATCCTCCAAAATAACCTGAAGCTAGCCCCCATGCAAACCCAATAGTTTTTGAAAGAATAACTGCAGAAAATGCTATGATCAGTGTAGTCCTGACTCCATAAATAACTCTACTTGCAATATCTCTTCCAGCATAATCAGTTCCCATAATATGATCTCTGCTAGGAGGAGATCTTAATGCATCGTAATTAGCTTTTTGAGGGTCCATAGGAGCAATTTGTGAAGGAAAAATAGCAAGGATCAGTAAAATAAAAAGAATCAAAATTGAAAAAAAAGTTAATGGGTTTTTTAATAAATTAGTCATATCTAATCCTTGGATCGATTAATGAATAAATAATATCAGTTATTAAGTTTATTAATATGAAAAGAAAAGCAAATATCAGAACCAAATTTTGGACTATCATCCAGTCTCTGTCAGCAAGCCCCTGGGCAAGGAGCGCCCCAAGTCCAGGTATTGATAAAGCAGCTTCTACTGCAATTGCACCTGAAAGTAAATTTCCAAATTGTAATCCTGAAATTGTTACTACAGGAATAAGAGCATTTTTTAAAACATGCCTATTAATAATAGTTTTTTTTGAAAGTCCTTTTGATTTTGCAGTACGCACGTAATCTTCTCTTATTACCTCTAAAATACTAGATCTTGCCATTCTAGCTATTACAGCTGCCATTCCTGTTCCAATAGCTACTGCAGCAGGCAATGCTACATACAAACTCTGTATGGGGTTTTGCCAAAAAAATATTACTTCTACTGGTGGCCTCCATGTAAAAAAAAGCACAAAGAAAATTAAAAATGCCAAGGCCATATAGAAAGAAGGTATCGCTAATAACAAAATTACTAGTCCTCTGGAAAAAATATCCCCGACACTATTCCTGTTTATTGCTGCTAAAATACCAACCGGAAGTCCAATTATCCATGAAATAATTAAAGATAGCATGGCTATTTCCAAAGTCATAGGTGCACGCCTTCTTACGTGCTCTCCAACAGAAATTTTAGTCCAAAATGAATAGCCTAGGTCACCTGTAACAACATCTTTCATCCAACCTAAATATTGTACAGGCAATGGTCTGTTGAGTCCTAAACTCTCTTCAATTGATTCTACTTGTTCATCAGTAAAAACTAATGCTCCAGTTTCATCAGTAACCATAGCATCAACTACATCACCAGGAAGTATTCTCATAAAGAAAAAAATTAAAATACTCACGCCAATTAACGCAGGTATAGATATCAATATTCGCCTAAAGATATATTTATACATAATAGTTACGCAAATTCATTAGCAGGGATAAGATTATCTATATCCCTGCTTAATGAAAGATGAAGAGAGTTAAATAACTTACCTTTTATCCATCCACAATGTATCTATTCTTCCCCATATACTTTGAGTTCTGATGTCCATAGGAAAATGAACATGTTTGCCCCATACAGCTCTGTGACTATCAAAGCCAACGAGTATCAAAGGTGGATCTTCATCAAGTTTTGATTGAACAAGTCTTGTGTATCCAGCCCTTGCATTAGGATCTAATTCACCCAACATTGTGTCTAACAATGCATCAACTTCAGGGTTGGAATAGTTAGTAAAGTTTTGGGAAGAATCAGTCCCATATAAACCAACCATAAAAGGTGTGTAATTCTTAATTGCTTGAACTGGCACTAAGTGCTGTACTATTTCAGTTCCAGCATTGAATGCAGCACCACTAAATTGGTCTTGGACTAAAGCTCTTTCAACAGCTCTTGGTTGTATATCACATCCTAGATTAGAATTTATCATATCCATAAAAGCAACTGGAAGGGCGCCGTCAGGTTTATATCCAGCCATTGTTTTAACAGGGAATCCTTCACAATTTGGATAACCTGCATCAGCCATAAGTTGTTTAGCTTCTGCTATATCCGCTGCATTATCATCTCTGTAACCGGCAAGATTATAAAACTCTCCAGTAGGAGTGGATCCTTCAGCAAGAGTTGGTATCCACCTGCTTGGCTTAGTTGAGCCCAAAGAAACCTTTGTAAAGTTGTGTGGATTAACAACTAAATGAAAAGCCTTTCTAACTCTTTTGTCATTGAATGGTGCAACAGCATTATTCCATCCAAAATAGTTACTACCAGTATTTGGCATTCTTTTTTGATTAACACCTGGTTCAGCTTGAGCTTGGGCATAACCATCCTCAGATGTATTCCAAGCAAAGTCAGCAACATCTGTGATTACATTTACACCTCTTGCTGTTCCTCCTGCATGAATCATTTTTATTCCATCAACATATGGAAGTGCTGGGTTCCAATAATCTTCATTCTTTTCAAATGTCATATATTCACCTGGAATATACTCAACAAATTTGAATGGGCCAGTTCCTGGACATACAACTTCCCTAACATCAAAATTGTTTTCTTCTAAACATTTTTTTGGAAGAATTGTCGCATTTAACATAGTAAAAGCATTAAATTGGTGAGCACTAGGCCTTTTCAAATTAAATTGAACCCAATTATCTCCAGCATCCACAATCGAATCAATCTCAGTAAATAAAGATTGTATTCCTATGGCTATGTTATCTGGTGGATTAACAATTCTCTCAAAAGTAGCAATTACATCATCTACTTTTAACATAGATCCATCATGCCATTTAACACCTTCTCTTAAATGAAATTTATAAATCATTCCATCTGCAGATATTTCCCATCTATCAGCCAAATCAGGCATTATAGTTTGCATGCCATCATTTGGATTCATTCTAATTAAACCGTTATACATTACAGTTAAATTGTGAGGACCAGCACCTTGTGCCACAGGCATCTGATGATGATCAGTGTGCTTAACACTTACACCAAATGTCATTCTAACGGTTCCTCCGTAGACTGGATTAGGCTCATTTGAACTTAACACAAAATCTGACATATCAACTGAAATAGCTGTACCACCACCAGGTATAGGTGTAGGTGCTACTGTAATAATTTTCTCAACTTCTTTTACAACCTCAACTTCTTTGACCACAGTTTCGCCAGGTACTTCTTTTATAACCTCAACTTCTTTGACCACAGTTT
>CAZUHW010000003.1:4208-10142 GCA_964620935.1 uncultured Dehalococcoidales bacterium
TAAGACACTTTCAGAGCAATTCAATACAAAGATGAGCATATTACTCCAACTCTCAAAAGAAGAGATTAGAGTTGCATTTGAAACCTTCATAAGCAAATTAATCAATGAACCGAAATCTAATGGTAAAAAAAGGGCATCAAGTTCTATAGAAACCTACATAAATCAATTAAAAAAATGGGAAGAATATAGAAATAATTCACATAATTTGGGCCTAAATATAACTAAAAACATTAAAGGTATATTAACTAAAGATTTTGATGAAATAAAAATAATAGAATCAGAAGATCTCAATAAGATTTCTGACTTTATTTTAAACGAAAATATATGGAGAAATTCGTTAATTCATATGAGGATTAAAGCAATTTATTTTATAATGATTCATACTGGAATTAGGCAAAATGAATTGATCCAATTAAATAAAATGGATTATCAAGATGATTTAATAAAAATTAACGGTAAATATGGCGACAGAAGGGTTGCTTTAAATAAATCAACCCAATTGCAATTAAACACCTACTTAAAAAGCAGAATAGATCAGGAAGCTCCATTATTTGTTAATCAGGATTATAAAAAATTAACTAAATCATCTATTGAGAATTCATGGAAACGTATTTCTTCTAAGTTAAATATTCATTTTTCTTCAATGGATCTAAGAAAAACATCAGCTGTATTATTTGCTATGTCAGGTGCTTCAAATGAAGAATTAAAAAATATATATGGATTTAAGACAAATGTAATTTCTAATAAATATTTTTATGAAGGAAAAAATAGATTAGCTCTAGAAAAGCAACGAAAATTTAGTCCTGTTAAATAAATTATTTTTAAGTCGAAGGTATGGTGGCTCCGGTAGGGTTCGAACCTACGACCAATCGGTTATGAGCCGACTGCTCTGACCGCTGAGCTACGGAGCCTAAAAAGCACTAAATAATATCTTAAACTCAAAGGAAGATTTTGCAAACAACTTCTACAATAGATTTGTATGAAGTAGAATTATACATATGAAAGAAGTTTTTAGTAACGCATTAAGCGAATTAAATAATAAAGAAGAGTTTGTTGTTGCATCTGTTGTAAGAACATCTGGCTCTACTCCTCAAAAACCAGGTTCTAAACTACTAGTTAAGAAAGATGGAACAACTATAGGAACTCTTGGAGGAGGTTGTGTAGAAGGTGATATTTGGTTTGCATCAAAAGAAATTCTATCTAATGGTGGATCTGCAAAATATCAAGATTACGTACTAAATGAAGATTTAGCAGCAAATGACGGGCTTGTATGTGGAGGAACAATGTACTTCTTAATTGATCCTTATAGAACAGAAAAATCTGATTTAAATAGTCAGCTTTTAAATGAGATGGATAAAGCATATAAAGGAGAGTCTTCTCTAGTTTTAGCTACTATAGTTAACTCAAAAAATGAGGAAATGCTAGGTCAAAAACTTATCCTTAAAGACAACGGAGACCTAATAGGAGACATATCAGATGAATCTCTTATCAAAATAATCTCAAAAGAAGCCCCAGAATTAATGAACTTTGGTACATGCAAAACAATTGAAGAGGGAGAAGTCCAGATATTTATAGAAGGGATTACTACAGATCCCGTGGTACTTATTGCTGGAGGAGGTCATGTAGGAAAAGCAATTGCTCCACTTGCAAAAGCATCTGGATTTAAAGTCTGGATAGCAGATGACAGAGAAGAATTTGCAAATAAAGATAGATTTCCAGAAGCAGAAAAAATAGTTAACAATAAGTTTGATAAAGCATTTAAAGATCTCCCTATAAGAAAAAATACTTTTATAGTTATAGCTACTAGAGGGCATAATTTTGATGATTTGGTACTTGAAAATGCAGCTAAGACAGATGCAAAATATATTGCCTTGCTTGGCAGTAAAAGAAAAGCGATTTTGATCTATGAATCTTTACTTAAAAAAGGAATCTCAGAGGGAAGGCTTAGAGAAATCAGGTCTCCTGCAGGATTAGATATAGGAGCAAGAACTCCTAATGAAATTGCTGTAAGCATAGTTGCTGAGATGATAAGTTTCAGAAATAGCTCTTCTTCTGAACCAATGAAATTAAATGAAAAACTATTTAAAAAAATAGTTGCCAGCGCAAAAAATTAAATTGCCTAAGATCTCTGCAATAATTCTTGCTGCTGGAAAATCATCCCGCATGAAAACTCCCAAACCACTTTTGAATTGGGGCAAAGAAAACCTGATTAACTTTCAAATTGAATCTCTAAAGAATTCTAATATTGAAGAAATAATTGTTGTGATTGGCTCAAATGCAGAAGAAATCAAAAAAGAAATTAACTCAGATGAAATTAAGGTAGTAGAAAACGTTGATTTTGAACTGGGCAAAACTACATCAATAAAAAAAGGTCTGTCTGAAATTAACAATAAAAATGACATATTATTAATTGCGGTTGATCAACCAAGAAATAAACTTCTCATCGAGCAAATATCTGATTTCCATATAAATCATCCAGAAAATAAGAAAATCATCATGCCTTTTTCAGATGGAAAAAGTGGCCATCCGATTATATTTTCAAATGTATTTTTTAATGAACTGACTCAAATAAATGAAGAAACTGAAGGAATAAGAGAAGTAATTAAAAGGAATCAGGATTCAATAATTAAATATAAGACAAAGGATGAATCTGCCTTAATAGACCTAAATACACCTGAGCAGTATGAAGAATATTTATTGAATCATTTTAAATGAATCCTTAATAGCTAAATCTGGACTTATTAAACCTTTTTCTTTCATCCATTCTCCAAACTTATTCCAACTGTCCATATTATTAGAATTTAAGCTCTCATCCCAAAGGGGAGCGAGTAGTTTTATGCCCTGCTTTTCTAATTCAACATTTACTTCTGGATAAGCAGCGATTAGTGATTCCATAGACTCAGAATTAGATTCTATTGATGATTCAAAACCCTTTCTAAATGATTTAACAAATGACTCTACAATTTCTTTATTATCCCTTAGGTACTCTTCGCTGGTCACAAGAACTAATTCGTGGTATTCGGGTATACCCCAATCTTGGAACTTAAGTATATTTACTTCCTCTCCTTCCAGCTCGATTAATATTGATTCATGAGACCAAAAAGCTCCTATCACCGCATCAACTCTCGAACTCAATAAAGCAGGAACAAGATCAAATCCCACATCAACCAAATTCACATCATCCATAGTTAATCCCTGACCTTCCAAAATACTTTGAAGTATTCCAACATTTAATGGGATTCCTGGATATCCAATAGTTTTACCTTTTAATTTAGAAGGTTCTGATATTCCTGATTTCTTCAATGTCATAATTGAATTTAAAGGGGTTCTTACAACAGAAGATACTGCAACTACTGGTACACCCTCATTTCTAGCTAATAAAAGATCAGGTTGATAACTTATTCCAAATTGGTCTCTACCAGATGCAACGGTCTGCAGGATTGTAGTTGGATCAGAAGGAGTATAAACTTCTACATCCAAATTTTCATCTAAAAAATATCCTTTATCTTTTGCATAAAAAATCCCAGCATGATTAGAATTTGGATACCAATCTAATGCAAGCGAAACTGTATTAATTTCATCTTCACTAGAACATGAAAATATAGAAATCACTAATATAGATAACATTATTATTTTTTTCATTTAACCACTTCCTTTAATTGGGTATTTTTTAAAAACTAATCTTTCAATTAAGTAAAATATAGAAAAGAGGCTTACTGCAAGTAATGATAAAACAAATATTGATGCAAAAACTCTTTCAGTCATAAATTGAGGGGATGAAGTTTTAATTAACCATCCTAAACCTCCGCTTGCTCCTACCCACTCCCCTACAACTGCCCCAATTACAGATGATACAGAGGCTATTTTAAGTCCAGATATTAAATAAGGAAATGAATAAGGAAGTTGAATTTTATAGAAAATTTGTATTTTGCTCGCACCAAATTGCTTGGCCATCATAATCATCTCTGAATCGGCTGACTTTAATCCATCTAGAAAATTAACAATTATTGGGAAGAATGAAATGATTGCCACGATTATGATCTTGGAAAAAATATTAGGCCCAAACCACACTAGCAACAAAGGTGAAATTGTAATAACAGGAATAGTTTGAGTAGCTATGAGTAATGGGTAAACACTCTTCTCTACAGATTTAAAGAAGAATATTATCAAAGAAAAATTTATAGCTACAATTACCGAAAGAATCAATCCTAACAATACTTCAATAGACGTAGTTAAAAGATGTCCTGAAATGATATCTATAGATAAAAATAATTCTCTTATAATCGAAGATGGGGGAGGTAAAAACCAATCTGCCACATCTAAAACTCTTACTAATACTTCCCACAAAATGAATAGAGAAGTTGTAAGGATTATTGAAGGCATAAATTTAAATAAATTTCTAATCACCTGATGCCTCTAAACTATTTTTAATTTCCTTATATAAGCTTAGTTTTTCTTTATCATTGATTGCCTTAACCTTAATTTCTTTGATAATTCTTCCTGGATTTGCGCTCAAGATAATTATTCTGTCCGATATTTTTATAGCTTCATTTATATCGTGAGTAACAAAAATTACTGATAATTTTAAAATTTTTAATATATCAACTAACCAATCTTGCAAATCTTCTCTTGTAATAGAATCCAGGGAACCAAAAGGTTCATCTAATAAAAGTATTGGCCTTTCTAATAAAAATGATCTAATTAAAGAAACTCTCTGCCTCATTCCTCCAGAAAGCTGGTGAGGAAATTTTTTCTCTATTCCATCCAATTTGAATTTTTTCATCAAGCTTAGTGCTTTAGGGTAAGATTCATCTTTACTAATGCCAGCAATTTCTAATCCAAATACAGCATTATCCAAAACATTTCTCCATGGAATAAGCAGATCTTTCTGTTGGGAATATGAGAAATTATCAATTTTTCTTTTTAATTTAGTATTAGTTTTTATTTCACCCACGAAATCATCATCAATACCTGAGATTGAATTAAGAAGCGTTGTTTTTCCACAACCGCTTGGACCAAGAATTGAGATTATCTCTTTTTCTTTTAAGTTAAATGATATTCTTTCGAAGATCTTTCTATTACTGAAAGATTTTGAAATATTTGAAATTTCTAGAGTCGTATTCAATCGTATTCCCTTCGCTGGTATTACCCAGAAATCAGGTATTACGGGTCGGCTTATTTAAAAACCCTCTCAGCAAATTGCTCCCCAAATACTTCGTTAATATTATTTCAATTAATTTGTATTATCAAGGGAGAAAAATAGACTGATAATAATGGGTGAATTAAAGAAAAAAGAAGAAGAAAAACATTCCTGCATAATCTGTGGGGCAAAAATACTTGATGTTCATTGTAAAATTAAATGTCAGAACTGTGGTTACATTAGAGATTGCTCAGATCCATAAATATGAAAAATAGAAAAATAAGAAAAATAAAATTATCTACCTTATTAATATTTGTTATTATTTTGGTATTTTCTTGCTCTTCAAATTCTAATACTGATATGGACGCCCAAGAAATTTTAAACAAGGCCTCATCAAAATTAGATAATTGGGACTCATTTAGATTTAGTCTTGAACATGAGAAAGGCATAACTAGTCTTTCAAATGGCTTATACCAACTAAAATCAGTTAGAGGGGAGGTAATTCTTCCCAGAAGAGTAAAGCTAGAAACAAATGCTATTACTTTCGGTCAATTAATTAAGTTAGATGTCATTCTTATTGACGGGAAAAGCTACTGGACTAACCCAATTAATCAAAAATGGAGTGAAATACCTGAGGGCCAGAGTCCTTTCGGCACTTTTGATGTTGGAGAGGTGATATTAAATATACTTTCTAATATGAATTCTCCTCAAAAATTAGAAATTTCGGGTAATAATATTGAAATTTTTGGGAAAGTTGATGCAAAAGTTTTTGAGCCATTAGTGGGTGAGTCAGA
>CAZUHW010000003.1:10242-15421 GCA_964620935.1 uncultured Dehalococcoidales bacterium
GGCTACACTGCAGTAATGCCTTTGACTGGAAGACTGTCGGATAAATTTGGATTTAGAAATCTATTTTTAATTTCTTTGGTTATATTTTCTATAGGGTCAATTTTAACAGCATTAAGTCCAGAAATTTCTAAATTATTCCACAGAGAACCTAATGTAAACTGGATACTAGCTACAAGATTTTTCCAATCAATTGGAGGAGGCGCATTAGTCCCAATTTCAATTGCTGCAGCCGGCTTCCTTGTTCCAAGAAATAAACTTCCTATTGCTTATGGGCTTATTGGAGCAAGTGCTGAAGCGGGAGGCGTATTTGGCCCACTTCTTGGTGGGCTTATGACCCAAATACTTTCTTGGGAGTGGGCATTCTGGATAAACTTACCCCCCACTATAATTATTATAATTTCTGTATTCATTTTTATACCAAAAAATAAATTTCAAGATATTAAAATTGATTATTCGGGATCTTTTATATTTTTCCTATTTATTTCATCAATAACTCTCGCATGTGCTCAAATCACAAAATCTAATCAGTTATTAATTTTGTTTTCTTCTATATCGATAATTACATTAATTGTCGGGGTTTTTATTTATAGAACATCAGATGAATTTATTGTGCCTAAAAAAATACTAAAAAATATATTATTTCTAATATCTAATTTAACTCATTTCTTTATTGGAATTACTTTAATTATCGCCATAATTACAGTTCCTGTAATGGCTGAAACTATTTTGGGGGCAACTCCCCTAGAAGGCGGATTGCGGTTATTGAGGCTTACGATTGCCTTGTCTATAGGAGCATTTATGGGAGGAGTGCTCACTGAAAGGTTAGGTGCTAAAATTCCATTGCTATTTGGTTTTATACTAATCTCACTTGGATTCTTCTTCATGTATGGATGGGATTTAAATATTTCTGATCCATTCATGACAATACATTTATCAATAATAGGGCTTGGGTTTGGGGTTTGCATTTCACCAATAACCTTCTGTGCAATGAAGCAAATAAAAGATACAGAAAGAGGCTCAGCATCATCAATACTAACTGTATCAAGAATGTTGGGAATGACTATCGGGCTCTCCTCTTTAACAGCTTGGGGCACTACAAGATTTTCTAGCTTAACTAGTGACCTTGAAGGATTTTCTCTTGATCCTTTAGCTCAACAAAAAATGACTGATACTACTTTAAATTCAGGCCTTCAAGTATTTCAAGAATTTTTCTTAATTGGACTTTTTGTTAGCTTGATTGCAATACCAATAGGGTACATTATGACATCAAAAAGATAGTCAGTTTTTTTCTTTACTTGATTGCTTTATCTCACTATCAAGTCTTTGTAGTTCATAATTTTCATGGTCTACATAGGACATTAATTCATAAAAAATCTCATGACCTGCCTTCTGCTTAATAAGATTATGCATTTTTTGGCATATATCCCTATAAGATATATGGCCTTGTTTTGCTGTCCTCAGTTCTATCAAATGAAAAGCTTGCCGAACATTTAAGGTCATTGAATATCTTATTTTGTGGCCAAACAATAAGGCATATTCTCTTAAATCTGGAAATTTATCATTTATTTTATTATGCAATTCTACTGAATCATCAATAAGCTTAATGCATCTATCAGATAGGCCAGATTTTTCTACCTCACTAGGCATGTCAAACCCATTATCAGGTGACATTTTTTGCCACTCTATTGTCATCATCCTATGTCTTTGTAAATCTCTAAATGCTCCATAGTCAGATAAAATATCAAAAGTATAATAGGAATTTTCAAAAGCTCTTCCAGGTTTATGCCTTCTATTTTTTCTATCCCCTGTATAACCATGCAAGATTTCACTTATCTCCTTATTGTTTAAATTAGAAGCAATATCTTTTAAATCAGATAATGATTTTTGAGATGAAGAATAGAGACAATATGCCGCTATTTTTTTTTCAGCATCTCCTTCCCATTCTAAAAGATCCACATCTAATGAATCAGAGACAGAATTATTAATATTTTCATTAACATAATTTTCAGTTTGAACTTGATTATTTCTCAAATAATTGGACCATTCTATTCCTCTATTCTCCACATCAACTCTCTTAAGAAAAGAAGGGATAACTTTTCTTAGTTCTTCTAAAATCATGTCGCCATAATCTCTAACTTCACTAGAAGGATGAACCCTCATTCGCATCAACAATTGCTCATAAGCTTGTCCGCTCGCGAAAATTCCAACGTTTGACAATGTAGAGGTAGGCAAGAAATACCTAGCTACATCACAGGCCTTTGCTCTTATTGTTCCGTTATATGCTTGAAGGCTAACGCCCTCTTCCTTTGGAAATTCTTTTTTATAAATTTCAACTAAAGTTCTAACCAATTCAGAATAGGTTTCAAAAGTATTATCCATATTTTTTATATAATCTTTTTCAATTGAAGAGCCTTTAAATTCTTTGGGGATCATATATCTATAGGAATCTCCCATTTTTTGATCATAATAAATATATCTTGTGCTCTGTTCTAAATATGATGCTATTCTTCCCCATTCAAGAACTTTAGTTAAAAGGTTAGAAGCTTGCTCACAAGCCAAGTGAGCTGCTCCTAATTGAGCAACAGAATCATCTCCATATTGAGTAAAGACTCTTTCATACAATTTTTCTGCTTTAGAGCTATCTATTTCAATTGACTCGAATTTATCATCTTCATTCCAAAACTCATCTAAGAAAAGTCTTCTTAATGACTTTGGAGATCTGCTATATCTTGCATAAAGAGCACCTTTGACAACTTCAGGCATATTGATTAAGCAGAAAACTGGCTTATCTATATTAGTAAAATGATTTAAAAGTATTAATTCTTCTTCTTTAGTGAACTCTTCTTTATAGTACAAATTCGATATGCCCTACTCTATCCAAAAATTTTACTTGGTGATTCCAGAATTGATTTCAGTTCTGCTAGAAACATAGCAGCTTCTGCGCCATCATTAACTCTGTGATCAACAGATAAAGTCATTTTCATTAGTTGAGCAGTTTTGATTTCGCCATTTTCAACTACAGCTTCCTCTCTTGCTTTACCGACTGATAAAATAGCAGACTGAGGAGGAACGATAATAGCTGTAAATTGATCTATATCAAACATGCCCAGATTACTTACGCTAAATGTTCCGCCGCTGTTTTCTTCTTGCGTTAAAGGAGCACCTTCTCCTTTTGCTCGAGTTGCAAGATCTTTAGCTGAATTAGACATATCTTCTAAATTTTTACTCTCACAACCTAATACTGCAGGAACTATTAAGCCTTCTGGAAGAGCGATAGCCACCCCAATATTTATACTTTGATTCTCAATAAGATTTCCGTCACTAAATGATGAATTAAATTTCGGGAATTTCTTTAATGACTGAGTCACAGCATAAAGAACTATATCATTAACTGAAACTTTCAATCCTTTTGATTCATTGAATTCAGATCTAGCTTTAATTACATCTGACATATCAACTGTGTTGCTTATGTAAAAATGTGGTATTTCTGATTTACTCTTTGAAACGACTCCGGCTATGGCTTTTCTCATAGAAGTAAGAGGAATTGTTTTAGTATCACTTAAAGACTGAGATGATTCAGTAGATTGACCACCACCAGAGGCAGCTTCTACGTCTTCTCTTGTTATCCTTCCTCCCGGGCCAGTCCCTGAAATAGTAGATATATCTACACCAAGTTCACTAGCTAATTTTTTTGCTATTGGGGAGGCTTTCACTCTTGTCCCAGAAGCTTGATTCTGAGAAATAACAGGGGCTTCATTTTTAGGAGTATCTTTAGGTTTTAGGTCAGCTTCAGCAGAAGATGATGAAGAAGAATCAGGTATTTCATCTCCTTCTTCTCCTACATATGCTATAAGATCACCTACAGGAACAACTTGACCTTCGCTCACAACGATTTTCTTTAAGATACCTTCGCCATATGATTCCATTTCTACAACTGTTTTATCAGTTTCAATTTCAGCAAGCTTATCTCCTCTTTTTACTTCGTCTCCCTCTTTCTTTAACCACTTGACTATAGTGCCTTCAGTCATATCGGCACCCATGCTTGGCATTGTTACTTCAGTTATCATATTGCTCCTCCTGATTTATAAACTATATCCTATCTCGATTTGCTTCAAAATTTTAGGTACGCTCGACATAGCGTGTTGCTCTAATTTTCTATTATAAGGCCAAGGTACATCTTCACCACCAACTCTAAGCAATGGGCCATCTAGATAATCCCCGCTTGATTCTTGTACAGAAGCTGCTAACTCAGCCATAACACCCCCTGTTTTTCTTGAGGTATCAAGTAAAAGTGCCCTACCAGTTTTTTGAACAGAGGTATTAACAGTCTCATAATCCATTGGGCTTAGGCTTCTTAAATCTATAACTTCACTAGAAACTCCTTTAGAATTCAATTCTTCTGCTACTTTTTCTAGCATTGGCATTCCGTGACCATATGAAACTAATGTAATATCATCTCCGGTAGCTCTGATGTCTGCTTTACCAATTTCCACTTCATAATATTTATCACTGACATCTCCCTTTAAGCCATATAAACCAGCAGATTCTGCATATATGACTGGATTTGGATCTTTTATTGAAGATCTTATTAGCCCTAGTGCATCAGACGGATTTGAAGGGGCAACAACTTTAAGTCCTGGAACTTCGCAAAGCCAAGTCTCAAAACTTTGTGAGTGAGTTGCTCCTAATTGCATTCCTGCTCCAGTTGGAGCTCTTATAACCATCGGGACATTAATCTGGCCACCAGACATGTACCTAATATTGGCAGCCATATTCACTATTTGATCAAAAGCAACTAAAGAAAAGCTTATAGACATCAATTCTATGATTGGTTTTAAACCTGCAGCAGCACTTCCAATTCCAGCACCAATAAAAGCTGCCTCTGAAATAGGAGTATCTTTTATTCTCTCTGAGCCATATTTTTCAAGAAAACCGGAAGTAATAGCATAAGCTCCTCCATAATCACCAATATCTTCGCCCATTATGAAAACATTAGGATCAGCATCAAGTGCCTCCGCTAAGCCTTTCTGAATTGACTGTCTTACTGTAATTTCACTCATTATGCATAAATATCATTTTTTATATCATCCAAATTAGGTTCAGGGCTTTCTGTAGCAAACTTAACTGCCTCATTTAGCTCATCATCTGCAGCTTTAGATACTTTTTCTATATCTGATTC
>CAZUHW010000003.1:15521-159030 GCA_964620935.1 uncultured Dehalococcoidales bacterium
TAAATTACCAAAAGACTTTCCATTAGTTCTGATTTTCTCAACACTTGTTCCCATTCCATAAAAATTATTCTCCAGAAAAAATAATATTGGTAGCTTCCATATGCTTGCTAAATTCATTGTTTCATGAAAGGTTCCTTGATTAGTTGCTCCATCACCAAAATAAACAACAGTAATGCTATCTTTTTTCTTATATTGCGAAGCTAACGCAAAACCTGCAGCCAAAGGTATTTGTGCGCCAACAATAGCATGCCCTCCCATAAAATTTTTACTCGAATCAAACAAATGCATTGAACCACCTTTTCCTCCACTCACACCAGTTTTTTTTCCAAAAAGCTCAGCCATTAAGGGTCCTGTTTCTAGTCCCCTAGCTATAGCATGCCCATGATCTCTATAATGAGTAACGATATAATCATCTTCTCTTAGAGGGGCTATAGAACCAGCAGCAATCGCTTCTTCTCCGATGTAAAGATGAAGGAACCCTCTTATAAAACCCTTAGAATAATTCTCACCGCAAGACTCTTCAAAGCGTCTTATAAGATACATCTTTTTATATAAATCTAAATACTCTATTTTTTCCATTTATTTACTTGAATCGAGTGTTATTTAATATTACAACACATTGGTTTGTTAAAGAAATTAATTTCATTTAACTCCCTTCGCAGCGTTACAAACATTTTTCATAAGCATTGTTATTGTCATTGGCCCCACTCCTCCTGGCACTGGAGTTATGTAAGAAGCTTTTTTATTTGCAGTTTTAAAATCTACATCTCCAGTTAATCTATATCCCAATTTTCTACTTTTATCATCCACTCTATTAATCCCAACATCAATTACAATTGCCCCTTCTTTTATCATTGACCCATCTACAATATTTGCAGAACCTGTTGCTGCAATAATTATGTCAGCCTGTAAAGTGAACTCAGATAAATTTTCTGTATAACTATGGCATAAAGTAACAGTGGAGTTGGAATTTTCTCCTCTTCCGCTCATAAGAGAAAATAGAGGCCTTCCAACAATATTGCTTCTGCCGATTATTACCACTTTCTTGCCAGACAAAGTAACTCCTATTCTATTAAATATTTCCATTATTCCATATGGAGTAGCAGGAATAAATCTAGGTGCACCTGAATTAAGAAATCCAATATTTTCAGCAGTAAGCCCATCCACGTCTTTAAGGGGATTGATCTGCTCTATCAATTCTCTCTCATTCAAATTCTTTGGAACTGGCAACTGCAATAAAATGCCATCTATATCACTATTATTGTTTAACTTATCTATTTCATTCATCAAAGTTTTGGAATCTACATTTATATCAAATCTTATTAATTCTCCTTTAATGCCTACTTCATTGCATGATTTAATTTTAGATCTAACATAAGTCTCTGAAGCGGGATTATTACCTATTAAAATAATTGATAAAGCTGGCGACCGACCTAGATTTTTTGAAATTTGACGCAAATCACTAGAAATTTCTTTGAGTATTTTTTTTGAAATTTCTTTTCCATCAATTAACATCAGATAAAATATAGTTAGTTAAAACGTAAGTTTACAATTTACCATGAGCGAAAACAAAAATATGCATATAGGAATAGACATTATTGAAATCGACAGAATTGCGTCTGTTCTTAATAAGTATCCTGTTAGATTCTTGGAAAAGATTTTTACTGAATACGAAAAAAATTATTGCAAGGGAAGGCCCGCGCAACTTGCTGCAAGATTTGCATCAAAAGAAGCAGGAATGAAGGCTCTTGGAACCGGAATACGTGGTGTTGGCTGGAGAGAAATTGAAGTTCAAAGATATAAAAGCGGAAAACCATATTTAATTCTTCATGGAAGAGCAAAGAAAAGGGCTGAAAAACTTAATATAAAATCAATTGAATTAAGTATAAGTCATTCAAAAAATCTAGCTACAGCTATAGTTCATATGACATCATGATTCCAATACTAAATCCTGCTGAAATTAAGAAGATTGAAAATAAAATAAATCTAACTTCAAAAGAAAATAAACTTCAAAAAAAAGCAGTTGAAGGGGTGGCTAATATCCTAACAAGACTAAATCCGTCAAAATTAATTGTTATTGTTGGTGCTGGCCTTAACGGAGAAGATGGATTACTAATAGGAAATAAGTTAGAAAATGAAGGTTCAATAAATGAAATAGAATATTTTCATTCTATAAATTCAAAATCTAAGTCTAATAATTTAAATTTAGCCAATAAATTAGGAATAGATTTAAATGAAATAAATAAATACAAAATAATTAATAAAACTGACAATACTATAATTCTAGATTGTATACTTGGAATATCTGGAAAGCTTCCTATGAGACCTGATATCTCAAAAAATCTAGCATTTATAAATAATCTCAGCCTAAAACTGGATGCAAAAATTATTTCTTTAGATTTGCCGTCGGGATTTGATCCTAATACAGGACTTCATGATAAAAATACTTTAAAATCATCTCATGTTATATTTCTGGGCTACCAAACAACTGGAACATTAAAAGATCCATCTCTATTTACTTCAACATCTCATATAGATCTAGGAATTAAAGAACGGGATATAGAAGAGCAAGATATTAATTACACCCAAGCAATAGATTTTAATTTAGTTAAAAATATATTCCCAGAAAGAAAAGATAATTTATATAAAGGTAAATTTGGATCACATTTAATTATAGGTGGTTCTGAGCAATATCCTGGAGCCCCAATATTAAGTTCAAAATCCTCAAATATTTCTGGCACCGGACATACATCTATATCAACTTCATCTGCCTTATTAAAAGAGATCATAAATGAGACTCCAGAAGTAACAAATTTAGAATTTGATATATCAAAGGATCCAGATGACTATTTGTCTAGATTTACATCTATATCCATAGGAGTAGGGCTAGGAATAAACAAGGAATCAACCAAAATAATTAAAGATCTAATGTATTATCTTTCAAACACTAATAATACGCATAATATAATCCTTGATGCAGATGCCTTAAATGTTCTTTCTGGAATTGAGAATTGGTGGGAGAAATTCAAGACCCCTACCTTAATCACACCTCATATAGGAGAATACAAAAAACTGTTCAATATAAAAAAAAGCGATATTTCACTAGAATCTATTAAAACAATTTCAAAAAATACAAATCTAAATATTCTCTTAAAAGGCGCAAATACAATAATTACTACTCCTAAAGGAACTCAGAAAATTAATACCTTGGCCAATGGAGGTATGTCAAAACCAGGAATGGGAGATGTATTAACTGGAATAATAGGAAGTTTGGCATCTAATGATTCTATTAATGTTGAAGATTCTGCAATTATAGCGACTTATGTACATAGTCAATCTGGTTTACTAGCAAAAGAAAAATATGGATCAACTTCAATGACTGCTAGTAATGTGATATCTTTCATACCCCAAGTATTTAAAATATTGGAGTAATTGATGCTAATTGCAATAGACATAGGTAATAGCAAAATAAAAGTTGGAATATTTGAAGATTATTCAAAAAATAACATTAAAACAATTTCATTTGATAGTGATATAAAAAATATAAATGATATACCTAAATCTATTGCTGAATATATATCTACATTGAATAAAGACATCAATATAATAGGCTGTATTGTTTCTTCTGTAGTACCTAACCTAAATGATGAAATTATTCTACAAATGAATAATAAATTAAGTTTAAACCCTATATTTGTAGATTCTAGCTCAATTCCAGAAATAAAATTTGATTATGAGCCTGAATCTGATTTAGGGGCAGACAGAATTGCTGACTGTGTAGCTGTAAATTATTTATATCCAAAAGATCTCTTTAAAATAGTTGTTGATTTTGGAACAGCAACAGTATTTGAGGTAATTTCAAAAAAAGGTGATTTTCTAGGAGGTTCAATTTTTCCAGGTCTTGAAGTAGCCTCGAAAGCTTTGTCTGACAATGCTTCATTATTAGAAAATATTGACCTCAAAAATCTTAGCGCCAATAACAAAGTAATAGGAAATTCTACTGCTGAGTCTTTAAAATCATCTTTATTTTGGGGGTATATATCTTTGACTGAGGGTATTGTAAGCAGAATCATTAATGAATTAAAAGTCCAAAAGAAAGACGTTTTTGTGGTTGGCACTGGAGGATTTGCAAATTTAATAGACAATCATACTTCAATTTTTGATAAGATAGAGCCCAACCTTACTTTAGAAGGCTTAAGGTTAATTTATAAACTTAATCATGATAGATAAAAAAGTAAATTTTAAAGGTAAAAAAATTGCTCTCTGCGTAACAGGGAGTATTTCTGCCTATAAATCTGTAAATTTAGCAAGTGAGTGGACCCAAAAGGGGGCTTCAGTTCATGTGCTATTAACTGAATCAGCGAAAAAGTTTGTTGGAAAGGCAACTTTTGAAGGCATAACTCATAATAAAGTCACAGATTCTTTATGGGATAATAATTCAGACTCAAATATTGATCATTTAGACATATCAAATACAGCAGATATTATTGCAATAGTTCCTGCTACAGCTAATATAATTTCAAAAATCGCTAGAGGGGTATGCGATGACATAATTTCGACGACTGCTATTGCAACTACTAAGCCTGTTTTAATAGCTCCAGCAATGGACGGAAATATGTATGATCATTTTGCTGTAAAAACAAATATAGATACTTTGAAAGAAAATGGGGTCATAATTATGGAGCCTGAAGAAGGATATTTAGCCTCAGGATCTTTTGGTAAGGGAAGACTACAAGATTTAGGTAATATTTCTAATGAAATAAATAGGATATTGGGCATAGAAAATGAATTAAAAGATATAAAAATTCTTGTTTCTGCTGGAGGAACTAAAGAACCCATAGATTCAGTAAGATATATTGGAAATAGATCATCTGGAAAGATGGGGCATTTAATTGCTGAAGAGAGTTTAATGAGAGGTGCAGATGTAACTCTAGTATCATCATCTGATTTAATCACTTCATCAAAAATCAATAAAATTTCTGTTGAAACTGCAGAAGAAATGGCAAGCGAAATAAAAAACAGAATAAAAGAGACAGATTGTATAATTATGGCAGCAGCAGTGTCAGATTTTACGCCTGTAATTAAAGTTGGCAAAAAAATTAAGAAGCAACCAGGAAAAAATCTAGAATTAAACCTAAAGCAAACTCCTGATATATTAAAAAGCATAGAAAAAAATAACTGCATCAAGGTTGGTTTTGCTGCAGAAACTGAAAATCATTTAAATAATGGAATTGATAAACTTAAAGCTAAAAATTTAGACTTGGTTGTAATAAACGATGTGTCAAGTAAGGAAATTGGCTTCGAATCTGATTATAATCAAGTTAAAATGATTACAAAACATGGCAATATCTCTTCAACAGAAATAGAGCCAAAAAGAGTAATAGCAGGAAAAATACTTGATGAGTTATCAAAAATAATAAAATGAAAAAATGAAATTATTTTGGAAAGAAAAAGAAAAAGGATTAGACCTAATAGTTCTAGATGACAATGGAGATGAATTCGTAGTTGGAGGAGTTAGGTTGACTAAAAGAGGAATAGAAGCAATGGCAAAAGCTCAAGGCTATGATCCTGGAAGAGCTGTCAAAGGTCTAACAACAGTTGAGGAAGGCAAAGAATTCGTAGAGCAGTTCAAGCCTTGGGTTGATTTTTTTGGTAGCGATATAGAAATATCAGAAAATTAATCTATTGAGGCCCTGATTCCTTCTTGAGAATCAGTTTTAATTACAATGCTTTGGGATCTTGAAGCATCTTTTACATCGTCAATAACATAATCAAGGGCACTTTGAATATCTTTATTAATAATTAATGATACTTTTTTTACCTCAGCCCCTAGACTCAACCCTATATTTGTTTTTTCTTTTCTGACTGCACCTATGGCTTCTCTGGCAATAATCAATGGCTCAGAGTTAATATCTTTAAAATCTAAATTAATTTTCTCAGGCCATTTCTCCAAATGAATAGATTGATAATTTGCATTGTTATTCCTGTATACCCATCCCCATATTTCTTCAGTAATCATAGGGGTAAATGGAGCAAATAATTTAAGTAAATTTTCTAATATTAGCCTTAATGTTGTTAATCCAGAAGCAGTTTTTTGCCCATAGTCATTAAATTTACTTCTATTCTTAACAAGCTCTATGTAATTATCTGTAAAATAATTCCAGAAGAAATCTTCTAATTTGTTTAATGCCTCAGAGAACTGAAAGTTATCCATGTTCTTGGTTATCTGATCTAAATATTCATTGAACAGGTGTACTGCAGATAAATCTAATGGTTCAGTTATATTTTTGATATCAATAGATTCTGGTGCACCATTAAGTACAAATTTACTAGCATTGAATAATTTAACAACTAACTTTTTACCTACTTTAAATATTTGCTCATCATTTGTGGTATCGCTACCTAATCTTGCGTTAGCCGCCCAATATCTTACTGCATCAGCACCATATGTCTCAATTAAATCATTGGGGACTACTACATTCCCCTTGCTTTTACTCATCTTCTTTCTGTCAGGATCTAAAACCCATCCACTAATAATTACATTTTTCCAAGGTATCTCATTATGATGAAGTGCTGATTTTACTACAGTATAAAAAGCCCAAGTTCTTATTATTTCATGGCTTTGAGGTCTTATGTCGTAAGGAAATACTTTATCTAAAAAATCATCATTCTTGTCCCATTTCCCTCCTATCTGAGGAGTCAATGAACTTGTAAACCATGTATCAAATACATCTTTCTCACCAATAAATCCATTTGGCTTTCCTCTATCACTCTCTGAATAACCTAAAGGAGTATCTTCAGTTGGATCAATAGGTAGGTCAGATATATTAGCCACAATTGGATTGTTATAATCAGGTTTTGAAGATTGATCAAGTTTGTACCACAGAGGAAAAGGAACGCCGAAGAATCTCTGCCTACTAATGCACCAATCAAGTTGGAGGTTTTCAGTCCAATTCTCAAATCTTTTCCTCATAAAATCTGGATGCCAATCAATTTGATTGGATTTCTCTATTAACAATTCCTTTTTATCCATTAATTTCACAAACCACTGCCGAGTGCTTAGTATTTCTAACGGAGTCTTGCTTCTTTCATAAAACCTAACACTATGAGTAATTTCTTTAGGATTGCCTACAAGAGCTGGCTCACCTTCAAAATTATCTTTATTTGAAAGTATTTCTACTATTTCAGTTTTAGCCTGCTTCAAATTTTTCCCAGATATTCTAGAATAATAAATATTGGCTTCTTCAGGATTTTTTGATTCCCAGCCTTTAGATCCAAAATCAACTTCATCTAATCTGCCGTATTTGTTAACTATTATTTTTGTATCTAAATTATTCTCTTGCCACCATTGAACGTCTACATTATCTCCAAATGTACATACCATTAAAATTCCGGTCCCTTTTTCCATATCAACTAATTCACTTCCGAATATCGGAACTTCTACACCAAAAAGTGGAGTTACAGCATTTTTGCCAATCAAATGTTTAAATCTTTTGTCTTCAGGATGAGCCGCCACTCCTACGCAAGCTGCAAGTAATTCTGGTCTAGTGGTAGAAATAATAAATGATTCACCTGAATCAGCCTGAAACCTAATATCATGAAAGGCCCCAGGCATTTCTCTATCTTCGATTTCTGCTTGAGCTACTGCTGTTTGGAATTCAGGATCCCATAAAGATGGGTTATCTGTGTTATAAACAAATCCTTTTTCGTGCAGATCTATAAAACTTTTTTGGGCAAGCTCTCTAGGCAAATCTTGAATAGTTGTATATTCATGATTCCAATCAACAGATAATGCGATTTTCATAAATAATTCTTTGAACACCTTCTCATCTTCAGTTGTTACAATATGACACAATTCAATAAAATTATTCCTTGAAACTTTCAAGGCTGAAGAGCTTTTTTTGTTCTTTTCAATTTTATCCAATATATTCTCAACACTTTTCTCTTCAGGATCACATCTAACATTAAAATAATCTTGAACTCTTCTTTCGGTTGGGAGCCCATTATCATCCCATCCCATTGGATAAAATATTTCTTCTCCTCTCATTCGCCTGAATCTAACGATAAAATCTTGGTGAGAATATGAAAATACATGACCTATATGTAAATAACCACTTGCTGTAGGAGGAGGAGTGTCTACAGAAAAAATTTTCTTTTTGGTTTCAGGGTTAAAATTAGAGTATAGATTTTCTTTGTCCCACTCTTGAACTATTTTTCTTTCCACATCTAAATGCTTATAATTTTTTGGAAAAATATCTTCGTTAATATAATTCATTTTTTATCCCAATTCTTTCTAAATAATTCAAACCTCTAGAAATTAAACTAGCATTTAATTCTGGTGCACATGATTTAATTCTTTTTTTAGATAACCAATATGTAAAACTATCATATTCTAAAGAATATATTTTACTAGGAACATAATAACTTTTTGACCCTAATCTTTCATAAGTACAAAATTCTGCCCAAAGGTCTTTATTTTTCTTCCCATAAATCAAATCGAAGACTTTATCGTTAATTTCAGAATAATTATCATAATCATGATAACTTCGTTTTTTTTCTATTTCTAATCTCAAAATCTCTCTAATAGCATTTTCAACAACTATTCCATAAAAATAATTCAAATGAGCAGAATATAGTTTTGCGCCCATTAGTCTCTTTATTATGTCTCTCTCTTTTTGATTAAAGTCATGTGGAATAAATAAGTAATCATCAATTTCATCTAAATTTTTAAATTCTGAATAATAAAGTTTCAATGATAATTTCAAATTAAAAGCTTCTCCAGAAATAAAACTTTTATTTATTTTCTGATAAGGAATTTCTTTTAGATGGGAAAAATAATTAGTGACAATTTCTATATAACCTGATTTCTTAGAATGGTTATTTTTGACCATTTCGATCATATCTAGACTCATAACCGGCAATCTTTTGTGCCAAAACATTTTTTATATTTTAGGCCACTTCCACATGGACAAGGATCATTTCTTCCAATTTTTCCATTTTTATTGCCCTCTG
Source organism: uncultured Dehalococcoidales bacterium (assembly GCA_964620935.1). Taxonomy (GTDB): domain Bacteria; phylum Chloroflexota; class Dehalococcoidia; order Lucifugimonadales; family Lucifugimonadaceae. The sequence goes on from CAZUHW010000003.1 coordinate 24,534, forward strand.
GGATAAAGCTTTTTGTTTTTGATGTTTTTGGGAGAGGCTCTATACCTGTTGATTTAGAAAAAGCTATCAAATTTAAGCTGACATCTCTTTTTATTCTAATCAATAGGTTCTCAAATAAATCAAATCCGGTTTTCTTATACTGCATTAAAGGGTCTCTTTGACCCGCTGCTTGAAGCCCTATTCCTTGCCTCATGTTATCCATTGTAGTTAAATGTTCTACCCAATGCATATCTATAGCCCTTAAAAATAAACTCGAAATCCAAGATGAAATCTCTTCACTATCATTATTATTCTTAAAATCTTCCAATAAATTAACTACAAAATCTTCTACTTCATTTTCTATATTATTTTTTTCAGAAAAATTGATTCCATTTTCTTGAGGATCAATTTGAAATATTCTGGATATATCTGCTGTTATTCTGTTTTCTATTCCTTCTTCACTACCTCTAGAAATAAATATAAAATCTAAAATATTTTGAGATATCTCTTTGCTCCATTCATCAAAATAATGTTCTTCTTTTAATGCCCTATTCCTGAGGTCATAAATAATTTCTCTTTGACGATTCATGACATCATCATATTCAACTAACGCTTTTCTAATTTCAAAGTTATATCCTTCGACTTTAGATTGAGCATTTTCAACAGCTCTAGTTAATATTTTATTCTCAATTGGAATATCATCCTCCATTCCAACCATATCCATCATTGACTTTATTCTTTCTCCTCCAAATCTCTTCATCAGGTCATCTTCAAGAGAAATATAAAATTGAGTAAACCCAGGATCGCCCTGCCTTCCTGATCTTCCTCTTAGCTGATTATCTATTCTTCTGCTTTCATGCCTTTCTGTTCCTATTACATGTAATCCCCCCATTGCAATAACTTTTTTACTATCATCTTTCCACTCATCGGAATCCTTTGTTGAGCCGCCCAGAACTATATCTGTTCCTCTCCCAGCCATATTAGTTGCAACAGTAACTGCACTAGGTTTACCCGCTTCAGCAATAATAGTGGCTTCTTTCTCGTGAAATTTTGCGTTTAATACATTATGAGGGACACTATTTTTTCTAAGCATGCTGCTTATAATTTCAGATTTTTCTATGCTAGTAGTACCTATTAGTACAGGTGACTTTTGTTTCTGTAATTTTGAAACTTCATTCACAATATGTGAAAATTTTGATTTCTCATCCTTAAATATTAAGTCAGAAGAGTCATTTCTTTTAAGTTCAGAATTTGTTGGTACCTCAACCACTTCCAAATTATAAATTTTATAAAACTCCTCTGCTTCAGTAAGTGCTGTACCTGTCATTCCTGATAATTTTTCATACATTCTGAAAAAGTTTTGAAGTGTAATAGTTGCATATGTAATTGATTCTGCAAGAATTTTCACATTTTCTTTTGCTTCTATTGCCTGATGAAGACCGTCAGACAATCTTCTTCCTTGCATAAGCCTTCCAGTGAATTCATCCACTAAAATAACTTGTTGATTTTTTACAACATATTCCTGGTCTTTCTTAAATATAAATTGAGCCTTTAATGCATTCTCAATAAAATGAGTTAGTTCAGAATTTTCAATGTCATATAAATTTTCAATGTTTAAATTATTCTCGATTTTCTGAATACCAACTTCAGTTAATGTAACATTTTTTGTCTTCTCATCAATCACAAAATCATCTTCTATATTTAAAGATCTAGCTATAGATGAATACTGCCTATATTCATTCGATCTATCTTTTGCAGGCCCACTAATAATTAATGGAGTTCTAGCTTCATCTATCAATATGTTGTCAACTTCATCGACAATTGCATATGCAAGTTTTGATTGAACCTGTCTATTATAATCCGTGGCCATATTGTCCCTTAAATAATCAAATCCAAATTCATTATTTGTTCCATACAATATGTCACACTTATATGCACTTTCTCTAGTAGTTTCAGTCATTGACCCCTTATTATTTTCTTCATCAAATTCATAAATAAATGAGGCCCCACTTTGAAGGCACCCAATAGTGAGTCCTAAAAATTTATATATAGGCCCCATCCACTCAGCATCTCTTTTTGCTAAATAATCATTCACTGTAATTACATGCACAGAATCTTCGCCAATTGCATTTAAATATGTTGGTAACGTAGCAACAAGGGTTTTTCCTTCTCCTGTTTTCATTTCAGAAATTTTCCCTTGATGCAATACTAACCCGCCCAAAATTTGTACATCGAAATGTCTTAGGCCTATTAATCTTTTTGAGGTTTCTCTTACTAAGGCAAAGGAGTTTGCAATAATATCCTCCGGATTGGATTCTTCTTTAACTTTATCTCTTAAATTTTGAGAGAACTCTTTTAGTTCCAAGTCAGTTTTAGAAGCAAAAAAATCTTCTAATTTATTTACATCTGAAACAGTACCATTGAGTTTATCAAGTACTTTTTTATTCGGATCTCCTAAAATTTTTGAGAATAATCCCATTCAAGCCTCTTCAAGTTTATGTCTACTTAAACAATTCTCCAACTGATCTGCCACTCTGTATTCGAGAAATTGCTTCAGCGATTAGAGAGGACACAGAAAGATACTTTATTTTACCATTACCTGACTTTTTACTTACACTATCCGTAACCACTACTTCTTTTAAAATCTCAATAGAACTTAATTTATCTATTGCATCTCCAGAAAAAATACCATGAGTAGCGCAACTATAAACCTCATTAACTCCAGCCATAGAAAGAGCTGCAATTGCTTGAGATAAAGAACCTCCAGTATCTATTTCATCATCAAATGTTAACGCTGTTTTGCCATCAACATCCCCAATAACATTTAATAATTCAACACTCCCCTTATTGTCCGACCTTCTTTTTTCAATAATTGCCAAAGGAGAAGAAAGTCTAGCTGCAAAATCTCTAGCCTTTTTACTTATTCCAACATCAGTTGCTACAACTACGAATTCTTTTTTCATCTTTTTAAAGTGATCTACCAAAATTGGAGTAGCGGTTAACTCATCAACAGGTATATTAAAAAATCCTTGGATCTGAGGAGCATGAAGATCCATTGTAAGGATTCTATCTGCGCCTGATGTAGTTATTAAATCAGCAATCAATCTTGCTGATATAGGGACCCTTGGTTGATCTTTTTTATCTGTTCTGCCATAACCAAAATAAGGGATTACTGCGGTTACTCTTCCAGCAGATGCTCTTCTAGCGGCATCCATACAAATTAATAATTCCATTATATTGTCATTTGAAGGTTTATCGGTAGGTTGAACAATAAAAACATCTTGCTCACGCACATTATTTAAAATTCTTACAAAAGTATTGTCATTCTCAAATTTAAATATTTCAGCTTTTGAGGGCTCTATTCCTAAATTAGTACATATATCCTGTGTAAGTTGAGGATGTGAGGTACCAGAAAATACCTTTATTTCGCCAAATCTTCCTGACATACAAACCTTTGCAAATCTATAAACGTTTTATATGAGTTAAAGTATACATTCATTGATAAATTTTTGGGAACTGAATTAATAAATTTGATTAATGGATACTTATTTAATGCTAAAATTAATCTATGATTAGTTTGGTTAAAAAAATAATATCTGAAGGAACTAGCAATGTGTTCAATCTGGGATCCTTCATATTTGGCATCTCAGGAATAATAATTTGTCTTGTGGTAGTAATAGCTCCATACAAGATATTAGAAGTCATGCCTTTAGGGTATGTAGAATTATTTGGGTACAACCTTGAAAAAAATGGTGCTCTGGGGATATTGTTAGTTTCAGGTGTTGTTATAGCAGCTATCACGCAACCCCTTGCAGGATTAATAAGCGACAAAACTAATATTAAAATCGGGAAAAGACTGCCATTTATTGTAATTGGAGGTTTTGGGACAGCACTAACAATAATTACTATCTATTATGCTAAAGACTTTATTTCGCTCTTATTCTGCTGGATGGTTATTCAATTTTTCGCTAATTTAGGCGAAGGGCCAGCAAATGCACTTCTAAAAGATCATGTAAGTGAAGATGAATTTGGAAGCGCCTCAGGGAAATTCAATTCTCTTAGAGTGGCAGGCTCAATCGTAACGTTAATTATTGTTCTGCAAATTATGAATATATATGACCAAACTGGAAACAGTATATGGTTTCTAAGTGGACTTATTTTCCTTTCATCTATAATGATTATCACCACTATATGGAGCTACTGCAGCCTAAAATATCCCTCAGTAGACATAACAAAAGATAATTTAGATGAGAAAAAATCTAAGAATAGATTAGGGAATTTAATATTAGTCCTAATAACATTCAGTTTCACATTACTAGCTTTTTCTTCCCTCCAGTCATATGCCGTATTCTTACTTCAAGATATTCTAAAGCTTGATAATCCTGCACCAATGCTTACTGGTGTAATTATTGTACTAGGAATAAGTATAGGATTATCTATGATTCCAGCCGGGAAATTATCAGATAAATACAACAGAAAAATTATTATCATAATAGGAGGGATTATAGGTAGCTTGAGTTGCTTTGCGATTATAATTTTTCACTCCCCTATATCAGTATTAATTTTATGTTCTGGGATAGGAATTTCTGTAGGGTCAATGTTTGGCACGATATGGGCATTAACAAATGATGTGATTTCAAGAAAAAATGCAGGTAACCAAATTGGTCTATTAGCAATAGGTTTTCTTTTCTCAGGAATTGGTGCAAGGTTAGCGGGTATTTTAATTGATTATTTAAATAATATAAGATTAAATTTAGGTTATTTTTCTTTAATTGCTTTTGCAGGCATTTGCTTTATAATTGCCCCTTTAGCAGCATCGATTATAAAAGATGAAGAGTAGGATATTTTGAAGGTATTAGTAACAAATCCAAGAGGCTTTTGTGCAGGAGTCGTAAGAGCAATTGATATTGTAGAAATAGCATTAAAAAAATTTGGGTCTCCTGTATATGTCAAACACCAAATAGTCCATAATCCAGATGTTGTTAACGATGTAGAAAATCAAGGAGCAATTACCGTTGAGGATATAGATGAAATTCCGGAGGGTAGCGTGGTGGTTTTTTCTGCACATGGCTCTGCTCCTGAAGATTACGAAAAAGCCAAAAAAAGGAGATTGAATATTATCGATGCAACATGCCCTCTTGTAACTAAAGTTCATAATGAAGCAAAAAAATATTCTAATGAAAAAAAATCTATAATTCTTGTTGGACATAAGGGGCATCAAGAAGTCAAAGGAACCATGGGTCAAACGGACATGTTACTTGTGGATGAAAGAAAAGATTTTCCTTCAGATAAAATTAAAAAATTAAAAAATGTAGCTGTAATCTCTCAGACCACTTTGTCTGTTAATGACACATCAAAGGCAATAAACAATATAAAAGAATTGGTACCTGATGCTGTAATCAGGAATGACATTTGCTATGCAACAACCAATAGGCAAAGTGCAACAGAATTGTTAGCTGAAAAATGTGACTTGGTATTAGTTATTGGGGCAAATAATAGCTCAAATTGCCAAAGACTAAAAGATGTTGCTATACGAAAAGGAGTTCCTTCCTATTTAATTTTAGGGCCTCAAGAAATAAACTTTGATTGGATTAAAGGTGTAAAAACTGTTGGAATAACTTCAGGCGCTTCAACTCCTGAAAATATGGTTCAAGATGTAATAAAAGCTATAAAGCCTAAATCTGTTGAATACATTGGGGGACCTCCTGAAAACATATCTTTTAAATTACCCCAAGAACTAAACCAATGAAAATAACTGAAGTTGAATGTCTAGTGATAGACGGAATTTATCCTTACGTAATAATAGAAACAAATGAAGGAGTTACTGGAATTGGAGAGAGTTTCAGAAGATCACCATGGGTAACTAAAGCAGCTGTAGAAACAATCTTCAAAGAAATACTTTTAAATAAAGATCCATTAAATTATGAAGAGATTTGGGAGCTTCTTTATAACGCTGCATCTACTTGTGGCCCTTATGGCTCTCTATTAACTGCGATATCAGGAATAGACACTGCGATATGGGACATAAATCTAAAAAAAGAAGGTGTGCCTCTTCATAAAAAATTAGGCAAAAAGATAAAAAATTCTATCCCAATTTATGCAAGCTCAATGAAAAGAGATATGAGTCCTGAAGAAGAAGCAGACAGAGCTTCTTTCTTTTATGAAGAAGGGTTCTCATTTTATAAAATGCATTCGGCTTATCCTGAAGAAGTCGATTCTTCAAGAGATAAAACTTTAAAAACAGTAGAGGCAATAAGGAAGAAGTTAGATAATAATATAGAAATAATGGTTGATGTAAATGGCGGATATTCAGTTAATAAAGCAATTGAGGTTGGGCATGAATTAGAGAGATTTGAAGTATTCCAATTTGAACAACCAGTGCATGTAACTGACTTAGAGGGGCTTAAACAAGTAACTGAAAGTTTATCAATACCTATTGCTAGCGGAGAATGTTGTTATACAGTCCAAGATTTTAAAAATTTAATAGAAAAAGGAAATCCTGACATATTACAGCCTGATGTAATAAAGACAGGAGGAATAACTGAATTCAAAAAAATTATGTCCTACTTAGGAAAAAGAGAAATAATGATTCATAATACTCAACCACTTATTTCAACCGCAATCCATTTACATTTTTTATCAATAAATAATTCAATAAAATTACCTCTTGAATACAACATAGAGCAAAATTCCCTTATTGATAATCCAATTACTAAAAATTCTCTGAATATTGAATCAGGGAATATTTTGGTTCCTGATGATAATAGTTTTGGTTTAGATTTTGATATTAGTATTATGAAAAAGAGAGCAAAAAGAATTTAATTTATAGATATTTTTTACCCAATACTTTTAACTCATCATTAAGCAATAAATGAAGGGGCTCTCCCGTAGGGATTTCTACTTTTACAATCTCATTATCTGAAATTTTTTCGAAAAATTTAAGCATTGCCCTAATACTATTACCATGAGCAGATATTAGAATATTTTTATTATTTTTTATCAATGGGGTTAAGTTTAAATCTATGAAAGGCATTAGCCTTTTAAATGTATCTTTTAATGATTCACATTTAGGAAATGGATCAATATCTTGGCCTAAAAAACATTCCTGGCTTCTTAATTTTTCTACTTCATCTTTTTTAAGCTCAGGAGGCCTAATATCATAACTTCTTCTCCAAATCAAAACTTGTTCATCTCCATGAATATCTCTCATTTTTTGCTTGTTTAATCCTTGTAGTGCTCCATAATGCCTCTCATTTAATCTCCAATCTTTCCTGAAGTTGATAGGAATATTACAGATTCTATTTATCTGATCGAATGTCTGTATAGATCTTTTTAAAATCGAAGTAAATGCATTATCAAACAAGATTTCTGTGTCTTTTATTTTTGCACCCGCATTTTTTGCTTCTTCAATTCCCTTTTTAGATAAACCAACATCTACCCATCCTGTAAACTGGTCTAGCTTATTCCATTCACTTTGGCCATGCCTTACTAATATTAGGTTGCATACTCCCATAATTTATTACTATCTCCCTTAATGAACATAAAGTTGAATTATTAGTGTAAATTAAAATTATGAAAATTACCGATATAAATATTGATATAGTTGAGAGAAATTTAGAATTTATTGGAGGCAATGTACAAGATCAGAGAGGTGCATCTGCAAAAACTGGAGGCATTGTTCATCAAGGCATTTTAAGAATTAAAACAGATGAAGGTTTTGAAGGGAACTCAATGATTGGGGGGCACAGAGGAGACTCAAAAAAAAGTATCAATGATATTCATAATAGATTTTCTCACTTACTAATCAATAAAAATCCATTAAACAACATTTCTTTATGGTCGTATGTTAATAATATGCCAAAAGCATCAATTAACAGGTTTAGCCCAATAGATTATTCTGCCTTTGCTTCTATAGATGTTGCATTATGGGATCTAAAAGGAAAAATATCCGGATTACCAGTGTTTAATTTATTAGGAGGGAGTAATAAGGATATTCCTGCATATGGCACGTACCAACCTAGGCATAATGATCCTGAAGGGTATGTTATAGAAAGTGATGAAATGAAACAACTAGGCTTAAAGGCTTATAAAATTCATCCTGGGCCAATGGATACTAACAAAACGATAAATATGTTGAGCTTAGTCAGAAATAATGTTGGTGAAGAATATGCCCTTATGCTAGACCCTAACAATTCTTACAATTATGAAAAAGCATTAGAAATCGGAAAAGCTTTGGATGATAATTTTTTTTATTGGTTTGAAGATCCAATAAAATGGGACGATTTTGAATCAATCAGCAAACTTTACAAAAAAATTAAAACGCCTTTGGCAATGACAGACCAAGCTCCGTTCTTATTTAATGAGAATAGATTATATGCCACCGAATTAGCACCACAAATAATGAGAGGTACTTCAAGAAAACTTGGAATTACTGGATTAATAAAATCTGCTGCTGTTGCTGAAGCATTCAATAAAAGATGTGAAATTGGAACTGGAGGGAATATCTTTTTTAATATGGCAAATATACATGTAACTTGCAGTATAAATAATTGTACTTATTATGAATATTGGATGCCTACTTCAACAGCTGATTTTGCTACTATAGAAACTATAAATCTTAATAACGGTAATGTTAGATCTTTTGATAAGCCGGGACTAGGCTTAACATTAGATAATAAATGGATCAAAGAGAATAAAATATTTACAATAAAATAAAAGGAGGAAAAATGAGTAAATTTTATGAAAATTCAATAATCCCTGAAGAGGTAAGGAGGGATTATGATGTTTACGAAAGGATATCTGAATTAGGAATAGATTTAGGTACTTATGATGAACATGTAAAAGATATTACATCTAGCGGATTACCTATTGCCACAGTACTTTTTCATGAATCTGGATTGGTTTATCTATCAGGAGAAGGCGGCGGAGATTATCAGATGAATGACGACCCTGAGAGAGTGAAACATGGTCAAGAAGCAGCGCAAAAAATAGCCGATAATATGCTAACAAGGCTCCATTGGTCTTTAATATGCGGAGAAGAAGGCGGAGATCTTAATGATATAATTTACACTGTAAAAGCTTTAGGTATGGTAGTTTCAACTGATGTTGATTTTGATTCAGGCCCTGCAGTAATGAATGGGTTTTCTTTAAGATGGCAATCTATCTTTGGAGGACTCGGAGATTACTTTGATGGATCAGAAGACAAAGGTGGTTATTCTGGAGTTCATACTAGGAGCGCAATAGGTGGATTTACTGGCAGGTTTTCAATCGAGCCTGAAATAATTGTTGCAATTCCTCCTGAGCTTTCAAAAGAAATAATCATGAATCGTGGCTGGATTTTTCCTATTGACCCAAGATTTAAATCAAAGCTAAAAAATAAATGAAAATTGCTATAGCAGGATCTCATGGACTTATAGGGACTTATCTCGTTAATGATCTTAGACTGAAAAATCACATAGTTACTAGAATAGTTAGGTCAAAAGATAGCGCCGGTGTTTTTTGGGATCCTGTTACAAATTATATAAACCAAGACAGACTAGAATCATTAGACATAATTATTAATCTCTGTGGAAATAATATTACTTCTATAAATCATTTAAGTATTAATAAGGAGTTAGCATATTCTTCAAGAGTAGGAACAAATCTGTTGCTATCCAGAGCAATCTCGAAGTTAAAAAATCCTCCAAAATATTTTGTTTCAGCTTCAGCATGTGGAATATATAAATCATCAAAAAATGATATAAGTGAAAATAGTAGTTATGGCAAAGGATTTTTGACACAATTAGCCTTAGATTGGGAAGAGGCTTCAAGGTTTTATAACACTCCAAAAACTAAGATAATAAATCTAAGATTTGGTCAAGTAATCTCAAAAGAAAGTTTATTTCTAAAAATTATGAAAAATCTAATTTATTACTTTAGAGTTTCATCAATCGGAAGCGGGAATCAATATTGGCCTTGGATATCTATAAATGATGTTATAGGAATAATGAATTTCATTATAAATTCAAACTCTTTAGAAGGGCCAATAAATATTGTTTCTCCTCAAAAAGCTACATCCAAAGAATTTCTAAGCAAATTAGCTCAAGAGTTAAACACAAATACAATGTTCAAGATTCCCAGCCCTATAATCAAACTAGGGGGTGGCAAATTAGCCAGTCAAGTTTTGTTAAATGATTACCCCGTAGTACCAGAAAAGTTGCAGCAAAATAATTATAATTTTATACAAGAAGATTTAAATAAAACTCTTAAAAGCCTACTGTAGAATTTAGGAACTTGAGACCATATCTCTTAGTACGAATTGCAACACTCCCCCATTAAATAAATACTTTTTTTCTATTTCAGTGTCTACTCTTAATTTGGCATTAAAATTAATTACGATTTTATTTCCTCTTTTAGCTTTTATATTAATTATAGATAAAGGTTTAGTATTAATATTAATATCTTCGAAATCAAAATATTCGTCACCAAAAAAGCCAAGAGATTTATAATTTTCACCATTAATAAATTCTAAAGGAGTGATTCCCATTCCAATTAAATTACTTCTATGAATTCGTTCAAAGCTTTCTGCAATAACCGCTTTTACGCCTAATAAATTTGGTCCTTTTGCTGCCCAATCCCTTGAAGATCCTGTTCCGTATTCCTTGCCTGCAATAACAATTAATGGGGTGTCATTTTTTTTATATTCTTTAGCAGCTTCAAATATTCTCATCTCTCTATTTTCAGGGAAAAATATAGTCCAATCACCTTCTCTTTCAGGAGTTAAAAGGTTTTTTAATCTAATATTTCCAAATGTTCCACGTGCCATTATGTTATGATTGCCTCTTCTAGAGCCATAGGAATTAAATTGACTCCGAGGAATATCACTAGAAATCAAAAATTGACCTGATGGAGCTACTTCAGGAATAGAGCCTGCCGGAGAAATATGATCTGTAGTGACAGAATCCCCCAATACACATAATAGCCTTGCATCTTTTAATGGTTTAATTTCAGGAGCATCTTTTGAAAAGTCATCAAAGAATGGTACTTTCTGAATATAACTTGAGCCTGAGTCCCATTTATAATTTTCTCCTTTAGAAGATTCTAATTCATTCCAATCATTATTATTTAAAATTGCTTTTTCATACTGCTCTTTAAACATCTCGGCAGAAATAGATTTGTTAATTTCATCCTGAATATCCTTTGAAGATGGCCATACATCAGATAAATAAACATTTCTTCCGGAAGAATCAATGCCTAATGGATCTTTAGTCATATCAATATTAACAGTTCCAGCTACAGCATAAGCTATAACTAATAATGGAGAAGCCAAAAAATTAGCTTTAACTAAAGGATGAATTCGACCTTCGAAATTCCTATTGCCACTTAAAACGCTAGCTACAACTAAATCTAAATTTTCTATATTTTCAGACACTTCATCATCAAGAGGTCCTGAATTTCCTATACAAGTGGTGCAGCCAAACCCAACAGTATTAAATCCTAAACTATCCAAGTACTTATCTAAGCCGGAATTACTTAGATAGCTAGTCACAACTCTAGAGCCAGGAGCCATTGATGTCTTAACCCATGGTTTAGGTTTTAATCCAATATTTTCTAGATTTCTTGCAAGTAAGCCTGCGCCAATCATGACTGAAGGATTAGATGTATTTGTGCAACTAGTAATAGCTGCAACTGCTACAGATCCATTACTTAATTTATCATTAGATTTACTTAGCCCTTTAAATTCATTGCTGAATACAGATTTAACATCATTTAAAAAAATTTTATCTTGCGGTCTTCTTGGTCCAGATAAACTTGGTCTGACAGAGCCTAAGTCAAAATCAACTATTTTATTATATTCCGGGATACAATTTTCATCATGGAACATTAATTGTTCTTTTGAATAATCTTCTGTGAGTCTTACAATTTCTGAATCTCTTCCAGAATTTTTTAAATAATTCAATGTCTCATAATCAACAGGAAAAAATCCACATGTGGCGCCATATTCAGGCGCCATATTTGCAATGGTAGCTCTATCTTGGAGAGACATTGAACTTAAACCTTTTCCAAAAAATTCAACAAACTTCTCTACAACCCCTAGATTTCTTAAAACTTGAGTAATTGTAAGAACAAGATCTGTTGCTGTAGTTCCTTCTCTAAGTTTTCCTGAGATATTCACCCCTATTACTTCAGGTAATTTCATATAATAAGGCTGACCTAACATTACCGCTTCAGCTTCTATTCCTCCAACACCCCAACCTAACACTCCCAATCCATTAATCATGGTTGTATGTGAATCTGTGCCAATACAAGTATCAGGATAAATTTTACTTACTCCATCAATATTATTTATTATTACTCCTGGTGCAAGATACTCAAGATTAACCTGATGAACTATTCCTACTCCTGGCGGTATAATTCTAAAATTATCGAAGGCCTGTTGCCCCCATTTTAAAAATTGGTATCTTTCTCTATTTCTTTGGAATTCAAGTTCTGTGTTCTTTTGTAAAGCCTTAGAACTTTTGTAAAAATCAACTTGAACAGAATGATCAATGACTAGATCTGACCTCACTAGAGGATTGATTTTCTTGGGGTCAAACCCTAATTTTTTTGCTGCATCCCTCATAGTAGCTAAATCCACCACAGCAGGAACACCTGTAAAATCTTGCAAAACAACTCTGGAAGGCATAAAAGGGATTTCTTTCTTAGAGATGTTATTGGGTCTCCATTTCAAGACATTTTCTATGTCATTGTCATTCGAATAGCCAAAATCTTTACCTCTCAGAATATTTTCTAATAGTATCCTTATTGAATATGGAAGCTTCTTAATCTCTTTTTCTTCAGCTAAATTTTTTATACTATAATATTCGTATTTACTACTGATTAAACTCATAATTTTTACTATAATTTATCTAAATAATAACTTGCATTATACTTAAATTATTATGTTACTCTCTATATATATTTTTGAATACTAATTATTAAATTTCAATGGCTTAATTTGTTATGAACTCAAAGCATTTCGACATAGATGAAATTATATCTAATTTTCAAAGTCTCCAAGAAAAAGATATTACTTACCCTGAAATTTCTCCTATGGAGGAAATACACAAGACAATGCAAAAAAGGTCAGATCAATTGATTTTAGAATGCGGGGTCAGAAAAGGGTTCTCATCTTCTATATTTGCTTATAACAGCGAGCTTTCCGGAAGTCATTGCTATTCGGTTGATATCGAAGATTGTAGTGATGTAGTGGAGTCAAGCGCATGGAGCTTCTTTCAATCAGATGATACTGATGTTGAAAAAATATTAGGAGAATTCCCAAATATTGAAAAAAAAGGTATAGATATCCTTCTAATTGATAGTCTCCATAAAGCTAGTCATGTAAAAAAGGTTCTGTATAATTGGTTTCCTTATTTAAACAAAGATTCCATAATTTTTGTTGATGACACAGATTCATTTAATTATAGAAAAGGTCAAAAAAAAGACAGCATATTAAACGAGATTAATTGGGATAAAATTAATGAATTTGTAATTAATTTTTCAAGATCAAATAGAGGTCAAATATCTCTAGTTCAGTTCCATAAGAAAAGTGGGCTCTCAAAACTATATAAATCATCAAGTAAAGGTAAGTTACCCTCAAAATTAAATACTTATAATCGCTTCCCAGGTGTAGTAACTTTTATAAAGATATTAATGAAAATAAAATTTTGGTAATGCCAGAATAATAAATTAATTATTTAAAATTGAATAAATTATTAAAACCATTAAACTAAAAAAATTACTAAAAAAATTACTAAAAAAAGGTAAATATGGACGGATATGAAGTAATTGCAAAAATTTTAAAGAAAGAAAATGTTGAATGGATGGCTTGTTTTCCATCAAATCCACTTATTGAAGCAGTCGCCAAAGAAGGGATAAGACCTATAATGTTTAGGCAAGAAAGAGGTGGAATAATGGCAGCAGATGGATACAGCAGAGTTAAATCAGGCAAAAGCTTTGGAGTTTTTGCCTGCCAAGGTGGACCTGGTGCAGAAAATGCCTATGGAGCTATTGCTCAAGCTTGGGCTGATTCGGTTCCTTTATTATTCATACCTGACGGAGTATCCCTAATGGAAACTGATGTAAAACCAGCTTTTTGGGCATCTAGAAATTATGAAAGAATTACAAAGTGGGCCGAATCTATCAACAGCCCCGAAAGAATAGTTCCCTTGATGAGAAGAGCAATGCATTCGCTAAAAAATGGAAGGCCTGGACCTGTATTACTCGAAATGCATAGAGACAGCATGACTCAAGAAATTGACAATTTGGATACTTATTCAATCCCAGAAGAATCAAAAGTCTCTCCTTCGGATGATGATATTTTTAGAGCTGTAGAGCAATTAGTCATTGCTAAAAATCCTATAATTTGGTCTGGACAAGGGGTTTTATATGCTAATGCAACTAAAGAATTAAAAGAACTGTCAGATATACTTGGATTGCCTGTAGTTACAACTATGCCAGGTAAAAGTTCATTTGATGAGAGAAATCCGCTATCGCTTGGATCAGCGAATAGAACAGCCCCAAAATCTGTTTGGAAATGGCTTGGTGTATCAGATACTATCTTTGCTATTGGGTCTAGCCTAACCAAGACAAATTATGGGATCACTATTCCTGACGGAAAAAAAATAATTCATTCTACCAATAATTACGAGGATATAAATAAGGATTATTCAGTGGAAATTGGATTAGTTGGGGATTCTAAAATTATTCTACAAAAAATGATTGAATGTCTAAAGTCTAACTTTGCTATAGAACAAGAAGCTTCTAAGAAAAATAAAATGGAAACCATTGAGGAAATAAAATCTACTAAAAAGGAGTGGCTAGAAGAGTGGAGCACTTTACTTAATTCTAATATGAATCCAATTAATCCTTATAGGCTTATCAATGAAATAAATAAAAATATTGATCATGAAAATAGCATTATAACTCATGATGCTGGCCATCCAAGAGATCAAATTATGCCCTTCCTAACATCTACGGTTCCTGGATCATATTTAGGTTGGGGCAAGAGTACTCATTTAGGCTATGGAATACCTTTAATGATTGGGGCAAAAATGGCTGAACCAAATAAATTCTGTTTAAATTTTATGGGAGATGGGGCATTCGGAATGTCAGGTCTAGACATAGAAACATCAGTAAGGTCTGGAACCCCAATAACAACAGTTGTTATGAACAATGGAACGATGGGAGGTTATCCTGCACGATATCCTCAATCAATTGAAAAATTCGATACAATAAAAATGACCGGAAATTATGCAACTCTAGCAGAAGGAATGGGTGCAAAAGGAATAGAAGTAAATAGTCCTGAAGAATTAAAAGGGGCTATAATTAAAGCTCAACAATTAAATTCTGAAGGAACCTCTGTTCTGCTTGATGTAAAAACTCAACCTGAGTTAAAAATGTCTACATATGAGGAATTATTACAAAACTAGTTAGATAAGGTGAAATTATGAAAACAACAGGATTTAGGACACTAGTTCTTGGGACTCCTTGGAGAAATTTAACTTACTTAATAATAGAAACAGATGAAGGGATAGTGGGGATTGGGGAGGCAAGAATACTAGGAAAAACACACACTGTTACTGAGTTCCTAAAAGATGTTGAGAGGCATTTCATTGGTCATGATCCTTTCGATATTGAAGATTTATATAGAAGATTCACCCTTCTAGATTTTGGAAAGCCAGGAGAAGTTGTATATACAGGCCTTGCTTTAGTTGAGTTGGCTTTTTGGGATATAATGGGCAAATTTACTAATCTGCCTGTATATAAGCTTCTAGGAGGAAAAGTAAAGGATAAAATTCCTGCATATGCTAATGGATGGTACACAGTTGAAAGAGACCCGAATCAATTTGCAGAAGCTGCTCAAAAAGTTGTAGATAAAGGTTATATTGGAATGAAATTTGATCCATTTGGGAATGGAGACTTGGAATTAACTAGAAAAGAATTTCATAAGTCTATGGATCTAATAGATGCAGTTGCTTCAGTAGCAGGAAACAGAGCACAAATAATGTTAGAATTACATGGAAGATTTTCTCCTCATCAAGCAAGAGAGATAGCAAATTATGTTGAAAAATATGAGCCAGCATGGCTAGAAGAGCCCACTAGACCAGGTGATTTACCAGCTTTAAAGTCAGTCAGAGATCATACTAGACTTCCAATAGCTACAGGAGAAAGATTGTATGGTGCACCTGAGTTTAGAGAACTATGGTCTTTGGGATGTGTAGATGTTATCCAACCTGATATAACACAGACCGGAGGAATTCTAGAAGCAAAAAAAATATCATCTAACGCCGAGAACTATTCTATAATGGTAGCCCCTCATAATGTTGGAGGTATAATTTCTACTGCAGCTTCCGTGAGTCTTGTTTTTACTCTACGTAATGGAAAAATAGTTGAGCACTTTAATGATTTTGCTGACCCTCATGTGAAAAATGCAGGCACAAATTATCCTGAAGTTGTAGATGGATATTTTAGTTTACCTAAAGGTCCAGGTTGGGGCGTAGAATTAGATGAAGATTTTATTAAAGATAATCCTCCGGAAAAATACAAAGATATAATACTTGATCCTGGATTAAATATGTTTGTTAATTCCGAGTGGAACCAAAGAGGCCAAAAAGACTGATCAAGGCAAACTATAAGCTGAGTTCTGTACCTTATTAAGGCAGCAGTCATTTATCTAGTTCATTTGTTACCAAATGAATCAAGCGGTCTACCCAGAAGCTTGTCGGATTCGCATTAGCTCCTCTATTTGACCTTGCACCGAATGGGGTTTACCAATCCAATTAAGTTTCCTTAATAGAGGTGAGCTCTTACCTCACCATTTCACCCTTACCATATGGCGGTATACTTTCTGTTGCACTTTCCGTCAGGTTACCCTGCCCGGCAATTAACCGGCATTCTAATCCGATGGTGCTCAGACTTTCCTCTTTTAAAAAAAGCGACTGCTCGTCTACCTTGATCGGAATTGAATATATTAAACTTTTAAACAGGAGTCAAAATTTCATTAAAGTTGTTCTTAACTTCTATAATCTTATTATATTTGTTTTTAGGGCTATTTATTTCAAAATATTCTTCGTATTCTCTAAGTTTATCGATATCATATTTAAGATCAGAAACTTTTAATTTACCTCTAATAACTAACTTAATATTATTTCTAAAATCATTAACTAATGTATTGTAGTTTACAAATTCTGATTTATATTCATTATTTTTTGCCTCATAATCAATGTAAAATTTATCAACTTCAACCCTCATATTCATAACTTTATTGCATCGGTCATTGTTGCAATTTAAATAAGTATAAATTTTATTTAATTCTTCTCCGTTAATATTTTTCCATTTTCTGTGATGAATTGATTTATTCAATTTATGATTGCAATATCCACATTTAAATAAAATTTTATCTCCATTATTCTTATCTAATTGATTTTTGGAAAAATTTACCTTTGAATTTACAAATAAATTTTGCACGAAATCAAACTGTTCATTTGTAATAATAGGGTCATGATTATTGGATATTATTACTAAATCTCGTTTATAAACACCTGTATAAAATCTGTTTGTTAGAATTTTCTTAATTGTTTGAGGAGTCCATTTTAAATCTCTAAATAAATAATTACCTCCAATTATTTTAGAAATTTTTCTTAGGCCAATTCTTTTGCTTTCTCCATAGTTCCCGCTATAAAGATTAAAAATGGCTTTTATCAATTCTGCCTTGTTGTAGTCAACCTCAAATCCTCCAGAAGAAGATTTTAAATAACCAAAAGGTGCTCTTCCTAGAAAACTTCCTTTTATAGACTTCGACTTTATAGTCTCTGCAATTTTTATCTGTTTTTCACTCTTTGGTTTTAAATATCCAAGCCTCAACAAACCGTCAGACAATAAGTCTTTAGTTTCAGAATTAATTAATTCGATTTGAATTCTGCGCTCATATAGTTTTATATAATTTTCAATCAATATAGGTAGATTGTCTGCAATATCTCTGGAATTAAATATCAATAATCTTTTATTTCTAAATGAAAAGTCTTCAACAAGAGTATTATAGTTTCCTCTTTTAATAATCTCATTTTCTTCAATTTCTGAGTCAATAAATAATTTGCTCAATTCATACCCATTATCTAAAGAATGGTTCAAATAGATTGAAATAGAGTCACTGACTTCGTTAAATGAGTTTTTGCTAATTAAACCAATCGTTTCCATAAAGAAATATTTTTATTACCCTGTCTGTTGTTATAGATACTTTATTTAGTTATCCTTTATTTAGAATAAAGTTAGAGAAAAATAATTTCTACAGATACGAGGTAAATATATTGAAATATTCAATAAATAATTTCATAAAAAACAGACCTAAAACAAAAATTGTATGCACTATAGGTCCAGCAACTGGAGAAATTGATACTTTAAAGAAACTAATCAAAGAAGGCATGTCTGTTGCTAGATTGAACTTATCTCACGGTGAAGCTAAAGAGCATATAAAATATGTTAAAAATTCTAGGAAAGCAGCTAAAGAACTAAAAGCTCCATTGGGTATATTAATTGATATACCTGGACCTAAGTACAGGGTTGGGAAAATTCCTAATAATTCAGTAAGCCTAAAAAAGGGGCAAAAAATTACTCTGGGCTCAATAACCGAGATTGATGACGGAGTAATTAAGAAAATTAAAGTATGGCCGGAAGGGCTCAAAAAGGACTTAAAAAATATTAAGATAATTTTCTTAGACGACGGTGCTATAAAGTTAAATGTAAAAAAAGTAAAAGGCAATGAAATCTTATGCACTGTTCAAAACGCCTCTATACTAAAGTCTAATAAATCTGTAACAATTCCAGGGTCAATATCCAAACTAGATTATTTCACAGACGAAACTATTAAAGGTCTAAAATTTGCAAGAAAAGTTAATGCCACGTTTGTTGGGCTTTCATTTATTAGGGATGAATATGATGTAAAAAAAGTAAAAGAGTATTATAGCAACAGCAATTTTACCCCTCAGCTTATATCAAAGATAGAGCTTCCAAATTCTGTTCCTCACTTAAAAGAAATCATATCTGAGTCTGACGGTGTAATGGTAGCAAGAGGTGATTTAGGTGTTCAATTGCCATTAGAGAAAGTTCCTAGAATCCAAAAAATTATTATTGAAGAAGCAAATCATCAAGGAAAGCCAGTTATTACTGCCACTCAAATGCTTGAATCAATGATTGAATCGCCATCGCCTACAAGAGCAGAGGCAACCGATATCCATAATGCAGTTATGGATGGAACTGATGCAATAATGCTTTCTGCAGAAACTTCTATAGGTAAATATCCTGTTGAAACAGTTAAGAACATGGCAAAAATTTCAACTGAAGCAGAACATTATTTTAATTTTGAAGAATACCTTGAAAAAAGATTTCTAGGAAAAGGATTTTCATCAATTGACGATGCAATTGCATATAATGCCTGCAAGACCTCAAATTTAGTAGAGGCAAAGGCTATACTAGCTTTCACTGAGTCCGGAAGTACTGCTGGCAGAGTATCATCTTTTAGACCAAAAGCGCCAATCATAGGACTAATTCATGAGGAAAATGTAGAAAAGTTACTTTTAAGATGGGGCGTAATTCCTATATCCGCTCCCCAATTTAAAACAGTGCAAGCAATGTTTAAATTGGGGTCAGATGTATCTATTCAGACAGGAATAGCAAAAAATAAAGATTATGTTGTTGTTGTAGCAGGAATGCCTATTGGAATACCAGGAAACACTAATTTGCTAAGGGTCATTCAGGTTCCTGAGCCTAAATAGTAGATTGATTTCTAAGTATATATATCTACCTAATGATCTAAGATTTCATTATTTAGAAAAAACAATTAAAAATCCTGATTTTACTCTTTTATTTTTGCACGGATTATCATCATCGGCATACTTATGGGTGCCTCTAGTTAAAGAATTTGAGTCAAATAAGTCTGATATTTACTGCTTGGACTTAAGAGGGCATGGATTAACTGATAAGCCAGAAGGTATATATTCTATCGAGTCCCTATCTAATGATGTGCTAAATTTTATTAAAAAGAAAAATTTAAAAAATATCATCATAATTGGGCAATCTATGGGTGGTGATCTTGGAGTATCAATTTGCCAACAAGCTAATGAAAGAATAATAGGGTGCATAGGAATAGATGGAGGAGCAATAAATTTAAAAGGAAATTTTGAATCAAAAAAAGTGGCATTAGAAAAATTAAGACCACCTGACTTAGATGGCATGGATAAAGATGTTATGTTAAAAAGATTAAGAAAAAATTGGCCTGACTGGTCAGAAGAAGCAATAATGGGCCAATTCAGTATTTTTTCTGTTAATAAAAATAATAAAATTACCAAGAGGCTGAGTTTAAGTAATCACATTAAAATACTTGAGAGTCTATGGGAAAATGATTCAGTTTCAAATTTAAAAAACATCAAAGTTCCTTTGTTATTAATATTAGTAAAATACAACACAGATTTAACATTCATTAAAGATAGTAATGTTACGATTGATATTGAAACACTAAATGGTGATCATGATATACATGCGCAAAAGCCAAAATTAGTTCATAAAATAATTGAAAGAAGAATAGAAGGAAAATTTTTTGGTAGATAATAAATTAATTAATAAGCCTAGTATTATAACTCTGTTTGGATCTGGGGAAACATCGCCTCATATGGCTAAATTATATAGAGGCCTCATCAATGATTTTGATTCTAAGGTAAATAATAATTTTTTATTGGACACTCCATTTGGCTTTCAAGAAAATCACACTATATTATCTAATAAGATAATTAAGTATTTTTCAGAAAAAATAAACTTAAAAATAGATTCAATAAATTTTCCTAATGATAATTCATACAATAAAAAAATTGATGAAAATATACTTAATTCTGACTTTATTTTTTCTGGGCCAGGAAGCCCCACATATGCACTAAAAATATGGAAAAAATATGGGATAGATTCGTTATTAGCATCTAAAATAAATAATGATAATGGAGGAATAATAGCTTTTTCAAGTGCAGCAGCTCTAACTTTTGGGTCGCATGCAATTCCTGTTTATGAGATTTATAAAGTGGGAGAAAAACCTAAGTTAATCCCGGGACTAAATCTTCTTAATTTCCTACATAAAGAAACTATAGTTGTCCCTCATTTTAACAATAAGGAGGGAGGCGATCATGATACTTCTCATTGCTTTATTGGAAAAAAAAGATTTGATAGTTTAATCAAAAATAGAGATATATTAGTAATTGGGATTGAAGAGCATACTTCTATTACTATTAACCTAAATAACTCTTCTTTGAAAGTAGACGGGAAAGGGAAAGTTTTTCTTAAATCACCTAAAGGTATAATAGAAATAAATAGCGGAGAAGATTTAGGGATTAATGAAATAAATTCGAATTACACTCCTTTAATTGAACCTCAAGAAATTTTAAATAATAATCTTGAAGAAAAAGTAGATAATAAAGTTAATGTAGATATAGATTTGCTTGTTGATATTAGAGATAAAGTTAGATTAAAAAAACTATGGGATATATCAGATCAAATTAGGGATTTATTAACATCTAATAATATTGAATTAGAAGACAATCCTGATGGCTCTAAATGGAAAAAAAACTAAACTAAAACTATTTTATTAGTTAGTGTACCAATTTTTTCTATACTGATATTAACTATATCTCCTTCATTTAAGGTAAAGTCTTGAGGCGGGATGATACCGGTTCCGGTCATTAAAACAGCAACATGTGGTAAATCATTACTCCTTTGAAGCCATTCCACCAATTCATATACATTCCTCTTCATCTCAGATGTGGATGATTCTCCTTTAAAAACATTATCGCCTTTTCTAATAATTGTTAAATTTACTTTAAGATTTTGAGGGTCTTTTATCTCGTCTACAGAGACAATAGATGGGCCCAACGAAAAAGATTTATTATAAACTTTTGCTTGAGGAAGATATAGAGGATTCTCTCCTTCTATTGATCTGCTACTCATGTCGTTTCCTATGGTATAACCTGCTATTTCTCCATCAATAATTACTACTGCCAACTCTGACTCAGGAACATCCCAGCCAGAATCTTTCCTTATGCCTAATTCTTCATTAGGGCCTTGCATTCGGTCACCTGTGCCTTTAAAAAATATTTCTGGCCTATCTGCGGAATATACTTTTGCATATACATCAGGAGTGTCACTTTCAGCTTGACGCTCTCGCATACTATCACTATAAGTTACTCCTGCAGCCCATACTTCTTGAGGAAATATTGGAGATAAGATTAATGATTCATCAATTTCATCCTGAAAAATAGGTAAATTATTATTAGATATCATTTTTTCTACATACTGATTTGGCGTAAGACTGGATTCTTTAGCAATTAAATATAATTCAGAGAAATCACTTAATCCTAATTCATGATATGATTTTCCATCAAAAGCAACTAAGGAAGAGTACCATTCATCATTTATTATTGAATTTTGCTTTCTAAAATATTTCAATTAAACCTCCTTGTATTCTCCTTCAATTGTATCTGAATCATCACCTTTAGAATCATCATTATCATCTGGCTGTTGAGCTTGAGGGTCAGAATAAATATCTTGTCCGACTTCCTGCATTTTTGTTTGAATTTCATTAGTCACATTCGTAATCTCTTCGGTATTTTCCTCTTCGCTTGATAATAATAAGCTCAATTTTTCTTTTAATTCAGTTATCTCTGATTTCTTATCTTCTGGAATTTTATCTCCATTTTCATTAAGTAATTTTTCTGAAGCATAGATAGTGCTTTCTCCATTATTTCTTGCCTCGACTTTCTCTTTTTTCGCTTTATCTTCTTCAGCAAATTGAGACGCTTCGTTAACCAGCTTATCTATTTCACTTTCATCTAGCCCAGATCTACCAGTTATAGTTATATGCTGTTCCTTTCCAGTCCCTTTATCTTTAGCTGAAACTTTCAGAATTCCATCAGCATCTATATCAAATGTTACTTCAACTTGAGGAACTCCCCTTTGAGCTGGAGCTATTCCATCAAGATTAAATCTTCCAATTGAGACATTATCTGTAGCCATCTCTCTTTCACCTTGCAATACATGAATTTCAACACTTGTCTGATTGTCAGCTGCAGTAGTAAATGTTTCACTTTTTGATGTTGGGATAGTTGTATTCCTCTCAATTAGAGTAGTTCTAACTCCTCCCAATGTTTCAATTCCTACAGAAAGAGGGGAAACATCTAACAATAAAACATCCTTCACGTCACCTTCCAATACTCCCGCTTGAATAGCTGCTCCCATTGCAACTACTTCGTCAGGGTTAATTCCTGCAGAAGCATCTTTTCCAAATATCTCTTTAACCTTATTAATCACTGCTGGCATTCTCGTCATTCCACCAACCAAAATAATATCTGAAATTGATTTTGTATCTACCTCAGAGTCTTTTATGGCCCGTTTGCAAGGTTTAACTGTTCTTTCAATGAGACTTGCAGTAATTTCTTCTAACTTAGCTCTGGTTATATTTGAAACTAAATGCTTAGGGCCATTAGCATCAGCTGTTATAAAAGGTAAATTTATTTCTGTTTGAGTAACAGTAGATAATTCAATTTTAGCCCTTTCTACTTCAACTCTTAACCTCTGCAAAGCTGCAGGATCCTTTTTTAAATCTATTCCTTCATTTTTCTTGAACTCTGCAGCAACATGATCTAAAAGGAGATTATCAAAATCATCTCCTCCAAGGTGAGTGTCTCCATTAGTTGATTTAACTTCAAAAACACCTTCGCCTAATTGCAAAATAGTTACATCAAATGTCCCTCCTCCTAAATCATAAACGGCAATCGTTTTGTCACCTTTGGAGTCTAAGCCGTATGCTAACGAAGCTGCAGTAGGCTCATTAATTATTCTCATGACCTCCAGGCCAGCTATCTTGCCTGCAACCTTTGTGGCTTCTCTTTGACTATCACTAAAATATGCAGGAACAGTAATAACTGCCTGAGTAACTTTGTCCCCTAATTTATGCTCAGCATCTTCTTTTAACTTCTGCAGGACCATTGCAGAAATTTCAGGAGTAGAGTGTTTTTTTCCAGAAAGTAGTACTTCAACATCTCCATTTTTAGCTTTTTCAAGTTTATATGAAATTCTAGATGCATCTTCTTTAACTGAAGAATCATCAAATCTTCTCCCGATAAATCTTTTTGCTGAATAAATAGTATTCTCTGCATTAGTAACGCTTTGCCTCCTAGCAAGCTCCCCAACAAATCTTTCGTCAGTTTTTGAATTCACCCCAACTACTGAAGGGGTAGTTCTCTTTCCTTCTTTATTTTCTAAAATTATAGGCTCTCCTGCCTCCATTACTGCAACTGCAGAGTTAGTAGTTCCAAGATCAATTCCAATTATTTTAGCCATTATTTTTCTCCTTAACTTCATTTTTCTGATTTGCAATTTCTACTTGTGCTGGTCTAATAACATTATTATTCATTGTGTAACCTTTTCTTAAAATTTTAATTATTGATCCAGGTTCATGTTCGTCAGTTTCTGTAGTTAAAACTGCTTCGTGATAAACAGGATCAAAATTTTCTATTTCTATTATTTCTTGTATATTTTCAGATTCAAAAATTGTTCTAAATTTTTCTCTTATACTATTTAATCCTTCTAATATTAAATCTGATGATACATTTTTTGTTACAGAATCTAATGCTAAATCCAATTCATCAATAACTGAAAGAACTTTAAGGGAAACAGTCTTCTTTCCTCTGCTTTCTATTTCACTTAATTCCGTCTTCATTCTATTTCTATAATTTACTAAATCAGCTTGAGCTCTAGCTGCAATATTCTTAAAATCATCTCTTTCCTTTTTCAAATCAATAATTTCAGCTTCAGATTTTGATACTTTTTTTTCCTTCTTTTTATCACCCATTTAATTAATAACTTTTGAAAGCAAAGATTTTAATTTTTCATCTAGCATATTTTTTCTGGATCTCATATTAGTTTCATTAATACTATTTACAATCATTGAAATCTCATCTAGGCCTTCAACAAATTCCATAATTATAGCTATACCAGCTAAATTAACCCCAAAGCCATCAACTAATGTTTTTATAATCTTGAGCCTAATTAAATCTTCTTCAGAATATAATCTAAGCATGCCTACAGACCTAGAAGGGCTTACAAGTCCATATTTCTCATATTTTCTTAATGTTTGAGGATGAACTTCAAGTAATCTAGCTGCAACACTTATTATGTATACTCCGCTTTCCAATTTATATATCTTATATTCTGTTTCTTATAACATTGGGTATATTATAACTTGATACAGATCATGTCAACATAAATTTTTATTTTAAACTTTTATAGTTTAATATGGTTTTCATGGCTAAAAACATAATAAAGCAATCATATTTAAGTTCAGATATTCCTAGAGTTGTTTTAGATAGGTTACCAATATATTTGCGAATACTATCTCAGCTTCAACAGGAAGAAATAAAAATTACAAGCTCTAAAGAACTATCATTATATATGCCCATAGAATCATCTCAAATTAGAAAAGATTTAACATATCTAGGTATAAATGGAATTAATGGAAAAGGGTATAGTGTAAAAATTCTGAAGCAAAGTTTACAAAAATTATTAGGCCTAGATGCTAGCTGGAATGCCGTATTAATTGGAGGCAACACACTAGGTAGGTCTGCTATGGAATTTATGAAACAAAAGAAATCTCAAACATACAGAATAGTTGCAGCATTCGACCCCAATATCAGAATGATAGGCAAAAAGATTTCTAATTTAAAAATCCAAAATATCAAAGACCTTCAGAGGACTATAAAAACAAGAAATATAAAGATTGGAATAATTGCTACTCCCAATAATATCACTCAATTTGTAGCAGACACATTAATTGCAAATGATTTATATTATTTAATTAACTTTTCTAGCTTTACCCCAAAAATACCTGATTATGTAATAGTAAAAAATTTGGATCCAGGTTTAGAAATTGAATCTATGACTTACCACTTAAGGCAGAGAAGGTTGAATAGAATAGCAGGCTAATTTATTCTATCAGCAAGTATAGTTACTGTATTATTAACAACTTCTAGAAATCCACCGGATATATTAACCTCTTCATTCTTATTATTAAGTCTCCAAGTGACTTTGCCTTCGACAAGCTCAGTTATTAACGGAACATGCTTAGGTAATATCCCTAATTCTCCATCGGCACTTTTAACTCCGACATAATCTACATCCCCAGAAAAAACATTTTTTTCAGATGTTACTATTTCAAGTTTTAGACTCATGATTAACTCTTTAAAGTTTTTGCTTTCTCAACTGCCTCTTCAATTGTTCCAACCATATAAAATGCTTGCTCAGGTAAATCGTCATGCTGACCACTTAATATCTCTCTAAATCCTTTAACAGTATCTTCAACTTTTACATATTTACCAGGAATTCCCGTAAATACTTCCCCAACATGAAAAGGTTGAGTTAGAAATCTTTGAATTTTTCTTGCTCTAAATACTATCTCTCGATCTTCTTCTGATAATTCTTCTATGCCAAGAATTGCAATTACGTCTTGTAAATCTTTAAATCTCTGTAATACTTCTTGTACTTCTCTTGCAGTATTATAGTGATCTTCACCCACTATCCCTGGTTCCATAATTCTTGAATTTGAAGCAAGAGGATCTACTGCAGGAAAAAGTGCTTGAGCTGCCAATGATCTCTCTAAAGATATAGATGCATCTAAATGACCAAAAGTAGTAACAATACCTGGGTCGGTGTAATCATCTGCAGGTACATATACTGCTTGAAAGGATGTAATAGATCCATCAACTGTAGATGTAATTCTTTCCTGTAAATCTCCCATTTCAGTTGCAAGAGTTGGTTGATATCCTACTGCCGATGGCATTCTGCCTAATAAAGCAGAAACTTCCATTCCAGCTAAAGTGTATCTATACACATTATCTACGAATAGCAATACGTCCTGTTTTCCGACTTCTCTAAAATATTCTGCCATTGTCAGTCCTGTCAAAGCTATACGAGCTCTTGTTCCAGGAGGTTCATTCATTTGCCCAAAAACTAGTGCTGTATTATCTAGCACTCCATAATCCTTCATTTCATGCCATAAATCATTTCCTTCCCTAGATCTTTCTCCCACTCCTGCAAAAACAGAAACTCCACTATGCTCTTGAGCAATATTTCTAATTAATTCTGTAATAATTACAGTCTTTCCTACACCCGCTCCACCATATGCACCTACTTTTCCACCTTTAGAAAAAGGAGTAATCAAATCAAACACTTTTATTCCTGTCTCTAGAACTTCAGTGCTTCCACTTTGTTGTTCGAAAGTTGGAGCTGGTCTATGAATAGGCCACCTTTCTTCGGCTTTAACTTCGCCTAGATCATCTAACGCATCTCCAAGAACATTAAAGATTCTTCCTAATGAAGCTTTTCCAACTGGTACAGAAACAGCAGCTCCAGTATCTCTAACTGTTAATCCTCTAGAAACTCCTTCTGTAGCCCCAAGAGCTAAACACCTTGCCCAATTATTTCCTACATGTTGCTCTACTTCCAATACTAATTTTTCACCATCTACTTCCATTTCTAGTGCATTATAAATCGCCGGAAGTTTATCATTTGGAAATTCAACATCTACTACAGTACCAATAACCTGCACTACTTTTCCTTCAACATTATCAACCATTTTATTTCCTTTCACTCTTGTTAGTTAGTTTCATTATTCTAAAGCCAAAGCTCCTCCAATAATATCTAATATTTCTGATGTAACAGTTTGCTGTCTTGCCTTATTCAAATCTAATGTTAGATCTTGCTTTAATTCATTAGCATTGTCAGTAGCATTCTGCATTGCAACTAATCTGGCAGAATGTTCGCTAGCTGTAGAATCTAATATTGCATTAAATATATTAACTTCTATATATCTAGGAATTAAAGCATTTGATACTTCTTCAAGGCTGGGTTCATACAAGTATTCAGAGAAAGTTTTTTCTTCTGAATTTTCATCAATTTGAATAGGCATAAGTTTTTTAATTCTAGCTTTTTGGACAGCAGTACTTATAAACTCAGAATAAATAATATTTATCTCGCTAAATTCTCCTGTGGAATGCCTTTCAGTAATAAATTTAGTCACATCAGACACTTCATCAAAAGTAGGCATATCAGATACTTGATAAAACGCAGGTTGATTATCAGTTGTTCTAGAAATATAACTATTGCCTTTCTTTCCAATCACTACAATCTCATTATTAGAATTGTTATTCTCAAAATAATTAGAAGCTGATTTTAAAACATTAGATACTAAAGCTCCACAGAGACCTCTGTCAGGAGTTACTAGGATAACTAAATTTTTACTATCCTTAGCAGTTTCTTCGGAATTAATAATTTCTGGATTACTTAAATAGAAATTTGAAAGAATGGAATTCAATTTTTCTCCATATGCCCTACCATCAATAACCTTGTCTTGAGCTTTTTTCATTTTAGCTGCAGCGATCATTTGAAGTGCATTGGTAACACGAGACGTACTCTCTACGCTTTTTATTCTACTTCTTAATTCTCTTAAATTTGGCATATCTATGTATTAAAAATTTTATTAAAATCTTCAGCTGCTTTCTTTATTTTGGCCATATCTTCTTCGCTCAAGTCTCCAGACTTTTTAATGTTACCTAAGGCATCAGAAACATTAGAATTCGCATACTCATTCCAAGCTTTTTCGTATTCTGCTACATCAGAAACATCAATGTCATCCAGCAATCCTTCTGATGCTAAATACAATAATGTAACTTGATTTTCTAAAGAAACTGGTTCATATTGAGGTTGCTTTAACAATTCTACAATTATTGCCCCTCTACTTAATTGCTTTTTAGTAACATCATCCAAATCATCAGATCCAAATTGAGCAAAAGCTGCTAATTCCCTATACTGAGCTAGTTCAATTTTTAAACTACCAGAAACTTTTTTCATAGCTTTTGCTTGCGCCGAACCTCCTACTCTGCTTACAGACAATCCAGTATTAAGAGCTGGTCGTACTCCAGAATTAAATAAATCTGATTCTAAATAAATCTGACCATCAGTTATTGAGATAACATTTGTAGGCACATATGCGGATACGTCACCAGCAAGAGTTTCAATCACAGGCAAGGCAGTTATTGAGCCTCCTCCATACTCTTCCTCTACCCTTGCTGCTCTCTCCAGAAGTCTTGAATGAAGATAAAATACATCTCCTGGGTATGCCTCTCTTCCTGCAGGTCTTCTAAGCAGAAGAGACATCTGTCTATAAGCCCATGCATGTTTACTTAAATCATCATATACAATCAAAACATCTTTTCCTTGATCCATAAAATATTCAGCCATTGCGCAACCTGAATAAGGAGCTAAATATTGAAGTGGAGCAGAGTCCGATGCATTCGCAGCAACTACAATTGTGTGGTCCATTGCATCATATTTATTTAGTGTATCAACTACGCTTGCAACTTTAGAAGATTTTTGGCCTATCCCCACATATATGCATATAAGATCTCCACCTTTTTGATTTATTATGCAATCTATAGCTACAGCAGTCTTGCCAGTACTCCTGTCTCCAATAATTAATTCTCTTTGCCCTCTTCCAACTGGAACTAATGCATCTACAACTTTAACTCCAAACTGAACTGGCTGATCTACAGATTTTCTACTAACAACATTAGGAGCTGGCTTTTCAACTGGTGCAGTTGAATTAGTTTTGATCGACCCTTTTCCATCTATAGGTCTGCCAAGAGGGTCAACTACTCTCCCTATTAACTCTTCCCCAACTGGCACTTCAACAATTCTTCCCGTTGCTTTTACTTCATCACCTTCTTTTATATCTAGATAATCACCCAATACTACTGTACCAACACTGTCTTCTTCTAAATTAAGAGCCATTCCCAAAGTGCCATCAGGAAATTCAAGCAATTCACTATATTTTACATTCGATAACCCATGAATCTGAGCAATTCCGTCACCTGCCTCAACCACCGTCCCAACATCAACTAGCGATGATTTATCACCATAATCTTGGATTTGTTTTTTTATCACTGAAGATATATCTTGCGAAGCCATTTTTTCTCCTAAATCTACTTAATCAATAATTGATTCCTTTAATCTATCTAATTTTCCTTTAGTGCTCATATCCAGCATCTGATCGTCAAATTTAGCTATAAAGCCTCCTAAGATTTTCCTGTCAACCAAATTGACACCAACCACTTTAGACCCGACTAAATCACTTAATTTTTTGTTAATTTTATCCAACTCTTCATGTTCAAGCTTAAAAGCGGTAATAACATCTGCTCTTTTTATTCCGTTTAAACTATCAACAAGCTTATTAAATCTATTAAGTATTGAATCTATAAGATATGCATTTCCTTTTTCTATAATTAATCTTAAAAAATTTAACTGTCTTGTGCTTGTTTTAATTTCTGAATTACTAATCAATTCAAGTTTATTTTCATTGCTAATCTTCGGATCTTGAAAAAATTCTACTATTTTTGAGTCACCGAAAACTTCGGATAAATCCTCTAAAAATAATTTCCAAGAATCTACTTCTTTGTCCTCCCTAGCAATATCAAAAATTGCGTCAGAATATCTATTTGTTGTCGAAGAATTTTTCATAAAATTTTACTTAAATTAAAGCGCCTTTTCTTCCAAAGCTTTATTTATTAATTCAGAATGAGATTTTTCATCTATCTCTTTTTCAATTACCTTGCCTGCCGCATCCACAACAAGTTCACCAAACCTATTCTTTAATTCAAGAATTGCGCTATCTCTTTCGCTATTGATTTCCCTTTTTGCCTTCTCCATCATTTGAGAAATTTCAGCAGCTATTTTCTCTTTTTCATCCTCTCTTAATTGGTTCGAAGCCTCTCTAGCAGCCTCAACCAACTTCTTTCCTTCTAATCTCGCTTGAGAAAGCTCTTCTTCAATTTTACTAGCAGCTTCTTCTGCCCCTTTAGAAGCAGACTCTGCATCGCTCAATCCTTTTTTTATCTTTTCGGCTCTTTCATCCAAAAGTTTCACTACAGGTTTGTAAAGAAACCTTGATAGAAGAAATACCAAGATAGCAAAGCTAATTAATTGAGTTATTAAACCTGGTAAATTTATACCCATAATACTCCTATTTTTTAACCTTTCTTAGCTGAAGCTAGCTGGAGGTGTAGTTCCGCCAACGAATAGAATAATAATTGCAATAACTAAAGCATAAATTGCTATCGCTTCAGTAAAGGCAATTGCAAGAATCATATTCTGCTGTATTGGCCCTTCAGCTTCTGGATTTCTTCCTAAAGCTTCCATAGCTTTTCCTGCAAGCATTCCAATACCTAATCCTGGACCTAATGCTCCAAGACCAATAGCTATTGCCGCTGACAATGTTCTTAAGTCACCAAAAATAAAATCTCCCATTTTATCTCCTTTAATTTATTGTTTTGTTTGTAATTTTTTTATTCATTTTTAATTTTTTAATGTTCACTATGATCTGAAATTGCTGTAATTCCAAAAATCAAAGTTAGTATAGAAAATATAAATGCTTGAATAACGCCTACAAATAACTCAAGCCCCATAAATGGAATAATACCAATAAATGGCAACAAGAACATCATTGCAACAAGCAAAACTTCACCTGCGAACATATTACCAAATAACCTAAACGTAAAACTAACAACTCTTGCGAGTTCAGCTATAAGTTCAAGTAGTCCTACAAATAACATTATCGGGGAAGAAAAATTGAAAAATTTACCACCATATTTTTTTATCCCTAGTGCACTGATGCCCCAAAATTGAACTGCAACCATAGCAACTATTGCTATTGCCAGAGTGGTATTTAGGTCAGTATTTGCCCCTCTCAAAATTGGCAGAAGTCTTCCTGCAGATTTACCTTCTAATTCACCGCTTTCAATTTTACTGTGGTTATTAATTACATCTTCGACTAATACTACTCCACCACCATTTTTAATTTTATCTTCACCTCGACCAGGTGGAAGATAGCTTATTCCTAATCCAGGAATCTTATTAAAAACTACTAAATGTTCTTTAAGTGCTTCTTTGCAAGTATATTCTTTTAAATGATCTGAACTGTGGTCTGAACTGTGGTCTGAACTGTGACAGGAATCCGTTTTATGCTCTTTATGAGAATATACAACTTCAGCAGATTCAACTATTCCAATCGTACCAACTCCTGGTAAAACTCCTACCCAATTCGAAACAACAACACATAAAAAAATTGATAAAACTAGAGGTACAAATCTTCTTCCTTTTTCACCACCTGATATTGTTTGAGCTAGGTTTACAAAAAACTCAACAATTACCTCTGCAATATTTTGCAGTCTGCCATTTGGAACACTCTTCATATTTCTTGTGGCAATAAAAACAAATGTTAGTAGTGCAACCATGCTAACCCATAAAGTCAAAGAAGTGTTGGTAAATCCAAGCCCAGGAATAACTTCTCCTGGAAGCTGAATATGAGCTATGGGACTTTGGAAAAATCCTCCGAAAGGGAAGGCTCCTCCAATTGCTCCGCCTAAAATAGAAGTAATAAATAAAATAAGAAAGAAAGGTAATATTATTGATTTATTCATTTATCTCTTCCGTCACTTAGTATTCCTCTAATACTTGACCTTATACCTAAATAAGAAACCACTATACCAATTAATCCTCCAATTGATGCGAAAATAATGGGTGAACCAATAAAACCCCCTATCCATTTTCCCACCAAAACTAGACCTATGGTTATAAGCACTACAAACCATCCAAGGCCAGTCATTTTTCCAAAAATTATGAAATTATTTTTCATAATTAATCCACTTCTTTTAAATTGTCTATTAAGAAACGAACCATCATAAATCTAACATATTGAATTTTCCAAGACAAGAGAAATTTATTTGAGTAATTTTTTGTAAAGATATCTAATTGTCTCCCAGGCTTTCTAAATCAAGAGTATCAATAAAATCAACAAATTGGCTTAGGTCAGTTTCGTTCTTATCGTCTCTCAACTTAGATTCAATATCTACTTTATTTTTTTTATTAACAGTTTCATTCTTATGATCTAAAGTGACAGAAACTTTTTCAACAACATCATCATTAGCATATATAGGGCAAGCTACTCTTACAGCAAGAGCAATTGCATCAGATGCTCTTGAATCAATCATTATAATTTTATCATTATTTTTAATTGCAACTTTCGCAAAAAATGTTTCATCTTTCATGGACTCTATTAATACGTATTCAACAGATGCGGAAAGGGAATCAAGCAAAGAAATAACCAAATCATGAGTTAAAGGCCTAGAAAGAGAAACTTTCTGAAGTTTTATTGCTATTGCGTCGGCTTCACTTGGTCCAACCCAAATTGGAATGAACATTTCTTTGGATTTTAATTTTAGGATTACAACTCTCTGGTAATTTGAAAGACTAACCCTAATACTATCTATACTTAATTCTTCCATTAGCTTACCCCTAATTTAAGTTTATTCAGTACAAGGACTATGTCAAACATGTTCACTCACAGAACTTTCAAATTCATCTAAAGATTTAGTAATGAAATTTTTGTATTCTTCTACAGAAGAAATGTTTTCCTTAGGGAAACTAATTCCTCTTGAAGAGTTCACAATATTTATCCCGTTCCCTTTCGCAGAATTTATAGTCTCTTTAAAATTTCCCCCTTGAAATCCTAATCCAGGTATTAATATTGGAATATGATTATTCTTTTCTCTAATTTCTCTTAATTCTCCTGGAAAAGTAGCGCCTACTACCAAGCCTAAATTATTTTTAGAATTATTTTTTTCAACCATTTCTAATACTTTTTTATAGACTTCTTCGCCATCATCAACTATTAAGTTTTGCACTTCATTTGAACCGGGATTTGAAGTTTTGCATACAACTATCGCACCTTCTTTTTCAGAAAAAGGTACTATTGAGTCAGACCCCATATATGGATTGATAGTCACAACATCAAATTTCCAGTATGAATACATTGCTTCAGCATAAGCATTAGCCGTAGAACCAATATCAGACCTTTTCCCATCACCAATAATAATTTTCTCAGGAAAATTTGATTTTATATATTCTATTGTTTTCTTTAAATCTTCGAGACCTTCGATTCCAGATTGCTCAAAATAAGCCATTTGAAACTTATAAACATTAGTTTTTTCTGATGTTT
The DNA here is from genome assembly GCA_964620935.1 of uncultured Dehalococcoidales bacterium. GTDB lineage: Bacteria > Chloroflexota > Dehalococcoidia > Lucifugimonadales > Lucifugimonadaceae. The sequence goes on from CAZUHW010000003.1 coordinate 58,669, forward strand.
GTTGTACTAAAAATTTACACCATTCATATATGCTATCGAAGTTTAATTCTCTAATTTTTTCATGAATTGGATCTATGCCTACACAAACTAAGAATTCTTGGTTAAATTTTTCTAATTTTTCTACCCAATTCAGATTCATCTTAATTTTCTATTCATTAATATATTATGAACTGTTATAGATAATATAGCCATCAAAATAGAATAAATCGATAGCCTTACTACCGAACTATTATCGGAAGAAGAGATCGAAGTATATATTGCAGTAGAAATATTTTGGGTTTTGCCTGGCATATTTCCGGACACAACTATAGTGGCTCCAAATTCAGAGATACTTCTTGCAAAGCAGATTAATAATCCGGCAAAAATTCCTTTCTTAGAAAGAGGATAAATGACTTTAATAAATATTTGGGGGAATGATAAACCTAAACTTCTAGCGGTATTAATTAGGTTGCTATCTACACTAGAAAATCCTAATTGAAATGATCTTACTATCAGAGGAAATGATACTATTGCTGCTGCCAAAGAACCTGCTATCCAAGTAAAAACTAAACTGCTTCCTATAACTGAATATATAAATGAACCAAGAAAATATTTTGGGCTTAATAATATCAATAATAAATAGCCAATAATCACTGGCGGAACTCCTAAGGGAAGAATAGATATTACTTCTAATATAGACTTCCACCAAAATCGCTTAAATTCAAGAGCATAAGCAACTGGCAACGCAATTAAAGTGGCAATCAATGTAGATACCAAAGCCCCACGGATTGAAAAAAATATTAATTCAAGGTCATTTAAAATCATCAGTCACCATTTCAAATCCAAATTCATCAAATAATTCTTTAGTATTATTAGAAAATAAGTAGTCAATGAAATCTTCTTTTTTAGATAATTTATCATTCTTATTATTGCTAATTGCTAAAACTAGATAATAAATTGTTTCATCTAAATTATCTCCTGATATTCTAAATGAATCAGAGTTATTAATACCATTTATATAATCAGATTTATAAATTATAGCTGCATCCAAATGTCCATAATTCAGCGCACTAACTAATGTCATTGCATTACTTGAAATTCTTAAATTTTTCTCCGCTAAAAGTTTCTTGCAATTTTGATATTTGTTCATAATTGAATTTGATTGCTTGCCTAGCGGAGAAAGCAAAGGGTCAGATACTCCAAATATAATCTCTTGGTTGGCGCAAATCTCTTTTAAAGATAAAGAATCACCAAATTTATCTTTGTAAATTAATACTAAATCATTCTTGATCAAATTCCTGGCTGATTTAATCTTATTTAAATCCTCATCAACCAACTCTAAGTTTTCTAAGCCAGCAATAATAACTATATCCGGACTAGCTCCTAAATTAATCTTATTAATTAGAGAAAAAGATCCGTCATAATCAATATTTATAGACTTTTTATAACTGTCTTTGATTTTATCTAGAGGGCCACTCAAGGAAGCAGCAGCGAATATATTAATTTCTTCGTCATCATTAGAATTTAAGCAGCCAGTTACAATAGGAAGTACAAGGCAGGTTAAAAAAAATATTCTCTTTAAATTGCTTCTTATTTTTTTCAACTCATTCATTTATCCCTAATACAATTATATTAATATTTTTTAGATTTTCATATCTTAGTGTATAATTTATACATGAAAATGGATGAAGGAAAAAAATTCAATTTTGATAGCTTTTCTAACTTAGAATTTTACAAAACAGTAAACTCAAATTTATTAGATCTTGCGGATATAAATACCAGCACTAAAATATTAGATTTAGGTTGTGGAAATGGTGGCATTACTGAAATGATTTTAGGTAAAGTCAAAGATGTTAGTAAAATTGCCATTTATGCAGTTGATAGCTCTTCTGCCGCAATATCTCTAGCCTTAAAAAGGTTTAGTGATAGGAAAGATGTAATCATAAATTATATTCAATCAGAGGCGCAAAATTTACACGAAAATTTAAAAGATAAAGTTGATACTGTTGTGTATTGTAATTCCATACATTACATCCCAGAAAAAGAAGAAGTACTTAAACACATTGGAAATGGATTAAGTGATGGAGGTAAACTAGCTTTCAATACATCATTTTTTCAAGGATCTCACCCAGAGAAAACAGAATTATTTTTAAGAAAATGGATGATGAAAAGTTTCAGGTTATTAAAAAAAGAGTACAATTTAAGACCTAGTAAAAGTAAAGTCCAGTCCAGAATTCAACTAACTCCTGAAAACTACGAAGAACTGCTCAATAAAAGCGGATTCACCATATCGAAGAAAAAAATAGAAAATGTAAATGTCCCTCTTGATGGTTGGTATGAAATAAGCAGTTTTAAAGATTGGATTGAAGGAGTCTTGCCTGGCATCCCGCTAGATATTGGCAAGAAGGTTTTGCAGGAGACAGTTTCTTCGTTATTTAAAGAGCTAAATATTAAGACTTTAGACAGAAAGTGGCTCTCAATAGTTGCTCTAAAAAGCTAAATATTCATCGAGAGCCTTTACACTAAGATTTTCTTCTAGAACCTTATCTCCAAAAACTGCTTTTGCAGTATCTAAAGAAGTAAAGCAAGGCAATTTTCTTTCAGTAGCAGCCCTTCTAATCCTAAAACCATCTTGCAGAGTTTTTCTATCTCCGGTAACAGTATTAACAACAGCAATTACTTTTGCTGCTTTTATCATATCCAAAACATTTGGATTTTTATCTAGTCTTTTTTCAATTATTTCAGCCTCAAATCCAAGCGAATTAATCAGTTTCGCAGTCCCAGGAGTAGCCACCATTTTATATCCTCTTTCATTAATTAATTTTATAAGGCTCTCACTAATCCTCTTATCTTTATCAGCAATGCTTAGTAATACAGACCCTTTTCTAGGAATATGTAGACCTGAACTAATAAAAGCCTTAGATAGTGCTTCTTCATAATTATCTGAAATTCCCATTACTTCACCTGTTGATTTCATCTCTGGCCCTAGAAATGTATCAACATCAGTTAATTTTGACATTGAAAAAACGGGGGCTTTCACAGCTATAATATTTCTTTCTTTATAAACACCAATTCCAAACTTTGAATCGATAAGTTTTTCACCCTGCATACAACCCACTGCTAAATCAATCATTGGAATCCCAGTTGCTTTTGATATAAATGGAACTGTCCTGCTTGATCTAGGATTAACTTCAATTACGTAAACTTTGAGATCTTTGCCACTTCTATCTAAAATAAACTGAATGTTCATTAAACCTACAATATTTATTTCTTGTGCAATTTTTTTCGAATATTCTAGAATCACTTCTTTTTCTTGCCCTGTAATTCCTTTAGCTGGATAAACTGCTACAGAATCACCACTATGGACACCAGCTTTTTCTAAGTGCAGCATTATTCCAGGAATTAAAATGTCTTTTCCGTCAGAAACAGCATCAATTTCTAATTCAATGCCTTCTATGTATTTATCAATTAAAATTTCTGGGTTAATCAAATTAGAAAAATCATGTTCTTTGAAATAACTTTCTAAGTCATTTTCATTATCAATAATATTCATTGCCATGCCACCTAAAACAAAACTTGGTCTAACAATTACTGGATATTTTATTCTGTCAGCAATTATTTTTGCTTCTTCAAAATTCAAAGAGGTTCCTGCCGGTGGCTGAGGCACACCTATTTTTGATGTAAGTTCTTCAAAATATCCTCTATCAGATGCAAGTTCAGTTGATTCCGCAGAAGTTCCTAAAATAGGATAGCTCATTTTTTCTAATTTTTTAGTTAAATTTATTGCTGTTTGGCCACCAAATTGAACAATTGTTGATGGAAATGAATTGGTCGTTTCTTCATTTTCCAGGATGTCAAATACTGATTCTTGGTCAATTGGTTCAAAATATAATCTATCCGATGTATCAAAATCTGTTGATACAGTTTCTGGGTTTGAGTTTATAAAAATTGAGTCTATTTTTCTTTTTTGAAGGGACCATGCGGCATGAACAGAACAGTAATCAAATTCTATGCCTTGCCCAATTCTAATTGGACCACTTCCAAGAACGACTGCTTTATTAGTTTTATCTGGAACAGCTTCATTTTCAGTTTCATAAGTTGAATAGTAATAAGGTGTTAAAGCTTCAAATTCGGATGCACATGTATCTACCATTTTATAAGTTGGTAAAATTGCCCATTTTTTCCTTAGCAATCTTATATCTTCAACACTTTTTTTAGTTAACAATGAAATACTCTCATCAGAAAAACCAATTTTTTTTGAAGTTTTTAATATATCCTTGTCAATTTTTTTTGCATTACTTAATTTTTTTTCTTGGTCGATAATCTTCTTTAGTTTCACTAAGAACCATTTATCAATCTTTGTAAAATTATAAATCTCTTCTAATTCAGTGCCTTTTCTTAAAAGCTTCAAAATTTTAAATAATCTTGTGTCATCTGGCAGAAGGTCAGATACATCATTAGCAATAACAGATTTGTCATTTAAATGAGAAATATTGGAAATATCTAAAGCTCTCACAGCTTTTAATAGAGCACTTTCAAAATTTCTTTCAATAGACATTACTTCCCCAGTCGCTTTCATTTGCGTTCCTATTTTTCTGTCACCTTTTTCAAATTTATCAAACGGCCACCTTGGAATTTTTACAACACAATAATCTAACGCAGGTTCAAAAGCAGATGTTGTAACTCCTGTTACCTGATTCCTAATTTCATCTAATTTTTTTCCAAGTGCAATTTTTGCTGCTACTCTTGCTATGGGGTATCCTGTTGCTTTAGAAGCCAAAGCAGAAGATCTACTAACTCTTGGATTAACTTCAATTACGTAATAATTTGGGCCTTTATAATCTTTTGAATCATAAGGCCTAAAAGCTAATTGAACGTTGCAGCCTCCTTCAATTTTGAGTCCTTTTATTATATTTAACGATGAGGTTCTTAATTCTTGATAATCCTTGTCACTTAAAGTTTGACTTGGTGCCACAACAATTGAATCTCCTGTATGTACACCCATCGGATCAAAATTTTCCATATTACAAACAGTGATAGCATTATCATCTGAATCTCTAATCACTTCGTATTCAACCTCTTTCCAGCCCACTAAACATTTCTCAACAAGTATTTGACCAACCATACTAGCATTTATTCCAGAATATGATATTTCTTTCAATTCTTTTTCATTGTAGGCAACACCTCCTCCAGTTCCTCCCAGAGTAAAGGCAGGTCTAACTATTACTGGGTATCTTATATTTTTTGCGGCATCAATTGCCTCATCAACAGTATTGCAACTAAAACTTGGAGGAACGGGTTCGCCAAGCTCATTCATTAGATTTCTGAAAAGCAATCTATCTTCGGCTTTATTAATCGATTCAACTGAAGTACCAAGAACCTCAACACTGTGTTTTTCAAGTATTTTTTTATCATACAGATCTTTGACAAGATTTAGTCCTGTTTGGCCACCTAAAGTACCAAGTATGCCATCAGGTTTTTCTTTAATAATTATTTTTTCAATAATTTCAATTGTTAATGGCTCAACATAAACTTTATCTGCGGTATCAACATCCGTCATTATGGTTGCGGGATTTGAATTAACTAAAATAACATAACACCCTTCTTCCTTTAAAGATTTGCAAGCCTGTGTTCCTGCATAATCAAATTCTGCAGCTTGTCCAATTACAATCGGCCCAGACCCTATAACTAATATTCTTTTATTATTTTTCATTTTTACCTTTAATTAATTCTAGAAAGTTATCAAAAATATATTCTGAATCTACTGGCCCAGGACAAGCTTCAGAATGGTATTGAATAGAAATTATAGGTTTTTCGTTGTGCTTTAAGCCTGAGACGGTATTATCATTAATATTTATGTGGGTTATTTCAAGTTCTGATGGAAATTTTTTGTCACTAACTGCATAACCATGGTTTTGAGAAGTTGGATATACTCTTCCAGAATTAATTTCTTTTACCGGCTGGTTTCCTCCTCTATGGCCAAAGAGCAATTTAAATGTTTCTCCGCCATAAATGTGGGCAATAATTTGGTGCCCAAGGCATATCCCTAAAGACGGAACACTTTCAATGCATTTTTTTATTCCTTTAATATCGTTTAATAAGGTTTTTGGATCACCCGGACCTGGAGACATTACAATGCCATCAATTTTTTTTAAATCTAAATTATTAAAATTAAAATTCCATGGATATACTTCAACATTACAACCTCTCGAATTTAACAACCTGATAATATTTTTTTTAACTCCAAAATCAATTAATGCAATATTCAAATTACTGTTTTTAACAACATAATTTTCAATTTTTTTTACAGAAACTTGATCAACATAATTATTTTCTTCATATGAACCAAATTTATTTATTTTTTCTAAAGCAACATTTAAGTTTGGATTATCGGTTATGATGGCCATCTTAGATCCAAACTTTCTAATTTTCCTAGTTAAAGAGCGCGTATCTACAGAATGAATTCCAGGTATTTCATTTTCGGTTAAAAATTCATTCAGATCTTTATTATTTGAAAAATGAAAAGGATAATCACACAAATCTCTAACAACATAACTTTTTACTTGCACTCTGCTTGATTCATTAAAATTGCTATCTATTCCGTAATTGCCAATCATTGGGTAAGTTGATACTAATATTTGACCTCTATAACTAGGGTCAGTAAGCATTTCTTGATATCCAGTCATAGAAGTATTAAAAACTACCTCACCAATTGATTCATTATCATGCCCGAAAGCATAACCTTGATATATAGATCCATCATTTAAAATTAAATATCTTTCTTTACGCATAATTGCCTGATTTTACCTCCCCAGAATTGTATACTTCTTTCCCAGAAGAAAATGTCAAAATTGGCTTGCCTCTTAAATTAACTAAATCTCCATTCCCGTGTTTAAAAATATAATTTGAGCTTTTTGATTCTATTTTTTGTGATTCCAAGTTCCAATTACGATCTTCAATAATAAAGAAATCTGCCTGATATCCTTTCTCAATCAACCCAATATTTAAGCCTAGATTCTGAAAAAATTTACCAGGATTATAAGACATTTTTTCACATGCAATTTTATAACCTAACCTCTCAGAGACTAGCCCAAAAGCATTTTCTAACCATGAAATTCCAGATTGGCATTCAATAAATTTTCCTATTTTATCTTCTCTGGAGTGCGGCGCATGATCAGTAGCAATTACATCAATTACTCCACTTTTTAGAGCTTTAAGGCAATACTGCATATCTTCTTGAGTTCTTAAAGGAGGGTTTACTTTAAATGCAGGGTCTAAATTACTGATCAATTCGTTTTCATTCAAAAAAATATGGTGAGGAGTAACTTCTGTGGTGACATTAATACCATCAGATTTGGCATTATTTATTTGATCAATAGCTTCTTTAGTAGATACATGCTGTATATGCATCCAGCCATTTGATTCTTTAGCTAGCTTCAGATCCCTTATTACAGCATTTAACTCCGCCTTAGCAGGTCTACCAATTTGATTATATTTCTTTGAAAGCTGCCCATAATTTATGGTTCCATTTTTATACTCAATATCTAAATCTTCACAATGCTCCATTATAGGAAATTTTCCATTAAGTTTTACAAGTCCTTGTTTTATAATTTCTCCATTTTGAACGAAGTCTCCATCATCAGAAAATCCAAAAATTATTGATTCGAAATTACTCAAAATTGCATCGATATCTACTAAGCTGGATCCATCTCTTTTATTAGTTATTGAAGGAGATAAATAAACTCTAATTTTTGAACTATTAATACTACTTTCAATTCTTGCAATATTTAAAACGGAGTCTAATGGAGGTAATGTATTAGGCATTACCACCACAGTAGTAAAACCTCCTTTTGCTGCTGCGTTAGAACCAGTTTCAATGCTTTCCTTGTGAGTTTGGCCTGGCTCCCTAAAATGAGAATGGATATCTATTAATCCAGGAAATAACAGTCTTCCTCCAGCATCTACTTCACTTTCGTAGTTAATTGAAGAATCAGAATTAATTATGTCTAAGATCTTGTCTTCATTAATAATTATATCTTGCTTGTAAGATTTAGGGCCTTTAATAGGATCGACAATCACACAATTTCTAATTACTATCATGATTTTTCATCCAATAAAATCTTCATAAGCACAGCACATCTAACCCAGGTTCCATTTTTCACTTGCTCCAAAATAAGAGATTTGCTTGAATCTTGGAGCCCTCTATCAATTTCTATTCCTTCATTAACTGGGCCAGGGTGCATTAAGTAATTGATATTAAATTCATTCATTATTTTTTCCGTTATCATGTACTTGTCAGAATATTCATTAAAATTTATTTTTGATTTTTTAATTCTTTCTTTTTGTATTCTCAAAGTCATTAATACGTCTACATCTTTTATCGCCTCAGAAAGATCTTCAAAATAAGAAATATTGCTTAAATCAGTAGGTTTAAAATATTCTGGCGCACAAATATTTATTTTTGATCCAAAAAAATTCAATCCTTCGATTAATGACCTTGCTACTCTGCTATGTTCTATATCTCCTACAATAGATATTTTTAGCTTTTCTATTGAAAGTCCCTGTTCTTTTAATGTCATTAAGTCAGACAAAGCTTGGGTAGGATGAGATTTGGTTCCAGATCCAGCATTAATCACTGGAAAATTAAGAATATTTTCTGCAACATCAATATGATGATTTTCATCACTTCTGAGGACTAATGCATCCGTAGGATATGAACTTATAGTTTTAATAGTATTTTCAAAAGTTTCTCCTTTAGTTATTGAGGAAGACATAGGTGAAATATCTATAACATTTGCTCCTAATATTGAACATGCGAAATTAAAAGAAGTCTTAGTTCTAGTACTAGGTTCAAGAAAAAGAAAAATTATATTTTTATTTTTTAGAGGATTGGCTAGATTAGTATTTGGAAATTCTCTTTTCAAAGAAGAGGCTAAATACATTAACTCCTCAACTTGAGTTTTATTTAATCGATCAATGTTTAATAAATTGTCCACTAAAATTATAAATTAGCATCTTTTTAGACATATAACAACATTATTTTAGAAAATCATATCGCTCAATCTTTTACCCATTACAGGTCCAAGCTTAATACCATTTCTTCCAGCGCCTGTTCCAATATAAACACCCTCAACCTCAGATGCCTTTTTCAATATCGGCTGATTCCTATTTGTATATGGCCTAAAGCATGCTGTTTGCTCTTTTATATTTAAATCAGAAAAACCAGAGAAGGTGGCTTTAAAAGAATCTAAAATCTGATCTTTTGCTTCTTCTGTGCTTCCTTCTTGAAAATCTACATGTTCTTCTGTAGTACCAATCCAAATATAACCATCCATTTTCTTTGTGGCGTAATCTCGCCCCCATGAAAATGAATTATCAAATTCCTCAGATGTCCTTGCTTTTATCATTTGGCCTTTTAGAGGCTTCACATCTATATCAATATGACCTTCTAAAATCACTCTAGTCCAAGGGCCAGATGTAAAAGCTATTCTATTAGAATTAATAGTTTCTCCTTCAATATTCACACCTTGAAATTTTGAATTCTTGATTAACATATTTTGTGCAGCAAAATCATAATTCATAAATTCTGCTCCCAAATTAATTGATGCCTCTTTAAGAGAATTAGTAAGATTAAATGAATCAACTTCCATATAATCATTAACTACTAATGCACCAAATTCCGCCGATCTTAATTTAGGTTCAAGCTGCCTAATTTCCTGTTCATTCATAAACTCAAAAAAATTTGGATTACCATAATGACTTACAACATTTCTTAGTCTTAATATTTCATCTTCATCAGAAATAATGTGAACCATTTTTTTTGATGAATAGAAAGGATTTATATTAGATTCAATTAAAATATTATCTTTAAGATCCTTATGCAAAGAAAATGATTCAATGTGCAGACCTCTTATTTCCTGATCATCTCCTAAGTAAGGAGATAATCCTCCCTGAGCCGTACCTGAAGAATTAAATCCTGAAAAATTTTTCTCAATAATTAATACTTTTTTTTCTTTCTTTGCTGAATAATATGCTAAAGATGATCCAACTATTCCAGAGCCAATGATTATAAGGTCAAATCCTTTCATTCTAATGAAATCTTTTGAATGAAATATATCCTGATTTTGGGGTATTTTTTCTTCTGGATAATCCTTGCTCTGAAGCAACTCCAATTACAGCTTCAGAAACATTCTTAACTACATTTCTATCAAACATGCTGGGCATAATAAAATCCTCACTAAGATTGTCCTCATTTATTACTGAAGAAATTGCTTTTGCCGCTTCAACTTTCATCTCATTAGTAATTTTTTCTGCTTTAGATTCTACTAGCCCTCTAAAAAAACCGGGATAAGCAAGGGAATTATTAACCTGATTAGGAAAGTCTGATCTACCTGTTGCAATAATAGAAACATTGCTTGGAACATCATCAGGCATGATCTCAGGATTAGGGTTAGATAAAGCAAAAACTATAGATTCGTCATTCATATTTTTTAATTGATCTCTAGTAACTAAATCTGGGCCAGCTAGCCCTAAGAAAAAATCAGCACCTTTAAGGCAATCTGTTAAATCTCCTTCTTCATTATTAGGATTAAGATTTTCTTCAAGCCAATAAGAATGATCGTATTCATCTGCCCTTTTATAAAGTCCTTTACTATTAAAACCAACAATGTTCTTTATTCCAAAATCTTTTAAAATTTTTGCGCATGCTGCTCCTGCTGCTCCCAATCCTAAAATAACCACCTTAAGATCTTCTTTTTTCTTTTTTAAAACTTTAAGAGAATTTATAAGAGCAGCCAAAACCACTATTGCAGTTCCATGTTGGTCATCATGAAATACAGGTATGTCTAATTCTTCTTGCAATAGCCTTTCAATTTCAAAACATCTTGGAGCACTGATATCTTCAAGGTGTATGCCTCCAAATCCTGGAGATATGGCTTTAACTATATTCACTATCTCTCCTACATCTTGAGTATCTAAACAAATAGGCCATGAATCTACTCCTCCAAATTCTTTAAGAATAACTGCCTTACCTTCCATGACAGGCAAAGCTGCTTCAGGTCCAATATCACCTAACCCTAATACAGCAGATCCATCTGTAATAATTGCTATAGTGTGAGCTTTACCAGTCAACGTCCAAACAGAAGATTTATCTTCAAAGATTCTTTGAGACACTTTACCAACACCCGGTGTATAAGCTCTAGACATTTGATCTCTATTTTGGATTTTTTCTTTGCTCTTCAATTCAATTTTTCCTCCCAAGTGAAGAAGGAAAGTTTGATCAGATACGTTTACAACTTTTAAGCCTTTATAGTCTCTAATGGCTGACACAATTTTTTCTTCATGTACTGAATCTGATGCATTGATTGTTAAATCTCTAACAATCGTTTCCCCTTTTATAGATATAACATCTATTCCCGCCATATCCCCGCCAACCTCACTCACTACTTTCAAAATTTCAGCAAGCATTCCTTTTTTGTTTTTATACTCAAGCCTTACAGTAATGCTATTGGCACCACCAAGATTTCCATTACTCATTTAAATTAATTACCTTATTGTTTGTATAATTGTTGGTATACTAACATTTTATAAATTTGATTTCAGTTTTTCTACTTAAATGACAGAAAAAAATAAAAGGTTTACCAAAGGAATAATCAAAAATCGAGAAGATCTAACAAATGATCTATGGAAAATCTGGATAGAACCCGAGGAGAAGTTCAATTTCGACCCAGGTCAATATTGCACAGTTGGATATAATAATATTGAAAGACCTTACTCAATTGTGTCATCTCCAAATGAAGATTTAATAGAACTATTTGTTGAACTAATCCCTGAGCCCCTAGGGAATTTAACTCCCTTGTTATACGAGCTGAATATTGGGTCCGAAATTACATTAAGAAAAAAACCAAAGGGGATTTTTAAATTCCAATCTCAATTTAAAAATCACATAATGGTTTCTACTGTTACCGGGGTTGCTCCATTCGTAAGTATGATTAGGTCAATAGATTTCAAAAAAACAGATTATAATATTTGGATATTTGAAGGGGCTAGTTATATTGATGAATTTGGTTATCTCAATGAGTTAACATCAATTAGCCAGAAAAACGAAAAAGTAGATTTTACGCCCACTTGTAGCAGGCCTAATGACCCTAAGAATGTAACATGGAAAGGTAAAACAGGTAGAGTTAATGAGATATTTAACTCGATTTGCAATCTTGAAAAAGCGAATAAAGAAAATACTATTATATATGCATGTGGTCACCCAGATATGGTTACAGATGTTGCAGAAAAATGCTCAAATAAATTTAATTTCATTGAAGAAAAATTCTGGAAACCTTAATTGATTTTTATTTTTCTAGAAAACTAACAAAAAATGAAATATAGTAATCGAATAGATAAATTTATTCATTAAGGAGAGAAAATTATGGGAGAGAAAATAGGTTTTGTTGGCCTAGGAATTATGGGTGCCCCTATGGCTAAAAACATGATAGATGCAGGATATGAAGTTTCAGCATATGACATAGTTGAAGCAAATTTAGACAAAGTTGTTAGCCAAGGTGCTTTTAAAGCTTGCTGTCCTAAAGAGGTTTCTGAAAAAAGCGATATAACAATAATAATGGTACAAAATTCACCACAATCTGAAGCGGCTGTACTCGGCAAAGATGGTGCTCTTGAAGGAGCAAGCAATGGGGACTTAATAATTGATATGAGCTCAATTTCTCCATTAGTGTCTCAAAAAATATCAGGGCAATGTGAAGTTAAAAAGGTTAAATTTTTAGATGCTCCTGTGTCTGGTGGCGAACCAGGTGCAATAGAAGGCACATTAGCCATCATGACAGGCGGAACATCCACAGATTTCGAGAGAGCCAAGCCTATTTTTGATGTATTAGGGGCCTCTTCCGTACTATGCGGAGAAGTCGGGGCAGGAAATTTCACTAAGCTTGCAAATCAGATGATAGTTGGAGCAAATATTCATATACTCGCTGAAGCACTTACGCTAACTACTAAGGCAGGTCTAGATCCTGAAACCGTATTCAATGCAATTAAAGGCGGATTGGCAGGTAGCAATGTTATGAATACAAAAGCACCAATGATGTATGAAAGGAATTTTAATCCAGGATTTAGAATTGAATTGCATTTGAAAGATATTACCAATGCAATGGAAACAGCTAATGAGCTACAATTACCTCTTCAAGTCACCTCAAATCTACACCAAGTATTAAAAGCATTGGTAATTGAAGGTAACGGAAAAGATGACCATTCTGGAATATTAAAATTTGTTGAAAATCAATCAGGAGTGGAAGTAAAGAAATAAATGCTTGAAAGATTTCATGTGCCTGAAGAAGATGAGATAAGGGTAAGTTCAGAGAAGCTAAGGAAAACTGCAGAACAAATATTTGTGAAATGCGGGATGAGTTTGGCAAATTCTAAAATAGCCACAGATGTATTATTGTCTGCTGATATTAGGGGTGTTGATACTCATGGTGTTTCAAATATGCTTAGAAACTATGTCCTTTACCTCTCAGAAGGTTCTGCAAAAGCTAATCCTAATTGGAAAATAGTAAGAGAAACCGAATCTTGCGCAACTATAGATTGTGATGAAGGCTTAGGCTTAGTAGTGGCTCCTCAAGCTATGGATATTGCAATTGAAAAGGCAAAAAAAACAGGTGTGGGGTTAGTATCTATGGGTAACGGAAGGCACTTAGGTATGGCTGGATATCATGCAATGATGGCTTTAGAACATGACATGATAGGGACCTGCATGACATCATCTACCACTAATGTTGTGCCTACTTATGCTGCTAAAGCGGGATTAGGAACAAATCCTATTGCTGTGGCTGCGCCTGCACTCAATAAGGCGCCTTTTGTTTTTGATGCAGCAACTAGTGCTATAGCCACTAATAAAGTTCGTGTTGCTCAAAGATTAGGAGTTCCACTTGCAGCTGGCTGGATAACTGATGAAAAAGGTAATCCAATAATGGAGGAAACTCCCCTTGATATTAAAGAAGATCCTGACAAAGTTAATAATCTTCTTCAGACACCAGTTGGGGCAACTCGAGAATTAGGATCTCACAAAGGTTATTCTCTAGGAATGGTGGTTGATATATTAGGATCAATATTAAATGGAAGTCTTGCGGGTCCTTTAAGGACAATGAAACAACATCAAAATCACTTTGTTGCTGCATATTCAATTGAAGCATTTACAAGTGTTCAGAAATTTAAAGAGATGATGGATGAATATTTGCAGGCATTAGAAGATTTGCCTCCAGTAGAAGGGCAAGAAAGAGTTTTATATGCGGGATTGATGGAATATGAAACAGAAATAGAGAGAAAAAATATAGGCATTCCTCTTCATCCTGAAGTAATAAATTGGTTTAAAAATATTTGTTCTGAGTTAAGTCTTGATTTCGATATGACTGAAAATGGAGGCAGCAACTGATGTTAGAGAGATTCCATGTCCCAGACCAGGAAATTATTTTAATTCCGGAAGAAAACTTAAGAAATGTCACCGAACAAATATTTCAAAGCCAAGGTATGCCTGAAAAGGATTGCAAATTAGCAACTGATGCTCTTATTTCCTCAGATCTTAGAGGAGTAGAAACTCATGGGGTTTCTAATATGGTTAGAGCATATCTAGGAGCATTTAAATCAAAAAATATAAATCCTAAACCTAACTGGAAAGTTGTAAAAGAAACACCTTCATGCATAACAATAGATTCTGATGCAGGGCTAGGAATAGTGGTAGCTCCACAAGCAATGGAGATTGCTGCAGAAAAAGCAAAAAAAACAGGCGTCGGATTAGTAACTCTTGGAAATGGTAGGCATATAGGAATGCTTGCATATCACGCCATGATAGCTCTAAAGTATGACATGATAGGAACTTGTATGGCGGCTTGTTCGCCTAGGATGGTTCCAACTTTTTCTTCCAAAAAAGCAATAGGCACAAATCCTATAGCTTATGCAGCTCCAGCAGATAAACTCCCTCCTTTTGTTTTTGATGCAGCAATGACCTCTGTAGCTGGAAACAAAATAGTATTAGCCTCTAGATTAGGAGTTCCTTTAGAGCCTGGATGGATTGCTGATGATAATGGAAATCCAATTATGGAGAAAGTAAATATGAAAGATTTAGACCAGTATGAGGATGAATCTAAAAACTTAGAGGAAAGGTATGCTTCTGGATATATCTCAAGTTCTGTGGATCTACTTCCTTTTGGAGGAACTAGAGAGATGGGCTCACATAAATCATACTCCATGGCAATGGTAGTTGATGTTCTTGCAGGTATACTTAACGGATCAAAAACTGCCCCTACAGGAGAACATACAGGGCAAGGTCACTTTTTAGCTGCATACTCAGTAGACGCATTTATAGATACAAAAGAATTTAAAGAACTCATGGATAGGTATCTACAAAGCCTTTTAGATCTACCTTCAAATTCAGAGGGAAAGGATGTAGTTTATGCTGGATATATTGAAGCTAAAGAGCAAGAAAAAAGGGAAAAGGAAGGCATTCCGCTGCACCCTGAAGTAGTTGAGTGGTACAAAAAAACATCAAACGAATTAAAAATTGATCAACTAATATGAGAAATTTTAAAATTACTTTTTTGCCTTCAACTAAAGATAATTTTTCATATGATGAACTTTTAGAAAGTTGGGCAAAGAAACTATCTGACTCAGAGCCTTACCTAGAAGTAGCAATTCCTAGAAGCAAAGAGGATGCCAAAAGAGAATTAATTGATTCTGAAGCTGTATATGGTGTACTTACTGAAGAACTATTTCCGTATGCCGAAAAAATAGAATGGTTACAAGCCCCTCAAGCTGCTCCCCCTGCTGATTTTTATTTTGATGATCTTGCTGATCATTCTTTAATTGCTACCAATTTTAAAGGTATATATAACGATCATATTTCCAGTCATATATTGGCTATGATTTTATCTTTTTCAAGAAGCCTACACACCTATATTAGGCAACAATACGAAAAGAACTGGAACCCACTAGAACTACCATTAGGATCCACTAGATATTTACCTGAATCGACAATACTTATAATTGGTATTGGAGGAATCGGAGAGGAAACTGCATACTACTGTTCCACGCTAGGCATGAAAGTTATTGGGATTGATTCAAAAAGGCAGGAAAAGCCTTCCTTTATTCAAGAGATAGAAAAACCTGACCAATTATTAAATAAAGCAAAAGAAGCTGATTTTGTTGTAAGTACTGTTCCTCATACGCCTGAGACAGAAGGGCAATTTAATTTAAATTTCTTCAAATCCATGAAAAAAAGTGCTTTTTTTATCAACATAGGCAGAGGCATGACTACTGTTCTAGATGACCTTTTACTAGCCCTAAATCAAGAAGAAATAAGTGGTGCTGGCCTCGATGTATACGAAACAGAACCTCTTCCAAAATCACATAAGCTATGGGATAACCCTAAAGTAATTCTTACTCCTCATGTTGCTGCACACGACGTACCTTATCTTGATGAAAGAAGGTTTGAAATAATAGAAAAAAATTGTCGACTGTTTTCAAAAGAAAGAGAACTTTTCAACATAGTGGACAAAAAACTATGGTTTTAAATCGTAAACATTTTACTGCAACTGCTTTTGTATTACATCCTGACCAAGATAAAGTTTTATTACACTGGCACAACAAAGTTATGGAGTGGTTGCCGCCAGGTGGTCATATTGAAAAAAATGAATCTCCAGAAGAAGCAGTTGTTAGGGAGGTATATGAAGAAAGCGGCTTATCAATCAAATTATTCTCAAACAAATCAATATTTGAAAACATTGGAGAAGTAAAAGAGCTTGAAAAACCCGAATCTCTGCTACTAGAACCCATTAATGACCCTAAAGAAGGTAAACACTTCCATATAGATATGATATATTTTGCAGAAGCGATTAATCCTGAGAGATTAAAATCTGGATGGATATGGGTTAATGAGCAAGACCTAATAGAAAAAAAGAAATTAAAATTGAACGAGGGAAATTATAAACACCCTCCAGAAGATGTGATTGTTCTAGCTATTAACTGCATTAATAAAAGGAGAAAAAATGGCCACTAGAAGAGAACAGAAAAGAGCCCTAGGCAAACATACAAGCTGGGAGACAACCGAAGGTGCAGCAAGAGCACCGCACCGATCTATGATGAAAGCAATGGGGCTAACTGACGAAAATATTAATGCTCCTTTCGTGGGAATTGCATCTACTCACAATGAGGTAACTCCTTGTAATGCAGGCATAGAACCTCTCGCAGAACAAATTAAGAGGGGGGTTTTCGCTGCACAAGGCACTCCTTTTGTTTTTGGAACTATAACAGTTAGTGATGCCATTTCTATGAATACTGTTGGAATGAAAGGATCTTTAGTTAGTCGTGAAGTCATAGCTGATTCTATTGAAACAGTTGTATTTGCAGAGAGGTTTGATGGCTTAGTTGCAGTAGCAGGTTGTGATAAGAGTTTGCCTGGAGCAATGATGGCAATCGCAAGATTAAATGTTCCTTCTGTATTTGTTTATGGTGGATCAATATTGCCAGGAAATCTTAATGGGAAAACAATTCAAATTCAAGATGTTTTCGAAGCTGTTGGAAAACATCAAAAAGGAGATTTATCAGACGATGAGTTGTATCAAATAGAATCTAGGGCATGTCCAGGGCCTGGGTCCTGCGGCGGCATGTTTACTGCAAACACAATGTCTTCAGTAGGAGAAGCTTTAGGGTTAAGTCTGCCGGGTTCAGCTTCTGAACCAGCAGTAGATCAGAGAAAATCTGCATCTAGCAGAAAAGCTGGAGAGGCTATTTTAAATCTTCTAAGAAAAAATATAAGGCCTTCTGACATACTTACAAAAAAGGCGTTTGAAAATGCAGTAACAGTAGTGACAGCTATGGGCGGCTCAACGAATACAGCATTGCACTTACCTGCAATAGCTCATGAGATGGGAGTAGACCTGTCTTTAGAAGACATACACGATATATCAATGAGAACTCCCCATCTAGCAGATATGAAACCAGGTGGAAAATACATTATGTATGATTTAGATAATGTTGGTGGTGTTCCATTGGTAATGAAAAGGCTATTAAAGCTTGGTCTTATTCATGGAGATTGCATGACAGTTACTGGAAAAACTGTAGAGGAGAATCTTGCAGAAATTGAAGATAATGGCACTGAGGATGATGTAGTAAGATTGCCAGATAATCCTATCAGCAATACTGGAGGATTAGTTATATTGCATGGAAATCTGGCTCCTGAAGGTGCTGTACTTAAAGTTGCAGGACATAACTATGGAAAATCATGGTCTGGACCAGCAAGGGTCTTTAATCAAGAAGAAGAGTGCATGGAATCTTTAAAAAAACATGAGATTAAGCAAGGTGATTTCGTAGTGATTAGATATGAAGGGCCCAAAGGTGGGCCAGGAATGAGAGAAATGCTCTCAATTACTAGTGCCATTGTAGGGCAAGGTCTAGGCGATAAAGTATTTTTGATGACAGACGGAAGATTTTCTGGAGCATCACATGGGCCAATGATTGGTCATGTTGGTCCTGAAGCAGCAGTTGGAGGCCCTATTGCTGCAGTAGAAAATGGAGACAAAATAGAAATTAATTTAGAGTCTTTTGAATTAAATCTAAAAGTGTCTGAAAAAGAAATTAAAGAGAGATTGAGTAAGCTAGATAAGCATGTTCCCTTATATAAAACTGGAGTTCTTGGTAAATACACTAAACTTGTTCAGCCTGCCTCAAAAGGTGCAGTTACTGGCTAGTTACCTCCAACTAGCTTCTTAATCCAGCCTTTCTTTTTTGCTGATGAGCTCTTGGAGCCATTTAGTTTTGGAGGTTTAGTAGAAGGTGACATCTCAGTTCTTTTTGAATTCGATTCTGTTTTACTTCTACTAAATGACTTCTTACTTCGTGGTTTATAACTACTTTTTCTAGTTGTTGTCGCTTTTAATGGTTTCTTTTTCTTAGGTTTTTTATTCTCTCCTTCTGGAGAAGACAATTCATCAGTAACCTCTTCCTTGTTATATGATCTTGATGCTTTCTTCACATCTGACTTAGTCATCCACAAGCTGGAAAAGAAAGTCTTGTTTAATTTAATATGCAAGTCTGCAATCCTAGCAGTTTCAGGTGAAATATTTGTATCAAATGCTGCAATTTCTACATGCCGACCTTGATCCTTTGCAGCTTGTAGTGCGGGGTAAAAATCTCCATCCCCACTTACCAAAATAGCTGAGTCATAAAGATCTTCATAGGCATTCTTCAATATATCCACACCTATCATCATATCTACACCTTTTTCTACCATCGCATCCCCTCGTTGTTTAACTATACCCAATTTAACTTCTAGGTAAGGGATTTCATATAAAGCAGAAAGGAATTTTTCCTGCTCCTCTGCACCTTTTCCATTTTCTTGCTTGATGTTGTAGTAGTATGTCCTTACTAACTCTCTATCACCTGCTAATTTCTCAGCAAATTTTCCGAATTTAAGATCATTCCTTGAAAAATGCTGATTTAAAACGTGATATAGATTACTACCGTCTATAAACACCATTACTCTTTCTTTTTTTATTTGTTCTGATTCTGACATAATAACTCCAAGCCCTTAAGACTTATTTGATTTGATGAAAATATAAATAAATAATATTGTTTATTATAAATCAATTCATATATTAGATTACAGTATTTAAGTACACAAAAAATATAAAAATGAGGAATTCAGCAGACTTTATACCAGCTTTCGAATGCAATATTGATATGCCAAACGGCTTACAATGGTTTAATAATGATCTTTTCGTTATAGATCAAAAAACTGATAATGTTTTTATTCTTGATAATAAAGGGGCAATCAAAAAAAATATCCCAACAATTTGTGAAAATGGATCTGGGATTACTGTTGGAGGTGGCTTTATGTGGCTTGGCTCAAATGGTCGCACTGATGCACGTACATTCAGAGGCACAGATACACACATGAATTGGATTTTAAAAGTTAATTTAGGCTCTGGAGAAATAGTTTCTAGGTTCCCTACTCCCGACGGAGGAGGTATTCACGGGCTTGAATGGGATCAGGGCAAACTATGGATTACTGCCTTTAACCCTACAGCTTTGATTTTAGTAGATCCTGACTCATTCAAAGAATTGTTTAAATTTAATATTGACCAATCTCCTCATGGGCTTGCTATAGAAGAAGAATCAATCTGGTGCTCAGATAGAGTAGATAGGAACATTGTAAAATATAATAAATCTACAGGTGAAAAGTTAGAGCAAATTAACGTGCCAAAAGATGGGCCAGATCCTCATGGACTTTCTATAATTGACGGGAATCTTTGGTATTCAGATGCTGCTTTTCCAAATCCAGTAAGACCTTATCCAGAAATAGGTTACGTAAAAATTAATAATGAAAATTCTTGATACACACCATCACTTATGGGACCTCTCTTTAAGATCTTATGATTGGATTAAAGATTTGCCAGCAATTGAATCTGAGAAAATTAATAAGAATTTTCTTTACGAGGATTTAGTAAAAGAAACTGAAAAATGTGAAGTTCAGAATACAATTTGTGTCCAAGCTCATCAGTCTGAAGATGAGGCTGAATGGCTACTTGATATAGCTAGCAAATCTTCGATAATCAAAGGAATTGTTGGATGGATTGATCTTAAAAGTCCAGAAATTGAGCACAAACTAGATAAATTCCAAAAAAATGAGAAATTTGTTGGGATAAGGCATGTTTGGCATGACGAAAAAGAGGAGGGATGGATTATGGATGATGATGTTTTAAGAGGATTAAAAATTCTTTCAGAAAGAAAGGTCAATTTTGATTTTTTAGTGAGGCCTAATCATTTGAGATATATAAAACAAGTGTATGAAAAAATACCTAACCTAAATGGTGTAATTGATCATATTGCTAAGCCAGAAATATCAACAAATAAATTTGAACCATGGGCAAGCGACATTAGTGAGCTTTCAAAAATAAATAATCTGCACTGTAAAATTTCTGGAATTATTGAAGAGACGAGTAATAATCGGGACCTAAATAACATACATTTGTATTCTTCTCATGTAATTAATTCTTTTGGTAAAAAAAGAATAATGTACGGGAGTAATTGGCCTGTATGCTTAACTAAAAATTCTTATCAATATGTTTTGAATTTAGCAAAAAAATTAACTAATAATTTTTCTTCTTCTGAAAAAGAAGATTTTTTCTTTAATAACGGTTCTAATTTTTATAATATTTAAACTTCATTTGTATTAGGATCAAATGAAGGGTTTCCCAAAGGATAAAGATTTCTTTTTATATTTTTAAAACTTAAATTTTTCAAATCTGCGGTTGTTGTACCTTTTGTGTTCACTAAAAATGTTTTGGCGGCAAAAGGATCATAAGCTGGCCTAGGGAGTATAACTCCTCTTGTTGTAATCAGTTTCTTCTTAGATGGATCTATTCCAATATGAGTGATTTGACCAATACTTTGCGGAGGCTGTCTTAATGAAGTTAAAATGATTGAGCCTTCATTTTGAGTTTCAAATAATACTGTTGGTCCTTGGTTGTATTTTGTATAACCTCCATGCCTAATCTCGCTATCTTCCCATGTTCCATCAGTTATATTCATTACTTTCCCCTCTAATTCAACAGGCTCTCCATGCTGATCATCAACTTTACCACCAATCTTTAGGTTGATATCTGAGCCTATCCCGGATTCAATGCATTTAGAAACTGACTCTGGGTCAAAAAATACAGTGCAGTAATTTCCTACATTCTGCCGAACTATTTCATGCAAAAGAAAAGTTGAATCTGCCGAACTGCCTCCACCTGTATTATCTCCAACGTCATTAAGGACAACTGGAAATTCTTCAGATTCCTTAGCTATTTTCACAGCATCTTCTACTTCATATGCATCTAAATTGTACTTTTCCTTATTTTCCCAAGCTCTAGAAGAAACCCATTCACATTTTTCTCTAGAAAGCTCAGAATTATCATTTGTATAAACAATGAAAGAGGCACCAAGTTCAGGAACATCAGCAAATTGGAAACCTAGTGCAAAACTTGCAGATGCTACTAGAGGGCTATTGGACAAAGATTCCATATCTTCTATTATTTTAGATACAGGCTCTTCAAACGTATTTTGCTTAGTCATGTTAATCATCATAGGAGGGGCAATAAAAGTGCCAGTTGGTTTTAATTCACTTTTCAACATCTGATCCATTAATTTTGCAGCCTCTACGCCTCTATCATATGTATCTAAATGGGGGCATGTCCTAAAAACAACTAATATATCTGCATTTTCAAACATCTTAGTAGAAATATTTGCATGCTTATCTAAAGTGCAAATTATTGGAAATTCAGGCCCCATCTTATTTCTTAATCTAAATAAAACCTCCCCATCTACATCAAGATATTCTTCTGATACCGTAGCTCCATGGAGATTAATTATTAAGCCATCCATTTCATCTTTATTTATTTCATTCACTATTCTATTTGCAATGTAATCAAAAGCAGATTTTTCGACAGTCCCAGAAGGTGTTGCTATGCCACAAAATTTTGGAATAAAAGTATTGCCCTGCTTCTCTATCTCATCAATAGAACCGCTAAGCTCATGATTTCCGCCTCTAAAATGATCAACTATATGATCTCCGTGAAGGAAATCCCCAGAAGAAGGGTCCTTAAAATTTTCTAATGGTGTGGTTTTCTTTATAAAATTATTTGACTCATGCATAAAGCATGTTAAGCCAATTTTCATACTAACCCCTTCCAATAAAAGGCATTTTGGTGGCCATTATTGTAATAAATTGAACATTAGTTTCTAAAGGAAAATTAGAAATATTTACAACAACTTCTGCAACATGGTTTACATCAAAAGTAGGTTCTACTATGGTTGATCCATTAGCTTGAGGCACACCTTTCTTCATTCTTTCTGTCATATCTGTAGCAGCATTACCAATATCTATTTGGCTGCATGCAATATTATATTTTCTTCCATCTAAAGAAATAGATTTTGTTAATCCACTGACGCCATGCTTAGTGGCTGTATAAGGAGCCGAGTCTGGTCTAGGCGCATATGCAGAAATTGAGCCATTATTAATAATTCTGCCTCCCATAGGATTTTGATTTTTCATAATCTTTATTGCCTCTTGAGAGCACAAGAAAGTCCCGGTTAAATTTGCATCAACTACATTTTGCCAATCGTCATAAGTCAGGTCTTCAATAAGTTTTTTAGGAGCTCCACCTCCAGCATTATTAAATAAAACATCTAGTCTCCCAAATTCACTAACAGTTTTTTGAAAAAGATTTTTTACAGATTCAGGGTTCCCTACATCACAGGTTACTCCCAAGATTTTTGAGCTATCATCGCTCTCTTTAACTGTTTGCATAAGAGGGTCTTCTCTTCTGCCAGAAATTACTACAGAATATCCTGCCTTTAAAAGAGCTATTGCAGATGCTTTTCCAATGCCAGATCCTCCTCCTGTAACTATTGCAACTTTTCCATTATCTTTTGTCATGCTATCTCCAGAATAAATTTATACAAAACTAATTTAATATAAATAGTATTGCATTAAAAACTTTTCTGCTAGAAGATTAAATCAATGAGGTGAAATATGAGCAAAAAACTTAAAGCATTAGTTCTAAATAGTAAATTCTTAAACCTTTCTATTGATGACTTAAAATCAAATACAAATGTTCCTATTGAATGGAATGTAATTGATTCTTCTGAAAAAGAAGCCATAAGAAAACTTCTACCAGATTTTAATATTTTAGTTTCAACATCTATGGATATTTCTTGGAAAAATGAAGCTAAAAATTTGGAAGCAATTTTTATGCCTGGTGCGGGTTGGGACAAAATCTCTCCTGAAGCTGTGCCTGATGGATGTGTAGTTACTAACAGCTATGAACATGAAGTTGGAATAGCGGAGTATGTTCTAATGTCAATGATTGCACTAGATCGTGAATTGATTAATTCTCATAATACTTTCATCGAAAATAACTGGGATTATTGGCCAGCCAGATTCGGGCCTTTTAAAGAATTGACTGGAAGAAATGTAACTGTAATAGGCCTCGGTAGAATAGGCAAAAAAGTTCTTGAACTAACTAAAGTTTTTGGAATGAATAATTATGCTGTAGAAGAATTTGATGTTACGGAAGAGATTGTAAGTGATCTAAAAATAACAGAGGTAGTGAAGCCAAAAGATATGACAAAATTAATTTCAATTTCAGACTTTGTGGTCGTATGTGTCCCATACATTGAATCTACGAAAGGTTTGATAGGAGAGAAAGAAATATATTCTATGAAAAATGATGCATTTATAATTAATCCTGCTAGAGGACCCATAATAAAGGATGAGCACCTATACAATGCATTAAAATCTAACAGGATCGCTGGAGCTTGCCTTGATACTTGGTATACATACCCTAAGGGCGCATCAGATAATCCGAAACCATCAGAATATCCTTTCAAT
Source organism: uncultured Dehalococcoidales bacterium (assembly GCA_964620935.1). Classification (GTDB taxonomy): domain Bacteria; phylum Chloroflexota; class Dehalococcoidia; order Lucifugimonadales; family Lucifugimonadaceae. The sequence goes on from CAZUHW010000003.1 coordinate 83,078, forward strand.
GAATTAAAAAATGTAATTCTAACCCCGCATATCTGTGGCTCAACATATGGGACAGCTTCAAGAAGAATGAAAATAGTTGCAGAAAATATTAACAATTTTTATAACGATAAGCCTCTGATTAATGTAGTAGAAGAATTATCGAAAATATAATTATTTCGAATTGAATAATTCAAACATTACTATTGAGGCGGCAACAGAAGCATTTAAAGATTCTATTTTATCCTTCTCAATAGTAATTTCAGTAAATATATCAATCTGAGATTCAACTTTCTTGGATATCCCATCATGCTCCGACCCAATTATAATCCCAACTCTTTTAGAGAATTTGTGGTCCTTAATGGATTTACCTGATCCAGACTTTAAGCCAACTGTCCAAAAATCAAATTTTTTCAATTTATTTATAAAATTTGAGATGTTTGTAACTCTAATTATATTTAGGCTGTGAATAGCGCCTGATGATGCTCTAATTGAGCCTGAAGTAATCCCTACAGATCTCTTCTTTGGTATAACTATGTAATCTATTCCAAAAGCAAGAGCAGATCTTGAAATTGCCCCAAAGTTATGAGGGTCTTGTATCCCATCAAGGATAAGTAATCTTATTCGTGGAATATCTCTACTTAAAATGTCCCAAAATTTTTTCTCAGGGAAATATCCATCAGAAACTAAATAAGCCAATATTCCTTGATGCTTCCCTGTGTGGCTAATTTTATTTAGATCAGGTTCGCTTACAATTTCAATAGGAATATTAAATTTTCTAGCTGTATTTAATAATTCATTTATAGAGTTTGAATTATTACTACTATTACTAACTACAATTTTCTCTATACTGGAAGGGCTCTTCAAGGATTCTGCAACAGATCTCCTGCCTTCAGATAAAGGATCTTTGTTCATTTTTGATGTTCTACTTGGCATTATTCAAAAAAAAGATACTCAAAATTCATTTTAATTGCTTTTCATCACTGCTAGGATAACTTTTAATACAATAATTATCTAAAAATTGATATGAAAAACAACTTAGCCTTAATAATAAGATATAAATTGTTGATTGCAATTTTCAGCTTATTACTTATCGCTTGCCAATCTTCGGGGCTATCTGGATCTTCAATTCTTTATATTTCTGAGAAGGATGGCAATCCAGAAATTTATTCTATGGATAAGAATGGAAATAATCATTTAAGGCTTACAAACAGTTCAAAACAAGAAACCACCCCCAAACTTTCTCCTGATGGGAATAGCATTTCTTTTATTTCAACAAAAAATTCTATTAGAGAACTATGGATGATGGATTTTGAAGGCAACCAAGAAAAATTATTAAGTAGAAAAGGGGAGTCAGTAGAAGATTTCTTCTGGTCGCCAGATTCTACAAAAATTGCTTATAAAGGCAAAAATTCAGATGGTCAGCATGATATTAACGTTTATAGTGTTTCAGACGGATCAATTAATGAAGTCACTAATAATACCGCAATTGAAAAACTAGGAAACTGGTCTCCAGATGGAGAATGGATTGTATATTCAGTAATTAAAACTGATCAAATTCTAGATGACGGAGACAAAAGGGTTGGAATATTCAAAAAAAATCCTCAAGGCGTAGATGAAGTTAGATTAACTGAAAATTTTGAAGATCATGATCCTATGTGGTCTCCAGATGGGAAAAATATAGCATTTCTCTCAACTAGAGGTGGGGATGACATAGATATTTATGTAATTGATGCTGATTCCAAGGAAGAAACAAACATTACTGTCAGTCAAGGCAATGATTATGATTATGCCTGGTCGCCAGATGGGAAAAGAATTGTATTCATATCTGAAAGAGAAAATAATCCTGAAATTTTTGTAGCAGATATTTCATTAAATGAGAAGCCGATTAGGTTAACAGACAACCTTAGCACTGAAAGTTCTCCTATCTGGAAAGATGGAAAGATAATTTTTGTATCAGATTCTGATGGAGATACAGATATATATAGCATGACTCCATCTGATGGATCAGGTCAAAAAAGGTTAACCAATACTGATCAATCTGAACGAACTCCAAGCTGGTAAAACTATACAGGATTAATAAGATTTAACATTTTTGCAACAAATTTTGATCTAATCTTAGAATGATAGTAAACTTACTCCTTTCAGAGTCGAAAGGCGGTTTGCATCTGCAAATTGCGAAATAAACTAAAAAGATGGAGGAGAAATGTTCTCTAAAAGAAATTCAATTTCTTTTATAGTAATCGCTTCACTTATGTCTTTGATAATGGCTTGTGGATCAACTGAAACTGTTGAAGTTATAGTTGAGAAAGAAGTAATTAAAGAAGTACCAGTGGAGAAGATTGTAAAAGAAACTGAGGTTGTTGAGAAAGAAGTTGTTAAGGAAAAAGTTGTTACTAAAGAGGTAAAAGTCGAAGTTGCAGCTCCTGTAGAAGAAACCGTTGATCTTGTTTGGGGTAAAAAGAAGATTGAGGGAGTATTCGGACTTCGGTGGCAAGGACCTTACAGAACATCTGCAGTTATAGACATGCAGGGTGTAGAAGAACCACTTTTCATATATAAAAATGGTACTCCTATGGAGCCTTACACAGCAGACAGCTGGGATGTAAGCGCAGATGGTAAATACTTAAATATTAAAATAAAGAAGGGTATTGGTTTTAATTCTCCAAAAGGATTTGAATCAGTAGACTTCGGTGAATTCGATGCGAATGATGTATGTTGGTACTTTAACAATGCTAACCCATCAGTAAACGCAGAGAGTACTGACCCTAACGGTGGTGACTATGCTGCTGTATTTGGTAACTGTGAAGTTGTTGACTCACACACGCTAAAATGGGAATTGGTATCACCACTTTACTTCTGTTTCCCAATCTCTGACTTCGGTTGTTTGAGTGCTAGAATGGCACCTCAATCGCAGAAGTCTTTCGATAAAATGGGATACGAATGGTCTAAATCTCACCACGTAGGTACTGGTCCTTATATTCAAGGAGCATGTATAGCTGGTGACAGGTGTACTATTCACAAGGCCGGTGACAAACACTGGGCTGGTAATGCAGGATCTATAGACTCTATGACTCAGATCCAAGTTCCAGAAGTACAGACTAGAATAGCAATGCTAGAAAATGGAAGCATTGACATTGCCGACATGGACTTCAAGATGGTTCCAAGTCTTTTGGACAAAGGTCTTGATTTCGTAGAAACAATGCCAGGTTCATACGTTAACCAGTCAATTATTTGGGCTGGTAACCTATGGGAAGAAGTTCATTCACGAACAGGGGAAGCTTTGAACCCTTGGGATGCGCCTTCTTATACTAAAGACTATCCTTGGATAGGAGACCCATGGCAAACTGTATACCCAGACAAGGTTGTCTACACAGATACTGATAACCCTGCAGGTATGACTGACATGGAACAAGCAAGACTTGTAAGACTTGCTCTTAGTATTGCAATCGATAGAAATGCAATTAACAAAAACTTGCTAAACGATCTTGGACTTCCAATATACTCAGAGTATATGGGTCCTGAATACCCAGGTTGGGATGCAAGCAGAGAAACAGGTTGTTGGGACGTTGGTGACATCGGTACTGGTACTGGTGTAACTAAAGCTCCTACAAAGCACACATGTGCAGGTACAGAAACTGTACTTGGCGCCAATGGTATCCCTTGGGAATTACCAAATGGTGGTGGAGACATGGCATTAGCTGGAGAGCTACTTGATAAAGCAGGATACCCTGCAGATGCAAGTGGTAAAAGAACTAGCTTTGGAGACGAATTAGTTCTTCAGAGTTATGTAGCAGAAACTGGTGAAGTATCACTAGAAGTTGCTGACACAGTTATGTCTAGCTGGACACAACTTGGATTAACAATTAGTGGTTTAGAAGAAGACTATGGTGGAGTAATTAGCCCTCGAATGAGAAGGAGAGAGCAATTACTACCAGTATTAAAGAATGGTGACGTTCACTCGAACTCTTACCCTCTTGACTGGCCTCTACCTACAGTTGACTCTTCATCTTCAAGGCCAGGATGGGGTCCTGGATTCGAATCACCAGCACAAGCGTACTGGTTGTTCCAAATCCTACCTGAAAAAGATCCTGCTAAAAGAGGTGAAATGCACTTAATGGGTGTTGACTACAGTATGTTCTGGCAGCAATATGGTGGAATATACATGATACCTAAGGGTGTTGTTGGACAGAGTGGCATAACATGGGATGGTTGGATTTCTCACTATGCAAACACTTCTGCTCCTCAGTTTATAAAAGTTCCTAGCGGTTACAACGGTGCTGGTGCAGTATACGTTAAGTAATTAATTACTAGGTCTTTTAAATAAGACGCTGAATATGAAGAGCCCCGACTATCGGGGCTCTTCTATTTTTGTCTGATAAGCTAAATCTTATTAAAATGAAATTATGAAAATAATTAGATTTATAGCTTTGTTTATTGGCGGAATAGCCACACTAACTATATTGGCTCAATATATTGGAATTTATGTAGCTTTTGTTGTTGGATTAGGAATAGTTATTTTCGTTATAAAGCAAGACTTAAAAGATAGAAAAACTAATAAAGAAGAATGAACTTAAAACCTTTATACATATCATTTTTAATTATTTGTATTGTTGCATTTTTAGCATTTGGTTGGAATGCAATATTTATAATTTTAGGCCTTATATTAGCAATATACTTAACTTCAACACTTACTCGTTTTTATCTTAGAAGAAAATTTAATAATTTTTTAAATGAAATTAATAAAATGAATTCAGACTTGCACAAAGAAAGCACACCCAAACAGACTGAAGGCGAATTATTAACTGAAAATCTTTTAGATAATAAGGATGAAAAAGAAAAAGTTTATAAACCATTAAAGAGCAAAGAAGAATGAATCCAATACTATTAACATCAATAGCAATAGCAATTATTGGAACTTTTATAATGAATGTTATTTTTACTATTTTTCTTAGATTTATTTTAGATGTTTCCTTGAATGGTTTTCTAATAACACTTTTATCAATAGTTATATCAGCATTATTTGGATTAAGATTTTATAAAAATAATATGCCTAAAATAACAATGGAAAAACCGAAGAAGTCCAAGTCAAATAAGAATAGGTAAGTTAATTAATCTATATTCTTAATTTCGGCATCGCATATTTGAGTTATTAATTCTTCTGATTCAGGGCTCAAAGGTGTGTTTCTTGTCTCATACCCTCCCTCTTCATATGCAATTGCAGTTGGAAGATAACCATGTATCCCATTTGTATAACCTGATAAAACTATTTTCTTATTAGGATTCAAAGATTTGATTTTATTTCCATATTCTATAAAAGGTTCTAAAGGGATGCCTTGAAGCACTATATCCCCTATTTTTATAGTTTGTATCCAAATATTTACTTTCCCATCCCTTGATCTTAAAGAGTTCCTTCTTGTAAAGTTAGCTCTTTTTGATTTAGATACCATCTTTTTTATTTCTTCTTGATTTCCTGATTCTCTAGCTTTTTTTAATTCCTCTAATGCAAGTTCAAAAACTTTAGAAGCCTCTTCGTATGATGGAAAATCTAAAGTTGGAAGATCTACATATGTATTGCTAATAACTAAATCATCATTAGGTTCATTAATAATTACATCTTCATACATACCTAAATCTGCTCCTGCAGGAATAATTTCTACTAATTTTTCCTCTCTTTCAAAGGGATCTATAGACATTCTCACTTTTGAAGCCTCAAGACCAAGCAATTTTCCTGCTTTTCTAGCTGCTTCTACATCACCAACAAATGTGTGAACTGGGCCTTGATTGCCAGCATATCCTTGAAAAAATAAGCACCTTCCTCCTACAATCTCTTCTACGGTCTTTCTCATATGCCCTGGATAATCCGGTGATATCAGTCTATTATCTGGACCTAATATATGCGGATGGCATGCATATCCTACTATTGTTGCAACCGGAGTGCCATCAGTAGCATCAAAACCTATTACATCTACTGAGTGATCAACGGGTCCATCCCAATTCCTTCCTGTAAAGAGAGTCCCGCTCTTATCAGCAGGTCTTCTATTAATATTGATATCTGATCTTCCATTTCCATATGAAATGTTGCAGTCTACTACTGTACTTACAGCTTCATCTATAGCTTTAGATATTTTTTCAGGAAATGAGTCATAATATGGATTAATTAGCTCTACACCTTCTGTAATCCATCCAGCACCATTTAAATTATCTTTGCCGTATGGAGGGCCTGCATGGGTGTGACTCAGGCATATCCTAATATTCTCTCTCGGAATGTCTAAAGAAGATATCACTGCGTCTCTAACCATACCATCAATTTCTTCACTCATACTGCATAAGTCGAAATCAAGTATAACGACTTTATTTTCAGATGATTCGCTTTCTAAATACATAGCATAACAATACATAGGCATATCTATCCCTTCTGCCACCTGATGAACAGAAGAACCCCAGTTTGCATGTGGCATTCCAATGGGTGGTGTTATGTCTACTCTAGATGTTCCTACTTTTATCATATTTTCTCCTTAATAAGATATTTTCAATCGAATTTTTTTATCTCTGAATCACAAATATCAAGGATTAATTCTTCAGATTCAGGACTCAAGGGAGTGTTTCTTGTTTCATATCCTCCCTCTTCATAAGCCTTTGCAGTAGGAAGATACCCAAGCCAACCATTTGTATATCCTGACCAAAATATTTTTTTATCTGGATTCAAAGATTTAATTTTGTGACTAAATTCCATAAATGGCTCTAAAGGCAAACCTTGAAAAATTATGTCTCCTATTTTTATAGTTTGTATCCAAATATTTACTTTTCCTCCCTCAGATATCTGAGTAAGTTTCCTTGTAAAATTAGTCCTCTTCACTTTGGAAACCATCTTCTTTATTTGATCCTGGCTACCCGATTCTCTAACTTTTTTTAGTTCTAAAAGTGCATCTTGATATGCTTTAGATGCTTCTTCATATGATGGAAAGTCTAATGAGGGCAAATCAACGTATGCATTTCTTACTTGAACTTCATCAGTTGATGATTTTAAAGGAACATCTTCATACATTCCTAAGTCTGCCCCTGCAGGAATAATTTCTACTAATTTTTCCTCTCTTTCAAAGGGATCTATGGACATTCTAACTTTAGAGGCTTCCAACCCAAGGATTTTTCCAGCTTTTCTAGCTACTTCGACTTCTCCAAGAAAGCTATGAATTGGGCCTTGATTACCAGCAGCACCTTGTAAAAATATACAACTTCCACCAACTATCTCTTCTACCGTCTTTCTCATATGACCTGGATAATCCGGTGATATCAGTCTATTATCTGGGCCTAGTATAGTGGGGTGGCATGCGTATCCAACTATTGTTGAAACAATATTTTCATCTTCATCATCAAAACCTATTACATCAACTGAATGATCTACAATTCCTTCCCAATTTCTGCCAGTAAAGAGATTCCCTTTTTCATCTGCCGGTCTTCTATTTATATTGATATCAGACCGTCCTTTTCCATATGAAATATTACATCTTTTCAAAGAATTAGTTGCCTCTTTTACTGCCTTTGAAATTTTGTCTGGAAAACTATCAAAATATGGTTTTATTAAATCTACACCTTCTGTCAGCCAACCACCACCAGTAGAGTCACTTCTACCATATGGGGGACCTGCATGAGTGTGACTAACGCTTATTCTGATATTTTCTTTTGGGATGTCAATAACAGAAATAACAGCATCTCTAATCATTTGATCAATTTCATCATCAATAATACATAAATCTAAATCAAGGATAATAACTTTATTTTTTGAAGACTCGCTCTCAATATACATCACGTAGCAATATAGAGGCATATCTATTCCCTCGGCAACCTGATGAGTAGATGATCCCCAGTTTGCATGTGCTATGCCAATAGGAGGTGTTATATCAGCTTTAGAAGTTCCTACTTTTAACATTTTTTCTCCTTACTAAAATATTTATATATATAGTAATAATTATAATTAATAGCATTATTTAAATTTTATCCATGCAAACACTGAAACAGCACTACCTATTAATGCTAACAGTGAAGTAAGTATAATTACAGAGTCAAACCCACTTAAATCGTAAAATAAACCTGCAACTATAGGCGAAAGCGAACCTAATATGGCGCCTCCAGTAAACAATAATGATACTGAAGTACCTTCGGTGCCAGGAACAGTATAGTCCATAGCAGCAGCAGCAATCACTGGGATTATTGCAAATAAAACACATCCTAATAATAAAAGAAGGATTATTAAAGTTATTCCTGAATTACTAAACCTAATCAGAAAAATAAATAAACTTGTAAGTAGCATGCCCAAAGTTATTACAGGTAGTCTACCAACTCGATCTGAAATATGTCCCCATAATGGAGTGAAAATTACTCCGGATATACCTATCAGAGAAAAATGAAACCCAATAGATAAAGGAGTTAAATCTAGATACTCCTTTAGATATATTAAGAAATATACAGTAAATGCACTATGCACAGACTGCCTAATCGCATGAAGAGACACCATGGTTATAACTTCTATTCTTTTTAATGATTGAATAGCTTTTAAAAAATAATTTTTAAAGTTGAGTTTTTCTGCAGAATCTATAGATATTTTTGCGCTAAATAAAAAAACAATTGAAGACAAAATTAAACACAATATTGCCATTAAAAAAGCTAATTCTCTCCATTCAAAATCAATTGATAACGACTTGTAAATTACTATTCCTGATAAAAGACTGCCAGTAACCAAAGGGCCTATTGCATTTCCAGCTGAAGCAGCAGATAAGTGGACTCCTAAAGCATATGCCTTTTTATCTGGGTATCTTGAACTTAGAACTGCAAATGCAGGGGGGTGCCAAAGATTTGCACCAGCCCCTAAGATAATGAAAGAAAAAAAACCTAGCACTATCCAGTTAGATTCTGAAAGAAGGGAAACTAAAAGGAAGCCAAAGAATAACATAAATGCACTAGAAGAAATGATTAATCCAACTCTTTTTTTATATAAATCAGTTAATAGTCCTGCGGGAACATTAATTAATCCTGCAGCAATACTATTCGTGGAAGCCAAAGCGCCAATTTGAACTCCTGAAAGGGACAGGCTTTCCTTTATAAATGGAATTAAGACCTGAACAGAAGATGAAAATACATGCTTTGCCCCATGCCCAAAAGATAAAAAATATAAAAGGGAGTTTTTTCTAATATCTTCTTTATTAATCCGCAAAGAGCCTGTTATTCAGGTAATAATCCTCTTAATTCATTTGCTACTGGTCCAGGATCAGTTATTTCTTCCATTCTTATTGTCATCCTTGCACCAATTCCGCTTGATACCACCACGCTTCCTCTTCCAGTTACTATCTCAAATAAACTTCTTGCCTCTTGAATGGATATTATTCTACCTACAGGAATTTCATTAGTATAAAGCCATAGAAACTTATACATATGAATTATTCTTCTATCTGTTACAAGATATGTGATACATAAATTTCTCAAGTATCTAGTAGTTCCCTTAAAGAAAAGCCAAAATCCAATTAAACCAACAGCAAATGGATATACGTAAGGAGCAAGTGTAACGAAGAATAAATAACCAGCAATACCAAAGAAAGGCACAGAAACTAACATCCTAAAATATGCAGGTCTCATTGTAGGGTGCCTCATTATTAGTTCTTTCTCTCCTTTTACTAACATCGGCATAGGAAAGCTTGCAAGGAAACCAAGCACAAAGCCTGTAACTAAAAGAAAAGCTCCTATAGCTCCACAAACAACAGAAGGAAGTAATAAATCAGCTTTAGCATCTCCATCAGCAAGAAGCAGCCCATAACCTGCAAAAGCTAGAAAAGGCAATGATACTAATAGGTTAACAAAGGTTTTAACTATAAAGTTAGAAACTCCTCTTATTTCTGGTGGCACATCTGGTATATTTGCATTTGTAGTCATATTTCTTTTTATTCCTTCTCGTTTATTTTAGCCTTAATTTATAAAAATGTTAATTCCCTCTTAACATTTGAAGCAAAGTAGCTCCAACAGTTACCACAAGACCAAGCATAGCTAACGTGGTCGGATCCTTCATTCTTTCTTCTAGTCCTTCATTCATTCCACAATCAATCTCTGTACCTATATCTACATTACCAAAAAGACCTCTAGATTCCTCTTCATCCTCAACGAAACATCTTTCATCCGGTTCAAAAAAGTCATCACGTCCTCCAGAGCCATCCATATTCTTCATCATTTCTCTCTGTTGTTCCATTCTTTCTTGTTCCATTCTCATCTGTTCATCCATCATTTCTCTATCCATCCTGTCTTGCTCTTCTCTCATCTGCCTTTCTTGTTCCATTCTTTCCCTGTCAGCCTCCATCTGCATCTCAGTTCTTTCTCTCTCCATCTCCATTCTTTCCCTGTCAGCATCCATCTGTCTTTCCATCATTTCTTGGTTCATTCTGTCTTGCTCTTCCATTCTTTCCCTGTCCATCCTCATCTGCTCTTCCATTCTTTCTTGTTCAATCCTCAATCTTTCATCTTCCTGCCTTATCCTCTCCTCATCCTGCCTTTGCAAGTCAATCATCATTTGGTTACCCATGTCTCTCATTCCGCCCATCATTCCACCCATTCCGCCCATCATTCCACCACGGCTACCTCGACCATAATCTATTTTTTCCGCACCAAAATTGGCATTGCCATCAGGAAGTAAAATTGCATTTGATCCGGGATCACAATAATTTACCAATCCAATCTTGCCTCCTTGTTTTGTGGTGAATGCAATAGTACAAGGATCATCCTGTGAGAATGCTACAGTACGAATTTCACCTGGAATTCTTACAGGGAGCTGCTCTTGGCTAAAATTATTTTGCCATCCTATGTTTGACCAATATAGTTGGTCATTCTTAAGAAATAAAAATTGAGGCTGCATTTCTCTTGAGGGGCGAATTCCTTCATGAGGATGAAAAACAGGAGATCTCTCATTTTCACCACCTTCTCTTATAGCCCAATTCCTAAAATCATCCATATTGTAGCCCCATATATTCCCATTTACTTCATATGCAAATATATTACCCTGTGATTCTCCAGCAAATGCAGGTTCTGATTCATCTTGTGGGCTGAATGTCATAGGAACTGCTTCACTTTGACCAAAACCTGATTCTTCTGGAGTTCCCCAAATATTTTTTAAAAATATATCCTTGTTGCCATTGATATCCGATGTAAATATCATCTGATCCCAAGGTCCCCAATCAGGTTGCATTTCATTAGATCCGTTATGGGTCAAATTAAATTGCCTCTCTCCTTGCATATCTTTAACAACAATATTGAAGAATCCGTCCTGATTTGAGGAATAAGCGACATGAGATCCGTCTGGACTAAGAGTGGGCCATCTTTCGTCAGAAGGAGAAAAGGTAATCTGCCTCAAGTTATTACCTTGCCCATCCATGGTATATATATCCCAATTACCATTCATTTTTGAGTCAAAAACCACAGTTCCATCCATATAAGGCCTATCAGTAGGAATTTGATTATTAAAGTCTAATTCAGTTTCATGACTAACAGCGTTAACATCTTGAGAAAATAAATAGAAAGATCCTAGAGTCACCACTAATATAAAAAGTTTTGTAAAAGAACGCTTAAACAATTTTTACTCCGAGGCTAAAGATTTTTTCTTATCTAATACTTCATATGCATATGAAAAATCACCTGGAAGCATTCCTAATGCTCCACCTGGAATTCCATTATATACATCTACTACTACAGCGGTAACTTCAGATTCTACTAATGTGTCACTTAAGAACCCTTCCCCCATGTCTTTCGCAACATTAGTTAATGCCTGCTCAAGAGCATCACCCGACTTATCTTCAAGCTTTTCTGTTTCAATAGGGTAAGCAAGTGTAGCAATAAATGATACTGCTGCTCCTACGATTAAGAAACCTGCGACTAGACCTAGAGCCACACCACCGATTTTGTCTAACCACCCAAGCAACACTACGCTTAGCATTGTTTTTAGGATTTTTGCTACAAATCTTCCAGCAATAAATATTCCAACATAAATTACTACATAAGCTAAAGCAGTAGCTATAGATTCGCTTTCAACATTTTGACTTATAACTCCAATGACTCGCTCCGAAAATTGACTGCTAACCAAACTAGCAACGTACAAAGAAGCCACAGTTAATGCTCCGGTAATTAATCCTGATCTATACCCCCATAATGCTCCTAAGGCAAAGAGCACAATCAAAATCCAATCAAAAAAGTTCATATAAGCCCCCTTAAATCTATCTTAACTATATCTTCTAAATAATCCTGTGGAATGTCAATCTCAGTAAATATTATGGTCGGGGAGCCGGGATTCGAACCCGGGACCTCCTGGTCCCAAACCAGGCGCGCTGCCAAACTGCGCCACTCCCCGATATAGGTTTATTTCAAAGCTTTGGCAATACTCTCGCAACCTTGCATATATATTGTTGCATCAGTATTTATAGATATGTATTGTACACCTAAATCTTTTAGCCATTTCCCCATTTCAACATCTTTAGCATATGAACCTACTGCCCTTCCAGCACTTCTAGCTTTATCTGCTGCAATTTTCATAGCATCAGCAACTTTCTTATCAGTAACTTGCCCAGGGACACCTAAAGACTGTGAAATATCGTAAGGACCTAAGAAAAGAACATCTATCCCTTCAACTTCCATAATTTCGTCTAAATTATCTAATCCTTTTTTACCTTCTATATGAACAATAGTCATTGTTTTGTCATTCTGTATATCTGTGTGATCCTTGCCTTTATTAACGAAGTAGTCCCCTGCTCTAGTAAAAATTGATAATCCTCTATGCCCAATAGGATCATATTTAGCTGCATTAACTACATCAATGGCATCCTGCTTAACATTTATCTGAGGAACCTGCACCCCAGTTGCCCCAACATCTAGGGCTCTTAAAATCAATCTTTCATTGTTTTCACCGACTCTTACTATAGGGTCAACTCCAGTTCCATTTGCAATCATAATCAAGTCAGTAATTGTTTGCATGTCTAATGGTCCGTGTTCAGTATCTAAAATACAGAAATCCATACCTGAATATCCTAAAGTATCAATCATTGTTCCAGATGGAACTATGCAGAAAGGGCCTACGACGACTTCTCCTTTTTTGATTCTAGATTTAATTGATTCTTTATTTGACATTTATCACCTCATAGATTTTCATTAGGCTTATACGATGTTTAGCACAATGTGTTAATTTAGCAACACAATAACAAATAATCAATTATCGAAAGAAAATTAATGATAAATAATGGAAAATTAATCTTCTTAGGAACAGGATCATCAGATGGAGTTCCTCGTGTTAGTTGCCTTACTGATCCAAATGCAACTTGCAAGGTATGTAATGATGCGCAAGATCCAGATTCAAAAAATAGGAGAAGAAACACATCTATAGCAATTAAATTCATTGATAATAATGGGCAGAATAGAAACGTTATAATTGATGCAGGAAAGACATTTTGGGAATCAGCAATAAAATTCTTTCCAAAAAATGAGATCAGAGAGATCAGTGACCTTATTATCACTCATGCACACGCTGATGCTATAGGAGGGATAGATTATTTAAGAGATTGGACAAATTTTGTACAAAAGACTGTGAAAATAAATTTAAGGAGCCAAGACTTAGAATCAATCAAAAAAGTTTACTTTTATTTATTTGAAAATGGGAAAGTCAAAACCAAGGGACCAATACCTAAAATTCAATTCAACATTATTGATGAAAAATCTTTTAATATAGGAGGCTTAAAAATTACTCCTATACCAGTATTCCATGGCAATCAATATATCTCTTTTGGTTATAAATTTGGGAAAATAGCTTATATTTCTGATGTTTCAGAAATTCCTGAATCTTCAGAAAATATGCTTGAAGATTTAGATATATTAATAATAGACGCACTAAGGCCTGAGCCGGCTTACTTCTCACACTTTACCTACGATCAGGCTCTAGAAGTAATTAGAAAATTTAAACCTAAAAAATCATTCTTCACAGATATAATGTGTTCCGTAGATCATGATGAGACAAATTATGATCTATCTAAATTACTTAATACTGAAGGCTTAGATATTCAATTGGCCTATGACGGCATGATAATAGATTATAATTACTGACTCTTTTTATATTCCTCGTAAGTTTTTTCGTCTGGAGGATAATATTTTCCTGGGGATAAATTTTCTTCGGACAATTTATTCTTTATCCACTCCTCTAATCTGTCATACTCTATTGCTGCATCCGCAACTTCTCTACATATAGCCCTTGGAATGACCACTACTCCATCATCATCAGCCACTAAATAATCTCCTGGCATGACTAAAATTCCATCTACTTTTACTGGTTCATTAGTTGCGCAAGGAGTACCAATCATAGTTCCTAAATTAGATGTCTTGCCATAACCCCATATACGAATATTATACTTCTCTACAGAACCCATATCTCTTACACCACCATCACATACCAAACCATCAATGCCTCTCTGTTTTAACCTCAGAAATTTAATATCACCACCAATTGACATTAAACTTGTTTCCATTGAATCCATAACTATTACATCACCTGGGCCTGCAATCTCAAATGCTGCATACTCAGGAGACTTCTCATTCTTCGGCTTGATCTCATCAAAGTCAGGTCTTGCAGGCAGATACCTTACTGTTATTGCTCTAGCTACAAGCCTATTTCCGTCATTCAAAGGCATTACATTGTTCATAAGGACATATCTTGGGTTATAGCCAAATTGTCGCGCCATAACATCAACAAAAGCAGATGTATTAATTGATTTTAATTGTTCTCTTATCTTTTTATTTAATTTGTGAGGAGGAGTTTTATTTATTTTTCTATTTGTCATCTGGTCTTCCTTCTCCAAGTCCAGTAGCTATCATGCCACCATCCACTAAAATAGTTTCACCATTAATATACTCCCCCATTTTAGAAGATAAAAATACTACAGAGTTAGCAATATCGCTTGGAAGTCCTTGTCTGCCAGATGGAAACCACGGCATATTTATTGCTTCTGGCTCAACCCTATCATCATCTGGAATCGTATTATTTATTGCTCCTGGAGCAATACAGTTAGAATTAATTCCTGTTCCTGATAAATCAGCAGCTAAACCTTTTACCATTCTTCTTATTCCCATTTTTGCAATACCATAAGGAGTCCAATCTTTTGCTGCCCTGAAAGAATGAACACTAGATATGCAAATGAGGGAGCCTGCTGTATTACGCTTAACCATTTCCTTAGAAGCTTTTTGGCATGCAAAAAAATAACCTTTTAAAGATAAATCCATCATGTAATCCCACCATTCTTCATCTATTTCATTAAATGGCTTATGCTGAGGTTGCATAATAGCATTGTTAACTAGAACATCTATAGATCCATGATTATCCAAAAATTCATCTATCATCAAATCAATATTATTTTTCTTGCTTACATCAAATATATGAGATGAGCACTTTTTACCTAATGATTCGACTAAATCTACAGTCTTCTGGGTTTCTTCATCATTAATATAATCATTAACACCTACATCCGCTCCTTCCTGAGCCACCCTATAGGCAATTCCTCTTCCAATTCCTTTTCTTGCGCCAGTCACAAGGACTTTCTTTCCATCTAGTAATCCCAATTCACTCTCCTTTGTAATTTATTTTGAACTTTCTCCATAAGGACAAATATTCCAGTAGAAGCACCATTTCTTGGAACAATACCAACTTCCTTCAGGGGCAGGTAAGAATACTCTCTTTCTTATAGCTCCACTAACACTTCTAATTTTCTGTGAAACAGAATTTATTGAAAGTTCATTTACTTCATGAACTATTAAATCAGATTTTGGCTCTTTTGTATCTACGACTTGAGCAATAGCAACCTTACTTATATTTGTAATTTTTGAATATGTAATTAATTGGATATCTCTACTGAGGTCCAATGCCCTATTTTGGGATCTAACTTTAGTATCCACAATCATGTCATCTTCTGTAATTAAATCTGCAAAACCGATAACAGGAACCTGCATCCCCATATCTCCAATTAATTTTACTTGAATAGATTCTTCAGATTTTGGAACAAGGTTTTTCCCATGAGTTTTATGATAAAGATTGGAGAGCCTAGAAACAGTATCTCTACTTTCAGATTTTGAAATCTCTAATTGAACTTCATCTGCCAATTCATCATGCTGACCGACAGCCAGATCTATAAAATCTTTCGTCTTCATGCCAATTTTATCTGAAGCTTTGATTAAAAAATGACCATTGGCAGCCTTATCAACACTTAGGCCCCTTAACATAGCTCCATTAAGCGGAGGCTTAATTTCTTCAACATAACGAAAGTAATATTTCATTCCACATTGAAGATAAGTTCTAATCTGACTAACAGATATATGATCCGGGAGCAGTATGTTTCTCTTATTTTTTTTCTCTTCTATGTTAACTCTCTATTTATCAGGGGCTTTATTTTTATAACTTTTTTCTAACATTATTGGAGCTAATATGGTTGTTACAATTGTCATAACTATAGTTACACCAAAAATAGTCTGAGAAATAACCCCAGTAGCCAAACCAATTCCTCCAATAATAAGGGCCACCTCACCACGAGGCATCATTCCAACACCAATCCGCCAAGAACTTTTTCTATCAAAACCTGCAATTAAAGCTGGTATCCCTGAACCTATAATTTTGCTTAAAATACCAAATATAGTAAGAACAAATGCAAAAGATAATGTAGCCACTAAAGGATCAGAGCCGAATATAGCTTGAAGGTTTACCTGCATCCCTATAACAGTAAAAAAAACTGGTACAACAAATCCATTAATTTTATTTATAGGCTCTTCTATTTCCTTAAATAATATTGTTCCTGACAACGCAAGCCCTAATGAGTATGCGCCTATAATCATTGCTAATCCAAAATATTTTTCAGCTACACCAGAGACTAAAAAGGCCAGCCCAAGTGCTATGCAAAGATGAATACTTGGCTCTTTATAAAATCCTTCTTTAGTACCTAACTTCATTATAAAATTTGAAATCCAGGGAGAAGCCCAACTTCCAAGCAATGTTAAAATCAAAAGAAATGATATTGCTTTTAGTGAAATCCATAAAATTCCAATTCCTGAAACAACTCCAGTAGCTTCTATTCCAACAATTACAGATAATATTAATATGCCTAGAACATCGTCTACAACTGCGCCACCTAAAATAGTTACTCCAACTGAAGAATCCAATTTACCTAAATCACCTAAAACTCTTGCAGTAATTCCAACTGAGGTTGCAGTCATCATTGCACCTACAAAAAGACCTGGAATAAGGCTCTGAATTGATTCAAAAGAAGCAAATCCAAATAATAATGTTGTCACTAAACCTAAAATAAATGGAAGCACTACTCCTCCAATTGCAACAAAGCTAGCAGAGCCTATATTATCAAAAAATCTTTTCTTATTTGTCTCTAATCCAGCTTCAAATAAAAGAATTATGGCTCCTAAATTAGCGAGAAAATAAAGAGATTGAGAAACCGGTATTACAGAATCATGACCAATATGTATTAATGGGCCAAAATTGCCAATTGAAAGGCCTCCTAATGCGTAAGGACCAATTATAATACCAGCACCTAGTTCCCCGATTACCCTTGGAAGCTTTAAATATCTGTAAAAAAACTCTCCAAAAAGTTTGGCACAAATAATGATAATTGAAAGTAATATTATTGATTCTGCGACTAGTGCAAGAGGAGAGTCGTGCATCTTAAACCTTTAACTAATTTATCTATTTAAATGATTTTAGAAACTCAATCAGATCTGCTTTTTCAGTTTCTGATAGCTCAAAAAAAGCATCTGATGAAATTTTAGCATCTCCCTGATGCATTTCAATAACATTAGTAAGTAGGCTAGATCTGCCATGATGCAAGAAAGGGGGTTCAGAATAAAAACCCCATAATTTTTTTGTCAGCCAATAGTTAGTAGGTACGCCTTTTTGAAGGGGCCTTTCATTATCTAGCATCTGCCCCATATCATGCCTCTTAAGATCGCTATATAGAGGTACAAGGTAATTGCCAGCTTCATCTTTTTTAAGCTTACTCACATATTCTTCAAGGTCTACAACCAAATTATTATTTGATTCAGATAATGTAGTGCTGTTTTCAGAATTAAAAGGTCCAGGCTCTACAAAATTCAAGCTTTTTAGCGGCAGACTTGAAATATGGCAACTTGAGCATCCTATATTTTCGAAAATTATTTCTCCATTGTCTTGAGATTTTCTGATCTTCGAGTCACTAGAAATATCTCTTACGGGATAATCAAGTGTTGCTTGAAATAAAGTTATTGCTGTTATATCACCTTCAGTTAATTCATTTATTACTCCATCTCTATCGGAATCTGAATTATTCCCAACAAGCTCTTCTGATTGCATGCCGTGATGGTGATTCATTGCTATATTAGAAAAATCTCTTAAAGAAGCAATAACCCCTTTTTGAATAAAGGGCCTAACAATAAAATCATTATCTATTCCATCTAGCTCAGAAGTGTCAATAAATCCATTATTATAAGCAGTAATATAACCAAAATTAATTCCTTTAGATATTAATTCTTTTCTAATTGGTTCGTTATTTTCTAATGCCTTTGCGCGTGCATTATCTGCTATCCTGAGAAGGTCATAAGTTATTTCTCTTGCCAATAATTCAACTAAACCATCACCAAAAATTCCAACTGTATTACGTTCATTTGTTATATCTAATACACTTGATGAGTCATCTTCAGAACCAACTGAACCTTCAAGAGTTGCAAAATCTACATCTGAAGCTAAACCAAATACATTATTTGAATTGTCGCCGCCACCGCCAGCTCTCGGCAAATTATGGCAAGCTAGACAAGAATTTGCATCAGGTCCAGAAATTCTATTGAAGTTTTGAGGAGATTCTCTTCTGGATCTCTTTTTTGCAGTTCCTGAAGATTCGGGTCTGCCTAGCCCATCTAATTCATTAAAGGACAATGAAAAAAGCAACTCCCCATGACTTATTAATTCCTCAATACTATATTCTTCTATATTAGCTTGATCTATATGAAAAGGAATTGTGGGCCCTTCCCCAATCTTCTGTTCTGGAGAAGCAGGAGAATTGCCACATGAAAAAAATAAAAAAGACAAAGAGATAATAACTCCAATATATAAAATATTTTTATTCATTTCTTATAACTTTCTTTGGCGTTCCCATACCATCTTCTATTATACCAATTGCAATTAAATTGTTGTTGCTATCTAAAAAAGCTAATTTTTCCTTTTCTTTATAATTTATATTCATTTTTATTGGAGTTCCGGTCAATATTTTTTTTAATTCAAAGTCATCAATATTTACCATTTTAAATTCACTAAGCACTTCTTGAGGGGGAATGATCAGATCTTTAAAAAGATTATCAGCTAATTTATTTTTCGCAGTTTCTATGTTTACGGAAGAATCAATAGAAAAGGCACCAGATAAAGTTCTTCTTAAATCTACCATATGAGATAAAGAGTTTAATTTTTTACCTATATCATCTATTAAGCTCCTAACATAAAACCCTTTGCCACATAAAATTTTTATCTGGAATATAGGCGAGGAAAAACCAATCAATTCTGCAGAAAATAATTCAACCTTTCTTATTTTTGGCTTAAGATCAATTCCTCTTCTTGCAAGATCGTACATTCTTTCACCATTTATTCTTAGTGCACTATAAATTGGGGCTTTCTGTTCTTTTTCTCCTATAAAAGAATTTAATACTTTTGAAAAATCTTCTTCACGAATATGATCGAATTTAGCCTTTTCAGTGACTCTCCCTTCTGAGTCATATGTATCAGTTTCTTCTCCAAGCATTCCTTTGGCAATATATTCTTTTTTATTAGAGTTGATCTCCTCTGATAGTCTATTTGCAAAACCTATACTAATTGGTAAAACTCCCGAAGCTATTGGATCTAAAGTACCTATAAACCCCAATTTTGAATCATTCAAAAAAGGTTTTAATTCTCTAATAACCGAATATGAAGTAAGTCCAGCAGGCTTATCAATATTTATAAATCCATTTAGCAAATTCTTTATTCTTGCACTGAAGAAATATTTGCTTGGTCAATTAATCTCTGTATTCTTTCAGCTTTTTCAATTGTTTCATCTAATATAAATATCAACTCTGGAATTTTCCTTAATTTTATAAAATCTGAGATTGAATTCTTTATATTACTCTTATTGTTTTCAAGGTTATCTCTAACTGATCTCTTTAATTCTTGATCAGCCATTACAGATAAATATACTTTTGCTTGAGATAAATCTGGACTAATATCAACTTCTGCCACAGAAACTAAAACTTTAAAATCGAAATTTAGTCTGATTATTTCGCTCAATGCTTTTTTAAGCGTGTTGCCAACTTTTTCTGACCTTCTGCTCATCAGTCATTAATTAGTAACTATCTCAAAACACTCAACTAGATCACCAATTTCATAATTATTAAATCCATCCAAAGTGATACCACCCTCCATTCCGGATTTAATCTCTCTCACATTCTCTTTAAGGTGTCTTAAAGATGAAATTGAGCCCTGATGAATCAGCTCATCTTTTCTTGTAATTTTCACGAGGCCATTCCTCTTTATTGACCCTTCTACAACTCTAAAGCCACCGGCAATTTTGGTCTTGCCAACTGAGAATGTATCTAAAATTTCTGCAATTCCATGAACTTTTTCCTCAGTTTCACTTTTCTTATTCTTTTGAATCATTTCAGTTAAATCATCAATCATTTCATACACGATGTCGTAATTTTTAATCACAATATCATTTGCTCTTGATTGCCTTATGGCTCCTTGCTCAATCTGACTTTGGAATCCTATTACTACTGCATCTGCAGCAGAAGCTAACATCACATCATTTTCATTTACAGATCCAGAAGATGCATGGGTTATTTCAATTACAACATCTTCATTTCTCAAAGTTTCTAGCACATTTTTTACTGCATCAACTGATCCATCAGTCCCACATTTAATTATTATTCTGAATTTATTTTCGTCATCTTCATTTTCAGTATCTCTAATTATTGATTTAGTCAGATCTTTTGTTGTATTCAATGATTTATGATATTTTTTCGCTTCTTTGTCAGATTTAAATATTTTGAATTCATCTCCAGCCTTAGGAACTGAACTAAGCCCTAGTACTTGCGCAGGAGCTCCGGGTGAAACATTCTTTACTAATCTACTGAAACCATCGGTAAGGCTTTTTATTTTACCCATTATATCGCCAGCAACAATATAGTCTCCGACACTTACAGAACCTTCTTTAACCAGAATAGTTCCTAAAGATCCCTTTGATTTATCTAAAAATCCTTCCAAAATATATCCTTGTCCTAGTACATTTTTTGGAACTTTTAATTCGAGTATTTGACCCAATAAAACAATAGATTCTAGAAGGTCATCTACACCTTTAGAGGTAGTAGCAGATGTTTCGACACACATAATTTCGCCACCATAATCTTCTGGAACAATTTCATGCTCTACTAATTGCGTTTTAACTTTATTTACATCGGCATTTGGTAAATCACACTTGTTGATAGCAACAATCAAGGGTGTTCCTGCAGATTTAATATGATCAATTGCTTCAACTGTCTGCCTCATTACTCCATCATCAGCTGCTACAACTAATACAGCAATATCGGTTATCTGAGCTCCTCTAGCTCTCATAGACGTAAAAGCTTCATGACCAGGCGTATCTATAAACGTAATTTTTTCATTTGAATGGGTTATTTGATAAGCCCCAATACTTTGTGTAATACCTCCAAATTCTGAGTCTGCTATTCTTGAACCCCTAATTACATCCAAAATTGAAGTTTTGCCATGATCAACATGCCCTAAAATAGTTATTACCGGAGATCTTAATATAACTTCAGATTCAGGAAAACTTGAAAGATCTAATTCTGATTTCAAAGATTTCTTTTCGTCAGCCTTAGGTTTTAAAACTTTAAATCCAAATTCATGGGCGACTAAAACAGCAGATTCAAATTCAACAATTTCATTAATATTAGCCATTATGCCATGCCGCATAAGTTCTTTAATTACCTCTGAAGGCGCTATATTCATTATTTCAGATAGATCGCCTGCCGTAAGTTGTTTAGGTAAATCTAAAAGTTTTTCTTCATCAGAAATTAAATTGTTTTGATTTTCAGACATCTGCTACTAAAATTAGCTCTTAAGATCTTCTATATCTTCAGCAAATCTTATTACACCTTTCTTTGATTTTTTATTATTATTCTTTTTAACGATTGAATCTATGTTCCAAATATCATCTTCTTTTACTTCTTCTGGCTTATCTTTTTCCTCTGTTTCAGGTTCATCTACTTGATTTACTGTGCTAGAGGATTCAACTATCTCAACGATATCTTCTGGAGAAAACACTTCATTTTCATTAACAATTTTTTCTGCTAATTCTTCGACTTTTGCTTTATCATTCTCATCAATAGATTCAAGCTTGTCGCTTGAAGTTGCAGGTATTTGGGACCTAACTCCCTCAAGTCTTTTTTTAGTCATTCCTGAAATCTCTAATAGGTCTTTATCATTCATTTCTTTTATTTGATCTGCTGTTGAAATTCCTGCTACCTTCAATATCTCTTCAGTATTAAGATCAATTCCATTTTTTGAAAGCTCTGTGCTAGCAGCATCTTCACTAACTTCCTTTTTAGAAGAATCAGATTGTATATCCACTTTCCATCCGCATAATTTAGCGGCTAATCTAACATTCTGGCCATCTTTTCCAATAGCCAAAGAGAGTTGGTTTTCAGGAACCACGACTTGAGCTGCCTTATCTACAGCATTAAGTTTGACTGCTTCAACGTCAGAGGGGCTAAGAGATTTAATAATAAACTCTACAGGATCCTCACTCCATTCAATAACATCAATTTTTTCACCCAATAATTCATTTACTACATTCTGAATCCTGAGTCCTCGTAATCCCACACAAGCGCCGACAGCATCAATTCCTTCCTGGTTGGAATTAACGGCTATCTTACTTCTTGAACCAGCTTCTCTAACTATATTTTTTATTTCAATAACACCGGTATTAATCTCAGGCACCTCAATCTCAAAAAGACCTCTTAATAAATCAACATTAGATCTAGAAACTATTACTTCAGGACCCCGTCTCTCTTGATCGAGCTTTGAGATAATAAATTTTAGTTGTTGACCTACCCTATATTTTTCAGCAGCAACCTGTTCCTGCAAAGGCATTACAGCTTCTCCTCTTCCCAAGGAAACTATCACATCTCTTCCCTCTATTCTTTGAACAGTACCTGCCATAACTTCGCCTATTCTGTCAGAATATTCATCTGCAACTAACTGTCTTTCAGCTTCTCTTAGTTTTTGAAGTAACAATTGCCTAGAAGTTTGAGCGGTAATTCTTCCTGGGTCAGGTTCAATATAGCCAGTAGTAACCTCTTCTCCAATAGTTATATCCGGGTAATGATCTTGAGCCTGAGATAAAGAAATTTCAATATCTTCATCTTCAACCTCATCAACAACTATTTTTATCGTCCTTACAACTGTATCGCCAGTATCTGGATTCAAATCAACTCTGACTTCCTGCCCATTAGCATCTTTTTTATATGAATGTTCTAAAGCAAACTGAATTGCCGACAATACGACGCTCTGAGGCAAGCTCCTGTCATGAGCAAGTGCGGTCAACGCTAACATCATTTCATTTTTCAACTTAATTATCCTTTGCTGTTCATTATTATTGAACAAAAAAAAGTGGGCTCAGCCCACTTCTACGTCACAATCTATATATTTTATTGTATTTTACATCACGAAAATAATTATTAAAAGCTAGAATTAAAATTCTACAAGATATTGGCTAATTCCTTAACTATATTTTCAATTTTTATCATCTTGAAGTTTTCTTCCCCTCTCTCTAATATTTCTGCTTCAGAATTTTCTAAAGATCTTTTGCTGATTACAATCCTCACAGGAACTCCTGACAGTTCATAATCATTGAATTTAACTCCTGGACCTTCATCTCTATCGTCAAACAAAACATCATAACCAGAATTAATTAAATCAGAATAAATCCTATCAGAAGTCTCTTTAACTTCAGGGTTATCAGAATTCAGATTTGCAATATATATTTGAAAAGGAGATATATTTTTATTTAGAACTAATTCTTTTTCACTTGAATTTGCTTCAATTACTGCAGCAAGTAATCTCCCCACTCCAATACCATAACAACCCATTTCAACACTTCTTTGCTTGCCTTCTTTATCTAAGAAATTTAATCCCATCTTGGTGCTATATGCATTTCCTAGCTTAAATATGTGACCTACTTCAATTCCTTTATACTCATTCATTCCTTCGCATTTAGCCTCATCACAATCAACTGAAAGATATCCTTTTTTGGCTTTAGCTATATCAATCTGAGATTTAATATTGAATTCTTTTTTAGGTACAACGCCAGATAAGTGAATATCATCTTTATTTGCTCCGAGTATATAATCGGCCTCTAGATTAATTGAATCGTCTAGTATTAAATCAAAATCATTTCCAATTGGAGATATAAAACCTGGAGTTAAACCTAAATCAATTATTTCATCATTGCTTGCCAATCGCACATCATTTCCTAATAAGTTCTTTAATTTTGTCTCATTCACTTCTAGGTCTCCAGCTAAAGAAATTAAAACTGGCTTTTTAGCAGAAAAATAAACCATGGTCTTTATAAAATTACATGAATCCAAATTAAAGAAATTGGACAAATCTTTTATAGATTTAATGTTTGGAGTTTCTACTTCAGATCTTTCAATAGGCTCATCGCTAACATCTTTAGTTATTTTTTTAAATTCAGCTTTTTCCTCATTAGCAGCATATAAACATATATCACACTTAAGGATTGTATCCTCTCCACTTTCTGCTACTGAAATAAACTCAGATGATACTTTTCCACCTATTGCCCCGCTATCAGCGGCAACTTTTATAACGTCAATTCCGCATTTATTAAAAATATTAAAATATGCATCAGAAAATTTTTCATATATCTCGTCCAAGCTTTTATGATCTGAATGAAAACTATAAGCATCTTTCATCTCAAACTCCCTGACTCTCAAGAGCCCGCCTCTCGGTCTAGTCTCATCTCTAAATTTGGTTTGTATATGAAAAAGAGAAAAAGGCATGTCTCTATAACTATTAACTTCACTCCTGACCAAGGATATTACTGACTCTTCATGGGTGGGGGCAATTATCATTATTTTATCTCTTCTATCCTTAAATCTAGCCAATGGGGGAATAAAAGAATTTATTCGGCCACTTTCTTCCCATATGTCAGAAGGTTGGATTACTGGAAAGTTTGCTTCGTGGCAGTCAATGGAATTCATCTCATATCTAATAATATTTTTAATTTTTTCAATCACTCTCCAACCAATAGGGGTGAAACTAAATATTCCAGCACCTAACTGACTAATAAAACCCGCCCTAATTAATAGCTTATGGCTAAGCATTTCTGATTCTTCAGAAACATTTCTTGAAGTAGACCAATAATATTTTGAAAGTTTAATTTTTCCTCCTATGCAATTTTCTAGTTACTCCACCTTTTTTTAACGTAATCTTCTACAATAGATATAAACTCTTTAGCAATGCTACCACCTTCTAAAACTCCAACTTTATCACCATCTATAAATATTGGAGCCTTAGGTGATTCTCCTGATCCAGGCAATGATATACCAATATCTGCACTCTTTGATTCTCCTGGGCCATTAACTACGCACCCCATAACTGCCACTTTAAGGTCAGAAGAACCTGGATATTTCTCATTCCATTCTTTTGAATTGTTTTCAAGGTATTCTTGAATCTCTTCACTTAGCTCTCGAAAAAATGTAGATGTTGTTCTGCCACATCCAGGACATGAAGTCACAGAAGGTCTAAAATTCCTAATCCCAACTGATTGAAGAATTTCTTGGCTTAATTTAACCTCTTTTGTCCTATCTCCTCCTACTTCAGGAGTTAGACTACAACGAATTGTATCTCCAATGCCATCAAGTAATAAGTTGCCTAGGGCAATAGAAGTGGAAGATATGCCTTTAGTTCCCATGCCAGCCTCAGTTAAGCCAAGGTGGAGAGGGAATTTGCATTTTGCAGCTAAATCTCTGTATACAGAAATCATTTGCCTGACTCTAGAAACCTTACATGAAATAATAATCTTATCTTCTTCTAGTCCTAACCCGATTGCTTTTTCTGCACTAATTAAAGCACTTTCGACAAGGGCTTCTCTTTCTACTATCTCAGAGTCTTCTGGGATTGCTTTTTTGGCGTTGCTTTCCATTTTAGAATTTAAAAGTTCTGGGTCTAAGCTTCCAGCATTCACACCTATTCTTACAGGCTTATCAAATTCTCTGGCAACTTTAATAAACATTTCAAAATTTTCATCTCTCCTATTACCTCTTCCTACATTTCCAGGATTTATTCTATATTTATCCAAGTTTTCTGCGCATGATTTATGAGAAAATAAAAGCCTGTGACCTATAAAATGGAAGTCCCCAATTATGGGAACATTACAGCCTAAATCATTAAGTCTTTCCTTAATTTCTGGGATTGCTTTTGCAGAATTATCATTATTTACAGTGAGCCTAACCAATTCGCTACCTGCATCATGCAAAGCCTTTACTTGCGAAACGGTTGATATGATATCTGAAGTATCAGTATCAGTCATAGATTGCACTACGATTTGCGAATTGCCCCCAATAGGAACATTTCCTACATTAACTAAATTACTTTTTCTTCTTTGAATTTCCACTTAAAATATTATATTCCTCTGAACATTAGCCTACAACATTTATTCCTTGATAGATTCTGATTATATCTTGGGCAGTTATTATGAATAAAAGAGTAAGCATAAAAATAAATCCTAAACCATGAACTAATCTTTCTTTGTCGGGAGAAACTTTTTTGCCTCTTCTTAAAATTTCTATTAATACGAATAAAATTCTTCCTCCGTCAAGAGCAGGTATAGGTAATAAATTTATTACTGCTAAACTCAAACTTAATATTGAAGTTAGCTCAACAAAAATCATAATTTTATCCCTGAGATTAATTTCAGCGACAGCTATTTCACCAGTGATCTGACTAATACCAACAGGTCCTACAGCACTTGGGCCTGAAAATTGCGGATTAGTACTTCCAGCAACCATAGCTTTTATACTATTTATTGATAAATCAAAAAGCTGAGCAACACTAAAAACAGATTCTTTTATTGCACCAATAATGCCATAATTATGATTTATTCTAGTGTAATTACTAGAATAAATAGAGATCCCTAAAGCACCTTGTCCTTCAGGAGGATTCCATCTAGGCTTTGATGAAAAAGACTTTATATCTCCGTTATAATAAAATTTCTCTTCCCAGGAATCCGAAAAAACATTAGGTATTCCTCTCTCAACTTCAATCTCTATAACTTCACCTAAAGATGAGGTTATATATTTTTGCAACGAGTTCATATCATTCATGGACCTTCCATTTATAGAAAGAATTTTATCTCCCGATTTCAAGCCAGAATTATACGCCGGAGAATCCTGCATAACATCCATGATTATCAAATCTGACTTTTGAATCTGTCCAGGCAATAAAAATGCAATAAAAAATAATACGAAAGGTAGCAAAAAATTAATTAAGACTCCTGAAACTAATACAACTAATCTCTGATAAGGCTTCTTCACATAAAAACTCTCAGGATGGTCAGAATCTTCCTCTCCAAAAGGTCTTACAAATCCACCGAGAGGCAATAAATTAAATGACCATTGCATCTCTTTAAAATAAATTTTTCCATCTTCATAGTAATGAGAAGATATTTCTATTACATCTTTCATAAGATTCGAAGGAATTTCTTTTCTAGAGTCAAATATATCTTCAACTGATAACTCATTGTAAGTTAACTTAGTTTTCACAAATAAAGTTTTCTTTGGAGTGAAATTCTCATACTTTTCGAGTAGCTTTTTATTAATATATAAAGAATTTTTCCCAGACCATAAAGAAAATATTTTTGGAGGGAATCCAAAGCCAAATTCTAGAACCTTAATCTTAAAAAACTTAGCTGAAAAATAATGCCCAAATTCATGAAAAATTATTAGAGGTAACAAAACTAAAATAAAACTTACAATGCTTGCAATAACTGTCATTCTGCTTCCTCTAAAGTGCTACGGTAAGATCTTTGTACAGTCTCTTTAATGGTTTCTAAATTATACTCTTTTGCAAAATCAAATTTACTGTAAGCTCTCTCCATAATATCTAGCATTCCTGTGTAACTAATCTTCTTTTTTAAGAACATTTCTACAGCTGCCTGATCTGAACCTACTAAAAATGATGGAGCCAATTTTGATGAATCCAGTAACTTCATTCCAAAATTAAACCAACCAAGTTTCTCATCAGGAAAAGAATCAAATGACAGACTTGATATAGTTTTAAAATCTATTTTTTTAATTTTAGAACTCGACGATCTGTCCGGATAATAAAGTCCATACAATATTGGAATTTTCATATCAGGATATGATATTATCGCTAATATATTTCCATCTTTAAATTCAGCTAAACCATGAATCAAGCTCTGCCTATGAAATAATACATCTACTTTATCGAGTGGTAAGGAGAAAAGGTTAGATGCTTCCTGCACTTCAAATACCTTATTTATTAGTGTAGATGAATCAACAGTAATTTTCTTTCCCATTTTCCAAGTAGGATGATTCAGAACATCTTTGACAGTAATTTTCTTTAAATCTTCAGGCGAATGATCTCTTAAAGCACCTCCAGAAGCTGTCAGAATCACTCTATCAATAGATCCATGATCTTCATTCTTTATGCATTGCCATATTGCAGAGTGCTCACTATCTAGCGGAATTATTTCTGCATTATTATTTTTAGATAACTCAACCAGTATATCTCCTCCTGCAACTAAACTTTCTTTGTTGGCTAATAGTATTTTTCTGCCCTGTTTAATTGAAGAAATTGTAGGATCAATTCCTTCAATTCCTGACAAAGCAATAATGATAAGATCTGATTCATCATATTTTAGTACCTGATCATAACTATTAAGTCTTTTGCCATGTGAATATTCGATATCACTATTAGAATAATAATATTCTGGCTTGAATTTATTTATATACTCCTCTAATTTCTTTTCATTATTGCCTGCAGTAAGAGTAATTATTTCAAACTCAACCAGATTCTCTTCTATTAACTCCAAGCATTGAGCCCCAACAGATCCTGTCGAACCAAGAATAGAAATTCTCTTTTTCATAATATTGCCTTTACTAATGATAATAAGGTTAGAGTTATAACTATTGAGTCTAGCCTGTCAAGGATTCCACCATGACCGGGTAGAATTGCTCCAAAATCTTTTACTCCAAAATTCCTTTTAATTCCTGAAGCATAAAGATCTCCAATAATCGCAAAAAAGGGTAAAGAGAAAGCCAAAATAAAATTTAAATAAAATCCAGTTATAGGGCTATTAAATAAGAAATTAATAAATAGGAAAAATAAAATTCCTGCGATGTATCCCGCGATGTATCCTTCAAGGCTTTTATTAGGGCTTAATTTTGAAAGTAATTTAATTTTATGCCTACCAAATTTAGACCCAATTAAATAGGAAGTGGAATCGACAACAAATACTGTTAAGACCGGAATAATTATCCATTTAAGATCTGAAAATGATTCATATAATAATAATATGCAAGAAGTCCCAGTTATGAAAAATAATGTAGACGATTCTCTTAATAGAAATTCTGCAGTTCCTCTGCCCTTTAGAAAAGAGAGTTGGGCTCTGTCAGTTATTTCATGATTCTTATTTATTATTCCAGCAATTATTAAAAAAACCCCAATAACAAGTGAAAGGAAATGTAATATTGAATTAATAATTACTGAATAATCTGCTAATTCAATTAAAATTAAATAAAAGGGTACAAATAAAAGAAAATATACTAATATTCTAAAGTTTCTTCTCTCATTTGTAAGCAAAAGGTTAGTTTCTATAATAATAAAAAATATCAATGTTAGAACTAATAAGAAAGTAAAGATGTTTGATGCTAAAGATAAAAGCAATATTGGCGTTAATATTAATGATGTCTTAATTCTTTGATTCATAGAAAGTTTAATCTGCTCCAAATCTTCTTTTTCTTTTAGAAAATTCAATTAAAGCCTTAGAAAATTCTGAAACATCAAAATCAGGCCATAAAGCATTACTAGTAAAAAATTCACTGTAAGCAGTCTGCCAAATCAAGAAGTTGCTAAGCCTATATTCCCCTCCAGTCCTAATAACTAAATCAGGATCTGGCACTCCATTATTAAGAAATTTATTAAATAAATCTTCATTAATTTTTTCAGAATTAATCTTACTATCCACGATTTTCTTTGTAGTTTCAATAATCTCCCGTCTTCCTCCATAATCAAATGCAATGATCAGATTAATACTTTTATTATTCTCAGTTTTTTTCACTGCTTCTAATATATTTTCTTTAGTTTTATTGTCTAACCTTTTTGTGCTCCCCTTTATCAATATCTTTACGCCTAATTTATGAAGATTCGAAAAGTTCTCTGCTAAAGACTCTGATAGCAAAGTTTTAGTGATATAGTTAACCTCTTTCTCAGGCCTATCCCAGTTTTCTGTAGAAAATGTAAATAATGTTAAGAATTTAATCCCTAATAATTCCATAAATTTTACTATCGACTCAATATTTTTTGTGCCTGCCTTATGGCCGGAAAAAACTGGAATTTTTTTCTTAGCTGCCCATCTTCTATTTCCATCCATAATTATGGCAATATGCGAAGGCATCAAGGAAGAATTTTCTTTAAATGAATCTAAGACAATAGATTCAAAACTTTTATCGGATTCTTTACCCAAAAGGCTTCAAACTTCCATCAACTCGTTTTCTTTTTCTTGTGAAATATTAGTAATAAGACCAATATTGTCATCAGTGCTTTTCTGTATTTCTGACTGAAGCCTTCTGCTGTCATCTTGTGAAATTTCACCTGATTTTTCAAGTAACTTTATCTCATCCATTCCACTTCTTCTGACATTTCTTATTGATATTTTTGTGTCTTCTGATTTCTTTTTTAATGACTTAACCAGCTCCAATCTTCTTTCCTCATTTAAAGGGGGAACTACAAGCCTGATTGTATCTCCTTCTATTCCTGGATTAATCCCTAAATCAGACGATTCTATATCTTTGGCAATGGAAGTCACTGCAGATTTATCCCATAATTGAATCAATATCATAGAGCCATCAGAAACACTTATTTGGCCTAACTCAGATATTTTCATCTGTGTTCCGTGATAATTCACCATTAGACCAGAAACTAAACCTGAATGAGCTCTGTTTGTTCTCATTCCTGAAATATCTTCCCTGAAATATTCAATTGTATTAGTCATTTTAGACTTAACGTCTAATATTAATGCTTCACTCATTTTAGGTATCCTGAGTAATTAATGTTCCTAAATTTTCTCCATCTAGGATACCTGATAAGGTCCCTTTATTAAAAATATTGAATACACTTATAGGCATATTATTATCCATACACATTGATAATGCAGTGCTGTCTAAAGCCTTAATTTGTCTTGAAAGAGCGTCTATATGAGTGATTTTATTAATCTTTTCTGCAGAAGGATTAATTTTTGGATCAGAATCATATACCCCATCAACATCATTCTTTGACATCATTAATAAGTCAGCGGAAATTTCTAATGCTCTTAGAGCCGCAGCTGTATCGGTTGTCATATAAGGATTTCCACTACCTCCTACCAAAATCACAATTCTACCTTTATCTAAATGTCGTAATGCTCTTCTCCGAATAAACAATTCTGCAACAGAAGGATTGGAAAGCGCGGACATAGTTCTTACAGGAATATTCATATTTTCTAAAGCGTCTTGAAGGGCTAGCCCATTAATCATTGTTGCAAGCATTCCTGCTGAATCTGCAACTGACCTATCCATGCCTAATTTCTCATAATCTGCCCCTCTCCAAATATTACCACCTCCAACAACCATTGCGATCCTCAAATCATTAAATTTATCTTTAACGTCAGAAATTTCTTTAGATAGATATTCCAATACATCAGTATCTATACCAAATTTTCTTTCTCCAATAAGCGCTTCTCCACTAAGCTTTAAAAGTATGGTGCGCGGTGCCATTGGGTTTAGATATTAAGAAAGGTCAAATTTAGTTATTCTAGAAATATTTACGTTTTCCCCAACTTTAGAAATCATAGATTTAATCATATCCTCAATTGTAATAGAAGGGTCTTTAATAAATGCTTGAGACATTAATATTTCTTCATCAGAAGCTTTGTCTGCCCCTTCTTCGTCTTTAGATATAAATAAAGGTCCCATGGCAGCTACCTGCATTGCAAGATCCTTTGCTAAATCTATAAAGTCATCAGTCCTGGCTACAAAATCTGTTTCGCATTTCAATTCTACTAATGCGCCTATCTTGTTTCCTGCGTGGATGTAGCTTTGTATTGCACCCTGAGAAGTATCTCTTCCAGATTTCTTTAAAGCGTTAGCAAGGCCTTGTTCTTTTAATATTTCTTCTGCTTTATCTAAATTTCCACCTGATTCATCAAGTGCTTTTTTAACAGCCATAACACCAGCGCCTGTTTTCTGCCTAAGTTCTTTTACTACATTCAAATCAACATCCATTTTTACTCCTTGTCGTCTTTTGAGGCTTCTTTTAGCTGCAATTCTTTTGCTTTTTTTATTTCCTCTTCTTGAATCTGAGCATATTTTTCTTTGCCTTCTAGAACTGCATCTGCAATCAACTTAGTTATTATACTTATTGATCTAAGTGCATCATCATTCCCTGGAATAGGGACATCAATCTTACTAGGGTCACTATTTGTGTCTACAACAGCAACAATAGGAATTCCTAATTTATTAGCTTCATTAACAGCATTGAATTCCATCTCTGTATCAATTAAAAACATTAATTGGGGAACTTTCTCAATCCCAACAATTCCTCCAAAAAATTTCTTGAGTTTCTTTGCCTTAGTGGCAAAAACTTGAAGTTCTCTCTTGGTATTAGTCTTATCGTCTTGATCTGCGGCTTTAGTCTCAAGATTTTTTAGAGTATCAACTCTTGATTTCATAGTTTCAAAATTTGTTAGCATTCCACCCAACCATCTTTGATTAACATAAAAGCTTTCACATCTCTCTGCTTCTCTCTGAATAGCTGATCTTGCTTGGAGCTTCGTGCCCACAAAGATGCACTCTCCGCCTTGAGACACAATATCAACAATCATTTTTCTTGCTTCTTCAAGTTGCACAAGAGTTTTTTCAAGATTTATCACGTGGGATTTAGATTTCTTAGTAAATATAAATGAGTCCATCTTAGGGTTCCACTTCCTTGTGGGGTGACCAAAGTGAACTCCAGCTTCAAAAAGTGTTCTTAAATTTAATTCTTTTTCTTCTAGTAATTTATCCATTATTTTTCTTCTAAAAACTCCGTTGTGGAGTATAGCACATTAAAATAGATTAAGTACAAGTTTTTTTTATACTGTCGTTAAGTTGGATTACTTCTAGTAACATTGGGGCGTGAGAAAAATAATTAAAAATAATTTTGTGGTGACTTCTTTTGTTGCTATTATAATTGGATTTATAGCGTTCTATACTGATATTTTTACCAACACTTACATTAATCAAATATTAAGAATTTCAAGTCAAGGTTCTAACATCATCTCAAATACCTTAGATATATTTGATTTTGGTTATTCTTTTGTTGCTGGGGTACTAGCAGCCATTAATCCCTGCGGAATAGTAATGTTGCCCGCCTATCTAGGTCTATACGTATATAACAACTCCGATTCTAATGACATAACAACTTCAAAAAAGGTTGCTAACTCATTAAGCATAATTTTATTTTTTGGGGTTGGCTTTGTGGCTTTATTCTCATTAGCAGCAATCATAGTTTCATTAAGTTCTGAGTTGATTGGAGACTTAATACCATTCTTATCAATACTGCTATCCTTACTTATTCTTTACTTTGGAATTGGCGAATTAAAAGGGGAAAAAAAATTTAGTAGTAAAATATCAGCCTTCAGCTCAAGAATTGGAAATCCGAAAAATACTAATCCCATCGGATTTATACTTTTTGGAGTAAGTTATGGGGTGGCTTCTATAGGCTGCGCTCTTCCAATATTTATTTCTGTTGTAACAAAATCTATTAATTCACCAAACAGTCAAAGAATTTTTATAGATTTTTTTTCTTATTCTCTAGGAATGATATCTGTCATAGCTGCCCTAACTATCGCGACTTTTATATCAATAAATAGCACAAAAAAAATAAATGGCTTTTTTAGAAGATGGTCATCTCTAATTTTTGGAATATTTTTAACCTTCGCAGGAATATTCATGCTGAGCTATTGGATATATGATTTAAAAATAATATTTAGTTAAACACAACGATTAACTAGGCTTCCAATTCCATCAATTTCAATCTCGACTAAGTCGCCAGGGCTAATCTGTCCAGCAGTTCCAGACGTTCCAGTAAAAATACAGTCTCCGGGAAATAGAGTTACATATTTTGTTATAAATTCGATTGTTTTTGGTATAGACCAAATCATTTCACTAGTATTGCAGCTCTGCACAATATTGCCATTCACCTTGCCTGTGATTTGAAGGTTTTCTGGATCTATATTGGTTTCTATATAAGGTCCGATTGGAGAAAAGGAATCTGATGATTTTGCTCTCCACCAACTCTTGTCCTCTTTTTGCCAATCTCTTGCACTAACATCATTTCCGCAAGTGTACCCAAAAATATGATCATAAGCTTTACCTTGAGGGACATTTTTAGAAAGCTTTCCTATCACTACAACCAATTCAGATTCAGCATCTACTTTTTTAGAATCTCTAGGGATTAATATTTCATCATTATGTCCTGCTATAGATGAGATAGTTTTAAAAAACGGTTCGGGTTGTTTTGGAGGCGCTTCTCCTTGCAAATGGGAGCCATAATTTTTTGCTAATGCAAGCATGCTTGATGGTATTACAGGAGGTAAGATTTTTAGTTCAGAAATATCATAAGAATTACCTGTTAGGTCATATTTTTCCGTAAAAATATCACCTTTAATCTCTTCTATTTTTTCTCCATTTATTATTCCAATGAATTTTGCGCCAGATTTTTCAAATGAGCCAAATTTCAATGTAACCTCCAATTTATAATTACGATTTAAAGAATATAGTCTATCATTGTATAAAACTAAAATAATTTTACTCAAAAAATTGCTTTTATCCGCTACAAAAATTAATAAAAGTTACCAGGATAATCATGTAATCCTGAATACCAGCCTAAGCATGGAGCATGGAGATAGTATTTGCATTTTGGGAGAAAATGGATCTGGAAAATCTACTCTGCTAAAAATTTTTAGTGGTCTTTTAAAGCCCGATCAAGGTACGGTAAAAGTTCTAAATAGAGACCCTTATAGACAACCAGAAAATCTATTCATCAAGCAAAGAATGGGCGTTCTAATGCATTCCAACATGCTCTATCCTCAACTAACACTTAAAGAGAATTTATTATTTTTTTCTAAACTATTAGGGATAATTGACTATAAAAATAGAGTTAATGAGGTTGCGAATGAATTGAATATCTCAAGATTTTTGAATATTGAAATTTATAAACTTTCTAATGGGAACCAAAGAAAGGCTGGTTTCGCAAAAAGCTTGCTGAATGATCCAGAAATATTAATAGCAGACGAACCCGACGCAAACATTGACAATGACACCATAGAAATATTTTCAAATATATTTTTACAAAGATCTAATAAATCAAAAGCTAATCTATTCACCAGCCATAATGAAGTTTTTTTTAAAAAATGTTCAAACAGAAAAATGAAACTAAATTCTGGGAGTCTTTCTGAATTATGAAAAATTGGTTTAAAATTCTTCTAATTATCTCAGGCAAAGATATGTTAATAGAATTAAAGTCGAAAGAGATAGTTGTAGCGATTACACTTTTTTCTCTGCTTGTAGTGTCAATATTTGCAGTAACTTCATCAAATCCTTCAAATCTATCTGCTGAGGTAGGGGCAGGAATAATTTGGGCATCAATTGTTTTCTCTGGCTCTATAGCAATGTCTAAATTCTTTTCTCACGAAGAAAAGAATGAAACATTAAATGCTGTATTGCTAATGCCTGTACCTATCGAAATTATATTCTTCGGCAAAATATTGTCTTTATTTTTATTCCTTACCATATCTGAGTGCCTAATCATTGGTGCATTCTCAATATTATTCAACTCAAATCCTCTATCAATATATATATTGACTGCTATTCCTGTTTTTAATCTAGGATTTAGTTGCGTAGGAACTTTCTTTGGGATAATTTCATCAAAATCTAGATCTAATGAAATCCTGCTTACTTTACTTCTTATACCGATAGTAATTCCTCTAATTATGTTTGCTACAGAATTAACTAGGGCAGGCCTGTCAGGGATTGATGCGCAAAATTTTAACCTGTGGTTAAGCCTAGGGATTCTTTTTGATGTAGTATTTCTAGTTGTTTTAACTTTTTTATTTGGAAAAATAATAGAACAATGATATATCTTTGTCATTGCATCATAAAACTACAAACAATGGATTGCTATCATAATGCTTAGAAACTTATATTTGATAATATCTGGTGCTGCCGTCCTTCTTTCTATATGGATGATATTCATATGGGTTCCAACTGAAGTTAACCAAGGCTTGGTTCAAAGGATTCTTTATGTTCATGTCCCTTTTGCATGGGCTTCAATGGTCGCAATAATTGCCGTAGCCATTGCCAGCCTGATGTTTCTAATAACAAAAAAAATACATTGGGATAATCTTGCGCAATCATTAGCTGAGGTAGGTGTAGTATCCGCAGTAGTGATGCTTTTTTCTGGGATAGTTTGGGCAAAACCAGTGTGGGGCATTTGGTGGACAGGTGAAGCAAAACTGACTACCGCATTAATTTTATTTCTAATATATTGTGCCTATCTTGTATTTAGAAATTATTTCCCCCCAGGAGACGCGCGAAATAGAATTGCTGCAATAATTGCTTTAATAGGTGCAATAGATAGTCCTATAATTTATTATGCAGCTCAAATTTGGCAACAGAATCATCCGCAAGTAGTTGTGGGTCCTCTCGCAACACAAGAATCTAGTCTGAGCTCGGAAATGGTGATCACATTATTAACGTGCGTATTGGCTGCAACCTTGATGTTCATTGGGATAGTTTGGGTTCAATACAAAACAATTTCGAGAAAAGGATTAAAAAATGTATAAATTACTTTGTTTATTGCTTGTTTCCGCCTCTCTGGTGGCAGGACCAACCGGCTTAAATGCTGATGACGGGAAAGAAATTGTATCGGGAGTTATAAGCGAATTAGAGGAAATTGACGGAAAGATTAATACGATATCTATTCTTACTAATGAGGGCGATATAAAAACCTTTTCAATAAATAGTAAAGACAGCTCAACTAAATACGGACTGGAAAATATTGCCGGAGAAAGATGGACCGGAAATCAATTAGAAAATGGTGAGGAGGCACTTGAAAGACTAAAAAAACATCAGTCGAGACTTGCACCTGTAACCATTGTTGCAGAAAAAGATACAGCCATAGAAATTGTTGACATGGAAAGCAGGAATGTAAAAACTAACCTCTACTACTTATTTGCTTGTTTTGCAGTCGCATGGGGTGCATTTTTCGTATACCTTATAATTATTAGCGGGAGATTAAGCAAAGCATCCAAATAAATAATGAAAGACAATATCAAAAAATCAGAGGAATTAACTCAGTCAAGCCCAGTATACATCTCTTCAAAATTAAAGATTATCATAGCTCTTTTATCAATTGTCATAGCAGTTTCATACCTTGCTATTTCAAGTTTCGGGGCGGCAACCACAAAATATATTACTGTCCAGGATGCTATCAATAAATCAGATAATTCTAACAAGGAAAGTCTAGGGGTCATTGGGAAACTTGTTCCCAATACTTTCCACAGGTCTGCTGACGGACTGACGGCTTTTTTTAGTATCACCGATGAGGAATCATCTGGGATAATGCCTGTTTCTTATTCAGGAGAAATAGGAGAAATATTCTTTAATGAAAATGCGGAAATAATAATTCAAGGCACAATTGAAAAAGATGGAATCTTCAAAACTACCTCCCTTTCAATCAAATGTCCTTCAAAGTATGTCGATAGATTAGAGGGAAGCAGCGATATTTAATGGGTAAATCTGCAATCCAAAAAGAAGAATATTTCTCTAGTCCTGATGTTTGGTCTGCAGGGGGCGTAGTAATACGAAATATGAACAACGGTTTTGAGGTGCTCATATGCGAAAGATTCTCAGAAAACCTGGTGGCTCTTCCTAAAGGCAAGCCAAATGAAGGCGAGGATGAATCTGAAACGGCTTTAAGGGAAGTTAAAGAAGAGACAGGAATTGCTGTAAATATTATCAAGAAAATCAAAGAAATATTTTACTCATTCCAAGCATTAGAAAACATCATAAACAAGAAGGTGTCTTTCTTTTTGATGGAACAAACAGGAGGCAATATTCTGGAACATGACAATGAATTTGATAAGGTATATTGGGAACGGATAGATTCTGCTTTGAAAAAATTAACTTTTCAAGGGGAGAAAGATGTACTGGAAGAAGCTATTAAATTGGTCAAAAGCGCCTGATATTAAAGAGTCAGTAGAAATTAAAGGCTCAAAGATAAATTTGCGCTCCAAAAAAATTGAAGATGCCGAACAAGATTATGAGTGGAGAACTGACCCAGAACTATCTGCGTTAGATGCAACTGTGCCTATAAATATATCATTAAGAGAATATATTTCTCATTTTAAGGATGAGCTTAAGTATCCGGTTCCCTGGTCAGTTAAATACGCCATAGAGGACAAAAATGGATATTTAATTGGAAATATAATGTATTACGATATTGATCCAATAGATAAGGAGGCAGAAATCGGAATTATAATTGGAGATAAAGCATTTTTAAGTGAAGGCTACGGAACTGACGCATTACATACTCTTGCTTCTCATGTATTTAATACAACTAATATTATATTGCTGTACCTTCATACCCTCACAACAAATGAGAGGGCAAAAAAGGCGTTCAAAAAAGTCGGATTCAAAGAAGTTGGTCCTGTCAGAAAAGAAGGAATGAATTTTATTAAGATGGACTTGTTAAAAGCTGATTGGGAGCAAGCTAATCCTCAAAATAATCACTAAAATCATCCTCATCTATCGAGTCTTTGGTGGCTCCAAAATCTTTTAAGTAATTAAAATCCTCATCATTGTCTTGGTTTTCTCTGTGGATAGACCCAAAAGCAGGAAGTATCAGTTTAGGTTCATCAATATCATCGAACTTTATTAGCAGCTCATCCTCATCATTATCACTATTCATAGAAACGACTATTCCTTTCCCAAATACTTTATGCATTACTATGTCTGAAACAGAAAAATTTGAATGATTCGCTCTCTCCTTCTTTACAGGCTTCGCATAATCTTCCTGTCTAAAATTCTTTTCGGTATAGTTAATCGATCCAAAATCATCATAATCCGCAGTCTTGAGGAGTTCTTTTGGTATCTCAGACAGAAATTGGGAAGGGACTTGGCTTTGAGAAAACATACTCTTTCCCTGATTGTTCCATGTAACCCTGTTAAGGCAGTTTGTGAGATAAAGCCTTTCTTTTGCCCTAGTTATTCCCACATAGCATAATCTTCTCTCTTCCTCCATTTCTTGTTGATCATCAATTGACCTTATATGTGGAAGCATGCCCTGCTCAAATCCAATTATAAATACGATTGAGTACTCCAGGCCTTTTGCTTGATGTAGCGTGATCAAGGTTATCTTTTCAATTTTTATGTCTGATTCAGAAGAATCATCCGCTTTTGCTAAAAGTGCAAACTTTTGGGCAAATTCGACAGTTTTCTCAAAAGGATCTGCAATATCCAAAGATATTTCTCTTGCCTTAACTTTTAATTCTTCAATGTTCCTGAGCCTATTGTCATAATCAGGATCTTCTTCAAGATAGGTTCCATATCCTGAAGTTTCAATTATTTCTGAAATAAGGCTTTCCGTGCTTAACACCTTTGCTTTATGGCTGAGTCCGCTAATCATCTCAGAAAATTTATCCAATGCTGCTTCTGCCCTCTTGTTGACCTTAAAGTCATCCTTCCACGGCTTACTCAGTAAATATTTCAGTATACTTTCATATTGACTCTGAGACATGAACGCTTGCCTGAAAGACGAGTAGGTTGCATCACTTATGCCCCTTCTGGGAGTATTAATTATTCGGGATAAAGAAATTTCATCGTTGGGATTTATAAGTACGGAAATATATGCAAGCACATCTTTAATTTCTCTTCTCTCCCTGAAACCAAGTGCTCCTATGAGCCTGTAGGGAATTTTCAATTCCTCTAGCTTGTCCTCCATGCTTCTGGACTGCGAATTAACTCTGTACATAACCGCAATCTCTTCAGGTGATATTCCTTTATTGATTAGATAACTCAACTCCCTGGTTACAAATTCTGCCTCGGATGACGGATTTCTGGCTGTGATCAATACTGCGTCGTTTCCGTCCTTGTTTCCGGTCCAAAGCTCTCTTTTAAACCTTTCCGTGTTATTCGAGATCAGTTTATCCGCTACCGCTATGATTGATTTGGTTGATCTGTAGTTCTGGTCAAGCTTGATTATTGAAGATTCGGGAAATAATTTCTCGAAGTCCAGCAAATTCCTTGGCTCCGCATTTCTCCAAGAATAAATTGATTGATCAGGATCACCAACAACAAAAATATTATTGTTTTTCTCAGTTAGCTTCTTAGATATTTCTAACTGCAATTTGTTTGTATCCTGAAACTCATCCACCAAGAGATATTGGTATCTATCTTCTATTTCTTCTCTGACATCCTTAAAATTTTCAAGTAATAAAACAACTTTCAGAAGAAGGTCATCGAAATCCAATGAATTGGCTATCTTGAGAGCCTTTTCATACCTATCGTAAATTTCATAAATAGTCTGAGAAAACAAAGCTCCGTCAGGATCATTCTGTTCCTTCAAAATATATTCTGACGAAGTTAATTTATTGTTCTTCGCAACTGAAATCTCAGAAAAAAATGTTGAAATTTTAAATGGAAGTTTCTTAGGATCCTTATTCATGTCTTTCAAAATTCTCTTGACCAGTCTTAGTTGGTCAGAATCGTCATATATTGAAAAATTCTGCTCAACATTTATTCTTGTTCCGTATTGGCGAAGGAGGGATACGCACAGGCTGTGAAAAGTGGAA
The DNA here is from genome assembly GCA_964620935.1 of uncultured Dehalococcoidales bacterium. Classification (GTDB taxonomy): domain Bacteria; phylum Chloroflexota; class Dehalococcoidia; order Lucifugimonadales; family Lucifugimonadaceae. The sequence continues at coordinate 124,300 of CAZUHW010000003.1, forward strand.
ACATTGACTCTGGGTTGATTTGTCAGCGCCATGCATCTATCTCTCATTTCATCTGCGGCCTTATTCGTAAAAGTAACAGCTAGTATTCTTTCGGGTAAAATTTTATGTTGGCTTATCAGATATGAAACCCTGTTTGCAATAACTCTTGTTTTTCCTGACCCAGGTCCAGCAATAATCATTGCAGGTCCATCCTTATGAACTACTGCAGCTTTTTGAATTTCAGATAGATTGTCTAGTTCTTTTGGCATACAAAATTACCTGTTAAATGATTCCTACCTGCTAACGCAAGTTACACGCTAAAGAGTATTAAGATCCATAGCTTTGTCAACGGCACGCTGACTAAGGTTGCCCGTGAAATGACTTAGGCAACTTTCAAGTTTGTCTGCATGATCAAATTTTGACTTAGCAACGATTCCTGAGATCTTGTCGGCCGCCTCATGAGTGTTGTATTCAACCATAATAAGTGGAATTTGAAGTTTCTTAGCTTCATAAGTTACATACTCAATCGGCTCTATTCCTTTGGTCAGCACAATTCCTTTAACGTTTCCTCCTGCCTGCAATGCCCCCAATTGAAGATCCGGCCTATCCCCTCTTATAAGAGCAAGAACATTTTTCTGTGATTCGTAATATAGAACACTCCAATCAAGAACAATTCCACCTATTAGCACATTAAGCACAAGTTCGTTTTTCTTGTCAGATTCATAAATATATTTTCCTTTAAGATGCTCCGCATACTGGTCAACAGTGCTTGAAACCATGTATCTATTTTCAGGAATAATGCTCAGAATTCTATCATCATCTCCCGATCTTATTGAATCCATTCTGTGCCTTGCAATATTGTTGTATATTATGCCAGATAGATGCTCTCCAAGCTCGCTTTTTATCTTTTCGACTCTATCAATTGAGTCAGAAACTAGTAAAATTTTTGAATTACTGGCCTCCGCAAGTTTTCTGTTGTGATCCATGTCCGTAGAATTTGATTCGGAGATAAGTATTTTTTTACTAGAATTCTTGGATATAACATCTGAAATCTTTCCCAAGTCTTTGTCGGATGTCGCATTCGCGTCTATAGCCTCAAATCCGGATACAACTTCAACTCCGGACAATTCGAGAGATTCCTTGCTGGGTGGAGAAAGATCATGCAAGGTAGGTATTATGGAAACCGAAATTCCCTTAGATTTCAAGTACGACGAAACTACGGAGCGAACCATAGTTTTGCCACTATTAGACTTGTCGGATGCTATTATTATTGAAGGCATAGATTAAACTATATATTTTTACATTTCGGTCATCAAGAATATTTTGATACTTGAAAAGAATTGAAACCTAAAATAACATCGTATGATTGCGTGCCTCGGTAGCTCAGTTGGTAGAGCAATGGACTGAAAATCCATGTGTCGGCGGTTCGAGCCCGCCCTGAGGCACCACTTTTCTAAGAGAGGAAATAATGAAGGTACTTGTAACAGGAGGAAGTGGAAGAGCGGGCAAATACGTAATCAGGGAACTTCTGGATAACGGGCACAGCGTAGTAAACGCGGACGTGGTGAACGGATATCTTGAAGACAGGAATCCTGATCTAAGCTACAAAAGAATAGATTTTACAGACTATGGAGAAGCAGTATTTGCCACTTCGGGTTGTGACGCAATTATTCATTTAGCAGCAATACCTAGTCCTGGAGCAATCCCTAATCAGGAAATTTTCAGGGTCAACATGATTTCAACGTTCAATGTTTTAGAAGCTGCAGAGGAAAAGGGAATAGAAAAAATAGTTTTGGCGTCTTCCGTAAATGCTCTCGGAGCCGGATGGCCTGCAACTCTTTGGGGAGAACCTCCCATTCCACCTGAATATTTTCCTGTGGACGAAAAGCACCCTACCAGAAACAAGGACGTGTATAGCATGACTAAGTGGCTTGGCGAAGAAATGGGTGAGTCATTCGCAAGAAAAAGGAAGGTGCAGATTTCAAACATGCGATTCCATGCACTCTGGGACGAAGAGATGGCGAAAAATTACGTGAGGGCCGAAAAGAAAATGGATCTGACCGGACACAACGCTGCAGGATTTTTCGCATGGACCGACAGAAGGGATGCTGCATCTGCATGTAGGCTTAGCATAGAGGGAGACTGGACGGGACACGAGGCTTTTTTTATTAATGGAAAAGACACTGTATTAGATATTCCAACTAAAGAAGCTACTAATGAGCTTTTTCCTAATGTGCCCTTCACAAAAGAAATAGAAGAATATGGAACTTTATTAGATATAGATAAAGCTAAAGAAATACTAGGATGGGAGCCAAAATATTCTTGGAGAGATGCTAACAACTGGTAAAAATGGGTATTTTCTATTAATATTTTTTAACTAAAATGCGGCTATCGTATAATGGTTATTATGGAACCTTGCCAAGGTTCAGATACGGATTCGATTTCCGTTAGCCGCTCCAAATTTTCAATATCTATTTTTGATTTTTTTTACTATTTTTTATAGAAATAGACTTTTTTCTTATTAGGTCCATTATGAGGTTGACGGACTTGCGATTGTCCGAAGCCTTTTTCCTGAGGGACTCCCTCTTTTTTTCTCTTCTTTCACCTTTGGTATCCATACATAGAATCTATCACTAATGACATGTTTTCAAAATACTACAATTCTATTAGGATTGAACCATGAGTAGAGAAAGTATATTCACCATAGACACATCCTCCATAAAATTTGGAAATGGCTGCACTGAGGAGATTGGGTACGAATCCAGAAGGTTAGGCATTAAAAACGCCATGATCGTAACCGACAAAGTCATCTCTCAGCTCCCTCTATTTGAAAAGGCGCTCAAGTCCCTGGAAAAGGGGAAGGTGAAGTATTCGGTGTTCGATAGAGTCAGCGTGGAGCCAACAGATACCTCATTTAGAGAGGCTTCCCAATTTGCGATCGACGGAAACTTCGACGGCATAATAGCTATTGGAGGAGGATCCTCAATGGATACCGCCAAGGGAGCGAATCTATACTCCACATACCCCGCAGACTTCCTAGACTACGTAAACGCCCCCATAGGGAAAGGTATAAGAGTACCGGGCCCTCTAAAACCCTGCATATGCATTCCTACAACAGCCGGCACAGGATCTGAAACTACCGGTGGAGCAATATTCGATCTTGAGGAGATGCACGCAAAAACCGGGCTTTCCGACAGATTCCTGAGACCTAGCGTTGGAATAATCGATCCGGAAAATATCAAAACAATGCCTAGGATGGTAGCTGCATGCAGCGGATTCGACGTGCTCTGTCACGGCATAGAATCCTATACAGCAATGCCCTTCTCCGACAGGGAGAGCCCCGGTGATCCAGGGGAAAGACCTGCATACCAGGGATCTAACCCAGTAAGCGACGTATGGTCAATGAGAACCATAGAAATGGTATCCAAAAACATAGTTGAATCTATCAATGATCCTGAAAATATAGAGGCGAGGGAAAGCATGATGCTTGCAGCATCTGCTGCCGGGGTAGGATTCGGAAACTCCGGAGTACATCTTCCTCATGGAATGTCGTATGCAGTTTCCGGAAACGTCAAGGAGTTTACTCTGAAAGGATACCCTCAAGGAAAGCCGATAGTTCCTCACGGACTTTCCGTTATACTCAATGCACCCGCCGTATTCAGATTCACTTCTTCATCCAATCCGGAAAAACACCTAAAGGCTGCCTCTCTTCTGGGAGTGGACACATCAAATATTGAAGATAAAGACTCGGGAAATGCGATCGCGGATAAACTCATTGAGCTTTTGAGGGAACTTGGCATGCCCAACGGGCTGAGCGGACTTGGATACACGGAAAATGATGTCGAAACCCTTGTTGAAGGAACTCTTCCTCAGCACAGAGTAACAAAGCTTTCCCCGATACCTGTAGAAAAAAAAGATTTCGAAATGCTATTCTCAGAATCTCTAAAACTCTGGTAATGAAAAATTCAAAAACACCCGGAATACTAATTATTGATTTTGGGTCCCAATATTCGAGGCTTATTGCAAGAAGAGTTAGAGAGCTAGATACCTACTGTGAGATTACAGGAACCACATTCAAAGGAGAGAATAATGATTCGCTGGATATAAAAGGGATTATTCTTTCAGGCGGACCTTCAAGCGTATACGACAACAATTCTCCCAAAATTCCTTCTTGGATAATGGAATACGGAGTTCCTGTGCTAGGAATATGCTACGGCATGCAGGCAATGATTCAAGAACTTGGTGGAGAAGTCCAAAAAAGTACCAAAAGGGAGTATGGTACAGCAAAAATATCGCTAAAAAAGAACCATCCCATATTCAAAGGAATAGATTATGAGTCAGAAGTATGGATGAGTCATTCAGACAAGGTTCAGAAACTTTCAAAAGGATTTGAATCAATAGCAGAATCGGAAAATACATTAAATGCTGTAGTAGCAAAAGGCAATAATTTTATCGGAATGCAATTCCATCCTGAGGTCACTCATACCAAAGAAGGATCGATATTTTTAAAAAATTTTATAGCAGAAATCTGCAAGTGTTCAAGAACATGGACCCCTGATAAATTTGTTGAAAAAGCAATCACTGAAGTCAAAGATAAAGTAGGCAACGACAAGGTGATATGCGCTTTGTCTGGAGGAGTAGACTCGTCGGTTGTGGCAATGCTTATCAATAAAGCAATAGGAGGAAATCTAACCTGCATATTTGTAGACAACGGGTTGCTAAGAAAAAATGAGACTGAAAGAATAAGAGCAATTTTCGAAAAAAAACTCGGGGATAATTTCAGTTTTATTGATGCATCGAGCGAGTTTATTGAATCCCTCAGAGGGATTGAAGATCCTGAAAAAAAAAGGAAAATAATAGGTGGGAAATTCATAGAAGTATTTGAAAAGGCGGCAGATTCAATAGGTGCGGATTTTCTTGCGCAGGGGACATTATATTCTGACGTGGTTGAGTCCAAAAGTTCAGATATGGAATCAAGCGACAGGATAAAAAGTCATCATAATGTTGGAGGCCTCCCAGAAAAAATGAAACTCAAACTTGTAGAACCCCTGAGGTTCATGTTCAAGGATGAGGCAAGGCTGGCTGGAGCCGAAATGGGGCTTGAAAAAGATCTAATAAACAGGCAACCTTTTCCTGGTCCTGGGCTAGCAATCAGAATCATTGGAGAAGTCACAAAAAAGAAACTTGAGATATTAAAGAATGTAGATTGGATAGTTATTAATGAAGTAAAAAATAATGGTTACTATGAAAAACTCTGGCAGACTTTTGCTGTACTAACCAATTCAAGAACTGTAGGTGTGATGGGAGACAAGAGAACATATAGTTATGTGGTTGCGCTTAGATTTGTTGAAAGCATAGATGCCATGACTGCTTCTGTTCCAGAAATCCCATGGGAAATCCTAAAGAAAATTTCTACAAGAATCGTTAATGAGGTTCATGAAGTTAACAGAGTAGTATATGATATTACCTCTAAGCCTCCGGGCACTATAGAGTGGGAATAGTGATAATTAATTCGAAGGAGAAAAATGATTTTAAGGCATGCCTATGGATTTGATGATGTAGCAATTGCACCTGGAGAAATAACTATCAACCCTGATCTGGTAGATACCACCTTCGATCTTGCTGGAACTAAATTCAGGATACCATTTATAGCATCTTCAATGGATGCAATTGTATCTCCAAGATTCACATCATCAATTCACGAACAAGGTGGTCTTGCAGTATTAAATTTAAACGGACTATTTTGTAAATATGATGAAACTGAACAAATATTTGAAGATATCTCTAAGCTCTCTAAGGATGAATCTACAGAATTCATGCAGAAAATCTACAATGAACCAATAAAAGAGGATCTGATAAGAAAAAGAATTCAAGAAATAAAATCCTTAGGGTCAAAATGCGCGGTTGCAACTCTTCCAGCATCAACAAAAAAATTATTACCCCTCATCCAGGAAGAGGGAGCGGATCTGCTCTTTGTGCAAAGCACTGTTACAACTGCTAGACACAGATCTCATAGTCTTAAAGGCCTCATATTTTCTGAAATAAAAAAGATGCTTGAAATACCTTTGGTAGTAGGAAATACCGTAAGCTACTCCGTTACAAGAGAACTTATGGAGCAAGGAGTTGATGGCATACTAGTAGGGGTTGGGCCAGGACATGCATGCACTTCAAGGGAGACCATAGGAATTGGAATCCCTCAGATTTCAGCAACAATGGATTGTGCAAAAGCAAGAGATGAATATTTTAAAAGCACTGGAAAATATGTATCCATAATAACTGATGGAGGTATAAGGACAGGAGGAGATGTATGTAAAAGTATGGCTTCAGGTGCAGATGCTGTAATGATAGGAACTCCATTTGCAAGGACTTCCGAAGCTCCAGGTTTAGGATTTAACTGGGGCATGGCTACACCAGATTCCAATCTTCCCAGAGGTACAAGAATTAAGGTTGGAGTAGAAACAGATTTAAAAACACTTCTCTACGGACCTTCCAATAGAACAGATGGGACTTTAAACCTTGTTGGAGCATTAAGAAACTGCATGGGCATGATAGGCGCTGATACTTTAAGAGATATGCATGATGCCCAAATGGTATATGCACCTGCAATTAAAACTGAAGGAAAAATATTCCAACTGAACCCTGAATAAGATTAACTGCTCAAATAACTCTTTTAAGGAATTTAGATGACAAGGATAAATTTAGTAGAACCAATAGAACTATCCAATCAACATCTTATAGCTGAGTACAGGGAAATTTTTATGGTCGGACCTGCTCTTCAAAGGAGTATGAAATCTAAAAGTTGGAATAAAATAAAAAATAATATCCCAAAAGAATTTACTCTTAATGCTGGGCACGTTAAGTTCTTTTACAATAAGGGCAAATACCTAAATAATAGGTATAAATTAATAGTCAAAGAGATGAAAAGGAGGGGGATGAATCCAGATTCGAATCGCAAATTCAAGAAGGAACAATTTCCTTCAAAATTTTATAACGACTGGTCGCCAACCTTAAAAGATTTAGAAATTATCAGAAAAAGAATTAATGAAAAAATTGAATTAAAGCCAGGATGGTATAAGTGGAATTAGAAATAACATTACTGATTCTTTTCTCAGCAGTGATTCACTCTATATGGAATATCCAATTAAAAAAATCAAATGACCCGATTACATATATTATTGCTATTGCTATTGTAGGCTGGGTGATATTTACTCCCTATGCAATATACAGGTTTTTTAATTCATCAATTTCAGCAGAAACATTTCTTTTTACTTTTTCAAGCTTTTTAATTCATTTTTTATACTTTTTATTTCTTGGAAGGGCTTATGAAAAGTTTGAACTCTCAGTTGTCTACCCTATAGCGAGAGGACTTTCAGTTTTCCTAATACCTATATACGGAATATTAATTCTAAATGAAGATATGACATTTCAGGCTATTGGTGGGTGCTGTCTCATAATATTAGGAATAATAATGACAGGATCCATCTCAATTGGCGACGTAACAAACAGAGATAAAAGAAAATTATTCTTAAAAAGCGGAGCCTTCTCGGCCATATTGATTGGAATAATAATTTCTTTATATTCTCTGATGGATAAGCAAGCCGCTTCAGGAATTGACCCTGTTCTGTTCGTTTGGATTACGGATATGTCTGCAGTAATTTTAGGGATGAGGTATCTTAGAAATTCAAATTTCAAAAACCATTTTACAAAAGGAAATATCAAGTTGATAATTCCTGGAGTTTTTCAGTTCAGTTCCTACGCAATCGTTATATACGCATATTCCTCCACAATGCTAAGTTATGCCGGAACCTTCAGAGAAATCGGAACGGTATTTGGTGCAATATTTGCAAAGATTTTTTTAAAAGAAGAATTCGGAAGAAAAAAGACACTTGGGATCTTATTGATAGTAGCGGGGGCTTTTCTTATATCAATTTTCTAGCCTTTTAAACCAGTTCCTTCAAGTTCATAAACTGCTCCAGTGGCAAAGGTAACATACAATACATCCCCCATATCTCCTCCAAAAGTGCAATTGGTTGGAGCGTTCTCTGGAGCTTCGAATGTCTGTATAACTCTGCCTTCAGGATCAAAATGATAGATCATAGAACCAGGTCCAGATGCTTCAAAGCCTGCAGTCGCCACTATGTTTCCTTCGCTGTCCAAAGTCATTCCGTCTACGCCTCGATGTGGGCCAAAATCATGCAGGACTTCATATGGACCAAGATTAAAGTTGTCATTGATCTTATAAGATCTAAGCTCTCTTCTTATATCAGGATTATCAAAATTGTGAGGGCTGTTTGCGACATAAAGTCTCCCTGAATCCTTAGCCAGCAGAACGCCATTGGGCCTGTCTGTATCAAATGTCGCTCTTTTTACTTTCCAAGAAGATCCTTCATTGGATGCCAGATAAACCGATTCATGCTCTATTGATAGGGGTCTTCCTCCATAATTTGGATCAGAAAACCAAATCTTTTTTCCATCCGGAAATATCGCCAGGTCATTTGGCTCATTGAATTTTTTGCCTTCAAATTCAGTTGCCACAACTTCTGTATCTTTTCCTGATTGATAACTTACTAGCCTTCTTCCCTCTCCCTCGCATGCATAAAGTTTTCCATTAGAATCCAGCAGCATCCCGTTACTACCTCCAGTACTTTTTCTCCATATGCTGTTAGACCCGTCCTTGGGATTGTAGATCCATGTAATACTTTTAGCGCATTGGGAATACAATAATCCTTCACTTGTCCATGTGGGACCTTCCGTTAAATTACTTTGATCAGCTATTTTCTTCCAATTTAAATCTTTCATCATTAACCTCCTCTTGGATACAGCAAATATCCCCTAAATCCAGAATTCCTAATTCTGTAAAGATGACCTTCTAGGCTGGTTACATAAATATCTTCAAGGTCCTTTCCTCCAAATGTTATATTGGAAGGCCTCATGCAAGGAGTCCTGACTGTTTCAATTATTCTGCCTTTTGGATTAAAAATATATATCATGGGACCTGGCCCGGATATCTCCCATCCACAAGTAGATAATATGTTCCCTTCAGAGTCAAGCGTCATGCCGTCTATTCCTCTGTGTGGGCCAAAATCATGCAGGACTTCATATTTTCCAAGAGTTCCATCGCCTAGGACGGGATAGGATCTCAACTGCCTTCTTTGATTGCCGCTAAAATCGCTTTGAGCTACAAATAGGTTCTTGTAATCTTCAGAAAAAAGAATTCCGTTGGGAGAAGAGCAATCAAATGTCATCCTCTCAGTTTCATAATTTCCATCTCGGGACTTTGAAGCCTTTATCACAGAAGAAAAGTGCAGATCTGGCTTATTGTCAATGGAAGATATCTGATCTGAAAACCAAATATTATCTTCTAAATCAACTGCCAAGTCATTGGGGGCATTTAGTCTCTTACCCTGAAGCTTTTCCGCAACTACAACGACTGTCTCATTATCATATCTTACAATTCTTCTACCCTTCTGCTCGCATCCAAACAGCTCTCCTTTTGAATTATAGTTCAGGCCATTTACACCCAAAGTTCCCTCAATATCAATCGAAATATTATTATTTGATGGGTCCAGCTTTAAGATCCTGTTTTCTCTGCCGTCTGTAAAAAGTATATTCTTGCCGTCCCAAACAGGCCCCTCTGTAAGGTTTCCATTCGCTCTTTTTAACTCTTCAAATTTCCACATATTTTTTTTAAATTATTATAAACTTCTTAACAAATATATAAGAAAAGGGAGGTCTTATGAAAGTTCTTGTGACAGGAGGTTCTGGCATAGTAGGTCATTATGTTATAGACGAACTGCTAAGAAACAATCATGAAGTGGTAAATGCGGACAAGGTAAGATGGGGTGCACTTTCACATAGCGGCACAACAGCTACAGCCAAGGCTGATGTAGCTCTCGAGATGAGAACATCATGGGGAGAATTGCCAACTTTTTTTGAAGTTGATGTAACCAATTACGGACAGGTAATATCTGCAATGGAAGGATGCGAAGGAGTAATTCATTTGGCGGCTTGTCCTAGCGCGCAGTACTATACTGAAGAATTCGTATTCTTCACAAACACAACATCGATGTGGAACGTATGCCGAGCAGCAGAGCAACTAGGAATAAAAAATGTTATTCTCGGATCGTCCTATAATTCAATTGGCGCAATGGGAACAGCCGCCAGATGGGATAAAAATGAGGTAAAGCCCCCTGAATATTTTCCAATAGATCAATACCAAGGAACAAGGTCTGAAGATCCTTACTCAGTAGCTAAATGGATAGGAGAACAGGTTGGGGATGCCTTTGCAAGAAGGAATCCAGATATGTCTATTGGGAGTATGAGATTCAATGGGATGTGGGATGATGAAAAATTCAATGAACTGAACAAAAATCCAATTTCAAATGCTTGGGAGAGATGCCAAGGATTTTGGACATATCTTCACATAAAGGATGCAGCAATCGCCTGCAGAATGGCAGTTGAAAAACCTAAGTGGAAAGGCCACGAAAAATTCTTCCTTAATGCGAAAGACACAATGATAACAATAGAGACAATGGAGGCCATAAAAATTGTATATCCTGACGTCGAGTTAAGAGAGGAAATTACCGGTCACAATGCTCCTCTTAAAATAGATCTTGCTAAAGAAAAGTTCGACTGGGAGCCTAAATTTTCTTGGAGAGATTCTATCTTTGGCTAAATAACATCCTGAGACTGTTCTCCCAAACCTTCAATACCAAGCTTCATAGAATCTCCGGCCTTTAGGTAAGTTGGGGGATTCATTCCAGACCCTACGCCTGGAGGAGTTCCAGTGGAAATTATATCTCCGGGTTGAAGAGACATAAATTGACTTAGATAGCTAATTGTAAAAAATACTTTGTGAATCATGGTATTTGTATTGCCGTCCTGAACTCTTTGACCGTTAAGTTCAAGCCAAAGATTCAAGTTCTGAGGATCTTCTACTTCGTCCCTTGTAACTAAATATGGACCAATTGGACCGAAAGTATCACAGCTTTTTCCTTTTACCCATTGGCCTAATTTTTCTAATTGAAATTCTCTTTCACTTAGGTCATTTATTACACAATATCCAGCAACATAGTCTTCAGCTTCTGACTCAGAGATATATTTTGCTTCTTTTCCAATTACTACTCCCAGTTCTACCTCCCAATCAGATTTAACAGAATTTTTAGGGATAACCACTTTATCGTTAGGGCCACTGATAGCGCTAGTAGCCTTCATAAACAGGATTGGTTCTGCAGGCGGGTCCATTCCAACCTCTTTTGCATGATCAGAATAATTAAGCCCTATGCACAAAAATTTTCCTACGTCTCCTACGCACGGCGCATAGTCTATATCTCCCTGAACTAAAGGCAGAGAGCTTAGGTCTGAGTTCTTTATTATAGAGAGCGCTTCATCTGTAATGGTTAGTCCGTTCCAATCTTTTACTAATCCTGAAGCATCCCTGGTGGAGCCTGAGTCGTCTAATATTCCAGGCTTAACTTTTCCGTTTTCTCTATACCTTAGCAGTTTCATCTTGTCCTCTTATATTGTTTTTTCATTTACATTAGAATACATTTTTAAGTTAAAAATTCCAAACAGAAATTAGGCTTCAATATGTCCAATAAGAAAATAGTAATGATAAAAAAACCAATAGATTTTCCTGGAGAATCTAACTTTAAATTAATTAGCGAAGATTCAATTGGCTTAAATAAGGGCGAAGTCAGGCTTCAAACTTTGTGGTTATCTTTGGATCCATATATGAGGGGTGCCATGAATAGAATTGGTGAAGGGGAGACAATGGTCGGAGAGATAATTGGAAAAGTGACCGAGTCCAAATCTGAAATCATTCCTGAGGGAACTATTGTTCTGAGCAAAGCTGGATGGCAAACAAGTCCTGTAGTCAATGAAAATGATATAAAAATTGTTGATTCTAGAATAAGCCCATTAAGCCTAGCTCTTGGAGCAATTGGCATGCCAGGACTGACTGCGTACTTTGGGCTTACAAAAATAGGAAAGCCCCAAATAGGAGAAACAGTAGTTGTATCTGCAGGAAGTGGTGCCGTGGGTTCTGTTGTCGGTCAAATTTCAAAAAAATTAGGGTGCAAAGTAGTTGGGATTGCTGGTTCAGATAAGAAGGTAGAATATATGACTAGCGAATTAGGATTTGATCATGGCATAAATTATAAAAATTCGGATTGGACTGAGAGTCTTAGCAAAAGTACCGAGGATGGAGTAGATATTTATTTTGATAATGTGGGTGGAATAATCAGCGACGAAGTAATCGATAGAATTAACGAAAAGGCCAGGGTACTTATTTGCGGGCAAATTTCTCAGTACAACAATTCTGAGGTTGATCTAGGACCAAGAAATTTAAAGCAATTTTTATTTAAGAGAGCAAAACTAGAAGGATTTATGGTTTACACCTATGAAGATCAATATAAAGAAGGATTAGATTTTCTCATAAATATGTTCAATCAAGATGAACTGAGATTTAAGGAAACTGTGATTGAGGGAATAGAAAATGCCCCTTCTGCCTTTTCAAAGTTATTTACTGGAGAAAATTTCGGAAAGCTAGTCATAAAAATTACGTAGCATAATCAATCTTTAGACTTCGAAAGAAGGGCAAAGATTATTGAAATGAAATTAATTCCTAATAAAGTAAAATATGTATTTCTAAATCCGTCCATAAACGCAAGTATTTGATTGCTATCATAATAATCTGTGGAGGAAAAATCTGGATTCAAATTCAAATTTATAAAAGACAAAGTAATTACACTTGAAGCTATAGCTATTGAAGTTCCCATAGCTATTGTTCTAACAAGATTTATCAAAGCTGAAACAGAACCATACATATATTTTGGGACTAATGAAACAGTTTGGCTACCGTTAGGAGAGGCCCAAATCCCCATACCAAGACCATGAAAAACTAATATAGATATCAATAATAAATTTGAAGAATCTTTTGACAATTGAGAGAACATAATTCCAGCCAAGAAAACTATTATTAGTCCTAATAATATGAAAGGCTTTTCTCCAAATTTATCTGACAATCTTCCACTTACACTTGCTGTTATTGCCATTCCAACTGCACCAGGAAAAATTAAAAGTCCGGCTTGATCTGCAGGGATTCCTTTTACCATTTGAATATAAAATGGCATAAGAAATAAAGTAGAACTTCCTGCCAAAAATCCGAAAAGTCTAGTTCCCATTGAAAAAATAAATCTAGGGTTCTTCAATAAAATCGTGTCTAGAATCGGAGTATCTGCCTTTGATTCAACATAAATAAATAATGAAAAAAGTATAAATACAGCGAATATACTCCCAATTATTAATAAAAGAGACATCGAGATAATACTAAAATTAATTGAAAAAAGTAAAACGCTAAATGCAAGGGCTGATATCAATGATCCAGCATAATCAAAGTTCCCTGAATTTTTTTTCCTAGATGCATCTACAATATTCGGATCTAAATAATAAATCGCTAAAACAAAGACTGGAACGCTTAATATGAATTGAGTTAAAAAAACTGATTCCCACCCAAAATTAGAAACTAAAAATCCGCCAAATATTGGTCCTGAAATCGCAGCTAATCCCACTGTAGTCGTGTTTGCACCTAGTCCAGTTCCTCTTTCTTTATCCCCAAATATCATCATAACCATGGCTAGCCCTGTACTCATTCTCATAGCCGCACCTATCGAAACTATAATTCTTAGGAAAAGTAAAAATATAAAGTTTTGAGAAAGAGAACATAATAGTGACCCAACAGCCATTATCACAACTCCAAATAAATACAGTTTTTTCCTTCCTATTCTGTCTGACATATTGCCCGCAGGCAAGAGTATCGCAACGACTGTAATTGTAGAAACTAATGAGACCCAAGCGGCTTTTGAAATATCTAATGAAAAATCTTTTGAGATTTGAGGGAGAGCTATGCCTATCATGCTTCCATCTAAAACTGCAGAAAAAAGACCAATCGCAATTGCAGAAAATGGCAGCCACTTTCTCTGAGAGGTTTTCATTCTAATTTGCCAGCTAAATCCCTACAGTTATTAAGTAAATCTTGGCATAAAATCACTGCGTTACCAGCTATCACATAAGACTGATAAGAAACACGATTATTAGTTGAAGTAATTATTCCTCCCTTAGAATTTGCATTTACTGCCCTACCTACAGCGGCCTCTGCGCTATCTGCCCCAGAAGACATAGCTTTTGAATGATCTTCATAAAATCTAATTTCTATGTCTTTTTTATTATAGAAGCCATACCAAATTTCCTGGGCATCAGGAGTTAAGGGTTTTCCTTCTTTATCTAAAGCATCTGTTATAAATGATTTTGATTTTTTCCAGCCTGCATTTACAAAATTTTCAACATTGAAATATCCATCTTCCTTGGTAACTAAAAAATAAGAAAACTCCTCAGAAGTAGTGCTTGTTTCATCTTCGGAAATATCGCCTGAGCCACAACTCAAAAGAACCAAAGAAAATATATAAAATGAAAATGAAATTTTACGCACAGTCAACAGACTGATTAAAATTGAATTCTGACATTCCGTCCTGATTTATTTCACTCATCTTTATTCTTGTGTCCTCCCATAAATCTTTCCATTTATTTGCGTCCCTAAATTCAGAAGATACATCATCCCTACTTCTTGCAACGAAGCCTGGAAAAACTTCTCTGCCTGTATCCTGGCCAATTGGGTTATATCTTAAATCAAAGCTCCATCTTATATTATCGCTTATATTTGACAACGAAGCATGCACAGTTTTTTTATGCAACATAACTAAATCTCCTCTATCTAAAGGGACCGGCACCGCTCCTTCTTCATCAAACAAATGTTCAGGTATCTGAGTCAAGCCTAAATTTTTATAATTTGCACAATGTCTTAGTATCTCTCCTTTATGGCTTCCGGGGACAACCTTTAAAGGGCCTGCCTCTACAGGCGCATCAAAGATAGGAAACCACACTGTTAACATTTCTGTTTCCTGAGCTTTTTCATTAACAACACCTGCGTCCTGATGATATGCAGTAGCACCTATAATAGGTTGCCCCATCTCATTCTTGGGTAGCAACCTTTCTGGTGGCTTTATTCTCACATGCTGAACAGGATTGGAATATATTTCTGGACCTACAATTGATTCAACTACGTCTAAAATTTCTTCACATATAAGAGCTTTAAAAATAGCTTCCCCAAACCACATAGGAGTATCTTTTTTAACTCCTTGAAAGGGCAATGAAAAATCAAAATACTGTGCATGCACTTCGCCTGTTTCTTGCATTACTTTTGTAATTCTTTCCCCAAAATTGAGCTTCTTATAACTTGAAGAAAGCCTATTTTCTTTTACTAAGTCTGAACATAAATTATCCAGCACAGAATGATACTCACTAATTATTGGGTCTAATATTTTCTTAGGGTCAAAGACATTTTTTAGAGGCAAAAAGCCAAATTCATCAAAATAATCTAGTTGTTTTTCAGTTAATTTAGGCATATTTAATTACTCTCTTAGTTTGTAAAATATTAATTAAATTAAACCTAAAATTCAAATTATAAATTACCTAAGTATGTAGTATCATGAAATCATGAATAATAAATATAAAAATAATTTTGCTGAATCTGCCAATAATCATATGTATATAGGAATGATTAATGAGTCTAGCTTAGAAATGGAAGGCGGCCCATTAATAGTAAAAAAGGCAGATGGAATTTACCTTACCTCCTATGACAATGAGGAGTACCTAGATGGCATAAGCGGAATGTATTTTAGAAATGTTGGTCATGGCAGAGAAGAAATAGCTAAGGCAATATATGATCAATTAACAAATGTAAGCATGAATGTTTATGCTGGTATTACTCCAGTGGCTGTTAAATTAGCAAAAAAAATTGCTGATATTACACCAGGCAATCTTAACAAAACATTTTTTTGCCAAGGAGGGTCTGAAGCAAACGAATCAAGCTTAAAAATGGCCCAAGCATATCACGTAAGGAATGGGGAGAGAGGCAGATATAAAATAATTTCTAGGGACGGCTCTTACCATGGTTCCACTTATCAAACAATGTGGCTAGGTGGACATCCTGGATTCCCAAGAACTGACTATCATCCTGCGCCAACAAACTTAATACATGTTGATCAACCAAATTATTATAGGAGGTCTATAAAGAATCAGAGCCCTGAAGAATTTGCTGAATACCTAGTTAAAGACATAGAAGACAAAATCCTATTTCATGGACCAGATTCAATTTCTTGTTTTCTGGGGGAGCCCATTTCTCAACCACTTGGAGGTGTTGTTCCTCCAGATAACTACTGGCCAATGGTAAGAGAGATATGTGATAAATATGGAATACTATTAATCTTCGATGAAGTAATTACAGGATTCGGAAGACTAGGAGAATGGTTCGGTTCTAATATAGCTAATGTAACTCCTGATATTATGAGTTTCGCTAAAGGTGTTACAAGTGGGTATTTCCCTTTAGGAGGGTCTATTTCTACAAAAAAAATATCAGATTCTTTCCTTGGTGATCCTGCGAACTCATGGTCTCATATGTATACATATTCAGCACATCCTGGAGGTGCTGCTGCCGGATTAAAAAACCTTGAAATTGTTGAAAAAGAAAACTTAGTAGAAAATGCCAAAAAGAGAGGTCAGCAACTGTTTGATAATCTCTCAGAAATAAAAGATAAATATAAGATAGTTGGAGACAACAGAGGCATAGGCCTTCTTCAAGGACTAGAAATAGTAAAAAATGAAGAAACTAAAGAACATTTCGAGCCTTCTCTTCATTTAAATCAAATCCTTACAGAGAAATTAAAAAAGCGAGGTATCTGGATCAGAGTCCCTGCATTCATTTTACCAATTGCTCCTTCTCTTACTGTTACAAAAGATCAGATAGATCAAATTTGCGTTGCAGTTGATGAGTCACTTGGAGAATTAGAAAAAGAAATTTCTTAGTATAAATAAGAATAGCTTTCTTTCAGATACTTAAAAGCTGAGTAAACTCCTATAATTGCTCCAATTAATAATACAGATAAGGAAAATTCATGAAAATATGTCCAAATGGCCAATGTAGAATCTTTAACTAATGGCGCGCCAACTACTAAACTTATTCCGCTCATTTGAATAATAGTCTTAACTTTACCTAGACTTGAAACTTCAATCAATCTTCCTTTCTCTGAAGTAGCCATCCATTCTCTTAAAGACATTATTAATATTTCTCTCGAAATAATCACTACAGAAATAACAAATAAAGCATTAGAATCTCTATTAAATACTAAAGATATTAAGACTAGAAAAACCAAAAATTTATCAGCAATAGGATCAAGAAAAGCCCCAAATTTGGAAGGATTTTCCTGTCTTCTTGCAATTGCACCATCTAATGCATCACTCAATGAACCTGCTACAAATAAGATTACAGAAATCAGCGTAAAAAAATTAGAATCATAGCATATTAACCACGCTACAATTCCAGCTAAAATAAATCTTGTAGATGTAATTATTGTTGGAAGATTTCTCATGCTCATAAAATTAAGTTTAGTCTAAATTGACAGGGAGCCCTTCCAGATGACCTTTATTATGCATTACTTTCCACTCATCCATAAAAATCTTATTCCATTTATCTGTATAAGTATTCTTTAGCATTTCTTGAAAAACTGGCCAAAAAACTATTATTCCATCTGCTCCATCTTTAAGCACTGAATGTGCCACATCTACAGATCTAACAAGTGCCGCAGTAATTTTTGGCCTCTGATCCCAATTTTTAAATGTATCCACGCAATCTTTAACTAATTTAGATGGACTTACTCCTATCTCTTTCATCGGCTCGCAAAATGGAAGGATATGGTCTACTCCTGCTTGAGCCACAGCTACTGCTTGATTTAATGAAAACACTGTTGTGCAGAATGTCTCTATTCCTTCTTTTTTGAGAAATGAAAAAGCATCCAATGCAATCTCGCTACAAGGGATTTTTAAAATTATCTGATCAGACATTTTCGTAAATACTTCTCCTACATCAAGAAGTTCTTGAGTTGATTCTCCGTCTATTTCAATTGCAATTTTTCTATCAGTTATTTCAAGATATTTCTTTGTAAGGTTTATCAAAGATCCATATTTTTCAGTTAATTCTCTTTGAACAACTGTATTTGTGACAATTCCTGCAACACCAGAATTCATCCAACTTTTTAGATCTTCTGGGTCTCCAGCAAGCCATATATCAGGACTTCTTCCTTCATTCATATCAATCTCCTAGTTATCTGATTTATCCCAACCGGATCTTCCTCCACATCTCAAGCATCTTCGCACTGTAAAAATCTCCTCAATATTTCCATCTTCTACAACATAATCTAAGATTACTCTCAAAGCTTTTGATCTGTCTGCAAGCTTATATTTATCAGCTAAATAATCAAGCATGCCAATCATGTCTTCTTGTATGCTAAATAATTCTTCTTTCTTTATACCTGCCATACAATTCACTTAATACAGTTTTATCCTACTTAAAGGTTAACTTTTAATTATTTATTAATCTACCCTGTATTTCTTAACAGCGTCTTCATTTATCTCGATCCCAAGGCCACTTTTAGTTGGCAATTGGATAAGCCCATTTATAAATTCAAAACCTTCAATCGCCAATTCTCGCCTAAGTGTTTCATGACATAATTGTGGAGGCAGGTATTCGATAAATCTGCAAGAAGGAGTATTAAAAGCAAAATGAGCAGTTGCACTAATTGAAATAGAAGTTTTCCAACAATGCGGCACAATTATTCTATTATTCTCATCAACAATATTTGAAACTTTTTTTGCTTCTGTTAACCCTCCTACCCTTCCTATATCAGGTTGAGCAACATCAACTTTACCTCTTTCTATTAAGTCTTTAAATTCGTGTACAGTACTGAGCCATTCCCCTGCAGCAATTTTCATAGGAGCCTCCTCGTGCATTCTTGCATAATCATCAAGATTGTCGGTCCATACCGGGGTTTCTAAGAAATAAATGTTAAATTCCTCCCAATCTTTTACTGTTCGGAGGGCTTGTTCAGCAGTTTCCCATTTGTATTGAACATCTACCATAAGTTCAATGTCAGGCCCTAGAGCTTTTCTAACAGCTTCTATCACCTTGGTATGTTTATCATCATCTTCATCCATTCGATTATGAGAATATGGTCCATTCATAGTAACTTCTGATTTCACAGCCTTGAATCCCAAATTTTTTGCTTTTTCAGCCCACTCAACTAATGAATCTCTATATTCTTCAAAACTAGTACCTAGTGGTTGTAGAGAAGCATAGGGAGTTATAGTCTCATGCACCTTGCCTCCTAATAATTCAAATATGGGTTTATTCTCAAATTTTCCCTTAATGTCCCATAAAGCCATATCAATTGCTCCAATTGCATTCACTCCGGCCCCTCTTCTTCCTGTCATAGCAGTGCCTACATATAATGATTTCCAGCAGTTATCTATGTCTAACGGGTCCATGCCAATCAATATATCTTTCATTGACTGATCCATTGTGTGGGTTCCAGGTGATTGTATTAAAGCTTTTACAACCCATGGATTTGTATCTGTTTCACCATAACCAGTGATTCCTTCATCTGTTTCTACAATTACTAGAACCGTATCTTGAGCTGATGATGTGAGAGATACATCAGCATTATCTGCAACTAATACATAAGTCTTTATATCTGTAATTTTCATATGTAAAATATAATATTAATGAGGATAAAATGAAAATTTTAATACCACCAAGTGAAGGAAAATCTTCAAAAAATACAACTTCTATAAAGTTTAAAGATACTAATAGTAAGTTTAAAGATGATATAAACCACTTAATTATTAAATTAAGTGAATATAAACCTTTGGAGATCCAAAAGATATATGGAGTTACAAATGAAAAGTCTGTTAAATTGCATGAACAAAATTTAAATTTATTTGAATCAGAATGTTCTCCAGCAATAGAGAGATATACAGGGGTTATTTACAATAACTTGAATCCAGAATCTCTAGACCATAAGGCGAACAACTTCCTAGAAGAAAATTTTTTAATTACGAGTGCACTACTTGGTTTGGTCTCTCCCAGCGACCTAATTCCTCTATACAAATTAAAAATGAATATTCTGAGATTGCATGATTACTGGAATCCATTATTTACAGAGCATCTTAGTAAAGAAGATTTAATAATCGATTTGTTGCCTGAAGTTCATAGAAAATCATACCATTCGAAAAATATTTTTAAAATAAATTTTTATTTCGAAAAAAATGGCAAATTATTCTCTTCTGGACATAATGGAAAAGCGATTAAAGGAAGATATCTAAGATATATTGTAGAAAATCAAATAGACAATTTAGACGACTTTAAAAGTTTTAATGAAGATGGTTTTAAATGGCAGAATAATGGATTTATAAAAAAAGTCTAATCCAAAATATTACCTCCATTAATATTAAGTGCTTGGCCTGTTATTTGATTAGCATCTTCGGAAGCAAGAAAAGCAATCGCATTCCCTATATCTCTAGGTTCTTGAGGTCTGCCTAATGGGAAATTAGATTTTATTTGATCCAAAAAAATATCGTATGGATCCATTTCAGAAAAATCTGGATTTAATGCTTTATGATTCTCGGCAATTTTTTGCCAGAAAGAAGTCCATAACCTTCCAGGGCATACTGTATTAACATTTATATTAAATTTCCCTAATTCAATTGCGAGTGCATGAGTAAATTGGATTGCTGCCGCTTTCGAAACCAAATATGGATTTAAAACATTACCTCTCCCTTTGTCCCCAACCCCTCTTGGCTTCCTGCCTCCTTGAGAAGAAACTATTACTATCTTCCCACTTTTCCTATCTATCATATGATTCTTAACAGAATCAGTTGTATTAACTAGCCCTTTTACATTTACTCTATAGGTGATGTCCCAATCTTCGTCATTATAATCTTTTCGGTCAGAGAACCCTGAGGAACCTATTGCTCCTGCATTAGGAACACAAACATCAATTTTTCCAAACTTACTTATTGTTCTTTCTACGAATTTATTAATATCATCTTTTTTAGTTACATCAACTTCACCAGTTATTATTTCTATATTTTTAGAAGAAAATTCAGTCTCTAATTTCTCTAGCTCTTCTCCGTCAAGATCTGATACAGCAAGTTTGGCGCCTCTCTCTGAAAATACCTCCGCAGTTCCTTTCCCTATTCCTCTTGCTCCTCCAGTTATAAACACAATTTTATCTTCAAATTGATCTTTCATTATTTCTCCCAACTAACTAAAAAAAATATTTAAAGCTTTTTTTCTATAATTAAATATATTCAATAAATCTCTTTTGACAAATAAATTATGTATAAGTACCCCTCCTGGAACAATATATTCAACCTTATCAGTAACCTTAGTCTTATTACCTAAACTTGAGAATGAATGAATATGGTGCCATTTAAGATAAGGGCCTCTTAACTGAATATCCACAAATTTATTAGGAGGAAGCCACTCTTTAATCAAACTTTTCCACCTGACAGGTACTCCATGTATTTTTAATCTATATTTGAAAATAGTTCCTTCTCCAACAATCACAGAAGATTGGGACAAAATATTAAAATCTAAAAAAGGCGGAGTAATCAAATTCAAATTTTTAGCTTCAGAATAAAAATTAAATACTTCATCTATAGGGTATGGAATATATTGTTCGGTAGATAATTCGAATTTCCATAATCCTATCTTTTTTATATATATGTCATTATTTTCAGAATTCATTGAGTATAAAAATCTATTTACTAAAAATATCAAAAGATAAGTATGTTTGCTATTGCTTGAATAGGAGTGATTATCTATACTCCCGCTTATGGACGTCCCTTTAAAACTAATGAATTACCAAAGTTAATGTTTGCTGTTGGAGAAACATTAGCTTTATTGTCTGCATTTCTTTGGGGAAATTCAGGAGTTTTACTTAAATCTCTCCCTAATAACAAAAGAATGTCTTTCGTATTCTTAGAAAGTATAATTTCAGGGATTGTAATTTTGATATTAATTTCCGCCCTGAATCAGTGGAAGGAATTTGCTGAATTTACTTACATTGCTGTCTTTTTCGCTATACTCGCTGCTTCAATTAATCTTGCTGGTTCAGTTTTCTATATTTATACAATTAAACATGTAAAAGTCGGAATGGGATTTGTTATCATAAATAGCCTTTTCCCTTTATTTTCAATTATCGGAAGCATCTTTTTTCTTGGAGATAGATTATCCCTGCCAATTTACCTTGGAGCCGTTTTCATTCTTATAGGAATATCAATTATTGCAATTAAACGAGATTCTAGCTTTAGTTTCTTAGAAGAAGGTTCAGTTATGAAAGTAGCTATAATTTTTTGCACTCTAACTCCTCTTTCATGGGCAATTGGAGCATTAATTATGGATAGGTTATTAGATGATTATGCAGTACTACCTTTGGTGTTTATAAGAGCAATAAATACTTTTATTATTTGTATAGTATTATCCATTCTTATCAAAAAAGTTTCTTTTAAAATTCAAAGGAATGAAAAAAGATTAATTTTTGCTTCATTTCTAACTACTGGAGCAATGCTAGGATGGTTTACAAGTCTTAGTTTATCCGAAGCTGCGTTAACAGTAATATTGGGAAGCAGTGCTCCTATATTTGCTCTATTTGGAGGGTGGTTGTTTCTAAAAGAAAAGATCAATAAAGCAGGCTTTGTTGGAATTGTTTCATGTCTAATTGGAGTTATAATCGTTATCTTATAATTAGACCAAATTAGTAATCCATCTACTCATTACTATCCTTATAATCGATAGTGTTAAGGCGGCCAAGAAAACGAAACTTGCATTACCAAATGTTACCCCTCCAAGAGTTAGTCCCAATAAACATCCTGCAGCAGGAGCATGTTCACAATTTAATATACCCATGAATACAATAAGTAATCCTAAACTTATAGATGAATAGAGATACAAAAATACTAATGGAGCTTCAGTATCAGGGAAAATCAATCCAAATATAAAAGATGAAATAACTGAAGTTACGATCGCTATTGAGTGTCCTCCCATAACTCTACGTGTTTCAGAAGCATAGGAATGAGGTGCGAAGAATATAAGTGCAGCAGTTCCAGCAATTCCTGCAATTATTGCGCCATCTGTAATACTGCCTTCAAATAATAAAATAAAGAATAATGCAATAGAGGCAAAAAAAGATTGTAATAAATATCTTTTTCTTTTTAACTTAAATCCAGGATCAATTAAATGAAATCTTTTATCAAATTTTAATCTAATTTTCATCCTATCTATTAATATCGCAAAGTTGATTGGTTAAATCTATAATAAAAAAACTATGAAAAAATTAATTTTATTACCAGCCTCAATTATATTACTACTATTAATAATATATATCAGTCTATCATTATATATTACTGATTTAGCTTATGCTGCTGAAAGAAAAATTCCTGAAGAAACTCCTCCAGACTATTCACTGACTTATGAAGATGTATCTTTTAAGTCTTATAGTGAAGATGACATAGAATTAAAAGGTTGGTGGATACCTAGTGATAAAAAGGATATATCTATAGTTTGGATTCATGGGTTGGATTCAGAAAGAAGCGGAGGGGAAGGGAAATTAGAGATGTTTAAGGAAATAAATGAAATGGGCTATTCATTGCTCACTTTTGACCTAAGGGGTCATGGAGAATCTGGAGCAGCTCCTCTTGGTCTAGGTATTCGCGAAAAGGAAGATGTATACGGAGCAATAGAATTTCTAAGCAATGAGAAAAATATTAAAAAAGTAGGACTGTGGGGAATAAGTTATGGAGCTGTAACTGTAATTGATGCTGGAATTAATGCCCCTGATTTAGATGCAGAAATTGTAGGAATAATGGCTGACACTCCATATTTTAGTGTTCTAGAACTTTTAACTAAAGAGGTTGCAGACAGAACTCCAATACCAAAATTTATTGCAGATATATTAAAATTTGGAATTATACAAAGTGGAAAAATGTTGCAGGGAATGAACATAAATGATGTGCCAGAATCAATGGCTAATAACAATAAAATTAATTTTCCAATTTTAATTACTTCCTGTAAAACTGATGAAAGGGTACCTGAGAGCCATCCAAGTAGAGTATATTCTTTCTCTAGAGAATCTTCTGAATACTATATTTTCGATAAATGCGAGGATCATGGCGAAGCATACGAAACAAATAAAAGTAAATACATGGCTCTATTCGAAGAATATTTTTCTAGCAGATTTTAATAAGTATCGATAGTTCATACTGTTTAAATTTATAATTATATAAAAAGAAAATTTGTCGTATAATTTGGATTATGGAAAAAGAACAGAAATGCGTGTTATGTAACCTGCCTCAGAAAGATCATAAGACAAATATGCATATCTTCGGTGTGCAAATTGGATGCCCTTGGGATGGAATAAAATCTGATAAATCTAAACCAAATAAGGTCTCAAAAAAATAATTTAATTGGAACCAAGTTAAAAATATTTTCCTTGTCTTTATTAGTGAGAATTTCCAAATTTTTTATACCTTGCAGTGAATTTCTATAGCCTTCTCTATTAGAAACAGGGGGGAAATCACTCCCCCACATCATATGATCAGAACCGAATGAATCTATCGTCATTTTTATCAAGTTATTGGTATCTGAGACAAATGGACTTCCGTTGCTTAATGAAGAAGGCCTGATATTTAATTCACCTAATCCAGGAACCTTAATAAAAAGGTTCTTGTATCTAGCTAAATCAAGAACTGAATCATACTTTAACAGACCTCCAGATTTAACATTTGAATCTTTAGAGGTAGCATATGTACCTACTCCGGCCAGATGCTCAATTATAAAATTTGTATCTCCTGCCTCTTCCACTAGTTTTTTAAATCCTAAAGAAGAAAATTGATCCAATGTTCCCGCCACACTTGCAACTAACTTCAAATCTCCAAGAAATTTACAAAATTCTATCCCTGAACTTAAAAATAACTCTTCATAATCCAAATAAATTCTTATGCCGGAAGCACCATTTTTTTTGACTTCCTCCGCTTGATGCAGTTTTTTATCTCCCCACTTTATAATAGGAACTGCGCTTAATTTATTGGGATAATTTTTTAAGCAATCAAACAAATACTTATTTCTTGAACCAAAATGTTGTATAAGTACGGCTTTGTCTACATTATTTAACTTCATTTGCGCAATGATCATATCTATAGGCTCAAACCAATTTTTGCCTGCATGACAATGTGTATCTATAATCATTTACCCAACCCTTAAACAATGTATTATATGAAAATGAAAAAAATTTATTTCTTTTTAATAATAACTTTATTTTGCATATCTTGTCAGGAGAAAACTGAATTTCAGGAATTATTTAATGAAGAGCTCTATGCCGAATCATTTTTTTCTTCATTGGATTTAAAAACTGTATCTTCAAATTCATTTGAGAATGATGAATTGACAAGATTTACTCTTGTAAGTCACTTGCCAATTAATAATGAAGAATTAACAAATATTCGAGTGGATAACGGTATGCAAATTCAAAGGTTAGTTTTATCAGAGAAAGAAGTTGAATCTATGAAAGGAAATTTTAAGGCTTTCGTCTCATCAGGAAAATTTGAATGCTATTACCTTATGGATAACCAATATCCTGAAATTGACTCCTCTGAAACACATGGCATGTGCGACCAAATGTCTTCAAGTCTCGAATTATTTTTAGGAGATAATCAGATGAAATTATTTGGAGTACATACAATCATTGATGGTGAGCAATTCACAAACCATAAAGATAAAACAAAAAAATATACGAAGTATTTCAGTGTCCATATGCTAGATAAAAAACCAGGTGAAGATTTAGTCTCTAACTTAACTAAAACTTTTTTTCAAGAAGAAACACTGAATGATGTGAGGGTAGTAGGAAATAATATACTGCAGTGCAATCTTAAGGTTACCTCAATTTCTGAGCCAGATTCTAGTGGGTGCGACGAAATAGAAAATTTACTATTAGAAGGAATTAAGTAATTCTATCATTTCTTTAACCATTTTGAGATTTCAGATATAGAATTAGGGATATCTGAAAATTCTTTTAGCTGCCCTATCATAATTTCTATCATTCCTTCTACTCTTTCTCTTGAATCATAATAATTAGAAATTTTATTCTTAGAAAATCTCTTGTGGGCTGATTTATAATCCCTTGGCTCAACTCTATGATAAATATTCATCAAATCAACAACAGATCTATTTTTAACTGAAAAAAATGTCTTAGATTTCCTAAATTCCTTCCTTAATAATGGCAGAGAATATCTTCTAATTCCAAATCCAACTAAATCACAGCCTTTCAAATGCTTTGAAATCGATTCAGAATAGTTAGAAAATGATTTTTCTTTTTCTATAGTTTTGTTATTAATCCCATGTATTCTCGTAGCCTCCTTGGATATCTTTATTTCAGGATTAATAAGATTAGTTACAAAAATCTTAGTGCTATCTGGTAATATTTTTATAGTTGATATTCTTACTATTCTTGCAGATTTTAGATCTAAGCTAGTTGAAGCTAAATCTAGAAATACTATAGGATTAACCAAGTTAATAAAATCATTAAACATTATAATTCCTAAAAATGGGTATTGATAAATACAGAAAAATAATAAACATAATTAATGAGTCAATATACCTTTTTGTTGTTTTTTCAATTCCATTAGTTTTCTCTCCCGAAGAATTTTTAGGATTTTATCAGCTCCCTAAAGAATTTATTTTGCATTTTGGATCTAACCTTCTATTGATATTATTACCAATTATATTTATTTTAAATCCCCAAAAGTTAATTTCAAACATAATAAATAATCGCCTAATTATATTTTCAATTCTATTCATACTTTTTTCATATACTATTTCTACTTTATTCTCTATTTCAATATTAGGAAGTTTATGGGGTAGAGAATACGGAATGTCTGGCAATTCTTTGCAAACTTTTTTCTCTTTGTCAGTAATCTCAATAAGTATAATTATTACTAATTTTGATAAATCCCAAATAAGAAGATTATTTCTATCTATTTTTGCTAGCTCCACAATAGTAGGTTCTATAGGATTAATGCAAAACTTTTTTCCAGATATTTTCAAAACTTTTACTTTTTATCATCAAAATAGAGTTGTAAGTACGCTTGGAAATCCTATTTACCTAGGATCATATTTATTGATCAGTAATTTATTATCAATAATTTATTTCTTTGGGTTTTCAGAAATCAAAATTAATAATAAATACAGCATTGCTTTATTGATAATGGCACTTTCAGTTCAAATTAGCGTTATACTGCTGACTTTAAGTAGAGGCCCTATTTACTCATTCTTTATTGGTTATATAGGTATTACTATTGCGTATTTTTATTTAAAAGATAAATCTATAAAAAACTTAATAATCCTTTTTGTATCTCCTGTTCTAATTGGAATAGCAATATCGAATATACCTAATAATAATGAAGAAAAATATTTTGATGCATTTGTAGAAAGATCCGGAAGTATATCAAAAGAACTTGAGCTATCTATAGATGTAGAATCAGGGGTTAATATAATTTCTCCTAACTCATTTAATTATAGAGGTGAAAACTGGATAGGTGCATTTAGAATTTTAAAAGATTGGCCAACAGTTTTAGATAATTCAAATTCTAATTACGGAAGAATGTTTGTTGGGTATGGGCCTGATACATATATCTACGTATACCCTATAACAGTCCCAATTCAAGAAAGAATTGTTATTTCTGCAAACGCGCACAATATGTTTTTAAATATATTAATAGAAAATGGTGCAATTGGATTCATATCAATAATTTTCCTAATTTTGGCAATATTAAATAAATTAAGATACAAGTTTATGAACTCTGACAACTCTTCTAAGTTTATTGCTATTTCTTTTGGGGTAATTATTATATCTAGACTAATAGAGCAAACTGTAGGAGTCGCTGTCATAAATGATCTTTTATATTTTTACTTATTAGTTAGCTTAGTAGCTCTATTTACCAAAGAAAAAGGTGAAAGAAAAATTAATTTAAATTTAGAATCTGCATTAGTCAGAAATGGATTTGGCATAACAATATCTATATGTATTTTATTATCAGCAACATTAATAGTAAAAGATTATAATTCTACTCTCTCTGGATTCTACTTCGGAAAATCAATATCTCAATTAAATAATAGTGACATAGATAATGCGGTAATCAATTTAGATAAGGCAAGAGAACTAAATGAGCGTTCTGAATATATACAAACAGAACTATTCAAACTTTCTTACAAGATTTATAAATATCAAAATCAAAGAGACTCAGAAGTTGGAGCTAAATTGCTTGCAAGAATATATTCAACGCTCTTATCTCATGAAAAACTTGAGCCTTATTCTTTTAATACTCAAAATTTTCTTACTCAAACAATATGGGAATTGCAGCTCAGAGAACCTGAAAAATTTAGAGAAGAATCAATAGGAAGATACATAAGACTTAGAAATCTCATGCCTCAATATTTGATTACTCAAGAAATTCTATCCAACGTTTTAGTAGGCGTAGGTGAAATAGAATTAGGTAAAGAAGAGGCAAAAATTGGAATAAAAATGAGTAAAGCTGGAGGGTTTTTAACACCTCAAAGCTGGTGGGTATTAGGAGAGGCAGAGAAAATAAATGGCAATCAAGATGAAGCAATTAAAGCCTTTGAAGAATCAATAATTGCTGGCACTTCTCAAATTGAAAAAGACGATTATCCCGAACACCGTGCATATGCCTTTCTTGTATTGGCACATCAATCTTTAACATTGATCTATGAGTCTATCTACCTAGCATCATCTGAAGAATCTTATATAGAAAAGGCAATTTTTCATCTTCAACTAGCTCAAAAATATGCTTATAATTCTAATAATGTCCTTCTATTAGAGAGAAGATTTCAGTAAATTATTTATTTTTTTCCGATTTATCAATAAGAAGTATAGAATTTGATATTATCTTTATTTTGCCGAGGTGGCGGAATGGTAGACGCGCTGGTCTCAAACACCAGTAGGGCAACCTGTGCGAGTTCGACTCTCGCCCTCGGCACCAATGCAATAATAGATAACTAATTCATTACTATATAAAATGAAAAATAAACTAAAAAGAAGGCAATATGATTGACATCCCAAAAATAAAAAGACCAAGCAAAGAAATAGTAAAAAAAATAGAAGAATTAGGTAGCGCGACTGTTTCAGGAACACTATATGGGATGGGAATCACAAACCCTTTCATTATGGGGCCAACTACTAAAACACCAGGAAAGTCAGTTGCAGGTCCTGCAATAACATTACAATTTCTTCCTAAAAGGGAGGATATCTACAATGAAGATGAATATAGTGACCCAGAACTACAGCTTCATAGACATGCTCTATACCAAACAGAGCCAGGAGATATAGTAGTAGTAGATGCCATGGGAGATATGACTAGTGGAGTATTCGGCGAAATGATGCTTACGTTCTTTCAAGGAAGAGGAGGAGCAGGAGTTGTTATAGACGGATGCATAAGAGACTTCGTACATGCTCAAGAATTAGAAATTGGCATGTGGCTAAAAGGAGTTACTCCTAACTTTCATACTCAAACAAATAAATACCCTCATGCTGTCAATATTCCCATTTCTTGCGGCGGAACATTAGTAATGCCTGGAGATATAATAGTTGCAGATGATGACGGAGCTGTTGTCGTTCCTCAGAGCATGGCTAATGAACTTGTTGAATCAGCGGGTTCTCATAGTGATTGGGAAGTTTGGGTGAGACAGAAGTTGGCAGCAGGCGGTCATTTAAAAGATTATTATGGGCGTACTGTATGGTCCAAAGAAACAGATGATGAATACAAGAAATGGTGTGAAGATAATAATATTAAGTACATCTCTCTAGAAGAAGAAATGAAACATAAAAAGAAGTAGCGAATTGAAATCTTTAATTCTTACAATTTCATGTTCTGACAAACCAGGTATTGTTGCTGAAGTTACAAAATTTCTATTTAATAACGGATTTAACATCTTAGAATCAGGTCAATTCAATGATAAATATACTGATAATTTTTTTATGAGAACTGAATTTCAATTACATGATAAAAATGATACTTTTTCTGAAAATTCTTTTAGTGATTTGAAAGATAAATTTGATTCGGAGGTTGCAAAAAAAATAGGAATGGTCTGGGACATGACTTATGCTGAAAAAAAGATTCCTGCCTTAATATTGATATCCAAAGAAGATCATTGTCTTAACAGCATTCTTTCAAAAATAAATAACATAAACATATCTATAAAGGGAGTCATCTCAAACCATGAAATCCATAAAAAATCTGTAGAACAAAAGGGTATAGATTTTTATTATCTCCCTGTTAATAAAGAGAATAAGCAAATCCAAGAAAAGGAGATATTAAAAATTTATAACTCAACAAATTCTAAATTAATAGTATTGGCAAGATATATGCAAATTCTTTCACAAGATATATGTAAAGCAGTTGAAGGGAATGCAATAAATATTCATCACTCATTTCTACCTGGATTTAAAGGTGCCAAGCCTTATCATCAAGCACAAAAAAGAGGGGTAAAAATAATTGGAGCAACTGCTCATTATGTGACTAGTGATTTAGATGAAGGACCAATCATAGAACAGGAAACTTTAAGAGTAAGTCATTCTATGTCAATAGAGAAATTGATTGAAATGGGTAAAGATATTGAATCTATTGTTTTATCAAAAGCAGTACAACTTCACTGTGAAAAAAGAGTTTTCTTAAACAACAACAAAACTGTGATCTTTGAATAATATTAGACTTACTTGAACTTTTTAATTCAACAAATATACTTAAAAAATGATAAAAAAAATTATACTCATAAACTTGATATTAATTTTATTGATTTCTTGCTCTTCAGAAAATAATAAGGAAGATATAGATATATCAGATGAGATTAAAACCTCTATGATAACGGAAGAAAATAAAATTTATGAGATTGGCGACTTTAAAAATATTGGGTGGAAGCAAAATAAGAAACTTGATAACTCTGACTTTCCAAAAACTATAGGTATTTGGTATGGATTTTTTAATAAACGTGATGTAGAAATATGGATTTATAACTCTCATTCTGATGTATTAGAAAATGGAATGGCCTATGCCGAAAAAGCAATAAATAAAAGGCCTACTAATAGGGACCCCACCAATCCTACTGAAATTAGATATCATGCGTATGTTATATCTGGAAATTCCCTAATTCTTTGTGAGGATAAAATAGAAGACTGCATAGAATTGCTTTCTAAAATTAATTAATTTATGAATTTACACTGGAAAAATAAACCAGAAAAAATAAATTCATTGTCGCTATCTGATAAAAAAATCATCAATGAGTTGAATGTATATTCAAGCCATAAAATAAAGAATATTTTAATTAAGTCAGATAATACAGTGGGAATCTCTTCACTTCTCAATTCTAAAGCCATGAATAAAATTAATGACTCAGGTGGTATCAAATTAATTTATATTGATCCTCCATATTTCACAGAGAAATCACAATTGATGAAAAAAACAAAAGAAGAAATAGTTGCCTACAAAGATATATATAATCACTCTCTAGAAGATTATTTAAATGAAATATACATACAAATTAAACTTCTTCATTCCTTGCTAAGCAATGATGGCTCTATATATGTCCATGTTGATTACAGAACAAGCAGTTATATTAGAATAATCTTGGATGAAATATTTGGTTATAAAAATCTTAGAGGGTACATAATATGGAATGTTGATAATGGGGCGAAAAGCAAAAAATTCTGGAGTAATCAGCATAATGATATTTTAGTTTATTCTAAATCAGATAATTTCATATTTAATTCATCATCTAAACTTCTTAAAACAGAATATTCTGAGTCTAGCTTAAAAACTCACTTCAGAAAAAAAGATTCTGACGGGAGAACCTATAGGGAAAGAAAAATTAATTCGAAATCATATAAATATTATGCAGAAGATGGAAAATTAGTGGGCTCTGTCTGGAATGATATTAAATCTATGGAAGCAAATTCACCTTTAATGAAAGAATATACTACTTATCCTACCCAGAAACCAATTAGTCTGCTTAGCAGAATCATTTCAGCTTCTTCCCAAAAAGGAGATTTTATTATGGATACATATTGCGGTTCTGGGACATCATTAGCAACAGCAACTAATCTAAATAGGAATTGGATTGGGATTGATCAAAGTGAAGAAGCTATAAAAATAACAGAGTCGAGACTTAGTAATAATTACTATAGGATAGTATAGATTTCTAGGACCCTAAGCCTATATAATTTAGGCCTGTTTTTTCAACTTCAAATCTGTCCAAAATATTCCTCATATCAAAAATAATATTTGATTCCATCAAGTCTTTTAATTTATTTAAATCAATCGATTTAAATTCTTCCCATTCTGTCATAATAATGGCACAATCCGCAGATTCTGAAGCTGAATAAATATCTTCAAATTGACAGTATTTATTATTAGCAACCTTAAATTTAGCAACCGGGTCATATGATCTAACTGAGTGCCCGTCCTTCAGCAACATATTAATTAATTTTATAGATGCCGAATTTCTTATATCATCTGTTCCGGCTTTAAATGCTAAACCTAATATAGTGACAATTGCACCAGAAGAATCAATTTCTTTAGTTATCTTATCTCTTATCAAATCTACTTGCCTTTCATTTCTATCTAAAATCGCCTTCATAAAAGTAGATTCTAATTCAAAGAACTTGCCTAGTTCTATAAGAGCTGCAAGATCTTTTTCCAGACAAGGACCACCAAAACCTGGACCTGGCTGCATATAATTTGTTCCAATTCTTGGGTCTAGTCCCATTCCACTAATAACATCTTTTACATCAGCCCCCACCGATTCACAAATCTGAGCCATTTCATTAACAAAAGACACTTTATTCGCTAAGAAAGCATTTGATCCATACTTTATCATTTGAGCAGAAGGCAAGTTTGTAACAACAAATGGAATTTCTTTTTCTTCAACTGCTATATCTTCTGGAACTGACAGGCTTCTATTAATCAAAGGAGAGTAGAAATTTTTTAATAAATCTATAGATCTTGAAGAATTTGCTCCTAAGACAATTCTGTCTGGGTTAAAAAAATCATATACTGCTCTGCCCTCCCTAAGAAATTCAGGGTTTGAAGCAATGTCAAAGTCTTCGCCTTCCTTAAAAACTTTACCTAATTCTTCTTTTAGCATATTTACTGCAGTAATAGGCAAGGTGCTCTTGATAACAATAAGAGTAAAAGTACTCATATTATTAATTAAGTCACTTAAAACAGCCTTTACTTGGGAAAGGTCAATGTTGCCATTTAGATCAGTAGGGGTACCTACAGAAATTATAATAAGATCAGAGTTCTTTATAGCTAAATTAGTATCTACAGAAAACTCAATCATTTTTTTTTGATTGCAGTAATCTAGAAGAGACTTAAGTCCTTCTTCATATATGGGAGGGGTCCCATTTTTTAGAAGGTCAATTTTATCTTTATCAATATCAGTAGCTATTACATCATGCCCCATTGTTGATATACCTAAACCAGTAATAAGGCCAACATATCCTGCGCCACCTATTATAGAAACTTTCATATGAACCTTAACTTCAATATTTGCTATAATAACAATTGAAATAACATTAATTTATTTAAACAATAAAGTCTAACAAGAATAATTACAGTGAAAAAATTAATTACAATTCTTATTTTATCAATATCAGGATTAATAATATCTTGTGGTTCTTCAGATATACTTAATTTTGATCCAGATCCTACTCCTACTCCTGTACCTACTCCTACTCCTGTACCTACTCCTACTCCTGTACCTACTCCTACTCCAGCTGGATATTCTGACACAATAAAAGAGTTATTTTTAGGATTATGTACATCATCAGCTAGTGAAGAATTTTGTGAATGTAGTGTTAATCAGATTGAAGAAAATATTCCTATAGAAGAATTCCCTGTAGAACCCCTTATGGAAAAGGTTCTAAGTGGAGAAATTAATGAAAGTTCTGACCCTTCAGGCTTGGCTAATATTTTTCCTCCGGAAGTAATGCAGGCCGTAGCTCCATGTTTTGCTCTTATTCAGCCAGAAGAAGAAATAAAACTGGAAGTTGCTGAAGAAGAAGTTGAGGATTTAAAACTGCCTGAAAATACAGATAATTTATCTAAAGAAGATTTATTGATTCCTGTTACAGAGTTATGCTTAAAGCAAGGATCCCCAAAGTTCTGTGAATGTACAACTGAAACAGTATCAAATAATTATAATGATGCTGAGCTACTCGAATTAAGAAAAGATTTAGAAAAAGGTTCATTACCTCCAGCGTTAGTTCAACTTGGCATGATGAACTGTGCTATATATATAGGAAAATGAATTTATCTAACTTAAGAAGAATGTATGGCAGCTACTAAATTTCCCATTAAGTTGTTATTGGCATCAGTTTTTTAACAATTTTAATATTGTGCGTAGGCTTAGGATGTAGTTCTAGTGATGATAAAAATCAAGAGAATGAATCAAGTTCCTCTCAATCAGAAGAAGGAATCGTACAAATACTTAGCCCAAATAGTTTATATACTGTAGACGATATTATTGCTGCTGGGTGGAAAAAATCTAAAGAACTCTCATCTGAAACACTGCCTGATCTGAATAGTGTATGGTATGGCTTCTATAAAAAGCGAGATGTTGAAGTTAGAATTTACGAATCACATGATTCGGCTATAAATTCAGGAATAGGGCCGGCAGAAGAAGGGGCAGGTTATTTTATGACTCGGATGACTTATGCCGCTTATGCAGTTGTC
>CAZUHW010000003.1:159130-164869 GCA_964620935.1 uncultured Dehalococcoidales bacterium
AGAAGGGGCAGGTTATTTTATGACTCGGATGACTTATGCCGCTTATGCAGTTGTCGGAAATCTTGTTTTGATGTGCGAGCTTGATATCCAAGATTGCCAAGGTTTGATCGATAATATTAAATAGTGGTCTTTATTCATTAAGAAGTTGATCTATTTCTTGCCTCCATTAATTAATCAAATAGAGTATTGATTATTCAGTGAATTAATATTTTTTCATACTCTTGAGTAATTTTTTCAATGGAAAAATCTTTTGATCTTATCCTGGCACGATTTATTAATTCAGTATTATCTCCTGACAATATATCTTCAATAGTTTTAGCTAAATGATTATAGTCACCTACTTTAAATAGCTTTCCATTCGCCCCATCATTTAAAATTTCTCTGGGCCCGCTCGGGCAATCAGAAGAAATTACAGGAATGCCGATTAACATTGACTCTACTATTACGTTACCAAAGCCTTCCCATATCGAAGGTAATATAAATAGTTCAGATTTTGACATAAACTTCCAAGGATTATTTTGATAGCCTAATAATTTTACTCTATCTCCAATATTATTATTTCTAATAAACTTCTCTAAATTATCTCTTTCTGAACCCTCTCCAACAATATATAAATTACAGTTAATCTTAGGATAAATTTTATTGAATGCCTTTAATAGAGTTATATGATCTTTTTGTTTAGTTAGTCTTCCAACACTGATAATCAGCGGCTTATCACTTAATAAATCTGAGTCTATGTCCTCTTGAGCCAAAGATAAAATTTTCTCGTCAGCTGAAGGATTATAAATAGTCTTAATTTTAGATGAATCTAATTTAAAATTTTTAATTAAGCTTTGCTTCACACCTTCAGATATTGCAATTATATTATCTGACTTTGGGTATAAGAAACTCTTAATATTATTTATTAATAATCTGGAAAATAATGACCTCTGTGTAATGGATGAATATTTAGGATCAACAGCTTCTCTAATAATCAGTTTGAATTTATTTTTCAAGCTGACTTTTAGGATGATAGCTACTGGAATGTTTTTAACAGCTAATAAAACATCCGGAGAATGTTTTTTTATGTATTTCCTAATTTTGAAATAATAGAGAATATTTTTAAAAATTGAAAAAATTATATTCGAATTCTGGTCTATAAAACTTGACCCCAAAGATAATAATTTAACTCTCTCATCAAAATAAGAAATACTCTCTTCAGAAGGTTTTTCAGAAATAATCGATACGTCCCATCCTCGATCTAACAAACCTCTGGATAACCTACTCATGGATCTTTCAATTCCTCCTTTTTCTAAAGAAGGAATTAGTATAAATAATTTCATTTTAATATGGCTTTGGTGATTCAGAATTAATCACAGAACTTGCAGCTGAAAGGGATGAGCCCTTCTCTACCTCATGATTATTTTTTATTAGTAAATTCTCAAATGCATTAAGAATCCCAAACACATTAGACGCAACACATGATTCACCCATAAGACCTATTCTCCAAACTTTACCTGAAAATTCCCCTAAGCCCCTACCTATCTCTATTAAATAGCCACGCAATAATTCTGTTCTAAAATTATCATCATTGATTCCGCTAGGTATATTTACCACAGTAAGTTGATTTAGTGCTATAGACTCATCTACTGGAAGTTCAAGACAAAGAGATTTTAACCCAGATTTCAATGCATGCGACATTAATTCATGCCTCCTGAATTTATTTTCAATTCCTTCCTCAAACGTAATATTCAAAGCTTCCCTTAATGCATAAATTAAATTTACAGGTGTTGTTTGGTGCGCAATATGTTCTTTGCCCCAATAGTTAGAAATACCAGATAAATCTAGATACCATGAAGAGGGAGAGGATTTTCTATTCTCAATATAATTTAATCCATTTTCACTAATTGCTACTGGACTTAAGCCTGGAGGGGCAGCTAAACATTTTTGAGTCCCACTATAAGCGTAATCAATATTCCATTCATCGAATTTTATTTCAGTGCCTGCAAGGGAAGTTACACAATCAACCATTAATTTAGCACCATATCTTTTACATAACTGTCCTATTTCCTCTATCGGGTTAATTACTCCTGTGGATGTTTCTGCATGAATTACTGCAACCAGTTTAATGTCTGACCTCTTCAATTTATCCTCTAATATCTCTAAATCTACTGCTGTCCCCCATTGGAAATCTAATGTAGAAAAGTTAAGTTTTAATCTTTCAGCCATTAAGGTCATTCTTCTACAAAAATATCCATTATTACAGATTAATACCTCTTCATCATTCTCTGCCAGACAACTAAATCCTGCCTCCATTCCTGCAGAGCCAGTACCTGCAATAGCAAAAGAAGTGCCTTTAGTGTTGTAAAGAATGGAAAGGCTTTCTGAAACTTCCTCTAAAATTCCAAGAAAGTCAGGATCTAAGTAACCCATTACAGGATTAGACATTGCCTTTAAAACTCTTGGATGAGCAGAACTTGGGCCTGGACCTAAAATTATTCTTCTTGGGATTTGATTTGTCATTTTTATATAAATATATATTTAACTTGATAAGTGATTCTACACTCTAAATCAACAAACTAAAAAGATTTAATTAATTATATTTCCAAATTCTTGCTATAACAATTTAAATTATAGTAATGTTTTATTATGGCTAATCTAAATAAAAGATTTGAGGTAAATGAATTCAGTGATGTTTTTCTAATTTTTTATTCAATATGGATTTATTCATACAATAATAATTTTTCAACGAAAAAATCATATCTTGATAATCAATTCAAACTGAACTACGGAATTGGAATTGAAGAATACTTAATTAACAACCCATCTCTAGAAGAAGAGATGAAAAATGAATTGGAAGCCAAAGATTTAATAAATTCTATATTTTCGCTAATACATATACAAAATTCTCTAGATAAAAAAACCTCTAATTATCTTATTGAAAATTATAAACTTGAAAAAACTAGCACTAACCTTGAAAAGCTGTCTCAACACATAAACAAAAAATTAGAAAAAATCACCTTAACAACTAGATTAATAAATAAAGAAAAGAATAAATTTTCATCTATAAAAACCTGTAATTCATTATTAGGCATAGCGTGGATAAATATTTCAGAAATTATCTCAGAGAACAAATTAGTAAAAATATGTACATATATAAAATGTAATATGATTTTTGTCTCAAATAGAAAATCTTCTGCATACTGTAATGCTAAGTGCCAAACAAGAGCTAAATCTCATAGAGCATATTATGGTGCATCAAAAAAATATAATGAAGATAAACTAGAGATTAATTCAAATACATCTATTAATAATGAAGATAATATAAATAGATTGCCTCCTGAAGAATTTAAAATACCTGATGAATATGAACCTGATTTTGGCTTCTTTGATGGAGAAGATGATAAATTAAAAATATTGGGTAGCTAGATATTAGATAAAAACTACATAAAATAATAAAATTAATCATTATTTAAAGGAGGCAATTATGCATATAAAAAATATATTATTAATTTCAATGATTTCATTATCATTCACTTTAATTTCTTGTGGTGAAACTTCTGGAGATGAAAATTCTGAGGATGGCGGAATTGTGACTTCAAGAATACTAAATGAAAATTCTAATCATTCTATTTCGGATTTTGAAACTGCTGGCCTTAAAAAACCAAAATCAATCCAAGCAGATGCTGTAGATAAGAAGACTGGGGAAAGGATAACACCAGAAGCAAGTGAAGTTTATGTAGGATTTTTCAAAAGCTCTTTAGGGCCTAAAGATATAGAAGTTAGATTTTATGCTAGCCATGAAGATGCTAAAACTTATGGAGTTCCTCCTGCAGAAACAACCATAAATGCTGCAGTAGAGGCTGGAGGAGCTGTAAAAGGAGCGGGGACATTTGCTAAATCAAGTTATGGTGCATATATAGTGAGCGGGAACACTGTTATGTTATGCCAAGTTCAAATAGAAGTTTGTGACGAATTAGTAGCAGGATTAAAATAGTGAAGTCTTATGACCTACTTCTAAAAAATGGTAATCTGATCGATCCTAAAAATAATTTGAATGGATCATTTGATGTAGCTATATCCAAATCAAAAATATCAAAAATAGCCAAATCTATAGATCAAAATAAGTCTAATGCAGTTATAGATGCAAGCAATATGATTATTTGTCCTGGATTGATAGATCTTCATGCACATTGCTATGGATATTTTGGAGCTATTTTCCCTGATGAAATGTGCCTTCCGTTTGGCACAACAACAATGCTTGATGCGGGTGGGTCTGGCTGGAAAACTTTTGATGACATGAAAGAAAATGTAATAACTAAAAGCACTACTAGAGTCTTATCTCTTTTAAACATAGTAGGATCCGGAATGATTATAGATAAAGAGCAGGTAGTTTCAGATATGGATCCAGTTGCTACAGCAAATAAAATAAACGAAAGAAAAGATTTAATTGCTGGTGTCAAAGTTGCACATTTTGAAGCCAATTCATGGGAAGCAGTTGACAGGGGCAGAAAAGCTGCAGAATTATCAGGAACATTCATGATGGTAGATCAAAACCCAATCAAAGGAAGATCAATGCAGGATTTGCTATTAAACCATATGGCAAGTGGAGATGTATTGACTCATATG
Source organism: uncultured Dehalococcoidales bacterium (assembly GCA_964620935.1). Classification (GTDB taxonomy): domain Bacteria; phylum Chloroflexota; class Dehalococcoidia; order Lucifugimonadales; family Lucifugimonadaceae. The sequence goes on from CAZUHW010000003.1 coordinate 163,739, forward strand.
TATGCATGGGGCAAACCAATAATAGGCTCGAATTCAACTGTAGAAGACTTCTTCATAACAGCACGAAATGATGGGATTATATTTGATCTAGGCCATGGGGCAGGCAGCTTTTCCTTCTCAATGGCTAAGCCAGCAATAGAACAAGGATTTGATCCAGACACCATAAGCACTGATCATCATAGAGATTCTCTATTATCTAATCATTCTAATATGCCAAATTGCATGACTAAAATGATGCACTTGGGTATAACTCTAGAAGAAGTTATTAAAAAATCTACTCTTAACCCATCAGAAGTTCTTGGCTTACCAGAATTAGGGCATTTAGGAGAGGGCTCTGAGGCTGATATAGCAGTATTAAAAATTATTGAAGGTGATTTTGGTCTTATTGATAATGGACTTACAGGAAATAGAAAGTTAAATACTTCAAGTATTATTGAAAATCAACTAACAATAAAAAGTGGAAGAGTAGTTTGGGATAGAAATGGATTATCTTTCGGTAATTACGAAGACACTCCTAAGCCAGATTACGATAGTATCTATTAAGAGTCACCTACTGAGCAGCAAATAAGTCGGCATTAGTAACGGCTCTCCAATTTTTAAACTGATATGTACTTTGATTTCCATCAGGGTCAGTAATCGTAACTATGGGATCGTAAGTGTAAAAATACCATTCAGTTGGAGTTTTAATTGATACTTTTGAAGTGTATATTATAGTCCCTTCCCAGCCTTGAGTTGCTATAGCTGGTATCCATTTAAATTCAGCGTGGATGTAATCATTAAGCACAGGCTGTGCAGTTAGTGTTGCATATCCATCTTCTCCATTTTCTTGCCAACAAGGATTAGCTCTTGGATAACATAGATCAACGTCTATTTTTAGTTCAGATGCTTTATATCCCGAAACAAAACTTAATCCAATATCATAATTTTTTGCTCTAGAAGCATTAAATTCACCGACTGATGCTCCAGAATTAATTTTGCATGCTTCACTATTAGCATCGCATATCCATTTTTTTTCTATATCGCTAGGTAGCTTAACAGCTTCAATTTCTGGGGTTGGAGTTGGATCTGGAGTTATCTCAACTATTTTTTCTACAGGAACTTCAACTATTTTTTCTACAGGAACTTCAACTA
>CAZUHW010000003.1:164969-172687 GCA_964620935.1 uncultured Dehalococcoidales bacterium
AACTTCAACTATTTTTTCTACAGGAACTTCAACTATTTTTTCTACTTCTATCACTCTTTCAGCTAAAGGATTACTATTATTGTATTCATCCACTGCTTTTTCAACAGCTTCTTCTATTATGGGTTCATATATACCCTGACAGCCTCCAACTAGTGCTGAAAAAACAAATATAGAAATTAGTAAATAATTTTTCATATGAGCATTATATTTCAGTATGTGCATAAATTCTAATTATTGATCACTTTATATGGTTCCCGGGCTTGGATTCGAACCAAGGTTAGAGGATTCAAAGTCCTCTGTCCTACCACTAGACGACCCGGGATCCTTAATTGAAATAGTTTGAAATTAAGTTAGATTAATACTATATTTGCAAATTTATTCTACTACAAATATTACCCCTCTACCCTTTGCAACCATTGCTGCTCCAGATAGATCTGGTCCATAGGTAAATCTGCCTACTTTTGTGAATGTGTGTTCATATGTTGGATTTTCCTTAGCTCCCAATTTTCTTCTAAGTCCTCCTGAGTTAAAAATTTCCTCTTGATTTTCATCAGAAAGAATACCATATGGAGTTCTTTGTGTATTCGCCCAAATAACACTTGTACCTACTTTTATAACCACTACTTCAGGGTCGTAATAGCCTTCATTTAATATTTCAACAGTAACAGTTTCAGTTGAAGGTGTGATATCTGTAGGAATTTCCGCAGGCAAGTTATCAGTTAACTCAACTCTATCTAAGTCTTTAAGATCAATAGCCTCTCCTCTTTCAGCTGCCGCAGTTGCCTCAGCGACAGCAGTTGCTGCTGCTCTTTCGGCAGGTCTTAAATCAACTTCTCCACCTGCTGCCTTAGTTGCCTCCATAGATACTTGCCTTGCAGCTTCTGCAGTTGCTGTGCTTGCATCATTATCCAATTTTTGTTCAGTTGTTGTAGTTTGAATTATATCGTAGGTATCTAGCCTTTCTGCACATGAAATTATAAGACCTAACATAAAAATCGTGATCACTAAACTAAGAACAATAGGTTTCTTCATTAATCCACCTGTCTTAATCTTGGATCAAGTCTATCTCTTAACCAATCTCCTAAGAAATTAAGGCTTATTACAACTAGAAATATTGCACCTGAAGGAACTAAGGATTGCCACCATGCGCTGCTTAGATAATCTCTTCCTTCATTAACCATCACACCCCAAGCAGGAGTTGGCGGTTGAATTCCTGCACCTACGAAACTCAATGTAGATTCAGCAAGAATTAATCCACTAGTGTTCAAAGTTGCAATCACTACTGCTGAATTTAAAATACCTGGGAATAAATGTCTTACTATTATCCTAAAATCTGACGCTCCACATATCTTTGCTGAAGCAACATAGTCCATTTCTTTTAACACTAAAACTTGAGCTCTAATAATTCTTACAAAATTAACCCAAGCGACTAAAAACAGAACTACTATCATTATCTCTAACCCTCTTCCAAAAATCAGGGTTAATATAAGCGCAACCATTAAAAAAGGCAATGCATTCCAAATATCAACGATCCTCATTAAGACCTCATCAATTATCCCACCATAATAGCCAGATATCATTGCAAAAGTTAAACCGAAAGCCATTCCAGTAGTAATAGAAATTGCAACGACCATCAATGAAATTCTAGAGCCATGCAATAACCTTGTAAATATATCTCTACCGGCATGATCAGTTCCCAAAAAATGATAACCATTTACTACATCTGGTTTTGAAACTTGAACCGTAGTATGTTCTGAGGTGCTAAAAAGAGGTAGATGTCTGTCATTAATATTACCTATATCTCTTTCATAAGGTGTCACATATGGTCCAATAGCTGCAGATATCAACAATAAAACCAATATAAATATAGGAATGACTGGATATCTTCTTAAAAATTGCCACCCTTTCATCACATATTCCATCTACTTCTCCCCTCCCGTAAGTCTCACTCTAGGGTCAATTACTGTGTAAAGAAGATCCGCCAATAGAGCAAAAATTACAAATATAACTACAAAGAAAAATACTGTGCCTTGAAGAAGAGGAAAATCATTATCGTTAACTGCAGTAAATAAAGCGTCATAACCAATTCCAGGCCATCCAAAAATGATTTCTATTACTAGAGCGCCATTAAGCCATCCAGAAAACAATAGTAATGCTGAAGTAAGAGGCGTAATCAAAGCATTTTTAAGAGCGTGTTTGTATATTACTTTATTCCATCCCACACCTTTGGCTCTAGCTAATTTTACAAATTCGGAATCTAGTACTTCAAGCATAGCTGATCTTGTTAATCTCATAAGTCCTGCAGCTGCGGGCCAACCTAGCGCAACACAAGGCAGTATATATGTTTTGATAGAGAATTTAGGCGGACGACCTGCGGCAGGAAGCTCAAAAGGGGTATCTTGAAGCCATACAGCAAATATCACTATCAATAACAAACCAATCACAAATGGCGGGGCACCCTGCCCCACTATAGCTACACCTCTACCTATGTAGTCCCAAAAGGTTCCTCTTTTAACTGCTGCAAGTACACCTGTTGGTATTCCAAGTAATATCGCAAACGCCCAGCCCCCAATCGCTAGTTCAATTGTTGCCCACATTCTTCTCTGAATTATATCTCTTACAGGAACTTGTTGAGCTAAAGATACACCAAAATCACCCAAAAATGCCCCTGATATCCAATTCCAATATTGAACTGGCAATGGATCATTAAAGCCCATCTTTTCACCTAAATTTTCCCATTGCTCTTGGGTAAGACCATAACCAGAATCTGGAACATAAAGTTCTCTTGGGTCGTTATGAAGTTGCACCAATAAAAAAATAATTAAAGTTGCACCAATTATAGAAACAATTGATGAAACTAATCTCTGTGATAAAAATCTTACCATGCTATATTACCGTCAAATCCACTTTCATTTCTTTTGTAGCAATACTCCAAGGTGTTTCTACAACCCAATGGTCCTTCTTGCCAACCTGCACTAAAGGAGGTCTATTATTTGCATATTCATGCTTTGTATCTACTTTTAATGGAGTTCTAGTTTGAAAAACATCTCCTGAAGGAGGATTAATAGGAGATACTACCTCTCCAGGCAAAACAAGTTCATCTCTATCAATATCAGGATGGCTTGGTAACGCTGCAGACATAAGAGCATTTGTATAAATATGCTGAGGATTATTAAATACCGTCTCTGTATCGCCCATTTCTTGGATAACACCTAAGTACATAATTGCAGTTCTATGGCACATATATCTCACTGTTGCGAGATTATGTGCAATTAAAACAAATGCCAAATCATGTTCGTTCTGTAAATCTACCAACAGGTTCATTATTTGAGCTCTAATTGAAACATCCAATGCCGAAACAGGTTCATCAAGAATAATTAATTTAGGGTTCAAAGCGAGCGCTCTAGCTATTCCAATTCTTTGTCTCTGCCCTCCAGAAAATTCGTGAGGATAAAAATTTGATTGGTACTCATTTAATCCTACTTCTTCAAGAAGATCACCAACTCTCTTAGCGATTTGTTCCTTGGTCATTGTAGTAGCAATTTGAAGTGGCTCTCCAACTATATCTCTTACTCTCATTCTAGGGTTTAAAGATGCCCAAGGATCCTGGAAGACTGCCTGAACTGATTTTCTATATTCAACAAGTCCTGCCTTCGACATTGACGCCACATCCTCACCTTGAAAATAAATTTCTCCGGCAGTTGGGTTTTCTAATTGTAATATTAATTTTCCGGTAGTAGTTTTACCGCAACCAGATTCTCCAACTAACCCAAAAGTTTTACCTTTAGGCACATCGAAACTCACATTATCCACAGCTTTTAGAAGATCGGTCTTTCCAATTATATCTTTCCCAAAAAATGATAACGCCTTATTAACCTCATAATGTTTTCTAAGATTACGAACCTGTACGATTGAATCTTTAGTTGAGGTAGTGCATCCTAGTTCATTAGGTACAATACTTTTTGTGTTTGTCTTTTTTTCTGTCTTTGTTGTCATAATATTTCTAATAATCCACTAGATGAGCATATTTCTTAAAATCTTTAACCGAACTTCTAGATAATTGAACAAAATGATCTTTAGCTACTTCTACCAACTCAGGTCTAATTTTTGCATCTTTTTCAGAAAATTTAAGAGTTGATCTAGGAGCAAAAGAATCCCCTTCAGGTAAATCCCATAGAGCAGGGGGTTGCCCTTTAATCTGAGTAAGTCTTCCACTCTTTTGCTCTAATTTTGGAACAGATTCAATTAAAGCTTTAGTATATTCATGCAGAGGATTATTAAAAATAGTTCTAACATCTGCACTCTCAACAATTCTGCCTGCATACATTACTGCGACCCTATCGCACATTTTTGCTACGATACCAAAATCATGAGTAATAAAGATTATACCTACTCCTGTTTCTTCCTGAATTTGCTTTAGAAGCCTCAAGTATGCTCCCTGAATAGTTACATCTAGTGAAGTCGTTGGTTCGTCAGCAATAATTACTGATGGATTTGAGGATATCCCGATAGCACCAACAACTCTCTGCCTCATGCCCCCTGACAATTGGTGAGGGTAATCTTTGGCTCGCTGATCTGCAGCAGGTATTCTAACTGACTTCAATGCATCAACAACTTTTTCAAATAGGCTTTTACCTTTTATTCCCTGATGTATTCTAATTCCTTCCCCAACCTGATCTTCAATTGAGAAGCAAGGATTTAATGCAGTCATCGGATCTTGTAAAATTAATGATATCTCTCCACCTCTAACTTCAGTCATATCTTTTTCAGGTAATTTTAATAAATCCCTTCCATTAAGATTTACTTCTCCTGATACAATTTCTCCTGGAGGACTAGGAACTAACCTCATTAGAGAAAGAGAGGTTACAGACTTTCCTGAACCAGATTCTCCGACTATCCCTAGAGTTTCACCTTTCTTTAAATTAAAACTAATACCATCAACTGCTTTTACGGTTCCCCATTTTGTACTGAATTGAGTCTTTAGGTCTTTAACAGAAAGTACAACTTCATCTCGAACTGTTCTTCTTCCAAAATCAGCTGCCTTGGATGTTTTAGAAGATCTTTTTGATGTTTTCTTTGTAGCTGACTTTTTAGACTTAGTTGTCACTATAAATACTTCCTCTCTTCATATCTTCTGAATCTCGTGTTTAAATAAGAATTAACAAAATAGTAACAAATTAATTTTAAGATGTCATTTAGTAAATATTTTAATGATTTTTATGCCTTGGTATAAAGGAAATCTTCATACACATACTAATAAAAGTGATGGCGATAGTTCGCCCGAAGATGTAGTTAATTGGTATGAAAAAAACAAATATGATTTTCTTGTTCTAAGTGATCATAATCACCTCACTATATTAGAAAAAGACGATACTAATATTCTGCTTATTCCTGGAGAAGAAATTACATTAAACATGCCCTATTCAATTCATGTGAATGCGATTGGAATTAAAAAGGTCATTGAGCCTACGATAAGATCAAGTAAAGCAAAAACTCTACAAGCAAATATTGATAATATACTTACTGCTGGGGGTTTAGCAGAAATAAATCATCCTAACTTTAGGTGGACTCTCTCTGAAGATGATTTAGTTCAAATACGAGGAGCTCACTTCCTAGAGGTTTTTAATGGTAATTTCAATACCCATAATTATGGTGGAGGCGACAAAAAAAGTGTCGAAGGAATGTGGGATGAAATGTTGAGTAAGAAAATTCAGATTTGGGGGGTTGCGGTTGATGATTCACACCACTTTAAAGAAGAATTTGCTCCTAGTAGGCATAATCCTGGGAGAGGATGGGTTGAAGTTTTTGCAGAAAATCTTTCAACAAATAGTATTTTAGAATCTATGAAAAATGGCAATTTCTATTTTTCTACTGGAGTAAAATTTAAGGAAATTATAATTGAAAAAGAAAAAATTGAACTAAAAATTATTGGAGATGATGTAAATGAAGGATTGGCAAATACACTCATAACAGATTCAAAATACACCACTCAGTTAATTTCAAAAAATGGAGAAATAATCGAAGAGAGTTATGGAAAAAAAGTAAATTTCTCAATACCAAAAATTACAAATTCAGAAGACTCCATATACTTTAGAACAAAAACCATCTCTTCTACTGGATCGGTCGGCTGGACTCAACCTTTATTCATTTAAATTTTATTCTCAAAATCAATTATGGTTGACTCGATGCCATTAAAAATTATATCCACTTCCTCTTTAGATATACCAAGTGGAGGGCACATCGATATCTGATCTCCTGCCCTGTATGAAAGTAAGCCTCTTTCTTTAAGTAATTTTGGCATTATTCCATACAAATTATCTTCTTCAGGAAATTTTTCTTTGGTGACTTTATCCTTAACAATCTCCACGGTAGCTAAGAGGCCTTTCCCTCCTCTAACATCTCCAACATATTTATATTTTTTCAGCTCTTGAAGCCTATCAAATAAATATGTACCCATTTCTTTTGAATTTTCAACCATTTTTTGCTCTTTCATTATTTTCAAATTTGCCAAACCTGCAGCAGTAGATACTGGGTGGCCTCCGAACGTAATTAAATGAGAGAAAGTTTCTTTTTTGCCTCCCAAGAAAGCATTAGCAACTTTTTCTGTTGCTATAACCGCACCTAGTGGAGCATATCCACTAGTTAAGGCCTTAGCGGTGGTAGTTAGATCAGGAGTTACGTCCCAAACCATTGTCCCAAACCATTCTCCTAGTCTTCCATATCCAGTAATTACTTCATCTGCAATCATTAATATTCCATATTTTTCTGTGACTTCTCTTATGCCTTGCCAATAAGAGTCTGGGGCTATATGTATTCCTGCTGATGTAGAGACCGGCTCTGCAATGAATGCAGCTATGGTTTCAGGGTCATTATGAATTATCGTATTCTCCAGTTCCTTAACCAACCAATCAGAAATTTCATCAGGTGATGGATTCCCTGGAATTGGAGGTCTGTAAGCATCATAATTAGGAACATAAACTGTCCCAATCATTTCAGGTCCCATTGGGTCAGAATAACTAGCTCTTCCTAAGCTTACTGCCATAGATGTAGATCCATGATAAGAGAATCTTCTAGAAATCACCTTAAAAGCTTTTTGTTTTCCTGTTAAATGTTGGTATTTCTTAGCCATCTTAACAGCCGTCTCAACAGACTCTGAGCCCCCACTAGTGAAAAAAATTCTACAATTCTTATCTTGGTATAACTTTGCTACTTCTGCTGATAATTTAACCGTAGAAGGAGTTGTTGAATAAGCGGGAGGAGAAGATATTGATGATATCTGTTTATAAACAGCATCTGCGATCTCTTGTTGTCCGTAACCAGAGCTTTTATACCATAAGCCCCCCATCATATCTAAGTACTTGTTGCCTTGAATATCTGTTACCCAGCACCCATCACCCTCTTGGTACATACTTAATCCATCTTTAACCCAATCATTTGTCTGCATTGCATGCATAAAAAGATGATTGGAAGCCATAGAATTTAACTCTTCTATTTCTTCTCCTGTATATTTACTTTTCTCAGTCAATACATCCTCCTTGGTTAATGTACCTCAATTATATTAAGAAATGATACAACATAAAAACAAAAAATTATTGAGTTAATTCGAATTTATATTTATCATATTGAAGTTTTCAAATATCATTCCCGAGTAGCTCAGCGGTAGAGCAGCTGACTGTTAATCAGCGGGTCATAGGTTCGAATCCTATCTCGGGAGCCAA
>CAZUHW010000004.1:0-117817 GCA_964620935.1 uncultured Dehalococcoidales bacterium
CGACCTACTGATTAAAAGTCAGTTGCTCTACCAACTGAGCTAAGGGCCCGGTATTTATTAGGATTCATTAAGCGTAGAAATTAGATTATAATCAAAAACCTTCAAATTAGAAAAAGGCCAATAAATTATCCACACTCTTGCCTTGATGCTAGATCTTGGAACTAACCCAAAACTTCTAGAATCGTTTGATTTATTTCTATTATCACCCAAAAGGTAATAATAATCTTCAGGGATAATCATTTTCTCAATTTCAGAAAATTCTGAAGTAGATCCAAACTTATTTGCAAACGGAGCATCATTAACTAATATTGTGCCATTTTTATTTTCTATAGTGTCTCCTGGCTTTCCTATTACTCTTTTAACAAATCTTTTTCCGGTGGAATCATATGGGAAAGGAGGATCAAATACTACAATATCTCCATTTGTAGGATTCAATTTGAATTTATTAATTAAATTATTATCGATTTGAGTCTCATAAGGTAAGTGAAAATAGATAAATTTATTAACAAATACTCTTTGATTGTCTTTTAGGGTAGGAGACATACTATCTCCATCAACTATGTAGTTTCCCAAAACAATTTGAAGGAAAAGCGATAAGCCAAAAGCAAATATTAAATTTTTTGATATATTTCTTAGTTGATTCATAAATTTTAATTTGTATTATCCCATTTTAAACCTATAATCAAAAATGAAGGAGATAATAATGGTATTAAGTGACAAAACAATTAAAGAATATTTAAAAAGTGGCAAAATATTAATTGACCCCATTGATTACAAAGATGTGCAGCCTGCTAGTGTTGATTTGCACATTGATAAAGGAATTCTAATTTTTAAAAACTCATCTGAGCCTTTCATTGATTTAAGAAAAGAACTTCCTAACCTCACAGAGACAGTAGAAATTAAAGCTGGAGAACCTTTTATGTTGCATCCGGGAGAATTTGTGCTTGCATCAACTATTGAAAGAATTAAGTTAGGCACTGACGTTGTCGGAAGGCTTGAAGGAAAAAGCAGCCTTGGAAGAGTTGGTCTATTAATTCATTCCACCGCAGGATACGTTGATCCTGGATGGGACGGACAATTAACTCTTGAGCTAACAAATGTTGCTAAGTTACCAATCACATTGTATTACGGCATGAGGATTGGTCAGATCTCTTTTCTAGATCTATCTTCTAAAGCAGAAAATCCTTACGGCTCAGAAAAATTATCTAGCAGATATCAAGGTCAAAAAGACCCTACTGCTAGCAAAATACACATAGATTTTGATGACCAAATAAAACACACAGATGAATGAAAATCTTAATGACTATGAATTAGCTTTAAATCTTGCAGAAAATATTTCTGTAAATATAAGCCCTAGACCTCCAGTAGGAGCAGTTATAAAAAATAAGGGGGAGATACTGGGGAAAGGAGCAACAGAGGCATCTCCTGGAAACCATGCAGAAATAAATGCGATATTAAATTGCAAAAATAATAATTTTTCAACTGAAGGTGCCACGATGTTTACTACTCTTGAGCCTTGTTTTCATAAAGGAGAAACTGATCCTTGTGTAGACAAAATAATAGAAGCAAAAATATCTCAAGTTATTATTGGAGCTATCGACCCCAATCCTAAAGTAAACGAGAAAAGTATAAATAAATTATTAAAAAATGGAATAAAAACAAAGATTATCAATGATGAAGCTCAAAGGAAAAGATCGCAAGACCTAATTGAGCCTTTTAAGCATTTCATTACAACAGGGCTACCCTACGTAACAGCAAAAATTGCAATTAGTTTAGATGGTAAAATTGCAACTAAAACAGGTGATTCAAAGTGGATATCTTCTGAGAAATCTAGAGAAATAGTTCAAAAAATGAGATCTATCTCTGATGCGATAATCATAGGCTCAAAAACTTTAAAAATTGATAAGCCGAGTTTAAGTGCAAAAAATATCTCTTCTCAGCCTAAATATAAAGTTGTTTTAAATACAAATCCTACTAATTCAAAAATATACAGCACGCTGGGATCAGATGGGAATATAATAGTTTTTTGTGAAAAAACTCCTTCAGATTTATCTAATTGGAATGGAATAGAATTTATAGAAATTTCATCAGAAGGAGGTAAGCTTGACCTAGGAGAAGCATTAAGAATACTTGCAAAAAATAATTGCATGAATGTTTTAGTAGAAGGTGGAGGTCAATTGATAGGATCTTTAATTGATTTAAACCTAATAAATAAGATGCGACTATTTATATCACCAATGCTTATAGGTGGTATTAATTCAGCCGATTCTATTGGCGGAGAAGGAATAGAATTTATTAGCCAAAGTAAAAAACTTACTGACATAGAAGTCATAAGAGTACAAAGCGATATAATGGTAACAGGGAAAGTAAAAAGTCATGTTTAGTGGAATAGTTCAAGAAATCGGAAAAGTTGTAAAAATGGAAGGCGAAAACCTTACTATTGAATCTGATTTTATATGCAAAGATAGTCAGGTATCAGAAAGTATTTGTGTTTCCGGCGCATGCTTAACTATTACCAATATTAAAGATAATAAATTTTCAGTAAATGTAGTGAAAGAGACACTTTCAAGAACAAATCTTGGAAATTTAAATACAAACTCAAAAGTTAACCTAGAATCATCTCTAAGGCTAGGAGATAAAATTGGTGGGCACATGGTTCAGGGTCATGTTGATTGCACAACAAAAGTAATATCAATAAATAAAGATTCTGGCTCATGGATAGTTGAGTTAGAAAAACCAGCAAATATTTCTTCATATTTTGTAGAAAAAGGTTTTATTGCAATTGATGGAGTCAGTTTGACAGTAACTAATAATGAAAGCAATAACTTTACAGTGTCCATTATTCCTTATACTTGGGAGCACACTATTTTTAGTGGCTATCAATCAGGATCTATTGTAAATTTAGAAGCAGATATGACTGCGAAGTATATTGAAAACTTCATGTCTTTAAAAAAATAATAGGAAAAAGGTATAAAAACGATATGAATACTAACACTATTGAAGAGGCAATTCAGGATTACAAAAATGGAAAATTTGTAATTATTGTTGACGATGAGGATAGAGAAAACGAGGGAGATATTACTATTGCTGCTGACTTTATAACTCCTGACAAAGTTAATTTCATGGCGCTAAATGCAAGAGGGTTAATATGTGTTGCAATAAGCGGTTCAATTTTAGAAAAATTAAAAATACCTTTGATGGTAGAGGAATCAAACGGTAGTAATTACACTGCCTTTACAGTTTCCGTTGATTTTATTCCTGGGACAACCACTGGAATTTCTTCAGAAGATAGATCTAAAACTATATTGGGGCTAATTGATAAAAATTCAGATAGTACAATGTTCCAAAAACCAGGCCATATATTTCCAATTAAATATAAAGAAGGCGGAGTACTGGTTAGAGCCGGGCATACAGAAGCATCTGTAGATCTTGCAAAATTAGCTGGGCTCAATCCTGCTGCTGTAATGTGTGAAATAGTTAAAGAGGACGGAACAATGGCTCGCAGGCCTGACCTAGAAAGATTTGCAAAAGAATCTAATCTAAAAATTATTACAATTGCCGACCTAATATCTTACAGATATAACAACGAAAAAATAATTGAAAAAACATCTACTGCGAATCTCCCAACTAAATTTGGCGACTTTACAGCTGTTGGATATAAATCCCTATACGATAACGATGAACATGTCGCACTAGTTAAGGGAGATATAGACAAAAATCCAACTCTAGTAAGAGTGCACAGCGAATGTCTTTCTGGAGATTTTCTAGGTAGCTTAAGATGCGATTGCGGAGATCAAGCTTCAGCAGCACTAGAAAGTATAGGAAAAGAAAAATCGGGAGTGTTCTTATATATGAAACAAGAAGGAAGAGGGATAGGCCTTCATAATAAATTGAAGGCGTATGAACTCCAAGATGGCGGAGTAGATACTGTAGAAGCAAATGAATTATTAGGATTCCCTCCTGACCTTAGGCACTATGGAGTAGGTGCGCAAATCCTTGCAGATATAGGACTAAAGAAAATAAAACTTATGACTAATAATCCTAAAAAAGTAGTGGGGCTAGAGGGATACGGAATGGAGATTGTAGGTACTATCCCACTAAACGTAGAACCTAACCCAATAAATGAAGCTTATCTAAAAACAAAGAAAGACAAATTAGGCCATAAGATAGAAAATGTCTAATTACTTTCCTAAAAGCACCAATTTTTCTGAAATAGATCTAACAAATATAAAAATAACTTTTGTTGTTTCCAAATTTAATGAAGAGATTGTTAGAAAATTATTAGATGCGGCAGAAAAAAGATTATTAGAAATAGGTATTAATAAAAAAAATATTAATAAATTATATGTGCCAGGTGCTTTTGAGATTCCATTTAAAGTTAAAGAATCGATAAATAAATATGAACAAGATGCAATTATATGTCTTGGGGCAATAATAAGAGGAGAAACCTCCCACTATGAATTGATTTCAAATAATGTTTTTTATGCTCTATCAAATTTAAACATTTCTTCCAAAATTCCTATTATTAACGGAATCTTAACTACCGAAACCATTGATCAGGCAGAAAAAAGAATAGTTAATGGAAAATACTATGCAGACACTTCTATAGAAATGATTAGTCTCTAATTTTTCAAAACTTAAAAATTAATCTTTATTCTGCTAATATTCCAATAAAGTTTCGCTTATGGCGATTCGTCTAGCGGTAGGACCCCAGACTCTGAATCTGGTAGCCCAGGTTCGAATCCTGGATCGCCAGCCAGAATCGGCCCCTTCGTCTAGCGGCCTAGGACACCACCCTCTCAAGGTGGAGATCACGGGTTCGAATCCCGTAGGGGCTACCAAAACTTAATATAAATATAAAGGAGAAAAAATGAAAAACATTAAAGGAATATATATTGGATATGCTGAAAATTTAGAAGCACAATCAAGAGCTTTCGAAGAAGTTGGAGGAGAATTGATTAAAGGAAATCTTTCAGGAACAGGCACAGGTGGAAGTTTATTGTCTCCTAAAGAAGGCGGTAATGATAAAATTGATCAGGTCATTTCTTTATTAGAGGAAACAAAAGCCCAATCACTTGTTCTCCAAGGCCACGGATTTCCATTAAATAATGATTTTTTTGAGGCTGCTGGAAAAGTAGAAACTTTTAAGGGAGTTGCTTGTTTTGGTCATGGTTTTGATGGAATTGATATTAATAGTGCTGCAGAAAATCAAATTTTAGTTGCTAATGCTGCTTCATTTGGAACAGAAGAAGTTTCAAACCATGCTTTAATGATGTTATTGGTATGCGCAAAAAAGTTTGTTTTGCATGACAAGCTAGTAAGACAAGGCACTTGGACTAGAGAATTGCTTTCACCTATGGGTCATATTTCAGGCCAAACCATAGGTATCGTCGGTATTGGAAATATTGGAAGAGCTATGGGTAGAAAATGTAAGGCCTTGGGAATGAATGTTATAGCATATGATCCTTCAGTTTCATCATGGGACTTTAAAGAATACGGAATAGAATATATTTCAAGTATTAATGAATTATGTGAAAAATCTGATTACATCAGCCTTCACTGCCCTCTACTAGAAAGCACAGAAAAATTAATGAGTTCAGAGCAATTCAAAAAAATGAAATCAACGGCATACCTTATAAATTGCTCAAGAGGGCCCGTAGTAGATGAATTAGCACTTATTGATGCTCTTAAAAATAAGGAGATTGCTGGAGCAGGATTAGATGTTTTTGAAGAAGAGCCAACATACCCAGAAAACCCTTTGCTAAAAATGGATAATGTAGCTGTCACAAATCATTACGCTAGTTATTCTGAAGTTGCATGGGAGAGGGCTGAAACTCAACTTGGAGAAGAAGCAGTAAGAATAGCAACTGACAGTTTTCCTATGTCTCTTGTTAACCCAAGCGTGAAATCAAAAGTTTCAGGGAAAAAAGAGGCTCAAGGCTGGGAAATATACAGAGAAACCTTAAAGTAAAAGTTAATAGTAATATTGAAAATTGCAACTTAAATTCAATTAGTTGTTTTATATCTGTAATTCATTAAACTTATTTTGTTGAAAAGTAATGCGCTCATCAAAAAATATGCTTGGTCCTAAAAATAGAAAAAAATTTTCATTAATTAACTCCGGCATACTAGTAGAAATACTAGAGAAATATTTTAACGATCCAGATTCAGTTGATGAATCAGAAATTAATCTTATTACTTCTTATTTTGATGTCGATCTAAATAAGAGTTCAAAATCTTCAGCAAAAACCAATCTCGATGATGATTATATTCGTGATTTTGGATACCTACATGCAGATACCAACCCCATAAAAGAAAATACAAATATTAATAATGAAAATATTTCATCTAAGTTAAGTAATAATTATCTTGGAAAAATTGGTTGGGAATTTAGTCACATTAGAGATAGATCTGAGAGAAAATGGCTTCATGATCATGTAGAAAATATAGAAATAAATATTGATAAAAATCAAAAAATTAATTTGATTAAGAGGCTCATTGAGGCTGAAAATTTTGAACAATTCCTCCATAAAACTTTCGTTGGTGCAAGATGGTATAGCCTTGAAGGATCAGAATCATTAATAACAATCTTAGACCAAATTATATCTGATTCGACAACCTATGATTCAATAAATTTTGGAATGCCTCACAGAGGAAGATTAAATATTTTAGCACATATTTTTGATAAGCCTTATCCTGAAATCTTCTCTGAATTCAGGGAAGAGAACATAAATAATATGGGATCTGGAAAAATTGATGAATATTTAAGAGACGTGAAATATCATCTGGGGGCAAAGAAAAATAAGGGGTTGGAATTATTTCTTTACCCCAACCCAAGCCACTTAGAGATGATAAATCCAGTTATACTTGGAGCAACTAAAGCTAAACAGATTAAAAATGATAAAAGTTTTGGGGTCTTAATTCATGGAGATGCAGCATTTCCTGGCGAAGGAATAAATTCTGAATCTTTTAATTTAAGTAAATTAAGCGGTTATAATTGCAATGGAAGTATTCATATAGTTACAAATAACCAAATAGGTTTTACTACTAACCCTGAAAATTCCTTCCCTAATTTATTTGCTACAGACTTTGTTAGGGGCTTTGATATCCCAATTATTCATATAAATGGAGATGATATTTATAGTTGCATAAAGGCGACTAAAGTAGCAATTGACTACAAAAATAAATTTAATAAAGACGTTGTTTTGGATTTGGTTTCATACAGAAGATATGGTCATCAAGAAATGGATGACCCAACTATGACTCAGCCATTAATGTATGAAAAAATAAGTACGCATCCTTCAGTAATAAAAATTTTCTCTGAAGAATTAATTAAAGAAAAAATATTAAGCAAAGATGAAATCGGAAGAATAAAATCTTCACATTCCCAATATATGTCGAATTTAAATAAGCCTATCGAAGCCCTAGAAACAAGCATATGGCCCGGAGAGTTCAATCTTGATGAAATAAATTATGAGGCAAGCTCTGAAAGTATAGATATTGATGAATTAGAAGAAATCAATAAGCAACTATATAAAATTGACGGCAAATTTAATTTAAATAAAAGATTAAAATCAATTTTTGATAAAAGACAAAAATTTGATGAAAATCTTAAGTTAGAATGGGGTCACGCCGAAATGCTTTCCTTAGCTTCATTAGTAAAAAATAATATTTCAATTAGGTTTTCAGGACAAGATTCCCAACGAGGAACTTTTAGTCAAAGAAATGCAATAATCTGGGATACCACAGGAAAAGGTAAAACAGGACTATTAGATAAATTTACAAATAAAGATGTTTATGTTGATATAATTAATTCTCCTCTCTCTGAAATGGCAGTTTTAGCATTTGAATTTGGATATAGCATTGTAGAAAATAAATCTTTAGTTATTTGGGAAGCACAATTTGGAGATTTTGTTAACAACGCTCAATCTGTCATTGATGAATTTATTGTCAGCTCGCAACCTAAATGGGGACTAGATTCTAACTTGGTTCTATTACTTCCGCACGGCTATGAAGGAATGGGGCCAAACCATTCAAGTGGTTGGATCGAAAGGTTTCTTGAATCTGCTGATAATAATAATATTGCAATTGCTAATTGCACTACATCATCACAATATTTTCATCTTTTAAGAGCACATACACTAATGCAAAAGCAATCAAATCCATTAATTATTTTTACTCCAAAAAGCCTACTTAGGCACCCTATTTCTTCTAGTCCAGTAAAAGATCTCATATCATCAAAATTTAAATCAACAATCAAGAATAGGAATGTTAAAAATGCCAATAAAATTATCATTGGTTCCGGGAAAATTATTGTTGATATTATGAATGACCCAGATTATAAAAAATTATCTTCAAAAGCAGAATTGCTAAGTATAGAAATGCTCTATCCATTTCCGAAAACTGCCCTAAAGAAACTATTTGGTGAGCATAAAAATGCTAAGGAAATAATATGGGTTCAAGAAGAACCACAAAATAGAGGTGCATGGAAATTTATGAAAGAGAGAATTGACAAAATATTACCAAATTCTATTGGCCTAAAATATGTTGGTAGAGAGCCTAGTGCAGCCACTGCGACTGGCTCTGCATCAGTACATAAAATCCAACAAAAAAGAATAATAGACTGCATATTAAAATAATTGATAGAATAATCAATTATGTTACATGAAATAATGGTTCCAGATCTTGCTGAGTCTACGATAGAGGCTACTGTGGCGACATGGCTTAAAAAAAGTGGTGACATGGTTGAAGAAGGTGAAGTAATAATTGAGTTAGACACCGATAAAGTAAGTTTAGAAGTAGTTGCTCCTGTTTCAGGGCAAATAAAAGAAGTAAATAAAAATGAAGGTGAAACAGTACTTGTTGGAGAATTACTAGGCATAGTTGATGACTCAGCTTCACAATCAGCTAAACCTGAAAAGTCTGGTACTAAAAAGGAACCTAAGTCACAAACTAATGCTGATATTAAAAATGATTCTAATGATACCCAGATATCTGCAACCCCTGTTGCAAAAAAAATTGCAGAAAAAGGTAATATTGATCTTACTAAAATTAAAGGATCTGGCCCAAATGGAAAAATAACAAAAAATGACCTAGAAAATAATGATGATTCTAAAAAAAATTCAGATGCTCCTAATTCATCGGGTCCAGAAGAAATAATTAAATTATCCAGGCGAAGAATAACAATTGCTAAAAGACTTAAAGAGGTGCAGTCAGATACCGTTATGACAACAACATATAACGAAGTAGACCTTTCTTCAGTTATATCGATAAGAAAAAAATTCCAAGATCAATTTGTTGAAAAGCATGGAATAAAATTAGGTTTTATGAGCTTTTTTGTAAAAGCATCTGTAAATGCTCTTCAAAGCTTCCCTCACCTAAATGCAGAGCTATACCAAGATGAACTTATACTAAAAAAATATTATGACATGGGTATAGCAGTTGCTACCGAAGAAGGACTGGTAGTTCCTGTCCTGAGAGAGGCTGACAAAAAATCATCTGCTGAAATTGAAAAAGGGATAGCAGAATTAGCTACCAAAGCAAGAGAAAAAAAGATATCTCTTCAAGAGCTTCAAGGTGGAACATTCTCAATAACTAATGGAGGTGTATTTGGCTCATTGATGTCAACTCCTCTACTAAATCCTCCTCAAGTCGGTATATTAGGAATGCATAAAATACAAGAAAAACCAATTGCAGTTGACGGAGAAGTTGTGATAAGACCTGTGATGGTCTTGGCAGTTACTTATGATCACAGAATAATTGATGGGGCCATGGCAGTACAATTTTTGGTTAGAATAAAAAATTTATTGGAGGATCCGTATCAATTACTTATTGATGCATAAATATACTACCTTTTTATGAAAATTACAGACATAGAAATCATTGTTTCAAAAGTCAAAAATCTTGGGGATCTTGATGATTCTCCAGCCAAAGACACTGCTACTGCTACTTCTCCAGATATTGTTTTAGTGATTGTTCATACTGAAGAAGGAATAGATGGCTATGGATTTGGGTGGGGAACTAAAGGAGGGCTTAGGACAGCGCATACTATAGCAGAGGTGTTCAGGCCAGAATTAATTAATGAGGATGCTTTAGCAAGAGAATATCTTTGGCAGAAAGCTCATTACACAGATAGGCTTGGCGGCAACACTGCATTTACTTCATATGGCCCATTAGATGTTGCTCTTTGGGATATCGCAGCAAAGAAAGCCCAAATGCCTTTATATAAATACCTTGGGTACTATAGATCTAATATTCCTGCCTATGCAAGTTCTAATTTTTTAGATGAACCAAAAGAATATGTTGAATTAGCTAAGCAGGCAGCCAAAGATGGATACAAAGCATTCAAGTTACATCCTCCCGGGATTCCTGAATTAGATATAGAATGTTGTAGGGCTGTAAGAGAAGCGCTTCCAAATATGATTTTAATGAGCGATCCTGTTGGTGGTCATTATAGCCACGAAGAGGCAATTAAAGTTGGAAGAGCATTAGAAAAATTAGATTTCTTGTGGCTTGAAGAGCCAATTTATGATCATGATATGCATGGATTAAATAAGTTATGCTCAACTCTAGATATCCCTATTCTCTCAAGTGAATGGAACTCAGATTTTTTTTCAAAGGCTAATTACATAAAGTCAGGAGCTGCAGATATTTTAAGGGCTGACGTATCTTGGACAGGAGGGATAACTGGAGCCTTGAAAACAGCGCACCTTGCTGAAGCATTTGGGATGAATTGTGAAATACATATGACACTTTTGTCACTAATGGATTTAGCTAATCTTCATCTTGCACTTGCAATAAAAAATTGTTCCTACTTAGAAATACCCTATCCTTCTGGGTCAACTTTTGGAATAAAAAATCCTGTAAAAATTGATTCTCATGGATTAGTTTATCCTGGTGATGGAATTGGCCTGGGAGTCGAATTAGATATTGAAGCAATTGAATCATCGAAAATAATTTCGTTATAATTGTTAATTATAAAAATTTTAAACTAAAAAATAACATAGTGAAAAAAACAAAAATAGAAAATATTGAAACTATACTTTGGGATAGATGGCTGATATTAAAAATATTTTGCGAAGACGGGACAGTTGGGATTGGGGAAGGAGGCGTTCATGGATGGCAAAGGCCAACTCAAACTATGATAAATACAATGAGTGATTATTTGATAGGTAAAGATCCATCATTAATAGAGCACCATTTTCAATGGTTATATAGATCAAGTCATTTTATGGGGTCTGTTGTTCAAGGTGCATTATCGGCAATAGATATAGCATTATGGGATATAAAAGGAAAAAGATTATCAGTGCCTATTTATGATCTTATAGCCGGAAAAACAAGAGAAAAAGTTAGATGCTATATGCATATATATGGCGAAACTACTGATGATTTGGTAAAAGATTCACTAGATAAGGTAAAAAAAGGTTTTACTGCTATTAGATTTTCTCCTTACTCACCAGAATTTTTTAAACATAAATCGCTTTCTGAATGGATTGAAGATGCTGTGAGTAGAGTAGGTGCTGTTAAAGAAGCTGTGGGAAATGACATAGATTTGTGTATAGAAATACACAGGCAAATGAATCCGGCAGAATCAATTTCTCTAGGAAAAAGATTAGAAAAATTCTCACCTTTCTTTTATGAAGATCCCATGCTCCCTGACTCACCTTCTTCAATGAAAGAAATTAAGGATCATTGCAGAATTCCTATTGCAACCGGAGAAAGGTTTACATCTATTTTTGATTTTCAACAATTATTAGAACTAAATGCAACGGATTATATAAGGCCAGATTTGTGTTTGGCCTCTGGCATATCAGGATGTAAAAAAATATCTGCAATGGCAGAAGCAAAGCATATAAAAGTTATCCCACATAACCCGCTATCTCCTATTTCTACTGCCGCATGCGTACAGCTTGATGCATCAATTCCTAATTTTGCATTGCAAGAATACACAGGAGAATCTGAATACCCAAAAAAAGATTTAATAGTAAATCCAATAAAATTAGATAAAGGTTATTTAATAGTTCCAGATGAGGTTGGTCTTGGAATAACTATTAACGAAGAAAGTTTAAAAACTCCTGAAAACCCAAAAACGCTTGATACACCCATAGGCTACGACGGCTCTGTTCAAGACAGATAAAAGCCACTTAATAGACCAAAAAGAACAATAATTCCTATTAAAATATTGTAAATACCAAACCATTTAAAATTATAATTTCTTGCAATCAATAACATTAACTTGATGCCAAAGAAAGAAGCAAAGAAAGAAAATAATAATGAAATTGCAATGCCATATATATTTTGATCAAATTTACTATTTACCAAAATGCTATATAGGTCATAAAAAGATGCAAGAAATATAACAGGCACACTCATTAAGAATGATATGATTACTGCCCTCCTAGGGCTTAATCCAAAGAGCAATCCTATTCCAATTGTTATTCCAGATCTTGATATCCCAGGGAATGCAGCAAGGATTTGGAAAACAGACATTAATAAAATAATTTGGAAAAATTTCAATTTATATTGTTTAAATAAATGCAATGAAATAAATACTCCTGAAACTACAAATGAAGCTGAAACTATCTCTAAGTCTCTTGCGCTTCCATCAAAAAAATCTCTAAAAATATAACCAACTAAAAGTATTGGAATCCATGATAATAAAATTATCTTTATTATTGAGCTTGTTTCAGGTAAATTTCCTTTTTCATTATCAAAATTTCTATAAAAGAAAAATAAAATTGCCAACATAGAGCCAAGATGTGCAAATATATCAAAACTCAAACTAGGAGATTTAATATTAAATAACTTGGCCAAAAAAACATTGTGGCCACTACTACTTATTGGAAGAAATTCTGTGAGTCCTTGAACTACTCCATAAAATATTGATGTAAATATATCCAACTTATTTATTCTGTATTTTTAATTATTTATCTTATAGTATTGAATCTTATAATTTTATCCTAATAGTTTATAGTTAGAGGAGATTAAATTATGCCAAAGATTACTAAAATCGAAACAATTAGAAATATAAATTATGCAAAAATAATTTGGGTTGTTGTTCATGATGAATCTGGTGAATTTGGAATAGGCGAAACATCATGGGGTCCTGATACAGTTGAGACTTTTATTCTTAAGGAGGCTGCTGGAGCTTTAATTGGTCAGAATCCTATGCAACTAGAAAAACTATGGAGTGATATTTGCAAGCTTGGAATTACTGTTGGGCCTGCAGGAGCAGAGGTAAGAGGGTTATCTGCAATAGATATGGCTCTACATGATTTAGTAGGAAAATTAACCCAACAACCTCTATATCAATTACTAGGAGGGTTGTTCAGAGATAAAATAAAAATTTATAACACATGCGCCGGGTACTCCTATGGAGTAAACAGGTCAGAAGCATATAGAAATATTCCAGGCGACATAGATCATAAACCCGAACAAGATTATGAAGACCAGCATGCATTTATGACTGATGCTGGTAAATTAGCAGAAAGCTTATTAAAAGAAGGTGTAACTGCAATGAAAATATGGCCATTTGATCAGTTTGCTGGCAAAACAAATGGTGAATTTATTTCTTCAGAAGACATAGATAAAGGGGTTGAGCCATTTCAAAAAATTAGAGATGCTGTTGGCAGAAAAATGGATATTATGGTGGAGCTTCATTCAATGTGGAATTTGCCATCCGCAAAAAGGATTGCAAAAGCCTTAGAACCGATAGAGCCTTTATGGTATGAAGATCCAGTACCAATGGATAATCTAGATGCGTTAGCTGATTTTAGAAAATTTACTCACATACCAGTTACTGCAAGTGAAACATTGTCTCTTAGGTGGAGTTTCAGAGAATTGTTTGAGAAAAAGGCAGTTGATATTTGTATGTTTGATATTTGCTGGGTAGGTGGTATTTCTGAAGCTCAAAAAATATCATCTATGGCAGCTGCTCATCACTTACCTGTAGCGCCGCATGATTGTGTTGGACCAATTACATTGATTAATGGGATTCACTTAAGTTTAAGCACTCCAAATGCAATGATTCAAGAAACTGTAAGAGCATTTAATAATACTTGGTATAGAGACATAGTAGAGACTATACCAAAAATAGAAAATGGATTTGTCTATACTCCGGAAGGTATTGGTATAGGAACAGTTTTTACTGACAAATTTATTAAAAGTGAAGACACTAAAACTAATTCAGTCAATTAATGCCTAATTACTCTAAGCAGAGCTTAAAAGGTAAGGTAATGACTGTTTGCGGCCCTATAAATCCTAATGACTTAGGAAAAGTTATATGCCACGAACATCTATTGATTGATTTTAGAGTTGTGCTCAATGAACCTCCAAACAAAAAAGATATTCATCATATGAAAGAAAAGGTCACTCTATCTAATCTCGGCTGGATAAGAACTTACTGGAACAGCAATGAAGATAATCTCTTATTAGAAAATATAAATGATTCTATAGAAGAAATGGTTGATTTTAAATCAAATGGAGGACAGAGTTTAGTTGAAGTGACTCCTTTAGGTCCCACTAGAGTAACAGATCAACATAAGAAGCTTAAGCTAATAAGTGAAAAGACAGGAGTTAACATAATTATGGGGACAGGTTTTTATGTAGATAATTCGCTTCCTGATTACTTCAATAACAAATCTACAGAAGAGCTTGCCTTAATAATCATAGAAGATATCTTAAAAGGCAATTCTGGAATTCACTCGGGAATTATTGGAGAAGTTGGTTGCAGTTTCCCTTTGACTGATAATGAAAGGAAAAGTTTAAAATCTGCAATTCTTGCCCAAAAAGAAACAGGGGCTGCAATTTTAATTCACCCAGGAAGGCATGAATCTTCACCTTTAGAAATAATTGATTTCATTCAATCTAATGGAGGGACTATAGAAAGGACAATAATGGGTCATATAGAAAGGACAATATATGATTACGATACATTGGAGTCATTAGCTAAAACAGGGGCGTATTTAAATTTTGATCAACTAGGAATTGAATCATCTTATTACCCCTTAAACCCAAAAAGTTATATGCCTAGCGATCGTCAAAAAATAGAATTTATTAAGGCTATTTCTGACGCCGGCTTTAATGACAAATTACTATTAGGTCATGATATTTATTCAAAAAATAGATTAAAAAAATATGGGGGGCATGGCTATAGCCATACTTTCGAAAGTCTTTTGGATAGGATGGAATCTATAGGGATAAAGAAAGAAAAAATTAATGAAATTATTATTGAAAACCCCAAAAAAATATTAGCTTTTGGATAAGATTGTTATGAAGTCAACCTATTTAGCTACCATTCTTTCATTAATAATATTAACTATCTCATGTTCTAATAATTCAGAATTAACTGATAATAATTTATCAGTCATGGTGATTTCTTCTGACCATTCATTAGGCAATAATAAATTTAGATTCGCTTTATTAGACCAAAAAGGAAAGTTGGTAGAGGAAAAACTCAAAGAAGTAACAATCAAAAACTTAAATTCAAATGAATTGCAAAAAATCGACCCAATTTATGAAGAATGGTTTTCAGGAAAAGGAGCATATTACTCAGAAACAATTTTCAATGAATTTGGAAACTTCGAAGTTAAAGCTATCAGAAATAACAATTCTTTTGGGACAGCACTTTTTCAGGTAAACAAAGAATCTTTAACTCCAAAAATAGGATCATCTCCTCCCCTAGTAAATACCAAGACAGCTAATGGTTTGGAAGATATAAAATATATTTCATCTGATCCAGATCCCAATATAAATTTTTATAGCATAAATTACATAGATGCAATTAAAAATGAATTGCCAACTATCATTATTTTTTCTACTCCAGCATTATGCGTATCGGGGACTTGCGGACCATTATTAGATCACGTAAAAGAGATATCAACTGACTATCCTAACTGCAATTATATACACGTAGAGGTATACGAAAATTTTATTGGAAAGAATTTAAATGATATAGATTCATTAACAGTTACGGAGCCAACTAAATTATGGGGATTGCCTACAGAGCCATGGATATTTTTCATAGATAAAGAAGGAATATTGAAATATAAATTAGAAGGTTTTGCTAAATACCAAGAACTACTCAAATTAACTAAAGATATAATTTTAAATTAATTATTTTTCGTTTCTTCATATAATGCTTTTGCTTCTGAATAAAATAAAGGGATTTTAGGATCTTTGCTTATATCCATAGCTTCTTTAAAATTAACATTTGCTTCTCCTGCTCTCCCTTGATCAAGAAGAATATTTCCAATAAGTAAATATGCCTCTGCATTTTCATTTTCATTAATAAAATCATAAATCAAGCTTAAAGATTTATCAGGATTATTTAAATAAAATTCGTATTCAGCCTCAATAAGATTTGTTTTTATAGACTTAATACCCTCATTAGAAAAAATTTCATTTGCTTCTTTACTTTTACCTTCTATCTCAAAACATAAGCCCAACATTAAAATTAAAGGGCTATAGGAATAAGATTTATAATCTTTATTTTTTATAAACTTTGAACATTTATTTAATTTTTTATATATCAACCCACTTAGATATAAGGACTCTTCTAGGTCAGGTTTTAGACTCAAGGCTGAGTTGTTGTATTCTTTAGCTTCATCCAATTGGTTTGTTAAATATTTAACATTTGCTAGTCCCAAAAATCCTCTTGCAAAATCAGGTTCTAATTCAATGACTTTTTTAAATCTGCTTTCTGCTGCACTAAGATTATTAATTTCAAGATATCTATGAGCTCTAACATAGTGGTACACACTATCTATCTGACTCTCAGTATTTTTATTATCTAAGTTTTCTTCTAAAAAAACTTTTTCGGAAGATTCACTATTACAACTCAATAAAAAAATAATAAGTGCTGAAACCAATAACTTCTTTTTCATAATTTCGAAATTAATAATAATTCTAATTCAAGCTCTTGCTTAAAACTTTCAGTTTTACTTTTAATATCAAATTTTAATAAAGCATTCTGAGTATTAATTAATCTTGAAAGATCTATTTTTTTTGCAGTGGAAAAAAGCTTGTCAAAATAATATTTACTCCTAATACCAGTAATTTTAGAAATTTCTTGGACTGATTTTTTTTCAATTATCAAATATTTAATTTGCAATACCTTGTGAATCTCTGAATTCATTAAGCCAATAATTTCATTTGATTGAATTCCATTAGAAAATAAATTAGTAAGAATTTTAGAAATTTCATCAATTTTATTAGCAAAAAACATATCTAACAGATCGAATATTTTATAATTTCTTGAAAAAGAAACTAGTTTGTCAAAGTCATCATCAGATATCTGCTCTCCCTTTGAAAAGGTTGCTAGCTTTTTTAGTTCGTTATCGAGCAGAGAATAATCTTTATTTGATTCATAAGTCATATACATTCTTTGATTATTACTTAAAATTAACTCTAAATCTTCTTCTCTTGATCTAATCCAATCAGTAATTTCTCTGGATCCACCTCTTCCAGAAGGCGTATTAACAGTTTCAATTTCACAATCTAGATCTAATATAACTTTCTTTCTCAAAAACGAATTTAATTCATTTTCATCGTTAAATTTTTCAACAAAAAAAACAGAATTAGGAGATTCAGGGGGAATTATTTTAGTAAATAAATTATCCCAATTTCCTGTTTTTTCTTCATCAATTAGTCTTATTAAAAAACCATCAATTATTTGAATTTTCTTTTCTTCAAACATAGAAAAAGATGACAAAGACACAGAGAGCTCATCTTTCGTAATAGATGTTCCTTCCATTCTCAATACTTCACCTAAACTATTTTCTTTTATTCTTTTTAGCTTTTCTTCAATTAGAAAATGATTTGTGCCACAAATAACTTTAATTTCCATAGTAATTTAATAATATTTATATTAAATTCTAATATTAACCAATAACTTAGAAAATAACACAAATGAACTTCTTAATTATGGGTTTGCCAAAAAGCGGCAAATCAGCTTTATTCAATACTTTAACTAAATCTGTAAGGCAAGATATCTATGCTGATATAAGAATTGGAACAGTAAAAGTGCCTGATGATAACTTAGATAAAGTCTCAGAATGGCATAAAACAGAAAAAAAAGTAAATGGAGAAATCGATATAACTGATCCAGCAACTAATTTAAACTTTGATTCATCAAGTGACTTCATTGAAAAAAAATATTTACAAGAAATTCAAAAATATGATGGGGTAATTTTATTAATAAGGTCTTTCAAAAATGATTCTGTTCCTCACCCTTATGGAGAAGTTAACCTTGAAAATGACTTAGAGCAATTCACAATTGAATCTAGACTTATAGATGTTCAGATAATAGAAAAGAGAATAGAAAATATTGAAAAAACATTTAAATCTCTGACCAAGCAAGAAAGAGAATCTAATGAAAAAAATATAGAAGTGCTTAAAGAGGTATCCAAATTAATTGAGCAAGGAGAACCTTATAATTCAGAATTGTATACTGAGGCTCATAAGTCAGCTATAGGCAGTTCATTCTTAATCGCAAAATCTCCAATGGTAGTAATTATAAATACAGATGAAAATCAAAGCATTCCTGAAGAAGAAATGAATAAAATTGGATCTTTGATTAGAAAAGATTCTTCCTTAATTCAAGTGCCATTAAGCTTCGAAGAGGACATGGTATCTCTAAATGATGATGAGGTAAATGAATTTAGAGATGCTTCTGAAATAACCATAAATAATTTTGATGAGATTTTCAATAATTTATTAAAAGTTTCTAACTCAATTTGTTTTTTAACTGCAGGAAAAAAAGAATGTAGATCTTGGATTGTTAAAAAAGAATCTAGTGCTGTTGATGCAGCAGGAAAAATACATAGTGATATTGCAAGAGGATTTGTTAGGGCTGAAGTAATAAATGTTGAAGATTTACTAAAATTTTCAAATGAGAGAGAAGCTAAAGAGAAAGGTTTAATTAGAGGGGAAGGTAAAAATTACATCATAAAAACAGGAGATGTAGTAAACTTTCTTTTTTCTGTATAGATATAAAGGAGAACTATGAGTGAAGAATTAGGAAAAATAACAAAGCCGTCTGCAGAGAATTCAGCTTTAAAAAGAAAATTATACTTAGTTCAAAATATCCAAAATTATTTTCCTGAAAACAAAGAATTTAAAGTTTTACTTGAAGAATACTGGTCTTCTATTTCAGATCAATTAGATAAATTAGAAAAAACTGCAGGGCTAATATCATATATACACATAGAAGGAATGTGGCAAGAATTTGATGATGCATCAAAAGCTATTTCTGAATCAAATCCAGATTGTATTAATATAGTAAAAGAAAGAGTAAAATCTGGATCTAAATATAAGGCCATAGAAGATGAAGCAATATATAAAACACTAATTGACTGGACCAGGATTGCACAACTAGGTTTTATTAGCGAAGACGTAAAGAAAATTGTTGAGGAAAATTATTCATTGGTTGCTACTAAAAGAGAAGAATCTATATCTGCAAAAATAAATGAATTAAAAGAGAGCGAAGCAGCTTTATTTATAATATCTTCAGGAGGACATAAATATGCTGAAGACATTGAGATGTTTAACATAATACCTCCTACATTAGACAAAATGAATAGATGGATTCAAGAAAATCAAGAATCTCTTGCAGCTCAAGAACAGGAACAAAAAGCATCTAATAATGAAGACTCACAAGAAAAATCAGACCTCTGGACACCATAAAGATCTTTCAATATATATACATATTCCTTTCTGTGAAATAATTTGCCCTTATTGCGATTTCAATAAATATTCAAAAGTTGATGATCTAATACCTAATTTCATCCAATCATTAATCAGTGAAATTCAAAGAAATTCAAAGAAATTTGCCAGTTCAAAAATTGTTTCTATTTCATTAGGAGGGGGCACCCCCTCTTATATAAATAATAAAGACTTAATGGCAATATTTAATTCCCTAAAAAACAATTATCTCATTGATAATA
This sequence comes from uncultured Dehalococcoidales bacterium, assembly GCA_964620935.1. Classification (GTDB taxonomy): domain Bacteria; phylum Chloroflexota; class Dehalococcoidia; order Lucifugimonadales; family Lucifugimonadaceae. Next base: position 19,944 of record CAZUHW010000004.1, read on the forward strand.
AATTTGAATTTTCTATCGAAGTTAATCCTGCTGATATAAGTAATTCTAGACTAGAACTTTATGAAAAAATTGGAATAAATAGGGTAAGTGTTGGAGGTCAAAGTTTTAATAAAAATGTTTTGAGTAAATTAGGAAGAAACCATGATGTGGAAACATTAAAAAAATCATTAGATTTATTATCAGGTAGCTATATAAATAACATTAATTTAGATTTGATTTTTGGGGTTCCTGGCCAGACGCTTGCGCAATGGGAAGAATCAATAAAAATGTTTCTTAATTATTCTTTTCCCCATCTATCTACTTATTTATTAACTTTTGAACCAAAAACAAAATTTTTCAGAGATCTTAATCTAAAGAAAATAATTGAACCAAAAGAAAATATAATAATTGAAATGTTTAATCTGGCCATAGAATTGCTAAATAATAATAATTATCACCAATATGAAATTTCAAATTGGGCTAAAACAGGAAGTGAATCTATACACAACTTAAGATATTGGAATTCGAACAATTATTTAGGATTTGGCCCAGGAGCATCTTCTTTAATAAATGGCACAAGAATGAAAAATATATCATCATTAAAAAAATATATTTATTTATCAAAAAATATAGATAATCAAAATGAATTATATAGTGAAGTAAATACAATAACCGAAGAAGAAAAAATGATTGAATACATTATGCTAAATCTACGGATGCATATGGGAATTAATCATAAACATTTTGAGAAAATTTTTGGCAAGGTTTTTACACATATATTTAAAAGCTTAATAAATGAATTAAATAATGGCCTACTAATTGAGTCTGACTTAAAAACTACATCTTTAACTAATAAGGGGAAGTTAGTAAGTGATTACATCTTCACTAAATTTACAGAAGAAATTGGTTCATAGATTTTTATCTCTGAACCCTTGTTCCCAAAAAACTAAAAATTGAGATGCAACAAATATAGAGCTATATGTACCTACGACCACTCCTAGGACCAAAACTACTAAGAAATCCCTTAAAGTAGAACCTCCTAAAAGTAGCATAGATAGCAACACCAATAGAGTAGTTATGCTAGTACCTAAAGATCTTGTTATTGATTCATTAATAGATCTATTAATATTTTGAGGCAGAGTAGAGCTTGAAAACTTTAAATTATTTTCTCTTATCCTGTCAAAAATAACTATTGTGTCATTGACGCTGTAACCTATTACGGTAAGTATAGCTACAATAAAAACTGAGTTAACCTGCAAGCCAAAAATATGTCCTAATAAAGCATAAAGGCCAGTAACTAAAATAACATCATGAATTAATGTAAAAACTGCTGAAAGTGCAAATCTAATTGAATTCTCAAGCTTTCTGAATGCATATAGAATATATATCATTACAAATAGGGAAGAAACAGTAATTGCTATTATGGAATTCCTTATGGTACCTTCAGCAACCTTGGCTCCAACTGTTTCAACCTCTAAAATTCTATATTGATCGTCTATCTTCTTTAAAGATTTTTCAACATCCTCTCTTGATACAGATGAGGAATCGCTTGAACTACTGAAATCTGACAATCTTTCTGTTCTAATAAAAAATGTGTCATCGCCTAAAGATTGAGTGTTAGTTGAATTTAGCCCTAAACTATTGAATTCATTTTGTATTTGCTCTGTATTAATTTTCTTTTCAAAACTTACTGTAATTCCAGTTCCAGATAGAAAATCTATTCCTAAATTTAAATTAGGAGGTATAGCCAATGAAATTAAACCAATAATAAAAATTACTAATGAAAATCCTAAAAACCAAATTCTTTTTCCTACTACATCTATCATTCTAATCTTTCTTTTCGAATAATTTTCCTACAGGATCATAGAAATTTAACTTTTCTCCTATAGCTGTTTTAGATACGAGCCTCATCAATAATCTGCTTACAGTAAAAGCAGTAAACATACTTATTATTACTCCTATGCCAAGGGTAAGTGCAAAGCCTTGTATAACGCTTGTGGTAAATCTATCACCAAACCAATATAAAACTATACAAATTATAATAGTAGATACATTACTATCACGAATTGAAGGCCATGCCCTACTAAAACCTTCATTTATAGAAGAAAAAATATTTCTACCTGACCTGATTTCTTCTTTAGTTCTTTCTGAAATTAATATATTTGCATCTACAGCCACTCCAATAGATAAAATAACAGCCGCTGCACCTGATAAAGTTAATGAAACAGGCACTAATTTAAAAACTGCAAACAATAAGGTTGCGTAAAAAATTAATGATAATGATGCAATAACACCAGGTACTCTGTAATAACTAATCATAAAAATTAATACTAAAATCAAACCTGAGCCACCTGCTATTAGACTTTTCTTTAACGAATCAGATCCCAGCGATGCGTCTACATTTCTTTCCTGAATCAAATTAAGACCAACTGGCAAAGCTCCAGATTTTAATTGAATCGCAATTGTCTTTACGCTTTCGCTGTCAAAAGTTGGTCCTTGTATATATGCTCTCCCTCCAGTAATTCCTGAGCTTGCACTTGGCGCAACTAGAGGCTCTCCATCTAAAAATATAGCTAACAAATCTTGATTTTTTGCTACCCTACTTGTTATATCAAAAAATTCATCTGCTCCATCCTCATCAAAAACAATAGAAACTACTGGTCGTGCAATTCCAGGCTGAACATCTGGGAATGCATCTACTAAATCTCCCCCGGATAATGCAACCGCCTTGTCTTCATAATAAGTAGGTATAATACACCTTAATTGCAACCATTCTTCCTTGTTTAAATTATCAGGAGGCCATTCCTCTTCATTATTTTCATTTTCAATAGGCAGGCAGTCCCTTTCTTTAAATTCTAGCTGAGCAGTTTCTCCTATTAATTTCTTTGCTTCTTCAACTCCTCCTGTAATTTTCCAAGAAGATACTCCTCCTGCAATAGATGCTTGAAACAAAGTTCCAATTTCTTCAAAAGGTTTTGCTAGCAGAGAAGTTTCAGCTTGATCTAAGAATCTATAGTTCACATCGCCTGATCTAGGCACATAATCAGGGAAGATTATTCTAAAAACTCCTTGAGACAAATCTTCTACAATATAATCTGATTCCTCTGTTAGTGATGCGGCTGCTTCCATTTGATCTAATGTAGGCAAATCAATAGGCTGATTTTGATCATCTAATGAAGTATAGGCTAGCAACATAGCTAAAGGAAATGATTTATCAAGCTCATGCAATAATAATAAGGGGTCATTTTCCCCGTCATTTCTTTTTATCCTAGGTCCGCTAATTGCAAATCTTCCATCTGCCTCTTCAATCTGAGAAACTTTTAATTCCTCATAACCCAAATTTAAAATTATATCTTTTAACTCTTTTTCTGAGGCTTGCCCTGCTATTGTAATAGATATGTTTACCTGCTGAAGCCCCGGCAATTGAACTAATATTTTAGTAGGAACTCCTGTTCCAGACCCAATTAACTGAACAGAAGATTCTGATATCCCAAAAGAGTTGACTCTCTTCTCTAATATTCTCCTAGCACCTTCCATGTCATCAGAAGTTAATTCAGAGCCTTCTTTTGGCTCGGCTTCATATACTAAATGTGTTCCGCCTTTTAAATCTAATCCTAAAGTCAGACCAAGAAATGTTTCTGAATCACCTCTATTAAAATTTAATCCAGGTAAATCTACATCTATAACTTTAAATGAGATAGAAAGCACAGCAATTAAAAATATAATTGATGCAAAAACTATTGTTCTTATCTTAATCATTTGCTTGCTCTACATCCTTAAGTATGTCTGCTCTATCTAGGGCCAATTTAAGATCGTCTATTCCGATCTTAGTATATAATTTTTTATTAAATTCAGATTGATTATCCTGAACTTTTACAGAAACATTAATATCGTGGCTATGAGGCCTATATTCAGGGTTTACAGCAGATAGTTTCTCATGCTCTCTTAAATGATCTACGAATAAAATTCCATTCAAATGATCAATTTCATGTTCCAATGCCTGAGATAATAACTCATCTGCAGTAATTTTTACTTTCCCTCCACTTTCATCCATATATCTTGCAGACACAGATATAGATCTTGTAACTATTCCTGAGTAACCAGGGAAACTAAGACATCCTTCAGTTACAGCCCTTTTCCCCTTTCTGTTAGTAATCTCAGGATTTATATATGCAATAATATCGCTTTCTGGAGAATCTGAAATTACTATGACTCTTTTTAATACACCAACCTGATTAGCAGCTAATCCTACACCTGAAGCTTCAGTTAAAGTATCTTTCATGTCTTTAATCAAATTCATAATCTCATTATCAATTTTCTTAACTGGCTCAGCTCTTTTTCTTAATAGGCTATTAGGAAAAGTCAGAACAGGACGAATTGACATCTCCTAGATTCTTCTTTCTTTAATTCTTGCGCTCTTACCAGATCTTTCTCTCATATAAAAAATTCTTGCTTGCTTAACTTTACCTCTCCTATTAAGTTTTATAGATTCAATGGAAGGGGAAAAGTATGGAAAAATTCTTTCTACTCCTACCCCACTGGCAATCCTTCTAACTAAAAAAGTGGATGAAATTTGTGGAGGGCTATTTTTAATAAATCTGCCCTTAATCACATCACCTTGAAATGCCTGTGTTCGCTGCCTGTCTCCTTCAATAATCTTCAAGTTTACAGTTACATTATCACCTGGCCTAAACTCATCAAATCCAAGTTCAGTTACTTTAGGGGCTTCTTCAGCTACAGGAGTTTCTTCTTTAGCTTCTTCTTCTTTAGCTTCTTCAGCTACAGGAGTTTCTTCTTTAGCTTCTTCTTCTTTAGCTTCTTCAGCTACAGGAGTTTCTTCTTTAGCTTCTTCTTCTTCTTTTTTATTATCTTGATCTAGCATATTTATATTTGATTGTGTTAGAAATAACCTGACTATTCTATATCTATAAGCCCTCTTTTATCAATATATTTTTATTAATTAGAATTTAGAAAACAAAATGAGCATTATTTTCTCATTTTTTTTCTCCAATCCTCTATTTTTTTATGATTGCCTTCTAGTAAAACTTCTGGAACGCTTAAACCTTTGAAGTTTCTTGGTTTTGTATATACTGGCTCCTTCTTTTTCCCAAAAATATTTTCTGAAAAAGTTTCATTCAACATTGATTCAGATGAGCCCAATACATCCGGAACTTTTCTAATTAATGAATCTGCAATTACCATCGCAGGAATCTCTCCGCCACTCAAAATATAATTCCCCACACTTATTTCTTCATCAATAATTAGTTCTTGGACTCTCTGATCTACACCTTCATATCTTCCACATAAAATATAAATGCACTTTTTTTTGCTCAATTGTTTAATTTTTTTCGAATCTAAGCTATTACCTTTTGGGCTAGTTAAAATTATGTAAGGCTTTTCTTTGTGTGTATTTTTTAAAAATTCAACTGCATCATAAAACGGTTCTGGTCTCATGACCATTCCAGGCCCGCCTCCATATTGAGTATCATCAACGCTCATATGTTTGCCAATTCCAAATTTTCTTAAATCTTGAACACTAAAAGAAACTTTATTAGCCTGAATAGCTTTCCCAACAACCCCAATATTTGAAAAGGAATCAAACAAATCAGGGAAAATAGTTATTATTCTTAAAATATTTAACAAATTAAGCACCTCGCCTATCTTATTTATGATGAATTTTATCAACATAACTTAACAATTTCAGATTTAACCAAAATTTGTTCTAAAAATTATAGAAATTTTAGAGTTAAATTTGTTAGAAATTAATCAAAGAGTTTTAAATTTGAAATTAAGTTGCACAAAATGATGAATATTAAAAGATATCACTATCCAGTAATGGTTACTGAAGTTGTAGAGAATCTTAATGTTGCTCAAGGGGGAAGATATATAGATGGAACTTTAGGAGAGGGAGGACATACTGAAGCAATACTAGAAATATCTCAACCAGGAGGCCAAGTATTGGGAATAGATGCTGATCATGAAGCTATAATAATTTCAAAAAAAAGACTTGCTAGGTTTTCTGACTGTTCTTTTTTTTCAAATTCAAAATTTTCTGAAATGAAAGATATAGCCTCTGAAATTAATTTTATACCTGTTCATGGAATTTTATTAGATCTAGGCATATCTTCACTTCAACTCGATTTTGAAGATAGAGGATTTAGTTTTTCGAGAAACAGTAAATTAGATATGAGATTTAGCTTAGATTCTGAGTTAAACGCTAGTAAAATTGTAAATGATTATTCAGAAAAATCTCTATCAGATTTAATTTATAAATATAGCGAAGATCCAAATTCTAGAAGAATTGCAGCAGCTATTTGTAAGAATAGGCCTATTTTTTCATCTACTGAACTATCTAATATAATTGAGTCGGCTAATCTAAAAGTCAGAAGAAAACACCATCCAGCAACTTTAACTTTCCAAGCATTAAGAATTGCAGTCAATGGTGAAATTAAAGAATTAGAAAATACTCTTGCTGACTCTTTAAGTTTGCTTGGAATAGGCGGAAGACTAGCTGTTATAACTTACCATTCATTAGAAGACAGGATTGTCAAAAATTTTATAAAAAAGGGCACATCTGAATGCAATTGTCCTCCATTGAATTTAGAATGCACTTGCTCTGCTGAACCATATATAAAAATTATAAACAAAAAACCTATAACCCCCTCAAACATTGAAATAACTTCTAATCCAAGAAGCAGAAGTGCAAAAATGAGAGTAATAGAAAGGATAATATAAATGAAAAATAATAGATTAATAATGAATTTATCATCTGAAGAAGCAGAAATAGCAGTATTATCAAAAAATCAGCAAGTTGAAAGTTTAAATTTAATGGTTTCTGGAATTTCAAAGGGCAGTATTGTTGATAACGATTCTTTTATAGACTCATTTCAAGATCCTAAATTTCTAAGAATAATCAATACCTATAATTTTGAAGATATTATAGTAGGCATATCTCCATCAAAAATATCAACAATGACCCAAAAAAATACTATCTTTGATTCACAAGAAGTAAAAGCTATAAACGAAGAAGATATATCAACAATTCAGCATGAATTAAGCCAAATTAAAGATGAAATGACACTAATTCATAGTTATACTCTTGGGTTTATTTTGGATGGGAAAGATATAGTTTCTAATCCTTTAGGGATGCACGCTAGAAAATTTGAAACTTACAAATTAAAAGTATTTATTGAATCTAATATTTCTAAGTCTTTGAAAAGTCTTTTAGATAACATCGGATTTAATTGCCCATTAAGCATAGTTTCAAATACGTTAGCAAAATCATTAATTTTGGTTGACGAAGATAATAAGGATTTTGGTTGTTATTACATAAATGTTGGAAAAGATGTTACTGAATTATCAATTATTCATAAGGATAAGGTTGTGTATATGGATGCGATACCAGTGGGGCAACAAAATTTTATAAATGATATCGCCTTAACATTAAACATAAATAAAAAAGATTCAAAAATATTAGTTGATAAATTTGGCACAATTACACCTGAATTAATCAAAGACAAAGAAACAATAAACATCACAACTAAAACAGGGCAAGAAGAAAGAATCTCTAATAAAAAAATTGGGGCTATTATGCGAGAGCGAGCTCATGAATTGCTTAACATAGCCAAAAAATATTTTGAGGAAAATACCAATAATAAATTATCTATAAATAGATTGGTTATTTCTGGTTCTGGAGCTAACTATGAAGGTTTTGAGTCACTATCCAAGTATATTTTTCAATTCTTTGTTTATAAGAAAGATAAAGAAAATTTAGTATCAGATGACATTTTTTGCTTAAGTAATTTTGATAAAAAATTTAGGGATCTTAGACTAAATATTGAACAATTATCTAAGAAAAAGTTTATTGAAAAAGAAATTGAAAGAAATACAAATGCAATGAAAGACAAAATAAAGAAAATTTTTAATTTAAGCTTAGGGGGTTAAATGACAATGACAGAAGATAATAAAAATATTGAAAGAACTACAGCTACCATAAAGGTGTTAGGTGTTGGAGGTGGTGGTTCGAATGCTGTAAAAAGGATGTATCGAAATAAAATTGAGCAAGTTGAATACATGATATTCAATACAGACGCACAAGCTTTAGAAACAAGTGATATGGGAGTAGCTGTAAAAATCGGTGAAAAAACCGCTAGAGGACTAGGTGTTGGAGGAGATCCTTCAAAAGGTCGAGAATGCGCTGAAGAAAGCAGAGGTATGGTTAGAGAATTAATCGATGATACAGATCTTGTTTTTGTTGCTGCTGGAATGGGTGGTGGAACTGGAACTGGAGCAGCTCCTGTAATTGCTGAAATAGCTAGAGAGTCTGGTGCATTAACTGTTGGGGTTGTCACTAAGCCATTTGGGTTCGAGGGAATAAATAGGCAAAAGCAAGCACTAGAAGGTATTAATACACTTCGAAATTATTGTGATACTTTAGTTGTTATACCAAATGATAGATTAATGCTTATAGCTGATGATGACCTAACTATGGATGCAGGCTTTAAGCTTGCTGATGATGTATTAAGGCAGGGAGTTCAATCAATTGCAGAAGTTGTAGTTAATCCTGGAGAAATCAACTTAGATTTTGCTGATGTAAAAACAATAATGAAAAATGCTGGGGCTGCTTGGATGGGTATTGGAGAATCTAAAGGAGAAAATAGAGCTGTTGAGGCAGCAAAAGAAGCTATTCAAAGTCCACTTTTAGAGACATCAATAGAAGGTTCAAGAGGTGTAATTTTTAATATAACTGGGCCTGAAAATGAAAATCAGTTAACCATGAAAGAAATAGAGGATGCTTCAGGATTAATATCTAAAGAAGCGCACCCAGAAGCAAAAATAATTTTTGGTACAGCATTTGATTCGGCACTAACGGATGAAGTGAAAGTTACAGTAATAGCAACGGGATTCCCAGAGTCAGAATTTATGTATAATGAGTCTGCAAGATTTGAAGAAAATATTACTTCAACTAAGCCAGAACAATTAGATTTAGATTTACCTCCATTCCTTAGAAATTCAGCTCAATAATTAGTTAATTAGGTATTGAAAATACACTATAATTGGTGTATATTCTGTTTTTACACACTATATTTAGTGTTTTATCAAAATTGACAAAATTAATATGAATTGCCCTTCTTGTAGTTTAAAAAATACAAAAGTTATTGAATCTAGAGAATCTTCTGACTCTATTAGAAGAAGAAGAGAGTGCCTTGATTGCTCTAAAAGATTTACAACTTATGAAAAAATTCAAATTTCTTCAATAATTGTAATAAAAAATGACTACACAAAAGAGTCTTTTTCACTTGATAAACTTGAAAAAAGCATCACGATAGCTTGTACAAAAAGGCCAGTAGACAATGAAGATATTAATAAATTGATTTTGGAAGTTGAAAAAGAAGTCAATTCTCTGAACCAACCAACAATAGAGAGTAAAAAAATCGGGGAAATAGTTATAAATAAACTACGTACTCTTGACGATGTCGCATATATTAGATTCGCATCAGTATACAAAGATTTTAAAGACTTAAGTAATTTTGAGAATGAACTAAATCAATTGTTAAAAAAGTAAGTATCTTAGAAAAGAAAGGAAATAATAGTGAATCAAGAAGATATAAGCAAAGCACAATCATCATTGGACTTAGAACAAGAACAGGGGTCAGGTGATTTTTTTTCACAAACAGAACAATCTAGTATTGAAGAGAATTTTAAGCCAGCTGAGATTAGCGAGAATGCAAAAGTTGTACTAGAGCATAGATATCTACTTAAGAATGACAATGGGGACGTAAATGAAGATCCTGATGGACTTTTTAGGAGAGTGGCTAGTGCCTTAGCTAAGCCAGATAAGGCTTATGGAGCTTCCACTGAAGAAATCAAGGAAACTACCGAAGAGTTTTATCAAATGCTATCTAGTTTAGAATTTTTAGCAAATTCACCTACATTAATGAATGCAGGGACAAAAGCAGGGACATTATCAGCCTGCTTCGTATTGCCGCTTGAAGATAGCATGGAAGGAATAATGAAAACTGCACATGATGCAGCAATGGTTCAGAAATATGGTGGTGGAACAGGATTTGCGTTATCAGAATTGAGACCTAAAGGATCCACTATTAAAACTACCCATGGAAAGGCTTGCGGGCCAATAGCTGCCCTCAAACTGCTTTCTTCAGTATCTACCCTTGTTACTCAGGGCGGAAAGAGAGATGGCGCAAACATGGCGGTTATGAATGTTCATCACCCTGACATCGAAGAATTTATTGATTGTAAAACTCAAGAAGGAGAAATCCATAACTTCAATATATCTGTTGGAGCAACTGATGAATTCATGAAAGCTGTAAAAGAAAAGAAAGATTACAATTTAATTGACCCAAAAACTAAAGAGGTGATTGGCACAAAAGATGCGTATAAACTTTTCAGAAAAATTGTTAAAGGCGCATGGAAAAATGGTGAGCCTGGAATGATATTTTTAGACGAAGTTAACAGAAGAAGCCCTGTTAATCATTTGGGGGAAATGACAGCTACTAACCCATGCGGAGAACAACCTTTACTTCCTAATGAATCATGCAATTTAGGTTCTATAGATTTAGCTAAATTTGTCACTGAAGATGCAACTGATATTCATTGGGATAAGCTAAAGAAATCAACAAGAACCGCTGTGCATTTCTTGGATAACACAATAGACGCCAATAAATATGCCATTCCCGAGATAAAAAAAGCTAATAAATTAAGCAGAAAGATTGGTTTAGGTGTTATGGGATTTGCAGACATGCTTATAAAAATGAAAATGAGTTATGATTCTGAAGAAGCAGTTGATATAGGAAGAAAAGTAATGAAATTCATCCAAACAGAAGCTGATATTAAATCAGAAGAACTTGCAGAAAAAAGAGGTCCTTTTGAAGGCTGGGAAGGAAGCAGGCCTCAAATAAATGGTGACAAACCAATTAGAAATGCCTGCAGATTAACTGTTGCACCTACAGGAACTATATCTATGATTGCCGGGTGTTCATCTGGAATAGAGCCTGTATTCTCACTAGCTTACAGAAAGCAAAATATTCTAGAAGGAAAAACTTTATATTACGTAGATAAAAATTTAGAAAAAGTAGCAAAAGAAAAAGGTTTTTATAGCGAAGATTTGCTCGAGCACCTTTCTAATGGAGGCTCCCTTCAGGACCGAGAAGATGTGCCCTCTGATGTAAAAATGGTGTTCAGGACTGCTCCAGATATAAGCCCAGAATACCATGTCAGGATGCAGGCAGCTTTCCAAGAAAGTGTTGACGCGGGTATATCAAAAACAATAAATTTTCCTAACGAAGCTTCAGAAGATGATGTTACAACTACATACATGCTAGCTTGGGAGCTAAAATGTAAAGGGATAACAGTATACAGATCTGGAAGCAGGGAAAAAGAAGTTTTAGCCAGTGGAACCACAGAGAATGAAACAGAAAGTTCTGTTGACTCTAATATAGGATTTGTCTCTGCTACAGAAAGACCTTCAGAATTATTTGGAGTTACAAGAAGAGTATATACAGGTAGAGGAAATTTATATGTAACTGTAAATATGTCAGAAGATGGGAAACCTTTTGAAATATTTGCTGCTCTTGGAAAAGCAGGCGGGAATGACTCAGCAATGGCTGAAGCAGTTTCTAGAATGGTTTCTTTAACACTAAGATCGGGAATAGATCCTAAAGCATCAATTGAGCAACTAAAGGGGATAACAGATGTTCCAGCATGGAATGAAGGGGAACTAATTAGATCTGTGCCTGATGCAATAGCAAATGTTCTAGAAAAAATATATGAACCAAAAAAAGAACCTTCTCCTTTATCAATTAACGAATTAAATGACGACACATTAATGTCAGGAAATAAAGATAGTGACTTTACCAACGTATTACAAAGCGAAACTTGCCCTGAATGTGAGTCTAATTTGGCATTCGAAGAAGGTTGCCAAAAATGCTATTCATGCGGGTACAGTAAATGTTAGCAAATAAATACAAAGTTTAGTTGTGAAAATTCTTCTGATAGGCGGAGGAAGTATGGGTGAAGCCTTTGCTTCCAGCATTATTAAATCTAGTAATAACGATGTATATGTAGCAGAACCAGATAAAGATCGCAAACAATATTTAAATACAAAACTTAATATTAATATCTCAAAAGAAGAGGATGTTTACGATCAAATTACTGAATTGCTCCCAATATCAGAGATAGTAATATTATGTATAAAACCTCAACTTTTTAACGAAGTATCCAGAAAATTAAAAGGTTCTATTGATTCAAAAAAAATAGTAATTTCAATTTTAGCAGGAACAAGGCTTGATAAAATATGTGATTACCTAAAAATTGATAATGCTATAAGAGTTATGCCAAATACTCCGAGTCAAATTGGGAAGGGTATATCAATGTGGAAATCAAGAAAGCCATTATTAGAAGAGGAAGAGGAAGAAGTAACAAAAATCCTGGAATGCTTAGGAGTTTCTATTAAAACTGATAAGGAATCTGATATAGATAAAGCAACTGCAATAAGCGGTAGTGGCCCAGGATATTTATTTTTAATTATGGAAATAATTGAAAATATTGGAATTGAGTTAGGGCTTAGTGAGGAAGTAACCAAAAAATTAGTTATTGAGACTTTTGTTGGAAGTAGCATTCTTGCTAAAGAAAAAGGTAAAAGCTTTAAAGAGTTAAGAGAAGAAGTTACTTCTCCAAACGGAACTACAGATTCTGGGATAAAAGAAATGATAAAAAATAAATTAGATGATTCAATTAAATTAGGAATTATAAAGGCTCATGAAAGATCTAGGGAAATAAGCAATGATTAGTTCTTTTTTAATTTATATTTTAGAGATAATGTCGTGGGGGATAGTTGCACGTGCGCTTTCTTCATGGATTCCAGATGCAGGAAAATATACTGCTGTTCAAATATTATTTAAATTAACCGATCCTCTCATAAAACCAATTCAGAAAGTGCTTCCTACTCCTGGAATGATAGATTTTAGCCCCTTGGTAAGCATAATACTTATACAAATAATGATACGAATTATTCAATAGTGAAATGTTACTTCCTCGGAGGTTAACTCTAAGCGATCCCCCCCTTCTGTCTCAACTACTAATAGACCCTCGCCATTTATTCCAATAGGCTTGCAGTAAATACTACCTGAAGATCCTAAACTGCTAATATTAATATTTGTTTTTGGAATTAATATATTCTCTTTCCAGTAATTAAAAATATTAAGATAATCTGATTTCAAGCTATCTGATAATGACATAATTAACTTACAAAATACATGATAAATATCAAAAATTAATCCGCTCTCAATTTTCAAACTAGTTGCATTAAAATCAGAATTTTTATAATCAGATGATTCTGTATTAATGTTTATACCTATACCTAAATTAACAATCGAATATTTTTGGCTGGAAAATGTTTTAATAATAATACCGCTTATTTTTTTTTCTTTTACTAAAATATCATTTGGCCACTTTATTGATATATTTTCCTTATCTTTTAAAAAAAATTTAATTGCATTAAGAACAGATACAGTAGAAATTATCGGAATTCTATTTAAATTTTGAGAATCTATTTCTACAGGCAAGGACAATAGTAAATTTTTTCCAATTGGAGATTCCCATTGCCTCCCAAATCTGCCTTGACCTTTATCTTGGTGATTGGCAACTATTATTTTATTAAAAATATTTTTTTTAATATTTTCATCAACAATAGTCATAGTTGAAGGAACATTATCAAGCCACTCGATATCATATTTATTAAAATAATTAGATTCAAATTTCCCTGAAACAGATTCGTATTTTTTTGTTAATTCATCTAGTTCGATTTTCATATTGACATTAAGACTACATGTTTTATATTAATTAATGTAAATAAATGGAGTATTAGTGAACTATAGAGAATATACTAAGGCTAGAAGGCAGCGAGAGAAATTAGCTATCCTGACATTAAGATCTATTAGTCTAATATCTGTAATAACAACAATTGCAATACTCTTTTTTCTTTTTTTTGAAACATTCAATTTCTTTACAACCGAGATGGATGATGGAGGGTTTGTGAAGCCTTGGGATTTCTTGTTTGGAACAAAGTGGACCCCTATGTTTAAACCTCAAAGTTTTGGAATTCTTCCTTTAGTAGCAGGAACTTTATTAGTTACAATTATTGCTGTTTCAGTGGCTATACTGCTTGGGCTGTCTACTGCTATATTTCTATCAGAATATGCACCAGAAAATCTAAGAAGAGTGATAAAACCAATACTTGAGATCTTAGCAGGTATACCTACTGTAGTTTATGGCTATTTTGCTTTGACTTTTATTACTCCTATATTAATAGATCTGTCTGGTGTATTTGGACTCAACATGATTATATTCAATGCATTAAGCGCAGGTCTAGTTATGGGCATAATGATTACTCCTATGGTGTCTACAATTAGTGAAGATGCACTAATATCTGTACCGCAGCATCTAAGAGATGCCTCCTATGCAATGGGAGCAAAAAAATTCCAGACAGCATTCAGGGTAGTTGTGCCCGCTGCCTTATCAGGGATTGCAGCATCGCTTGTTTTAGGAATATCTAGAGCTATAGGGGAAACCATGATAGTAACTATAGCTGCAGGCTCTACTCCAAATTTTACACTCAACCCTCTAGAATCAATTCAAGCAATGACAGCATTTATTGTTCAAATAAGTTTAGGTGAAGCTCCTCATGGCTCTCTAGAATACACCACAATATTTGCGGTGGGGCTAGTGCTATTTATCATGACATTATCATTAAACATATTTGGGAAATGGCTGGTAGGCAGATATTCAGAAAATTATTAATATGACAACAATAAATTCAGACAGTAAATTTAAAATTCGAGAAAGAGTAGATAAAGGGGTTAATGCTCTTCTTGCTCTTTCTATTTTTATAGCATTTGCAACTCTTATAGCATTAATATTTGATATATTGAGTGATGGGTGGGAATGGTTTGATTGGCAATTTATTAATAGCTTCCCATCAAGAAAGCCAGAAATATCTGGGATTAAAGCAGCATTTTTTGGCACTATTTGGGTTATGTCTATAACTGCTCTTCTATCTATTCCAATAGGAGTCTGCACCGCTTTATACTTAGAAATGTTTGCTGAAGACACAAGATTTAATAGATTTATTAAATTAAATATAAGCAATCTTGCAGGAGTTCCATCAATAATATATGGAATTATAGGAATGGCTATATTCGTAGAATTTTTCCAAATGGGGAGAGTTATACTCGCCGGATCATTAACAATGACATTACTTATTCTTCCAATAATAATTATTGCTAGCCAAGAAGCAATCAAGCAAGTGCCTAGTTACTATATGGATGCGGCTTTAGCTCTTGGCTCTACAAAGTGGCAAGCTGTGATAAAAGTAATATTACCTCAAGCCATACCTGGAATTGTTAGTGGTTTTATTCTAGCAATGTCTAGAGCCATTGGAGAATCTGCACCTATGATCGCAATAAGTGCATTGGTTTATTTAACTTTCTTGCCATCAAGCCCATTAGATAGATTTACTGTAATGCCTATACAAATATATAACTGGATATCTCAGCCTCAAGATGATTTCAGGGGATTAGCTGCTGCAGGGATAATATTGCTACTAATAATGCTTTTGTCATTAAATTCGTTCGCAATCTTTCTTAGAGACTACTTTCAAAGAAGGAATTAAATTGGCTAATACTTACTGGTTGATAAATTTAAAATCAGAGGAATATATAAAAAATTCTTCAAATAAAAGAAGTCAGATTTTTATGAATAATGATAAAAGAAAGGTTGGAAGAATGTCTATTGGGGATAAGCTAATTTTTTATATTAGTGATAAAAATTGCTTTGTTGGAATTTCTGAAATCAAGAGTGATGATGCAGAAGAGTTAAGCAATAAAACTTTATCTATAAAAATTAAAAGGTCTACCCATCTAAATATAAATAATTCAGTAGACGGAGATCAGATAGGGCCTAGCCTAGATTATGTAAAAAGATGGGCGCCAGAGAGGTGGAAGCTAGCAATGGTGGGGTCTTTGCATATCGTATCTCAAAATGACTATAACCTAATTAATGCATCAATTAAGTCTCACCTGAATTAAATTTTATAAATGACTTAAAGTTATCATTGGTCTTCTCTCCAACTAACTCAATAGTTAATTTTTTTATGACAGATAATTCATTAGCCACTAAAACAACATCTTTTGGTTCGGTCCATCTTTCCCTATTTTTTTTAAAATATTGAGGGTAAGAATCAGTTTCTATAACAATATCATCTATAGAAATTTTCTTTGCAATTTCTTTAAGATAATCATTTCTAATTAATGTTTTAGCAAAAGATATTTTGAAGCCTAAACTTATCATTTTTTTTGCTTCCTCATAATTGCCATCAAAATAATGCACAGCGCCCCCATTCATATTACCTTTAAAATTTGCTAGCACATCATATGAATCTTTCATTGAAAACCTAGTATGAAATACTATTGGCAAATTATTATCAATAGCAATCTGTATTTGCTCCTCAAACGCCTTAATCTGTACTTTCTTATTCGGTGAAGAATCTTGATAATCTAATCCGATTTCACTAATCATTGAAATGTTTTCATTTGATATCTTCTTTAATTCTAATAAGTCACCTTCCCAGTTATTTGTAAGATCCGAAGGATGAAGCCCTATTCCTGCCAATATATCTGGATATTTTTTTGCTAGTTCAATAGATTTTATTGAATCCTTAATTGTAGTCCCGCTAGAAACTACCAATTCAACACCAGCTTCCCTCCATCTTTTAACTATAGAAGGAATTTCTTCATCATTATATTGAGACAAATGTGTGTGAATATCTATAAACATAATATAATTTATGATAAGGCATATTACATGGATGAAAAAGAAAAAATATATATAATTAAACAAATGCAAGATTCAAATATTCAGCTTTGCATCAGTTTCTCTGGCGTAGGATTTCAATTTTTGAACAATATATTAAAGCTAGAGGGCGCCTCAAAGTGTTTATTGAATGCAGAAATTCCCTACTCCAAAGAAGCATTAAATGAAAATTTTCAAATAAAAGAACCTTTTATAACAAAAAATAATTCTGAAAAGCTATCAAGAATTTCATTGGATAGGTTTTCAAAGAAACTTAAAAGTGATGTTTTGATCTCTATAGGGTGCATAGGGTCAATTAAAACTTATTATAAAAAACAAGGAGATGAGAAAGCTTGGATTTATTTTTTAACTTCTAATCAACAGGAACATAATTTATTTATAAAATTTCATAAAGATTTAATGAATCCAACTTCTAGAGAAAGGCAAGATGAAATAATAAATATTTCAATACTATTAACTATCAGAGATTTCATTAATAATAATTATAATTTTCCATTGAATGATTTAGATGAAAATCAAACACTAAAACTTGAGTCTCAAGATGTTGCGACCATATGTTCTAAACCTAAAGATTTATAAAATGGACGAACTAGACTACTTAGCAATATTAAAAGGCATTAATAATTATATTATTATTGAAAATAGCCAAAAAAAACCACATAAGTCTGTCGAAAAATCTCTTATTCTCTCTGGCTCTTTCAATCCATTGCATGATGGTCATGTAGGATTATTAAAGGCGGCTAGAGACATAACCAACCTGGACCCATTCTTCGAAATATCTATATCTAATGTAGATAAAAAAACCATAAATTTAAATGATTTAAATATTAGAATTAAACAATTTGATAATGTCGGAAAATTAATAATTACTAATAGCCCAGCTTTTGAAGATAAGAGTAATATATTCAAAAAAAGTATATTTGCAATTGGTTACGATACTGCCATAAGAATTATGGATGAGAAATACTACAAAGACGACATACTTAAGTCTTTTTCAAATATAAATAATAACGAATGTGGCTTTATAGTTTCTGGGAGATCAGTAAATGGGGACTATAAAGACTTGAATGATATCAATATTGCAGGATTTGAAGAATTATTTACTCCTCTGCCAAAAGAAAATTTTAGATTTGATATTTCCTCTACTGAATTAAGAAAAGATTTATAATTCCGAAAATGATATATCTGCAGCTCTTATCGTTTTCTCAATATCATTAATATCATGCGCGGATGACATATGCCACCTACCATTTTGAGATAATCTAACTCCGTTCAGCAGCATTAATTTAGAAAATTCTTTATATTTTTCCTGATCTACATTATTAGCATGATCTCTATAATTTTTTATGCTATCCAATTTAGTAAAACTTAAATAAAAAACACTCCCTAAACCCTGAATTAATATATCAATATTTTTCTTTTTTGCTGACTCTTCGAGGCCTTTTATAAGTAAATCTCCATTTTTATTTAATGAATTATAGAAATTTTTATTATTTAACAAATGATCTAATGTTGCATGAGCTGCTGAAACTGACATTACATTTGTATTAAAACTTCCTCCGTGGACTACTTCTCCGCTTGACATGTAATCCATTATCTCTGGTTTTCCAGCAAGCATAGCAATAGGGAATCCGCCTGCCATTGATTTAGCATAAGTTGATAGATCAGGTTCAATATTGTAAATTTCTTGAGCTCCTCCTAATGCAACTCTAAATCCTGTCCCTACTTCATCAAGAATTAATAAAATATCATATTTATCACATAGTTCTCTTAATTTTTCTAAATAGCCCGGGTTAGGAAGTATAACATTTGAATTCCATAAAATTGGCTCGGTTATTATTGCTGAAATATCCTCATGTTGAACTTTTAAAATATTTTCAAGTGCTTCAGGATCATTCCATGGAGCTATCACCACTTCATCTGCTGTTCCTTTAGCAATTCCTCCAGATTCAGCTACAGGATCAAATAAAGTCTCTTCAGAAGATACGTCAGGGTGGGAATTGTATAAAACAGAATCCATCCATCCATGATAATGTCCTTCAAATTTAAGAAACTTATTTTTATTGGTATATGACCTAGCAAGACGCAATGCTATTTGTACAATTTCTGTTCCTGAACTTGCATATCTAAATTTACGTTTAAATGGCAAAGTCTTTTCTACAAACTCTGAGAGTTCATTCTCTTTCTTTGATTGGCCGGTTAAACAAAAGCCATCTTGCATATCTTTATAAACTGAGTTGGTAATAAAATCTGGAGAATGGCCAAAAATATTTGGCCCCATTCCCATAACATAATCTATAAATTCATTTCCATCTACATCTGTCATCTTGCTACCTTTTGCAGATTTAAAAAATAGAGGAACTGGCCACTCTGATTGCCTTATGCTGCTACTAACTCCTCCGGGTACCATTTTTTTGGCGTCTTCATAAAGTTTTTTGCTATTATCAAATTTCATAATTAAATCCTTTAAATCTTAAATTATTAATAATTATTTCTCTGATAATAACTCAGAGGGTCAAAATTAAAGTCTAGATAATTCTTTAACCAATCGATTCCTAAATTTCTAGCTCTTTCATATATTTCATTTTTTTCAGGGCGAATATTTATTATATCTTGAAATTCTTGATTGAACATTTCTTCAACAATTTTTTTGCTATGAACTTCTCCGGTATCTTTACATATTGAATTATGGATTATTCTTTGTGCTGTTTGGGCAATTGAAATCCTTGCAGTTGCTAGATCCTCCATTAATGCTGGTCTTTTACCTGGAACTCCTTCAAGGCTATCTATTCCTTTGGCACCCCTTCCATTAAACCATCCTTCTAGGTATTCGATAATGGTTCTAATATTTCTTCTAGTTCCTTCTTTAGTCAGGTCTCCTTCAGGCCTAAGATTTAAGTTAGATAATGAATGCAAATCAGGATTTTTCATATCTTCTGAAGGAGTCCATCCCGACGAATGCAAATCTTTGAAAGGTTTGGCTGCAGTCTCCATATGATAAATATGAGCAACCCAACCTCTAAGGAACCCATTTTCAGCTTCCCAAGTTTTATCTAAAGCTATTGATGAAGCAGCCATTTTATTTATCTCTTCATCTCTACTTGGCAAGGCTGTAGCCATCCCTCCAATGGGAACCCCGCCATGCTTTAAACATACTGCAACTAAATGCCTAAAAATACTAACCATAAAAGGAGTAGATGCAACATTAACATCAAATCTATCTGGCCACACAAGGTCAGGTCTGCCCATTATGAATTCTAGTACACTAGCCTTCAAATCCCATCTTGCAGCGTTGAATCCTGCTGCATATTTACCAAGAGAAAATAAAATATTCTCCATATTTAAAGCTATTGGTAGTGACTCAACTAACATAATAGCTTTTATCTTATTGCTATCTAAATTATCTATAATAATACAGGCTTCATCAAAAAATTCTTTCCAAAAAATTGCTTCCTTTTCTGTTTCTAATTTTGGAAGATAAAAATATATAAAGTTTCCTTTTTTTTGCTGCTCTCTTCCGCAATGCATAAGGGTCAAGACTGTTCCTAAAATTGATGCTGAAATTGGTTTCCCATCAATTAAGAAATCTTCTTCGTCTAATAATAAGCCTCTTTCCCTGTGCATAAAAAAAGGCAACTTGCCAGGAGCTACTTCATACTTTTTCTTCTTTTTATCGTCATAAAACTCAAGATTCCCGGTCACAGCACCTTTACGATTAATTGCAGAATTAACAGTATCTTGAAGTGTGTGCCCTGCTGCATCTTCGTCATCATCTAGATCTCCATCTGCCCTAAATCCGCTAGGGGTTGGATTTAATCCATTAATAAACATAGAAGTCTGAGAAGAAGGTCCGGATATTTCTATTCCAGGAGTGAATAATTCATCTGGCACATCTAACTTCCACTCATTATGATTAGATGATTCAGTGAAAAGCTTATCGACTGGATTAATAGCAGAATCTTTTATAATTTCATGCAAACTTTTCTTTCTGATAGACCTAAACTCATTGATCTTATTTGAAAATTTATCATGAAGTTTTTCTATTACATCTAGGACTTCAGAAGTAAATACAATATCAGAACCAACACACTCATTAAATTCTATTCTGCCATTTTTTTTCATGCTATCTCTCAGACCTTTGAATAGTTATCTCTGATAAGTAAAGTTCACCTGTTATAAGTTCATTTTCTCCAAAAGTACTATATAAACTTGGAGCTTCCACACTATTTGGAATAATTGTTAACTCAAACGAGTCATAAGTATTGGAATCCCCTAGTCCTGAATCAATTGCTTC
Organism: uncultured Dehalococcoidales bacterium; assembly: GCA_964620935.1. Taxonomy (GTDB): domain Bacteria; phylum Chloroflexota; class Dehalococcoidia; order Lucifugimonadales; family Lucifugimonadaceae. The sequence goes on from CAZUHW010000004.1 coordinate 41,104, forward strand.
TAATTTATATTTAATTATTTCAAAGGCAGCATTCTCAGAGGTGTCTCCAGTTTTACTAATTGGAACTACAAGTCCAGTATCCTCAATATCGAATTTAAATCTTACTTCAGCCAGCCCGGTCATAATCAAAGAATTTGAGTTTAAATCATAAGGCTTCGAAACATAGCTATCGACTGTAGTTGCCTTAAATGCCAGATTAAAATTATTAAATACAACTGAGCCTTTGTTCCTTGTCTCCCACTTAAAGGGAGAGCCAAAACTATCAGAAATATAAACTAGGTGATACCTATCAAAAGAAAAAGAGTCTTTTAACTCTACAACTCCACTATTATCACTTAATTCGAAAACCCTTTTGATTGATCCTCCCCCAGATGCATAATTATTAGTTACCTTTTCTACTCTCTCTTTAAGTTCTAGAGAAGTCATTTTATAAGATTCAATTTCTGCCTTAGCATTAATAATCTGATCAGACGATCTGGCATTAACAAGATATTGATAAACGTTCAGTGCAATCAATATCAACAAAATTATAAAAATTAATAATACTAATGGGTTTTTATATAAATTATTTTTCTGGATCAAGCTCATTTTTACATTAAGTATTTTAATTAATCATATTTTATATTAATTTAAATTATATAATTTAAAAACAAATACTATCGGGGATTAAAATGTCACATCAAATAAACTCAAATTATTCACCAGTTCCTAATTGGTGCAAACTACCATACGGAATGACTTTTAAAAACGATGCAACATCGGTCGCTGTAGATTCAAAAGATAATGTATATGTTTTTTGCAGAGGCCCTATTCCCTTATTTATTTTTGATTCAGAAGGTAACTATTTAGATAGTTGGGGTGAGGGAGAGTATTTAAGACCTCATGGTATCTGTGTTGATAATAATAATGATCTTTATCTAATTGATGATCAAGGCCATATGATAGAAAAAAGAACTAAGGAAGGGGAGTTAATATTTAGGTTGGGAGAGAAAGGGAAATCCTCAGAAAGACAGAGTGGTGAGATTTTCAATTTGCCGACAGATGCAGTAGTAGATCCTGACACTGGCGATATATTTATAAGCGATGGATATGGAAATTCTAGAGTTCATAAGTTCGATATTCAAGGCAAATATATTAAATCTTGGGGAGAGCCAGGATCGGATGCAGGCAAATTTAGTTTGCCTCATAATATAGCTATCACATCAGACAAAAGATTAATTGTTGCGGATAGAGAAAACTTTAGGTTGCAGATTTTTGATACTGACGGTAATTTTATTGACCAATGGCATATACATCACCCCATGTCAGTTACTACAGACAGCAAAGACAACATATATGTTGGAGAAATGGGCCCTCCTCCGGTTCAAGAAGGGGTTAAAAATTTAGGTAATTGTGTTTCTATTTTAAGCCCTGAAGGAGAGCTTATAGAAAGATTGGGTCACGAACTACCAGGATCAAATGACGATCAATTTGTTGCTCCTCATGGAATAGCTGTAGATTCTAAAGGATCAATATACGTTGCAGAAGTAGCTTGGACATACTGGTTTTCACGACAAGAAAATCCTCCTATAGGTGAAATACCTAGCCTAAGAAAATGGAAGATAAATGACTGATTTAGTATATATTATTTTAATAGCAATATTGATCTTAATAATTATACTATTCCTATTTTTTAGAAAATCTTTTTCAAGAGAAAATTATAATGATATTAATAATGATCTAGTAAAAGAACTTACCAAGAAAATGGACAATTTGCATACCAAGCTAGAGGTAGAGCAAACAACAATTCTAAATAACATTGAAGGTAGTTCTAACAACCTAAAAGATATAATGAAGCTAACAGCAGAAAATACTGAGAGAACTACTAATGCAATCAGGGTAGAGGCACAAAAAATTTCAAATATTCTCCAGGATAATAGTAAAAGAGGCGCATGGGGAGAAAAAATTGCTGATGATTTATTAAAAAATATGGGCATGATAGAGGGCAAGTCTTATCAGAAACAGAAGAAGTTGCCGTGGATTTCAGAAGATAATAAAGAGTTAAAGCCAGATTTCACATTCAATATTGATGGAGATGGAAAACTTTTTATAATGGATTCAAAATTTCCTCTAAGCAATTACAATAGAATGTTTGATGAAAATGGTAATCCAGTTAGTGATATTGATATTCAAAAGAAAGCTTACATAAAAGAATTTAGAAAAAGAATCGATGAGGTAAAAAAATATATTAATACTTCAGAAAATACCCTTGATCTAGCAGCAATGTTCATACCAGTTTCAACTATTCTTGACGAAACTCTTCAGATGGATTCAGCAATTGTTGATTACGCAATTGAAAATAAAGTCGTTCTAGTTTCTCCAGCAAATTTTTATGCTCTTATAAGTTTTTTAAAATATTCAGAAACCTTATTTCAGGTTACTAGAGAACAGCAAACAATAATGAAAATATTTACATCACTAAAAGAACAGTGGATGAAATACGAAGCATCTTTTGAAGATGTAGAAAAAAAACTGGAAAAATTATCTGAATCCATAGATTCAGTGAAAAGCACAAGAACAAATGCTATGAGCAGAGAAATAAAAAAGGTAGATGAGATTTTAAGTATGGATTCTAAGAAACTAAACGATTAGAACCAGATACATAACCACATAATTCGCATTCATCGCCAGATTCGGGTATTTCATTACTATTCAATGCCTCATATATCTCTTTTAAAAGTTCATCAACCCAAGAAAAGTCCCCTTCGTGTTTAAGCAGAGTAACTTCAAAATCTAGCACACTGTTAAATTCCTGTTTATCTTTATGAGCATTAGCATAAACAATATAACAATCAGAAGAGACAGGAAATCCTTTTTCAGAAAGTAACCATTGATAAATTTCTAACTGTCTCTTATACATTTTCCCTCCACTCCAAACATCATCCCATGTATTAATTGGATGAAATTGATTATCAACAGATTTTGAAGTTGACTTGTAATCAACTACTACTAGGTCACCATTGGGGTAAATCCAAATATCATCAACAGCTCCAAAAATTTCAATATCTGTTTTTATATTATCTCCAGTTTTTTCTAAATCATTATCCATAAGATCATCAAAAGAAGCTTGAGGGTTATCATCTTTCTTTTTATTTTCACTCTTAAGGGTCAAGTCAACTCTAACTCCACTAAAATTATGCCTCCAAATGTCTAATTCAGCATGAGAATATGGAATAGCATCTACCTCATACTTTTCCATTATTGGATGCTTGCTTTTCATTCTTCTGTGATTATCAAACTCATTCTTAAAAAGATTATCAACTGCAGAGTTTAGGTTAAAAGGAATTTGTGATGGTTTCTTTAATCCGAGTCTTCTATTTAAATAAAAACATTTTTTGCAATCCAAATACTCATCTATTCCCGACCTACTTAACTGAAATTTTTTATCTGTATAAGAGCCAGGTTTATAGGTATATTTAGGATTGCTCCCTTTCATCATGTTCTTTGTCATCATAAAATAATAACAATTACCCACTAGAAAAAGGGGGAATATAATATTAGAATAACATCTTCGTTAATTGTGGGGCTGTAGCTCAGCCGGTAGAGCACCTGCTTTGCAAGCAGGGGGTCAGGAGTTCGAGCCTCCTCAGCTCCACCATTAATTTAAACCTATATCTTTATTATTTTCTTAAATTATTTCTTATTTGTTATTCTGTAATTATGTTTGATGATTATTTTGGTAGAAAAAGGAAAAGTTTTTCTAAAAGAGAAAAGGAATTATTATGAAAATATTATGCGTTTTATACGATGATCCGGTTGATGGCATGCCTAAATCATATCCAATGAATGATCTTCCTCATTTAGACAAATATCCTGACGGCATGTCATTACCAAATCCAAAGAGTATAGATTTTACCCCTGGTGAACTTTTGGGTTGTGTTTCAGGTGAGTTGGGCCTAAGAAAATTTTTAGAAGAAAATGGACATAGTTTAGTTGTAACATCTGATAAAGATGCTAAAGGATGTGTAGCAGATAAAGAACTAGTAGATTCAGACATAGTTATTTCTCAACCTTTTTGGCCTTATTACCTAACAAGAGAAAGAATTGAATCTGCAAAAAACTTGAAAATGGCAATAACTGCTGGAATAGGATCTGATCATGTTGATCTGCAAGCAGCTATTGACAACAAAGTTGATGTAGTAGAAGTCACTTATTGTAATTCAAGATCAGTATCTGAGCATATTGTAATGATGATTCTCGCTATGGTTAGGGATTATCATAACCAACACAAAATAGTTAATGATGGTGGTTGGCATATAGCAGATGCAGTAAAAAGATCTTATGATGTCGAAGGTATGAACGTTGGCACGATAGCAGCAGGAAGAATTGGATATGATGTATTAAGAAAGATGCACCCTTTTGATGTTCACCTTCATTATAACGATCGGCATAGATTACCTATAGAAAAAGAAAAGGAATTGAACTTAACATATCATGAAACTGTTGAATCTTTAGTCTCTGTGTGTGACGTTATAAACATTAGTTGCCCATTACACTCAGAAACCGAAAATCTTTTTGATGAAGAGATGATTAGCAAATGTAAAAAAGGAGCATATGTAATTAATACAGCAAGAGGAAAAATCGTTAATAGAGAGGCTATGGCTAAGGCATTAAAATCAGGTCATATAAGCGGTTATGCAGGAGATGTTTGGTTTCCTCAACCTGCCCCAAATGATCACATTTGGAGAAAAATGCCAAATCACGGAATGACCCCTCATACTAGTGGAACTTCATTATCTGCTCAATCAAGATATGCATCTGGTGTCAGAGAAATTCTTGAATGTTTTTTTGATGGAAATCCTATAAGAAATGAATATCTTATTGTTGAAAATGGCGACTTGGCAGGAATGGGGGCACATTCATACTCTAAGGGTAGTGCTACAGGAGGATCAGAAGAGGCTGCAAACTTTAAGAAGTGAAATCTGATAAGGATTAATTATTGAAATTTTGTTTCTAAGGCAGTTTGCTTACTAGATTTTCTAAAAATTTTTTTGAATCTTCTCCTGATGTTCTTAGTGGCTCTATTAGAAAAACAATATTTCCATAAATTATATATTCTGTATAAAGAGGTTCCCTTCTTGGGCAAGAAATTTCTTTATCTAAATATTCAACCTTATCGTCATTAAAGATTTTTAACTTATTTATTATAAACGTATTGCCCATGCCTAAATTGGAACTTATGTCTTCACTTAATTTTTGATTTTCAAGAACTATATCGCCATATCCTCTACACGCAGTCTTTTCTACTTTTCTTCCAAACGCAATATTTTTTTCTATTACTTCTATTAACTCAGTTTGCTCTTCTGCTGCAATTTTTCCTTTTGTATTTGCTAAATCTAGAGAAGGATACATAAGAATTCCTACCTCTCTTCCTTTATAGTAAGCCCAACTTGATTCTATTGATTCAGGAAAATCGGTTTCAAACTTACCTTGAATTTTTATTCCAGTAGATTTGATATCCTCAACAGAATAAACTTTGTTTGATTCGAGTTTAGAGTTACCTGAGCAACTTAGTAATAATATCAGTACTATAAATAAAAGTTTCTTCATTTTCATAATTTACCAAGTTAACTTTCCAGATATTTCTTGTTAAATTCGCTTGCAGAGATTATTTTAATCATAAGAGGCTTCATCTTTTTGAAAAGGAAACATTGGTTTCCTTATATTTTTAAAATTAAAATTATGAAGTCCAGATGCAGTAACCCCTGGAGAATCTAAAGCAATTATTTTTGAAGCTATTGGCTCAAAAGCTGGTCTCGGCGACATTACTCCTTTGGCTACTATTATTGGATAATTCATTGGATCTAATCCCAATGAATAATATAACTGGATACTAGTATTTCCAATTCTCTTACTAGTTAGTATTAACGTATTCTCATCCTCAGTCTCAATAACAACTGAATCACCCGCATCAAAATATCTATACCCTCCATGAGTTTTTCCAAGGTCTTCAAATTCTCCTTCAAAATATTTTTTTACTGTTCCTGTTACCTCAATGGGATCCCCATGCAATGAGTCGCTTTTCCCTCCCACTTTTAGTGTAACCATGGAACCAATTTTATTCATACATTTTTCAACAGCTTCAGGGTCATATAGAGTTTGAAGAATACCGCTAACACCTATTTCTCTTGCCTTGTGGAGTATGTGAGTAGAATCTGCTGAAGACCCTGCCCCTATATTATCTCCGGAGTCCATTAAAACTACCGGTTTTTCTCTAATTGATACCGCTTCTCTTAAGCCCTTTTCTATTGATGGAGCTGAAGAATCCATTTCAAATCTTTTATCCCAAGCATATTTTGCTATTTTTTTTGAATATTCTTTGGCTTTATCCATATTATTGTTGGTAATTACAACGAATGACATTCCCATTTTTTTAATATCTGAGTATGGATATCCTTCAGCAACACTTACTGAAAGAACTTCATCGTCAGAATATAGTTTTCTAGATTCTGAAAGAATTGATTTCATGGGATCCTCATTAGTATTGTGATTTACTATATTGATTATCATTGGAGGTGTTTCAATTGATTGCACTGGAATAATTTCCTTTTCAACAGTTTTATATATTAGTTCTGCGCATTTATATCCAGTTTCATCTGCGTCTAAATGTGGAGTTGTTTGATATACATTAGTAATGTCTGTGCTCAATATCATTTGCTCAGAAACATTTGCATGCATATCAAGATTAATGCCAAAAGGCACCTCAGGACCTATAAGATTTCTTACCCTTCTTGTAATTTCGCCGTCCATATCATGAAATTCTTCTGAAACCGCAGCTCCATGAAGATTCATTAGGATTGCATCAAAAGGGCCATTACTTTCTATCAGATCTAATATTTCTGAAATTAATTTTTCAAATGTTTCAGATGTTATCGTTCCAAGAGGTCCAGTATTAGCAAATAATAAAGGCACTATATCAAACCCGAAATCTTGAGAAGCTTTGTAAAAACCACCTATTGTAGAAGGGGTTTCATAAAGTTTTTCTATTTCATTTCCTCTTAGCAGTATTCCGCTTTTTTCAAAATTCTCATATTCAGTTGGGATGCTGTGAAATGTATTTGTTTCGTGACTAATTCCTGCCAATCCAAATCTCATAATTACTCCTTTTTGTTCTAATTATTTTTTTTAGTCATTAAATCCTTTATTAATATATCAACTGATATTTTAGAAGGCACGAATGTTTCTTCTTTATCAGAATTGCTGAACTTAAAACCTAAATAATTTTGATTTGCAACATAATTACAAATGGCTTTATATCTCGACATTCCGCCTGCATAAGGCATGAAGCCTCTTGGTTTACCGGGTATATTCGCACCATAATACCAAGATTTCTTAGCATGAATAAATAATGTTTCATTTGCAACATCATTAACATGCTTTGTCCAATTATTCATAGATTCTTTGGAAGCTTCTACATAATCAATATTATTTTTTTCTACATAAGATATACAATCATTAATCCATTCAACATGCTGTTCTATTGGCACAACCATATTACATAAAACTGAAGGGCTACCTGGACCAGTAATTGTAAATAAATTTGGAAACCCTGAAACCTGTATGCCAAGGAAAGTTTGCGGACCTTCTCTCCATACGTCTTTTAATTTTAAACCTTCTCGGCCTCTTATATCTATATTTAAAAGTGGGCCAGTCATTGCATCAAACCCTGTCGCATAAACCAAAATATCTAGTTCGTATTCTTTATTTTTAGTCTTCACTCCTTTAGGGGTAATAGATTCAATTGGAGATGATTTAAGATCAACCAAAGTAACATTATCTTTATTAAAAGTTTCAAAATAATTTGTATCGATAGGAGGCCTTTTAGAAGCAAAGGCATGGTCAATATCAGTTAAAATTTTAGCATTTTTAGGGTCTTTCACTATTTTACGAATTTTCCTTTTTATAAAATCTGATGCGAGATCATTAGCCTTTTTATCAAACGCAATGTCATTAAAGCAGGCCCTAAAACCCAACCCCCCATTAATCCATGCCTCTTCAAATATTTTTTCACGCTCTTCTTCGCTTGCATCAAATATTTTCTGTTCAGAAAATTTAAAAAAATGCCCATTGGTATTGGATTGAATAGTGTTTTTTATTTCTTCATAATTTTCTTTAATATATTTTTTAAATTCTGGACTTAATTGATGATTACTTGCAGGCACGCTGAAATTTGCTGAACGCTGAAAAATAGTAAGGTGTTTTGATTTTTCAGCTATTTCAGGCGCTGACTGTATCCCAGTTGATCCCGTACCTATTTGCCCTACCCTTTTATCGTTAAAATCTACTTCTTCATGCGGCCAATCGCCTGTATGATAACTTTCGCCTAAAAAGCTATCTAATCCAGTAAAATTGGGTATATTTTTTGAAGATAAACAACCTACTGCTGTTATAAGATATTTGCATTCAAATTCTTCTAAAGAGTCAGTTTTAACTAGCCATTTATTATTATTTTCATTGTAATGAGATGAAATAACTTTTTTATCAAAGTAAATATCTTTCTTTAGGCTAAATTTATCAGCTACATGATTTAAGTATTTAACTACCTCTGAATGACCTGGATATCTTTCAGACCATTCCCATTCTTCAAATAAATCTTTGCTAAATGTATATGAATAAGTAAAGCTCTCTGAATCACATCTAGCACCAGGATACCTATTCCAAAACCATGTGCCTCCAACACCACTACCAGCCTCAATTACTTTTACAGAAAGTCCTAAATCACGCAAGGAATACAATTGATATAAACCTGAAAATCCTGCGCCTATTATAATAGCGTCAAGAATAGGTCTTTGAGTATCTTTAATATTATTAAGTGGTTCATTGTCCATAATTCAATTCTTGATCCCTTAGGGATTATTAAACTATAGTATAAAAAAATAAAAAAGTTTTCTTATGAGATTAAATGATAAATCAGTAATAATAACTGGAGCCGGGTCTGGCATCGGCAAAGCTTGCGCTCAACTATTTAATAAAGAGGGAGCAAACATTGTTCTTGCAGATATAAATGAAGAAGATTTAAATAAAACAAAAGAAATTTTAGATCCGACCAAAAAATCCATCACGTATAAATGTGATGTTTCCTCAAAAAAAGACACCAAAGATTTAGTTAATTTTTCTATAAAATCCTTAGGTTCTGTGGACATTTTAATTAATAGCGCAGGGGTTAATCCAAGAAATGCTCCTAAGGAATATGATTTTGAAGAAATATGGAATTGGGTAATAGATGTAAACCTAAAAGGTTCATATCTAATGTCTTATTTTGCTGTAGAAAAAATGAAAGAAAATGGAGGGGGCGCAATACTAAACATAGCATCAATCATAGGATTAGTAGGCTACGACCCAAAGATTAGTTCAGGCCTAAATTCTTATGCTCACTCTAAAGGTGGCGTTGTTCAACTGACCAGAGATATGGCAGTAGGTTTTGCCAAATCTAATATAAGGGTTAATTCATTATGCCCAGGATATGCCAAAACAAAACTTACCGAGCAATTATTTAAAGATGACAAAATTTTAGATCATATGAAATCACTTCATCCTATGGGTAGATTAGCTGAGCTAGAAGAAATCGCTAATGCAGCCTTATTTCTTTGTTCTGATGAAGCATCGTTTATAACAGGAGTTAACTTGCCTGTAGATGGCGGATACACAGCAAGATAATCTCATAAAAAAAGATAAACTTTTAGCGTAATCTACTTTAAGTTATTATTAATTTATAAAACCAAATTATCTAAGGAGGCTTATGGATTTTTCCATGTTTATGATGCCTTTGCATTTACCTTCTGAAAATCCTTCCCTTGCTTATAAGAGAGATCTTGATCTTATAAGTTATGCAGAAGATTTAGGATTTGATGAGTTCTGGGTAGGAGAACACCATTCTGCAGCTTGGGAAACTATACCTTCCCCTGAAATGTTTCTTGCAGCAGCCAGCCAGAGAACATCAAAAATAAAATTAGGTACTTCTATGATTAGTTTGCCTTTCCATCATCCATTTAATGTGGCAGAAAGGATGGCCTTTCTAGATCACTTAACTGAAGGAAGAGCGTTATTTGGAATTGGAAGGTGCAGTCTGCCTACAGATATTAAATTATATCAAATCCCGTATTCTGACTTACAGCCCATGATGGAAGAGTCTTTAAAAATAATTTCTTTGCTTTTTGAAAGTAATGAACCTATATCTTTTAATGGTAAATTCTGGACAATCAAAGATATGGTGCTACAACTTAAATCTTATCAAAGACCCAAAATGCCAATAGCCATTGCATGTTCTGGCTCAAAAAACTCACTAGAATTTGCAGGGAAAAATGGCCTGAAAGCATTATCTTTAGCAAAACCTCCTGGACCAAACTCAATACCCTTATCAAATCAATGGGATGTCATTTCAAGCACGGCGAAAAATGCTGGAGCAAAAGTTGATAGAAAAGAATGGGAGCTAGTTACTTATGTATATTTAGCTGACACCAAGAAACAAGCTTTGAGTGACATAGAATCAGGTGCCCACAGAGATATACATGAATATTTTTCTACTATAAATGACTACGGAATACAGCAATATAAATCTTCTCCTGAACAATCTGATGATGACGTAACTGTCTCATCTGTAATAAATGAAAGATCCTGGATTATTGGGACTCCAGATGATGCAATTGAGCAAATAGAAAAGCTAGAAAAAGAAGCTGGAGGAATAGGCGGATTAATGATTACAACCCACGAATGGGTCAGCGAAAAGAAAAGCAAGTATTCAGCTGAACTTTTTGCAAGATATGTAATGCCTCATTTTAGAGGCCATAGTGCAGATCTTAAAAAAGAATGGGAAAGAACTAAGCAAGACTCAAAAGACGGCAAGTTAGCGCATGCCTCCGGCAAAAAAGTTGAAAATCCCTTTAATAAAGATCATAAAAGTAACCTACATACTGAAATATAACCCTCTTAAATGAAGATAACAAATATAAAACCTTACGCGGCCCAATTTATCTCACAGTCTAGGTCATCTAAATCACATCCAAAAAAATGGGTTTTCATTAAAATTGAAACTGATGAAGGAATTTACGGCTGGGGAGAAATTGGCACAGGCTCTTCGATTAGTGAAAAGCTAATGAGTACTGCAGTTAATGAAGTAACAGAACTGTTTATTGGTGAAAATCCGATAGATACAGAAAGATTATGGCATAAGCTTTTTAGAAAATTTTCTTATGTAGGTTCAAAAGGATTTACCACTTCTCTGATTGCGGGTTTCGATATTGCACTTTGGGACATTAAAGGGAAATACAGCAATATGCCAATTTATGATTTACTGGGGGGGAGGTTCAGAGATCCAGTAAGACTTTATTGTAATTCGTGGTTTGATGGTTGTGATACTCCTGAAGATTATGCAAAAGCTGCAAAAACCAATCTCTTAGAAAAAGGTTATAGTGCTTGTAAATTAGATCCATTTCTTGAGATGGTTCCTTATCACACTATGTATCAAGATGGATTTATTTCGCAAGATGGAGAAGAAGAAGGTTATGAGATTGTATCTGCTGTTAGAGATACCGTTGGTCCTAAATTTGAAATCCTAATAGATGCTCATGGTCACTATAACGTACCAAATGCAATACGGTTAGCAAATAATCTATACGATAGATTCAAAATAGGATGGTTTGAAGAACCTCTGCCTCCTGAGAGCATTAAGGGATTAAAGCAAGTTAAAGAAAATACTGATGCTCCAATCTGTGTCGGAGAGCGACTTTATACTAGGTACGATTTTTTACCTGTTCTGGAAAATGGCTTATCTGACTACATAATGCCTGATACCGTATGGACCGGCGGAATTTCTGAAACAATCAAAATAGCAAACATGGCTGAAACATATAATGTGCCTGTTTCTCCCCATGTTATCCCAGGAGGGCCAATAGAACTTATATCTGCTGCTCATGTTGTAAGTGCAATCCCAAATTTTTATAGACTAGAACACTCCTTGTCTCTTATCCCTGTTCACAATAGTTATCTAAAAGAGCCTTACAAGATTATTAATGGAGAATTTCACCTCAATAGCAACCCTGGCTTGGGATTCGATCTCAATGAAGAAAAATTGGAAAAGCTCTTTTAGCTTGTTATTGCAAAAGATCAAAAGGAATAAATAAAGTAGATAATATTCACTGGGGAATGATTATGATAAGAAAGGCATGAATTTATTCGTGTTGATACGGAATCAGACCCTTAATTTTTTAAGGGTCTGAAATTTTTTAAATCACTATTGACATCATATACGTAACCGTGTAATATCTATTTCAACGTTAGACGTAACGAGTGGGAAATTGGAAGGGTGAACTCAAGGGACGCTGCATCTGGAAGAAGAACCACTATTCCGTATCGGGAGGATAGCTCTCACTCAGCAATGAGTGAGAGTTCTTTCTTTTGTGCAACAAAAATACACGGAAAAGTTTAAGGAAATACACGGAAAAATTTGTCTATTGACATCATATACGTAACCGTGTAATATCTATTTCAACGTTAGACGTAACGAGTGGGAAATTGGAAGGGTGAACTCAAGGGACGCTGCATCTGGAAGAAGAACCACTATTCCGTATCGGGAGGATAGCTCTCACTCAGCAATGAGTGAGAGTTCTTTCTTTTTGTATCAATTCTTTATAATGTTTGTTAATGAAAGAAATTCAAGAATTTAAAAACATTTCTCTAGAAAAAATTAATATATCTACTACTCATGAAGATTTAATAGATGAGGCAGATATAGATAATATTGTTGCTGATATAAAAGAAAAAGGTTTATCTAGGCCTATAATTGTTTCATTAGAAGACGATAAATACTCACTTATGCTTGGAACTAAAAGACTTATGGCTGCAAAAAAAGTTAGTAGCAGTTCAATTTTTTGCGGTGTAATTAATGGAAAAGTAGATAAGTCCGAAGTGGCAGCAATTGCTTTATGTTACACCAGTCTGGAAGATATGCTAAACGATGAAGATAGAACATTAGCTATACATTATCTCAATAAAAACTTCAAAGGTGATTTAAACAAAATGTCATCTGTTACAAATTTAAGTACTGAAGAAATAAAATCTTATTTAAATTTTTATGAAGATGCAGAAAAAGCAAAAAGTTATTTAAACAGTATTAATGCAAAAGACTTTGAAAAAAAATTAAGTTCTTTAGCCCCAGAAGAACTAGGCGACTTAATTAAATTATTAGAAAAATTAAACTAAAGTATTTCTATATTATCTTCCGCCTGTAGCTACAGCAAAAACAACAATAATTGCCACTATCAAACAAGCAATAAGAAACGGTGGGCTAGTTAAAAACTTTATCATAATGAATCCTTTCTTATTTACATATTATGTTTTTACCCTATTTTGTACGAATTTAAGTACTTCAAGCGGATGATTTTCTGGGTCATTAATTTCTTTCCATGTTTCAATTACAATGCCAGCTTCATCTATAAAATAAGTTTCTCTTTTAATCGAATTACCAAACTGTTCGCTTACAAAAAAGGTCCCAAATTCTTTTGAAATCTTATAATGAGTATCAGACAACAAATCAAAATTTAAATTAAAATCTTTTGAAAATTTCTTATGAGAATCATTATTGTCAGCACTTATTCCTATTACTTCACAATTGAATTCTTTAAATTCTGAATAAATATCTCTAAATTTACAAGATTCTCTTGTGCATCCCGGAGTATTATCTTTAGGATAAAAATAAATAACCAATAACTTTCGGGAATAATCTTCTAATTTCTTTTTAAAACCTGAAGTATTAATTAATTCAAAACTTGGACAGTTATCTCCAATCTCTATAGACATATTAGTAAAATCCTTCTATAACTATTATTAGTAAAATAAATTTTTTAATTCTATGAATAAAAAACCAAATATAATTTTTATATTATCAGATGATCTTGGATACGAAACTTTAGGTTGCTATGGTGGCACTTCCTACAAAACACCTAATCTAGATAATTTGGCTAAAACAGGAGCTCGCTTTAATAATGCTCACGTACAGCCTCTTTGTACACCAACTAGAGTGCAATTAATGTCAGGAAAATACAATTTTAGAAATTATATTGGATTTGGATTAATGGATCCTAAAGAAAGAACATTTGGTCATATATATTCTGAAAGTGGCTATAAAACTTGTATAGCTGGAAAGTGGCAATTGTATTCTTATAATCCTCCTGGTGAAAAACCTGAAGATAGAAATAAGGGTCAAAAAATTGAAGATGCAGGTTTTGATGAATATTGTGTATGGCATGCTCATCAAACTGAAGAAAAAGGTTCTAGATATAAAGATCCAATAATTTACCAAAACGGTGAATATTTAAAAGATACAAAAGAACAGTACGGAGATGATATATTTACTGACTATATCAATAATTTTATTGAAAAAAATCAAGATGATCCTTTCTTTGTTTATTTTCCCATGGCACTAACTCATGACCCAAAAGAGCCAACTCCTGATAGTGAAGAATATAAACTTTTTGAGCCTCCATCAAACAAAACCCTAGGCGGGACAACATTTGATGAACTTGAAAACTGGGATGATGATCCAAAGTTCTACAAGGATATGGTTGAATATCATGACAAAATAATTGGCAGAATAGTTTCAAAATTAGAATCACTTAATTTAAGAGATGACACTTTAATAATTTATGCAGGCGACAATGGAACAACAAGAGGGATTGTTTCTATGATGGGTGATAAAGAAATTATCGGAGGAAAAGGGCTTACAAGCGACACAGGGACACACGTACCTTTAATATGCAATTGGCCAAAAGCTGTTCCTCAAGAAACAGTAATTGATGACCTTGTAGATGCATCAGATTTTTTACCTACAATGTTAGATATAAGCAATATTGAACATAATGACATAACCGATGGCAGATCTTTTTACTCTCAAATTAGCGGAGGAAAAGGAAATCCAAGAGAATGGATTTACTTTTATTTTGATCCGAATAGCCCTAGACTCAAAAGACCTGTCTCAGAGTTTGTAAGAGAAAGAAAATGGAAGTTATACTCGGATGACAGAATGTTTAATGTATTAGATGATCCAGATGAAAAAAATATAATATCCTGCAATGAAACCGAAGAAACAAAAGAAGTTTATAAAAAACTAAAAAAAATACTTGCTGATATAAAAAATTAATTTATCTTTTGAATATTCTAGGATCTAATTTATTCGGCTCTATTTTTTCTACTACTGTTCCAGATAAAATATCATGACCACATCTCCTATCAGATCTGAATATTAATAATGTTTGCACAAGCACTAAAAGAGCTACAAATGAAATTACATTCTCTGAAGTAGAAAAAGATTGAGTAGATGAGTTAAATTGAAAACTATCATCATTGATAAAAAATACGCTTAAGAAGTTAGGTATTTGCCAGATCATTAAATAACGAATAATAAAAATATTTCTTATACTAGGAACTTGAAGTGTACTTGAATCAATAATTCTAATAGAAATTAATCTTTTTCCGATGGTTTGGCCATCCTTAATTAAAAAATTTCCTTGAACAATAATTACTATCAATAAGCTAATGATTGACACAATGTTTCCAGATTTAACTGAAAATAATGAAAAAAATAATGGAATTACAAAGCTAATACCAAATGAAAAAATTGCATCAATAAAAAAAGCATAAAATCTCTGCGATCTTTCTGCTAGGTAAACTTCATTTCTCTGATCAGTAGTATTTTCCATATTTTATTACTATTAATATTATTTATAACTATATATATATATTTTACAGTAAGAAATATTTTTTTGATTACTAATAATATATATTATATATTTATTTTATATCCATGGAGGTTAAAGTGCTACCTAATAAATTAAAAGAGACTCTCAATTCTGGCGGAAAAGTTTATGGAACAATGCTATGGGGAATTCAAGGAACAAGATTAATCCAGTCTTTAAGCTCAGAATATTTAGATTATGTTGTTATAGAGGCAGAGCATGCAGCAAGAACAAGGTTAGAAATTAGCGAGCTGACTGCAGCGTTAAGGTCTGTTGAAATTACTAGTATCGTAAGAATCACTTCACCAAATCCAGAAGTTGCTGGAGCAATGATAGATGCAGGCGCAGATGGAATTTTAGTTCCATATACAGAAAATATAGAAGAGCTGAAACTTTCATTTGGAAGGGCATACTTTAACCCATTAAAAGGTGAATATCTAAAAAAAGTCCTAGATACAGGTGAATTTCCAAGCAAAAAGTCTGAAGATTATCTAAGGAATAGAAATAAAGATAAGATTTTTATATTAGGAATTGAAAGTGTACCGGCTGTAGAGAATCTTGAAAAATTAATTAATTCTGTAGAAAAAATTGATGGAATATTCATTGGACCTAATGACTTAACAACTTCAATGGGGATCCCGGATGAAAGAGAATCTGAGGAATACATAAATATGCTTAAAAAGGTTATAAAAATATCAGAATCATATTCAATACCTGTAATGATCCATCATCACACTCCAGAGGAATCAAAGCTAACAGTTGATATAGGGTCTAGGTTCGTTTTACACGGAAATGATTCTTCAATGTTAAGTCAAAAAATTGCCGAAGATTTTACTAAATTAAGAAACAAAAAGAATAGCAAATCAAAAGATGATTTGTCAGACAAAATCTAATACTTATTCAGTATTTCATTAAGCGCAGACCATGAAAGCAATGCACACTTAATCCTAACTGGGAATTTTTTTACACCTTCTATAGCGTAAGAGTCTCCAATAGAATCTAGGTCTCCATCAGATAATTCCTCATCTTTAAGCATTGACCTAATATTTAGATTAATATTTCTTGCTTCTTTAATTGATTTACCACGAATTGAATCTCCCATTAGAGAACCTGATGATTGGCTTATTGCACAACCTCTTCCAATAACACTAATCCCTTCTATTATTCCATCATCAGAAATCATCAATTGAAGTTCTATTTCATCTCCACAAAATGGATTGTGAGCCTTAGTCTCATCATATCTACCTGATAATTTTTTTGAATTTCTAGGATTTTTATAATGATCTATAATCACTTCCTGGTACATATCATCAAAATCTGACAGGTCACTCATTATTTGAAATACTCCTCAACTTCTAAAAGGTGATCAATAAAAATATCTATTTCTTTCTTGGTATTGTAAATATAAACACTTGCTCTAGAAGCAGCAACTATGCCGTAGCTTCGAACTAAAGGCATAGCACAATGATGGCCTGTTCTAATTGCTATTCCAAATCTATCTAAGCCACTTCCTATATCATGAGGATGAATTTTATTATGACTAAAAGAAACTACTCCTCCTCTTTTCTCTTTTGATTTTTCTCCTAATATTTCAAAGTTATCTAACGACTTAAATTTATTAAATATATACTCACCAATTTCTACTTCATGATTCCATACATTTTTCATTCCAATGCTTTTTAAATAATCACAAGCAACTCCTAAACCAATCGCATCAGCTATATTAGGAGTTCCTGCTTCAAATTTATAAGGAAGGTCATTCCATTTAGCATCTTCATATGTGACTTCACTAATCATGTCTCCACCAAAAAGAAATGGAGGCATTTCACTTAAAATATCAAATCTTCCATATAAAACTCCTATTCCAGTTGGGCCAAGCATTTTATGCCCAGAGAAACAAAGAAAATCGCAATCTAGATCTTTAACATCAACGGGCATGTGCGGAACACTTTGGCAAGCATCTATTACTGTCACAGCTGAAGTAGACTTGGCCATATCCATTATTTCTTTTACAGGCAACACAGTCCCTAATACATTTGACATATGTGTAACTGAAATAAGCTTAGTTTTTGCACTAATCATAGATTTAAATTTATTTAAATCTACATCTCCAGATTCAGTTAGAGGAATATATTTTAAGTTTGCTTTGTTGTTTTTACACAATTCTTGCCATGGAACTATATTAGAATGATGCTCAAATGGTGTTATAAAAATATCATCACCTTTATTGATATTTTTAGAGCCCCAACTATGAGCAATAATATTTAGAGATTCTGATGCATTTCTTGTATAAATTATTTCTTCATCTCTGTCAGCATTTATAAACTCTCTAACTTTAGATCTTGATTTTTCATATTCATCAGTAGCTTTTACACTCAAAGAGTGAACTCCCCTGTGAACATTAGAGTTATATTTTTCATAATAATCAACCAAAGAATTTATAACTGATTTAGGTTTTTGCGAAGTGGCTGCATTATCAAGATAAATCAAATTATTTCCATTGATTTTAGTTTCCAATATTGGAAAATCTTTTCTTATTCTTTCTAAGTCCATTTTATTTAAATGATAGGCTTGGCAAAATTAATTCAGTTTGATTTGATGCAAATTTTCTTATCTTGCTGTCAGAAATTGAATCAATAATTTCATCAGCAAAGCCTCTAACAAGCATTTGCGTAGCTATTTCCTTTTCAATCCCTCTAGACATCATATAATACAACCCGCTTTCATCTATATGTCCGGCTGTAGCTCCATGAAAACATTCAACATCATCTGCATATATTTCCAGGCTTGGCTTTGTGTCAATTTCTGCCCCTTTTGACATTAGTAAATTTAAATCCTTTTGTGTGGCATATGTTTTTTGTGCATCTCTCTCAACAAATATTTTTCCACTGAATACAGCTTTCGATTCATCTGAAAGAACTCCTTTATAGAATTGATTACTTTTGCAATTTGGAGCAAGATGATCAACTGTTACATGAGTATTAAATTGGGCTTTATTATTAGTGAAATATATTCCTCTCAAATCACATTCACTACCCTGCCCTGCCATAATAACTTTAATATCATTAGATCCAATAGAAGGAGAACTGCAGAAAGAAGTATTTTCATAGTAACTACCTTCTTCTTGAAAGACTCTAGTAAAGTTAAAGTTCATATCTTTTTCTGAACCTAAAATAACTTTGTTATGAATTAATTTTGCATCCTTATCAAGATATATTTCTAAAACAGGAATATTAAGGGTATTAAAATCTGAATCAAAATGAATCTCATTTATTGTAACTTCTGTATTTGCATGTATTTTTATGCATATTCTTTCAGTAGATAAGCGATCACCCTGACTTTGACCAGCAAATACTATATTAAGAGCTTTTTGTGAGAAATTTTCATCAATCCAAAAACTTGTTATATCAGCAACTGCTGCATTCAATGCGATAAAACCATCTTCTTCTGGATCAGCAATTTCACCAATAATTGTTTTAGAAGGGCTGGAAGCCCCTATTCCTTCAGGCTCAATAAAATTTCTTCCAGACAAATGATTTTCATAATCACCAACTATTAAGATCTCATCTTCTACAATATTAATTCCGCACGAGGCTAATTTTTCTAGAACTGAATCGAAGTCATTAGATATCCTCTCTTCATAAATACTTTTGGTAAAGTTCGAGTTTGCTACATTTCTAAGGTCAAGATATTTCCATCTCTCATTTCCTTTTTTCTTTAGCGGAAATCCATTTTCAATAAAATAATCTGCCCCTGGAGCAACAGCTCTCATAAAGTAAAAGTTTTTATTGGCTTTAAATTCAGCTTCAATCAGCTTTTTATAATGATCTATATAACTCATGAAAAACTTTCATACCCATCAGTTTCAATTTTTTTCACTAAGTCGTAATTTCCAGATTCAACAATCTTTCCGTTTATTAACACATGAACAAAATCAGGTTTTATATGATCTAGCAATCTTTGATAATGAGTAACAATTAAAAAGGATCTCTTGGAGTCTCTCATCTTATTAACTGCATCGCCTACTGCTTTGAGAGCATCTACATCAAGCCCTGAGTCAGTTTCATCTAATAATACAAGGTTAGGCTCAAGCATCATCATTTGGAATATCTCATTCTTTTTCTTTTCTCCTCCAGAAAAACCTTCATTCAGAGATCGCTTCATCAAGTCGGCGCTAATATTGATCTCTTTCAAATTATTATCATAAATTTTTGAAAATTCTCTAACGGATAATTCAGAATCTCCATTGGCCTTTCTTTTTGCATCAACTGCAGCTTTAACGAACTGCCATGGCCTTACCCCAGGTATTTCAGAAGGATACTGAAAAGCTAAGAAAATTCCGTTCCTAGATCTTTCGTCAATAGTCATATCAAATAGATCTTTTGATTTAAATTTAATAGAACCAGAATCAACTTCATAGATATCTCTCCCAGCAATTACATTTACAAGAGTGCTTTTACCCCCTCCATTAGGGCCCATAACTACATGAGTTTCCCCGCTTCCAATTTCTAAGTCTATTTCTGTCAATATTTCTTCTCCTGTTTCAGAAACCGATACTTTCAAATTTTTTATTTCTAATATTTTTTTATCCAACTGCACCCTCCAAACTAACTTTTAATAATTGGCCTGCCTCAACAGCAAACTCAAAAGGAAGTTCCTTAAAAACTTCTTTGCTCCATCCAGTTATTATCATATGATGTGCCTCCTCTTCATTAAGACCTCTCTGCATTAAATAAAAAAGTTGATCATCGCTTACCTTGGATGTAGATGCTTCATGTTCTAATTTAGCTGAAGGATTTTTTACTTCTATATATGGAACTGTATGAGATCCACATTTATCTCCTATAAGTAAAGAGTCGCATTGAGTAAAGTTTTTAGCATTTTCTGCCGAAGGAAGTATATTAACTTGACCACGATAAGTATTATTACCTTCACCAGCTGAAATACCTTTCGCAACTATATTACTCTTAGTATTTTTTCCAATGTGTATCATTTTAGTTCCAGTATCAGCTTGCTGACGATTATTAGTTAAAGCTACAGAATAAAACTCGCCTACAGAATCATCTCCTTGAAGAATTACGCTTGGATATTTCCAAGTAATTGCAGATCCTGTCTCTACCTGAGTCCAACTAATTTTAGACCCTTTTCCTAAACACTTCCCTCTTTTTGTTACAAAGTTATAAACTCCTCCAACCCCTTCCTTGGTTCCGGGGTACCAATTTTGCAGTGTAGAATATTTTATTTCTGCATTTTCCAAGGCAACAAGTTCTACAACTGCCGCATGCAATTGACTATTCTTTCTTATTGGGGCAGTACATCCTTCTAAATAACTAACATAAGAATCTTTATCCGCCACAATGAGAGTTCTCTCAAATTGACCTGTGTCGGCAGTATTAATCCTAAAATAAGTCATTAATTCTATTGGACACCTAATTCCAGGAGGTACATAAATAAATGATCCTTCTGAAAAAACTGCAGAATTTAAGTTAGCAAAATAATTATCAGAATAAGGAACAACACTTCCTAAATATTTTTTAACCAAATCAGGATGATTTTTTATTGCTTCACTTAATGGGCAAAAAATAATTCCCAGCTCCTTTAATTGTTTCTCATAAGTTGTAGCAACAGAAACACTGTCAAAAACTGCATCTACGGCAACTCCAGCAAGTTGAGCTCTTTCTTCTAGAGGTATCCCTAATTTTTCAAATGCTTCTAGCATTTCCGGATCGACTTCATCGAGAGATTTAGGTGAATCAGAGGAATTAGGAGCTGCATAGTAATGAATGTCTTGATAATCAATCGGAGGATAATCAACCATTGCCCATTCAGGTTCGCCTTCTTTTTCATCTTGGCTAAGCCAATGATTATATGCCTTGAGCCTCCAATCTAATAACCATTTAGGCTCTAATTTTTTCTTGCTAATCATCTTAACAACTTCTTCGTTAAGCCCTTTAGGAGCAACTTCAGTTTCTACATCTGTTGAAAATCCCCATTTATAATCTTTATCTTCTAATTTTGTTTTCCGAGATATTGAATTGTTATCGGATGCCATACTAAATTTCCAATCTAAACAAATATTCTTATTAATATACTAATTCTATCTTAATTTTTATTAAAATGAAGTATAATGTTCTGATGTCATTTGAACCCGTAATTGGACTAGAAGTCCATGTGCAACTTAATACGAACAGCAAAATGTTTTGTTCCTGCTCTGGATCATATCAAGAAATGGAACCTAATAGCTTAGTTTGCGAAGTTTGCCTTGGGCTACCCGGCTCACTGCCTTCGGTTAATTTTGAAGCTGTTAATTCAGCAATTAAACTTGGGTTATCGCTAGGTTGTGATATATCAGATGTAACAAAATTTGATAGAAAAAATTATGTTTACCCTGACTTAATGAAAGGATACCAAATATCTCAATTTGATATGCCAATAGCCACAAACGGAAAAATCAGTGTTGAAAATAAATCATCAGAAAATAAATCATCAATACGTATAAATAGGGTGCACATGGAAGAAGACGTGGCTAAATTAATTCATAATGAATTAAACGATTCCGTATTTATGGATTTAAATCGTTCAGGCATGCCACTCCTAGAAGTAGTCACAGAACCCGATTTTAGATCTTCTGAAGAAGCTGAAAACTACCTAATAAAGTTGCAATCAATAGTTAGATATCTTGGAATAGGCACAGCAAATATGGAAGAGGGAAGCTTTAGATGTGATGCAAATGTAAGTATCCGAGAAAAAGGAACTGAAAAGCTTAATGAAAAAGTTGAAATAAAAAATATGAATAGGGTTAAGGCTGTAGCAAGAGCTATAGAGTATGAAATTATAAGACAAAAAAAGGCTGTTGCTACTGGAGAAAGAATAGTCCAAGAAACAAGAGGCTGGGATGACATAGAATCAAAGAGTATTCCTCAAAGATCAAAAGAAGATGCTCATGACTACAGATATTTCCCAGAACCAGATATACCAGCCATAAAAATAACTGAAAAATTTATAAATGAGATTAAAAAAGCTCTTCCAGAACTCCCTGAAGATAAACAGGCTAGATACATAAATGATTTCAATCTATCTTCATATGATGCAGGAATTTTAGTGTCTAACCAGAAAAAGGCTAAATTTTTTGATCAGGTACTAGATTCATCGACCAAATTAGATGGAAAATATGTAGCCAATTGGATAAATGTAGATTTAAATGCTATTTCTAATGCTCAGAAAGACGATGAATTAGAAAAAATGAAAATCTCTCCGGAGAATTTCGGAAAATTAATCATGCTTGTTAAAGAAAATAAAATAAATAAAAATACTGCTAAAGATTTATTATCAGAAATATACTTAACCAATGAAGACGCAGAAAATATTTCTAAATCTAGAGGTCTTCAAAAAATGGAGGATTCTAATGAGCTCTCTAACATTGTCGAAAATGCAATTAAGTCTAATCGGGCTGCGGTAAATGATTATAAAAATGGAAAAGAAACTGCTGTAAGATTCCTGATTGGGCAAGTCATGAAACAATCTAAGGGAACTGCCAATCCTAATTCTGCTGAAACTGAAATCATCAAACAATTAAAAAATGAATAATAAGCCAAAAATAATTGGAATAGGAGGCGGAACAGGTCTTTCTACTTTATTTAGAGGGCTCAGAAATAAAGATATAGATATTTCAGGAATTATATCTGTGACAGATGATGGAGGAAGTTCAGGAAGACTAAGAGAAGGATTTGGAATATTGCCTCCAGGAGATTTTAGGAATTGCTTGGTAGCATTGTCAGATACTGAGCCAATACTACAAAAATTATTTCAGCATAGATTTGAAGGAGATGACCCGCTATCTGGGCATTCTTTTGGCAATCTTTTTATACTTGCTATGGAAGAAATTACTGGTAGCTTTGAAGAAGCTCTAGAAGAATCTTGCAAAATTTTAAATGTTAAAGGTAAATTATTACCCTCAACTCTTGAACAGATAAACTTATCTGCCAACATGAAAGATGGGACTACAATTGATGGCGAATCAAATATTCAAAAAAATTCTTCAGGTATCTCCAAGTTAAACTTAAATCCTATTTCTCCCTCTGCAAATCCAAAAGCTACAGAAGCTATTATGAATTCAGATTATATTATAATAGGTCCTGGCTCACTATTTACTAGCATAATACCTAACTTTCTTGTGCCTGAAATTTCAGAATCCCTCAAAAAGACTAATGCTAAAAAAATCTATATTTGCAATATAGCTACTCAATTAGGAGAAACTGTTGGGTTTGATGCATGCGATCACGTACAAACTCTGATAAATTACAGTGATAATTTAGGGTTGGACTACATAATTGTAAATAATAACATTGGCAACTTAGGAGAAGACTTTCCGACAAGTAAATGTGTGGAAATTGGAAACTTAAATAAAGAGTGGGGAGAGATAATTCTAAAAGACTTAATGAATTCTAACTTTAAAGGACACCATGACTCTGATAAACTGTCGAACGTTATCATGAATATAATCGAGAAATAATGTTTACAATAATAGAAATAGTAATATCTTTAGCCTTAATAGCAATAATACTTTTGCAAGTTAGAGGAGGCGGAACTGCTCTTTTTGGTCAAGCTGAAAGTTCGTTTAGAGTCAGAAGAGGCTTTGAAAGACTTTTATTTAGAGGGACTATTGCCTTAGCGGTAATTTTTGTTGTTGTTGCTGTATTAAATGTTAGATTCTAAATTAACTCCCAATCAGTAATTCCATCTGGCTTATCAATTAATTTAACTCCCTTTTCTATTAATTCATCTCTTATTTGATCAGATTTATCAAATTCTTTATTTTTTCTGTAATACTCTCTTTTATTAATTAATTCTTTTATTCCCTCATCATCTATATCTTTTTTTAACTCATCTATATTCTGGCATAAACCAAGTATGGAAAGCATAGAATTCAGTTCTTCTCTTGCTTCAGAGGTATCATGGCCTTCGTTATTCCCAGAATTAATTTTCCTAGACAACAAAAGCGCCTGAGAAAGAGCCACGGGAGTATTCAAATCAGAAGACAAAGCATTAATAAAAATTTCTTTTTCCTTTGTATAATCTGTCTTTTTTATATTATTATTTTCTACATTTTTTAGAGATTCTCTTAATCTAGATAGAGGCTTTGACTGACTAGAAATTAGTTTCTCTGAATAAATTAATGGGCTCCTATAATGAGATGATAGTATCCACATCCTGATTTGGTCAGAATCAAACTTTTCTAATGCTTCCTTAACTGTAATAAGGTTTCCTAATGATTTGCTCATCTTTTCACCTGAAAGTTTTACCATTCCATTATGCATCCATATATTTGCAAATTTCTTACCAGTTAAAGATTCGCTTTGAGCTATTTCATTTTCATGATGAGGAAATATCAAATCAATTCCTCCGCCATGAATATCAACAGTCTCTCCGATAGTATTGATAACCATAGAGCTGCATTCTATATGCCAACCTGGCCTACCTAATCCCCAAGGAGACTCCCAGCCTGGTTCGTCACTTTTTGCTGATTTCCACAATGCAAAATCTTCTTGTGATTCTTTTTCTAGATCAACATTAATCCTAGTGCCAGTTTTGGCATCATCTAATTTTCTGCCACTGAGTTTCCCATAATCATTAAATTTATTTGTTTTAAAATAGACACTATTATTCCTAATATAAGTTAATTCTTTTTCTTCTAGTTCTAATATAAATGAAATTATATTTTCTATTTCTTCTGTAGCTTTTGGATAAATTGAAGCTCTTTTTATGCCAAGAGCATCCATGTCTTCAAAGAAAGCTTTAGTGTATTTTTCAGCAACCTCTTTCATAGATGAGCCTTCTTCAACTGATTTATTTAAAATTTTATCATCTACATCTGTAAAATTTTGCACTCTATACACCTCAAAACCTTGGTGAGATAAAAATCTATCCAGAACTTCAAATACAATAGAAGAAAATGCGTGACCTAAATGACAATAATCTGAAGTAGTTATTCCACATACATACAAATTAATTTTCTTTGGAGGTCCTAATTCCTTATATTTTCGTGAAAAAGAGTCGTATGTTTCAATCATTAGATTTTCTCAATGTAACAGCACATAAAGCCCCAATAGCATCTCCAGATCCTATCAACCCAATATTATCAGTAGAAGTTACTTTTAAGTTTATTTTTTTAATATCCAAGTTTAGTAAATTTGATATATTTTGTTCAATTTTAATTAATAAATCTGACAATTTAGGTTCCTGTAAAATAACTTGAATATCTATATGAAAAATCTCGAATTTTAATTCATTCATTAATTCTATTGCTTTAAATAAAAAAATCTTAGATGCTACATTCTTCCATTTATCCTGATTGGATGGAAAATATTTTCCTAAGTCTCCTTGTCCAAGCGCTCCGATAATTGAATCTGAAATTGCGTGAAGCACAACATCGGCATCACTATGTCCTTCTAAACATTTTTCAAATGGTATTTCTAGGCCTCCTAATATTAATTTTTCTCCTTCAATTAGCTTATGCACATCTGAGGAAATGCCATTTTTAAATTTAATACCTCGATCAAAATCTTGTAATAATTTTAGGTCGTCCTGAGTAGTTATTTTTTGATTTTCTATATTTCCATTTATACAATTAACTTTATACCCATTTATTTCTAACAACTCTGACTCATCCGTATAATTAATTTTTTTTGAAGTCTTACTAATACACTCGCTTAAAATATTAAAATCAAAAAACTGAGGAGTTTGAGATCTAAATAATTCATTACGATTTAATGTTTTAATAACTTCATTAGAATCAACTCTTTTTACTGTATCTTGAATAGGGATAATAGGAATTACTCCATTATTATTATCTAATAATTCCATTCCTTGAGTTAATATTGACTCATAAAATAGTGGTCTTGCAGAATCATGAATTGCCACTTTATCAATAGAAAATTGATTTAGATAATCAACGGCAATTGACACAGAATCTTGGCGTCTCTTCCCTCCTAATATCACTTCTTGAGGAAGCTTATAATCAGAAATTAATTTTTTTATATCTGCAATATTTTCTTTTGATGCGATCAAGACTATTTTTGAGAATAAGTTTGAGTCTATAAACTTAATTAAGGATTTTATAAATATTGGAATATTATCAAAAATTAAAGTGGGTTTATCTAACCCATTCATTCGAGAACTTCTACCACCACATAATAAGACGGCTGCTGATGATTGGTTTTCATTTTGATTCAGATTCACAAATCAAATTTTATCACAATTAAACCAAAGAATTTATCTTTCACTTAGCCTTAACTCTGGTTTTATTTTTTTCAATCTTCTTGTCTTTATCAATTGATAAAATTCCATCTTTGACATTAATTGATACTGAATCCCCCTCCATAAATTCACTTGATAACATTTTCTTAGCAAATTCATTTTCTATATTTCTTTGTACAACTCTTTTTAAGGGCCTTGCTCCATAAGACTTATCAAATCCATTTTTAACTAGCCAATCTAGTGCTTTTTTAGATATCTTCATCAAGATTCCTAATTTCCCGACCCTTTCAATAAACTTATTGGTAACTATTAATGCTATTTTTGAAAGTTCCTCATGAGTTAAAGAGTCAAAAATTATAGTTTCATCCACTCTGTTAAGAAATTCTGGCCTAAAGTGTTCAACTAAAGCATCTTCTACCTTTGATTTTCTATTTTGAATCTCACTATTTGATCCTGAGAATCCTATTGATTCTTTAGCAATATGAGTTGAACCCAGATTACTAGTCATAATTATTACTGTATTTCTAAAGTTAACAGTTCTACCGTGACCATCTGTTAATCTGCCATCATCAAGTAATTGTAATAGTAAATTCATAACATCAGGATGAGCTTTTTCAATTTCATCAAATAAAATAACCCTAAATGGTCTTTTTCTTACTGCTTCAGTTAATTGGCCAGCATCATCATAGCCGACATATCCAGGAGGAGCACCAATCAATCTTGTAGAAGATCCTTTATCCATATATTCAGACATATCGATTCTAACCATATTATCTTCGTCATCAAATAAGCTTTCTGCTAATGCTCTTGCCAGTTCTGTCTTCCCTACGCCAGTGGGACCTAAGAATATAAATGTTCCTACTGGCCTTTTGGGGTCACTAACACCAGATCTCTGCCTCCTGATAGCATTAGATAAAGCTATAACAGCATCTTCTTGACCAACCAATCTTTCATGAAGTCTGCTTTCTAAATTCAAAAGCCTCTCTTTATCTTTTTCTATTAATCTATCTACTGGAATATCAGTTCTTTCGGCTATCAATGTAGCTATACTTTCAGAGTTTACAATTCTAGTTTTATCGACTTTTTCATTATTATCTTCTGAAATCATTTCTTTGTGCAGTCCTAGTCTTTCAGATTTTAATTTTGCAGCTGCCTCAAAATCATTTCTGCCTGAAGCTGCCTCTTCTTTATCTAATAAATTTTTTATCTGATCATCATAACCCTTAATATTAGATGGTAAGGACTCAGAGTTAATTCTAAGTTTGGCTGCTGCCTCATCTATTAAATCAATAGCCTTGTCAGGGAGATATCTTTCAGTGATATATCTTGCGCTTAAGTTTACTGAGGCTTCTAATGCGGAATCAGTGATCTGAATTTTATGATGCTTTTCATATCTTGGCCTCAGTATTTTTAACATTTCTATAGCTATTTCTTGGTCAGGCTCATTAACATTTACTGGAGTAAATCTTCTTTCAAGTGCTTTATCAGATTCTATATATTTTCTATATTCTTCTGGAGTTGTGGCCCCAATTAATTGAACCTCTCCCCTAGCAAGCGCAGGCTTCATCATGTTTGCAGCATCTATTGCTCCCTCTGCGCCTCCAGCTCCAACTACTATATGTATCTCGTCAATAAATAAAACAATTTCACCTGACGCTGCTCTTATTTCGTCCATTACAGCAGTTAATCTTTCTTCAAACTCACCTCTAAATTTTGCACCAGCTAGTAAAGATGCCATTTCCAATTTAAGTAATTTTCTATTCTTCAAAGATTCTGGAACATCATCTATTACTATACTTTGAGCAAGACCTTCTACAATAGCTGTTTTACCAACTCCAGCATCACCAATAATCACAGGATTATTTTTTGTTCTTCTAGTAAGAGTTTGAAGTACTCTTTGAATCTCCTTATCTCTCCCTATAACTGGATCAAGTTGTCCTGCTCTGGCTAATTTTGTCAAATCAACACTATATTTTTCTAATGCTTGATATTTCTTCTCGGCACCTTGGTCTGTAACTCTCTGGCTACCCCTAATTTCTTTTAATGCATGATAAATTTTTTCAATAGTAATATCATAAAAATTAAATAGCTTATTAACTTCGCCATCCTCAAGTGAAACTAAGCCCTTCAATAGATGTTCTATTGCAATAAAATCGTCATTTAACCTTATTCTTTCCTCTTGCGCTTCATCAAGAACTTTTTTTAATCTTGGTTCAATATAAATCATTCTGGTGGATGACTGTTTTTGGCCTAAAGTAGGAAATTTTTTTAAAGAGAATTCTAAATCTTTCTTAATTTCTTCTAAGTCAGCGCCAAGAAAATCAAATATTTTAGTTGCCATGCCATCTTTAATAGACAACATTCCTAATGCCAAATGTTCAGCATCTAATTGAGCATTTCTCATATCTGATGCCCAAGCATGCGCTCTTTCAAGCGCCTCAGATGCCTCATTCGTATAATCTTCTCTTCTAGGTAAAACCACTATTTCCTTTCAATATATAATTTATATATATCATATTCTATTTCTTATTGCATAATGCATATTATAACTTGATATAGATCATGTCAACAATACTATTATTTATTTCTACTTATAAATATACTTAGTTTTTTGGCTCATTGGAATGTAAAATCTAATCTATAAATGGAAAAATTTACTAAAAAACCTAATTTTTTAACAAAATATGAAGTAATGATTAGTGATTACTTGAAATCTTCAGTCCTTTCATATGATGGAGATATTTCAAAATATATTAATAATTATTTTGGATGGGAAGACAATGACAAAGAAAGCTCCTATCAAGGTAAGGCATTTAGGCCTGCTTTATGTATTGCTTTATGCGATTCACTATCTGGAAATATTAATGCCGCTTTACCATGTTCCATATCAATAGAATTAGTTCATAACTTCTCTTTAATTCATGATGATATAGAAGATAATGACAAATTAAGAAGGCACAAGCCTACATTATGGACTATTTGGGGGATACCAAAAGCCTTAATAACAGGAAATTCAATACTGGTGCTAGGAAATCAAAAATTAGAAAAATTACTTGAGCATGGGATTAGTCATGAAAAATTATTTTTTTCACAAAAACTACTTACTGAAAGTTACCTAAAAATGATGGAAGGACAATTTCTAGATATATCTTTTGAAAAAAAATCTAGGATTTCAGAAAATGAATACCTAAAAATGATAGGTTTAAAAACTGGAGCATTAATTGAATGTTCAGTAATTCTGGGTGCTATTTCATCAAATAAAAATCTTACTAAATCTGACATAAAATTAATTTCAGATTTTGGAAAAGATATAGGATTACTATTCCAAATAAGAGACGATATTTTAGGTGTATGGGGGACTGACAAAACAGGAAAGCCTGTTGGAGGAGATATAAGAAAGAAGAAGAAAAGTCTTCCAATAATACTAACTATAAATAGCGATTCAAATTACGACAAAGAAATAAATGAGATAATGGAAAAAAATGAAATATATGATAGAGATATCGATAAGTTTCTATATATAATGGATAAGATTAATATCAGGAATAAATGCGATGATATAGCTGAAGAATATTTATCAAAAATACAAAACACTATTTCAAATATACCAACTTCTGATGAACATAAAAAAACATTCAATGAGATAACAAATTTTTTAATGAACAGAGAAACTTAAATGATATTAATTTGTACTAAAGAAGATATTAAAATAGAAGATTCACTAGAGTTATCAGGTTTAAAATTGACACATTGCCCAGGAGAAATGCAAATCTATATTGCTAACTCAAAAGTTTTAAAAGAAGAAATTCTGCTATTCAAATGCAATGAATCTATAGTTCAATGCAAAGTTGGAATCAAATGGTCATTAGATAATTATAATCAAATAAATTCATCAATATTTATTGGGTTTATCGAGCCAATAAATTCATCAATATTAAAAAATCAGATAGTTATACCAAGTGATTTATCTAATATTAACCAAACAGAACTAGAATGGAGTAGAGGTATAATTTCTAATCCAATAAAAATTGAATCCTCCCAACAAAAAGCTATACGGCACTCTACATACAAATCTAATTTAGATTTTTCATATGCAAGAATAGTTAGCTTAAATAATAATAATCCATCTAAGTATATTATCGAAGAACTGAAATCACTAAATAAATTCGATGGAATAAATAACTTGTGCTTCACGATTAATGAAGTATTACTATCTTATAAAATAGATGTATATAACATATTAATTGGAGACCCAAAAGAATACCTATCTTCAAAAAAGATTCAATTAAAGAGTATTTTTCAAAATTTAAATTTAAATAATTAAATGATTATTCAAAATAGAAATAATAAAAGAAAAATACAAGAAACTTACGAAAATTTTCCCCTTTGGTCATCTTTTTATCTGACAAATTTAATGCCTGACCTATCTGCAATTTACCATTTCTGCAGAACAGTTGATGATATTGGGGATATGAAAAAAAATATTGCGATAAAACAACTAAAAGATTTAAAAAGTGACTTAGATGAATGTTTTAACAAAAATTGCAACCGAAATGATAGATTGTTCCCATTAATGAATACAATAATAAAATTTAATCTCTCTAAAAAACCCTTCGAAAATCTTATAAAAGCCAACGACATGGACATAAAATATAATAGATACGAAACATACAATGACCTTGTAAATTATTGTAAACTTTCAGCAAATCCTGTCGGGGAAATTGTTTTACAGATTTTTGGTCATAATTCCCCAAAGAATATTAATTTTTCTAATGAGATATGCACAGGGCTACAAATTGCTAATTTTCTGCAAGATGTAAAAAGAGATTCGGAGCTTGGAAGAATATACATTCCTATTGAAGACTTAAATAAATTTAATGTAAAAGAAAGTGAAATTATCAATCATATCTCAACTGATAATTACAACAAGTTAATAGAATTTGAATCTAGAAGATGCTGGGATATGTTTAATAATGGAGTGCAATTAGTAAACCATTTAAAGGGCTATAAAAAAATACCAATTAGTTTATTTATTAGCAGCGGAAGAAAATTGTTAAGAAAAATACATGAAATTAATTATGAAACTCTTCAGTCAAGACCAGTGATTACAAAGTCTGAAAAATCAATATTAACTTTTAAGACAATAACTATGTACTTATTTGGCCTTAATCTAGCAAAGAAAAAAACATACCTTGAATAAAAATTCAAAAAAATATGATGTTGTTATTGTAGGAGGAGGAATATCTGGGCTATCTTCATTAGTTGCTCTCAACAAAAAAGGGTTAAAAGTTTTGCTTCTAGAGAAATCAGCTTTCCTGGGAGGAAGAGCTTTTTCATTTGAAGATCAAAAAACAGGCGAAATAGTAGATAACGGACAGCATGTTATTGTAGGTGCTTGTACCGAGTTTCTTGATTTAATAAATGATATAGATTCTGAAAATAAAATAATTAAAATCAATAATTTTCAAGTTCCTGTAATTTATGGAGGGAAGACTTCATATCTTGGCTCTAAATATTTTAAATCAATCTTGGGCCTTTTCTTCTCATTAATAAGATATAAACATTTACACCTTATTGAAAAATATTACCTACTAATTACGTTGATAAAAATAAAATTTACAGATATAGATAATACAAATTTTAAAGAAAAAAACTTTGGGGACTGGCTTAATAAGAACAAACAAAATTATAAATCAATCAAATGTTTCTGGGAATTAATTATAAAGCCTGCACTTAATGATAATTTAGAAGTTATCGAAACAAATGCGGCGCTATCTGTGATTAAAAGAAGTTTTTTTGGAAAAGATAAACTCTATCTTGGTTTGCCTAGCACAAATTTATCTTTGTTTTGGAAATCCATTGAAAGAATTATAGAAGGTAGCTCATCAAGAATTTTTAAAAAAACAAATGTAGAAAGTTTCATTTCAATAGATAAAAAATTAGTTGGGGTTAAACTATCTAGCGGGGATATCATTAGGGCTGATAATTTCATAATATCTACATCCCAAAGTGCAGCAATAAAATTATTATCTGATTCAAATATTAAAACCAATAGCATTCCTCTCGAAACAGCTCCAATTATTGGAATACACTTTTGGTTCAAAAAACCAGTTATTAAGGAAAGATATATAGCATTAGCAGGTAGTAAAATTCAATGGATATTTAACGTTTCTAGGAACCATAATAAAAAAGATAACCATATAGTCATATCTCAAAGTGCAGCATGGGAATGGATAGATAAAAATAAATCTTATTTAAAAAAATCGTTTCTGAATGAAATAATCTCATTATTTCCTCATATAAAACCTGATGATTTAAAAAAATATTGCATAGTAAAACAACCTAATGCAACCTTTAGATGTATTGATAATTCATCTAGCAAGAGGAATTTAAATACTCCATTTATTAATTTATTTTTTGCTGGAGACTGGACAGACACTTCATGGCCATCAACTATGGAAAGTGCTGTAATTAGCGGAAGAAAAGCGGCTAAATTAATTACTAACTAAAAAATTCCTACTACGTCTTTCAATTCAAATGGACCTAATTTTCTGCTGTCTATTGAATCAATTCTATTGTCCCCCATCAAGAAAATTTCCTTATTTCCTAAGCTAATTTCTAAAGGAGAATATTCTGTTTCAATAAATTCATATTTTTCTACTAACTCCTTATTATTTATGCAAACTATATTATTATTCAGTTTTAAATTTTCATTAGGTAACCCAATTACCCTCTTGATGTAGCTCAATTTACCTAGATTTACTTTTACAATATCAAATCTACTAGGTGCATATTTAAAAAATATTTTTTTTAACAAAATTTCATCGCCTTCTAATAATGAAGGGTTCATGCTATTTTCTATTATTAAGTTTTTTTGAAATATAATGCTTTTAAAAATATTCATAAATTCCTTTACATTTGTAAAAAATCTCAGATAATTAAATTATAAATATCAACTCTAGGAGTAATTATTATGATAAGTTCAAATAGAATTAAAAACTACCTCAAAAAATCTGATAAAGTTTATGCCCATTGCGATATTCCGTGTGGAATTTATGATCCCAATGATGCAATTCAAGCAGCTCAAACTGTTATAAGGATGACAGAACTACTTGAGGAATTAGACTTTTCATCAGGCCCTTCTCCTTCTCTTGGAAACTCTATGGCTAGATTTGTGAATGCAAAAGAAGTGCATGCTAAAAAAGCAAAGGATGACATATTGATTATATGGACAGACTACTTTAAGCCAGAGCATTTAGAAAAATACCCTGATCTTCATGAAAAAGTTTGGAATGCTTGCAAACTAGGATCCTTTGTAAAAGTAAATGTCGACTTGGCTAAGGCAAAAGAATTCAAAGCCGCTCTAGAGGAAATTGGCGAAATCTTTTGGGAAACCAAAAAATAGTTAGAGTTTTTTATAATCTTCTCTTGGCGGAGAAAATATATCCAGAGCAAGTGAATTGGAATCATTTCCATGAGCACTATGGGGAACATTAGGAGGTATTAAGTAGTGATCACCTTCTTTCAATAGCCTTTCTTCGCCATCAACTATCAATTTAAATGAGCCAGATAAAACTCTACCTGCTTGCTCATTTGGGTGGGTATGAGTCGGAACTTCAGCGTGAGGAGATATATCAACTAGCATCATCATTATTTTTTCTCCCCACATTATCCTAACTTTAATTCCAGGGTGAATCTCTTTAGGTTCTAGGTCATTTTGATCAAAAAAAGGCATTATCCGTGAGTTCCTAACTTTCTAGTAACAGCTGCATCTGCAACAGGGCTAGATATTTTTTTTACAATAGAATTAATCAATGAAATTTTATTTGAATTTAACGACTTCTGAATTTCTTTTTTTAGATCTAATGGATTATCCACAATTACTCCATTGGCTCCAAAGCCTTTAGCAATAAGTTCATAATTTGTTTGATCTAATTTTGTCCATACATCTCTATTATATAGCCCTTTCTGTATCCAATAGTCAATTCCCCACAAACTATTATTTCCAACAACAATTGTAACCGGCAAATCATGTCTTACTGATGTATCTAGTTCAGGGACATGAAAACCCAAAGAGCCGTCTCCAACCACTAAAACAACTTTCTTGTCTGGCAATGCAGCCTTGGCTCCTATTGCATAAGGAAGTCCAACACCAATCATCCCAAAACTACTCACATACATTGTTCTGAGATAATTTTCTATTGGGATAGTTGCTCTAGAATAATGACAATAATCTCCTCCATCAAAAACCACAAAGGTGTCTTCATCAATGCTTTCTCTAATCGCTTTGCTTATTTCCATGGGATGCATAGGAAGAGAATTGTCAGCCAAATTATCCATCTCATTTAAGTAAGCTTTCTTTGTTTCTTTCAAAGATTTTACCCAATCTCTATTTTGCCATTCAAATTCTTCAGATTTACCAGATATTTTTTCTACAAAAGATCCCACATCACTATTTATAGCTAGGCTAACTGTTCTTGGGCGATTAATTTGTGAAATTTCAGGATCAACAATTATTATTATTGCTTCCTTGCTAAATGGCGGAGAGCCTCCAAATCCTAATTGATAATCTAGCTTCACTCCAAGCAACAAAACTACATCACATTCATCTAATCTTTGAGCAGCTTTATTAAGAGGAATATACCCAATACCTAGAGAATTTGGATGAGAATCTCCCACCAAACCTCTTCCGGTGTCTACTCCCATAAATGGAATATTTGTATTAAGTAAAAATTTATCCAAGTCTTTTTCAGATACTGTAGCTCCAGCCCCAAGGCCAGCAATTATCATTGGCTTTTTTGCTTTACTTAATAAATTCAGGCATTTATTAACCTGTGTTGGATTAGGATATGTGAGCCAATTATCATTATCATCTAAAGAACTTTTCTTAAATCTTACAAAAACTTCTTCATCCACTTCAGCTTCCTGTAAGTCGTGAGGTATAGTCAAATGAACTGGGCCTCTACGCCCTTCCATTGCGGTTCTAAAGGCTAAAGATATATATTCAGGAATTCTTTCCACTGAAGGTATTTCCCAAGACCCTTTAGTCACAGGATTAGCAATACCTATTTGATCAAATTCTTGCATAGCTCCTCTACCAATATTTGAAGAATCTGCTGACCCTGCAATATTAATAACAGGCGCCTCAGAATGCATAGCATTTGCAAGACCGGCCAGAGCATTTGCATGACCTGGTGTCGTAGACATAACGACTCCAGGTTTTCTTAAAATTCTGGAGTATGCATTAGCCATATGAACTGATGCTGCTTCATGCCTACCGTCTATCATCCTAAAATCTTGGTCAATAAGTTTATCTAGAAGATGAAGAATATGATCACCAGCAATACCAAATATGGTATCAACACCATACATTTTAAGGCATTTAATTATTAAATCGCTTCCAGTAATTTTAGTCATTACAATATTTCCCTTATCAACATTAAGAAACCCATTATAAATAATAAAATATAAAGTGTCTTTAATATAAATGAATTTGAGTATTTATTTACATGTTTTGAACCAAAATACGATCCTATAAAGCCCGAAATAGCTAGAGGTAAAAATAATATAAAATTAAAATGACTATTCCCAGAAAACCCAGAAGTAACTAAATGTCCCATAAAAGCAAAAACTGTGAACATTAGATTAATATATGAATTTGTTGCTGATGCAGATTTAGCATCAGCCCTTAGATAATTTACCATTACCGGATACCTCAATGCTCCCAAAACCATTCCCACTGCTCCGCCTAATGCTCCAATAATCAAATTTAATAAAGATGCAACCACACTCTTTAGAAAGGGGATTTTTTTAGTGATTATTTTTTTAGAAGGAAAATGCACAGCTTTAAAAATTAAAAAACCTGACAAAAATATTAATATAGTTACACTCCATAGCAGGAAATCTTGAGAAAGTGCTTCGCTTAATAATCCTCCGAAAAATGGTCCTATAATAGCTCCTGAAATAAGAAACATAATGCCCATTCTTAAGTCTATCCTTTTGCTTCTAAAATTGTTCCAAACCGTAGGAATCATCATAGAAAAACTTATTGCTAGATTTGTTCCAAATGCCACCAATGCTTCAACTCCAAATACCAACATAAAGAATACCCTAATTGGACCCAAAGGCATTCCTACCAATCCAGCAAAATATCCAGAGACTAAAAGACAAAAGGATAAAAAAATAAAATTTATTATACTTATTTCGATCAGGTTTCTAGCCTTTCAATTATCCTATCAAGTTCATATATTTGATTCCGATCAGGTTTTAGAGAAGGCTCTCGTGCATATGCCTCGGTAAAAATTCCTTTTCTTTTCAATATATATTTTGGAAGCCAGTTCCAAATCCCTAAACCCTGACCAAGTGTTCTAATCAAAGGAATGTACTTATGAAAATATTCCTCTGCTTCAGATTCTTTTCCCTCATTCCATAAATTAAAAGTTTTAACAAACATTTCAGGTATTGCGCATACAGGCATTGTGCCTTTAGATCCTCTTCTCATCTCTTCAATCATGAATAATCCTCCAGCGCCACCAAATGGGATTGGCAATTTACTACCAGCAATATTTTTCAGCCTATTAAACCTAGGTAGTGTGGGAGGTACTTCAACCTTTAAATATGATAAATTTTTATTTGATTGAGATAATTCAACAGCTAATTCTGGAGAAATAGGTGTATCAAACACATCTTGCATAAATATAGGAATTTCTATTTTTTCAGCTACATTAATAAAATATTTTTTTATCTCACTTGAATCGACACCTCCAAATGAAGGTGGTGCTATCATCACAGCATCTGCACCAAAATCTTGAGCTTTTTTTGAATATTCAATGCATAACTTTGTAGATTCTGCTGTTGTATTCATACAAACTTTTATCTTATTATTGGAATAATTTACTACTCGTTTAAGCAACTCATCTCTCTCTAAATCTGTTAGCTTGTATATCTCGCTTGCAAGTGCAATTGCAACTCCACTAACCCCAGAATCTATCGCATATTCAACCTCTGACTCAACGTCACTAAATATAATATTGTCGTTAGAATCAAAAGGGGTTGATAATATTGGAAAAACTCCACTCATAAAATTTGACATTGTTCTGACCCTTTCTTACTTAATTAATGATTCAACTAAAGTCAGGAGGACTCCTGCAACTGTTGCTGTGCCTATTACTCCTGCAATATTCGGACCCATGGCATGCATTAACAACATGTTCCCTGGCTTTTCTTTTTGAGCAATTTCTTGAACAACTCTTGCGGCCATAGGAACTGCTGAAACTCCAGCCGCCCCAATCATAGGATTTATTTTTTCTTTGCTAAACACATTCATTAATTTTGCAAGCAATAAACCTGATATTGTTGCAGTAATAAATGCAAACAAGCCAAGAAAGAATATTGCTAGTGTTGCAGGCTTTAGGAAAACTTCTCCTGGCATAGTAGATCCGACAGCTAACCCAAGGATAATAACTACAATGTTCATGAGTTCATTTTGTGCAGTATTACTTAATCTCTCCACAACACCACACTCTCTCATTAAATTCCCAAACATTAATATCCCAACTAATGGCGCTGCTTTAGGGACCAGCACTCCTATAATAATAGTGCATATTATTGGAAATAAAATCTTTGCTCTCTTAGTAACAATATTTTTTGGGACAGGCATAGTGATCTGTCTTTCTTTCTTTGTTGTAAGCAACT
Organism: uncultured Dehalococcoidales bacterium; assembly: GCA_964620935.1. Lineage (GTDB taxonomy): Bacteria > Chloroflexota > Dehalococcoidia > Lucifugimonadales > Lucifugimonadaceae. Next base: position 79,821 of record CAZUHW010000004.1, read on the forward strand.
TAATAATTGGAGGCTGAATCAACGGAACTAGCGCCATATATGAATATGCGGCAACTGCAGTAGCTCCAACTATATCAAGCATATCTACACCATATTGCTGACTTAATGCTTTCATATTTGAGGCTATAAATATTGTAGTTGGGCCATCTGCACCTCCAATAATTCCAACAGAAGAGGCTTCTAATAGCCTAAAATCAAATAATGGAGTCATTCCAAGCAACAAAGTTCCAATTAATGCAAAAAATACTCCTGCTTGAGCTGCTGCTCCTAATAAAAGTGTTTTAGGGTTTGAAATTACTGGAGAAAAATCTGTTAGAGCTCCTAACCCCAAAAAAACCAATAATGGAAGCAGGTCTGTATGCAATCCATTTTCTTGGAAAAAGAGTAAAAATCCCATCGGATCACCTTCTTTGCCTGCAGGCTTTACTACCTCTCCAAGAGGAAGATTAGCCAATAAAATTCCGAATGAAATTGGAACTAATAGCAACGGCTCCTTTTTTTTAGCTATACCAAAATATAATAGAAATCCTGCGACAAACCACATCACTAAGCCTCTTGGATCTTCAAAGATACTTATTAAACCCTCAAATATTAATTTAATGTCATCCAATTTATCACCTTATTACTATCATTACTGAGCCAACTTCAATAGTCTCACCTTCACTAACATTTACACTCTCTATGGATCCATCAGATGAAGACACTATAGTTTGCTCCATCTTCATCGACTCCATAATAATAACTGGTTCGCCCATTTTTATTTTTTGTCCTTCGCTAACTAGAACTTTGATTATTTTTCCTGGCATTAATGCTAATAAATCTCCAGGGTTGCCTTGGACAGATTGCTCTACTTTTTTGGGTTCAGCTTTTTTGGGTTCAGCTTTTTTGGGTTCAGCTAAGTCATTAGAAATCTTAATATCAAAATTCTTATTGTTAACTCTTACCTCAGCATTGTTAGAGCTTATTAGATTTACCTCTACTTCAAATTTTTTTCCATCTATCTCGAAATTATATTTTTTCATTCAAGTACCTCTTCCTTTAAATAACCTTTGTTGACCCAATGCTTTCCAATTAGAATCTTCAATTTTTTTTACAGATTCTGAAGGAAAGTTATTTTCATTTTTATTGGATCCCAGGGCAAGGCTTACTCCAACTAAAGCTGCGGTAAGTTCTAACTTTGAAAAGTTTTTATCAGAAGGTTTTTCAGATAATTCACCTGAATTATTATTAATACTTTTTTTGTTTTCTATTAAATTTAATAAAGTTATAGCAATCAATAGAACTATTAACACCAAAAAAACAATTGCCAACCCAATCAATGAAACATATAAGCCATCAGATATCATTTAACTTCTCCTCTGTTATATTCATGTAATATTATATTAGCAATAATACTTAAAACTCTAATTTAATTGGTTTACCATCAATTATTATAATCTTATTATTATTTTTATCTGATTTAATAGTAAATTTTTCATTATCATGAGTTAATATAAATTCATCCATATTTAAATTTTCAGATAAATTATCTCTAAAAAAATTATCTTCCATTTCCTTTACTTTTATGTGAGCTTCTTCAATAGTAATTAAATTAAACATTAGACTATCGCCTGGCATTAACTGACTGAAATAATTCAAACTTTGAGATGTAAAACTTAAAATTCTAGGATAGCCTCCTATTCTCTGAGAGTCTTCCATTAAGACATATAATTTACCATCTTTAGGCACTTGCATAACCCCTTTGCATGTTCCATCTGAAATAATATCAGTAAAGTTCTTAGAAAATTCTATTTTTATTCCGTCTAAAACTACTCCTGTCCTGCCCATCCTATTAGATATTTTAAATTCAGAATCAAATAATTTCTTTTTGCTTGTGCTTGATAAATTATTGTACTCAGGGCCTTTTACCACATCTAATTTCTTTTCACTCACTTCAAGTTGAGAAAATTTATAATAATCGGGGTAAATATTTAATTTCTTACTCTGAAAATTAACTATTTCGGGATCCCAATATAAGAAATCATCAATTGCTAATTTCTTTCCTCCAACATCAAAATTAGAATGAGTGGAAGAAGATTTCATAATTTCTTTTACCTTAAATCCTCCTTTTATAGAAAGATAAGCCCTTAAGCCATTCTTTTGTGTACTGAATGTTAAAATGTCACCTTCGTAGATTTGAATTGACTCCCACATTTTTACAGGCACTGAATTAATTTTAGGGGTCATATCTGAGCCAGTAATTGCGATTAAGCATCCTGAATAAAACTCAACCTCAAGATTTCCATGAATTATTTCCACGCTCGGAACATCTCCGTTTCCTAAAAGGTGATTACCTAATCTATATGACAATATATCTCCTGACCCTGAATTTGGAACACCTTGATTTTCAAAACCATATCTACCAGCATCCTGAATAGTAGAAAAAATAGGATTATTTAATACTTTTAATATTTTCATAATGGGGTAAATTTTACTCTCATTCCTGGATTAATTAAGCTTGGATTATCATTTTTTTCATCAAAAAGTTTTAGGTCGGTATTCCCTATTATTCTCCAACCTCCTGATGATTTAAACGGATAAATTCCTGTTTGCCTGTCTGCTATTGCTACAGATCCAGCAGGCACTTCAACTCTTGGAGTAGAAAGCCTAGGGCACTCCAATCTTTTATCAAGTCCGCCTAAATATGGAAAACCAGGCGAAAATCCTATCATAAAAACGTAATAAGATTTCGAAGAGTGAATGTCAATAATCTGTTCTTCACTCATAGATAAAATTTTAGATATTTCTTCTAAATCTTCTCCGTGCTTTCCCCCATAATTAACTGGAATATTCAGAATTTGCTCTTTAACTTTCTTATACTTTCTTTCGGATTTATTAAGTTTCTCTATGAATTCTATTACTTTGATTCTCTCTGTTTTCAACGGATTATAGGTAATAATTAACGAATTATATGTTGGATAAACGGATAATAAATCTAAATTATTTCTATCTAAGGAATTAATTAATATATTTATATATTTATTTACTTCCTCATCTATAGAATTTGAAAAATTAAAAGCTAAAGTTGAATCGCTGATATCTTGAATTCTGAATTCCATAAATTTTAACTAATAAAATCAGTCATTTTCTTCACTTCGCATCCCATGGTAATTAATTCATGCTTTATCTTCTTTGCTAATTCAACTGATTCTTGGTTATCTCCATGAAGACATATTGTGTCAATTTCAAGATTAATTTCTTTTCCTTCCATTGACTTAACTTTTCCTTTCAAGGCCATATCTATAACTCTTTCCAATATCTCATCATGATTTTTTAAAACCGCGCCAGGAATATTTCTATTAACTAATTGGCCATCATCTGTGTAAGCTCTATCTGCAAAACCTTCTCTAGAAAATTTTACTTTCTTAGATCTCACGAAATCTTCCCAAACTGAATTTGCTAAAACCACATGTATAAGCCCTGGGTTAAAATTTGAAATAGAATCAAATATTGGTTCTGCAATTTTTATATCTTTAGCTGCTGCGTTATAAAGTGCCCCATGTGGCTTTACATGACTTATTTCGTTTTGCACAAATGCAGATAAAGCTCCTATTTGATAAGTCATAATATTTTCAATAGAAAATTTGCTCATCTCCATAAACCTTCTTCCAAACCCTTGTAAATCTGGATAGCTTGGATGTGCACCAATAGAATTATTATTTTTTAAAGCTAAATCTACTGTGTTTTTTATTGAATCAGGATCTCCTGAATGAAACCCTGTGGCTATATTTACTGAAGTTACATAGGGAGAAATAAATTCATCTTTGCCTGATTTCATAAGGCCATAAGATTCACCTATATCTGCATTTAAGTCTATTACGCCGTTCATTCTAGTTTAGTGGTAAATTTATCTTGTTTCCTGATTCCCAGCTCATTCTTAGCGCATCAGTAAATTGCATATATTTCATTCCATCAGAAAAATTAGTGTGGGTTATTTTTTCTTTGCCTTTAATTGCATTAACAAATTCTTCCTCAACCCTCCATCCTCCAACTTCGCCTTTTTTTGGAGATATCACTTTCCATTTATTCTGATTAGGCCTTATGCTTTCTAATCTTAACTTTGAACTATTATATGCTTGCTTGGTTTTAACATCATTATCATCAAATATATGAAGGGTCCCTTCAGTTCCATAAATGTATATGTCTACCAAAGAAGAACCTCCTAATATTGTGCTATGAGTCATATGATAACTACCCCCACATGACATATCGCCAATAGCTTCTAAATGGTCAGGAATTGAGATTTCTTTTTCTTCTCCTGTACTTTCATCGATTCTCTTTTTTATGAGTACATTTGAATGAGAAGATACGCTGGATGCGGTCCCTAACCACCTCATGCCTGCTTCATAAAAAATCCCCATATGCATAATATTATTACCTGATATATCTCTATCTTCTCTCCAATGCATAGATTTATTATAGTTTGGGAACTCACCAGTAGTACATTTGACATCAAATAAAATTAGGTCCCCCATTTCGTTCTTTATCCAATTCTTAATTGTATTGTCATATGGTAATGTGTGAGGAGCGGGAACAATCTGGGTTACTAAATTAGGATAATTTTTTGATGCCTCAAACATTTGTTCCGCTTCTAATGAATTCATTGCCATTCTTGCTTCACAAAGAACATGCTTATTCATTTCTAGCGCTCTTGTGGTCAAAATTGAATGCATATTAGGCCAAGTTCCTATGCATACTGCATCAATACTGTCTTCATCTAATAGTTCCTCCCAAGAATTATAGACATTCTCTATTCCAAATTCTTTTGCAACAACCTCACCTGACTTATAAGTCCTATTTGCTACCCCAAAAGCAGCAACTCCTTTTTGCTCGATTAATTTTGGTATATGAGCATTCTTTGTGTTTGCTCCTGCTCCTATAAATCCAATATTGATCATAAACTCTCCTTAATACTCAACAATTTCTTGGATGGCTTTTATAACTCTCTCTTCGCTTGGCATAAATGAAAATTCTAAATCTCTATTATAAGGAACTGGAGTGTGTGGAGAGGTAACTTTTTTTATAGGTGCATCTAAATAATCAAATCCTTTATCAGCAATAATAGAAGATATTTCTGACGCCATACTACACATAGGGGTATCTTCATCCACTATTACCACTTTATTTGTTTTAGAAACTGACTCTAAAATTATATCTTCATCTAAAGGTGACAAACTTAGAACATCAATAACTTCACAACTTACCCCGGACTCTTCTAACTTTTCTGCAACTTTTCTGCAAATTTCAGAAGTGTAAGCCATCCCAATCAAAGTTACATCGTTACCTCTTTTAAGATACCTCCCTTTTCCTAGTTCAAAAACAACTTCTTCATCTGGAACAAATCCACTCAAATTTATCAATTTTTTATCGTTTACGAGGAATACAGGGTCATCATCTCTTATTGAAGCAGACAAAAGACCTTTTACTGAAAGAGGGTCCGAAGGAACAACAACTTTTAGGCCAGGTATATGAACCAGCATAGAATAAAAAGATTCTGAATGTTGGGCAGCATGACCAGTCCCTGCGCCAGATCTTGCAAACATTGTTAAAGGAACTTTAGTTTGGCCTCCAAACATATATCTACTTTTTGCTGCATTAGAAAGCAACTGATCGTATGCCACAGTCACAAAATCAAAATACATTAAATCAACTACTGGTCTAGTTCCAGTCAAAGCAGCTCCAATTGCAGCTCCTAAAACCCCTGCCTCAGATATCGGCGTATCTTTGATTCTTTCTGGGCCAAAATCTTGAATTAACCCCTTAGTAGCCGCAAAAGGGCCACCCCATGCATCAAGAGGCTTATATCCTTCTTTTTCTTCATAAGAAACTTCTCCATCTTTTTCAAATCTACCTGCACCACCAGCAATATCTTCCCCCATTACAAACACTGAAGAGTCTCTTTCAAGTTCTGCTCTCAAAGTTAAATTAAATGCATCCCTATATCTCATTTCAGAACCCGGAACATTATCTGTATTTGGTAATCCTGTAGAACCTCTAAATGCCTGCGAATAATCAAAAGTCATATACTAATCCTTATACTTCACATATACATCACTATAAAGTTCGCCTGAATCAGGCAATGGTGATTTTTCTGCAAATTCTACTGCTTCTAACATTTCTTTATCAATTAAAGTTTTTATTTCTTTTATTCTTTCTAAATTCATAGATTTATTAGAAGTAACTTTTTCTTCAAATAATTTTAAACAATCTCTATCTTTCCACTTTTCATCTTCTTCAATAGTTCTATATTTTTTAGGATCATCAGCATGAAAATGGCCATGATACCTAAATGTTTTAAGTTCAATCAAAGTTGGGCCTTCGCCTTTTCTAGCTCTATTAATAGCTTCTCCCGCTACCTCATAAACATCAAAAACATCCATGCCATCAGCAGTAACTCCTGGCATAGAATAAGCTGCTGCCCTATCAGAAATATCTTCAATTGAGACAGCATATTCAACTGGAGTTGCTTCTGCATAATGATTATTCTCACAAACAAAAATCACAGGTAATTTCCATATTGAAGCTAAATTCATACTCTCATGCAAAACACCCTGGCCGGTTGCTCCGTCACCAAAAAAGGCTACTCCCACAGAATCATTTTCAGTGCCATTGTATTTAGAACTTAGTGCAGCTCCAACTGCAAGAGGAATACTTGCGCCAACAATTGCATTTGCACCCAGCATGCCTTTAGAAAAATCTGCAATATGCATAGATCCACCCTTCCCTTTACATTGACCGGTGGATTTACCAAATATCTCAGCCATCATTTTTTTTGTATCTAATCCTTTTGCAATGCAATGACCATGCCCTCTATGAGTAGAGCCAATCCAATCTTTATCTGTTAAATGAGCGCAAACACCGACTGGTCCAGCCTCTTGGCCATCAGAACTATGCGTCACCCCCATTGATTTGCCTTTAAAGGTTTGTTCAAGCATAGTTTCCTCGAACCTTCTAATTCTGTACATCGACTCAAAAAGCCATTCAAGCTTTTTCTTTTCCATCTATTACCTTTTCAAATTCTATATTTTATTTTGAGGGTCCCTAGGATTAAATGCTGAGTCTGAATCTATTTTTGAGGGAAATAAGTATTTCCCGGGTTTTAGCATTGAAGATATGACAGCAAAAATCCCGATAAAAATACCTGATTTTTTCATAAAATCTCTTCTACTTTGAAAATCTTCCTTCATAATTTATTCCCTAATTTCTAGATACTCTCTAAATTTGATTAATAATCTTTAGTATAAATAAACATTCTTAAGAAGCAACCCTTAAATTAATAATAAAGTATACTATTTTGGTCATGTATGTATAGTTTTTTATTCAGCTTTTAAAAAGGGCTGATTTAATCTAAAATTAGGTTGACGATAAAACCTAACATGTGTTAGCTTTTTTCTAGAAAATTTTATTCATTTAGTGAAGGAAAAATTTGGATCCAGGGATTTTAACTAGTGACGATTGGGTTACGAGATTAAATGCGCTTAGAATGATGTGGACATGCTTAGTGTTAGCATTAATTGCTGCCCCATCTCTTGTTATTGCTCACGCAGTAATACCTTCAGCAGTAGATTCAGGCACAATAAGTGAAAAATTCAATAAATTCAGATTGCCTTTATACGTTATAGGCACAATTGCATTTATCGCAGATGTGGCTCTTTTTCTTTACGCACTTTCTTTATCTATAGGAATAATCTCTGATATTTATCCAAATTTTTGGCAATAATTAAGTATATATTTTGAAAAAATTATTAGACATACTCTACGCGCCACTCTACCTCGCTGCAGGTATAGTTGAAATAATAAAAGAAAAGGATAAAACAACTCCTACTTGGTTAAAATTATTAGCTCCTTTATTGGCTATAGGAGGCCTAGGTATATTTGCAGTTTTAAGTTTTATACAGGCATTTGTGATGACAGCTTGGCTAGGAAACCCATTGCCTGTTTTCGGTTTTGATCAGAGCCCAGACCAACCAATAAGTTTTCCTCATACAATACATGCGGGTATTGGGCCATTAATAGATCCTGATACAGGAAATCCTTATATAAGTACATCAGGAGAGCCAAGGATAAATGATGATGGGACAACCATGGAAGGGTTAGGAATGGATTGCACTTACTGTCATAAGCAAGTATCAGAGCAGGCATGGGCAGGAGTGCCTCCTGTCGAACTTTGTGTTTCTTGTCATAGAGTTATAGGGGAACAATCAAACGACCAATTAAAAACTTTAAGAAATTATGGATTATACGAAGAAACCAAGTCTCCAATAAACTGGGAAAGGGTTCATAGGATGCCTGATCATGTAAGATTTGTTCACGCTCCTCACATATGGTACTTAACAGAAAATCCAGAAGCTATACAAAATAAGCCTGTCGGTTTTGAAACCCTGCCTGACGGAACCGTTTCTATATCTCAAGTTTGCTCAACTTGCCATGGAAATGTAGCCGGAATGGAACAGGTCAGGCAAGATCAGCCACTAAAGATGGGGCAATGTGTAGCATGTCATAGAGCAAATGAAGCTTCAGTAGGATGTGAAACTTGTCATCACTAGATAATACAAAAAATAATAATGTTTCTAGAAGAAAGTTCATGGGGCTTTTGGGCGGAACAGCACTTGGAGCATTTATTTTTGAAGCATGTGGTGTGCCAGAGCAAGAATATATAATTCAAAGTCCTGTTGATATGCCAGAAGACTACGTCAAAGGTGAGGATAATTGGTATGCCACTACCAGCGATACTTCCGAGCATGGTGAAAGTGTAATTGTAAGGATTATGCAGGGAAGAGCTAAAAAAATTGAAGGCAATCCTGATTTTCCAAATACATTAGGTAAGCACAAAGCTGTAACAGAAACTGAAATTCAAACACTATATCATCCTGACAGAATATCAGGTCCTCTATACAGAAAAACAAGTTCAGGTAACCACAGGCCAATATCATGGAAAGAGGCAGAGTCAATCTTGAAAGAATCTCTGTTGTCTAAAGGAAATAAATCAATAATCACTAAATCACTTAGAGGAATGAACAAAGGTATAATTGATCAATTTTCTAATGAAAAAGGATTGAAGCACCTGACTTTATCATCACTTCATGACTACTCGATGTACGAGTCATCCAAGGAAGTTTTTGGAACAAAAAGTTTACCTTACTTTGATATAAAAAATTCAGACTTAATTATATCTTTTGGCCTTGATTTTCTTGGGACATGGGGTCCAGTTGAATACGAAAACCAATTTGGAAAGTTTAGAAGTAAAGACCATAGAGGATATATGGTACAAATAGAACCAAGAATGTCCCTAACTGCTGCTGCTGCTGACACTTGGCTTTGTAGTAATCCTGGGAGAGAAGGGTTGATAGCCCTAATGATTGCTGATCAAATTATTAAAAGTGGCAAAGGTAATCCAGCCAATATAAACAAATTCAAAGAGTTAGCAGGTATATCAGATATTACTGAACTTAATAATTCCTCTTCCTCTCTTGATCCAAAATCTGTTGGATCAGCTACAGGAATTGATTATCATAAATTAGAAAAGTTAATAGAAAAATTAATTGCTCACCTAGAAAGTAACGACCAATCTAAAATATTATTTTTATCTGGAGGAGCAACATCTGGCTATCCTAATTCAAAAAGCATCAACTCTTTAGTTTTTGGATTAAATTATTTGACTGGATCTGTAAATAGTAAGGGTGGAATAATCCTGAATCCTGATAATGTTTTTGACGATATTGAAATTAATGGAGAGAATCTAAGCCTTTCTGTATCCTCATCTTGGGATTCTCTAGATTACTGGAAAGAAGAAATTGAAAACTGGAGATCAGGAAATCAAGATTTAATCATTGTGAGAGGAGTTGATTTAGTAAATGAGATTCCAGGCAAATCAGCAATAATAGAAGCATTTAACAACTCAAAAATGTCTATAGGATTTGGAACTGTGGTTAATGACACACTAGAAAGATGTGATTTAATTTTGCCAGATAACACAACTATGCAATCTTGGGGATCAGACATACCAGAGCCAAGGACCGGATACCAATTATTTGCATTTGGGCAACCAGTCGCTTCAGACCCTTACACTAGAGATGGCTCGAAGAAATTATTTGACTCTAAAAGCTTTTTTAATGTTCTTCTTTCTCAAATGGAAAATGGGCTTTCCGGTCTAACATACATGGATTTGTGCAAAGAGATAGCAAATAAAATTTATAAAAGTATCTCCTATAATAATTCTTCGATTGTAGCTTCAAATGCTGATGATTTTTTTAAAGGTATCATGACTAGAGGAGGATGGTGGAACATAAATAAAAAATCTTCTGGCCCTAATAACCCTAAAATTAACATCACCAATGTAGTTTCTGATATAAAAAGAAGCAATAATAGTTTTCACTTAATACCATTTAAGTCTCATGTTTTTGGCGACGGAAATTCATTAGCAAATCCTTGGGCACAAGGATCACCAGATCCCTTAACATCTATTACTTGGGACAGCTGGATAGAAATTAATACTAAAACTGCTGAAGGTTTAAAAATTAAGGCAGGCGATATTTTGAAGGTCACATCAAATTCGGGTTCTGTTGAATTGCCGGCATACTTACATCCTGCGGTTCCTAGCAACTCTGTTTCTATCCCTATAGGATTAGGGAAACAAAATTTTACAAGGTATGCTAGTGGAAGAGGTTCGAATATTGTTGAACTAATTGATACTTCAAAACTTAATGAAGATGGCAACATTTCTTGGAACGCTACTTCAGTTTCAATTGAAAAAACCAAAAATAAGAAGAAGGTTTCTAAATTTGAAGGGACTGTTCCTGCTATAGCAGTGGAGCCAGGTGTTCCAATTCTAACAGTAGGCCCAAATGAATCAGCAGAGGAAGGTTTTCATAGGGCTCACGAAGAGCACCTTGATCATACTTTTGGTGATCCATGGAAAGATAAAAAACATGATGAAGAAAAAGGTCATTAGTAAGAAGGAAATATGGTAGCAGAAAAACAAAGTAAATTTAAATGGGGCATGGCTATAGATATTGATAAGTGCACTGGCTGCCAAGCATGTGTTTTAGCATGTCAGTCTGAAAATAACATCCCTATTAACACAGAAGATAACTTCAAAGATTCAAGGGGAATTGAATGGATCCGTGTTGAAAGATACTGGGAGGGTGAATTCCCTAATGTAAAAGCAAAGTTTATACCCATTCTTTGCATGCACTGTGACAATGCTCCTTGCGAGCCAGTATGTCCAGTTTATGCTAGCTATCATACTGTAGAAGGTCTTAATGTGCAGGTTTACAATAGGTGTGTTGGAACAAGATATTGTGCAAATGGTTGCCCTTATTTAGTCAGATTTTTCAATTACTGGGAGCCAGAATGGCCAGAATCACTTCAAAATCAACTCAATCCTGATGTAACAGTTAGGAGCAGAGGGATAATGGAAAAATGCACCATGTGCATTCAAAGGATAAGAAGAGGCACACGAAAAGCCAAAAGGGATAATAATGAAGTCATGGATGGAGATATTAGTCCAGCTTGCGTACAAGCATGCCCTACTGAAGCTATGGTTTTTGGGAACCAGAAAGACCCAAATAGTAAAATTAATAAAATGAAAAATGATAAAAGATCTTACACATTGCTTGACCATTTAAAAACTAATAGCAATGTATGGTATTTAGCGAAAGTTGATGAAGATGCAGATTCTCATAGTAAGGAAGGGGGGCATTAGTGATTGAGGTACCGGTAATAAATAATACTGAAAAGTTTAATTCTGCTACCAATTCTTTGGTTTCTTCTACTAAAGAACCTCTTGGAGGAAAATTAAAGCTAATTTTTGGGATATTCGGAATTTTATCTGTTATTGGAATAATTTCACTTATTTTAAAAATAACTACAGTAGGTTTTGATGCGAAATCTGGATGGGGTTATTATGCTGCCATAGTATCACTTTTATTAGGAGTATTCGGAACAGCCCCAATGGTTGCAATAGCTCCTACAATTGCTAAAGCAGACTGGCATAGGCCTGTATCAAGGATTGCAACTATGTTTACTCTAGCAGGAGTATCTACATCTATACTTGCCATACCATTAATATTTGCATTGCCTCCCCTAGTGGTAGACGGAATCAGAAGAAGATCAATTTGGTTTGATGCCAATATTTATACTCCTCATGTTTTTTTTGGTATAGCAGTAATTGGACTGTTCCTGGTTGGAGTAGGATTATTATGGGTTACCTCAATACCTGACATGGCCATAATGCGTGACCATAGCTCAGGATGGAAACAGAGACTAGGAAAGTCTTTGTCGAGAGGATTTGTTGGCACAGAAGGGCAATGGATAAGCTTAAGGGCAAGAATTGGAATGATGGGAACATTTTATTTCATGTTCTTGATATTCGTTCATATAATTTACAGTGTATGCTTCAGTCTTGAATTGGTAGCTGGATGGAAAGATGCCATATATCCAATGTATCACGCCGCAACCGGAATTCAATCAGGAGTTGCTACAGTTATAATCGGCTTGTTCCTGTTTAGAAAATACTGGAACCTTGAAGATCATATTGGGATTGACCAATTCTGGGCTCTATCTAAACTGATGTTTGCAACAACCATTTTTTGGTTTTACTTCTTTATATGTGCATTCATGATATTTTGGTACGGAAAGTCTGCGATTAATGAAATGACTATAGCTATTTTAGTAAATGGTCCTTATATGCCAGTTTTTATCGGAACTCTACTTTTAAGTTTTATAGTTCCCTGGTGGATAATAATTTGGAATCCTGTCAGATATAGCCCTTGGATGCTATCTGTAGTAGCTACAATTGTATTGATTGGAAGCGTATTAGATAGAATTAGATTATATGTTATCTCATGGCAAGTTTATAGCGATGAAATGATACATAAGAGGTATATACCTCTTGATGAAATACCTGAAAATATGATTGCTCCTAGCATATTCGATATAGGCATATTTATAGGATTCATATCTCTTGGAATATTTGCGATTTTATTAGCTACTAGATTTATTCCAGTAGTCTCAATTTGGGAAAGACATCAGTCAATATTATTAACTAGGCATATTAAGTTCCATAGAACTGAGGTATACGCAGTAGGAAAGCCGGATTAAAAAATGCAACAGAGACGACAACTAGACGAAAAACAAATAAATAGAGAACTACTTAATGGAAATCTTGAAACTCCTAAATGGTATTACCCAGTAATGGGAGTGCTAGGAGTTGGGGTTCTTATTGGTTTTGCTACTATTCTATATATGTTTAATAGAGGCCTTGGAGTTACAGGTCTTGCTAGGCCAGTATACTGGGGACTTTTCATAACTACTTTCGTTTTTTGGGTAGGAATAAGTCATGCCGGCATTATGATATCTGCAATTTTAAGACTTACTCAAGCAGAATGGCGAAGGCCTGTTACAAGGGCAGCTGAATTATTAACTGTATTCTCTCTGTTAACAGCGTTATTCTTTCCTCTTATGCATGCTGGAAGACCTTGGAGAATCGCATACTGGCTTATACCTTACGATTGGGCTAGGGGAATATGGCCGAATGTAAGGTCGCCGCTTTTTTGGGACCCTATTGCTATAGGAACCTACCTAACAGGAAGTACATTATTCCTGTTTGTCGCCTTAATACCGGACTTAGCTATTTTAAGAGACAGGACTACGGGAATTAAAAAAACTATATATTCAATGCTTGCTCTTGGGTGGAGAGGTAATCCAAGACAATGGCAACTACAAGTTGTTGCGGGGATATTATTGTCAGCCCTAATGCTACCAATTTTCGTTTCTGTGCACTCAATTGTAAGTTGGGACTTTGCTGTTACGCCTGCAGTTGAAGGTTGGCATTCAACTATTTTTGCACCTTATTTTGTGATAGGAGCTGTTCATTCAGGAGTTTCTGCTGTTGTTACCATGATGTGCTTGATGAGATGGCTTTGGAAGTGGAATAACTATATAAGACCTGAGCACTTTGATGCTTTGGCTAGGCTTTTAATAATTGTCGCAACTGCATGGCTAGCTTTCACATTCCTAGAATTAATATTTTCTCTATATGGACGGGATGCTCCTGAAATTGCACTGAGAGAACTTCAAATATTCACATGGCCATGGAATTTAATATTCATTACTTTTCTATTGACGGGATATGTCATACCTGTTGGTTGTTGGTTGTTTAAAAGATGTAGAAACAATATTGCAGTAATGTTTTGGACATCCATATTAGTTAATGTTGGAATGTGGCTTGAAAGATTTTTAATAATTGTTCCAGGTCTAGCAAGGAAACAAGTATTCGTATACACATGGGAAGGATATTGGCCAAGTCCTGTTGAATGGATAATTTTGGTTTGGTCTTTTGCATGGGTTTCTTTTCTCATGCTTTTATTTGCTAGATTTTTTCCATTAGTGCCTTTATTTGAAGCTAAGGAAAGCCAAGTATTTACTACTGAAATGAAAGTAGGGCGTGCAACTGTCCCTATGGTAATTAGAGAATGAAGGAGAAATTACTATGTCAAAAATAAGTATTTTAGGTTTATATGATAACCCGGATTCTGCAGCGGATGCCCTAGATGCATTAAGCGAGGCTGGGTTTGACTCAAATAACTTTGATGTCTTAACAGGGACACCATACCCAGAAGGTGCTTTTGGGGAACATGTTCCTCAGCACAGATTATTTAGGTTTCCATTGTTTGGGGCTATTGTTGGTCTTACACTAAGTGTGTTCCTGACTTCTACTACTCAAATAGTATATCCATTAATTACTGGAGGGAAGCCAATATTATCTATTTTCGCAATGTTAGTGATTATGTATGAAATGACTATGTTATCAGCGGTAATAACTACTGTTATAGGTATTTTATTTGAATCAAGATTGCCAAATATTTCTATGAATGTCTATGACACTAGAATAACTGAAGGGTTGATAGGTGTTTCTCTAGTTTGCACAAGCGATAAGAAAGAAACTGCAGAAAGAGCCCTTAATGGCGCTGGGGCTATGGAAATAAAATCATCGGGAAGATAAATTGATAAGATTTACAAAAAAATTTAATAAGACTCATTTATTTTTAATGATTTTATTTTCTTTAATAGTGTTGGCCCCTACATGCCAAAGCGGGATTACTCAAAGAGGAACATACCCAATAGAAATTTTCTCGGAAATGCATTATTCGTATGCTTACAGAAACCAGGAATCGCCTAGGCTGGAGTCTTTATCTAATGCTGAGCCATTTGTAACTCCAAATGAAAGATTAAATGATTCAGAATCAGTTTTAGATATGGATTCAAATTTTATATACGACCCAAAAATTGGAGCAGAAATCTATAGAGTGAATTGCTCTTTTTGTCATGGAATAAATGGGGTGGGAGATGGCACTGCTGCACCTCATATATCTTCTGAAGATAGTTTCTATGCAACAACCCCAACTGATGAAGTACCAGGATCTGGCATGGGTCCTTATAAAGCTGTTCCTCAACTACACAATCTAGCGGATAGACTTCTGGATAAAGAAAAGGCCATAAATAGGCTAGAGTATATGTTAAAAATGGAAGCAGGCTCTATTGCGCTAGGCCCTATGCCGAGCTTTTTATGGGTATTTACAGAAGAGCAAAGGAATCAAGTTATTAATTATATAGTTGACGAAGAGAATGGCCTTCCTTCTAGCTCAAATTAATACTAACAATTAACATCAATATATCATTTTTATATGAGTAAACTAAAATCAGATTTATTAAAAATTTTGATATTATCTAGTATTTTTTTAATTGTTATCATCTCTTGCATTTCTAATAATATCGATAATAACAATAGAGAATATAACCTTTACTCTCAGATAATGTGTCCTGTCTGTGACGGTCAAACAATTGCAGAGTCACAAGCTTCAATATCAAATGACATGAAAAAAATGATAACCACTCAAATTTCCGAAGGCAAAACAGATGATCAGATTTTATATTATTTTAAAGAAAGATATGGACAGGAAATAATTTCAAGCCCTTCATATAGCGGATTTAATATTACTGTATGGATAGTTCCAATATTAATAATAATAGGATCTTTATTGTTGTTAATATATTCATTAAGAAAAAATATGAATAAGGCAAAATCATGACTATATCAAGCTTAGGTTTTACTCTACTAATATTAACTATGAATTTATGTGTATACTCTATTCTTGGATCTTTAATTGGAATAAAAATTTCAAGCAAAGCTCTTCTCAAAAGTGCGAAAAATGCAAGTTATTGCAATTTAATAACATTAGTATTTTCGGCTTCTTGCCTTGTTTATGCTTTTGTAACAAGAGATTTTTCGATTAAATATGTATTTAATCATAGTAGTCTGTCTATGGACCCTATTTATACTTGGGTGGCCATGTATGCTGGAAACGAAGGATCACTATTATATATAGCTTTAGTGATTTCTATTTCTTCTTTTCTTACTCTATTTTTTATTCCATCAGAATTAAATGAAGCAGAGCCATATATAATTTCTATTCTTTCAGGATTCTTATTATTTTTTGTAACTGTAATGATTTTCTTGGCAAACCCATTTGATACTTTTCAGAATATACCTAAAGATGGAAGAGGAATAAATCCGTTATTAGCTCATCCCGGAATGTTCTCCCACCCCCCTTTACTAATGGCAGGATTAGCAACTATTGTAGTCCCATTCTCTTTAATATTAGGAATGATTTTTACTGGAAAATTTAGAAATGATGGTCTAGATTACATAAGAACTACTTCTCTTCTTGTATGGTCAATTTTAGGAATTGGATTACTACTAGGCTCTTGGTGGGCATATACTATTTTAGGCTGGGGAGGATACTGGGCATGGGATCCAATAGAAAATGTTGGTTTAATGCCATGGTTAATAATGACTGCCTTTATTCACTCAATAATTGTTCAGAGAAGAAGAGGGATGTTTAGAGTATGGAATGTAATTCTTATTTTTTTGGCATTTGTTCTAGCTCAGTTCGGAATGTTTATTAACCGTGGAGGGCCAGTAGTATCAGTTCATTCTTTTGCTGCATCTACTTTAGGATATATATTCTTGGGGTTTATGCTTTTTAGTGCACTGTTCTGCTTAGTAATATTTATTTTAAACAATCATAAAATTAAAAGTGATAATAATGTTAAATCATTCCTATCAAGAGAGTCAGCATTCTTAATGAATAATTTCTTTTTAGTAGCAATAACTTTTGTTACGTTATGGGGATTAATTTTTCCATTAATTTCAGAACTATTTGCAAATGAAACAGTTACAGTTGGAGCGCCTTATTATAATTCTGTTAATGGTCCTGTGTTATTAGCTCTATTGTTTGTAATGGGCATAGGACCAAATCTTTCATGGAGAAATACCTCAAAAGAAAATCTAATTTCAAATTTGTTAATACCTATATCTTTATTATTTGTTTCGTTTATACTACTTTTATTTTTTTCTGCAAGACCTATCATTTCATCATTATCTATTTCAGTAATAGTTCTTGTGCTTTCAACAATTCTAATTGAATGGATTAGGGCATCATACAAACTTACTAAAGCAGGCACCCCCTGGCATATTTCTTTCATCAAGCTAATCATTAACAATAGAAAAAAATATGGAGGTTATATAGTCCATATTTCAATTTTGCTTGTAGCAATAGGTGTTATAGGAATAAATTTTTACCAAATAAAAGTAGATAAAGTATTGTCAGTTGGAGAGAAAATTGAAATAGGTAATTATAAAATTGAGCTAATAGAAATAAATGAAAATGAATATAACGACAGAAGAGAAAAAATTGCTACATTTTTAATTAAAGATAATAGAAATAAAGTAATAACTACTATGAATGGAAATAATACATTTTATCCATCATTTAATATGGCTTCTATACGTGCTGCCATAAACAGCAATCCTATAGAAGATTTATATATAATACCCTCAGATTTTATAAATGAATCAAAAATGAAGCTTATTGTTAGCATAAATCCATTAGTATGGTGGATGTGGGTAGGCGGTCCAGTGTTTGTTCTTGGCACTCTAATTTCATTATGGCCATACAAAAATAGGAACGATTAATAATGTTATATCTACTTATTATATTAATATTACTGGCTTGCATTATATATGTTGTCTACCCGTTTATATATCAATCAGAACATATAGATCAATTGCTATATGAAAAAAATATAAAAATAAGAAAAAAGGGCTTAATTTCAGAATTGAATAATGAATTAGCAAGTGGCATATTATCAAATGATTTATACAATCAACTAAAAGATGATGTTGATGAAATGATTGACTCAGAATTAAAAAATTTAAATAAAAATATAAAAATAATAGATCCTATAGAAAAATTAATTCAATTAAAGAAAAATGAAAAAAATAATTAACTTAACGATTTTTTTAATAACTTCTTTTATTTTACTAAGCAGTTCTTCAGCGTATCTCTTCGCAGATCATTTAGATAAATATAATGGCGAAATAAATTTGAAAGGGAGCTTAATTAATGGAACTAATCCAGATGTAATTTATGAATATGAAATAAAACTTATGTCTACTCAAAATGCATCTACTGAATTAGTAGAAATTGAATCAAAAATAACTGACACAAATTTCGAATTCTCTAACATAGAAATAGATGAATCATTCACCTATTTCTTAATGATTACACATCAAGAAATACCTACTATTGTTTTTCTAGAAGAAATTGAGGATCAATACAAAGTTGATATTGTAATTTATGACAGAATTCGTATGCCCGAAAACATATCTATAATAGATTATTCAATTATGATTCCACACTTATCTCCTGAGTCAGATGTAGTATCTATATTAGGGCTCATATCTTTCGAAAACACAGGCGATAAGACTTTCTATGCAGATTTATCAGATCCTAATTTATCAGGATTAAATCTATTAAGATTTAGTCTTCCTGAAAATTTTGAAAATCTTTCTGTGGATAGTGACTTGCCGCCTGGTAATGTTATGCAAATACCTACAGGATTCGCACTGTCGAACCCTGTTCCACCTGGGCAATATCAAGTGCTTTATTCATATTCTATGCCAAGCAATACTACTAGCATGAATTACAACATTAAGCTCCCATTTGGAGCTAAAAAGTTCAAATTGCTAGCACCAGATAAGACTGATATAGATAATCATCAAGTCCTAATAAAAGAATCTACTCAAGTAGATGAGAAAATATATGAAGTCTTGAAGGGGGCTGACATAAAAAAAGGAGAAACAATAAATATAAAGATTAACAAAATAGCAACTCCTAATTTTTATGATAAATTCTCATCATTTGTTGAAAAAAATAGTATATCTGTACTTATTGGAACTTCTTCAGCACTAATATTGCTGATAATCATTTCTCTGTCTGTATATAGAAATATCCAAAGGGATAGTACTGCTAAAAATAATGATGATCGACTAATAAAAAAAATATTAGGTTTAGATGAAAGATTTAAAAATAATCAGATCGAAGAAGAAGAGTATATTATTTTGAGAAATAACTATAAAAAAAGAATCAAAGGGAAATTTTGAGAAAAATATTATCAGTTGCCTCTGTGATAATTATTTTAGGTTTTTTTATTTTATTGATTATATCTACTATAAATTCAGGCGGGAAACAAGGCAGGCCGGGCTTAAATGAAATTTCTGGAGAGGTAAAAGTAAATTACAAAAACTATATACCCATAAAAGGTGAGGATATTTATGGAAAAAGCTTACTAGAACCTGACAATGAAATAATCATGATTGATTTTTGGGCATCATGGTGCCCTCCTTGCATTCAAGAAGCAAGTGCACTTTCAAGTTCTTATAATTACTGGAAAGATAAAAACGTGAGGTTCATTGGGATAGCACTTTGGGATAATGAAAAATCAATAAAGAAATTTGTTGAAAAGTATGATTTTAAATACGATATAACATTAGATAAAGATGGGGAATATGCTATCTCCTATGGAGTAAAAGCTTTACCAGAAAAATTCTTTATTAATAAAAATGGAGAGATAGTGAAAAAATATATAGGTCCAATAGATAAAGAGTCGCTTGATAAAATTATTGAAGAAATAATAAAAGGAAAATAAATGTACCTAGACCAATTTAATAATAAAGATCAATTATGTGAGTTTGAGATCGAATTAAATGAAAAATATATTTATGACTACTACAATTCATGTGGAATTAATCTGCATGGCTACCAATATGTATTCCCTACTGAATTAGCTACATTATCTTTAAAATATTTTTTGGAAAAATTTCCTATACCAAATGGCTCTATACATACATCTCAAGAAATTGAAATATATAGCCCTATAGAAATTGGAAGTAAACTAACTTGTATCGCTTTCCTTGATTCTTTTAAGGAAATAAGAGGCAGAGGAATAGTTATAGTAAATATAAAATACGCTAAATCAAAAAATATCTTGGGGAGTGCTAATGCAACATTATTAGTGCCATCATCATGAACGAAGAAACAAAATTAAAATCAGTAGAAAAAGTTATAACTAAAGAAATGGTATTAAATTATGCTAATACTTCTGGAGATCATAATCCAATTCATATAGATGATGATTACGCAAAAAGTACAGATTTTAAAGGAACAATTGTTCATGGAATGTTCTTAATATCTTCTATATCAGAAATGTTAATTAAAAATATAGGAGAAAATTGGGCTAAATCAGGCAAGTTAAAAATAAAATTTAAAAATCCTTTAGGGGTGGGAGAAGAAATTATTACCCAAGGCAAAATAAGTAAAATTGTAAAAGATAACAATGGAACTTTAGTAACTTGTGAAGTAATGTGTAGTGATAATAGTGGAAAAATACTTATTTCTGGTACTGCACAATGGAGGGATAATGAAGATAGCTGTTGATGCAATGGGAGGTGATTCTCCTATAAATAATATAGACGGCTCGATAAAAGCTCTAGTAGATCCAGAAATTGAAATACTTCTCGTAGGTGACCCAGTAGAATTAGAAAAATCATTATCAGGTAAAGATTATGATAAACAGAGATTATCAATAATACCTTCTGAGGGTGCTATTTTAGATACCGAACAGCCAGGTATGGCAGTTAAAAGAAAACCAAACGCCTCTGTAAATATATGTTCTGGGTTAGTAAAAAAAGGTATTGCGGAAGGATTTATTAGCGCTGGAAATTCAGGCGCTACATTTGCATCATCTGCAGGAATATTAGGCATGTTTGAAGGATTAAGCAAACCGTGCGTGGGTGGTCCAATTTTTGGATTTTCTCCAGAAACATTAATTCTAGATTTAGGCCTGAATGTGGATCCGGCCCCAAAACAGCTTATAGATTTTGCATCTTTAGGCATTAGTCAATCAAAGATATCATACGATATCGAAAATCCTACTGTAGGGTTGCTAAGTAATGGCTCTGAGCCAAATAAAGGTAATAAGTTGGTAAAAGAATCTTTTGAGTTATTTGAAAAATCTAGTCTTAATTTTTATGGAAATGTAGAAGGCCATGATATAGCCACAGGCAAGGTAAATGTTATAGTCTGCGATGGATTTACTGGAAATATAATCTTAAAAGCTATAGAAGGAATGGGTCATGTAATTAATAAATTTATAGAAAAAAATATTACAGACAATAAGTACGAGGAAATAATTAATACAATTTCAAAAAATACAAATATAATGAAAGAATTTGGAGGTGGTCCAGTTATGGGAGTAAATGGAATTGCAATTATTGCACATGGAGCCTCAAGTCCAATTGCAATTTCTAATGGAATAAATTTTATTTCGAGGCTTTCAAAAAAGAATTATATTAATCAATTAAAAAATGAACTAGAAGAAGTCAGGAGCAGCATTTAAAATGACTGATCAAAAAAGACATGCGCTAATTACAGGAGCTTCTAGAGGCATTGGAGCTGCAATAGCATTAGAATTAGCAAAGGCAGGACATTCTATAAGTGTGAACTACAATTCTCATCCTAATGATGCTGAACAGGTGGTAAAAGATTTATTAAATATCGGAGTTAAAGCTAAAGCGATTCAAGGTGATGTATCTGATAAGAAATCAGTTCAAGAAATGGTAAAAAATGCCACCGATTCATTAGGGCCCATAGATATACTAGTTAATAATGCAGGAATAATTTCTGATAATTTACTAATGCGCATGAAAGATGAAGAGTTTGACAAGGTCTTAGATACAAATCTTAAAGGGACTTATTATTGTTCTAAAGAGTGTATTCCATATATGGTAAAACAAAGATGGGGAAGAATAATAAATATAACATCAGTTGTGGGAATAAGAGGAAATATAGGCCAAACTAATTATTCTGCATCAAAAGCTGCAATACATGCTTTTACATACTCTTTAGCAAAAGAATTGGCTACTAGAGGTGTGACTGTTAATGCGATTGCCCCTGGATATATCACAACTGCTACAGTAGATGTATTATCTGACAAACTTAAGGATCATATTATGACATGGATACCTATGAAAAGATTTGGGACACCTGATGAAATATCTGGAATGGCCGCCTTTATGGCATCAGAAAGAGGGCGATATATGACCGGCGAAGTAGTTAAGATTGACGGCGGAATGGCAATTTAATTTGTTATGAAAAGATTTAAAAATAAATTATCTCTTATTACTGGAGGATCAAAAGGAATAGGAAAAGCTATATCTTTAGGATTAGCCGAAGAATCTAGCGATATTTTATTTACATATTTTAGAGATAAAAAAAGTGCCTTAAAAACTAAAGATGAGATAATTAAATTAGGAGTTAATTGCGACATAATTAAAATCAATCTTTCTGACATAAGTAGTGTTGAAGAAATATCTACCCACATTAAAGACAAATATAATAAGATTGATTTTTTAATCAATAATGCTGCAACAGGAATAAACAAACCTTCGAAAAACATAACCTCAAAGCATTGGGATTTTGTTATAAATGCAAATTCTAAAGCTCCATGGATTCTCATAAAGAATTTAAGCGAAATAATGCCCAATGGAAGTTCAATAGTAAATATATCAAGCTTAGGATCTAAAATTGTACTTTCAAATTATTTTTCAGTGGGAGTATCAAAATCAGCACTAGAAACTATTACAAGATATTTATCTATAGAATTATCTGAAAAAGGAATAAAAGTTAATTCTATATCTCCAGGAATTGTAAAGACAGACGCCCTAAACTCTTTCCCTGAGGGTTCTGACGTAAGGAATCTTGAAAACTATGATACTCCTGCAGGAAAGCCACTAGAGGCAAAGAATGTCAGTGATTTAGTAAATTTTTTATGTTCAGATGAATCGGAAATGATTAGAGGGCAAAATATTATTATAGATGGCGGACGATCTTTAACTACCTAAGATAAATATATTTTTTTAACAACAGCAAGACAATATTCATCATCTGAAGTAGTAACATCACAACCTTTAGATGAAATAATATCGAAATCTTTCTTATTATTAAGAATCATTAATTTTCGCTGCACTTTATCATAAGTATCAAGTCTAGCTATAACTTCTTGGCCTACATAACAACCTTTATTAAAGTCAATCATATGAGATATTCCAATCTCTAAAGGGTTGTATAGGCTAACAATTTCATTACCACAAGTAGGTATCTTATTCTTTATCCTGAAAGAATTAAATTCGCTGTCTTCCATTTGAAAAATATCCTGTGAATTCAAATATGATTCAATACTTTCAATACTTTTAGAATCATCATCTAGAATTAAATTTATAATTTTATAATCATTGAAAAATGAGGTATTTGACAAAATAATTTCAATGCCTCCCATTTTCCTATTTATTATTTTATTTTTATTGATTTCACCAAATATATTTAAATCATTATTTTTATTATTACTAAATATAGAAATAACTTTCTTTTTTAGAGGGCTACTAATAGATATATCTTCTTCAAAAGTAAATTTATCTATCCAATTTAAAAGATTTTGGTGATTTAATGAATTAGAAATCATTAGGGCATATTGAGTAGTATTCCATACAGATACAATATCTATAAACCTGCCATTCTCATTTGTGAATATTGAATCAGTGATTAAATTTTTTTGATTAGGTATATTATTTGTAGAAAGTCGATTAAATAGGTCTATAAAATCGTTCCCTTTTATTTCAGTAACAACCAAATCATTTTGATAAATAAAGCTAAGATTGTCATTCATTTAAACAGAGAACGAAGTTCCGCATCCGCATGATTTTTTTGCATTTGGATTGGAAAAAACAAACCCTTTACCATTAAGTCCATCCGAGAAATCTAAAGTTGTGCCAGCTAAAAAAATAAAAGACTTTTTAGGTATCCTAACCTCTACTCCATGCTGATTAATCATTTTTTCATCCTCATGAATAGGACTATCAATGATTTCAAGGTCATAAGTTAACCCAGAACATCCTCCTCCTTTAACTGCAACTTTTAAAGCAAAGGATTCAAGCCCATCTCTTTCAGCAAAAGATTTTACTTTTTCTGCAGCTTTAGATGTTATTTCAATTGTATTTACGGGTACTTGATTCATAGTTATATTATAATTTTATTATACATTACTTTATATCTCTAATATTAGTTAAACTATATATTCTATAAAAGGTAAATATGGCAAAAATTTATACAAAAAACGGCGATAAAGGGGAAACTAATTTATTTTTAGGAGGATCCCTATCAAAAAGTGATATACGAGTAGAAGCATATGGCACGGTGGACGAAGTTGTTTCAAGTATTGGATTTGCTAAAACGCAATGTGAAAATAGTGAAGTAATAGAAATAATTGAAAAACTGCAGCATTCATTATTTAAGGTTGGCGCAGAACTTTCTATTAAAGAAGATAATGAAGACAACAAATCAGTAAAGCCAAATGACCTTATAAATACTATTGATTCAAAAAATATAAAAGAAATTGAAGATATCATTGATTCAATTATTACAAAAATTGAAATCGGTAATGAATTTATAATGCCTGGGACATCAAGTGGGTCTGCCGCTTTAGACATATCTAGAACAATCACTAGAAGGCTTGAGAGATGCATAGTAAAAGTAGATAAAAAATACGGATTAAAAAATAAAAATATAATTATTTATATAAACAGATTAAGCGATTTGATGTTCGTATTGGCGAGACTAGAAGATAAGGACAAAGACACGAAAAAAATAAGAGGGATAAGAAAGTCAAAAAATGACAAATAGTCCTAAAATTGGAATTATAAATCATAATTTTGCTAACCTTCATAGTGTAAAAAAAGCACTGGATTATTTAAATTGCTCTAATAAAATTATAGATAAACCAAATGACCTGTCTAATGAAATAGATGCAATAATTCTTCCTGGAGTAGGGGCATTTGATGCAGCAATAGACTCTCTTCAAAAATCAAACTTTATAAACCCAATAAAAGATGCTGCTAATCTAGGAACTCCTATACTAGGGGTATGCCTTGGAATGCAACTATTATTTACTGATTCAGAAGAAGGGAAATTAAAAGGTCTTGATTTAATCAGAGGCAAGGTGACTGAAATAAAGAAGAAAAATAAAGATATGAAAATTCCTCATATGGGATGGAATTCTATAACAATAAAAACTAACTCGACTTTATTTAATGATATTAAAGCAGGAGAATATTTCTACTTTGTTCATGGCTATAAATGTGAGCCTACAGATAAATCTATAATTACTACTACAGTAAGTTACGGAGACGAGATATGCTCATCAATTGAATATAAAAATATATTTGCAACTCAATTTCACCCTGAAAAAAGCGGAGAAATTGGACTAGAAATATATAAAAATTTTATTTCAAAGGTTTCAGAAAAATGAATTTAATACCAGCAATAGATTTAATAGATGGTGAGGTTGTAAGGTTGTTTAAAGGGGATTACGCAAAAAAAACTGTCTACGACATTGATCCAATCGAATTAACTGAACAATGGAATGAAATAGGAATAAAAAGAATACACATTGTTGATCTCCAAGGAGCCAAAACTGGTAATCAAAAAAACTTAGATACAATAAAAAACATAGCTAAGCTTACCAATTTAAAAATTCAGATAGGAGGAGGAATAAGAAATCTTTCTGTTTGTAAGAAGATGATGGATTTAGGTGTATCAAAAGTAATATTTGGCACAGCTGCAATTGAATCTCCAGAAGAAGTCGAAAAATCTTTAAAAGAATATGGACATGAAAAAATAATTATTGGGGTAGATATTAAAAAAAATAAAATTAGAACTAACGGATGGGAAAAAGAATCTTCGCTTGCTCCAGAGGAACTAATTGATAATATGACTAAAATTGGTATAAAAGAATTTATGTTTACAGATGTAGAAAAAGATGGAACACTATCAAATCCTGATTTCTCTTTCTTAAAAAATTTATTTGATAAAGCTGGGAACAAAACTATTGTTGCCGGAGGAATATCAAAAATTGATCATATTAAGACACTAAAAAATTATGGAATTAAAAATATAGTGATTGGTAAAGCAATCTATGAGGGTCAAATTAACCTAAAGATCGCTTTACAAAATGTTTAGGAGATAAATGTTCACAAAAAGGATAATCCCCTGCCTTGATATAGATAAAGGGAGGGTTGTTAAAGGTAAAAGTTTTATTAACCTAAAAGATGCAGGGGACCCAAAAACTTTATCTAAATTTTACAATGAGCAAGGTGCAGATGAATTAGTATTTTTAGATATTACAGCAAGTCATGAAAATAGAAAAACAATTATTAATGTAGTTGAAAAAGTATCCTCAGAAGTTTTTATTCCACTCACAGTTGGTGGAGGAATAAGAAATATAGGAAATATATCTGAGTTGCTATACGCAGGAGCAGATAAAGTTTCAATCAATACTGCCGCAATAGAAAATCCAGATTTAATTCGAGATTCCTCAAATAAATTTGGTTCACAATGCATTGTTGTTGCGATTGATGCAAAAAAAATTAAATCTGGCTGGAATGTTTTTACATACGGAGGTAGAAATGATACAGGAATAGATGTTATTGAATGGGCCAAAAAGTGCGTTGATTATGGTGCTGGAGAAATACTTTTAACTAGTATGGATATGGATGGAAACAAAAAGGGATACGATGTAGAACTCCTTAATGAGGTTTCAAGTAAAGTAAGTGTTCCGGTTATTGCAAGTGGTGGAGCTGGAAAAATTGAGGATCTTTATGATGCAATTGTTCTTGGGCTATCTGATGCTGTTTTAGCAGCTTCAATATTCCATTATGGAGAGATTAGCATTAAAGAAGTAAAGCAATTTTTTAAGTCTAAAGGGATTCCGGTAAGATTGTAATATGAGTGATTCAGATGTCAGCTTAATACCTGCAATAATTCAAGATATTAATACCAAAGAAGTGCTAATGCTTGGATATATGAATAATGAGGCTTTTAAAAAGACTCTAGAGGGTCCTAATGTTTGGTTTTATAGTAGATCAAGGCAAAAGCTCTGGGAAAAAGGTGAAACAAGTGGCAACCACCTTATACTAAAAAACATTACTACTGATTGCGACAAAGATACTTTACTGATTCAGGTTGAGCCTGCAGGTCCTTCTTGCCACACAGGTGAAAAATCCTGTTTCCACCAACCAGAATTAAAAGATTTGGTTTGGCAGAATCCTAATATTTTTTCTGACGTATTTAATATTATTGAGGACAGAAAAAATAATCCTAAAGAAAAATCTTATGTTAATAGCCTGCTAACCAAAGGAGATGATCATATTTCTCAAAAAGTAATTGAGGAATTATGTGAGGCTATTGTTGAATTCAATTCTGATAATAAAGAAAGAATGATTGAAGAGACAGCAGACTTAATATTTCATATATTTGCATTAATGTCCTCTAAGTCAATTAACCTTAATGACATAGAAAATGAGTTCAGTAAAAGGAAAAAGCATTAATCCTCATTAAGCTTAATTGCATACTCCATACTTTCTATTGCAACTTCTAATTGAGATTCGTCTGGCTCTTTAGTGGTTAATTTTTGAATTAGTATTCCTGGCCCATTTAATAAATTTTTTACTAAATTAAACCTACTTCTACTTCCAATTTTTAATAATTCATAGCTTATACCTGCAATTACTGGCACAAGGATTATTCTAAGCAATATAAAAATTATTAAGTTATCTCTTGGAAAAAGCATAAATACAATTATGCTAACCATAACAACCAATAATATAAATGAGGTTCCACACCTTGGGTGCTCTTTAGTAAAATTTCTTAAGTTCGATTTACTAAGATCCATGCCATCCTCATGCGTCCATACTGCCATATGTTCTGCTCCATGATATTGAAAAACTCTTCTTATATCTTTAGAAAGGCCAATTATGTATATATAACCTATTACAAATACCAACCTGATTAACCCTTCCAAGAATGATACTAGTAAATTATTAAGGCCAAGATAATGAAACCCCCTCGAAACTAAAGCAGGGGTTACAAAGAATACCCCTATAGCGATAATTAAAGATAATGAAATTACGATTGCTAAGTTTATTCCTTCTGAATTTTTCTTTGAGTCTGTTTCTCCTTCAGCAATATTTGCTGAAAAATTTAATGCTCTTGTGCCTACAACCAAGCTATCAGCCAAATTTAAAATACCTCTTAATATAGGAATTTTTAATAATGATTTATTGTAAAATCTACTAAATTTAATTTGTTCTTTTACAATTTCACCATCAGGACTTCTAACTGCCAATACAGCAGCTTTTTTACCCCTAATCATTACGCCTTCAATTAAAGCTTGGCCTCCGTAGGAAATTTGAGGATCTTTTTTGTTCGAATCAACCAACTTTTTATTATTTTGCGCCGTATCTTCTTCTCATTCTTTCAACTCTACCCTCAGTGTCCACGATTCTCTGCTCACCAGTGTAAAAAGGATGGCATTTACTACATATCTCAACTTTTATTTCACTTTGGGTAGCCCCAACTGTATACGTATTTCCACAAATACATGAAACAGATGAGTCAAAATATTCTGGATGAATTTCTTTCTTCATTCTGCTAACACATTCACTCGTTTTTGGGCTCTAGTATGAAAATCAAACATAACTTTTCCATCAATTAATGCAAAAAGGGTGTGATCTCTGCCCATTCCAACATTAATTCCAGGTTTTACTCTTGTGCCTCTTTGTCTAACTAAAATAGATCCTGCAGATACCTCAGTTCCAGCATAAGCTTTAACTCCAAGTCTTTTCCCAGCGCTATCACGTCCATTCTTTGAAGTACCTCCACCTTTTTTATGAGCCATCTTCTTCTCCTTTAGATTTTTTTGGGGCAGCCTTCTTCTTAGCAGTAGAAGTTTTCCCTAAATCTTTAATCACTATAGATGTTAAATTTTGCCTATGCCCAATTCTAACTGTATGCCTAGTCTTATTTTTGTATCTTATACCTCTTACTTTAGGACCTTTGTATTGGTCTTCAATTTCCCCTACAACCTTTGAATTTTTTACAATTGGCTTTCCTATTACTACTTTTCCAGATAAAGAAGTCATTAAGACATCATCAAAAGTAATTTTTTCCCCTGGCTTTCCTTCTAATTTCTCAATACTTATCTTAGTGCCTTGCTCTACAAGGTACTGTTTTCCACCAGTTTTTATTACAGCATAATCGTTCATAGTTTTTCCCTAGATTAAATTAACTACCGAATTTTACATTTCTATCTAATGTAGGTCAATAAGCTTTGTATATTTATAAATCATAAAAATTTGATTTATGCCAAACAAGTGGAGAAGAATCATTTGAATTGACTTTAGTTATATTTGCAGCAAATAAAGTATGATCGGTTACCGAAGTCATAAAATCTAATTCACAACTAAATTGAATTAATGAATTTTCAATTACATAAATACCATCATTCATCGAAATCAATTGAAATTCATCAGGTAGTTTTTCTTGATTATTACGACTAAAGAACTCCGCATATTCTTTTTGATCACTGTTAAGAACAGATAAACCAAACCTACCATTATTGACAATTAAATCATGGCTCACAGCACTTTTTGATATAGAAACAAGAATAGAAGGTTTTTTTATAGATAAAGAAAAGAAACTATTTATAGTTATGCCATGCACATCTCCATTGTTTTCTAATGTAGTTAGTACAGCAACTCCTGTAGGAATTTTTCCCCACGACATTTTTAAGTTTTCTTCAAATGAAGTCACTTTTTACTCTTTTTTTTACTATCTCCTTTTTTAGACTCTTCTTCCCGTGTGCTTGAGTCTGAAGATACAGCCCGAATAGCTGAAATTTTATCTCCTGGTTGCAATTTCATGAGAGTGGACCCCTGGGTAGATCTTCCATAAATACTAATCTCATCCATAGGTATTTCCTGTACAACAGCCTTTTCAGTAAGAAGATAAACACTATCAGAAGTTCCTGCCTCCTTGTCCAATTTAACTGCCTGCGCATCAGCAACTTTTCCATTTTTGGTGGTAATTTTCATGGTCATTAGTCCTGTTCCACCTTGCTTTTGAACTTTAAAATGTTCCATCTTAGACAGTTTTCCAAAACCTTTCTGGCTGGCCACCATAATATAGCTATTTGGGTCTTTGGATGTAAGAACCATCGCAACTACCCTTTGCTTTGAATCTAACTTCATACCTTTGACTCCTCCAGCAATTCTGCCTTGAGGTCTAACACTTTCCACATTAAATCTGATTTGTTTTCCTGCATCAGACACCATAACTATATCAGGATAGATTTTGCTGGCTGTCTCTTTGCCTTTATTGTCTAGGATGCTGAAGTATTTTCTACCCCCTTCTTTTTTTAAAATATTTATGTCTCTTTTTTTATTTTTAGGGTCTGGATTAATTAAATCTTTATCAATATTGCCAGTATCAATTTCAGTCAGCGAATCTAACACATAAGATATCCCTCTATCTGGATTTTTCTTGTTCACAACTAGCTTAATTATATTATTCTTTTCCACTTCAATAAGTGGTAACGCCAAAGCAACGGACACAAGCTCATCATCGGACTTTAATTTAAATGAATGGAGCCCGGACTTCCTTAAGTTCTTAAACTTAGAAATCTCCATGGTTTTTATTCGACCATTCTTAGTAGCCATTACAATATATGATTCCAGCTTTTGATCTATTTCAGGGACAGTTAAAATTGCATTTACTTTTTCTCTAGCCTCAAGAGCTACAATATTATGAACAGGAGTACCTCTGCTATTCCTGCTCTGATTCGCCGGAAGATCAAAAACTCTTGAGGAAAATACTCTCCCTCTATCTGTAAAAAGGAGTATGGTATCGTGAGTATCTGCAATCTGCATGTATGGAGTTACGTCATCTTCCTTGGTCATTTTTTGACCCTTAACTCCCTTCCCTCCTCTATGCTGACGCCTAAACGTATCACTCTTAACTCTTTTCAGGTAGCCGTTTCTGCTAAGAGTTACAACAGACTCTTCATGGGGCTCAACATCCTCTCTATTCCACTGCCCCAACTCTTGTTTGTGGAGTTTAGTCAGTCTTTTATCTCCATATTTTTCTTTTAGTTCAGAGGTTTCTTGCTTGATTACATCAAATATCTTCTCTTTGCTACCTAATAATTCATTTAGATCTTTAATCAAATCCTTCAATTCATTGTATTCAGATTCAATTTTTTCTGTTTCTAGAGCTGCTATTCTTCTTAATTGCATATCTAATACAGCCTGAGCCTGAATCTCAGTCATTGAAAATTTTGACATCAAGGCCTCTCTTGCCTCTTCAACAAGCCCCGCAGATTTTATAGTTTCTATTACATCATCAATGTTTTGGAGGGCTATTCTTAGTCCTTCTAAAATATGAATTCTGCTTTGAGCTTTTCTTAATTCAAATTCTGCGCGCTTAGTAACTATTTCAATTCTAAAATCAACATAATATTTTAGAATTTGTTTTAAATTAAGCACTCTCGGCGAGCCATCTACAAGAGCAACCATATTTATAGAGAATGATGATCTTAATGGAGTCTGTTTATAAAGATTATTTAATACTACAAATTCACTTGCTCCTCTTTTAAGCTCAACAACTAGTCTGGTCCCTTTTCTATCAGATTCATCTCTTACCTCAGAAATACCTTCAATTTTTTTTGTTTTTAATAATTCGGCTATTCTTATTACTAAATTAGCTTTATTAACCTGATAAGGAAGTTCATCAAAAACAAGTCTTATCCTGTCCTCTTGCTTGTTCATAAACTCGACTTTATGATTCGCCTGAATCATTACTCTTCCTCTACCAGTAGCATAAGCTGATCTTACTCCGTCAATACCCCATATATGAGCTGCTGTAGGAAAGTCTGGAGCTTTAATATGCTCCATCAGATCTTCAACAGAGCATTCAGGATTATCAATTACTTCGATAATCGCATCACAAACCTCACTCAAATTATGAGGTGCCATGTTTGTTGCCATTCCCACTGCAATCCCTTGCACTCCATTAACTAGTAAATTAGGTAACCTGGCTGGTAACGTGCTTGGTTCTTGTATAGAAGCATCAAAGTTATCATTCCAAGGCACTGTTTCTTTTTCAATATCAGAAAGCATTGCATCAGAAATTGGCTGTAATTTTGCCTCTGTGTATCTCATAGCAGCAGCAGAATCACCATCGGTTGACCCGAAATTTCCCTGACCTTCTACTAGCATATATCTCATAGACCATGACTGAGCCATTCTTACCATTGCTTCGTAAATAGCAGAATCACCGTGAGGATGGTATTTACCCATAACTTCACCAACAAGCCTTGCACTCTTCTTAAATGAAGAATTGGCTCTCATGCCTGTGTCATACATAGAATATAAAATTCTTCTTTGCACGGGTTTTAACCCATCTCTCACATCAGGCAAGGCTCTTGATACTATGACACTCATAGCATAATCAAGATAGGAATTAGACATTTCCTCTTCTATCCCTATAAGTCTTATATTCTCTTTATTGTCTCTTTCAGGAAGTACCATAAATACATTGGATTGTTACTGTAATTTATATTAAAAATCCCCCAAATAAATTACAATTATTTATTCGGAAATCCAACTTAAAATATTTTCGAAACCAGAAGGTGCTTTTTCAGCAGAAAAAATAGGCCATACAATACCCATAATTTCCCATTCTCCGACCATCTCTAGAGCTTCTATAGAGCCATTGCCAGCATTAATACCGGATAGTAAAAATTTATCTGGTAAAAATTTTATAGGCATCTCCCAATCTAAATCATAATGAGTATTCAGTGGTCCTGCACCACCAATGATTTCAGCCAATTTAGAACCTAAAGCTAAAAATGATGAATTAGAACCTTCAAATTTTTTAGTCTTACATTCTTTCTTATTAAAATAACTGATCAATGATATAAGTCCTTGCCCTGTAAAAAGTGTCTTTAAGTTATTATTTTTTGCATATTTTAAAAAAATAGATAAATCATTTAAAGGCACTTTGTCAGGGATTATTAATCCACTTAAATCTTTAGGAATATCCTCTACATGGGTTGCAAAAACAAATTTCGAGTTTATAGAAAATGAATCGAATTTACTTTTTATTTTATTTAATATTTCCTGATCATTAGATAGTACTAAAATTTTCATTTACTTAATTAGGTATACCTTCAACGCCAAACCAATTATTTTGATTCTTATTTACATAAAGATTTTGTTTTAAAGCTAGATCCATAATCTCTAATTCTGAAACGGGCTGCCTATGCCCATTTTCATAAACAAGAGGATAGTATCCAAGAGGCTTTTGATTAAAAACTAAATGGTAATCATGATTATTATTTAAAATTGAAGAGTATTCAGAATTTTCTATATTGAAATTAAATAAAATGCCCATAACTGCATTAATGTTTATCAGCTGAGATAGAGCATTAAATACTGTAAATGTAGTGGAAATTAAATCACTAAAATTCTCATCTTCCAAAATAATCCAGGTTACATCTCCAGGCTCATTTATTAATCTAAAATTTGTATTGGTGCCCTGATCTCCTTCTGAAATAATTTTTTTTAATTCTCTTTTTGAAAACTCTTCAATTAGATTTTGATTATCCCAACACATAATCTTTGAATCTCTATAAAAATTAATCCAGTTAAAACTATTTTCAAAGTTCTTAATAGATGCCATAGAATTCCATAAATCTAGAGGAGAGTTTTTCTTAAATAATCTAGAAAACAATTACAGGTCACCTAACAGTTTTTGCAAATCTTTTAATGTTCTTACTCTGTTAATCACAAGAGGGTGAGTAGACATTAATTTGCTATCTCTATTTAATTTAACTTTCATAAAATAATCTAAATTATAGTTTATATGGTATTTATTATATTCTGTTTTATTGTTTAAATAAATAAAAAGGGGTTGCCTTGATATCTAATTCCGAATATAAAAAATTCTGCATTTTGCTTGCCGAAGAAGCAGGAAAATTTGTAATGAATTATTTTGATAAAGACTTTGAGGTATTCTCCAAGGATAGAAAAAATAATCTGGTCACAGAGGTCGATAAAGGCTGTCAGGATCTAATAAAAAATAGAATCTCTAAAAGATTCCCATATCATAATATAATTGGGGAAGAAGATGTCTCTTCAGAAATAAAGAATGTCAGCGAATTCGTATGGGTAATAGACCCAATTGATGGCACAACAAATTTTGCTAATGGACTACCAAATTTTTCTATCTCTATAGCACTATTAAAAAACTCAGCCCCCATAGCAGGATCTATATGGATCCCTTGGCCTAATGAAAAGAAATCTCTGATTTTTTCAACAGCAAAAGATGAAGGCTCATGGATTGGTAATTCGAAAATATCTATTAATAAATCAAATTTTTCTATAGGAGAAGGTGCAATTTCTTCGTACTCATCATTTAGCCCAATATTTGGAAATAAAGATAGAAAAATTAAATCCATGAATAAAAGATTAAGAGGAGATAAAAGAGTAATAGGAAGTGTAGCTTATGAAATGGCAATGTTAGCAAAAGGGGTGGTTAGCCTTGCATTATTAGGGCCAGCATTTATTTGGGACTTTGGAGCAGGACTATTATTGATTAAAGAGGCAGGAGGCGTAGTATTAGAATTAGATAATAATTATGAACCTAAATCAGAATTTAATTCTTTTTTAAATGAAAATTATCAAAAGGACCAAGAAACATTCATAAAGTTAAGAAATTGGACTGGCAAATTCATTGCAGGAAATGCAGATATTATGAAACTTGATAATCATGAAAAATTCGTATAACAATCATATAGCGTGTTATATTAATCTCTTACAATTTAAAAGGAAATGAATTGAATATAGAATTATACGATACAACTCTTAGAGACGGTGCACAGCAATCAGGTATTTCTCTATCTTTAAAGGACAAGATAAATATTACTTTAAAATTAGATGAGATAGGTATTCCCACTATTGAAGGTGGATATGCTGGATCAAATCCAAAGGATGATGAGTATTTTAAGTTAATACAAAAAGAAAATTTACCTAATTCAACCATAAGCGCATTTGGAAGCACAAGAAAACCTAATTCAAAAATTGAGTCCGATCAAATCGTTAATGCAATGCTTTTTTCTGAAGCAAAGACTTTAGCGGTTGTTGGAAAATCATCATCAAAACAAGTAGAAAAAGTTCTTGAAACAAGCTTAGATGAAAATTTAAGCATGATATCTGAGACCATTACTCATCTTAAAGAAAGAAATAGGAGAGTGATATTTGATGCTGAGCACTTTTTCGATGGCTTTATAACAAATAAAGATTACGCACTAAAAACCTTAAAGGTGGCAGTAGATTCTGGCGCAGATATAGTTGCGTTGTGCGACACAAATGGCGGAATGATTCCTGAAAATATAAAAAACGTAATAAATCAATCTAAAGATTTTGGAATAGATGTTAATAAGATCGGAATTCATTGCCATAATGACACAGACACTGCGGTTGCCTGTTCTTTAGTAGCTTTTGAGCAAGGAATTAATCATATCCAAGGAACAATTAATGGATATGGTGAAAGATGCGGTAATGCGAACCTTATAAGCATAATAGGGAATCTGCAGCTAAAGAAAGGAATAAAAATATTTTCTGAAAAAAATCTAAGAAAGATAACTGAATTATCAAACTATGTTTCTGACACTGTTAATAGGACTCCTTTCGCGTATGCGCCCTTCGTAGGAAGTAAGGCATTCACACACAAAGGTGGAATGCATGCCTCAGCTGTAAATAAATATGTTGAATCATACCAACATATTAATCCTGAAGTTATTGGGAATAATTCAAATATTACAGTTTCAGAACTAGCTGGGAGAAGTAATATAATTTCAAGATTAAAAGAACTACTTATATACGAAGAGTATTCTCCTGAAGATATAAAAAAGTTAACTTCTATTATAAAAGATAAGGAAAATAGTGGGTTTTCTTATGAGACAGCCTCAGCCTCACTAGAATTATTACTAAAAAAATACAAAAAGTTGATTGAAAGTCCTTTCGAGCTAAATGAATATAATGTGACTTTAAAAAGTAGTCCTAAAGATTTTGGCGAGCCTATGTGTGAGGCAAATATAAATATCTCTGTTCAAAATGAAATTCATAATTCTAAAGCAGAAGGAAATGGGCCTGTAGCAGCATTAGATAAGGCACTTAGGCAGGCATTATCATATTATTATCCTGAGCTTAGTAAAATAAAACTAACTGATTACAAAGTAAGAGTGGTGAATGAATCAGAAGCAACAGAATCAATCGTAAGAGTTTCAATTGAATCTGCTGACCATAAAACTGTATGGACAACTGTTGGGGCTTCACCGAATATAATTGAGGCGAGCTGGATGGCCTTGTCAGATTCTATGGAATGGTGGTTAACGAATAATATTAACGACTAATATATTTTGGCCCATCAAAATCTACTATGACTTCACTAATATCACCTTGGTTGCTTATTCTATACGCCCTCAATACAGGTCTTGTTTTTTCAACTAAAGAAACTATTACGTAAAATTGTTGTAAATAACCAGACATAAGAGCATTCTTCACATCTGTCTCAGATAAATATGCTTGAGTGTGTGTATGAGAATGAAAAATACCTATTATTTCTTCTCCATCTTCATCTGACTTTTTCTCTGCATTAAGATGTTCACTAGCATCAAAAGTATATCGATTCTGAGGATTCTCATGGATATTTTTTAACGGATGAAATTTTGAAACTATCACACCTGAGCCCTGAAGGACTCCACAGCTTTCATTAGGATCATTGTCCAGCGAATGTAAAATTATTTCTCCAATTATTTTTTTTGGTATAAAAATTGAATTGTTATTCATTGTTCAAAATTTTACTGACGATTTTATCACCCATTTCTTGGGTACTTAAAAATTCTTCAGAAGCTAAAGATATATCTTTTGTTCTAACCCCTGATTCTATTAATTCATCTATTGCACTTTCTATGCAGCTTGCTTCTTCATCAAGCCCAAATGACCATCTCAACATCATGGCAGTGCTAAGAACTGATGCCACCGGATTAGCCAATCCTTTTCCAGATATGTCTGGAGCTGAACCATGAATAGGCTCATAAAGAGCTGGCTTTGAAGAGTTATTTTCATTTGACCCAGGAACACTAGATAAACTAGCAGAAGGCAACATCCCCATTGATCCGCCTATTACTGCTGCCTCATCAGAGAGAATATCTCCAAAAGTATTTTCAGTTACAATTACATCAAATACGGAGGGGCTAGTAATAATTTGCATTGCTGCATTATCAGCAAGCATGTGAATTAACTCAACTTCAGGATATTCAGATGAAACTTCATCAGCTATTTCTCGCCACAACCTAGAACTAGCCATCACATTCATTTTATCAAGAGAATGCAATACTTTTTTTCTTTTTTTTGCCATTTCAAATCCAACCTTCACAACTCTTCTTATCTCATCTTCATCATATTTAAGAGTATCTACAGCTATTCTTTTACCATTTTCTTCCCATCTTTTTTTGGGTTCTCCAAAATAAAGACCAGATGTTAATTCTCGAATAATTATAAAATCAACATTTTCTAGAATTTCTGGCTTTAATGGGCTTGAATC
>CAZUHW010000004.1:117827-156747 GCA_964620935.1 uncultured Dehalococcoidales bacterium
AGTATTATTATTCCAGTTTATAATGAAGTAGAATCAATTAAAGATTTATATACTTTTGCTGGCCTTATATTTGCAAATAAATCTAATTGTTTTCTTAATTTTAGAATACCGTCTTCTGGCCTAACTTCACTATTAGGATCATCCCATTTAGGGCCTCCAACAGAACCAAAAAGTACAGCCTGATTTTCTAAACAACTGCCAAGCGCTTCTTCTGTAATTGCTACTCCATTCTTGTCAATTGAAACTCCGCCCACATCTTGATAATCATATTCAAATTGATGGCCAAATTTTTTAGATATTGAATCCAATATCTTTTCAGATTCTTTGGTAACTTCAGGACCAATTCCATCTCCACTTAAAACAGCTATTTTATACTTCAATTGTCACCACCTATCTATTCTGGATGATTCAAAACTACTAATTTTATCTTCAGATGTTAAAGTTCTTCCTATCTCATCTTGGCCTTTTAAAAGCGACTCTTTCCTAAAAAGATCTATATCAAATTTTTCTGAAAATCCATTTTCATCTTTTACTATTTGACTCTCAAGATCTACTTCTAATTGATATCCAGTATATTTAGGAGATGAGGCCATACCCATTAAATGATCTACTTTCTCTTTATTTAAAGTTATAGTTAGTATTCCATTTTGAAAACAGTTAGTTCGAAAAATATCAGCAAAACTTGGCGCAATTAAAATTTTGAACCCATAATCTAAAAGAGCCCATGGAGCATGTTCTCTTGAAGATCCAGACCCAAAATTTGTACCTGCAACTAAAATCGATGCACCTTTATATCTGTTGTCATTTAAAATGAAATCAGGGTTTGGAATTCCGGGCTCTAAATATCTCCAATCAAAGAAGGCGAATTCTCCAAAACCTGTTCTTTCAATTCTCTTTAAAAATTGCTTAGGTATAATTTGATCTGTATCAACATTTGCACGATCTAGAGGAGCAACTAAGCCTTTATGATTTATAAAAGCTTCCATTATTTCCAATCCCTTACGTCTACAAAATGGCCTTCTATTGCTGCTGCTGCTGCCATTTCAGGACCTACAAGATGAGTTCTTCCCTCTTTACCTTGCCTTCCTTCAAAATTTCTATTTGATGTAGAAGCGCATCTCTCTTTAGGAACTAGAATATCTGGATTCATGCCTAAACACATTGAGCATCCTGCATCTCTCCACTCAAATCCAGATTCTATAAATATTTTATCGAGGCCTTCTTTTTCAGCCATCATTTTTACTAATCCTGAACCTGGAACAACCATTGCTCTTACATTTTTATCTACATTCTTACCTTCGATAATACTAGCTGCAGCTCTTAAATCTTCTATTCTTCCATTTGTACAAGAACCTATGAAAACTCTATCCAATCTTATATCAGAAATTTTTTGGCCCGCTTCAAGCCCCATATAATCAAGAGCATTTTGAGCATTTGATTTTTCCTCAGGGGTTGAATAGCTTTCTGGATCAGGAACAGAAGAATTAATTCCTGTCACCTGGCCAGGATTTGTTCCCCATGATATATGAGGTTCTAAATCTGAGCAGTCTATATCAATATTAGCATCAAATTTTGCATCGTCATCAGTATATAAATCTTTCCAGGCATCCATCAATTTATGTAAATTATCTCCTTTAGGAGAAAATTTCTTTCCTTGAACGAATTCAAAAGTTTTTTCATCAGGCGCAATCATTCCGGCTCTACCACCACCTTCAATTGTCATATTGCATACTGTCATTCTGCCTTCCATAGACATTTTCTTGAATACATCTCCTCTAAATTCAATTGCATGACCTGTCCCCCCATCAACTCCAATTTCTTTAATAATTGATAATACTAAGTCTTTTGGAGATACACCCAAAGGCAAATCTCCTCTTACATTTATAGCCATTGTCTTAGGTTTTTTTTGTACTAAAGTTTGAGTTGCCAACACATGTTCAACTTCGGAAGTACCAATACCAAAAGCTAATGCTCCAAATGCACCATGAGTTGAAGTATGACTATCTCCGCATACAATTGTCATTCCTGGTTGAGTTAATCCTAATTCTGGCCCAATTACATGAACTATTCCTTGATTAATATTATCAATGTCATACAGAGGTACTCCAAATTCTTTGCAATTTGATCGCAATGCTTCGATCTGTTTTTTTGCTATTGGATCTTTAATATTAAATCTATCTGAAGTTGGAACATTGTGATCAATGGTAGCAGCAGTAAGATGAGGTTTTCTTACAGTTCTTGAATTTATTCTCAAACCTTCGAATGCTTGAGGAGAAGTAACCTCGTGAACCAAATGAAGGTCAATATAGATTAATGCTAGATCATCATCAATTTGATCTACAACATGAGGTTCCCAAATTTTTTCAAATAGTGTTTTTCTCATCTTCCTGCTCCTGACCCAGGCGACTCTGACCCTTCTTTAGTCATCTGAATTGATCTGTTTATTGCATTTAAATAAGCTTTTGCAGATGCTACTACAATATCTGGGTCTGAACCGGTTCCGGCAAAAGTTCTCCCATTTGCATTTTCAACCCTTATAGTAACTTCGCCTAATGCATCTATTCCCTCTGTAACAGAATTAACACTAAATTCAGTTAATTTAACATCAACATCAATTATTTTATCAATTGCTTTGCATACTGCATCTACAGGACCAGTTCCTTCCGCTTCTGAAGAAATAATTTTGTCATCAACATTTATAATTTCGATATTAGCTTTTGGCTTGTTCTGATTCCCGCAAATTACCTCTATAGAATTTAAAGAAAGATAAGATTTTTGTGTTTCATATCTTGATTGTTCCATTATTAATGCTTCAAGATCAATATCTGTAACTTCCTTCTTACTATCTGCAAGATCCTTAAATTTTATGAATAAGGAATTTAATTGGTCATTATCAAAATCATAACCTAAATCACTTAGTCTTGATTTAAGTCCTGCTCTTCCTGATAGCTTCCCTAAAACAAGAGCTTCGCCTCTCCAACCTACTGTTTCAGGCTCCATTATTTCAAATGTGCTTCTATCTTTCAGAAAGGCATCTTGATGAATCCCAGAAGAATGTCTAAAAGCATTTTGCCCTACAATAGCTTTATTTGCTTGCATTGGGAATCCAAAAAGATTACTAACCAACCTGCTAGTAGGCCCAATTTCAGAAGTTTTGACTTTGGTTTCTACATTAAAATGATCTTTTCTTACTTCTAGTCCCATAATCACTTCTTCTAAAGCTGCATTTCCGGCTCTCTCACCCAATCCATTTATACAGCCTTCAATCTGCCTTGCTCCATTCTCTACAGCTGCCAAACTATTTGATACAGCAAGCCCTAAATCATTGTGACAATGGACACTTACTATTACATTATCAATATTTCTAATCCTCTCCCTTAGAATTTTTATTGATTCTCCAAATTCTTTTGATACAGCATAACCAACAGTATCAGGGATATTTATAGTATTAGCTCCGGCTTCAATAGTTGCTTCAAGCAATGTAACTAAAAAATCAATATCGGTTCTTGTAGCATCCATTGGAGAAAATTCAACATCATCAACATAATATTTTGCCTTAGATACTGCTTTAACAGCCATTTCAATGATTTCTTCCGGATCCTTTCTCATCTGATGCTCCATATGTATAGAAGAGCTAGATACAAATGTGTGGATTCTAGGATTTGAAGCTTTTTCTAATGCTTGTGCAGCCTTATCTATATCTCCCTCTACAACTCGAGCTAAACTAGCAACTTTACAATTTTTTATTGTTTCTGCTATCTGACTAACTGCATTAAAATCACCTTGAGAGCTAACTGCAAAACCTGCCTCAATAACATCCACTCCTAAAGCTTCAAGCTGCTTTGCTATTACTAACTTTTCATCAACTGTCAAACCTGCTCCAGCTGACTGCTCTCCATCTCTAAGAGTTGTATCAAAAATTATTAAAGATTCTCTATTCATAATTTATTAACTTTGATCCTTTAAAAAAGGCATCATTCCTCTCAACCTTTTACCTACTTCTTCAATTGGATGCCCAGAATTTTCTTTTCTCAAATCTTTAAACTTATGCAAACCTTCATCATTTTCAGCAATCCACTCTTTGGCAAATTGGCCGCTTTGAATTTGGCTTAACACTTTTTTCATATTTTCTTTTACTGAAGGATCTACCACAACTGGACCTCTAGTATAATCTCCATATTCAGCTGTATCTGAAATTGAATATCTCATTTCGCCTAATCCGCCTTGGTACATTAGGTCTACAATTAATTTTAATTCATGTAGAACTTCAAAATATGCAGATTCAGGTTGGTAACCTGCTTCTACTAAAACTTCGAAAGCGCTTTGAACTAAAGAAGTTACCCCACCACATAATACTGCCTGCTCGCCAAATAAATCAGTCTCAGTCTCCTCTTTAAATGTTGTTTCTAATATTCCTGCTCTAGCCCCTCCTACTCCAAGACCATATCCTAGAGCAATATCCTTTGCTTTGCCGCTGTTATCTTGGTGAACAGCTATTAAACATGGAACTCCTTGCCCTGACTCAAAAACTCTTCTTACAATATGCCCAGGACCCTTAGGTGCAATCATAGCTACATCCACAAAACTTGGAGGTTTTATCTGTTCATAAAAAATACTAAATCCATGACAGAACATTAACATTTTGCCTTCTTCTAAATGTGGCTCTACATCCTCTCTATAAACCTTGCCTTGAATGGTGTCTGGAAGGCAAAACATAATTACATCTGCACTTTTTACTGCTTCGGAATTTGATAGGACTGTTAGGCCTTTCTCTTCTGCCTTTTCCTTACTTTTGCTTCCTTCATATAAACCAACTACTACATCAAACCCTGAGTCTTTAAGATTTAATGAATGAGCATGCCCTTGACTACCGTAACCAAGAACAGCAATTTTCTTCGAATTAATTAATTCTTTATCTATATCGCTTTCATAGTACATTTTCATTTTTATTTTCCTTTCATTCTAAGCTTTTTAATACAGCAACTCTGCCGGTTCTCATAACTTCTATAACTCCATAAGGTTCTAGAAGTTCAAGTAATGATTCTATATCTTTTGAATCTCCTGTAGTCTCTATCGTCATTTGATCAACCCCAACATCAACCGTCTTAACATTAAATATATTTGCTAATTGTAAAATTTCTCCTCTTTTCTCATTATCGGCATTCAACTTTATTAATACCATTTCTCTGTATACATGTTCTTTGTCAGAAATGTCTTCAACTTTCACAACTTCAATTAACCTATCTAGTTTAGCAGATACTAGCCTAACAACTTCTTCAGGCCCTTCTACAACAAAAGTCATTCTTGATAAACCTTCTTGCTCAGACCTTCCGACTGCCAAACTAGCAATATTAAACCCCTGGCGTCTGAATAATCCGCAAATTCTCGCAAGTACTCCTGCTCTATTTTGAACAAGAGCAATAACAGTTCTGCTGCTTTTATTACTAGCTACCATCTATTGATTCCTCTAACAATTCATTTACACTTTGGCCAGACGGGATCATTGGAAATACGTTCTCTTCTTTTTTTATTTTAAAATCAATTAAAAATGGTCCATCATGGGCATTTGCTTCTCTTATAGCTGGCCTAACAT
The DNA here is from genome assembly GCA_964620935.1 of uncultured Dehalococcoidales bacterium. Classification (GTDB taxonomy): domain Bacteria; phylum Chloroflexota; class Dehalococcoidia; order Lucifugimonadales; family Lucifugimonadaceae. Next base: position 123,421 of record CAZUHW010000004.1, read on the forward strand.
CTTCATTATTATCCACGCTAAGCGCTTTCATTCCGTAGGCATTAGCTAGCTTAACGAAATCAGGATTAGCTGTATAAGAATTTGCATAAAAATCTTCATTGAAAAACATCTCCTGCCATTGAGTTATCATTCCTAAATGATTATTGTTCAACAATGCAAACTTAACCTTGATATTATTCTCAACAATGGTTGCTAATTCAGATAATGTCATCTGAAAGCCACCATCTCCAGCAATTGACCAAACCATCTTATCTGGGCAACCAACTTTTGCACCAAGAGCAGCAGGAACCTCAAAACCCATAGTTCCTAAGCCTCCAGAAGAAATCCAAGAATTCTGACTACAGTATGTGTAGTGTTGAGCAGCCCACATTTGATGTTGTCCTACCCCTGTTACAATAACAGATTCTCCTTTAGTCTCGTCAGAAAGAGATTTAATTACATATTGGCCAACCAAATCGTCAGTTTTCTTAATTTTCAAAGAAGGATGGGCAGACTTCAATTTATCAATGTGATTAACCCAATCTATATGAGTCTTAGGTTTTATTTTAGGTAATAACTGATTAAGCACATCTTTAACATTACCTATTAAAGGAACATCTACTTTAATATTCTTATTTATTTCAGCCGGATCAATATCTATATGAATTTTTTTTGATCTTGTAGCAAATCTACTTGTATCGCCCGTTATTCTATCATCAAATCTACTACCTATTGCTATAATCAAATCTGCCTGATCTAGAGCTAAGCTTGCCCATGCAACACCATGCATGCCTGGAAAACTTAAACTCAAAACATGATTTTCTGGAAATGAACTTATACCTAATAAAGTAGTTACAACAGGAATTTGAGCACTTTCTGCTAACTTAAGTAACTCTTCATAGGCTTGAGATATAATTACTCCGTGGCCTGCTAGAATAACAGGTCTTTCGGCCTGCTCAATTAATTTAACAGCCTTATCCACTTGAATATTATTAGCAAACTTAGGTGGTTTATATCCTAAAATTTCTATATCTTCTTCCCAATAAGAACTATCGAATTCTACTTCCTCTATAAAAACATCTCTAGGGATATCGATAAGTACAGGACCAGGTCTGCCGGTAGTAGCAATATAAAAAGCTTCTTTAACAACTTGAGGGATCTCAGATGCATTCATAACAAGATAATTATGCTTAGTTACAGGTAATGATGCCCCAGTTATATCTATTTCTTGAAAAGAATCTTTTCCAATTCCAGGCCTAGAAACCTGTCCAGTAATTGCAATCATTGGAGATGAATCCATCATTGCGGTAGCCATTCCAGTTATCAAATTTGTTGCGCCTGGGCCTGAAGTTGCAAAACATATACCAGGATTACCTGAAGCTCTAGAAAATCCATCTGCAGCATGAGATGCACCCTGCTCGTGCCTAACTAATATGTGTTCAAGTTCAGGATACTGAGAAAGAGTTCCATACAAAGGTAATATAGCTCCACCAGGAATACCAAAAATTTTTGTACCCCCGTGATGAATTAATCCTTCACAAAGTAATTGTGCTCCAGTTTTTTTCATTTTTTATCCTTAAAATAAAAATATCTCGTCCAAAGGACGAGATTAGACCCGCGGTACCACCTTTGATTAGGTAAAACACCTCTCTCAATTAAAGTTATTTCGTAACCAACGTCTTAAACTACTTTGTTTCATTTAAGCCACTCCAGAGCGAGTTCAAAATCATAAAAATCACGAGTCTCACCAACCCTCGATTCTCTAAAAGATTTTATAATTTATACTACTCTCTTTCAACATGTAAAAATCGTGATGAGATTAGCACAGCTCTATCTTAGGGTCAACTTATTAAACAAATCCATAAGTCTACTAATTGCATTATCCCAGCTAAGTGACATTGCATGGTTCCTAGCAGCTGCCCCCATTGAGTCTCTTAATCTTCTGTTGCTAAGTAAAACTTCAAGTTTATCTACAAATGGGCCAGGGCATCTCCATTGAAGCAAATAACCCGTCTTCTTATCTAACACTATAGAAGATAATCCACCTCTTTTTGATGCAATAACAGGGATTCCACAAGCTGACGCCTCTAATGCTGATAGACCAAAACTCTCGTAGTAAGAAGGTAAAACACATAAATCGGAAGAATTATAATAATATTTCAACTCTTTCCTATTTATAGATCCAATAAAATGAACATTTTGATCTAAATCTAAATTCCTACAAATTTTTTTTAGCCTAGATAATTCTTCTAAATTGTATAGACCCCCAACAACTAATAAATTTATATCTCTTTGTTCCAACAATGAAATAGCTTCTAATAAAGTATCAAGGCCCTTTAATCTTTCCAATCTTCCCACATATAGAATTACTTTTTCATCTTGACTAATATTTATTATCTTTCTAGATTCAGATTTATCTTCTGGCTTAAATATATCTACATCTACTCCTGGGGGTATAACCTCAATATTCCTAGAATTAATTTTAAATTTTTCTTGAATAAATTTTTCTTCATGATCTGACCATACAACTATTGCATCAGATCCTTTAGAAACACTCCTTTCTTCTCTTTCTCTAACTGGATTATCTATATTGAAAGGAAATGCTTCTTGTTTTATTTCTTGAATTGTATGAAAGCTAGTTACTACTGGCTTTAGCCAAAGTTTTTTTAATTTTAATGCCACAACCCCCGAAAGCCAATAATGAGAATAGATTAAATCATAGTTTTTATTATTCTCTTTTGAATATTTATCGACTTCATTAACAAAAGTATCTAAATGTGAAAAAATTCCTAATTTATCAAGAGACTCTTCGCCGGCTTTTACATAAACCATATTAAAATTAATTAAAGATTCTTCTATTTCTTCACGCCTATCATGCATTCTTGTAAATACATCAACATCTATACCTTCACCAACTAGCCTCTCTGCCACTTCCCTTATATAAATATTCATTCCTCCTGCATCTTTTCCGCCGGCTTGCAATACAGGGTCTCCATGAACACTAATTAAAGCGATTTTCATTGGATCAATCTCCTAAAGACAATGTTAATAAATTACTAGAAACACAACCTATCCTAAATTTATAATCTTCATCTCCTCTTAAAAAATCGATTTTAGGAATTTTTCCTGAATAATTATTTATATTGTATATATGATTCATTAGGCCTACAGAATATGATGAGTAATGAGGATCATAACCTGAGTTATATATACTTAATTTACTTTCTTGTTTAAAAAAGAAAGTGGTAGCAACAGGCTCTTCATTAAACAGTAAAAAATTTAATTCTCCGAACTCATTTTCTACGGAATTCAATATTGTATTTTTCATGAAGGATTTTCTTTTCTCAGTCAAAAATATCTCTTTCTCAGGATTATGCATCATTAAATTAAAAAATATTTCAATCCAATCTGCAATTTCATCATTACTGCATTTTTTAATAGATATATTGCCAGCAGATTCCAGTTTTTTTATTTTTCTTCTTATTTCATGCCTATTTTTCTTATTCAATTTCATTAAATAATTTTCAAAGGAAGTATCTAAATCCAAATAAGGACTTAAATCCTCATTATGAGAAGTTACTTTTAAACCTAATTCATTGCAGGATGAAATAATTAATTTATGAGTAATAGACTCTTCAGGGACAGATTTAATTTTTAAATTTTGAATATTTAATTCAGAAAAGCAATAATCTATAATTTCTTTAACTTTTATAGGGTCTAGATTTTTTTTATATATAAAATCATGATAATCAAACAAATCTTGATCTCCTGTAATTTCAGCATGCTTATTATTCAGAACAAGAGGCATCAATATACTATCTGAATGATTAATGATGTATAAACTGCCGGGTTTACCAAAAAATTCATACCATGATTTATGCAAAAAGAATTTTAAAAAAGGAGATGAATCATTATCTGATGTTAAATTATCCCAGATCTCTCTGAGTTCACTAGAAAAGTCATTATAAATTGATATTTTTCGAACCAAATTTATACTTTCTTATTGATAGCTTCTAATACTTCACTTAATTCAGATTTAGCTGGATATATATCAGTACTAGCAAATTTCTCTGATGTAGAAGGATCCTTCAAACCATTCCCTGTAACTACACAAGTAATTTTTTTCTTATTAAAATCAACTTCTTTAGAGAGTTTTAATAATCCTGCAACACCAGCTGCAGAAGCTGGCTCACAATATATTCCATCTTTTCGTGCTAAATTTACATATGATTCTATAATTTCATCATCGGTTACAGAATGAATTGACCCATCCGATTCTGCAAGAGCTAACTCCGCATTCTTCCATGAAGCAGGATTACCTATTCTTATTGCAGTAGCTATGGTGTCTGGATTATCAATGACTTTTCCTTTTACTATTGGGGCAGATCCTTCTGCTTGAAATCCAAGCATCTTAGGCGGATCAAAATTTTTCAAAGGAGAGTATTCCTTAAATCCTTTCCAATATGCTGATATATTCCCTGCATTTCCTACAGGAATGCATAAATAGTCAATTGAACCTAATGAATCTATGATTTCAAATGCCGCTGTTTTTTGGCCTTCTATTCTATGAGGGTTAATCGAATTAACAATTTCTATGCTACTCTCATTTTCTAGTTTTCTTACTACATTCAATGCATCATCAAATGATCCATCTATGGCTACAATTTTTGCTCCGAATGCCATTGCTTGAGCCAGCTTACCTTTAGCTATATTTCCACTTGGAATAATTATAGCTGAAGTAAGACCAAACTTAGCTGCATAAGCTGAAGCAGAAGCACTAGTATTACCGGTAGAAGCACAAACTAGAACTTTTTTATTTTTCTGTAGAGCTTTACATACTGCCACAACCATACCTCTATCTTTAAATGAACCACTAGGATTGCAACCTTCAATTTTCAAATATACAGAAGCTCCAGTTTCTTTTGATAGATAGTCAGAATAAATAAGAGGAGTATCCCCCTCTCCCATAGATATAGGGGAAGCGCCATCCAGATCAATATGATCTTTATATTTATGTAATATACCAATACCCATATTAATCATTAATCCTTATAACCACTGGCTTTTCTTTAACTGAAGATATTTTTGAAACAGAATCAATAGCTATATCAAAATTAACTCCTTTTGAATCATGAGTCATTATCACTAGATCCACAACATTCTTATCGTTATCTATATCTTTCTGAATAACTGAAGCTATACTTATTTCATTCTTTGAAAAAATTCCTGAAATCTCTGATAAAACGCCGTACTTGTCCTCTACAGAAAGTCTTATATAATTCCTAAGCATTACATCTTCTTTGCTCAGATATTTTTCTTTATTTCCAGACAAATTTACATCATCGCTTGATCTATAATATATCCCCATCAAATCTCCTAATACTGCACTCGAAGTAGAATTCTTTCCAGCACCTTCTCCTTGTATCCAAAGATTTCCTACTAAATCTCCAAGAATTTCTACTGCATTGTAATTCCCTCCTACTTTAGATATAGGTTGGTTTAAGGAAACTAAGGCAGGTGAAACATTTGAATATATCCCTTCAGAAGATTTCTCTGTAACTGCCAAAAGTTTAATATTATACCCAAACTCTTTGGCATAATTCATATCCTTATTGGACACTTCTGAAATTCCTTTTACATATACATTTTCTAGCGGAATTCTTGTCCCAAAAGCAATTGATCCTAATATATTTATTTTAAACTTAGCGTCAAAACCTTCCACATCATTAGTTGGATCTGATTCTGCAAAACCTAAATCTTGAGCCTCTTTTAATACATCTTCAAAATCAGAGGAATTTTCAAACATTGAACTTAAAATATAATTTGATGTGCCATTGATTATCCCGGTAATTTTCTTAATCTGGTTTTGTTTTAGCATATCAGATAGAACTTCAATAATAGGTATTCCAGCACCTACTGAACCCTCAAATCTTAACTTAACTGAATTATCTTTTGATAATTGAAGGAGCTCTTCAATGTGAGTGGAGATTAAATCTTTATTGGCTGTTACTACATGTTTTTTAGATTCAAGAGCTCTTTTCACATATCTATATGCAGGGTCTATTCCTCCTATAAGTTCAATTACTACATCAATATTATTATTACTAAAAAAATCTTCTTCATTATCCGTTATTTTCTCTAAAACATTATCTATTTCATTTTTAAATTCATTATCTTCTGAGATAATTTTTGTATATTTTTGCTTATCTCTTACTAATACTGATTCAACAGAAAATAATTTATTTAACTGAGAATTCAAAGTTAGTTGCTTTAAAACTTGTAAACCAATATTACCTATGCCAATAATGCCAATATTTAAACTTGATCTTTTCATATTAATTATCCTCTATTCAATAATAACATTGCCCTGATTACCTTCAGGAAGTATAGATGCTATCTTCACCCTCTCATTGATCCAATTAAATGTTTCATTGTCCAGTCCGTACTCTAAATTTACTTCCATACTTTTCAAACTAAAAAAGGATATTAAAGCTTGATCAGAAAGAATATCAAGATGATCACCTGATAATTCTTGGGAATCGCTAATATCAGCAATAATATAAAATTTATATAATGAATTTTCTTGATCAATAAATGGCTCAGACATTTTCTTCACTGGCAAAGCTAAAATATTATCTTGCGATGATCCAAACAAAGTTCCATCAAGCGAAGGATAGATTCCTTTTGGAGTCCAACCAAGATCACCTATTCCTCTAGAAACTTCGGGGTCAACTGAATATCTTTTAACAATTTGATCAATGTCTTCTCCTCTATCAATATTTCTCTGAATTTCAGAAATCAATGACTGGGAAATTTCATCTAAAGATATCTCATAAATATATTTATGTAACTGAATACTAGGTATTTCTCTAGATAATTCTCTTCTCAGCTTCTCTCTGAATAAGCCTTTTCTTACTATATCTTGATAGGATGCCTCATCTAGCTGAATTTGATTCAGAAATTGTAACTTTTTTTCATTGAAAGCTTTTTGAGCCTCTTCTGAGTCAATATCAAAATCATTAAAAAACCCAAGCCTAATGAAGAAGGCTTCATCTATTTCCCACTGATCAACTACTAATCCGTATTCTGCAGCTGACAAAAAAGCTATTTCATTTTCTGCAATCAATTGAAGTGACTCAAAAAGCGATGAGCCTAAATCAAAATTGACTCCTTGCTCCTCAGAAAGTCTTTGATTAAATCTTATAAAATCAACAACATTTTCTCTGGTAAAAATTGCATCTCCAACTTTTAATGCTGTCTTTTCGTAGGGTATTTTAACTTGAATAAAATAATTTGCTATAGGAACTATTGTTAATACAGCAAATAATATAAAAACTATTAATAAAAGTTTGGACCTAATCCTTCTTTTTGAATGAATTTTATTAAGAACTTCCATTCTAGATAAGGATTGACTCATAACCTACCTCGCAAAATTAATTATTCCTAAATTATACCTTAGTCCGATTTTTCTTCTTCTTCTTTTGCTTCTGGCTCAGATACTTCTTCTTTTGCTTCTGGCTCAGATACTTCTTCTTTTGCTTCTGGCTCAGATACTTCTTCTTTTGCTTCTGGCTCAGATATTAATGATGTATCGTAGAGATGGTTGCTAGCATAGGGGATTAAGGCCATATGTCTAGCTCTTTTTATAGCCAAAGTTAAGTTTCTTTGGCATTTAGCACAATTACCACTTCTTTTACCAGAATCAATCTTGCCTGAATCCGAAATATACCTTTTTAAAAAACCTACTGCCTTATAATCAAAACCTCCTAATGGACAGCACCTACCTTTATCCACTCTAGGTATAAATGACTTGTTCTTTCCTCTGACGTTATTTCTCACTTATTCCTCTTTCTGATACTTACCAGGGTAAGTCTTCTTCTTTTGATTGATCTTGAGGTGATTCTCCTGGTTTCTGTTGAGAATTATCGGTTTGTGTAGCTTCAGTATTTGGTGTAGCTCTTGATCCCATTGACTCAGCTTCTGACTTAGTATTTAAAAACTTAACATCGTTTGCAACAACTTCAAATGACCTTCTTTGATTTCCGTCTTGCCCCACATATTCTCTACTTTGAAATCTACCTTCAACATAAACTTTTTGGCCTTTGGTTAAATACTGGTTTACATTTTCAGCAGTTCTATTAAAGCAAGACACATTAAACCATTCTGTCTCGTCCTGCATTTCTTCATTCACTCTTCTTCTGTAAGTCACAGCTATACTAAAATTAGCAACAGGATTGCCTTCAGGGGTATACCTTAACTCAGGGTCTTGTCCAAGATTACCTATTAGCATTATTTTATTTAAACTAGCCAATTATTTCCCTCTTTTATTTCTTTCAGGCACATCGTCCATTTTACTCGCGGCAAGCAATGGTTTTTTAGAATCTACTTTAGTTAAAAGATGACGAATAATCTTATTTTCTCTTCTTATTTCATCCTCAACTTGTGAAATTTTAGAAGAATCTAATGAAAATCTAGAAAGAAAATAATTTCCTTCTTTTTGGCCCTCAATAATATGCGCTAAAGTTCTTTTGCCATAATCTTCTAGCGCCCCAATAGATCCGCCAGCATCTTCTACTTGCTTTTTAAGATTATTATTCAATTTTTCACTTAATTCACCCTCATCGTTAGACCCGATGATCCACATGAGTTCGTATTCGTTCAAATTTCCCATTATTTACTATCCTTTTCCAAGTATGGGATTGTAGCGCATAATCAAAAAACTAACAATCATTATTTGTATTTAATCATAACCCGGAAAACTAAATCCCTCAGTAATATCTTTAACTCTGGATTTTAGGTTATCTAATTTTTTATTATCGTCTCTTGAGTAAATTGCTTCAGATATTATATTTCCTATTAATTGCATTTCATAATTTAACATTCCTCTGGAAGTGAGGGCAGGGGTACCAATTCTTACTCCTGAGGTAGTTTTAGGAGGAAGCTTATCATATGGAATCCCGTTTTTGTTTACTATTATCCCAATTTTCTTTAGTGTAGTGGCTACTTCAGATCCAGTATAGCCTTGCGTTGAGACATCTATAGTAAATTGGTGATTATCAGTTCCTCCAGATACTACCCGAAATCCATTTGAAATAATTACTTCTGAAAGAACCTTAGCGTTGCTTACCACATTCTTTGAATATTCCTGAAAATTTATACTATTTGCTTCTTTAAAAGCAATTGCCCTGCCAGCAATCATATTTAAAAATGGACCTCCTTGTATGCCAGGAAAAACAGCTTTATCAATGCCCTTCTTAAATTTTTCTGAGCACATTATCATTGCTCCTCTAGGGCCTCTTAAAGTCTTGTGTGTTGTTGTTGTTACGAAATCAGAAAATTGGCTTGGGTTCGGATGCATTTTGCCGGCGATTAATCCTGAAATATGCGCAACATCTGAAAGAAGTAAAGCACCCACAGATTTGGCTATTTTAGAAAATCTATTAAAATCAATAATTCTTGAATATGCACTAGCACCACAAACAATTAATTTTGGGTTTACAGATTTAGCTTGCTTCTCCACTTCATCATAATCAATCATTTCTGTCTCTCTATCAACTCCATAGAAATTAAAGTTATATATTTTCCCTGAGAAATTAACTTTTGATCCATGGCTTAGATGTCCACCTTGATCAAGCCTCATAGATAACACAGAATCATTTGGATTTAATACGGCTAAGTAAACTGCCATATTGGCTTGAGTTCCACTATGGGGCTGTACATTTACATGATCACAATTAAATAATTCTTTAGCTCTATTTATAGCTAATGTCTCAATCTCATCTGCCATCTCACAACCTTCATAATATCTTTTTTTAGGATAACCTTCTGCGTACTTTGTACTAAATATAGAACCACAAGCTTTTAGCACTTCTTTTGATGGATAATTTTCAGAAGCAATTAGATTTAGATCTTCCTTATGCCGAACTGCTTCTAGATGAATTAATTTTTCAACTTCTTTATCTATCATTAGATTTATTTCCCTTTTGAGATTGACTAATATATTTTTAATTAATTATATTCTAAAAATAAAAAAATTAATGAATTTATTGGATTTAAAAGCAAATATCTTACCTCAGGTTGATCCAAACTGTGCGTCCCTTTCAGATTCTATTAATAAACTAAAATTAATGAAAGAAATGAATATTAATAAAATATGCGCTGCTCCTGAATATTATGATTCAATTAATTTCAACATAAATGACATACTTATTGAAATCCAAAAAGAATCTAGTAAGCTAGAAGGATTTCAAATACCAGAATTAACCTCAGGTATCGTTTATCCTTTAAACATAGATTTCAAAAATATTCCTAGCCTCGAAACAATAAATAAAACAGGGTATATCTTTTGTAGATTTCCATCCTATGACCTTAATAAAGATTTTTCTGAAAAGATCAATTCGCTATTCACTCAAAATTATATCCCGGTATTAGTGAATTTAGAGAATAGTTATTTACATAACAAATTAAACAAAATTAAAGAACTAAAAGGATTAGGGTGCTTAGTAAGTATAGATTTATCAACTTGTTGGAGCAATGAATCGAAAGATTGTATAAGGAAACTAGAAAGCAATAATTTAATAGATATTGTTACAGGGTTCTCAAAATTTGAAAATTTAAACGAAATAATAAATAAATTTTCCTCAGATTCAAAAATTGAAGATACAAAGCTTCAAACAATTTACATGTACGAAAATCCTAATTTGATTTTAGAAAGTTCTAATAATTAAGTCTATACTTTTACTTCCGTGCACCATTTCTGATACTTACTATTATTGCCCCTGACAGCTTTAAAATATATTGATTGCAACTCCTTGGTTAATGGGCCAACATCATTATTTCCTATTTTTCTATTATCCAATGAACCCACACTTGTTATATGGGCAGCAGTACCAGTTAGGAATATTTCATCTGCCAAATATATCTCACTTCTATGAATCTTTCTGGAGGACACCTCAATGTTCATTTCATTTTTTGCTATTTCAACTACACAATCTCTTGTTATACCTAATAAGCAATTCTCTGTTTCAGCAGGGGTTATTATTTCATCTCCTATAACCATAAATAAATTCTCCCCACTCCCTTCTGACACACTTCCATCATGATTCAAAAGAATAGCTTCGTCAAAACCTGCCATTATTGCTTCTGTTTTAGCTAATATGCTAGTTGTATAAAGACCAGAAAGCTTCACTCCAGTTGGCATCATAGAGTCATCTGGCCTTCTCCATGATGAAGTCTGGCACTTAATAGATTTTTCATTATCAATATAGTTGCCAAATGGAACAATCATTAACGTGAAGTCACTAGCAAGTTCATGTAATTTCAAATTAGCAACTTTTTCTTCGCTTTTATAAGCAAGAGGCCTTATATAAATATCTTCCTTATATCCACATTTTTTGATTAATTCAGTAGTGATGCCTATCAAATCATCTACGCTATAAGGCAATTCTATATTTAATATCTTGCAACCTCTTATCATCCGGTCATAATGCTCTCTTAATCTAAACACTACAATTGCACCCTTATCTTCATTCCAATTCCCTCTAATCCCTTCAAAAACACCAGTTCCATAATGCAAAGCATGGGTCATTATCCCAACTTTTGCATCTTCAAGTGGTGTAATTTTCCCTTTAAAAAATGCTAGACTTTTTCCCAAAATACTCCTTATATGTCAAATTATTTGACTAAATTCAAATAAAAATTATATTAATTTCGAAAACTAAAACAAATTTATCATAAACTTAGAGCATGTTGAAATTTAAAAAAATATACACAATTATTCTTTCTATTATTATTATTTCAGTTATATCTTGTGGAGATGAAGATGCTGTTGTTATTGATGATAAGCCAGAAGAGATTAAAAAATTTATATATTTGGGTTATGAGTTTTCGGATACTAATATAGTAATTCACGCAAAGAATTATAATCCTGAACTGCATAAAGTTCAGGTTAATTCTTCAAATTATTCAGAAATAAGCCAAGATGAAGATTTTAGCAAGATGACATTTAAAAATTTAGGTTATGAAAAAGCAAGCTTAAAATTAGAAATTGAAGAGCAAATAATATCAAAACTTTTAGTTAACCCAAGAACTGAATATCCACAAAAAAACATTAACCAAATTTTCGAGATAAAAATTAATGAAACAGTTTTCATTGAAGAAACTTCAACAATTCTAACCTTGCTGGATGTTGCTGAGGATTCAAGATGTCCAGATCCAGAAGATAATAATCCTGTCCTGAGTAAGAATGGAGAACCACCTGGAAGTTGCGTGCACAAACCAAAAACTTTAATTCATTTAAGAATATCATCACCTAGATATCCTCAATTTGATGATTGGTTTTATAAACAGCAATTGTCTGATTATGAATTTTTTTACGGAGGAAATAATTTCTCAGTGATTGAAATTAAACCTGATATATTAAAACTTAATCGATTAATTCCCAAAGAAGATTATTCGCTATTACTACTATCCATAGCTAATTAACCGTATTTCTTGCCACCAGAAATATAAGGGTAAAGCTTATTAAATACTAACTCACAAGTACTCATATTAACTTTATTTCTATTGCCTATTCTTATAGCCTCTCCAAGTATCTCATTAAGCTCTAGAGGTCTTTGGTTATCTAAATCTTCTTTAAGTGAAGCATGAATCTCATCACACCTATCTCTTAATCCTTGAACTGTATCCAATTCATAATGTAAATCTAGATTTACATTAATACTTTTGGCTGCCGAATTCATCTCTTTAATCATATCTTCAAGCATCATTAATAATTTTTGGTCTTTAAAAATTCTTGAGGCTGGACAGTTAGCAAAACTCATCATAGACCCAATAGATGCAACCATAATTAATTTTTCCCAAATAGATTTTTGAATATTATCTGAAAATTCTACTTGAACTTTTTCAGAATTCAGGATGCCTTCAAGGGTAGACAAATCTTTCCTTTCTTCAGCCGTCACGTTTTCTTTACCAAAAATTATTTTTGCTTCCTCTCCAAACTGATCTACTGACCCAGCACTACTTCTGACAGCATCAACATAAGTCAGTCCATTCAAAATATTAGATTGAGTAATTTCTTTTGATAAGAAATCATATGTAAATGTTCCATTTTGAATGCAAAGTACGTAATTACTAGAATTAGATAATTTCTTTAAGTTTGGCAAGATTTCTTCAATGGAATAGGTTTTTACAGCCAGAATAATGAGGTCATAAGATTCTTCTGTAGATTCGACTACTCTTAAATTAGATTCAAATTTACCCCAATGAGTAGACATACTTAATCCAGATTCTTTAATTATATCTAAATGAGCACCTCTTGTTAGAAGGGAAACATCATGACCATCTAAATTTAAAGCACCAGCAAAATAACTTCCTACTGCCCCGCCACCGTACAGTAGTATTTTTAGTTTTTCTTTATCAATAGACATTTTCTTCTAATTAGATATGATAATTACTGAAGAACTTCGACACAAATAAATTATTAATTCCAAATTGAGACCAATAAAAATAACTCCAAATATAATTAAAAATGCTGATGGCTCAGTTTTATATGAATCTGGAAACACGGAGGTCATATGCACTGCTACATTCGAAAGCAAGATTCCAGAATGGCTTCAAGATAGCGGATGGATAACTGCTGAATATTCAATGCTGCCTGCGAGCACTAATTCTAGAGTAACAAGAGAAATAACCAGAGGTAAAAAAAATGCTAGATCTCAAGAAATACAAAGATTAATCGGCAGGGCATTAAGAGGTTCTGCTAATTTAGAAAAAATGCCTGGGATTTCTATTTATGTGGATTGTGATGTTATAAACGCTGATGGAGGGACGAGAACTGCATCAATAAATGGAGGTTACGTAGCTATTGCATTAGCATTAAAGAGTAAATATCCGGATTTATATAACCAAGGAATTCTGACTCCTGTATCTGCAATAAGTGTAGGTAAGGTAGATGGTAAAATCGTTGATGATCTTGACTACATACAAGATTCATCTGCTGAAGTTGATTTAAATATTGTAATGAATTCAGATTTTAACTTGATTGAGATTCAAGGCACTGGAGAAAAAGGCACATTTTCTAATGAAGAACTCAATCAAATGCTAGATTTAGGAAAAAAATGCATAAAAAATATTTTTGATGAACAAATTAAGGTACTAGAAAGTTAAATATGACAGAATGCATAAAAAATATATACGCTAGACAAGTTCTTGATTCTAGAGGAAATCCAACAATATATACATGCGTTGAAACAGATAAAAATACAGGGACTAGTTTTGTACCTTCAGGAGCAAGTACTGGCTCGAGAGAAGCATTGGAATTAAGAGATTCTAACCCAGATCTTTTTAATGGCAAGAGTGTCCAAAAAGCTGTTAACAATATCAAAGAAATTCTGTCTCCACTATTAAATGGAATAGATATATCTAATCAAAAAGAAATTGATGAATTAATGATAAAAAAAGATGGAACTGAATCAAAAAGTTTCCTAGGCGCAAATGCAATACTTGGTGTATCTATGGCAGCTGCAAGAGCTGGAGCTAAATCAAAAGATTTGGAATTATTTGAATATATTAGAGAAATTCATTCGCCATCGAATGACTTATTCTTACTTCCTAACCCTATGTTTAATGTTTTAAATGGAGGCTCTCACGCATTTAATTCAACAGACTTTCAAGAGTTCATGGTAGTCCCTTCAGGTATTGATAATTATGAAGAGTCATTACTATGTGGCTTTCAAATATATAACGCATTAAAAAAAATACTTGAAAAAGAAAAATTACCTACAACTCTAGGTGATGAAGGAGGCTTCGCCCCACCAGGATTAACAAATACTGATCCGCTTGAACTCCTAACTAAAGCAACAGAAAAAACAAACTTCAAATTAGGAGAGCAAGTGAAATTTGCACTTGACGTTGCAGCTAGTGAATTTTATTCAAAAAATACTTACGAATTGAAATCTGAAGCCAAGTCAGTGACTTCTGAAGAAATGATAAAGATTTATGAAGAATTATCAAAAAAATATCCTATCTATAGCATTGAAGATGGATTATCAGAAGATGATTGGTCTGGATGGAAGAAAATGACTAACAGAATTGGAGACAAATTACAGCTCGTTGGAGATGATCTTTATGTAACTCAAAAAAAGTACTTGAAAAAAGGAATAGACGAGAAATCAGGAAACTCAATACTTATCAAGCTTAATCAAGTAGGGACAGTTAGTGAAACTATAGAAACTATCAAGATTGCGCAAGATAACAAATTTGAAACAATCATAAGTCATAGATCCGGAGAAACTGAAGATACATTTATTGCTGATCTAGCAGTAGGAACAAATTCTACTCAAATTAAGTCTGGAGCCCCTGCTAGAGGAGAGAGAATTAACAAATACAATAGGTTATTAATTATTGGTGATATCTTAAAAGGTAAGGGTTTAAATAATACTCATAAAACAAATTATATAAGGTAATTAAATGAAAAAAATTAGGATTGGAATAAACGGATTTGGAAGGATTGGCAGGCAGCTAACCAAATTGATTCTTAACAGTAATACTGCTGAATTAGTTGCTGTTAATGATTTGGCAGATTCGAAAACATCTGCCCATCTCTTTAAATATGATACGAGTTATGGAATTTTTAGTGGTGATGTTGCCTACAATGATTCTGAAATAATAATTGATGGGCACTCTATTAAAAAATTTACTGAACGGGATCCTGCCCAAATAAATTGGACTGATCAGAAAGTTGATATTGTTGTAGAAAGCACAGGCATTTTTACTAAAAAGACTCAAGCAGAAAAACATATTTCAGGCACAGTAAAAAAGGTTATTATTTCTGCTCCTGCGACAGATGAAGATATCACGATTGTTTTAGGGGTTAATGAAAAAAATTATAACCCCAAACTTCATAATATTATTTCTAACGCATCATGCACTACAAATTGCGTAGCACCGATGGTGAAAGTGCTTAATGAAAATTTTTCAATACAGTATGCCCTTATGTCTACTATTCATTCATTTACAAATGATCAGAGTGTACTAGATCAGCCTCACTCTGACCTAAGAAGATCAAGAACTGCTTCTGAAAATATTATCCCTACAACTACCGGAGCAGCAAAAGCAGTTGTGCAGGTTATACCAGAGATGAAAGGGAAGATAGATGGGATGGCTTATAGAGTTCCTACAGCATCAGTATCTGTTACTGACCTTACAGTTTCCTTGAATAAAAAAACCACCTCAGATGAAATAAATTCTGTATTTGAATCTGCCTCAAAGAATGAACTTAAAGGCTTCATTGAATACTCAAACTTACCTTTGGTTTCTCAAGATTTTAAAGGAAATCCTCATAGTGTAATTTTTGACTCTTTATCTACCATTCAGGTCGGAGATAACTTTTTCAAGATTGTTGGTTGGTACGATAATGAATGGGGCTATGCGAATAGAACTTTTAACTTAATTGAGATGGTTTCGTCTAAACTTTCTTAATTTGAGGTACAATGTAAATCTAATTAAACTAACCTAATAATTAACAATGGCAACATCAAAACAAAAAACTGATTTAGAAAATCTAGCAAATATTGAGGATAAAAATAATTCCAAAGCCCCGGAGGCTGGTAGTTGGAGACTTAAAGGTGGCTTAGCCCAAATGTTAAAGGGTGGGGTAATAATGGATGTAGTAACTGCTGAAGAAGCAAAAATTGCTGAAGGGTCTGGCGCAGTAGCAGTAATGGCCTTAGAAAGAGTACCAGCAGACATCAGAAAAGATGGAGGGGTTGCAAGAATGTCTGACCCCAAGATGATAAAGGATATTATTAAATCAGTTTCTATTCCTGTTATGGCTAAATGCAGGATAGGTCATTTAGCTGAAGCTCAAATTTTACAAGAACTAGGCGTTGATTATGCGGATGAATCTGAAGTATTGACTCCTGCTGATAATAATTTCCATATTAATAAGTGGGATTTTGAAATGCCCTTTGTTTGTGGAGCAACAGATCTGGGAGAGGCTTTACGAAGGATTGGTGAAGGATCAGCTATGATCAGGACAAAAGGAGAAGCAGGAACTGGAGATGTAGTTCAGGCAGTTTATCATGCAAGAACCGTATTCAGTCAACTCAAAAGAGTCATTTCAATGTCTAATGAAGAATTAATGACTGAAGCAAAAAATCTTGGTGCCCCATATGAATTGCTGATCGAAATCAAAAGATTGGGAAGGTTACCAGTAGTAAATTTCGCTGCTGGAGGAATAGCTACACCTGCAGATGCAGCCCTTATGATGCAAATAGGTGTAGATGGAGTATTTGTTGGGTCAGGTATTTTCAAGTCAGGAGATTCAAAGAAAAGAGCCAAGGCTATTGTTGAAGCTACAACTCACTATGATAATCCAGATATATTGGCTAAAGTATCAGAAGATCTAGGAGAGCCAATGGTAGGTATAAATATTTCTTCTCTTCCATCTCAAGAAAGATTAGAAAATAGAGGAGTATAAATACTTTTGTGAGGATTGGTGTTTTAGCATTACAGGGTGATTTTCATGAACATCTATCATGCTTCAAAAAATTAAACGTTGATACTTTTGAAGTGAGGTCAAGATCAGATCTTGAATATATTCATGGCCTCGTGATACCAGGCGGAGAGAGCACTACTATATCCAAGCTACTTAAATCCACAAAACTTGATGCACTAATTACCGATAAATCTTCTAAAGGAATGCCTATTTGGGGAACATGCGCCGGATTAATAATGATATCAAAAAATATAACAGAAGGTGATCCGAAACCTCTAGGGTTACTAGATATAACTACCTCTCGAAATTATTATGGCAGACAAATTGATAGTTTTATTGAAAATATTCGATTTGATTCTGATGAAAATCTTTTTGAGGCGGTTTTTATTAGAGCTCCTGCAATTATTAAGCTTGGCAGAAATGTAAAAACAATTGCTAAATCTAGCGATAATACACCAGTCGCGGTAAGACAAAATAATATCCTAGGAACTAGCTTCCACCCCGAATTAACAAGTGACTTAAGAATACACAAGTATTTTATAGAAATGGTAGATATAATTAATACAAATATGGAAGATAAAACATAAATAATATGGTACAGCACTCGATTAATAACATTGAATTTGATTCTGACAATGATTTGGACGAATTAATATCTATACTGCCTGTTAGAGTACAAGATTATATAAATACTCATAGAGACAAAGAGCATCTTGTTGAAGTTATTTTGGATCTAGGAAAACCTCCAGAAGTCAGATTTCCAAATTCTCAAGAAACTATTGGTGAAGGTGAGGTTAACCATGTTGATCTTCAGTCATTAATTTCAAGAATTAGTGAATTCGGGGATGACAATAGAGCTGGAATTGAGAGAACTCTTCATAGGATATCAGTAATTAGAAACAGAAAAGGAACACCTGTAGGCATAACTTGTAGAGTTGGGAGAGCAATAGAAGGCACAATTCAAAATATTCAAGATTTGGTTATGAGTGGAGAAAGTGTTCTTTTGCTTGGAAAACCTGGAGTAGGCAAAACTACAATGCTTAGGGAAGTAGCAAGAGTGCTCTCAGAAACTGCCAACAAAAGAGTTGTTATAGTAGATACATCGAATGAAATAGCCGGGGATGGCGATGTGCCTCATTCAGGAATAGGTAAATCAAGGAGAATGCAAGTGCCTTCAACAGCACTACAGCATCAAATTATGATTGAAGCTGTAGAAAATCATATGCCTGAAGTTATAATCATTGATGAAATGAGCACTGAATCAGAATCTCTGGCCGCGAGAACAATTGCTGAAAGAGGGGTGCAGCTCATTGCTACAGCACACGCAAATAATTTAGAAAATGTACTCACAAATCCTACTTTATCTGATTTAGTTGGAGGCACACAAACTGTAACTTTAGGAGATATAGAAGCCAAAAGAAGAAAAACCCAAAAAACCATTTTAGAAAGAAAGCATGACCCAACATTCCCTATAGTTGTAGAAATTGTAGATAGAAATACTGTCTCGGTTCACAAAGATGTAGGTAAAAGAGTTGATGAAATACTAAGAGGAAAGAAAATAAACGGAGAAATGAGGTGGATAGAGAAAGGAGAATTAAAAGTAAAAAAATCTCAAAATTACACAAATGGAGAAAATAATAATTCGATGGTTAAATTATATCCATTCGGAATATCAAAAGGATCTTTAGAAGCTCTCATAAAAGATAGTGGAGCTTCTATAAAAGTGATAGATAATGAATCTAATGCAAAAATATTCTTAACGACTAAATCTCATTATGCTAGAAAACCAAAGGCTTTAGAAAATGCTCAAAAATTAGGAATTTCAGTACATGTATTGAGAAAAAATACAAAAGACCAATTAAAGAAATTCTTAGAAAAATACTCTGGAGGAATTCAAAAAATCAGATCTTCTTCAGCATTTGAAAATAATTCATCAGTTAATATTGCTCTCGAAGAAGTACACTATGGAATAAAGCAAATATTTGATGGTGAACATAGGATAGAATTGAACGCACAAAATTCATTTATCAGAAGGCTTCAACATAAAGCAGCATCAAAAGAAGGAATAAGTTCTATTAGCGTTGGAGAAGGGTCTAATAGAAGAGTTGTATTAGAAAAGGTTTTGTAGATATGTCTCTCTTTGTATCAATAGAAGGTTTCGATGGAGTAGGGAAAACTACTCAAGCTAATCTTTTAAATGAACACTTGTCTAAAGAAGGAATAGAATCGATTCTAGTGAGAGAGCCTGGTGGAACAATTGTAGCTGAAAAAATAAGAGAAATGCTAATTACTGATTCAGAATTATCTCCAATTACTGAATTACTTCTTTTTGAATCTGCCAGATCTGATTTAGTAAATAAAGTAATAAGAAAAAAATTAGAAAATAATTTTGTTGTCATAACTGACAGATATCTTGATTCGACTTTGGCATATCAAGGATATGGAAGGAATATTAATAAATCCATAGTTAACGAATTAAGCAAATTAAGTACTTCTAATCTATATCCAGATATTACTTTCTTATTAGATCTTAATGTTGAAGAGGCAAATAAAAGAACAGGTGAAAGAAAAGATATTAATAGTAAAGACCAAATACTTAAATTTGAAAATGAAGAAAATATTTTCCACCAAAAAATCAGAAAAGGATTTTTAGAAATTGCTAAAAATAACAAAGATAGAGTTAACATAATTGATGCTTCTCTAGACCAAAATGAAATTTCAAAATTAATAATTGAAAAAGTTTCAAAAAAACTTAATCTTTAAATAATAATGAGGCTCTCAAAATTTATTTCTACATCGGGTTACACTTCAAGAAGAAAAGCGGATAAATTAATTGAAAATGGTTTTGTAATAGTTAATAGTGAAGTCTGTCGTGATTTTTCAAAGAACATAATTAGCACGGATGAGGTTATAGTAGAAAGCACTTTAATTACAATGCAGTCTCCTAAACTATGGCTATTTAATAAACCTAATGGTTATTTGTGCACAACAAATGATCCAACGGGGCGCAAGACTATATACAATCTATTGCCAAATAAACTTTCAAATTTAATCACCATAGGAAGGCTTGATTTAAATAGTAACGGACTATTACTTTTAACAAATAATGGAGAATTATCAAGATATTATGAGTTGCCGATAAACAAAATAACTCGTAAATATCATGTAGATTTCTCGGGAACTCTTATGTCAAAACAAATTAAATCTCTAGAGTCAGGAATTTTTATTAACGGCACACACTATGGATCGATAAAATCCAAAACTCTAAAAAAAATACGTAACAAATTTACCTTAGAATTATCTCTGCAAGAAGGTAAAAATAGAGAAATTAGAAATATAGCTAGTCATTTTGATTGGAAAGTAATCAATCTAAAACGAATTCAATACGGACACTATTTCTTGAGCAATATGAAGGCAGGAGAAATAAAAGAAGTAAAAATATCTGAACAAATTATGCCATCCATAAGCCCCCTTCAATGAAAAATTCTAATCAACTTATAAAAATTCATAGAAGTTGGCTGAATCATATCGAATCCGAATTTAGCAAAGAATATATGAGTAATATTAAAAGAGAGATAATGAAAAGAAAATCTGAAGGAAAAATTATATTTCCTCCAAATGAATTCATTTTTAATTCTTTAAATATAACATCGTTTGAAAATACTAAACTAGTAATTATTGGGCAAGATCCATATCATAAAAAATTCCAAGCCCATGGATTAAGTTTTTCTGTTCCAGACGGGATAAAACCACCACCATCTTTGCTAAATATATTTAAAGAAATAGAGCAAGATCTTAAAATAAACCTAAAAAAAACAGAGGGCAACTTAACAAAATGGGCAACCCAGGGTGTGCTTTTATTAAACACGACTTTAACTGTTGAGGAAGGGGATCCTTTATCGCACGAAAGTTTAGGGTGGAGTACATTTACAGATAAAATAATATCTACATTAAGTAAAAAAAAATCTAAGTTGGTTTTCTTCCTGTGGGGTTCACATGCTAGATCTAAAATTAATCTTATTGATTCCTCTAATCATCTAATAATTGAATCATCTCACCCTTCTCCATTATCTGCTCATAGAGGTTTCTTCGGAAGCAAGCCTTTCTCAAAAGCTAATAATTTTTTCCATAAAAATAAAATACCCCCTATCAATTGGAGTTAACAATTTTTATAATCTAATTCATATGAAAAAGTTTATAAGGCAGATATTTATATTTTTAATTTTAATATTAGTGGTTTTTCCTTCAGGAATAATAGCAGGAATAGCAATCTCTACATGGCAATCTATTAAAAAAATTAAAAATTAATATACATCTTTTTATGAATTATACCCGCCTCTAAATATTCATTCCCTAGTTCCATATATCCTAATTTTTTATAAAATTCTATTGCATGATCTTGTGAGGAAAGTGTGATTTTATTAATATTTTTATTGATTAAGTATTCGTGTAAATTTGACATCATAAATAACCCTACCCCTGCACCTCTAAAATCTTTTAGCACACATACTCTTTGAATTTTGGCAGAATTATCATCCAAGCTTCTGTTAATTACTACCCTTGAAGTTGAAATACAAGCATTATCTTTATAAATATTAAAGTGGAAAGAATCCTTACCAATCCTATTCAAATTATCAAATTCATCGAATTCTTCCTCAATAGGGCATCCTTGCTCAATAATAAAAACTTTCTTTCTTAATTCGAAAGATTCATTTAGGTTAATTTCATTTTTAACTTCAGAAAAAATAATATCCATTTAATAAATATAGTATAAATTTAATATATAATTATGGCATGTATGATGAAGATCAAAAAGATATATATAAATCTGTTCCTATTGAAAAAGAAATAGAAGATATAAAAATCAGGATTAATGAATTAGAAAAACATATCAAAAATGCTGATAGAATTAATGAAGAAATTGACTCAAAAAAATATGAATTGGAACTAGACAACAAGTCGAAATATCAGATAGGTTTTCTTGCTGCCTTCATAATTACCTTATTAATTATCTATTGGTTATTTAGAATATTCTAATTATAAATAATTAAACTCTGTTACTTGCTCTACATCTGCTGACAAACTTTTATGGGCTGGGCAATTTAAAGCTGAAAGTTCCAAGCTTCTTTTATTGGAATCAGGTATCTCGTCATGAAAATTAATCATAATTGTCAATTTAGATAATCTCCTAGGTTTTGCATTCATCTCTTTCTTGATAGAGCAGGTTACTTTACCTAATTCTACACCGATCTGATCTGCAGCTATTCCCATAGTTGTTATCATGCATGTACCTACAGATACTGCCAATAAATCAGTGGGAGCGAAAGATCTTCCTTGCCCTTTATTATCTAGAGGGGCATCCGTAATCAATTTAGTCCCTGTAGCAAGATGAGTGGCTTCGGTTCTTAAACCATTTAAATATTCTATTTCAAACTGATTATCCAAGCTGTCCTCCTTTAATAAGTTACTTGCACTAGTATAAGATAATTATCACACATATTAAATAACTTATGGTCCTTAAGAAAAATATAAAAATATATACCACTAAGAATTGTGGATATTGTAAAAAAGCTAAAGCTTTGCTCAATCTTTATAATGTAGATTATGAAGAATTAGTGATAAAAAATGAAAAAGAGAGAAATAATATGACAAATCTTTCAGGAGGAAAAAGAACAGTTCCTCAAATCTTTATCAATAATTTAAATATAGGTGGATATGATGAAATACACTCTCTCCATAAAGATGGAGATTTAAAAAAATTATTAATCTGAACTATTGGAAGGAAATAAAATTAGATTTTATTATAGAAAAATTCTAGGGTTTTTATACCTTATATTAAGTTTAGTTTGGATTAATTATAAAGGCATATCTTCATTAGGACTTGGAGATATTTTCATAGCAGTATCATTAATAATTATAGGCATCTCTATAATGAAATATAAAAAGCAAAATAAGCCAGAATCAGAAGATAAAAATGATAACTAATTACATTAGACTTATTTATAAGAAATTAATCGAAAAAAAAATATCTTGGGTAATATTAGAATTTATATCTAAATTAACATTTGGCTTTATAGAGCTTAGGATAGATAAAGTAGTTGAAAAAAAGAGAAGAGAATTAAGTAAAAAAATATCAAGAATTTTTGACTACAAAGTTCAGCAAGGCCCATTCAAAAATATGCTGTTAAGTGAAAAGCAATATTGGGGTATTGGAGATCATGGAGTAAAGATACTAGGTTTGTATGAGAAAGAAATTCAAGACTTAATTGTTGAGATTCAAGAAAAGGAAAAATATACGACTTTTGTAGATATTGGAGGGGCAGATGGTTTCTACGCAATTGGCTCTCTGATAAACAACTTATTTAAAGAGTGCATAGTATTTGAAGCTTCAAAGAAAGGGAGGGAGTCAATTTTCAATAATGCTAAATTAAACAATGTTGAGACCATGATATCAATTAAAGGGATTGCGACTAATGGTGCTATGCTGGACTTATCAAGTAAAATAAATAAATCTTTAATTCTTTGCGATATTGAAGGTGGAGAATTTGAATTATTTTCTAATGAATTACTAGATAAATTATACCCTTCAAACATAATTATAGAGATTCATAAAAGAACTATAAAAGATGAATTAGGCCTAGAAAAGAGGGCATCAAAGATGTTTACAATCAATAAAGTTATTCAAGCCCCTAAATCATTGAATACATTTAATGAGTTAAAGAATTTTAATGATAATAATAGGTCTCTATTATTATCAGAAGGAAGGTCCTATGTTCAAGAATGGTGGCATCTTAGCCCCAAAATGAGCAATAAAAAAAGTTAACTTATGAAGGGCAATATATTTTTTAGTTTTTAATTTTATAGAAATTAATATATGGATTAATATATAAAAATGGATATTTTCTTAAGAAGGGCAATATATTTTTTAGTTTTTCTATTAGCAGCCAGCCCTTTAATTGTTAGTGAAACATATCAACCATTTGTAATAGGAAAAGCTCTTTGGTTCAGATCAATATTATGGATTCTTATTCCTATTTTTTTAACTCAAATATTAAGAAATAAGAATTATTTACCTGATAAAAATATTGGTTTCTTAATTTTTGGCGTCTTCATATTATTTCAAATATTTTCTTCAGCTTTTGGATATGACATTATAAACAGTTTTTGGGGTGGCATGAATAGGATGTCTGGGGTAATGCAAACAATTCATTTTTTTATCTTTTCCTTGATACTATTCTCAATTTTTAGGACTTTTAAAGAATGGGTCCTCATCTTTAAAGTAATTTCATATGTTGGACTTATTGTTTCTTTATTTGGGATTTTGGAAGGTTTAAATTTATTTTCTTCAAATTTTCTCAACCTTCCATTTTGGTTTAAAACCCTAGACCAACCCTTTAAAGGTATAAGTTCAACTTTAGGTAATCCAGTGTATCTTTCTTGGTACTTAATGCTAAATTTAATCCTATCTTTGGCAATATTAAGTTTAAATTATGAAAGAGATAAAAGTTTAAGAATTAATTTAATCTATAAACCAAACGTGATTTTTTATCTTAATGTAATTTTTTCATCCGCATGCATTTTAATTAATTTTTCTAGAAGTACAATTTTATCTATTGTAGTAGCTTCATTTATTTTATTTATATCCATTTCATTCAAATCAAAAAATTTTTATGTTAAGACAATGTCTTTAATTATTGTTTTGATTATTCTATTCTCACCAAGTGTTCTATTAATTAGTCAAAAAATTAAAAATGATGCTTATGATTTAAAACAGGAAATTGTTACTGAAAGAATCCCAAATATTATAGATTATAATTTAAAAATAAGATCTACTTTGTTTCATGACCCAAATGCTCCTGTAGTTGATTATGTAGGTGGTGGGGGAGAAAGATGGCTAGTCATTAGAGGTTTAAATTATGATGATTATAATAATTTAGATTTAGAAGAAGCCATCTTAAATAATAATTATATTGGCGATAGATGCTCTAAAGATTTTCTTTTTCAGAAATGGGTTATGGGTATTGAGGGTGTATTTATAGAGTGCGTACAACTTTCAAAATTATTAAACAAAATTCCTGGAAACTTAAATTATTCAATAATACATGGCATGCACTTTGGCGATAGAAATATGGCAATAAAAGCATCGATGAACTCATGGTTAAATAATCCAGCAACTGGAACTGGGCCTCAAAATTTTAAAATTGATTATTTAAATATTCTTACTTTTGATGATTACATAAAATCTAAGGTATTATTAGATGATCCGCATAATTCTATATTAAAACTTCTCAGTGAAATTGGTCTTATTGGATTGGCATTAGGAATTATTTTTTATTCATATATTTTTACAATAAGCATTAAAAATATAAAAAATAAAAATAATCAAATCTTCTGGATTCTTATATCATTTCTATTAATATGCTATTTCTTTAATTCCTTATTGCAATATAGTTCATTTTCAAATCAATTAGTTATGAGCTTTTTAATCGCATTTATTATTAGATCAGACGAAGGATTTAGTGAAAAAAAGATAAGGGTAAATAATAGCTTAATTAAAAATGCATTTATTTTATTCGTAATCTCTATCTTAATATTAACGACAACTTTTTATTACTCAACAATGATTTATTTGTCTTCAAGCAGAATGGTTGATGGAAACTTTACTATTGAAGAATACCAAAAAAATGTAAATATTTTTCCTGCCTTATCTTCTGAGCCAAGGACAGAAATGATAGCAATTATCAACAATAAATTCACAGAATTTATAGTCGATTTAGACAATGTTTCTAAAATTGTTGATCAAGAATACGAAAAATCATTAATTTTTCACCCTAATCATTATGAATCTTTATACCAATTTGGATTATTTTATTACGAGCTATCAAAATATAACCCTAAATATGTTGAAAGACTTGAAGAAATAAATGATAAATTAAACATACTGTCTCCAGATATACAACCAACATTAGATTTAAAAATTAGAGAGGCAATAATTAAAAATGATATAGAAGAATTTAAAAAGCTTTACTTTGAATGGAAAGATAAATTATGGTATGACTCAAAAGAACTGATCATAAAAGAAGATAAGTGGGGGAAATATGACAATGGTGAAAGTTTCTATGATGAATATTATGAGTCAATAAAATAATTAATTTCTTACCTAATAATTAAATCTTCTTTGATACTTACTCCTAAGCCAGGATTATTAGGAACGTCAATTTGACCACCTCTAACCTCTAAATTTTCATTAAATATAAAAAATTTATTCTTATAACTACTTAATGGTGGATCATTTAGCATTTCACAAAAAGGAGCATTATCCCAAGTAGACAAAAGATGCATATGTGCAACAACTCCTATGTCCCCTCCTCCATGATGAGGCACGATTTCTTTATTGTAGTTTCTAGATAATTCTCCTATTTCAATTAATGGAGTTATTCCTCCTAAAACCATAGATTCTGGCTGTAAAATATCATACACATTATTTTTTGCCATATAATCAAAATCTGATAGAACCGTATTATTTTCCCCGCCAGATATCTTGGTTTTTTTCATAGCAGAAAGTTCTGATAACTCATCATAGTTAAATCTAGGCCTTGGCTCTTCAAGCCAGTAACAACCAAAATCATTCATCACATTATTCATTCTCTTAGCTCTTTCAAAATCCCATATAACTCCAGGCTGCCAAGGATAGCTAGACTGAGCCTGATTGGCATCCACCAATATTGTCAATTTGCCCTTGGTTATATCAATGATCTTCTTAACAGTGTCTATATCTTGGTCTTCGTTTTCATGATGAAGTCTTACCTTTATAGCTTTCCATCCTTCGTCAAGCATTTGTTTTGATAGATCAGCTCTTTCATCTGGATTAGACAAAACAACATAACTTGCATAAGGAATTAAAGATTCCTTTTTCCTGCCTAACATTTCAGATATAGATTTACCTTGAATTTTTCCTTTTAAGTCCCACAATGCAATATCTATTCCTGCCAGCCCACTATAAGGAACATTTCTTGATCTATAAAGCATATATTTATAATGATGCTCTACGTCATCTGGATTTTTTCCAATAAGATATTCATTAGCATCATTTATGATGGCTTCATCGCATCCAGGACCAATTCCAATAAATCCATTATCTAGTTCAATTTCTGTAAAGCTATACCCACCTATTGTAGATTTATGAGATGCCCATCCAGGATTCCAAGCAGGCTCAACATCTCCAAGATATTCAACTAATTTAATTTTAGACAGTCTTACGTCTTTAATTTTCATAATTGTTAAATTAATTTACAAAGTAGCAATCCAAGAGTTGCCCCAAATATGATAGCGGCAAGATATGAAGCGATATCTTTAAAATAAAACTTAGAAGCTAAATTATTTTGTTCTTTGAGTTCCATTACTTTATTCTACTATATATCTTAATTATTGATTGAAGGATTATGAAAAGTGCATGGGCTTTATGGATGATCATTGTCCAGATATATATAATGACGAAGAGCTTGCAGGTAACCTAGGCGGATACAGATCTAGGATATACACAAGCACTATTGGATTCTATGAAATGATGAAAAAAATAATTAAAATAAATATCGCTCTTATAGTTCTTTTAATGTCTTTGTTGTCATGTGGAGGAGGCGAGCCAGAGGTTCCTATAGTTGGTAAAATAACCGCAATAGACAATATATTCAATTATGAATCTCTAACTAATTCTGGATTTGAAAAAAGCAAATCTTATAAAGTTGATGATCTTCCTGAAGCAAATAGTGCATATTACGGCTGGAAAAAAGTGGGAGAAGAAGGAATAAAAGACTTTGAAATTAGAATTTATGATTCACACCAAGATGCGGTTGAATTTGGAGAATTTTTCGCTGATGAGGCAACTGGTGAAGATGCGATAATTAGAAAAAGTGATGCGAGTTGGAAAGAAGGAATAAAAGACAGGAGAACAATATCTACTCCTACCGACGGAGGGTCAATAGGGGCTGCAATAGGAAGTAAAAGTTCTCCTAAATATGGTGATTATATTATCTACGGAAACTTAATTATTTTATGTGAAGGGTGGGATAAAAAAGAATCTATCTTAAGGTGCAGTTCGTTCGTTCAAAATTTAGAATAACTCTGAATAGTAATTAAATTATTAATTTCTATTAAAAGACTACCAAATTAATTTAAAATATTGTTTGCCAATAAAAAGGCGTCGAAAGATTCAGATAAAAATTTAGATGCTTGAATTGTGTAATGAAACCTATCATTTATAAAAGCAGAATCGCCTTTATAAAAGTAATTACACTTTTCATTACATAAAGTATCAATCAGGTCGAAAACATATACATTATCAAATTTATCATCAATATTTTGAATTGCTTGCATTACTGATTTTCTGTCTTCAATAACATTATCAATTGAAGGATTATGACAGTTGTTATTTACAGCAATAGCCCATGACATACATTCATCTAAGTTAAATTTTGGAGTATAGACATCAGGTATAAAAATAATTGAATAGTCACCATCAAATTTTTCTACTAAACTGCCTAGCTGATCTTGAAAAAAATTATACTTATCATCATCATCTATATAAATATCATTGTTCCCAATAATCGCTTTTCTATTCATATATTCAACAAATATACTAGATATAATTACTATATTATTTGTATATTGGGGTGAGATATTTTGATTTAGATTAATCGAATTTTCTATAAAGTTTTCTTTTAATTTAAATTTTTCTTTATCTGGCAATGAAAAATCATTTATATAGTTTACATTAGGCGCAAACAATGCCCCTGTCCTAGAAGATAAAATAATATCTGATTTAATTGATGAATTTAAAAGCATAGGTATAAATGAAAGTACCGTGCTATCACCCATTATATGAACCAAAGAATCTTCATTTTTCTCAATAAAGCAATTATTAATAATATGATTATTATCAAAATTTAAATCTTGCTCTTTGCATAATAAAATTCCATTATTATTATTAATATTAATTTGACTCATATCGGTATTTTTTTCAGAAAAAGAATTATTTACAATTGAAAAGTTTCTTGTAGTTAAATGTTCAGACTTAGTAACTAAGTAATTAAACAGATTCCAAGAAGGCTGAATATTGATAAATAAAACGATAACCAATACAGGAACTACTGGGATTAATCTTTTTAAATAGATATCGAATCTAGTTGAATATCTTATTGGATTTTCAATGAATTTATAACTCAAAAATGATAATAACAATGATATTAAAAAGGTAAATATTATATTTAAATAATTATTATCAATAGATAATTGCAATAAAAATAATACTGGCATATGCCAAAGGTAAATTCCAAAAGATAATTTGCCCAAATATGAAAACGCACTAATATTAAAAATATGAAGTTTTTTTGAGAATGTTAAAAAATATATTAAAAAGCATGTCAAAAAAACTGTCAAAGCAATTTCATAGTTATATCTTAGACCTAGGTATGATGAAAAAATAACAAGTAGAATTAAAAATGAGAATAAAATATAGTATAAGTAATTTGAAACATTTGAGTTAACTTTAATATTTTTTGAAATAAAATAAAAAGTAGATCCTGCCGTAATCTCCCAAAATCTAGCAATAGGAGAATAAAAACTATTTGAAAAATTAATTTGATCAGTAAAAAAAAGAAAATTTGCTAAACCTAATACAGTCAAGAGACAAAAATACCAGGAAGCAAAATTTATAAACCTAAACTTATAAAACTTAATAATTAAGGCTAATATAATAGGAAAGACTATATAGAATTTCTGTTCAATTCCAAGTGACCAAGTATGCATTAAGGGATTTCTAACAATTTCCTGCAGATACCTGTTGGAATCCTCATTAAATATAAAAAATATGTTTGATATTCCAAATAATGAATAACCACCTGTCAAAAAAATTGTATGAATGCTACTTGCAAGAATAATAGATAAAGATATTAAAGATATTAATACAACCAAGATTAATAAAGGATATATTCTCTTAATTCTCCTAACGTAAAAATTAATAATTGAAAATTTACCATTTTTTAGATAGATTTCTGACAGATTTTTTGTAATTATGAATCCTGAAATAACAAAAAAGATATCTACCCCGAGATATCCGTTAGGTAGAAGACTATTTGCGGAATGAAATACAATAACTGCAATAACTGCAAAGGCTCTTAGAACGTCTATATCAAATCTATATGAAGACATTTATCACTAACACTATTACAATTATAAACACATACTAGATATTCTATTTAGTGTTTCCCAGTGGCTAAAATCTAAAGATCTATCCTTAATTTTGAATTCTAGTTCTATGCTAAATCCAGAAAAATTATCATGCAGACTCTGAATTTTTATATTTCCTAATTTCATTGAAAGCATATTTATATCCTCATCTTGAGTAAATTTTTCTGCTAAATCTTTCGAATTATTATTTGGCTTCCATATAATTGATTCAACTTTACCAAATACTGGAGTAGATTTTTTCCGTATAGATTTTATCTCTATTGAATCATTCTTAGAGATAATTTGATTAGATGGGATTGCAAAAAAGTACCACCATCTAGGGGGGCTATCCTTGCTTCTATCTCGTTTTATTATATTTATGTATTTAATAGGATATTCAGAATTTATATTTACAATACCCAAACTTCTTCTGTGCCAAGGATTGAACAATTTTTCTTCATTAATCCCTCTTTCAGCAAGCTCACAATCAAGTCCAATATCTAACAAATTTTGATATAAATTATCTCTTGATTTATCTCGAAATTTTTCCTTTAATCTTTTTAACATAAATTATATTTTATAAAATTAAATAGAATATCCAAAATTTTAGAAACTAATTTTTTATGCTAATTTATAAGTATGAAGAAAAATTTATTATTACTACCACTACTACTATTATTTAGTTGTGCAAGTCCATCCAAATTAGAATCAAATAAAGTGTATTCTATTGATGATATTAAATCAGTAGGAGTAAAAATTCAGGGCAAATTTGAAACTAATTTTCCTGAATCAATAGAGTCAAATTGGGCTTTCTATAAAGGAAGAGAGATTGCAGTTCTGATGTATCCATCTGCTGATCTAGCGAATACAAATGGAAAAATTGCAGCTCAAGAACAAACTGAATTGATAGAGGTAGTAGAAAAAAATATTGCATACGGACAAAAAGTAGAAAAAACAGCATGCAGAGGGCATGGAGATTCTGGTGGATGGACCGGAAGAGGCGGAATTAAGTTAGGAGAAAATATAAGTTCAAATTTAGGAATAGATAACACTTTTATAATAAATAAGTTAAAAATCTTCAATGACGATAAAGTTGAATATCTATCTGCACCTTCTTGTCCTAGAAGAGAGCCTCTTTATAGAGAATATAAAATTTATGGAAATATTGTTTTTCTTATTGAACCGCTGAGGACATCTGGAGAAGATACAGATAAATTCTTGCAGGACTTAATAATCAAGTTACCAAAATAAAGTTCTAGATTTTAAATTTTTCTGATATTTTTTATTTATGGACTATCTTAGAACATTAATTTTATTAACACTCTCAATATTTGTTAATGCAATAGTTATTGGATCAATAGGCTTCTTCATAACTAGCTTCATAAGAAATAGAGGCAATGAAAAGCCATTTATATGGTGGGCATATAATGGAAGAAAAATAATTTTCCCATCCGCGGCAATTCTTTCTTTAATTTATTACTACACTGATTTGATATGAAATTTTTGATTTAAAGTTTTTCTGATATATTCGATATTGTCATGAAATTTATACTAAAAATAGCAATTTTATTAATCTTTCTTACCTTTTCTTGTTCTCGGGAAGAGGCTGAGATAGATCCTTCAGCAACTTCATTAATTATTGAATCATCAACTATATATAGCATTGAAGATTTAACTAATGCTGGATGGAAAAAAGATAGAGAATTTGATAACTCAGAATATCCAGAAACAGTTGAAATTGCTTATGGGTTTTTTCAGAGAAAAGACATAGAGGCCTGGGTATATAAATCTCCTAATGAGGCAAAGCAATTTGGTGTTCCTTATGGGGAACAAGCGGTAGACAAAAAGCCGGGACAAACAGATTACTTAATACCAAGAGTTAATAGGTACCACGCTTACGTAATAGTTGGAAACTTAATGTTGCTTTGTGAAACTGAAATATTAGATTGTCAAAAGCTAATTGAAAAGTTTGAATAATGAGCATCTGATTAATTTTCTGGTAAGCTGATTCAATGAAAAAAATACTATTGCTTATAACTCTATTAATTCTTATTGTTGGGTGTGAAGGAAATAATTCGGAGGTATCTCTAGTAGATAAAATTACACCTTTAGATACAGTATTTAATTATGAAATGCTAAATAATACTGGTTTCAAAAATAACAAAACTTATAACGTTGATGAATTACCTGAAGCATCTAGTGCACATTATGGATGGAAAGAAATTGGGGAAGAAGGTCCTAAAGATTTTGAAATAAGAATTTATCCGTCTCACAAAGATGCTGTATCATATGGCAAATCTTATGCAGAAGAGGCTGCGGGAGAAAATGCGGTAATTAGAAAAGGCGATGCCAAATGGAAGGAGGGAATAAAAGATAGGAGGACAATGGTAGGTGGAAGCACAGGATCTTCAGGAAAAGGGGGAGGAGCACCAACTGGAAGTAAAAGTACAAATAAATACGGAGATTATATTATTTATGGCAACCTAATTATACTTTGCGAGGGGAGATCTACAGAACAATCCATGGAAAGATGCAGTAAATTCATTGCGGATTTAAATAAATAAATGGTGGGCTGAGGAAGACTCGAACTTCCGACCTCTACTTTATCAGTTTATCTACCCACGTCC
>CAZUHW010000005.1:0-79770 GCA_964620935.1 uncultured Dehalococcoidales bacterium
GAGATTGCTATTCAAGTTGCAAAAGAAGTTGCAAGACACATAGATCCAATCATATAAAAATTAGCTTTCCGATCTTTATATGAATAAATTTCTCTAGAAATCATTCCGGTGGTAGATATAACAAGATCGTCATTTTCTAATTTATTCATTATTAATTTTATAGCTTCATTTCTAGTGATCATTAAAGAATTACTCCTGACTTAATGATTAAAGCTTTAATATTTGGTGATTGATCATAAGAGCCTAATTCTGAAATTAGTTTTTTTTCTATTTGTTTAGAGTCCTTTTCGGAATCTTCAAAAGTACAGATCGGGATGCCTAGCATTTTAAAATATTCCTCAGTCTTCTCCCCCATTATCCAATGTTCTGGAGCATCATTTGGCTTTCCTCCATATCCTCGCCAGCCAATCACTAGTAGGACTGGAATATTATAAAGAAGATTAAAAGATGTTAAAGGATTGATAATGTTTCCTATACCCGAATTTTGCATTAATACACAACAATTTTTATTTGATATAGAGATTCCTGATGCTAGGCCAAGTGCAGTATCTTCTCTATTTGCTCGGTAATAATTTATTTCTACATCCTCATCAACTTTATTAAATAATTCTCCAAAAGTTGAATCGGGGACTCCTGCCACATTATAAAAAGAGTGATTCTTTAATAATTTAATAAAATTATCAGAACTAATACTCAATTTTGAGTTCCTCTTCTGCCATTCTAAAATCTTCCTTGGTATGCAGTTCAATCCATCCGCCGTCAAATTCCATAGAATTTATTTTTATTCCTTTTTTGATCATGAAATTTAATACATCTATTAGTAATCCTTCTGAGGAACCCATGTCGCTCATCATTGAAAATGATTGCTTTAAATCCTTTATTCCTTTTGGTGAAAAATAAGCTATGCCAATAAATTCAGCTTCTGCAGATTCGATATCAAGATTTTTTCCAAGTCTTGAAATTTGATGTAATTCCGACATTTTCAGTTGGCGTCTATTGCTTGAGGATTTTTTTTCAGAATATGAAACTAACTCTAACTTCTTATCAACATTATGTTTGTGATATCTATAAGAAGAATCTGCAGCAATGACGATATCTTCTTTGCTAGAAATTAGACTAGAAATAATTTTTTCATTAAATAATATATCTCCATATGTTATTAGGGCATGATCATTTAAATATTTATCAGCTGACATAATGGAATGGAGTAATTTTTTTTCCTCTGGAAAATTAGATTCAATAATCTTGGCGCCCGAATTTTGAATATCTTCAAATTTATCCAAATCGTTAACAGTTATAACAATATTTTCTATGCCAACTTTTTTTAAAGTTTCGATTTGATGGTATGCAAGAGGTTTGCCGGAAATATTTACAAGTGATCGAGGCTTGTCGTCATCTGATTGATTTCCAGCAGAGGCTATTATTGCAGATATATTTGGTGTTTTTTCTGAATCTCTTTCAAGTATTTTGTCATAACCAACAGCAGAAAAAAGCTCTTTGACAGAAGCTATATTTTCATCTGATTCTAGACTTCTTCCAGATTCAGAAATCAATTTTGCTGTATCAAGCATAGATTGGAATGATGCCCTGCTCAAATGATTTGCGTGTATTATTATATCTACCCCAAGACCTATCAATTCTTTATCAGAAATTGAATTATAAGTAGTTGGTACAGCTATTAAATAAGGCCTTCTCTCAAGTTTTGAGCATAGCGCTTCATATTTTGGAATGAATTCGATTATTTCATCAGGAGTTTTTAGTTTTGAGTGAATCATAATTCCATCTATACCGGAATTAATATACTTTTCAGCTCTAGACATGGTTTCTTCCATACCTAAACCTGCAATTAAACTTTCGAGCCTCGCAATTATTAAAAAGTCAGAAGTAGATTTAGTATTCATTCCAACTGATAATTTTTTAGAAAAAGTATCAGGGTCTTCCATGCCTGCCCCAACAGTTCCTCCGAAACTATTCCTCTTAGGAAATATTTTATCTTCAACAATTACCGCAGAAACTCCTTGGTTTTCTAACCTTTTAACTAGGAATCTAAAATTATCTTCGTCGCCTCCAGTATCTCCATCAACTATCATTGGCTTCGTTGTTACATTTAATATTTCCTCAATAGTGTGAAGCCTGCTTTCATTGCTAACAATAGATGCATCTGGCAATCCTTTACTTGCAGAATCAGTAAGACTGCTTTCCCATACAAAATCAAATTCTGACTTTTCTACAACTATTCCGCTAAGTCCGCTGTGAGCTTCTAATCCCACAGCACTACCTTTTTCTTCTAAAATTTTTTTTAAGGAAGAAATCCTGTCTCCAGGAAGCCTTTTTGCTTCAAAAGTCATATAAATAAAAACTATAATATTTTGGTTAAAATCCTAAGAGAAATTATACACACATTTAAATATAAAGGATAAAAATTCAAAGCTAGTCTAAATTAGGAATTATATTCTATTTATAGATTTATCTATTATATGGCATATGTCTTCTATTTCAGCTTTAATTGGATTATTATTTGCTCTTGAAGAGTTAATAGTTAAAGGTAAAATTTTATTTAAATTTTCTTTTATGCGCGGGATAAAAAATTGTAATTGTTTTTCAAAATTTATTTTCTTAAATAAATCTTCAACTTCGTTAATCAAATCTTCTGAACTAATATGATTGGTTGCTTTTAAGGTATTTTTTAAGAATTTTTCATTATCTTTAGCATTAAATCTTATGGTCTCAATTAGAGTTAATCCGCACGCTAATCCATGGGGCATTCCTAACAATGCAGTTAGAGGGTATGAAATTGAATGACATAAGGTAGTGTTGGCTTTAGATATAGAAATTCCACTTAAGTAACTAGAGATCAACATAGATAATCTTGAATCTTGATCTTTAGTATTATCGATAGTTTTGGCTATATTATTTTTTAAAATTTGGTAACCTAATTTCGCAGATTTGATAGAAAATTTATCTGCCTTTATGCTCCATGTAGATTCTAATATTTGGCATAATGCATCTATACTTGTCGATATTATTATTTCATTTGGTAGCGATAAAGATATCTCAGGATCTAAGATAATAATCCTATTTAACTCGTTAGAAACTATTGAATATTTTAACCCTTTTGCTTTATCCCAAATTGTTGAAAATTGAGTTACTTCAGCCCCTGTTCCAGCTGTCGAAGGTACACAAATTATTTTAACTTTTTCATTTAATTTAGAACTGCTAGATTTTTCTAAGGTATCCATTGAAGTTTTCATGTTATTACTTAACATTAAAGAGAGGATTTTTGCAGTGTCTATAACACTTCCTCCTCCTAAGGCAATTAAGATAATTTCGTCATTCTGTTGGGTTGCTTTCTTGTATATTGGATAAATCGCTTCCAATAATTTATCTATCGACTGAAAAGTAGGCTCTTCCTTTATTTCTAACACCTTTTCTGAATTGATATCTGATAAATATTTTTTGCAACTTTTACTAGTTATTATTACTGATTTAGTTAAATTTTCGTGTAATTCTTTTTTATACTTGGACCATTCATTAAGACCGATTCTTGAACTGGTACCATCCTTAATAAATTCGTCTATATTGACAGTCATATTTATTCTTCTTCGACTCTTTCAACTAAAGCCTTCATATACCCTATTGCAAATGCAGTTGGAATTCTATTTGCCACACCATATTTTTCTTCTTTGTGATGCCAATGAGGATCTGTTGAGTTTCGGTCTGCAAGTGACCCCATTGTTGGATTATGATCAGGTATGATTATTCCATCAAAATCAACTTCTTTTAGTACTTTTATAATCTTATACATATCCATATAACCATCGTCTAAGAAGGTTTCTTTAAAATGAGGAAGCGGTTTATCAACATTCCTAAAATGAATCTTGAATAATTTATTTTGATCTCCAAAATATTTTGCCATTTCAGTTACATTTTTTTCTGTCGTATCTCCGCCCTCAAGCCAAGTTCCTGCACATAGACAAATTCCTATGTTAGGGCTATCTGCAATTTCTAAAGCTCTTTGATAACCACTAAATGTGCTAAATATACATCTAGGAACTCCACCCAGTTTTAGTCCAGGAGGGTCGTCAGGATGAATTCCTACTTTTACCCCTGACTCTTCTATAGTTGGTTTTACGGCTTTTATATAATATTCGAAATTTTCCCATAATTCTTCTTCAGAATACTCTCTTGAATGGGTTAATTCCTCCTTTGAAATAGTTCTTGGTCCTTTTCTATCATTAAGGTAAAAAGTATCAGCATTTACATTAAATGCTCTTCCAAGAGCACCTCCTCGTGTTGGTTCTTTTGCTGTACTCCAAACTCCACTAGCCATATGAGCATAAGTAGAATAAAAAATTCCAGCTTTACTTAAATCTTTAATATAATTTTTATAATCTTCTATCACCTGTTCTCTATCATTTAGGTTTAGAACTAAAGAATCATGATTATGTATGCTTGAATTTCCAAACCCATATATTTTTAAGTTATGAGGCTCGAAAATTTCTCTTTGTTTCATAAAAAAGTCGTAACTTGCCTCTCCTCTTCCAGCAAATAATGTCACATAATCTAGCCCTAATTCTTTTATAAATGCAATATCTTCCTCTGAAGGATTCGGAGAAACTTGTGCTGCAATTTTTATTTTTGATTTATTTGTCATTTTTATTAAATAAATTTTGAATGATAAAATACGTCTATAAATTGTATTTTGGGGGATATTTATGAGAATTACAATTACGGCAATATTATTGCTTTTAATGACAGGATTGTTTGCTTGTGGAGGCGAAGATAGTTCTGATGTAGCTTTTACACAAATTAATCAGTCAGAAAAGATTTACACACTAGAAGATTTGAAAAGTTTAGGTGTAAAAAAAGGAAAAACTTATAAAGTGAAAGACCTGCAAGACGCAGAGAGCGCATACTTTGTATTTTATAAGAAGCCTGGCGCAAAGGAAGCAATAGAATATGAGATAAGGTTTTATCCTAATCATGATTTAGCCATGTCGCCTGGACTAGGTATAGCAAAAGAGAGAGTTGGTCCTGATGCTAAATTAAAAAAAGATGAAGCGACTTGGAAAGAAGGGTTAAAGGATGCTAGACAATGTGGTGGCGCGGGAGGAGGAGTTAGTGGCGGTGGAGTTGGCGCCGCAGGAGATCATGCAGTTGGTAGTTGTTCTTCACCAAAATATAATGAATTTTTTGTTATTGGTAACATGATTGCTTTGTGTCAAGGTGAGAATGAAACTGAATCTAGGATACATTGCGTTGACCTCCTTTCATTGATCCAAGGCACTAAAGTTGAATGATTTTTTTAAACAAATAAGAGTAGTCTTATTAGAAAAACCTTTTGATTTTTCAGGGAGAGCATCTAGAAAAGAGTATTGGAGTTTTTGGTTTTTTACGCAATTGACATCTTTAATTTTGTTAATCATGTCTCTTAGAGCAAAACCATTAGTTATATTTTTTATTATTTATATATTAATACTCTTAATACCTTCTTTGGCTGTTACTGTAAGGAGATTGCATGATGTTAATAAGAGCGCTTTATGGCTTATTGGATTTGGACCTTTTGTCCTTATAGCTTATATGTCAATTTTTTTACTATCTTTAATTGCTCCTGGCAATCAAACTTCATCCCAAATGGATATCTTTCAAATTTTCTTAATTCTTACATATATATTTGGTATATTTGCAACTGCATTGTGGTATTGCTTCCCAATATTTATGTTTCTGGTGCAGGAAGGGAGCCAAGAAGAAAATCGTTTTGGACCGAATAAATAAAATAAAAAAATGTAAAATGACTTAAATAACTAGGAGAAAGTAAAAAATGAAAAATATATATATAACGATTTCAATAATTTTATTACTTTTATCAATCATAGGTTGCTCATCTGAAGGAAGTAGTGATGACAGCAGTACTATAGAAGTTGGAAAAATTGTAACCAATGATGTTATTTACAGCCTTGATGATTTTACTGGGTCTCCAGTTAAATTTAAGAAATTAAAGGAGTATTCCGTTGAAGAATTAACTTATGCAAAAAGCGTATTTTATGGGTTCAGAAAATTTGAAGATCCGATAGATTATGAAATTAGATTTTTTGATTCTCATGAAGATGCACTAAATGGTGAGGCTTTGGTTAGAGAAAGAGCAGGCACTAAAGAAGAAATAAAACTCGACAAAGACGAAGCTGTTTTCACAGAAGGCTTAA
This sequence comes from uncultured Dehalococcoidales bacterium, assembly GCA_964620935.1. Taxonomy (GTDB): domain Bacteria; phylum Chloroflexota; class Dehalococcoidia; order Lucifugimonadales; family Lucifugimonadaceae. The sequence goes on from CAZUHW010000005.1 coordinate 6,204, forward strand.
AAGATGTAAGGCATTGTTTTGGGGAGTCCCAAGGAGAAGGGGGAGTTGCAGGTGGTGGAGCTGGTATTGGAGGCCATTGTATAAATTCTAAATATAGAAATTATGTAATTCAAGGGAATTTTATATTACTTTGCCAGGGAATGGATCTTAATGCTTCTATGAGAAACTGTGATAATTTACTGTCTCTTTTAGAGAAATAAAGCCAAAACTCTTGCTGAAATCTTTTTTACGTGGATAATTAGGTTAGGAGAGTTTAAATAAAGCGTCCTTTAAACCTAAATTAGCGGAGGTCACATATGCATCCATTTAATTATTATGCTCCAGAAACAGTTGAAGAAGCTATTGAAATACTAAATAAGTATGGAGATAAGGCTAGATGTCTTGCGGGTGGAACTGATGTCCTTGTTCAAGCTCGAGGAGAAAAATTTGAACTTGATGCCATCGTTGATGTAAAGAAGATTCCACAACTTACTAAACTAGAATGGACTGATTCTCATTTGATTGTTGGAGCAGCCACTCCATGTCATGTGTTGTATGAAGATTCTAAAGTTTGCGAAGTTTTTCCTGGAATAGTTGATTCAGCTTTTCTAATAGGTGGCATTCAAATCCAATCCAGAGCCAGTTTGGGAGGGAATTTATGCAATGCTTCTCCAAGTGCTGATGCAATTTGCTCTTTAATTGTCCATGAAGTTATTTGTGAAATTGCTGGACCTAATGGAGTAAGAGAAATTCCGGTTGAAGATATGTGCACAGGGCCTGGCAAGAATGCACTAACGAAAGGTGAATTTTTAGTTTCTTTAAAGATCCCCCTAAAAAAAGGTGAATTTTCTGCTTCTTATGAAAGATTTATTCCTAGAAATGAGATGGATATAGCAGTTGCCGCAGTTGCCTCTTCGATAGAATTGAGTAACGGAAAAGTATCATCTTGCAGAGTTGCATTAGCTGCTGTAGGACCAACTCCAATATTTGCTAAAGAAGCCTCAGAATTATTAGTTGGCAAAGAACCAACAGATGAAAATATAAAGAAAGTTTCTGAAAAAGCTAAAGATATTGCTAGTCCTATTGCTGATATGAGAGGAACAGTTGAGCATAGAAAAGATTTAATTGAAGTTCTTACTAGAAGAACTATAGAAAAAGCACTAGAAAGAGTAGGAGGATAAAGTGGCTGAAAATAAGGTAAAAAAAGTTGCAGTGAACACAACTATAAATGGTGAGGAGATGGATATACTTGTTGATCCATATGTGAGCCTTTTAGAGACATTACGAGAAGTAGTTGGGATAACAGGAACTAAAGAGGGATGCAATGACGGGAACTGCGGAGCTTGTACTGTAAACCTAGACGGAAGAATTGTGGATTCTTGTCTTGTTTTAGGTGTGGAAGTAGAAGGTAAAAATATAGAAACAGTTGAAGGTATGGCAAATCCTGATGGGCTTCATCCGCTTCAGCAAGCATTCTTAGAAGAGGCTGCTTTACAGTGTGGAATTTGTACTCCAGGGTTCCTTGTTTCAGCTAAAGCCCTACTAGATAACGAACCTGACCCCTCTGAAGACAGGATAAGGCACTGGCTAGCAGGTAATTTATGCAGATGTACTGGTTATGACAAAATCGTAAAAGCAGTAACTAAGGCTTCAAAAGAATCAAAATAAAGAAAGGGCCAAGAAATGGTATCAACTCCAGAAAATAAAAATTATAAAGTAATTGGGACAAGACCTATTAGGCATGATGGTTATGACAAAGTTACTGGCAGGGCTCAGTATGGTGCAGATATTAAATTGCCAGGCATGTTAATAGGAGCAGTTGCCAGAAGTCCTTATGCACATGCAAAAATTAAGTCTATAGACACTTCTGAAGCTGAAAATATGGATGGGGTTTTTGCAGTTATGACTGCGAAAGATTTGCCAAGGTTGGGTGATGTAGTTAGAGGAAACTCTGAAGAGTCTGGATCTGAGAGACATCTAAGTGAAAATGTAATGGCTTTTGATAAAGTGCTTTACAAAGGCCATGTAGTAGCAGGAGTTGCCGCTAAAGATCAAAATACAGCATTTGAAGCAGTAAAAAAAATAAAAGTGGATTACGAAGTATTAAAGCCTGTAATTAATGTAGATCAGGCGATGGCAAAGGATGCTTCTATATTGCACGAAGATTACTCTGGTGATCATTTAGGAAAGAAAGTTAAAAATACCAATATAGCTGCCCATGTAAGACATGAAAATGGGAATATTGATGATGGCTTTAAGAAATCAGATTTAGTCGTAGAAAAAGAAGTAGATATGCAGACCGTTCACCAAGGATATATAGAGCCTCATAGTGGAACAGCAGTTTGGGATGAAGAGGATAGAGTTAAAGTTTGGACTAGCACACAAGGATCATTTGCTGTAAGAGATAGTGTGTCCAAAGTATTAGATTTAGATGTATCTAGAGTTAAGGTTACTCCTATGGAAATAGGAGGAGGCTTTGGTGGAAAGATTCCTATATATTTGGAGCCTATTTCAGCTGTTTTATCCAAAAAAACCAGAAGGCCGGTAAAGACAATGATGAGCAGGACAGATGTATTTGATGCAACTGGGCCTGGGCCTGGAGGTAAAGTTAAAGTAAAAATTGGAATTGATTCAGAAGGAAAAATTTTAGCAGCTTATGCTGACATAAGACTTGAAGCAGGAGCTTACCCTGAAGCTTTCATTGAAGCGGCGGCTAAGTGTGTATTTTCTTGTTATGATGTCCCATCAATGAAAATCGATGCTTATGATGTTGTAGTAAATAAGCCTAGCTCCGCTCCTTATAGGGCGCCAGCTTCCCCTCAAGTTGCATTTGCTACTGAGACTGTTGTTGATGAAATTTGCAATATTAAAGGTTATGATCCGATTGATTTTAGACTTAAGAATGTTGCGGAAAAAGGCACTAGAACAGCCTTAGGTCCGAAGTACAGAACTATTGGATTAAAAGAATGCCTAGAGGCCGCAAAAGAGTCTGATCATTGGAAATCTGATTTGGACTCAAATCCTAAATCAGGTAAAAAAAGAGGCAGAGGCATAGCAAGTGGATATTGGTTTAATATAGGCTTTAAGTCTTCGGTTAACCTTTCGCTCAATCCAGATGGGAAGGTAGCTCTTATTGAAGGTTCAACTGATATTGGAGGATCAAGAGCTTCTATTGCTATGCAAGCAGCAGAAGTGTTGGGAATTCCTGCTGAAGATGTAAGACCTTCAGTTGTAGATACAGACAGTATAGGAATTACTGATGTGACAGGAGGAAGTCGTACAACTTATGCTACAGGATATGCTGCATACAATGCTGCTCATAAATTAATAGAGCAGATTATTGAAAAGTCTGCTTTGAAATGGGATATCAGCAAAGATCAAATCGAATATTCTGATGGAGTAGTAAGATCAAAAACTGATTCAGAACTAAAGATGACTCTAAAGGAGATTGCTGATGATCCTCCTGGAGGGCCTATAGTTTCCTCGGCATCAGTTGACTTAGAAGAAGCTGGCGGTGGTTTTGCAGTGCATATTGCTGATTTAGAAATTGATGAAGAAACAGGTAAGACCGATGTTGTAAATTATACTGCTATTCAAGATGTTGGGAAGGCAATTCATCCATCTTATGTTGAAGGTCAAATGCAAGGCGGAGCTGCTCAAGGAATAGGTTGGGCTTTAAATGAGGAATACTTTATGAGTGATGATGGAATCATGCTTAATTCAAGCTATCTAGACTATAGGATGCCTACATCTCTGGATCTTCCAATGATAAATACTATTATGGTTGAAGTTCCAAGTGAGGAACATCCTTATGGAGTTAGAGGAGTAGGAGAACCTCCTATTGTTCCGCCAGTTCCAGCTATTGGTAATGCGATTAATAATGCTTTAGGATTGAGGCTGCTTAGCACTCCAATGAAGCCTTCTAGAATTACAAAGGCTTTGAAAAGAAAAAAATAATTTTCTAATGATAAAAATCTTTCTTCCTTATAAGATAAGAGAAACTCTTGACGTGCCTACAGAGATAGAAGCTCATGGTTCTAATTTAAGGAACCTTATTGATCACATAGAAGATATGTATCCAGGCGTTAAGGATTATTTAGTTGATGAAGGGAAATTGAGACCAGGTATGTCTGCAGTAATTGATGGAAAAACAACAAGATTAGGGTTAATTCATAAATTGGATAATGTATCTGAAATACATTTTCTTCCTTCTATAGCTGGTGGAAGCAAATGAGTAATAATAAGCAGTTTCCTGATTTAAACTCTAAGCCCAATTTTTCTGAAATCGAAAAAGAGATATTAAATTTTTGGGGCAAAGATGAGACTTTTAATAAAACTCTTAATAAAGGACAAGCTTCAGAATTTGTTTTTTATGATGGCCCTCCTTTCGCTAATGGATTACCTCATTATGGACACCTTTTAACTGGCTTTGTGAAAGATATAATTCCTAGATTCCAGACTATGCTCGGCAATAAGGTTGATCGCAGATTTGGTTGGGATTGTCATGGTCTTCCTGCAGAAATGGAGTCAGAGAAAGAATTGGGAGTCTCAGGAAGAGCAGAAATTATTAAGTTCGGTGTAAAAAATTTTAATGATCATTGCCAGAAATCTGTTATGAAATATACCCAAGAATGGGAGAAGTCAGTAAATAGGCAGGCAAGATGGGTAGATTTCAAAAATGATTACAAAACCATGGATATCTCATATATGGAGTCAGTAATATGGGCTTTCAAAGAATTATGGAAAAAAGGCTTGATTTATGAGAAAGATAGAGTAATGCCGTATTCCTGGAAAGCTGAGACTCCTATATCAAATTTTGAGACAAGACTTGATAATTCTTATAGAGAGAGAGAAGATCCTGCAGTTACGGTTAAGTTTAAGTTAGGTGAAGAAACAAAATTTTCAGGTACAAGTATCTTGATATGGACTACTACTCCTTGGACATTACCTTCCAATTTAGCAGTTGCTGTAAATAGCGAACTAGATTATCTACTTATTAGTAATGGATCCGAGAAATTAATTATAGGAGAGTTTGCTTTATCAAAATATGATGAAGAGCTGTCTGATTATAAAGTTCAAGAAAAAATAAAGGGCTCTGATTTAGTGGGGCTAAAATATTGTCCAGTATTTAATTATTTTAAAAAACAACCTAATGCGTTCAGAGTGCTTTCTGCAGAATTTGTAAATACAGAAGAAGGAACTGGAATAGTTCATATGGCGCCTGGATTTGGGGAAGATGATCAAGCTATTTGTGAAGATAATGATATAAAAACTGTTTGCCCTGTTGATTCTAGAGGACAATTTACATCTGAAATTTCTGACTATTCGGGGCAACTTGTTTTTGATGCTAATCCAAAAATTATTAAAAAATTGAAAGCGGATGGATATTTATTAAAGAAAGAAAATTATAAGCATAATTATCCTCATAGTTGGCGAACAGATGAACCTTTAATTTATAAAACTCTTAATTCTTGGTATGTAGAAGTATCAAAATTTAGAGATAATATGGTTTCCAATAATCAAAAAATTAATTGGATACCTGATCATATAAAAGACGGAGCATTTGGTAACTGGCTTGCTGGAGCGAGAGATTGGTCTATAAGTAGGAACAGATTTTGGGGAACTCCTATTCCTGTATGGAAAAGTGATGACCCAAATTATCCGAGAATTGATGTTTATGGGAGCCTAGATGAGATTGAGTCAGATTTTGGAGTTAGGCCAGAGAATTTACATCGTCCGTATATTGATGAATTAACTAGGCCGAATCCTGACGATCCAACTGGAAAAAGCACTATGAGAAGAGTTGAAGAAGTCTTTGATTGCTGGTTTGAGTCTGGGTCAATGCCATTTGCTCAAGTTCATTATCCTTTTGAGAATAAAGAATGGTTTGAATCCCATTTTCCTGCAGATTTCATTGTTGAATATATAGCTCAGACCAGAGGCTGGTTTTATACTCTAATGGTATTATCAACGGCTCTATTTGATAAACCTCCCTTTTTAAATGCGATTGGACATGGTGTAGTTGTTGATGAAAAAGGATTAAAATTATCCAAGAGATTAAATAATTATCCTGAACCAGAAGAAGTTTGGAAAAATTTTGGGGCAGATGCTCTTAGATGGTTTTTGGTTTCATCTCCAATACTTAGAGGCCAGAACTTAATGATGGATAGCACTGGCTCTGGGATAGATTCTTCACTCCGACAAGTAATAGTTCCTCTATGGAATTCAGTATACTTTTTTAATCTCTATTGCAATTTAGAGAAATACAAACCTAATTCAATAAATAAGGCAAATTTGCCTATCGACAAATACATCCTTTCTAAATCGAAGGAAGCCTCTTTGGATGTGAAAGAATTTTTAAATAATTATGATATAACAGGTGCATGCGCAATAGTTTCTGAGTTTATTGATACATTGAATAATTGGTATATAAGGAGATCTCGTAATAGATTTTGGGCTAAAGCGGATACTTCATCTGCAACCGATGCTTATGACACTTTATATACAGTTCTAAATATTCTATTAAAAATAATTGCTCCATTATCTCCTCTTATTTCAGAAAAATTATTTATGAATTTAAATGAAGGTAAGTCAGTTCATTTAGAAAATTGGCCAGATGTTTCTGGAATAGAATCAAACGACCAATTGATAGAAGAAATGGACGTAATAAGGAAAGTAGTGTCGACATCACTATCTATTAGAAAAATAAATAAAATAAGAGTTAGGCAACCTTTGAATTCACTAACAATTCAATCTGATAAGAGTAGGTGGATAGAGGAATATTTTGAGCTAATAAAAGAAGAAGTAAATATAAAAAATATAAATATTGAGAATGTAAAAAACAATGAGAATTCTGTTCAATTAAAGATAAACCCTAGATTGCTTGGTCCGCGAATTGGTAAAAAAGTTCAGGAATGTATCCAATTAGCAAAAGATGGGAAATGGAAAGAAGAAAATGGTGTTGTGGTTATAGGAGATTTTGAACTAAAAGAGGGAGAATATGACATCGAAACGATAACTAATGATGATCCTAGCACCCAGGCAATAGAAGGAACTGATTTTATAGTTAAAATAGATCTTGTTATAGATGAAAAACTAGAGAAAGAAGGTATAGCAAGAGATTTGGTTAGGGCTGTTCAAACTACAAGGCGAGAAAAAGAACTTGATGTCTCTGATTTTATAAAAATCAAGATATTTGGAGATGAAGACCTAATTGATTCTATAAATCAGAATTTAGAATTTGTTAAAAATCAGATTTTAGCTAAAGAAGTTATATTTGATGATGAAGGCGATGAGTTTGATTTTAGAGAAAAGCTAAATGGAGTTATGGTTGGCTTCAAAATAATTAAATTAAATTAATCTCTATTCAGACGCCTTATCTAATACTAGGGACATTTCTATTTCTTCTTGCCCCCTAATTATATTCAATCTAATAATATCTCCAGGCCTAAAATTGTATGTCCAACTCATGTATTCTCCATAGCTTCTAACAGGCTTATTTTCTATTGAAATAATTATATCTCCCGGTAATAATCCTGATTTAGATGCTGGGCTATCTTTAGCTATTTCTAAGATTGCGACGCCTTTAAAATTTTCATCTAACTCACATAAATTATACCCTACTTCACACAAGGTGTTGATAAAATTAGGATCCAAAGTCCTTCCCTCAATTCCATCTCTAGGGATTTGAACTTCTCCAAATTCTAATAAGTCATTAATGTACCTAAGTACAAGATCTGAGCTTATAGCAAACCCTATTCCTTCTGCGCCTCTCATAATAGTGCTATTTATCCCTACCAATTTTCCTGAGAGGTTAACAAGAGGCCCTCCTGAATTCCCATTGTTGATAGCTGCATCTGTTTGAATCATATCTGTTAATGTTCTGTCATCTTCAGTTTCTATTACTCTCTCTTTTGCGCTAACGATTCCTGCTGTAACAGTAGGAGTTCCAGCCAATCCAAAAGCATTTCCTAAAGCAATAACCCAATCACCAACCTTTAATTCTTTTGAGCTACTAAATTCTATAGGTGTTAATTCTTGCTCAGTATTAATTTTTATTAAAGCAATATCGCTATAAGGAACCCTTCCAATAATTTTAGCTTGATATATTGATTCATCATTTAAAATAACCGAGATTTCTCTTGCATCTTTAATCACATGATCATTTGTAACAATGTGTCCATCTTTAGAAATTATCACACCACTTCCATCAGCAGATCTTATTCTTGGGATAAAAAATCTATCTAATGCTACCGTTGAAATATTTATAGCTACTACAGAAGGAGAAACATATTCAATAGTTTCACTTAAACTTGGAAGGTATGTTTCAGTTGTTGAGGTGTCTGTATATGCTTCTGCACCTGTATCTGAGGCACAGGAAATAAATAATAAAAACAGTAAATTTATTTGGAGCAAACTTTTAATTATATTATTCACCGCTATATTTTATCATAAGAGAATTACGAATATTCAAGGAAAATCATATAATATCGTCATGCCTTCAAAATCATCAAAATCATCAAGTATTAGGCCAAGAGATGATAACTTAAAGCCTATTATTGTAAAAAGTGAAGTTAGAAGTGCCTCAGAGAGAGGCGCATCATCACCTCTAATAGTTGTTTATGGATTTTTAGCTTTAATTTTATTGGGAGCAATCTTGCTATCCCTTCCCTTTGCTCATAATGAACCTATTTCATTCATTGACTCTTTATTCACTGCAACATCTGCATCTACAGTTACTGGATTAATTGTTGTAAATACTGGGAATACTTGGACTATGTTTGGCCAGATTGTTATAGCTTTCCTAATTGTAATTGGAGGAATTGGATTTATGACCGGAGCTGCATTTTTTTTATTGGCAGCAGGTCAAGCTCTTGGGCTTAGGAGAAGTGTTCAGATTGGAGAAGGCTTAGGCGCAGACAACTTAGGTTCTATTGGAAGTTTGGTTTGGAAAGTTGTTTTGTCCTCTTTATCATTTCAGGTAATAGGAATTTTCATATTTTTTACTTTATTCTCTTATTCTTATGGACTAGATAATATTAGAGAAAATGCTTGGTACGCAATATTTCATTCGATTTCTTCTTTTAATAATGCGGGGTTCACAATTTTTAATATTGGTAATAATCTTGAGCCATTTTCTAGAGGAATAATTAATAATATTATTTTATTAGCCACCGCTTTAATGTTCTTTTTTGGAGGAATTGGATATTTTGTTATGAACGATCTAATTCATCATAGAAGAATATTAGGTAGTAGAGGCTTAAGAAGATTTAGAGTGTTGCTTAGTTTAGAGACTAAGATGATATTAGTAGGTTCTTTAGTGCTTTCAATTATTGGAGCTATTTTAGTTTTTTCGTTTGAATTCTCTAATCCTAATACTCTAGGTTCTATGACACTAAGTGAAAAGGTTATAAATAGTATTTTTACTTCTATGTCTACTAGGACAGCTGGTTTTAATTCGTTTGATATGTCTCAATCATATGATTATACAAATTTGGTATGCGCATTTTTATTATTTATTGGAGGAGGACCTGCTTCAACCGCTGGAGGTATAAAAATTACTACTTTTGTGTTGGCAATATTAATGATATTTAGTCATATAAGAGGGAATAATAATATTTCATTCTTTGGGAGAGAAATTCCTTATGATATCGGCGTAAGAGCTATGGTTATATTGATTTTGAGTATTTTTATAATCGGTATTACGGTTTTGGTCACATTATTTATTGAATATTCTTATACAGAAAAGAATCATTATTTTGTACATCTGGTATTTGATGCCATTTCAGCTTTTGGTACTAATGGAATGTCTACAGGAATCAGTCAAGAAATTAGTGATATTACAAAGATTTTATTCTCATTTACAATGTTTATTGGAAGATTGGGTCCCATGACATTAGCATTGTTGTTGGCTGGATCACAAAAGCCCGTTGAGTATAGATTTTTACAAGAGAAGGTTAGAATAGGATAAAAAGGGAGATTAATTGAAAATAACTCAAGTAGCTGTGATAGGTTTAGGTAGGTTTGGTACTACCGTGGCTACCACTTTGTACCAAATGGGGCATGATGTCTTAGCAATTGACGTTGACCCGGTTAAGGTTCAAGAACTTGCCGGCCAAGTAACCTATGCAGTTGCTGCCGACGCTACAGATGAATCAAGCTTAAAAGAATTAGGTATAGAAAAATTTGAATATGCTGTAGTTGCAATTGGATCAAACACGGAAGCAAGTATTATGGTAAGCGTTTTGCTTAAATCTTTAAAAATTGGCGTAATAGTTGCAAGAGCTGTTACAAAACTACAAGGTGAAACGCTTGATAGGATTGATGTAGATAAGATAGTTTTCCCAGAATCTGACATGGGAAGAATGCTAGCCCATGACCTATTTCTTCCTGGAATTGAACAGTATATGGAATTAACTTCAACTTATGGAATCAGTAAAATAAAAGTCCCAACAAGATTTATAAGCCAGACTTTAAGAAATAGTAATTTTAATAATTTAAGAGATCGGTATGGAGTTGCGTTAATAGCTATACAGAGAGGAGAGGATATAATTTTAAATCCTGATGAAAATCAAACACTTACTTCAGGCGATACACTTATAATTGCAGGTCCTGATGAAAAAATTTCAGATATTGTTGGTCCTGCAAATATTAAATCAGAGAATTAATTATTATGGATAAAATTTTATTAATATTAGATAAAATAGATGCGAATAATAAACATATGCTAGACGACATTAAGTCACTGATTAAGCCTAAAGGAGTAGAAATTTTTTATGCATTTTTTATTGAAATTCCATTGAAATATCCAATTGACAGTGAGGATGAATATTTTAAAGATGATTTTGATTCAGCAGAACAAGTGCTAAAAAGTTTTGAGAAAGAAATGAACCTAAGAAAAATTTCTAAATCTAGAATGGTTGGAGGATTATTTAAAGTTAGAGATTTAAATTTTGGCATTATTGAAAAAGCTTTTGAGTACTCAGTAGATTTGGTGATTATGCCAGAGAGAATAATAAAATCTAATAGAATAGCTAATAAATTTAATGAGAACTTCATTGTAAATAAAGTGATGAATGATTTGAATTCTTCAGTTATGTTTTGGAAAGATAAAGGATAAATGAAAGCATTAATTATAGGGTCTAGTTTTAATCTAAAGAAAATAAGTGAGTCATTAATTGATAATATTGATGGTTTAATATTTTTAGATTATGAATATTCTGAATCCTATCATTTGAATTTATCTAATAATGAAAAGGTAGTTTTTCATTATGGTGACATTAAAGAAATGGATGTTTTGGTAAAGGCAGGATTAGAAGGTTCAGACATTGTAATAATTGATACTCAGCAGGACATAGAAAGTCTATTTGTTGCTCAAAAATGTAATATTAATCTGTCTAGTAATATATTTATACTCTTAAATGATGTATCTATTTCAAATATATTTGAAAATCTGGGCTTTATAATATTGGATTCTAATAATTTGAAATTAGATAAGATTATTAAATATGTAGAGAAATCCGAATGAAAAAAAATATTATAATTAATGGAATTAATAGTGAGTCTCAAATCCTGTATGAAGAATTGTTAAGTCATGGATTAGATGATGTAGTATTTATTGATTCAGATAGAGAATTGGTTAGTAATTTAAACTATAAATCTGAAACCGTAATCGCATATTTAGGTAACTGCATATCTCCTGAATTTCTAGAATTTATTGGGATAAATAGAGAAAATTCTCAGACCATATTTGTTGCTATGACAGATAGCGATTCATCTAATTTAATTTCTTGTGAAATTGTAAAATTAAAATATGAACTGTCAGAAGTAGTATCCGTTGTGAATAGGAGAGAAAATTTACCCTTATTTAATGCTTATGGAATAAATGAGTTGGTACTTAAAGAGAAATCAGTAACGGAATTGATACTTAACACAGCCGGAGTAAGTTTACCTATTAGATTAATGGATATTCAATCAAAAGGAACATCAGTATGGTCAATAAAAATACCTTCAGGCTCTAGCATTATTGGTAACGACGTATCTAAATTAAAAATCCCATTTAGAGCAATAATTTTAGGCAAGATAGATAACAAAGGTAACCCTTTTCAATCTACAGAAAATATAGACATTGAGGAAGGTGATACTGTATTAATTATTTCTTCAAACAGGAACGAAGAATCAATAACAAGATTTTTTCAAGGTAAAGATAATGGATAATAATCTAAATATTGGGTATCTTGGCCCTAAGGGAACTTATAGCTCTCGAGCAGCTGATTTATATTCTCCAAAATTGAATAAAATACCATTTAATTCAATAAATGAAGTTTTGGGCTCTTTAATTGATAAGTCTTCCGATTTAGTTATAGTGCCCCTTGAAAACAGTATCCAAGGATCTATAGTTGAAGTATTAGATTTCCTAGCTGATGAAAAAAATAATTTTAGTATTATTGGTGAACTTGAATTAAATATCAATCATTCAATATACACTCTAGAAAAATACAATAACAATAAGTTCGAGGTAATCTTTAGCCATCCTCAGGCCTTAGGTCAATGCTATAAGTATATAAATGATAATTATGCTGATGCTGAATTAAAAGTTTCTAATAGCACAGCTGATTCTATAAATGATTTAGAGCAATATAATATGCCAGGAGCATTTATTGGCCCTCCTTGGATGAAAGATAATGAGAAAGTTATACTTCTAGATGAAAATATTCAGTCTGTAAAAAATAATGTCACTAGATTTGTAATAATTAGTAATAATTCAAGTGAAAAGGTAACCAATTATGATAAAACATCACTAGTTATATCTTTTGATAAGGATGCCCCTGGATCTTTATATGTTGCCTTAGGGCCTTTTTCAGTAAGCAAGATAAATATGACTAAGATAGAATCTAGGCCAACTAAAGAGAGGCTAGGAAATTATTATTTTTTTATTGATGTTGAGGGCAATGTGAAAGATGAAAAGCTTTCTTTATGTTTAGATATAATTAGAAAAACGTGTAATTTAAAGATTTTAGGTTCATACCCGATCTTTAATAATTAATCTTCTTCTAGTTCTTCTCTAAGTGATTCAGCAACTCTTTTTCCTTCATTAGTTGCATCTATGATTCTTTCTTTTGCAAAATCAGTGAGATCTTTTGCTTTATTTCTCCAATCATTGCTTGCTTCAGTTAGTATTGCTCTAGTTTCATCTCCAGGTCTAGGAGCAAAAATCAAACCACCAATTAGTCCCATTATTCCTCCTATTATAAATCCACTAGAGAATCCTCCGTCATTATCATTACTCATTATTATCTTTCTCCTTACCTTTTTTTGATTTTTTTCCTTTTTTAGCTTTAACTTTCTTCTTACTTATATTCTTTTTTATTAATGAGTTAGTGAATTTTTTAATTGTTAAGGCTCCATTAATAATATCTGATAAAGGTTTTGGCACAGCTTCTTTTATCTTATTTCTTAAAGAATCAATTTCACTTATTGAACCCTCAATGTACCTAATGATCCTTTTTACTCTTATAAAAATTATCAATATTAGAATTATTCCAGTTAGCAATAGTATAAAACCAGAAATTATCCCGATTATTATTAAAATATCTCTAAGTAAAGCTATATCCATATTAAAAGATTAATTTTTATTAAGTATTGTGATGGTAACAGTAAAAAATTAATTGGTAAATTATTTATAATTAATTATTAACTAATTACTTAATAACTTTGATCAATAAAATCTTTTAGTTTTTTAGACCTTGTAGGATGTCTAAGCTTTCTAAGCGCTTTTGCTTCTATTTGCCTTATTCTTTCTCTTGTAACTCCAAATTCCCTGCCGACTTCTTCAAGCGTCCTACTTCTTCCATCTTCAAGACCAAATCTTAATTGAAGAACTCTTTGCTCTCTGTGATTTAGGCTTTCTAGTACCATTCCTACATGAGATTTAAGTAAATTATTGGATGCAGCTTCAACTGGTGATAATGATTTTTCATCTTTTATAAAGTCAGCTAGATGAGAATCATCTTCTTCGCCAATTGGTGTTTCTAGAGAAACAGGTTCTTGAGAAATTTTTAGTATCTCTCTAACTTTTGATGGAGGCAGGTCCATTTCTTGACCAATTTCTTTAGTAGTTGGTTCTCTTCCATATTCTTGTACTAATTTTCTACTCACTCTTAATAATTTATTTATTGTTTCTACCATATGTACGGGTATCCTGATAGTTCTTGCTTGATCAGCAATTGCTCGTGTTATTGCTTGCCTAATCCACCATGTTGCATATGTACTAAATTTATAACCTTTTCTAAATTCAAATTTTTCTACTGCCCTGATTAATCCAATATTTCCTTCTTGAACTAAATCAAGTAAAGACATCCCTCTTCCTATGTATTTTTTTGCTACGCTCACAACCAATCTTAAGTTTGCTTGTACTAAGTGCTCACTACATTGTTTAGCATTGTATTCTAGTTTAGATATATGATTTTTTAATAATCCTTCTAAATCGTCATCGGTGAAATTACCTAGGGATATTTTCTTCTTCTTAGTTTTTTTCTTTAATATTTTTATATCATCATCATCTTCAAACATATGTTCAAAAAGCCAGTCAGGAAATATTTGAGTAGCTGCAGAAAGATCCGAAATGTTCGTGTGTATTTCTTCTTCTGATATATTTAATGAATCGCTCATTTCCCTTATCATTTGCTCTTGATCTTCTGATTTAGTTGAACTGTTAAGAAAATCGTCAGCTTTTCCTGTAAGAATATCTTTTACAGTAAGATCTTCAGTTACTTCAGTTTCTATTTTTTGTTTTAATTCTTTCATTAAATCTGTGTTGGATCCAATATGCCTTATGAAATTTTTTAACATAAAAATATTTGGATTTTCTTGGTCAGCATTCTCTCTAAGAAACCTTTTTATTATTTTTCCATTTTCCACCTGTTTTGCTAAATCTTTTTCGCCTTGGGCATTTAATAAATTAACCTTCCCTATTTCTCTCAGATACATTCTTACAGGGTCATCTGTAATATCTGCTTCATTAACGCTTACTTCCCATGTTGGGTCCTCTTCAATTTCATTTACTTGAGATGAGGAAGGTTCACCCCAGGAATCTGAGAATTCAGATGTTGCTCCAGGAAGCAATTTTCTTAATACTCTTGAGGCGTCTTGATTGCCCTCTTCATCATTATCGGAATTAAATGATACGGATATAGAATTTGGATCTTCTTGTGTCATTGGTTTTGGTTAGATTGAATCTCTTTTAATAGTTTATTAGTGTTAAGGCTATCTTCTATAACATTGTCTATAGTGTCTGCATTAGACTCAAGCCCTAACTCAATAGCTTTTTGTTGCTCGATTTTTTTCCTCTTCAAATGATGATTATACAATCTGTTTATACAATCATTTAGTTCAGTAATCAAATCTTTCTCATTAGTTTTAGGCAAAGAAAAGGCCTTTAAGTCTATTATTATCTCATTTAATATATCATCGGTTATAGATTCAACATCATCATCTGATTTCAGAATATCAAAAATTGCCCTTAATTTAGGATCATGAAATAGTTCATTTGATTGCTCCTTAATGTAATTTTTGAGAAGTTTATTCTGCACAATTAAAGCAATTATATGTTTTTCAATAGGATTCTGATTATTATTTATACTATTTGTTATTGGTCTAGGTGATAACTTGCTATTTAAA
Organism: uncultured Dehalococcoidales bacterium; assembly: GCA_964620935.1. Taxonomy (GTDB): domain Bacteria; phylum Chloroflexota; class Dehalococcoidia; order Lucifugimonadales; family Lucifugimonadaceae. Next base: position 21,861 of record CAZUHW010000005.1, read on the forward strand.
ATCTTTGGAGAAGGTAGTTTTTCTCTTTCAATTTTCAATTTAGTTGCTAAAAGACCTAAAGTTTGATCTTGAGAATGACTATCTGTATTTTGAAACACAAGTTTGTATACAACATTTGCTGCGTCATTTATTTGCATCTCATCTGTCAAATCAAAAACAAGATCTAGGTTATTAATTAAATGTTTATATAAAGGTATCGCATCAGATATTACTTTCTTCCATTCTGAAGGATCTTGCCTTATAAGGTCATCAGGATCCTTTTCAGAATCTATTGAGGCAATAAATATAGATTTATGTATATGAGATAAATTGTTATTTGAATTTATCAATTTTATAAGATTATTAACTGAAGCCCTTCTTCCTGCAAGATCTGAATCTAGGCATAGGATTATCTTATTAGCGTATTTTTTAGCCTTATTTAATTGGTCAAATGTTAATGATGTGCCCATGCATGCAACAACATTATTAAACCCTTCAGAGTGAGCAGCAAAGACATCCATATACCCTTCTACAATTACACATTCCTCACTCTTTAATATATCCTCCTTTGCTAAATTCAAGCCAAAAAGAAGTTCAGATTTATTAAAAAGTTCTGTCTGAGGAGTATTTATATATTTTGGGGTTTTATTACCAAGAGACCTCCCTCCAAATCCTACAAGATTGTTGTCTTCATCTCTTATTTCTATGGTTAATCTATCCACAAAAAAATCATGCCAGGTATTATCTGCCCATTTTTGTACAAGCCCGGATTCAACTGCCGATGTGCTTTTTACGCCTACCTTTTTTAGGTGATCAACTAATGTAGATAGTCCTGTTGGGCTCAACCCAAAATTAAATTCTTTAATCTGTTCTTCTGAAAACCCTCTATCATTAAGATAATTGGACGCCGGCAATCCGTATCTGCTATTTAGGGAGTTTTTGAAGAAATCTGCTGCTGATTCAAGAGCATGATTTAAATCTTTTTTTATAGCTTTAGTTTTTTTAGGTTTGTAGTTATTTAATTTAACCCCTGCTAACTCCGCGCACATATTTAATGCTTCTACGAAGTTAATATTTTCTATCCTCATAATAAAAGAGAAGATGTCTCCTCCAGAAGTTCCTGCACATGAACCACAATAGCATTTAAAAATTTGACTCTCTGGATATATAACAAAAGAAGGTGTATTTTCTGGATAGAAAGGACATAAGCCCTTCATTAATCTTGAATTGCCTTTTAAATCAACATATTTTGAGACTACGTCAGTAATACTTAATTGAGATTTAATTAAATCAACAACATCATGTTGATTGTTATTTGATACGGTCATAGGTTAATAATATAGAATCTAGAGCCTTCCTTCAAACACGTCTGACGCAAGGGATGGATCTAGTGTCTCTGCAAACCTAAGTGCGAAATCATCTGTCATTCCTGTGATGTAATCTATTACAGATTTTTCTAAATTTCCTTCTGTTACTTCTAATAGATAGTCTGGGATGAGTTCAGAATTATTCATTAAGTAATCAAATAGAATTTCTATTATTCTCATTGAGCTTATAGCAGCTGAAGAATTAGAAACTGGCAAGTAAATATTTTCAAACATATAATTTCTTAACTCAGTAACTATTTCAATTAATTCTTCTGACATCCTTATCCACGGATCACCTTTATCTTCCATGCAATCAGATGAATTGTCGATTATATTTGTTACAAGAGTATTCACTCTACCTGAATGCTTTCCCCCAATTGCTTCAAGTATATTTTTTGGGAAGTCTTTTAAATCTAAAAGCCCAGCTCTTGTGGCGTCATTTATGTCACTGGTCACATAAGCAATGAAATCAGATATTCTCACTATTTGGCCTTCCAGAGAAAGGCCCTTTATGAATTCTTTAGTAAAAAATTTTCCTTGTGGTTTTGAGTGCCTCTTAATTCCATCAATAACTTCATAATTTAAATTTAAACCTTTTCCATCCTTTTCTAATTTCTCTATTATCCTCACGCTTTGCTTACTATGATGAAAACCATCAGATGAGATTTTGTTTAATGCTGTTTCTCCTACATGACCAAAAGGAGAATGGCCTAAATCATGGCCTAGAGCAATAGCTTCAGTAAGATCTTCATTTAATCTTAAAGCCCTGCTTATAGTTCTACTTATTTGGGCCACTTCAATTGTATGGGTAAGCCTGGTTACAAAGTGATCACCTAGAGGTGCTATAAATACTTGGCTTTTATGTTTTAACCTTCTGAATGAATTAGTATGTATAATTCTGTCTCTATCAATTTGGAAGATATTTCTAATGTCATTTTCAGCTTTTTCAGCTTTTATCCTTCCTTTTGTATTTTTGGATGTTATTGCATGAGGGGATAGCAATGACTCTAAGTCTTTTTGATGGGCTGATATTTTTTCTCTTGATTCTTTTTTCAATTGTTCCTCTAATAAAATTCTATAAGCCCTACATCTAAATCTGCAATATAATCTCTGCCGTATGCAACTATTCCTAAAGTTCTAATATCTGAACTTTTAAAATTTTTAGGTTGATAAAAATTTGACCTTTTAAATAAATCGAAAGGCAATTCTATTTCTGTCCATTTATTAGGAGCATAAAATTCTAATGAATAGTATTGCCATGGAAGTACAGTAAGATTAGTTCTTATATGAATATTATAATTTTCATCATTGCCTCTTACCTTTATCTTGATTCCATTAAAAATTTTCTCAGTATCTGACAGTTTGGATAAATCTGCTCTAAATTGAATGAAACCTCCATTGTTTGCTGTACTTACATCTCCCGTCATACGATAAAATTTTGAACCATTTTCTGAGCCAACCTCTAATTTTCCAGAAGAAATTCCACCCATTACTCTGTCGGTAAAGAATATCCATTCTTGGTTTTTTTCAGGAGTTAGATTATCTATTATCATGGTTTCTTTTTTTAAACTATCTTCATTTAATCTTAAGTATACGAAATACCCGATTGAAATAAATCCTACTAATACTAAACAAATGATAAAATATTTTAATAAATGCTTCACATTATTATTCTACTGTAACTGTTTTTGCCAGATTTCTTGGTCTATCGGGATTAATTTTTAGCCGTAATGATGAATATAAAGATACAAGCTGAAGTTGGACAGCATATAATATTGGATCAAGGTAAAAATTATGACTTTCTATTGTTAAGTAATTGCTTAATAACTTGACTGTACTTTTATCATTTTTATCTATAAGCCCAATTACTTCCCCGTCTCTTGCTTGTATTTCATTTATAGTACTTATCATTTTAGAGTATGTTTCATTTGGAGGTGAAATCACAACAGAGGGCATATCATTCCCTATTAAAGCATTAACTCCATGTTTCATTTCTCCTGCCGCATAGCCTTCTGAATGAATGTAGCAAACCTCTTTCATTTTTAGAGCCCCTTCTAATGCAATTGGGTACATAATACCTCTGCCTAGGTATAAAATATGTTCTTTTAATGAAAGTATTTTAGCTATTTCTTTCGTATTTTTAGTATCTAGCAGTATTGATTCTATTTTTGAATCAAGGCCTAATATATTATCTTCCAGTTCTTTCTTATCTTTGGTGTTCTTAGAAAGATATATAGAAGTTATATATAAAGTAAGTACGGTAGAAGTAAATGTTTTGGTTGATGCCACAGCATACTCCGGACCACAACCTATATTTACATTAGCGTCAGAAATTATTGATGCTTGAGATATATTCTTTTCTGTTACAGAGATAGTTTTAGCTCCCATAGATTTTGCATATTCCAAAGCTTTTATAGTCTCAGCAGTTTCGCCAGATTGTGTTACGCCAATTACTAAATCATTGTGGTCTATTATTCTTTTGGAATCTATGAATTCGGATGCATTAATAGTTTCGCTCTTTAGAGAAGAAATAGATTCAAAGTAATATGACCCTAGTAATCCAGCATTAAATGAACTTCCCATTCCTATAACAAGAACTCTTTTAATATTTTTAAATTCTATATTAGATTCGTCTAAATTTTTTAATATCAAATCATTTTTATTATCAATTATTCTTTTTATCGATTTTTTTTGATAAAAGATTTCTTCTTCCATCTTGTATTGGTAAGTCTTGTCATCCTCTAAGATAGTATTTGTTTTTATATCTACAACTCTTTTGTTTGGCTCTTTCTTTTCCCTAATGAAATCATTTTTATCTTTTGAAATTATTGCTACCTCATCATTTACTAAATACCTATAAGATGTGCTGAATTCAGTTATTATGGTCGGATCACTGCATATTATTTTTTCGCCAGACGTATTTTCACTGATCACTAATCCTCCTGAATTTCCTTTCTTAATCAAAAAAATATCATTTGGATTGTCTCTGTTCATTCCTACTATAGAAGAAGATCCTGTTATAGAGTCAATAGTTTTACTTAATGCATCTTTAAGATTTAATTTTTCTAGATTAAATTCTATTAAATTTGCTATAATTTCAGAGTCAGTTTCTGAGGTAAAACCATAACCATTTTTAACTAAATCATTTTTAATTTCTTGGTAATTTTCAACTATTCCATTATGGACGATTAGTATTTTATTATTTGAGCTTATTTGAGGATGTGCATTTTTATTATTAATTTTTCCATGTGTAGCCCATCTAGTATGAGATATGCCTGTAGTGCCATCTATTTCATTAAGAACTTCTTCTTTTATCTTATCTACAGTACCTGTAGTTTTTTTAATTAAAAATTTGTCTTCCTTTTTGTCATATATAGCTATGCCTGCACTATCATAACCTCTATATTCTAAAGATCTTGTAAGATCAATTAATATTTTTGAGGCACTTTCTTTTCCTATATATCCAACTATTCCGCACATATTTCTAACAATCTTCAGTTAAAAGATAATCTTTAGTAGAAGCATCTTTATATACCCCTCTTTTTTCTTGAGGTAATAATTCAGATATTCTTAACATCATCTCACCTGTTAAATCTTTAAAGAATCCTTTTTCACTTGTTAATCCTGATGTTTTATTTATCTTGAAAGGCCTCCCTATTGTAACAGTTATGCTACCGCTAGGGTTAAATACTCTAAATAGACCTTTTAAATGAGCAGTTCCTGTAATTCCTACTGGTAGAATCATAGGGTCTAGGTTGTAAGCTAATTTTGCAGCTCCAGGCTTCCCATTTAATAATTCTCCATTACTTCTAGTTCCTTCTGGAAATAAAGATATGGCTCCATTAAGTGTACTTAGAGTCTCTTTCATTCTCTTAAATGAATTGATGTCAGCTACCCCTCTTTTAATAGGGAATGCTCCATAACTTCTTAAAAAAAAGTTCATTAAAGGATTTTTAAATAGTTCTATTTTTGCAGGAAATTTTAACCTTCTGTTTATTGAGGCTCCTAATAAGCCCGCGTCTATATTTGATTGGTGATTAGAGATTATAAGTAGATTTCCTTTTTTCGGAACAAGGTCATGGTTAATAACTTTATATTTAGTCCATATTTTTAAATTTAATTTAAGAGTTATGCAAGATATATTATATAGAATGTTCATTATCTGTTTCTTTGATAATTTTATTACTTACTTCTATGATATCTATACCTTCCGTGTCAATAATTAATGAATTTTCTGGAACTTTCAAAGGGGCGATTTTCCTAGTGGAATCGATAATATCTCTGTTTTTCATAGATTCTAGTATGTCCAAATAACTCTGATCTTTTCTTTCAGTAAACCTCCTTTTTGCTCTTTCCTCAATAGAAGCAATCAAAAATATTTTAACTTCTGCGTCAGGTAGCACCACAGTCCCAATATCTCTTCCTGCTACAACAAAATTCTTATTATTTACTATAGATCTTTGAAGTGCAGTCATTTTATTTCTTACTTCAGGAATTTTTGAAACCAGAGAGACACTTTTTTCTACTTCTTTAGATAGAATTTCAGTTGTCACATCAACTTTATCTAAAAAAATAAACTCTTTTTGGTTGTCATATGAGTAATGAATTTCTGTTTTATCAAGATTTTTAATTATTTCTTCTTCCTTTAGTTGCACAGAATTTTTTATTAATTTTAAAGTAAAAGCTCTGTATATTTTTCCAGTGTCAAGGAAGCTGAAATTTAATCTATTGGCTGTTAAAATCCCTACCGTCGTTTTTCCTGTTCCTGCCGCTCCATCAATTGTGATTATCATTTATACCTCTAAGTTAATTATGAAATTATCAAAAACTAAAGAAGGCATAGCATTAAATTTAAGATTATCTTCTGTTTTTAATATATTTTGGATATTTTTCTTAATTCTTAATTTATTTACCTTTTTTATTGGCTTCATAATGGATATAGTTTTTAGATCTTCATTGGCATCGCCCATTCTTAATATTTTTCTGAATAAATTTTTCCATATTTTTAATTCATATAGGACTCTTTCCTTGTCTTTTCTGTAAAGCAGGGTTAGTTCTTTTGAATAATTTAACTTATCAGACATAGGTGAGTTTATAATTTTTACTATTCTTCTAAGGCCTTCTTGCCTTTCTTCGAAGAAAATTGAATCATTTAGCATGTCAGAGGCCTCGCCTAATGTCGGTGATCCAAAAGACATTATCTCTAAAATTTCTTCTTGCCTTTCTGGATGATTCCCTAATAATATCTCTGAAATTTCTTTTTCAGATATTTTGTCTAACTTCCAAGTTTGGCACCTTGAAATAATAGTTGCAGGGAGATCATAAAGGTTTTCTATTAAAAAAATGACTATAAAATTGTTATTAATATCTTCCAAGGTTTTTAGCAAGCTTTCTGCTGATACTTTTGTTAGATAGTTTGCTTGATTGACAACAACAACTTTGTAATTACTCATAAAAGGGCTAAATTTTGATTTACTTATAATATTTTCAGATATTACACAGTTTTTTATTGCAGAATTATTAGGGGATTTGCAACAGGAATTATTAGAGCACATTGAAGATTTTTCTATGACGGTAAAATCTGGATGTGAGATATTATTTATCTTTTCGCATGATGCACATTCACATAAGTTAGTATTATTAGTTGTGCCATTTTTGCAATTAATTAACCTAGAAAAATCTTTAGCAAGAGACATTTTGCCTATACCTTTTTCACCATACAAAATTAGTGAATTAGGAATATTATTTTCTTCGTAAATTTTATATAGACTTTCAGTTATTCTTTTTTGACCTAGTGTTTCCCAGTAAAAGATTGTTTCCTCCAGCTAAATTTCACTTGTAATAAGGACATCGTCATAAGTTTCACGTCTCCTTATGATTTTTATTTTATCCTCAGAAATGAGCAGTATTGCTGGCCTTAAACTCACGTTGTAATTGCTCGACATGGAGCTGTTGTATGCACCTGAGGCAGGGATTGCAATCAAGTCTTTAGGTTCAGGACTAGGAAGAAGCACATTTTCTACTAATTTATCTCCCGTTTCACAATATTTTCCTGCTATAGTTACTAACTTGTCATGTTCCATGCTTGCTTTATTTACTGATAGTGCAGTGTATTTTGAACCATATAGAGCTGGTCTAATATTGTCAGCCATACCTCCATCTACACTTACATATGTCCTAAGATTTGGTATATTCTTTATACCTCCAACTGTATAGATTGCCACTCCTGATCTAGCAACAATTGCCCTTCCTGGCTCTATTACTAGTTCTGGAGGATCTATTCCTAGATTTGAAACGTTATTATTTACTGATGCACATATTGTGTCTGCATACTGACTTATATTTACAATCGGGTCATCTTGATTATATGAAACAGCAAATCCGCCTCCTACATTAAAGATTTCTAATTTATTATTCTTTGGATAATTTTTTTCTATAAATTTAAAAACATAATCAATTGCTTCAGAATATGGTTTTAATTCGAATATTGGAGAACCAAGGTGAAAATGGATACCTTTGAGGTTTAGGTTATTTTTTGAACTCGCCACATTTAAAGCTTCTTTTGCAGCTCCAGTTTCTATAGAGAATCCAAATTTAGTATCAAGTATGCCTGTTGAAGTTAATTCATGAGTATGAGGATCTACGCTAGGAGATAATCTAAGAGTTATATTTTGTGAAGTTTTATTTTTCCTGCAAATTTCATCTAGAATGTCTAATTCATAGAAACTATCAATCGTTATTAATCCTATATTATTATTTACAGCTTTATTCAGTTCATATTCACTCTTGTTATTTCCATGGAAATTAGTCTTTTCCATAGGAAATTCAGATCTAATTAAAACTTCTAATTCACCACCAGAAACAACATCTATACCTAGATTTTCTTCATTTAATATCTTCACTAATGCAGGATTAGTAAAGGCTTTAGAAGAATATGAAACATGCATTTTTTCATACCTAGATTTAAATTCATTTAAGAAAGATCTTGCGCTACTTCTAATCGTTCTTTCGTCATAAATATATAAAGGAGATCCGTATTCTGATGTTAATTCAGATATATCAAATCCGCTGATTTCTAAATTACCTTTTTTATTTATTCCTGTTTTTTCAGGGAATATATGATTCAGTTTTCCTAGAGATTGTTCATTCATATTTTTTGATTATATCTAATTGTTTGGCTTTGATGTATTTCCTGAATTCATTTTCTAAGTCTATATTTTTTTTGGAGGCTGCAGAAGTTAACTCAAATAGAGTATTAATAATTTGTTCACTGGAAAAATTATCATATTTTTTTGTATTTCCTAACTCAACATCTATATCTAAAGATTTTCTATATAGTTCATATGCAAATGAAAGAGATGGAAGCGTATTAGTTATATTTTCTATGTACGATTTATCATTTTTACTTTCCTGTTTTTTCATCTTACCCCAATTTTTTATAACTTTTTCTGAGTCAATATTATTATTTTTATCTTTAAAAACATGAGGATGCCTTTTAATTAATTTACTGTTAATAGATTCGATCACATCAGATATATTAAATTCGTTTTTTTCATCTCTGATTAAACTTTGTATCAGTATCTGAAATAGCAGGTCTCCTAACTCACCTTTTAAAGATTCTGGGTCATTATTATCTATACATTCTAGGACTTCATAAGTTTCTTGAAGTATATATTGTGACAATGATTCAGAAGTTTGCTCAAGATCCCAAGGGCACCCTTGATCTGATCTTAATTTTCCTACAGTATTTATTAGATCAATAAAGTTTTTTTCAATCTGAATGTTTGTTGATTTCATAATTTGAGTTATTGTTATTTTATGAATTTATTTTCGCTATTTAGATTAACACTTACCATAATAACTTCTCTTTTGTTTATTTTAATAATTATAAGTGGGTGTCTGAATTTTATAGTTAGATCTAGCCTTATTTATGATTACAATATTTCTACATATTCAATTGAAAGCAGGACATCGTTACCATTAGAAAAAATTAAGGAAATAAATCTTAATATTAGGACATATTTTTTTGATGAAAAAGAATTATTAGATGTTGATATTTATTCTGACAAGGAGATTTTGCATATGAAAGATGTAAAATCTGTAATGAGCTTTATATTTGATTTAAGTAAAATATTATCTATCATTTTCTGTATACTAACTTTTTTGCTGACTTCATATCTTGGGGTTAATCTATATAAATTAATTTTTCATTCATTAATACTTTTTTCATCTATTCTTATATTATTAGGAACTTCCTTTTTATTATTTTTTCAGGAATTATTTATTATTTTCCATAAAATAGCTTTCAATAATGATCTATGGATTCTTAACCCTAATAAAGATTATTTATTAATGATGTACCCAGAAGATTTTTTTAGAGATGTAGCAGTTTTGATATTATTATCTTCTTTTTTATTAAACGTTATAGTTTATGTCTTGTTTAAAAATCTCTCTTTTCAGTCAAAGTAATTCAGATATATCTGTTACCGTGTGGTCAGGATTAAATGCTAAATCATTACCTACACTTTTGCGTTTATTTATATAAATAGCTTTGAATCCAGCTTTCTTTGCTCCAAATATATCTGTGTAAATGTTATCCCCAATGTGAATTATATTTTCAGGATTTGAACTAAAGTCATTTATAATTAATTTAAAAATTTTAATTGAGGGTTTAGCGATCTCTATTTCATTTGATAGGTATATTTTATCGAATAGTTTTTTTATTCCGATTATTTCAAGGTATTTGTAATATGTTTCTGGCGATGTTATTCCTGTATTAGAGGTAAGGCATAATTTATGTTCTTTAGATAATGATTTTAATAACTCGATTGATTTAGGGAATATTTTAGGGGGATATTTTAAAAAGCAGTTATCAAGAATATCCCCAACCTCTTTCATTATCAGATCATTTTGTTCTATTTCAAGTATTTCTAATAATTTTCCTATCCTCTTATTGAAATTAATATCTTTTCCTCTATTATGGTCTTGAGTGCATCTCTCGCTTAGCATACTTAAACCTTTTTTAATCTGATTATGAGTTAGATTGAGCCCTTTATTATTTAAATATGAATATAAATTATTTATTCTCTCAGTCGATCTTGAATTCATTTTCTTTCCATTTGGTCGATCTGTAATTAATGTTTCCCATAGATCAAAGGAAATTAATTTATTTTTTAATTTCATTATTTTTAGCATTTCTTATGACTCATGAATAAAATGAATAAGTTATGAATAAAAGTATATATGCAATTACAGGTTCTTTGGGGTTTGTTGGCTTCAATCTTTCTAAATATCTAATCGATAGTGGACACAGGGTTATTGGAATAGATATTGATAATAATTCTGACCCATTAAGAGGGTGGAGATATAAAGAATCGGAAAAAATTGGAGTTAAAACTCTTATAGTAGATATTTCGGATAAATATCAAGTTGAATCTGTTTCTAATGAATTAAATAAAATTGGCCATATTGAAAGCATATTCCACTTGGCTGGCCTTGCTGGAGTGAGGAAATCCATTGAGAATCCTGATAAATATTATAATGTTAATTTAAGAGGCACTTTTAATATGCTTCAATTACTCAAATCAATCGAAGCTAATTCCTTGGTATTTTCTTCAACCTCTAGTGTATATGGTGATATTTCTGCAGAATATTTTTCTAAGGAGAGTGATTCTCTAAATACAATTTCGCCATATGCTAGCTCAAAGTTAAATGCAGAAAAATTATGTGAATTATTTTCTAATTTATATAAATTAAATATTTCTGTATTGAGGTATTTTACGGTATATGGAGCAGCCGGAAGGCCTGATATGAGTATATTGAAATTTATTAACTTAATTTATCAAGATAAGCCTATTACAATATATGGAGACGGTAGCCAAGAGAGAGATTTTACTTATGTTTCTGATATATGCAGAGGAACATATGCTAGCTCAAAATTAAAAGGATTTAATTTAATTAATTTAGGTAAATCAAGCCCAGAAAAATTAATTAGTGCTGTGAGAATAATTGAAGATAAATTAGAAAAAAAAGCAAAAATTATTTTCAAGCCTCAGAATAAAATGGATGTAAATAGAACTTCAGCTGATATAACAAATTCTAAGAAATTAATTAATTGGGATCCTTTAGAAGATCTTGAATCTGGATTAACTAAGACAATTGGTTGGTACAAAGAAAATGCAAAATCTTTAGATAAATTAAGTTGAGGTTAATATTTATATTTCTAAACTTCAGATAAATAATTTTCGAAATTTTAATTATGTTAATTTAGATCTTGAAAAAGGCTCAAATTATTTTATTGGAAGAAATGGTCACGGGAAAAGCAATTTACTTGAAGCTGTATATGCTCTTTCAATAGGCAAATCATATAGAACATCAAAGGGAATTAATTTAGTAAATCAGGATTCTGAATCCCCCTCTTCTTATTTGAAAGGAATTGCTCACTATCACAATAGTGCATCAGATCTTATGATAAATATTGAAGTAGATCCTGAATCAAAAAGAGTATCCAAAACTTATTCATTCAACAGCTCTAATGTAAGTTCTTTGGATTTTATTGGAAAGTTAAATGTAGTTTTATTTGAAGCAAAAGACCTAAACATCATATCAGGTAGCCCAATTGCAAGAAGAAGATTTTTAGATATTCATATTTCTCAACAAGATTTTTCTTACCTAAAAGCATTACAGAGATATAACAAGGTTTTGCAGAGTAGAAATAAGGTCTTAAAGGATATAAAAATCGGGAAGTCTTCAAAATTAGAACTAGAGTTTTGGACAGAAAAAATAATTGAGGATGGCTTGATTATAAGTAAGCGTAGAAAACAAAAACTTGGCAAAATTAAAGAAGAAACTTTAAAGATTTTCCCCAATTTCATATCTGGCAATGAAAATTTAGATATCGATTTTGCTCCATCTTATAATGACTTAGATAATTTAAATAATGATTCATTAAAGGCAATATTTTTAGAGAGTATAAAAAAAGAAATTTCTATAGGATCAACATTGCATGGTCCTCATAAAGACGATTTTGAAATTAACATAAATGGCCATCCTTCCTCAGAATTTTCTTCTAGAGGTCAAATTCGTACGATTGCATTAGCCTTAAAATTAGGAGAAGCCAATGCTTTAAAAAATAATATTAGCAATTCACCAATCATTGCACTCGACGATATTCTTTCAGAGCTAGATGAGACTAGAAGAGGTACTGTTATGGAATATATATCTAATTATGATCAAGTTCTTTTAACTGCCCCTGATGAGAAATTGTTAGTAAAAAATTCAAAATTTGGAGGCAAGATATTTTATGTAAATAATGGAGAAATAGTTGACTCAAAAATTAGATAAAATTAAATCTAACATTATTAAGTCTGCAGAATTAATTTCTACATCAAAAAAAATAGTTTTAATGACTGGTGCCGGAATTTCTGTTGATAGTGGTATTCCTACTTTTCAAGGAACAGAAGGGTTGTGGGCAAGATTTGGTAAACCTAAAATGAATGCATTTTCTGAATTTATAAAGAATGATGATTCTTGGTGGGATAGAGAAATTAATCATCAAAGATCTCCATATGTAATGGAATTGAGAAGAGCCATTGAAAGAGCAAAACCAAATGATGCTCACTATGCAATTTGTAACATTCAAAAATTAGGAAAAATAGATCATGTTATTACCCAAAATATTGATGGCCTTCATGTTGAATCTGGCTGCAAAAATGTTATTGAGATTCATGGTAATAGAAATTATTTAAGGTGTGTTGATTGCGAGAATAGATATCAATTCTCACCTCCGATTTCTGAAAAACCATTACCTTGCAGTGATTGTGGAGGAGTAATTAAGTATGATTCAGTTATGTTTGGAGAACCTATACCCAAGTTAATATTAAAGAATTCTAAGAATGCAATTAGAGATTCTGATTTGTTAATTATAATAGGAAGCTCATCCACAGTTAGGCCTGCTGCTGGACTTTCTTGGATAGCAAAATCTGATGGAGCTAAACTAATTGAGATTAATATTAATGATACAAAGCTATCGCCTGAATGTGAGATAATTCTTAGAGGATCTTCAACCGAAATACTTCCTAGGTTATATCAAGAGATTACTAGTCTATAAATTCTTCATGAAGCGATTGGGCAGCTTTCTCTAAATCTGATTCCTTAATTATGCACGTTATCCTAATCTCAGAAGTAGTAATCATCTCTATATTTATATTTTTATTAGATAAGGACTTAAACATCCTTGAAGCATATCCTGGCTGATTTTGAATTCCTGTTCCGACGATACTGACTTTTCCTAAACTACTTTGTGTTTGAATATTTTCTTTATTTGTGACTTCGCTTTTTACTAATTCATTTAAGCAAAGCTTAAGATCTTTGTCATCAAGTGTAAAACTTAAATTTGTTGTTCCTTCTGAACTAGCTGTCTGAACAATTACATCTACATTAATACCCATAGAGCTTAAAGGCTCAAAGATAGAAGATGCTATGCCTGGTTTATCTTTTATATTATTAAGTGTTATCTTACTAACTCCTTTTGAAGTAGGTATTCCAGTAACCGCATTTCTTATTTCCATATTTTTTTCACTTTCTTTTCTCAAAATAGTGCCTTCAGTCTTTCTTTCTGAGTGCTTTATAGCCATTGGAACTTCGTTTATAGCTGCTATTTCAATTGACCTTGGATGCATTTTTGCCCCAAGCGAAGCCATTTCCAACATCTCTTCATAAGATATATATTCAATTAATTTACTATTCGGAACAATTCTGGGGTCTGCAGAAAAAATTCCATCAACATCAGTATATATTTCACACCTTACTGCTTTTATCGCAGATGCTAGTGCAACCGCCGAAGTATCGGATCCTCCCCTACCTAATGTAGTTGTCTCTCCTGATTCTGAAACACCCTGAAATCCAGCTACAATGATAACATCTTTGCTTTTAAAGTGTTCGAAAATTAGTTCTGTATTTATTGAAGATATCCTTGCAGATCCATGTAGTGAATTAGTGTTTATCCCTGCCTTAGACCCACTTAAACTTGTTGATTTAACTCCTATTTTTCTTAATGCTAGACTCATTAAAGAAGCACTAACTATTTCTCCGGTGGATAGCAACTGATCAAAGTCTCTAAGATTCTCTAAATCAGACTGATCATCTAAAAATTCGGAACCTAATTTTACTAAGTCGTCGGTGGAATCACCCATTGCTGACACTACCACAATTAATTTATCTATTTCAGATAAAGATTCTTTAATTTTTTTGGCAACATTTAGTATTTTTTCTTCATTTGATAAAGAAGTGCCACCATATTTCTGAACAATTATTTTTACCATGATTTAATTTATTTAGATAATAATATTCCCTGATTAGAAGGTTTTGTAAGAATTATACTTCCCTCTAAATTATGTTTTCTTGCGGCCTCTTTTATTTCATAATCTATTGTAAATTCATTTCCTTTTGAAAAAATCATTATAGATGGGCCAGAGCCAGAAACTATGGCTCCTAAAGCACCTCCGTCCATAGCTGAATTTATAATTGATTTCATTTCTGGAAAGCCTTCAAGTCTTGTATCTTGGTGTAATGAATCTTTGGTCGCTTCATTTAATAAAGTAAAGTCATTTTTATTTAAAGAATCAATTAATAATGCTGCTCTGCTAATATTGTAAACTGCTGCTGACCTAGGCACAGATTTTGGAAGCTTTTTTCTACTATTATTTGTATTAGAAATAAAATTTGGAGTAAAAACTATTATATTTAATTCGCTAGGCACATCTATTTTTCTTGTTATCCATTTATTATTTTCTTCATTAAAAATAGATATGGTTAATCCTCCAAAAAAACATGGAGTTACATTATCAGGATGACCTTCTATTTTTATTGCTTTTTCATTTAAATCTTCTAATGAAAATTTATTATCATTTAAATGGTTACCAATTAAGAGTCCTGAGCAGAGAGCAGCAGCGCTACTCCCTAATCCGCTAGAAAAAGGAATTGTATTTTCACTAGAAATTTTTATTTTTGAAATATCGAATTCTGGGCATACTGCCTGAATTCCAGTAATGATTAAATTGTCCTTAGTTTTAATAGATTCATAGGAGCTATTGTTGACTCCACTATTTTCGATAATTAATTTATCGCTGTTAAATGATATTGATAAGGAATTCCAAACATCTACAGCAAGGCCTATGCAATCAAATCCAGAACCAACATTGCCAGTTGTTGCAGGAACTTTAACTGATATTTCTTTATTGATTAACATTATATTGTATTTATTCAGAGCTTAGAAAAGTATAAGCCGATAATGCAGCAATAGCACCTTGACCTGCAGCTGTTACTGTTTGTTTCAGTGAACCTGAAGCATTTGTTAGATCGCCTGCCGCAAAAATTCCTTCAATGTTTGTTTCCATAAGCTTGGTTACTGCCACCTCATTTGTTTCTTCATCAATTTCAATCCCTAATTGATTTGGAATTTCCAATCTTGGATCAGCTCCTATTTCTATAAATAATCCATTTGAAGATATATCTAAAGATTCATCTTCTTTATTAATCAACACGCCTTCGACCCCATCATTACCTGACTTGATTTCTTTGATTTCTGAATTCAAATGTAATTCTATATTTTCACATTTTTCAAGTTGTGTTAATAGGACTTTTTCTGGGCGAAATAGAGATGAACCTCTGTAAATCAAATGAACTTTTGTTGCATATTTACTTAGAAGGATGGCGCCTTCTACGGCTGCATTCCCGCCTCCTACTACAACTGCAATTTTATCTTTGTACAAGGGAGCATCACATGTTGAGCAATAAGAGACACCTTTTCCTACTAATGAATCTTCGTTATGTAAATTTAACTTTCTTCTTTCCCTTCCTACGCATAGTATTACAGCCTTAGTTTCTATCTCAGTTGTATTAGTTTTTACCAAAAAACCGTTACTGATTTTCGAGATTTCTTCTAAATTTTCTTCTAATAACTCAACATCATAATTCATGACTTGATTTTTCATATTCATCATTAGGTCAAAGCCATCCGCCTCTAATCCAGGATAATTCTCTATCATTCCTCCTATGGCAGTCTCCCCCCCAAATTCTGCTCCAGCAAGAATAGTTTGTATTTGGTATCTTGCTGAATACAGTGCAGCAGAATAACCTGCAGCACCTTGGCCAGCAATTAATAATTCAGTTTTCTTTTTATCCATGGAAATTATTATATATAAAACCAATTTGTTTCATAGTTATTTTTTGGATTATTCAGGGAGAATGTCATTATTTAAAAAAGGAAATTTTATAATTATGAAGAGTTTGAAAACAGATGTAATTATTATTGGCTGTGGGCCAGGTGGCGCACAGACTGCAAGAAATCTATCTCAGAGAGGCTTTTCAGTCACATTGCTTGATTATCGATTTAATGTTGGGGATAAATTGTGTACTGGAATAGTAGGTACAGAGATGTTAAATCATTACCCTGAAGTGTCAAATTATGTACTCAATGAATCTAGATCTGCAAATATTCATTGTGACAATGATTATTCTTTAAAAATTGAAAAAAATAAAACTCAAGCTTTAATTATTGATAGGCAGGAATTTATAAAAAATATTTCGATTGAAGCTAGAAATTCTGGCACAATTTTAAAACTTCAAAGATTAGTGAATAATTTTGAGATATCTGAAAATGAGGTCAAAGTTTATGCAAAATATAATGGGAAAATAGAGCAATATAATTCTGATGTATTAGTTATAGCATCAGGCTATGGATCAAAATTAGCGAAACGTGCTGGATTTGATTTAAGTGAGCATTATATATACGGATATCAGACTAAAATAACTAATGTTAATGTTGACAAGGTAAATGTTTTTTCAGGAGGCTCTTTGCCTAAAGGGCATTTTGGTTGGGTAGTGCCAACTTTTAAAAATAAAGGTTATTGCGGAATACTAGGTAAAGAAAAATTACAAAACAATGGACTTTCATTCCTTTCAGAGATGAAGAGAAAATTTGATTTTGAAATAGAAAGTAAAACTAAAGTTTGGGGTATCCCTGTAAGTCCTGTTGCTCGAAAATCAAGATCGCGGGCATTATTGGTTGGTGATGTAGCAGGGCAAGTTAAGCCCACAACTGGAGGCGGAATATATTTTGCTATGAGATCTGCAGATATTGCATCTGAAGTTATAAATGACTCTTTATTAACTAGAGATTTCTCAGAAGAACACTATAAGTCTTACTCTAAGAAATGGGATAAAATTTTTAAGAATGAACTAAGAGTAGGCTTTTTTGCTAGGCAATTTTATGAAAGTTTAGATAGTGATGATATTAAGGGAATACTAAATCATATAGAAGAATCTGATCTTATTTCTAAAGATATTAATTTTGATTGGCATTCCAAAATAGTGATGATGGCATTTAAGACCAAAATTAAATCTTATTTGAAAGGCAAAATGTTAAAAAGGTTTAAAAGTTTAACTTTCAATTAGGTTAATTATTTTTTGCCTAAGCTTACCCGATGATAATCCGTGATAGTCAATCACTTCTTCATTGGTGCCACTATGTGGAATTTCATCTATCCCTATAGTTGATATCTTTATAGACGAGGCATGGATATTCTTAATAGCATTTGAAATAAATTTTTCACCAAAACCGCCTTCTATGTAATGGTCATCAATTGTAACTACATATTTGAAATCCTTTATTTGATCTTTTATCCAACTTGATGAAAATTTATTCAGCCAAGGAAATGAAATTAATTTGGGATTTATATTATCTTTTACTAAGAGTTCTTTTGCTTTCCAAAGTTCTGTAAATATTAATGGGCTATAGCAAAATATAACTACTTCTTCTCCATCTGAAATTACTGTGCCTTCACCTCTTTTAATGGAATCTTTATTAGGGTATTTAAATGGCATATTAATAGGCAATGAGCACAATCTTATATATATATTATTAGTTGAATTAACTGCATATTCTACTGCTAATTCCGTTTCTTTTTCGTTTAAAGGCTGTATCATTTCTAAATTAGGGATCCCAGACATACTTGCTATATCTCTAACTGCTTGATGAGAGTGGCCTGGCCCGCCTGGAAGTAAGCCAGCAAGAGAGCCTACATAAACTACCTTAGTTTTTTCTGTGGAATTATTGTATATTTGCTCATTTGGTCGGCTAGTTAAGAAGCTAGCAAATGAATGAACGAATGGCATATAACCTTCTTTAGCAAACGAACCTGCTTGTGAAACCATATCTTGTTCGGCTATACCGCATTCAAAAAATCTATTTGGAAATTTTTTTTCAAATTCAATTAATCCTGTATCTAAAATTAAGTCCCCATCTAATGCAACTATTTTTTCATTTGTAGATGCTTGATTAATAAGAGCTTTTGAATATGCGTTAATAAGATTTTGGCTAGGGTGAGTAGCTTTTTTGTTATTTTTAGATTCTTTACCTGAAAGTTTAAAGCTATAATTTATTTTATTTGAATTAATATACTTATTTAATCCATCAGTTAGCTCTTTGATGCTCTTATCGTAAACTTCTTGGTCTACTGACCCACTGTGGAATTGATAGAATTCATTATCTCCTAAATTTGTCCCTTCCATAAAAGAGACCCCACTTCCTTTAACAGTGTCTAAAATTATTGCACTAGGCTCATTCTTTTCAGAAATTTTATTTAATGCTTTAGATAATTCTTCAACATTATTACCATCACAAGATATGGTATTAAGCCCAAATGATTTGAACTTACTTTCTAGATCTTTAAGGTCACTAGTAGTGCTTACTTTTCTATCAGATTGGAATTTATTGTTATCAACAAGAATTATTAATTCTTCCATTTTTTCTTGAACCAGTCTATTTAGAGATTCCCATATTTGTCCTTCTTGAAGCTCTCCATCTCCTGTCATAACAAAAACTTTACATTTTTTATTTTTTAGTCTGTTAGATTTAATTATCCCTTTCGCTTTAGAGATTCCCATTCCCAAAGATCCGGTATTAGTAAAAATATTTGGGGTATTTATATCTGGATGACCGGGCAAACCATCAATTTTTCTTAATTTATCAATTAATGAGAAATCTAATTGACCTAAAGAAATCATTGCGCAATACATTGCAGGAGCATCATGCCCTTTTGAAGAGAAGAAATATATATTTTCTTCTTTACGTTTTATCTCTCCCATTATCCATGACATAGAATCAATAGAACTAAAGGAAGATCCGATATGACCGGATCCAGCATTACATATCATGTAAAGTATATTTATTCTGCATAAATCAGAAAAAATTTTGTTTTTTTGTAAAGGGTTTATTTCAGTTGATAGTAAAGTCTCAAAATTTTCTTTACTTATATAAGATAAATTCATATTAATATGGCTTTTTGTTTATTATTGGAAGAGTTGCCTTGCCTTTAGATATTAAGATATTTGCTAATTCCCAGTCTTCTTCGATATTTAAATCAAATCCTTCATCCTCTACTGTAATAAAAGGAACTACATCATTTCCAGATATATTATTATATTTAATTACTGTCTCAGTATATGCAATCTCTAAGCTAGCGTTCTGTATATATACTTCTGGTAGTGATGGGTATTGCGAACTGTGCAATGGCTGATTTAAAGGTCCTTTTTCTTCTAAATCAATAAATGGAGTCATATAATTATCTTCTAATTTCCACATTTTGCATGGGTGCTGAAGACATTTCTCTACAGCTCTAAGCGAATCACATTTTGCAGATTTGAATAAATTAAAGGCTCTTAATATAGTTTCAGGCTTTCTAAACGGGCTTGTTGGCCTAAGAATACTGAAAATATTATAATTGACCCCACTATTTTTTAAATTATCTAATGAATGTTTTACCCACTCTATATCAGGAGAAGTATCTTCAGCATATTCTTCAGGCCTAATGAATGGAACATTAGCACCATAATACTCTGATATTTCCTTTATTTCGACAGAGTCTGTAGAAACAATTATTTCATCAAATATATTGCTACTTAATGCTGATTGAATAGTATAGGCAATTAGTGGATGCTCTTCTAATTTATTTATATTCTTGTTTTTAACTCTTTTAGAGCCTGATCTTGCAGGAATGAGCGCCACTGTTTTCTCACTCATATCTACCAAGCTGTCCAGCCACCATCAATGATCATATTGCTTCCAGTTATATATGACGATGCTGAGCTAATTAGAAATTGTATTGCTCCGTTATATTCGGATTCATTGGCCATTCTTCCTAGAGGAACTTTTGAGGAGTAATTCTCTATAAATTCTTTGTCTTGGTTATCTAAAACTCCCCCTAAAGTTAGTGTATTTACTCTAACGTTCCTTTCTCCCCAATAAGTGCTGAGATATCTAGTAATATTCAAGACTCCAGATTTTGATGCCGAATAAGATATGGGCTTATTAAAAACTTTTTTTCTGTATTCATAAATTCTTTGATCTGGAGAAATAACTCCGTAATGAGATGAAATATTAATAATAGACCCAGCATTGTTTTTGGCCATTTCGGTACCAATTATTTGGCAGCATAAAAAAACACTTTTTAAATTCACTTCCATAACTTTATCCCAGGCTAACTCTGGGTATTCCTCAAAGGCTCCATTTTGATTTTCTTCAGATCCTGGAGGAGAGTCTAGGGCGGCATTATTAATTAAGGCATCTGGAATCCCAAATTGATTAATTACTTCGTTTAGTGATTTTGAGATATCCTCTTTTTTAGTTAGGTCAGTTTCAAAGAAATGATAGTTTTTATTAGGTAAATTCAATAATTCATCTGGAGGGCTATTTATATCGAAATTACAAATTGTTGCACCATTATCTACAAGGTAACTAGTGTATACAGAGCCAAGCTTCCCGCTTCCGCCTGTTAAAATAACGACCTTACCTTGAACGTCGAAGATATTTTTAGATTTATTATTCATAATTTAGAAAGTCATTGATTTAATTTTTCGATTATATCGCAAACCTCTCTAACTGCACCATTTCCGCCTTTAAGAACTGTTACGTATTTGGCAAAATTTATCGTTTCTGGGTGAGAGTCCCTGACAACAATTGGAAGACCACAAATTTTTAAAGAACCAATATCATTTATGTCATTCCCTACGAATGCTATATTTTTTAAATCAATTTTTTGGTCTATAGAAATCTCCTTTAGCTGTTCTTCCTTATGAACTAAGCCATATTTACAATCTATATTTAATTTTTCTGCCCTTCTTTTTACAGTTTCATTAGTTTCAGTAGATAGAATTACCTTTTTTATGCCTAGTTTGTCTAATTTGCTCAGGCCAAAGCCATCTAATTTGGACGATTTAACCATTTCTTCACCTTGATCATTTGTGTAGACGTAGTTATCTGTAAATACTCCATCAAAGTCGAAAGCTATAAGCTTTATAGTTTTGAATAAATTTTTAGTTTCTTCTGGAATTTCATTTATATTATTCAAGTAATTTTCCATGAGTTTATTCAATATCTTCTAGTTGTAGAGTTTCATCCAACTTATAATCTTTTGTTATTTTTTTACCAAGAACTTTTTCTAGTTCATTCGGAGGAATCCCGTCACCTGGAGACTTAAATGATAAATCATCCAAATTAATAATCGAACCCTTCCCTAAATCTCTCTTTGTAACTATTTTTTTACCCATTTTGAATCTTGCCAATTTTTCTTCTGATAACAATTTTTTTTCAGAGTCACCTAATGAGAGCCGTACATTTTCTAATTCCTTAACAAGCTCCTTTAATAATGCGGGAGTTAATGAAAACTGATGATCAGTTCCTTTCTGGGACCTATCTAGAGTAAAATGCTTTTCTATAAACCTCGCACCTAATGCATATGCCGCTACAGGAATTGATATACCTGAATCATGACCAGAGTAACCTATTACTGTATTAGGGAATCTGTCTCTGTAGGTACTTATTACGTTAAGGTTTATTGTTATGGGCTTTGCTGGGTAAATAGAAGTGCATTGCATGATAACCACATTTGGATTCATATCGATTACATAATTAAAAGTTTTTTCGACTTCCCAAAAATCAGCAGCTCCAGTGCTTATAATCATTGGCTTACCAAATTTAGCCACCTTTTCTATTAATGGAAAAGTAGTTAGGTCCCCAGAAGCAATTTTAAAGCAGTTTAGTCCCATTTCATTTAGGAAATCTGCACTTTTTAAATCAAAAGGTGTTGCAAAAAATGTTATATTATTTTTCTCAGAGAATTTAAAAATCTCTTCAAAATCATTATCGCTTAGTTCTAGCTTATCCCTATGCTTTCCATAAGTTGATGCAAAGCTTTGAGGTCCTACATAAGAAGAATTAAACATTTCTGAAGTAAATAGTTCCTTATTGTCCCTCTTTTGAAATTTTACTGCTGAGGCACCACTTTCTTTTGCAGCAATGATCATTTCTTTTGCATTATCTAGGTCACCTTGATGATTATTCCCGATCTCTGCAATTACATAGCACTTTGCTTCATCGTTAACTAATTTTTTATTAAAAATGATTTCTCTGGTCATCTTCCCTACAATTTAATTAAAATACGATTTTACCTAATTAGATAGATACTTTGAAAATAGTTTACATCACAAACGCTAGATTACCGACTGAGAAGGCTCATGGAGTCCAAATTTTAAAAATGATTCAAGCATTTTCAGGTTTAGGGAACCAAACTATATTGATTCACCCAAAGAGGCATCAAAAAGAAATTTCCCATAAAACTAATGTATTTAAGTTTTACGGAATAGAAAAGACTTTCGAAGTTAAATCTTTAAAATTTATTGATCCATATATTTTTCGGCCATTTATGCCTAAATTCTTATATAGATTCTTCTCATTTCTCATAGACTTCGCGTGGGGCATTTTTTCAGTTAATTATTCTAAGAAATATAACCCCGACTTTTTAATTTTTAGAGATAATACTCCATTTGGTTTATTTTTTTCATATTTATTGAGAATTCCTAGCGTAATAGAATTTCATGATATGCCTCCATTTATATCAAAAAGGATTTTCAAGTTCGTTTTGAAAAGATCAAAAATAATTAAATGTTTTGGGGTTACAAAAAAATTATCTTCAGATCTAGAGAATTATTTTGGCTTTGATAAAAATGTGATCAAAGTTTTGCATGATGCTGTTGACTTGGAAGAATTTATAAATGAGCCTGAAATTAATAATACTTCAAGCAAACCAATCTTAACCTATTGTGGCTCATTAAGTTATGAGAAAGGGACAGATTTGTTGATAGAAGCTGCGAGCAAATTAGAAGGCTTTCAAATAATAATAGTTGGAGGGCTAGACACAGACGTAAAAATATATTCTGAAAAAGCCAGAAATTTGAATATAAATAATATTAGGTTTATTGGCCAAGTATTACCTTTTGAGGTAGTTAATTATTTGAATTCTTCAGATATTTTATTATTGCCTTCAAGTGGAAAATCAAAGAAATCTAGGGAATATACTTCTGCGATGAAACTTTTTGAATATCTAGCAACTGGAGTCCCCATCGTCGCTTCTGATATACCTTCAAATACTGAAATTTTGACTGAAAATAAAAATTGTATTTTATTTAATTCCGATGATTCTGATAATTTGAGTCAAGAAGTAAAAAAACTTTGGAAAGATTACAGTCTAAGGGAAAAGATATCTAAAAACTCTATTGAATTATCTAGGCAATTTACTTGGAAAAATAGATGCAAAGTAATAATTGACGAAATAAGAGAAATTAAATGAATTCATCGAATAAAAAACTTATAGCCATATTCTCACCTTTTTTAAATCCTGTAGGTGTAAAAAGAGCCACTTTTGGACTTGCAAAAGAATTTTCTAAGAGTGGTTATCAAATAGATATGCTAAGTGTACATAAAGAGTGGGATGATTTGGAGTTTCTAGAAAATATGAGATTAATTAAACTTTCAAATATTTTTAACAATTTTCCTACCACTGGCTACATTATATTTAGAGCAGTTTCTATTCTTATTGCAGTTAGAACTATTTTTACCATTTCGAATTATATTAAAAAGAATAAGCCGAGTGTGCTTTTCACATCAATGATGCCCGCAGTTGCATGGCTTGGCTTAAAGATTTCAGGCCAAAGATCAAATACAAAGCTGGTAGTTAGTGTTCAAGGATATCCAGTAAATAATTCATTTAGAAGATCATTATGGAGGAGAGTCTTTAAGGATTCCCAAGATGTTATAGCTGAATCAGAAAGCTTAAAAGATAAATTAGTGGATATGATAGGTAGCGACAATAATTTAAATTATATTTACAATCCTCATTTCGAAAATCAAGATGATTTTTATATAGATTCTAATAATACAGAAGAAGAATATAACTTTATTTTAGGTTTAGGGCGACTTACAAAGCAAAAGAATTTTAAATTATTAATTCATGCATTTAGTGGTTTGAATAATATTGATAATCTTAACTTATTAATTATTGGTGATGGAGAGGAAAAAGGTAGTTTAGAGAAGTTAATTAGTAAATTAGATTTATCATCAAGAGTAAAATTATTAGGTGAGATAAAGAATCCATTGAGCTATGTAGAAAAAGCAAAGATATTAGTTATTCCATCTTTATGGGAAGGCTTACCAAGAGTTGCTGTTGAGGCACAAGCACTCAAAACACCTATAATTTCCTCGTGTGAAGAAGGAGGCCTTGGTGAAATATTAATGAATGGGGATGCAGGACAAATCACTAAAAAAAATGATCCTATAGAAATGAAGAATGCAATCGAAAAATATATACAAGATGAGAATCTTGCCAAAAATCATACAAAACTCGCTTATGATAATTTAAATAGATTTTCTCTCTCTTCTTCTTCAAAAAAATATTTAGATATTTTTTCGAGGTACTGATATGTACAGAACTAATGACATTACAGTATTAATAGCCACAAAAGACAGAGTTGATGAAATTGAAAGAGCAATTCAAAGCTCGATAAACCAATCACTGAAAGTTGATATAGTGGTCCTCGATGATGCTTCTGAAATAGATATAAAAGAAAAGCTTGAAGGTAAATTTAGAGATCAGCCTATTAAATGGATGAGATCTAATGCACCATCTGGAGTAGCTGGGGCAAGAAATAAGCTTGTAGAAGGATCAGAGGGGGCTATAATGGTTTTTTTGGATGATGATGCTTATTTCACCCAAGAAGATTCCCTAGAAAAGATTCTTAATAAATTTTCTTCTTCTAATGAAATCGCTGGTATGGCCCTTAAAATAATATTGAGGGAAGATGTAGATGGGCTTCAAATCCCTTTTAATAAATTAAAAAGGTCTCTAGACAAAAATATTCATAATAATGAATCAGAAGTATCTTATTATATTGGGGCAGGCCATGTGTTACTAAGAGAAACCTTTGAAAAAGTCGGAGGCTATGACACTGAACTTTTTTACGGACTTGAAGAACTGGATATTAGTTCAGAGATTATAAAAGAAGATAAAAAAATAATTTATTTTCCTCAAGTTGAAATTATACATGAGCCTAAGAAATCAGTTGTAGATAAGAAGAATAAATTAAAGGATGAGGCTTATTACAGCATAAGGAATAGAATTTGGGTTTCTTATAAGCATCTTCCAGTAATTTATCTAGTAGTACACTTAGCCGTATGGTGCTCATTCTATTTTTTGAAGTCATTGTTTAAATTTCAATTAGGGAAATTTTTTATCGCTACTTTTGAAGGATTTAGAGAATTAAGTTCAAAGAATAGGAAGCCATTTGATTCTAGTGCCCTAAAATATCTTAAGAGAAACAATGGAAGGCTTTGGTATTAGATATGGATGATGATTTAAAGATTGGCATTTCAGTAATAATACCTACGCGAAATGAAGAGGATTATATTGAGGAATGCATAGATTCCCTTCTAAATTGCAGGAGTGTTGAGGCATCTGGATTTAATGTTGAATTTATAATTGTTGATGGAATGAGCACTGACAGAACAGTAGGTATTGTTAAAGAAAAATTTGGCCATTTGAATTTAAAGATT
This sequence comes from uncultured Dehalococcoidales bacterium, assembly GCA_964620935.1. Classification (GTDB taxonomy): domain Bacteria; phylum Chloroflexota; class Dehalococcoidia; order Lucifugimonadales; family Lucifugimonadaceae. The sequence continues at coordinate 48,150 of CAZUHW010000005.1, forward strand.
TTAAAGAACCCTAACCTTTATCAGTCATATGCAATGAATATTGGAATCGAAAATAGTAATCATATAAACGAAACTTCATTGATTATCAGAGCTGATGCTCATTCAAAATATCCTCAAGATTATATTTTTCAATGTTGGCAAGCCTCTTTTAATACTGGAGGAGGGAATGCGGGATCTGTTCAAAAGGCAGTAGGAACTAATTTCTTTACAAGAATTGTTGCAGATGTAATGAATTCAGGATACGCGATGGGGGGTGTTAGTTATAGAAAAGTAAAATATGATCCATTTAATCCAACAACTCAATATATTGATTCAGATACAGCATATCTTGGTTGCTGGAGAACATCAGATTTAATTGAATTCAGAGGGTTTAATGAAGAGTTTCAAATCAATGAAGACTATGAGCTCAATATTAGACTAAGAAAAAATGGAAGAAGAGTAATTGTGGTAACAGACTTAATTGTAGACTACTTTGTTAGAAGCTCTTTATTTGGCCTGATGAAACAATTTTTCAGATATGGTTTATGGAAAACAAAAACCCTATCTTTACATCCTGATTCATTAAAATTACGACAATTAGCTCCAGTTTTATTTGTATTATTTTTGCTTACTTTAGGAATTGGAAATTTAATTCTTACGGGCAATTTATTATTATTTATTAATGCATCATCATCATTAATAGGAACTATTTGGCTGGCTATGATTTTATTAATTTGGAAAAATTCTTCCAATTTATTTAGCATCTTTTTTATTCCTTTTATTGTGCTATCCATGCATATTTCTTGGGGCCTAGGATTTTTATATGGCCTAATGAGATGGGCTAGGGGAGGCTGGAATAAATTTTGAAACCCAAAATCTATAAATTAAAGAGACCCCTTGATTTATTAATGATAATTGGTGGATTATTATTTCCGTTATTATGGCCTCTCTGGCTTATAGTTATATTCATAATTCCTCTATTAATTTGGATTGAAGATAGAGGTCCAATTTTTTATTCTCAAAATAGAATTGGTAAAAATAAAAAGATTTTTAAAATTATTAAATTTAGAACTATGATACCTGAGGCAGAGGAAGTTTCTGGTGCAGTGTGGTCAACTAAAGATGATCCTAGGATAACTAAAATTGGTCACATACTTAGAAGAACAGCGCTAGACGAGATACCTCAATTACTTAACATATTAAAAGGAGAAATGAGTTTTGTTGGCCCTAGAGCTGAGAGGCCAGAACTTCATGAAAAGTTCGCGAAAGAAATTCCTGATTTTGATAAAAGACTAGATGTGACTCCAGGGCTTTCAGGATTAGCACAAATAAATGGTTCATATGATTTAGATCCTAAAGAGAAGTTAGTATTCGATATTGATTATTCTGAAAAAATGAGTTTATTTTTTGATATAAAAATAATTATAATTTCTGTATTTAATAGTATTGCAGCTAGATGGGATCAGCCAGATCAATAAAATTATTCTTGTGTTGATACGTCAACTTTTATAATTTTTACTTCAAAATATATAGTTTCATTTGGAGGGATTAAACCTTTTACTCCAACAGCTCCATATGCCATTTCAGGAGGGATAACTATTCGAGCTATACTGCCTTCTCCTAGACCCATTAACCCACTTTCAAAGCCTTGAATAGCCATTCCTGAACCAGTTCTGAATGTTAGAGTAGGAATATCTGCAAGATATGAACTATCAAATAAGCATCCATTGGATAACCATCCAGTGTAATCCAATGTTACTACTGCGCCAGGCGCAATTGGAAAAGCTTCCTTAGAAATCTCTTGTTTAATTCCAACTATAACCCCATTATCGAGCTCATTACTACGCAAGATATTCGAATCTTCAAAAGCAGGTTTATCAATAGGATATTCTTCATTTCTACAATTTGTTTCCCATTCAGGGATTATTTCGCCTTTTATTATCCCAAGACTCTGATCCCAGAAATTTTTCCATTGAGAAGGCATAATTTTTCTCCAATTTTCAATTAGAGGCTCTGCGGTAATGGGGTCATTCATTAGAAGAGCAATTCTTATTTTAATTTCTAGAGTCTGTACTGAATTAGGAGATAACTCTTCTAACTTCTTTAGAATGCCTCTGGCGATTTCTAAATTATTCGGATCATAGTTCGCCAGCCCTAGATAGACACTTGAAGTTGCGAAATGAATGTTGAAATGATTAGGCTCAACCTCAATTGCTTTACTATATTCTTGCGAAATTAAATTTGTTAAAGCAGTGTATTGGTCTGCAAAATTACCTGATCTTTCTGCTCCAGAAAGCATCTCTTCGTAATCTCTTCCAATTATGTATAAGATTTCTTGTCTTCCATAATTGGATAAAGGTTCAAATGTATTTATATTGTCTTGCACTTCTATTAGTGATTTTGGAGATCCTAGAGGAGGAGTGATTTTCGCAGATTGAAATGGAGTAGCTACATAGGATCTTATAATGATTATGGTTAAGATAGGTAGAATTATTAATAAACTCATAACAAGACCATCTTTTGTAAATGATTGTTCTTTTGATTCTTTACTTAAATCAATCTCTAGTCCATCTTTTTTTACAAAACCTTGTTCATATCTTATTAGGAATGCAACCAGTAGCATCACCTGAAGAAATATTGGAAGCACTGAGAAATTAAACATTGAATATATAACATAAGAAATAAAGAAGGCTCCAAAAAGAATCCAGAAAATATTTTCTGGATTCTTTTTCAATGTTCTTTTTATGATTAGATAGGAAATGTATATCCATAATGATGCAATTGATATAAATCCAATAATTCCAGAAGTAGCCATTATATGCAGAATTCTATTGTGAGCTCTATCAAAGTGAGCAAGATCTCCTGACCTATTTTCATCTACATATTTATAGTGAAGGATAGGAAAATTTTCAGGGCCTATTCCAAAAATTGGATATTCAGAGAATCCTTTTAATGCTGTACTCCAAGAAAGGCCTCGTTCACCAATATCAAAACCAGAACGAAAAGGATAAGATATTCCAGATCCAAAATTTGATATGAATTTCATGGTCGAAGTACATTCTCTGAATGAATCTCTTCCGCTCAACCAAAGATAAGTCAATATTTCATCTGAGCAAATTCTTGATTTCATTTCTGGCTTAGATATTTTTCCTATATCTACCATATGTTGCAATAGTTGCTTCATGGTCGACTCAGATTTTTCTGATGATATTTCTATATCATAATATTCTTGAACAAATGCAAGTTCAGGAATTTTTGAAGTTATTTCAGTCCTGTCTCTGTTAGCATTAATTCCTTTCCATCCAGGATTTTTTCCAAAAACTTCTGCAGGAAAATACTTAGTAAGAACTTCTACCCTTAAATCTTCTCTTTGAGAGTCAATCGTAATAGTTATGAAATAGAAGAGAGGGATCAAAATAATTATTAACACTACTGGTATTAGTGCAAATCTTTTTATTTTCTTATTAATAATTGACAACATAGTAGATATAAATAAGACTGCTGCTGCTATCCCAATTAATGTTGCCCTAGACCCTGAATTCAAAATCGTCCATATCGAAATAATAGAGCCAATAGTAGCAATTATTACATAGGCCTTAGACGAAGATTTAAGAGAAATGTATGTATTGATAATTGATAATTGATAATTTTTTTTAAATTCTCTATAAATCAGGGCTATTGAACTAAAAGCCACCATAGACAAGTATGTCGCTAAGTATGATGGGTTACCAATTGTAGATTCTACTCTCTCTCCTTGAGTGTATGATCCTTCAGGGTCTATAACTAGAGGGAATATATCTAAGCCTCCTACTCTAGGTATTACTAAGCCTAGAGATTCAAAAAATCCTAAAGTTGCGACTATTAATCCTGCGAAAGTATTTATTTTCCATAAACTTATCCAAGACAATCTGGTTTTTAGTACAGAAGAAGCTACTAATATAAAAATAAGCCAATGGAAGTATTCAACAACTCCTTCCATTCTCTCCCAGTTGCCCCAAAAACTGTTTAGGGGGCTAGAATTAAATATTCCAGATAGGGCCTGAGTAAGTATAAAAAGCGAGAAAAGTAATACTAGGACGTTTTTTTCGGGTAAGTACTTGTTGTTGGCAGAAATAAGTATTAGCCACAAGCATGATATTGAATAAATAATTCCTCTAAACCATAGTGATTTTCCTACCACAAAAGGAAAAACTGTTTCAGGCGAAACCACTAATGGTGTAAATATAATTAGTGATAAGCCTAAAAAGATTAATTTGGGAAAATTTTTATTTATAAAGATTCTCATTTTTTAGATGACTAATCGTTTTATTAAGTCCTTCTAGCAATTTAGTTTTAGGTTTCCAATTAGATATTTTGGATGCTTTTGAATTATCTAACTCAATTCCAAATATATCTCCTTCCCTTGAATTACTCATAATTGGTTCATATCGGTAGTCAATAATTTTCTTAAGAAGGTCAAATATTTCTATAGTTTTTGTTTTTTGCCCAGAACATAAATTATAAGTACCAGTTATATTATTTCCTATAATTTTTTCAATAAAATCTACCACATCATCTATAAAAATATAGTCTCTATATTCATTTCCAGTACCAAAAATAGTAACAGGCTCATTTTCTAGCATCTTTTTCCCAAATATTGATACTACTCCTGCTTCTCCGTAAGGATTCTGCCCAGGACCAAAAACATTACTAGGCCTTATGATTGCAGAAGGGAGATTAAATTTATTTGAGTAATAATTTAAATAATTTTCAAAGCTAGATTTTGAAATTCCATAAGGACTTTGAGGATCTACAATATTTTCTTCCTTAAATTTTTTTCCAACTTTTTCTCCGTATATTGCTCCTCCAGTTGAAAAAAACACGAATTGACTTAGGTTCAATTCAATTGCAGATTTTAATATGTTCAGAGATCCTCCAACATTTACGTCATTATCTAAAATAGGATCTTTTGAAGATATTGCTACGCTTGCTTGAGCAGCAAGATGTATAATTTTATTAGGATTAACTTTTTGTAAGTATTTTTGGATTTTAGGTGACCTAATGTCCATTTTTTCATATTTAGCATCTAGATTTATTTTAGGCTCTTCGATATCTAATACATATATTTCATTATTTTTATCTCTAGATAGCTTTGACACCAAGGCAGATCCAATGAAGCCTGATCCACCTGTAATTAGTATTTTATTTGCTGTATTTGTCACTTTTTTGATTTTGTTGTCTATTGAAGCATATTGAAGGTTAATATGGAAATGATTTAAAGTATCAATAAATTAAAGAATAAACTAACTATACTAAATGACAAATTTCAAGCAAATTAAAAATGGAACAATATCAACTCCAGAAGGCTTTAGTGCTGATGGAATTTTCTGTGGCCTTAAATCAGCTGGAGAAGGAAAGTTAGATCTAGGCATAATATTATCTGATAGTGACTGCAATTGGGCTGCTACTTATACGAAAAATAACATAAAAAGTGCATCAATTGATTATTGTAAAGAAATTAAAGGAAAAATCAGAGGCATTATTGTAAACAGTGGCTCAGCAAATTGTTGTGTTGGATCTCAGGGATTAACTGATGCAAGAAAGATAGCTACTTTAGCTAAAGAAAAATATGTATCAAAAACACCATTTCTGGTTTCTAGCACTGGAGTGATAGGCGTTGAAATACCAGTTGGACTAATTAAAAAAGAGATTAATAATTTTAATCCTTCTAAAGTTGGCGGCGAAAAGTTTTCTAGAGCGATTATAACAACTGATTCAAAAACAAAAAATATCTGCATTGAAGTAAAAACATCTAAAGGTGAATTTAAAGTTGGAGGGGTAGCAAAAGGAAGCGGAATGGTTCATCCAAAAATGGGAACTATGCTAGGTTATATTACTACTGATGCATCCGTTGATTCAAAGATATTAACAGATAGCTTAAGAGAAGCAGTAAATGTTTCTTTCAATCAAATAGATATTGATGGAGATACAAGTACTAATGATACTGTTGTTATTATGGCAAATGGCACATCTGGCCAAGAAATTGTGAATGAATCTGATAAGAAGATATTTTCTGAGGCAATACAATATGTGGCTAAGTTTTTAGCAAGATTAATTGCTGAGGATGGGGAAGGCATATCACATTTAATTACATCAGAGGTTGTCGGGGCTATAAATGATGAGGATGCTTTGAAAGTATCTAATGCTGTAGTTTCTTCGTCATTAGTAAAAACTGCTGTATTCGGAAAAGATCCCAATTGGGGGAGAATAATGATGGCAATCGGTAATGCAAATGCAGAAATGAATAGAGACAAAATAAAGATTTATATTAATGGGATACAAATTTCTGAAGAAGGAAAATCAATTTCATTCCACTACCAATCCGTTTTATCTGCATTAAATAACTTTAATGTTGATATAAAAATCGATTTAGGATTAGGAAAAGGAAGAGGAATTGCTTGGGGTTCCGATCTAACAGAAGAGTATGTCATATTTAATTCTGCTTATACTACATAATATACTCAGAAATTAGGTGCTTATGAAAAAAATTAATGTTATAAAAATAGGCGGAAGCACCATAGAAGAGTGGGGTAAATCTTTAAATCAGATAAAAGAGATTACAGGTTTAGGTGAATCTATATTATTGGTGCATGGTGGAGGTAAAACTGTAAGTGAGTGGAGCTCTAAACTAGGAATAAGGCCAGAATTCGTAAAAGGATTGAGAAAAACAGACCCTCAAACATTAGAAGTTGCCTGCGCAATATTATCAGGTTTAGTAAATTCAAAATTAGTAGCTAAACTTGAAAGTATTGGAGTTAACTCTGTTGGAATATCTGGAGTTTCAGGTAAGTTGTTAGTTTCTAGGCCAAAAAGTAGAGATTTGGGGCTTGTTGGAGATATAGAGAAGGTAAACCATGATATTTTATATAGTTTAGTGAAAAGTAATTTTGTTCCTGTTATTTCACCCCTTGGATATAACAACAGGAGCGAAAATATTGATTCTGAAGGCATATTGAATATAAATGCTGATTTAGTTGCTTCTAAGATCGCAATTGAAACCAAGGCAAAAAAAATAATATATCAGACGGATGTCGATGGGGTAATTGATCAAAATGGAAGAGTGATATCAAGAATGACTCTCAGGCAATCTAAAGAATTGTTAAATTCAGGTATAATAACTGGGGGAATGATACCTAAATTGCAATCCTGTATCGACGCCCTTGATAGTGGTGTTGACCATGGTCATATAATAAATGCAAATGATGATTCGCTTATCAATTTGTTTAAGGGCAATAAAATAGGCACTCATATAATTAGAGAAAGTTAAGGAAAATAATGACAACAACTGATTGGAAAAAACTAGAATCAACTTATTACATGCAAGTTGTTAATAGATTGCCGCTTGTGATTGTTAAAGGAAAAGGCACTATTGTCTGGGATGAAGAAGGAAAAAAATATTTAGATTTCACATCTGGATGGGCAGTAGTAAATTTAGGGCACTCTCATCCGGCTGTTTCAAATGCTATCAAATACCAAGTTGACAATATTATGCAAATGACCAATCTTTATTATACAATTCCGCAACTTAAGTTAGCAAAATTACTAATTGATAATTCTTGTTTTGATAGGGTTTTCTTCTCCAATAGTGGAGCTGAAGCAAATGAAGGAGCATCCAAATTAGCAAGAAAGTGGGGCAAGGAAAAACTTGACGGAGCATATGAGATAATTACTATGGATAATTCATTTCATGGCAGGACATTGGCTATGATGTCTGCAACTGGCCAAAAAGAATACCAAGATAAATGGCAACCACTACCAAATGGTTTTGTAAATGTTGAATATAACAATTTTGAAGCCTTAAAAAAGGCAACTAAGAAGAATACTTGTGCTGTTTTATTGGAAGTTGTTCAAGGAGAAGGTGGAGTAAATGTGCCTGATCATAGTTATTTGATAGATGTACAAGATTGGTGCCATCAAAATAATATTTTATTCATGGTTGATGAAGTTCAGACAGGAATGGGGAGGCTTGGCACTTTATTCGGATATCAAAAATTTGGGTTAGATCCGGATGTAATGGTCTTAGGTAAGGCACTTGGAGCTGGAACTCCTTTAGGGGCATTTTTATGTAAAGAGAGATTTTCTGTATTAGAACCTGGTGATCATGGAAGCACATTTGGAGGAAATGCATTAACTACTGCAGCAGGATGGGCTGGACTCAAATATATAATTGATACAGATATTCCATCAGAATGTTCGGATGCTGGAAAATATCTTAAATCAATGCTAGATGGATTAGCATCTAGACATAGTAATGTAGTAGAGATAAGAGGTTATGGGCTATTAATTGGTCTCGAAATATCAAAAAACAAAGCTCCTGAAGTGATGAAGTTGTGTTTAGAAAAAGGACTCCTAATCAATGCTGTGAGACCTAATACATTAAGACTATTTCCTCCTTTGAATGTAACCGAGGGAGATATAAATAAAGCCGTAGCAATACTTGAAGAAGTTTTTGTTGAATTGAAAATATAAGGAGTTATAGGAATGAAAAAAGATATAGCTATTCTTGCATTCAGCGGAGGCCTTGACTCTACAATATCTGTAGATTGGATAAAAAAAAATTATGGCTATGATGTTATAACTTTAACTGTTGATCTTGGAGGCGGGCAATTTTCTCCAGATTTGGAAAAAAGAGCAAAGAAGGCAGGCGCATCCGATTGCCTTATTTGGGATGTAAAAGAAGAATTTGCAAAAGATTTTATACTCCCAAGTTTAAAGGCAGGCGCAATCTATGAAAATGAATACTTATTAGCTACTTCAATTGGCAGGCCGCTAATGGCAAAGAAGTTAGTAGAGGCCGCAATAGAATATGGGGCTAAAGCAGTAGCTCATGGTTGCACAGGAAAAGGGAATGATCAGGTTAGGTTTGATACAGCCATTAAGACTCTTTCTTCTGATTCTCCATTAGAGATAATAGCTCCAGCAAGAGAAGCCTCTCTAACAAGAGACGAAGAGAAGGAATATGCTAAAAAACTTAATATTAAATTACCTGGGATAGACGAAAGAGTGTATTCAATTGATAGGAATTTATGGGGGCTTGCAATAGAAGGTGAAGACTTAGAAGATCCATGGATAGAGCCACCTGAAGATGCATATATGATAACTTCTTCTTTAGAAGATTCGCCTCAAAAACCAAAATATATAGAAATATCATTTAACAAAGGCACTCCTGTTAAGTTAAATGGGAAGAAATTAGGTTTAGTAAATTTAATTGAAGATCTCAATGATATAGCTGGATTGTGCGGAGTGGGCAGGACAATTCATGTGGAGAATAGATTAGTAGGCATTAAATCTAGAGAAACATATGAAGCACCCGCAGCAACCGTGCTATATAAATCTTTACAATCTTTAGAAAAATTAAATTTGAGTAGAGATCAACAGAGAATGAAAAGTATGATTTCTACTACATATTCAGATTTAGTTTATGATGGAAGATGGTATTCAGGTTTAAGAGAAAATCTAGATGCTTATTGTAAAAGCTCTTCTAGATATTTGACAGGCGATGTACGCATAAAACTTTTCAAATCAAATTGTGAAGTGGTGGGCGTGAGATCTCCTTATTCCCTTTACTCTTTTGATCTTGCTACTTATTCTTCAGAAGATAAATTTGATCATAATTCAGCAGTTGGTTTTATAGATATTTATAGCTTGCCATCTAGAATTCAGAGAAAACAACAGATTCATGATGAGATGGGATAAATATGGATAATAATACAGATAAAGTATTCTCAAAGGATCTTTTTTCAGATTTTTCATCATCAGTTTCATTCGATAAGAGAATCTATAAAGAAGACATAGAATTATCTATCGCCTATAGCAAGGCATTAGATAAAATAAATATTCTCTCATCTGAAGAACAGAAGAAAATTGAAGAAGGTTTAATTTTAATTAACAAAGAAATAGAATCAGGTAAGTTTAAGTGGAGGGATGATTTAGAAGATATTCATATGAATATTGAGAGCAGATTACATGACTTAGTAGGCCCTATTGCTGGAAAAATTCATACTGGTAAATCAAGAAATGATCAGATTGCTACCTCATTAAGAATGCATCTAAAATCAAGGGTAGATTGTATCCAAAGCTTAATCAGAGACTTAGAAATAGAGATTGTTAGAAAAGCTGATCTAAACTTTGGTGCTATCATGCCTTCTTATACTCATTTACAAAGAGCTCAGCCAGTATTACTTTCTCATCATTTAATGGCTTATTTTGAGATGTTAGAGAGGGATATCTCTAGATTTTCAGAATGTAAAACCAGAATGGATGAGCTTATATTAGGAAGCGGAGCCGTTGCTGGATCATTTTATAATATAGATAGAGATTTTCTAGCGAAAGAATTGTGTTTTTCTAGGATAAATAAAAATAGTATAGATGGAGTCAGTGATAGAGATTTTATTCTAGATTTAGCTAATTGCATTACTACATCTATGATGCATCTTACCAGACTTTCTGAAGAGTTAATTTTGTGGTCATCAGAAGAATTTAATTTCATTAATTTGCCTGATAATGTTGTCACGACATCTAGTATGATGCCTCAAAAAAGAAATCCAGATTATCCTGAGTTAATAAGAGGTAAATTTGGAAGAACAGTAGGAAATTTAGTCTCAGTACTTACAATGTTAAAGGCTTTACCATTATCTTATAATAGAGACATGCAGGAAGATAAAGAACCTATATTCGATTCTTTAGATACGTATACTTCTTCAATGGAAGTTATGATTGAAATAATTAAAGGTGCTGATTTCAATGACAAAGCCATGATAGATTCTGCGTCAGGAAATATATTGGCTACTGACTTAGCAGATATTTTAACAATGAAAGGTGTCCCTTTTAGGGAGTCTCATATTGCGATAAGTAAATTAACAAAGGAGCTTCAAAAAGAGGGAAAATCAATATCTGATTTATCGGAATCTGAGTTGAGTGAAATATTAAGAGAAGAAATAGAAATAGATAATAATAAAAGTATAAATGCAAGAAATATTGTTGCAGGCACTTCTGAGAATAGAGTCAAAGAAGAAATTAAAGTTGCTAAAAAAATCTTAAATATTTAATGAGTAGTATATCTTACGATTTAAAAATTTCTGCTTCTATCATGGCTGCAGATTTCAAAAACCTTGAAAATCATATTCATCAAGCAGAAATTTTTGGATGCGATGAATTCCATTTTGATGTTATGGATGGAAAATTCGTGCCAGAGATTTCCATGGGGCCAATAATATTAAAATCTTTGAAGAATTTGATTAATCTGCCTTTAGAGATACATCTTATGGTAGATGATCCCTTTGACCAAGTAGATAGTTTTATGGATATAGGAGTAGATATAATTACTTTTCATATTGAAGCATGTAATAATACGTCTGAATTAATTGACAAGATAAAATCAAAAGGAATAAAAGTAGGAATCGCGAAGAAACCTAATACTTCGATAGATAAAATTGAAGAATTTATTGAAGAAGTTGATAGAGTATTAATAATGTGCGTAGAGCCTGGTTTTTCAGGACAGAAATTTAATGAAAAGGTTGTAGATTCTATAGCAGAATTAAATAATTTATTATTAAGAAAAGACATCAGAGGTTCGGTTGATATTTCTGTAGATGGAGGGATAAATTCTTCTACTATAAAAAGATGCAAAGAGGCAGGAGCTCAGATTTTTGTATCAGGATCATCAATTTTTTGGGAAGGTGAGGTTAGATCTAATATAATGTTATTGAAGAATTCGTTAGGGGATAAATCATGACAGAAAATGATGTTATTAAAAGAGGGCTAGATACTGAAGACTACATTCAGTTAATCAAGATATTTGCTTTATCATTAGAAGAACATAGAGAAGTTATGAATTCTTTAAATGTCTTTCCAGTTCCAGATGCAGATACTGGAACAAATATGTATATTTCTGTAAAAGGAATTTTAGATAATCTTGATAATAGAGATTCTTATAGTGATTTGGACTTACTTTCCAGAGATGTAGCTGATTTCGCATTACTTTCTGCCCAAGGAAATAGTGGTTTGTTAATTGCTCAATTATTCAGAGGAATTCATAAGGGTATTTCCAGTTCTGATATCTTGGGTTTAACTGAATTAGCAGGGTCATTACAACAAAGTTATGAGTATGCTTTTAGTTCTATTCATGAACCTCAAGAAGGAACAATGATAACTGTGATGAGAGAATGCGCAAAGATAGCAATGAAATATTTAGAAACCAAAAATCCTAATTTTAAAGAAGCTTTAGAAAAAATTAGTAAAAGAGCAAAATCTGCCGTTGAAGAAACAAAGGGCCAAATGGAACTTCTTACTCAGGCTGATGTCATTGACTCTGGTGCTTATGGATTTTCAGTAATGCTAGAAGCTGCATACAACTGTATTGAATCTGATGAAAAAGGTAATGTTAATTTAAGAGTAGATGGTACTAATTCATTCATTCCTGAAATTCCAAATTACTATTCTCCTAAAGAGGAATTTTTTCAATCATCATCCCATGATGAAGATTGGGGATATTGTGTAGTATTTGCTATTACTGGCGAAGACTTAGATGCTGAAAAAATAAAAGACAATCTATCCGATAAAGGGAGATCTTTAGTGGTAACTGGCAGTGAAAAAGTATGTAAAATTCATATTCACTCTGAAAACCCTGATGAGATAATTGATTTTTCTAAGAACTTTGGAAATATTTCTAACGAAAATATTACTAATATGGATGAGCAATACAAAGAGATGAAAGAAAAGATTTCAAGCCAAGTTTCGTCTGAGATTTCTTTGTTAGTTTCTGCTGAAGGAGAGGGGATAGTAAGTTTTTTGCAGGACAATACCTTTGGGTCCATAAAAATATTGCCAAACTCTGATTTAGATGAAATGAAAAACGAAGATTTTAATTCGATTATTGATGATTTATCTTCTAAACAAATAATATGCATACCAAATTCAGAAGGTAGTTTTGAAAAATTTAAAGATCTTTCCAAATCTTCAAAAAATATAAGCTTAATAAATAGCTCTAATGATGCTCAATTAATTTCTGCTATATTTTCGTTTAGTCCTGAGCAAAATTTAGATAATAATTTAAGTATTATTAAGTCATCTGTTGATGATTGCAGAAGTTTTAAAATTACAAAAGATGAATTTGATAATAAAAAATCTTTCATAGAGAGTCTTAAGAAAGATAATTTTAATGGTGATTTCGTATCTATTATTTATCATGAATCCAGCCCTCAAGATCATATCGATTTTTTAAGAGAAGTGCTTGCAGAGGAATTTGAAATTAATGATACAGAATTAATAAGCCATTCATCTCAGTTATACTATTTTATGTTGTTAGTAGAGTAGGCCTACTATTTACAGTTAGGTTTGTATCTTGTAAATTATATTTATACTTAATATGCCGAGGAGAGAATATGTCTATAGGAATAATATGTGATAGCGCAAGCGATATACCTCAAGCTTATACGAAAAAGCTTGGTTTAGTTGAAGTACCTATTAATATAAATTTTGGAGATAAAGTACTAAAAGAAAATATAGATATCAATGGAGATGATTACTATAAGAAGTTGGTGTCTTCAGATATTTTTCCTACTACTTCACAGCCATCTCCTGGAGATTTTGAAAAAATATATTCTGCTGAATTAAAAAAGCACTCAGAATTACTTTCTATACATATTTCTAGCAAGGTGAGTGGAACATATAGTTCAGCTATTCAAGCAGCTGAAAAAATTGGTAAAGGAAAAATAACTGTAATTGATAGTAAAAGTGTGAGCATGGGTGCTGGGTTGGTAATAATTTCAGTAGCAAATCATTTAAAAGCTAATAAGTCTGCGAAAATGTCCGATCTAGTAAAATTAACTAATGAATTAAGTAAAAAATCTAAAATTTTGGTCGCATGCGAAACAGTAGAATACATGAAAAGGGGCGGAAGAATAAGTGCAGGAGCCGCATTCTTCGGTGGCCTATTGAATGTAAAGCCAGTTATTGGAAATAATGATGAGGGGGAAGTTGTATCAATCTCTAGGCCAAGATCAATGGTGAAAGCTCTTTCATTTTTAAGAATGGAAGCCGAGAGACATACAAATCATCAAGGCATGGCTGTAATGCAAACCACAGAATCATTTGATTCAAGAGCACTATATAATTCATTGGCGGGAAATGAAGCTGTTAAGCCAGATAAAAAGAGCAAATCTACAGCCTCTACAGATAATATGTATGTTGGAGAAGTGATAAAAGCTCAATTTGGACCAGCTGTTGGAACTCATGCTGGGCCAGGAGCTGTTGGAATAGCCTTCATTGGTGAGCTTCCCAAAAAATAAACCTTTTAAGATAATTCAAATAATTTGCAAAAGAGTTTAGCAAAAGAGTTAAACATAAGATCGTCCACTGAATCTAAGTTAAATGAACTTGGTATAAAAACCCCGTTAAATCTATTAAATTATTTTCCTGCTAGGCACATTGATTATTCCCAAATGAAGAAGATATTTCAATGTAGTAAATCTGAGAACGTGACAATTGTTGGTCAAGTAATTAAATCAGTTAAAAGAAGAATTGGACCTAAAATGAGTTCTTGTGTGGCAACTTTAACAGACGATACTGGATTTATAGATATAATTTGGCATGGTCAGCCTTATTTAACTTCAAAGTACCCTAAAGGCACCTGGATTTCAGTTAGTGGCAAGATCTCAAAATATGGAAATAAATTACAGATATCTAGTCCAGAGACAGAAATAATTGAACCCTCTAATGAATCTTCTTCAAATGGAAAGATAATGCCAGTTTATTCACTCAAAGATAAAATTCCTCAGGCAACATTTAGATCAATAATAAAAAAATGTCTTGATAAATATCATGGTAATGTTACTGAGTATATTCCTTCAGAAATTCTAAAAGACTTGGGTATGCTTGAAATAAATAATGCCATGAAAAATCTTCATTTTCCTAAGAATATTGAATATTTAAACACTTCTAGGAAAAGATTCCTTTTTGAGAAAATGCTATTCAATCAAATCTTTATGCTAATGAGGAAATATGAAAGAGAAAAAAATTATAATCTTGAAAAAATTATAATAGAAGATTTGCTAATCAATGATTTAAAAAATTATTTCAACTTTCCTCTTACTGATGATCAGTTGAATTCAATTGATGAGATTACAGACGATTTGTCTAAAAGTATTCCAATGAGAAGAATATTGCAAGGAGAAGTTGGGAGTGGAAAAACATTAGTTGCTTTAGTTAGTTTATTTTCAATTATAAGAGCAGGATACCAAGGTGCTTTTATGGCTCCTACTGAAATATTAGCAGAACAACATTTTATTAATATAAAAGAACAATTTGAAGGCAATAATTATTTAGATTTTAGTAATAAAGTAATTTCAATAAAAATGCCAGGAATAATGGAAAGAGGAATGGTTGTTGCATTATTAACCGGGAGCCAGACCTCTTCTGAAAAAAAACTTATTCATAAGCTAGTTAATAATAGAGAAATAGATCTAGTTGTCGGGACTCATGCTTTGTTCCAAGAAGATTTTAATCCTGCCAAACTTGGGCTGGTTGTAGTTGATGAGCAGCATAGATTTGGTGTCTCTCAAAGAGATGCTTTGGTAAAGAAATCTAAAGTTTCACATTTATTATCAATGTCAGCTACACCAATACCAAGAAGTTTAGCATTAACTTTATATGGGGATCTTGAGGTTAGCACTTTACGCAATTGTCCTGAGGGTAGAAAGGAAATCGACACATTATGGTGCAGAGAGGACCAAGAGAAAAAAGAGGCCTACTTAAAAATTTATAATGAAATCGAATCCGGTAAGCAAGCATTTATTGTATGTCCTTTAATTCATAAATCAGAAAAAATAGACTCTATTTCAGTTGAAGAAATGGTAATAGACTTAAAAAATTCAATGTTAAAAGAAGTAAAAATGGATGTGCTCCATGGCGAGATGAGTATGGAAGAAAAAAGTATAATAATGAATAGATTTAAAAATAATGAATTTAGTTTATTAGTTGCTACTCCTGTGATTGAAGTAGGTGTTGATATACCTAATGCTACTTGCGTGGTAATTGAATCTGCAGATAGGTTTGGATTAGCTCAACTGCATCAAATAAGAGGGAGGGTTGGCAGAGGAACTGAAAAAAGTTATTGTTATTTGTTTACAAGAAATATTTCTGAAAATGCTGATGAGAGGCTTGATTCATTTGAAAAAACTAAAAATGGATTTGATCTAGCAGAAGCAGATTTAAAAATTAGAGGTCCAGGGGATTATATTGGTAGTAAGCAGAGCGGAATGAATGATATTTCTTACGAGATGATTAATGATAATGAAACTTTATTAGATTCAAGGAAATGGGCTACAAGGATTGTGAATAGTAAGAAAAATTTAGGAGCAGAATATGATAATCTTAGAGAAGAATTTAAAAAAAGATTTGATTTTACTGATTCAGGAGTATCTTAAGTAGCAACCTCAAGAATCGAGATAGCATCCCTGTTAATAATTCCTTCAATAGAATCTTCTGGTATTGTAGGCAGATTGTATTTTTTTGAATATTTACTTAGCTCTATTAGTTTTTCTTTAGTTTCATTTGGTGTTGTTATTGGCCAATCTGAACCAAAGAAAATTTTATCTATTACCCCCCACTCACTGAATAAGTTTAAGCCGTTCCAAAAAGACCAAGGTCTATAAAATTGAGCGGAAACATCTGCAAACACGTTTCTGTGCTTTCTTACTACTGACATACAATCAGGTTGCCATGGATGAGCAAGATGAGCCAAGATAATTTTTAAATTTGGGAATACCATTGCAACTTTATCTATATGTTTAGGATGGGCATAGTCCAGAGGTGCATTAGTAACAGGAGAAGTTCCTTGGTGAAAAATTATTGGTATATTATCCTTCTCTAACTTTGAATAAAGTTTCATTGCTTCTTGGCTAACTGGATGGAAATCTTGATAATTTGGCCCAAGTTTTATTCCTTTTAATTTTAAGTCATTTACACAGCGATCATATTCTTCTTCAAGGTTTGGGTCCATAGGATGAAGAGACATAAATGGTATGACTTTTTTAGGTGCATATGATGCTACTTTTGCTGCTATGTCATTATGATTTAAATCTTTACTCCACCCCGGAGACGAAAGTATTTCTTCTTTTTTATTCCAAGGTTTAGGAGCTATGCCAAAAATAAAAGTTTTATCTACATCTTTAAAGGCTTCTAAATATTCTTTAACAGAATTCGTTAACTTTGTAGGTTGGCCTGAACCTGACTTCATTGCATTTTCATACATAATTTCTGACTCAGGAACTTCGAATTCATGACTTGGTAAATGTGTATGTACGTCAACTATCATATTTGGTACCCCGTACGAGATTCGAACTCGTGATCTCCACCTTGAAAGGGTGGCGTGTTGGGCCGCTACACTAACGGGGCTTTCCTCTCAAGACTCTAAGGATACAATGCCATATTATTTAATCCAAGTGTTTCATCAAAACTAAACATAATATTCATGTTTTGGACTGCTTGTCCTGCAGCACCTTTGACTAAGTTATCAATTACAGAAATTATTCTGTAATTATTAATATTAGATTTTTTAGGTAATTCTTGTATGAATATGTTGCAATTATTTGTTCCTCTTACCTCTTTAACTCTTGGTGGCTCTGAACAAACATTTACAAATGGCATGCCATCAAAATGATGTTTATAATTTTCAATATCTATATTATCTTCTGATTGAAAGTATATTGCGGAAAAGATACCTCTAGTTATAGAACTTAGTTGAGTAGTAAGATAGACGCCCTTATTAATATTATTTTCAATTTCAGGTTCATGCCTATGGCCCTTAATAGAATAAGCGGAAAAATTATCTGATATCTCAGAAAAAGAATGATTTATATTTTGAGATCTGCCCGCTCCAGAAATGCCTGTCTTCGCATCCACAATTATATTTGAGATATTAATATTTTCTAAAGGTAGCAATGGTATAGTTGCGCATGTTGGGAAGCATCCAGGATTAGCAATAAATTTAGATGATTTTATTTTCTCTTTATTTTTTTCAGGAAGGCCATATATGAATTTACTTATTAAAGACGGATATGGATGCTTAACATCGTATACCTTTTCATATATATCAAGTGGTAATCTGAAATCAGCACTAAAATCAATAACTGGAATATCATTATTTACATATTGTCCAATTATTTCTGCGCTTGCTTTATGAGGGAGTGCAGAGAAAATGAGGTCAGTATCTTCTTTTAAATTCTCATTTATTTTTAATTTGCCATTATAAAAAGGAAATACATTATCAAGCATTTTCCCAGCTTGACTTCTTCCTGTAACTTGGGTCACTTCAACTTCAGGATGACCATCTAATATCCTTATTAGCTCCATTCCTGAGTAGCTAGTTATATTTAGAATTCCAATTTTTAACATTTGGCTCCTTTTAAGCATCAAAGGCTAACATTTTTTAATTAATTTGTCTTTGAAATTCACACAAATTTTTTAATTGAGCATATTTCTTAATTTTAGTTTATTACATGTACTAAGGTTTGTTTGCTAAAAACGGCTTAATTCTCTTAGGGAAGCACATTTTGCAGATTTCGCATATAGTCCCATCACATCCTTTCGCAGTGCAGTGTGATCTTCCATAATAAATAAATTGTAGATGTAATTTATTCCAACTTTCTTTTGGGAAAAGCTTTTTTAGGTCTGCTTCTGTTTCTTTTACATTTTTTCCTTTGGTTAGCCCCCATCTTTGAGAAAGACGATGTATATGTGTATCTACTGGGAATGCTGGGTGTCCAAATCCTTGAGACATTACCACGCTAGCCGTTTTATGCCCCACTCCTGGTAAACTTTCGAGATATTCAAAACTTTCAGGAACTTTAGAATTGAATTTATTTACGATTATTTTAGATAGATTTGAAATATTAGAAGATTTTTGAGGAGATAAACCACAAGATTTTATGATATTTTCAATTTTTGAAGTAGGGATTCTCATCATTTTGATGGGAGTATTTCCTGCTTTAAATAATTCTGGGGTAACTTGATTTACTCTTTCATCTGTACATTGAGCACTTAGCAAAACTGCTATTAATAATTCAAATATATTTTTGTGCCTTAAAGGAATAGGTGTTTCTGGGTAAATCTCATTAAGCCTATTAAAAATATAATCCGCTCTTTCTTTCTTTAACAATTTATTACCTTTTGGCAAATTTCATATCAAATTCTGTTTCTAGAAATTTCAATTATTGATTCTAATGCTTTACTATATTCACTTTCAGGAACACTTGATAATGAGTTAAGTGCTTTTTCATAATGAAAGTTAACTACTTCTTTTGACTTTTCAATTGAATTAGAACTAATTATTTCTTTTAACAACCCAGCCTTTTCTTTTTGTGCAAATTTGTTTATTACATCATCATCAAATTTTTTAGATTCTAAATATAAAATTATAGGTAAAGTTATTACCCCTTCAGATAAATCATTAAATACAGGCTTGCCTTCTTTGTTTTGTGAAGAAGTGATGTCTAAAATATCATCTTGAATTTGATATGCCATTCCGAAATGAAATCCAAATTTTGAAATATTTTTAATATTTTCATCATTTCCTTTACCAATCACACAACCACTGAAAGATGATGTTTTAAAAAGTGAAGCTGTTTTTAAATATGTTTTTTCAAAATATTTTTCTTTGGAGAGCCTAAAATTATTTGACTCAATATTTTCAAATAATTCACCTTTGGATAATTCCACGATTGTTTCAGCAAATCTTTTTACAAGTGTTATATTTCCAGTATCGCATACAAATATTGCTGACGTAGCAAAAACATAATCTCCTAGCAGTACAGCTATATTGCCTCCCCACAAACTGCTTGCTGTAGCCTTTCCTCTCCTGATATCAGCACTGTCTACCGTATCATCGTGAATTAGTGTTGCTATATGTAAAAGTTCAACAGCTGTTGCCATTCTTAGCGAGTTTTCTTTATCAAATTCTCCAAATAATTTAGAGCAAATAAGTGTAATCATTGGCCTGAGTTGCTTGCCAGGTGATGATAGAACATAAGACAATCTTTTTGATATTTCTTCTGAATATTCTGATTCTTTTTTTGATAATTCTTCAATATTATTTTTTACTTGGGCAAGATCTTTTTTTATAAGATTAAAAAGTTGATTATAATTATTCATTATTTCTTTTCTTTTATATCAATTTTTTTAAACAAAGGACCTTGTGGAATTAATTTAGTTCCATGTGAAACTTCTCTATACTGCCATTTTAAGAATTTGGATTTATCAGAAATTAGATTCGTTATCTTTTCAGCAGTTTTAGGAAGAAAAGGAGATATGAGCACACCTAAATTAGAAATTAAATTTATTCCTACCCATAAAGTAGTTGCAGCTTTATTAGTATCTTCTTTAACCTGCTTCCAAGGAGCCTTTAAGTCGATATATTTATTGCCTTCATGAGCAAGCGCCATTATAGATTTAAGCCCATTTCTAAACTGCCTTAGTTCCAAAAATTTATATGTTTTTTCATAAGTTTCCTTAATTAAATTGATCATTTTCTCATCTTCAAGTTTTATATTAGTAGGGTTAGGGATTTCATTATCAAAGTTATTTCTAATTAATGATTCAATTCTATTAACTAAATTCCCAAAAGTCGCAACTAGTTCATTGTTGTTGCTTTCGTAAAATGAATCCCAAGTGAAATCCGAATCAGATGTCTCTGGCATAATTGAAGTGAGATAGTATCTTAATGATTCGGAATCATGGTCTCTTAAAAAATCATTAACCCATACAGCCCAGTTTTTACTTTTTGAGAATTGCTTTCCGGAAAAATTTAGATATTCATTAGCAACCACATCATATGGAAGATTATAAGAACCAGAGCCTAATAAAATACTTGGTAAAATTATTGTATGAAAAGGAATATTATCTTTTCCTTGGAAGTAGAAATGTTTTGATTCTGGATTAATCCACCATTCTTTCCATATTTCCTTGTCTTTTGATTTATTTTTATCACTGTTTGCCCACTCTATAGAAGCTGATAGGTAACCAATAACTGCCTCAAACCATACATATATTCTTTTATCTGAATAGGAATCTAGAGGCACCTCTACCCCCCAATCTATATCTCTTGTTATAGCTCTATCAATTAAACCTTTTTGAATAAATCCTAGGCTTTGATTCCTTACTGCAGATTTCCAATAAGTTTTTTCTTTAATCCATTCCTCTAGTTCTTTTTGGAATTTAGGTAATTCAAGGTACATATGTTTTGTTTTTTTGAAGATTAATTTTGAACCATCAATTGATGATTCTAAATTTTTTAATTCTTTTGCCTCTAAATCTTTTCCACAATTTTCACATTGATCACCTTTTGTTCTGTAATTACAATTGGGGCAATCTCCAATAATGTATCTATCTGAAAGAAACATAGATGCAGTTTCTGAATAAGGTTGCTCAGATATTTTTTCTGTTAAAAATTTATTATTTAAAAGGGAATTAAAGATTTTTTTCACCACATCAGAATGGTTTTTTGTCCCAGTTTTTGTATATAAATCAAAAGAAAAGTCTAAATCCTTGAAAGATTTCTCCCATATTTTATGATATTTTTCTGAGATTTCTTTAGGTGTAGTATTTTCTTCCCTAGCCCTTAATGTTACTGGTGTTCCATGTTGATCACTTCCCGAGACCATTAATACATTGTTGCCTATCATTCTGTTAAATCTAGCAAATATATCAGCAGGCAAATTATTACCTGCGATGTGCCCTAAATGAGGCTCGCCATTTACATATGGCCATGCAACACATACAAGAATATTTTTTGATTTGCTTCTCAAAATAATTTCCTAATCTTTTTTTACAAACTCTTTTAAATATATATTGTATATTTTTTTTTGGCTTATCCCTAAATATTTTGATGCTTTCTTAACAGAATCTCTTCCGCTTAATCCAAAACCTACAAACTCTTTTAGCTTAGTTTTAATTTCTTCTTCTGAGGCATGAATTATATTATTATAATCTGGACTTCTTTCAACAATTATTACAAATTCACCTTTTACTTCTTTTAAAGATGGCGATGAGCTATCAGGCTCCCATAAAATTATTTCTTCATGTAATTTTGTAATTTCTTTGAATATTATAATATTTGAATCTTTAAATTCAGATCTTAAAATTTGCAGAAATTTTTCTACTCTTAATGGGGATTCAAAAAAAATAATATCTTTATTTATATTATTTAATTCAGTTAGTAATAATTTTATTTCTTTATTTTTTCTAGGCGGAAATCCATGAAATACAAAGTCACTTTTATTTAATCCTGCCGCAGAATATGCTGTAATTAAGGATGAGGCTCCAGGGAGCGGAATTACCTTTTTTTTATTTTTAATTAATGATCTAATTAATTTGGATCCAGGATCAGATATAGTAGGAGTGCCAGCATCTGAAACAAGTGCAATTGATTTATTATCAATCTGATCAATAATATTGCTTATTTTTTTTTCTTCATTGTGCTCATTAAAACTAATAAGTTTAGTTTTAATATTTAAATAATTTAATAACTTAATAGTCCTTCTTGTATCTTCGCATAAAATTATATCTACTTCAGAAAGTATTTTTTTTGCTCTTATAGTTATATCTTCTAGGTTTCCAATTGGTGTAGGTACTATATATAATTCACCCATTATTTATTTGCTGCTTTATGTTGCTGATCAGCATGATATGAACTTCTAACTAATGGTCCTGCGGCAACATGTTTAAAGCCTAATTCAAGCCCAATATTTTCAAATTTTGTGAATTCTTTTGGATGATAAAATTTATCAATTTTATGATGTTTTTTAGTTGGCCTTAGATATTGGCCAATAGTCAACAAATCGCAATTTACTGACCTTAAATCCCTCATGGTTTCGATAATTTCTTCTTCAGTTTCTCCTAAGCCAACCATCATTCCAGATTTAGTGGGTATATCTGGATTTATTTTTTTTGCTCTGTCAATAAGTTCAAGTGATTGGTCGTAATCTCCTCTAGGCCTAACAATACGAAACATTCTTCTGCAAGTTTCAATATTATGATTTAGCACATCTGGATTAGCGTGAAGTACAGTGGTTAATGAGCTTAAATTTCCATTGAAATCTGGTATTAGCACTTCAACTTTGCATCTAGGATTGAATTTTTTTATCTGGCTTATAGTCATTGCAAATGCACCTGCTCCGCCATCTACAAGATCATCTCTATCTACGGAAGTAACAACTGAATAGGAAAGCCCCATTTGTTTAACGGTATTCGCAACTCTAGTTGGCTCAAAAAGATCTAATTGAGTAGGTCTCCCTGTCTTAACATTGCAATACCTGCAAGCGCGAGTACATACATCACCTAAAATCATAAAGGTAGCTGTTCCACTATCCCAGCACTCTCCTATATTTGGACAAGCAGCCTCTTCACAAACCGTGTTTAATTTTGCGCCTTTAATCTTATCTTTTAGAGAATTAAAATTATTACTTGTAGGTGCCTGCACCTTAAACCAGTCAGGCAACTTTCTCTTTGTTTGAACCATATATTTTCTTCTTATTTGTATTAAATGATATTTTATCATTAATCATTGTAATATTTTAGTATGCCTCCAAGCGAAGAAAGTTTAATAATAAAAAATATTTCATTGAGTGATTATGAAGATGATGGTTCTTGCCACGCATTTTTTTTAGGAGAGAATTTAAAAGTTTTTGGAGGTATTCCAAAAGAAATTGTAGATATAAAGATAATTACTAGATTTGATGAATATTTAGTATGTGTAGTTGATAAAGTTTTAAAGCCAAGCAATGACAGAATTAAGCCAAAATGTAAATATTATTTAAGTTGCACAGGTTGTCAATTTCAGCATATCAAATATGAGAAACAACTTCTTATAAAAAGAAAATTTGTTATTGAAGAATTATCTAAAATTAAGAGTTTTTCAGAAGAAAAATTAGATCATGTTGTTGGTAGTAATAATGAATATGGATATAGAAATCATGCTAGATTTTCAGTTTCTAAATCTAATGAATTTAAAGGTAATATTGGTTTTATAAATAGATGGAATAGAAAATTAATTAATATTTCTAAATGTGAAATAATGAGTGCAAAAATTAATTCAATTTTACCGGGATTAGAAAATAAATTATCTGGTTATTCTCAGTTTTCAATAAGGGTCGGAATAAATACTGATAGCTATCTGATTCAACCTAAGATTATTGAATTGGAAAATATTGAAACAGGGCAAGAATATTACTATGAAAAAATTAACGATATAGATCAAAAGATTTCATCTCCTTCGTTTTTTCAGGTAAATACTGCTCAGGCTGAAAATTTAGGGAAAATTATTAAGAAGTCTTTAGATTTAAAAGGAGATGAGGTGGTCATAGATGCATTTTCAGGAGTAGGGACTTTTGCAGTACTTTTATCTAAATACGTTAAGAAAATATATGGAATTGAATCATCCCACTCATCAATAAATGATGCAGTGTATAATTCTAAATCTATTAAAAATGTAGAATTTATTCACTCAGAAGTAGAAAATATTACTATTGATTCTTTTAAAGAAAATATTGATGTTGTTATCTTAGATCCTTCAAGAAAAGGAGTTCATGGTACAGCTTTAGAATGGATTGAAAAATTATTACCTAGCCAAATAATATACGTTTCCTGTGAACTTAAAACCTTAAAAAGAGATTTAAATAAATTGACTAATAATTATTCCATTCGTAAAGTCATCCCTGTAGATATGTTTCCTCATACAAAGCACGTTGAGTGTATAGTATCTCTAAACAAGATAAATTAGATTATGAATATTATAGGCATAGGTCCATTTGAATTATTAATAATTTTCTTAGTTGCTTTTTTGTTTCTAGGTCCTGAAAAACTTTCAAAATTCTCTAAAGACTTCGCTAATTATGTAAGAGGGTTTAATAAGCAAAAAGAAGAATTAAATGATTTAATTAATATAGAGCTAGATAGTAATGATAATGATTTAGATGATAAAGATGAACACGAAAAATAAACCTAAAGATTACAATTCTTTTATGGGTCATTTTTCTGAACTAAGAAAAAGAATAGTTTTAATTCTAATAATTTATCTAATTTCAACAATTGTTGGCTTTGTATTGCATAGAGAAATACTAGAAGTAATCGTTAGGCCAGTAGAGCAAATTAATGAGTTAACGCAAGGGTTACCAGTCTTCACTAATATTACTGAATTTTGGGGAGTTGTGATGAAAGTTTCATTGCTTACAGGCCTTTTGATTTCCTTTCCATTTATTAGTTTTCAGGTACTTGCTTTTATGCTCCCTGGACTTAGATCAAATGAAAGAAAATTTGCATTAATTGTTCTTCCTGGCTCAATAATCTCATTCTATTTAGGTTCAGCTTTTGGGTTTTTTCTGTTGGTGCCTCCCGCAATAAAATTCCTCGTATTTTTTGGTGGTGATATTTCAGCACCTCTTATTAGAATAGGATCATTAGTTGAATTAACTACCAATTTAATGATATGGATGGGAATTTCATTTCAATTGCCTATTGTAATGTACCTATTAACTGTATTAAGAGTTCTTGATCACAATAAATTCAAGTCTCTTAGGAAGTGGTTTATTGTAGTTGCTTTTATATTAGGTGCAATAATTACGCCTACTTTTGATCCTGTTAATCAGCTTATAGTAGCAATACCTATAATTATTCTTTACGAAGTAGGGTTCTTGCTGTCTTGGATTTCAAAGAAGTAATTATTTTTTACTTTTTGAGGGTTTAGTAGTTTCTTGGTCTGATTTTTCCTCTTTACCAGAGAGAGAATCTTTGAATAATCTTATTCCTCTTCCTAATCCTTGCCCTACTTCAGGCAGTTTACCTACTCCAAATACAACCATTATTATCACAAATATTAAAAATATCTCTAATGGGCCTATTCCTCTTAAAAAACTCATATTAACTATCCTAATCTAAAAACTTCTTATTAATCCTACGACTTTTCCTTCAATAATAACATTATTATTATTTGTAATTATTGATGAATATTTATTATTTGATGGCCTAAGTTCAATTTTATTTCCATTTTTATATATCCTTTTTAATGTAGCAGAGTCTTCATCTATTCTTGCCACTACCATATCTCCTTGTTTAGGTTGATAGGAATTATTATTAGAGCAATCAATGATAATTATATCTCCGTCTTCTACTGAGTCATCAATCATTGAATCACCTTTTATCCTTAAGCCTACTAATTTATGATTATTATTAAACATTGACTTAGATAAACTAACTTTATCGTCACCAAAAGAAGAGTTATAAGCGATTTCTTCAGTATTGAGCAGATCTAAGGGTATTCCTGCAGATATTGTGCTAACTATTGGAACAGAAAAAGATTCTGATTCATCATTTGATCTTATTATGCTTCTAGCTATGCCTCTTTTTCTATCTAATAAACCTTTTTTTTCTAAAATATTTAAATTATACGAAACAACTGACTTTGAGCTTATATTGCAACCATTTCTAACATCCTCAATAGTTGGAGATATTCCATTCTGATCAAGATACTCACAAATAAAATCATATATTAGAGTTTGCTTTTGAGATAATTCTGAATATGTTTCCATGGTTGAAAAGAGTAAACAACCTAAGCATTGGTGTCAACTGTGATTTGACGTTTTTTAGATAGCTTATTTCTTAGTGACTGCAGATAATTTCTTTATTAATCTAGATTTTCTTCGAGCAGCATTATTTTTATGCAAAACTCCTTTTTGTGATGCTTTATCAAGAGAAGAAATAGCCTCTTTTATCTTTTCTTTTGTTGCATCAGAATTAGGATCCTTTTCTATTAATTCTTTGGCAGATCTAACGAGAGTTTTGGCAGTTGAAGCCACAGGCTTATTATAATTAGCATTCTTTTTAGATGTTCTTAAACTTTTTTTACTAGGCATTGTTCCTGTTAATTGTTTCAATATTATCTACTCCATCGATTGTTTCTATAATGGAGTAAATTTTATTCTGTTGTTCTAAACCGTTAGAGTCTACTGTAATTAAGATACTTTTTCCAGTATCTATCTCATTTGTAGATATTGCAGTTATATTTAGCCCTTCGTTTGATATTATATTTGCCACATCTCGAATCAAACCTACTCTGTCAGCAGCATCTATTTTGATTGTAATATTTTCAATTTGTTGGTTTAAAAAGCTAGATAATTTTTTTACAAGAGTAGGTGTATTAATAACACCTGATCCAACAAGTAATGCTAAGTCATCTAACGATTCATAGGATAGTTCATTAGATAATTCTTCTAATGGAGTATTTATTTTTAGTCTGCTAACTAATCTATTAACTATATCTATGCCTCTCTCAATGCTTAATGTTTTTTCTTCCTTTCTGAACCATTGTCTAATTTTAAACCTTGATTTATTTGTACTCACATAGCCTAGGTCAGGATTTAGCCAATCGAGTTTTGGTCCTTGGTTTTTAGATTTAATTATTTCAACTGTATCTCCATTTGAAATAATTGAATTAAGGGGCATATTTTGCCCATTTATCAAAGCAGATGAAGTATTATTTCCTAGTTCTGTATGGACTTCGTATGCAAAATCTATAGGAGTTGATCCTTCGGGAATTGATTTTATATCCCCTGCTGGGGTATAGCAGTGTATCCTTTCTTTAAGTACATCAGTTTTGATCGAATCTATATAGTTTTCATCTTCAGGTAATTCGATTTGCCAATCAATTAAATTCCTAAACCAATTTAATTTATTCATGTATGCGGCACCCAAATTGTCGGGCATATCTTTATATTGCCAGTGAGCTGCAATTCCTCTTTCTGCAATTTCATGCATATCTTTAGTTCTTATTTGTATTTCTACAGGATAACTATCTAAACACATGACTGTTGAATGGATAGATTGATACATACTTTCTTTAGGATTTGCTATATAGTCATCGAATTCACCTGGAATAGGTCTCCATAATTCATGCAAAACTCCTAAAGAAGAATAGCAATCTTGAACAGAATTAACGATTATTCTAACTGCAATTAGATCATGTATTTCGTCGAATTTTTTGCCCAAAATAGAATACTTTTCAATTTTTTTATATATGCTATATAAGTGCTTGGCTCTGCCTTCTATCACGCAGTTAATTGATGATTTAGTAAGCGCTTCTTCTAATAACTTAGTTACTCTTTTTACATAATTTTCTCTCTGCTTTCTCTTTCCAGAAATTAGTGTAGCTATTTTTTTATATGACTTGGGCAGTAGGTATTTAAAAGATTCATCTTCTAATTTCCATTTAAATTCCCATATTCCAAGCCTATGGGCTAGAGGTGCAAAAATTTCCATAGTTTCTAAAGCTATTCTTGATTGAGATTTTTCATCTAAAGCAAACAGAGTTTCCATATTGTGAAGCCTGTCAGCCAATTTTATTAATATAACTCTTGCATCTTCAGTAGTAGAAAGCAGAAGTTTTCTGATAGTAGCTGCCCTTGAAATATCTGAACCAGAATCTAATCGAATATTTTCTTGTGTAGATGAAGTTATTTTTATAGTAGGGAGCTTAGTAACTCCATCAACTAAAATAGCTACTTCTTTTCCAAATTTATCTTCTAATTCTGTATATTCTACTTCGCAGTCTTCTATCACGTCGTGCAGTAGAGCTGCCGAAATTGTCGCCCAATCCATTTTCATTTCAGCAAGATAAATAGCCGTATTAATTGGATGTATTATGTAAGGTTCACCTGTTTTCCTTTTTTGACCCTTGTGACTTTCGATGGCAAAATCGAGAGAGTGAATAATTTTTTCAAGATCTTTGCTAGGCAGATACTTTTCAATTTCATTTATTAAATTTGTTTTGTCAGTTGTAACCATGATTAGATTTTCGACTACTTTTTCAAGTATTACAAGATAATTAATCTAGTGATGGTTTTCCTGGGAATGGTAATACCGACGAGAATTTACCAATTAGATCTAAAAATTCTTCTGGAAATGCATATATCTTTCCTGTCCTGCCTTCTATTATTCCATTAGGCGATCCGTCACTGCATATAACATAAATTACAATACTTTCATTTTTTAATTCAAATTCTAATTTATATAAAAATTGACATTCTTCTTCATAATTTTGTTTTAACGGGACATTAATAGTCTTAATTAATTCATTCATTTCATTTTTATCTAATATTTTTAGGTCTTCGTATACTCCACTTTGGAGCCTTTTAATTATAATTCCTTTTGAGTTGTTTAGATTCAAAGATTCAACTAAATTCTTTGTGCCTTCCCAGCTTACAGTGGAGCAGTTTACATAATATGAGCCATCTAAATTTGAATGGATTTCATATTTTTTATTATCTATATTAAAAATGATTATCCAGCCTAATGTTACAACTTGAGCATAGAGCTCACCTGGTTTTGGGCATTCTAAACTTGCATCAGAGAAAGTGTACTCTCTATATGAATCTATCTGAATATCTGAAGGGAGTACGCCCAGTTCGTTTGATAGATCTGCCATAAACAATCCTCCAAAACTTGGAATTTCAGGCGTTGGCGTCGGAACAGGCGTCGGAACAGGCGTCGGTGTTTTTACAACCTTGATTTCTGGGATTGAAGTAGGAGTAGCAAATTCTGGGTTTATTACTGGCAAGTCTTTTTCTTCATCACTTCTGAATACCTGAAGTAGAATCAAAGATATTATTGCAACAGAAGTTAATAATACAATAACTGCTCCAGTAATTTTAAGTAGAGTTCTATCCATCAATTAATTATAGTTCAAAATCAAAATCAGTTCTTAGAAAACTTTTAGAAATATTAATTATTTTTTCTATTGTCTCTTTGTTGGAACCTTAAGGCTCACATAATAAAATCCTATTAGTCCGACTATTAATACAATTATTTTTATAGTGTTGTTAGGTATAGCAATTGGAGAAAAAGGCAATATGGCAAGCAGTATAAAAATTGTCATCATAGAAAGAGCAATTATTTTTGCTCTTTGAGGCATGCCTTTCCCTTCTCTAAAATCTTTTATATATTTTCCAAACCTTTTATTTCTTATGAGCCAGTTATATAGTCTTTCTGAAGATCGTACATAACAAGCAGCAGCCAGAATTAAAAAGACAGTAGTAGGAAGGCCTGGCACAAATATTCCAATTGTTCCTATAGCCACAAATAAACTACCTAATAAAATCCAAATAATTCTAATAATCAAGAACCTGCTTTTTTTCATTTCATGAGGCGAATTATTTTCTGGCATATTCCTCTTCTTTTTCACTCAAATATTCTGCAAAACTTCTTACCCAGTCTTCATTATCATTTAGACTTGGTATAAGTTTTACATATTCGCCACCATTTTTTTCAAAATCCTCATGATTTTCTACTGCAATTTCTTCAAGGGTCTCTAAACAATCTGCAGTAAATGAAGGACAAGCAACTGATACCTTTTTAATACCTTGTTTAGCTAAATCTTCTAATATATTAATGATGTTGGGTTGAATCCATTGTTCAGGACCAAAAGTGCTTTGATAGCAAATTTTAAACGGTTTATCAGGATCAAGTGATTCTGAAAGCTTCATTACTGTTTTTACACAATGAGACTTATAGCAAAATTTATTATTTTCACTATCTTTTTCGCAACAATTATCTACTTTTTGACAATGTGATTCTGAAATATCTGCTTTTTTTAGTTGCCTTACAGGAAGGCCATGAAAACTGAAGAGTAAATATTCACTGTTTTTATACTCCTCCGATTCAATAATGCTTTTCTTGAGTGATTTTAAGTAAAATTCTTCATTGTAATAGTGGTCAATTTTTATTAAGTGAGGACTGTAATCTTCCTTTTCTAATATTCTTTCAACTTCTGTAAATGTTGATCCTGAAGTTGCTTCAGCATATTGAGGGAACATAGATACAAGGAAAAGTTTATCTGTGCGGTTTTCTTTAAATTTTTTTATTGCTTTTTCTATAGAAGGGTTTCCGTACCTCATACCTATTTCAACATTATCATTTGTATATTTTTTTAATTTTTCTACAAATTTAATTGTGTTGACAAGTAATGGCGAACCTTCTTTCGTCCAAATGCCTTGGTACCTAGATTGTATTTTAGCTGGCCTAAAGGGTATAACTATAAGATTAACTATAATCCACCTTAAAACGGAAGCCGCACCATTTCTCAATACATCAATTCCTTTAGAATATTCCTTTTGTCTTTTAGAAGGGTAATCAAGCATATCTGGGTCTGATAAAAATTGCTTTAAGTATTTTCGCAGAGCAGGAATACTTGCTTCATCTGGGGTTCCAGTGTTCATTATAAGTAGCCTGCTTTAGATTTTTCTTCCATTGAGACGCAATTAGTTTGTTTTTAATAACCTAGCTTTGAAATGTATATCATCTTTTATAATTTTTTGCTTTATATTTTTTTTATGAATAAAAATTTTACAAAAAATTAACATAATGTTGACTATTTTAGTAGAAATATACTTGACTTACTTTATCAAGTTTAATAAAAAGTATATCAAATTAGTCAACAATAACATTAAACATTAGAAAAAATAGGAAAGGTGTTAGGCTGTGAAAAATTTAATTATAAGCATAGCAATTGCCACTATGGCTCTTTTTGCTCTAGCTTGTGGATCTACTGAGGCAGAAGTCCAAG
>CAZUHW010000005.1:79870-152131 GCA_964620935.1 uncultured Dehalococcoidales bacterium
GCCACTATGGCTCTTTTTGCTCTAGCTTGTGGATCTACTGAGGCAGAAGTCCAAGAAGTTGAAGTAATAAAAGAAGTGCCAGTGGAAGTTGTTAGAGAAGTTGCGGTTGTAGAGGAAAGAGTAAAAGAAGTTGAAGTTGAGGTTATCAAAGAAGTTGAAGTTCCAGTAACTCCAAAGACTTTGGTGATTTACTCAGGAAGAAGTGAGTCATTGGTAGCTCCAATAATAGAACAATTTTCAGAAGCTACTGGAATTCCAGTAGAAGTTAAATATGGAAAGACAGCTGCAATGGCGGCTACATTATTGGAAGAGGGAGACAAGACCCCTGCTGATGTATTCTTTGCGCAAGATCCAGGAGGATTAGGTGCAGTTGAATCAATGCTAGCAACTCTACCTGCGAATATTACAGAGCTAGTACCTGCTTGGGCAGATTCTCCTGATCGCAAATGGACAGGTATCTCTGGAAGAGCGAGGGTGGTAGTGTACAACACGGATGCAATTAGTGACCCTGCCACTCAGCTCCCTGATAACATTTATGATTTTATTGATCCTAAATGGAAAGGTAAGATAGGATGGCCTCCAACCAATAGTTCTTTTCACGCCATGGTTACTGGAATGAGGCAGACTTGGGGAGAAGAAAAGACAAGAACTTGGCTTGAAGGAATAGTTGCTAATGGAGCTAATGTTTATGCTAAAAACACCCCAACAGTTGAGGCTGCAGGAGCTGGTGAAATTGAAGTAGGGTTTGTTAATCATTATTATTTGCACAGATTCATTGCAGCTAATACAGAAAGCTTTAAAGCTAGAAACTACTTCTTGCCTTCAGGAGGGCCAGGATCAGTTGTTCTAGTTGCAGGAGCAGGAGTATTGCAAGAATCTGATAATAAAGATGGTGCAGAAGCATTTATTAAATTTATGCTTTCTAAGCCAGCCCAGGCTTACTTTGCAAATGAAACTTATGAATACCCTCTTGTAGAAGGTGTTAAGAAGAATCATCTTTTGCCAGATTTAGATACTTTGAATCTTCCTGATATCGATATATCTGATTTAGGAGATATTGCTGCTACTCAGAAGTTATTACAGGAAACTGGAGCACTTCCTTAAGTAGAAATTTAGGTAACATTTCGTTTCTTCATTAAAATTGGGAGAGAATTAACGTTCTCTCCCTTTTTTTTATATACTTGACCAACATGATTAAGTTTAGAAATATTAATATAAATTATTATTGGCTTTCAACTCTCTCTACAATAATAGTTTCAGCAGTTTCTATTCCTATTATTTATTTAGTTTTTAGAGCTGTTAATGCTGAAAACTTTGCTGAACTTTTATTTAGAGAGAGAGTCTTGCTAATTATTATTAGATCAATTGCTTTAATTGTATTCGTAACCTTTTTTTCAGTAGTAATATCGTATTTACTATGTCATTTTTTAGTAAAAACAAATGTACCTTTTAAGAAATTCTTAACAGTGTTTTGCTGCCTTCCAATTGTTATACCTAGTTATGTTTATGGAATGGTTTTTGTAGATTTATTGGGCCCCAAAGGTAGGATTCATAAGATTTTAAGCAATGCAAATGTAACAGATTATTTTCCAGATTTATATGGATTTTGGGGGGCTGCAATTGTGCTAACTTTTTTATCTTATCCGTATGTTTTTTTACCTTTGAGGGCAGCTATGCTTAGATTAGATAATTCTTTTGAAGATGCATCTAGAAGTTTAGGAAGAGGCAGATTAAAGACTTTCTTCTATATT
Organism: uncultured Dehalococcoidales bacterium; assembly: GCA_964620935.1. Lineage (GTDB taxonomy): Bacteria > Chloroflexota > Dehalococcoidia > Lucifugimonadales > Lucifugimonadaceae. The sequence goes on from CAZUHW010000005.1 coordinate 81,622, forward strand.
TCCCTTCCTCTTTTATTTCCAGCGATTAGATCAGGAGGTATTTTGGTTGCTTTATATACTCTAAGTGATTTTGGGGCAGTTGCATTATTAAGATACGAAACTTTTACTTGGGCTATCATGACGCAATATGAAGTTGGATTTAATAGAATTGCCGCAGCCATCTTATCATTAGTATTAGTAATCATTGCCATTTCATTGTTAGGATTTGATACTTTGTTTAGTGGGCCAAAAAATTATCATTCTTCTTCCTCTTCTAATAGATTTATAAATATTGATAGGTTGGATTATAAAAGATGGATCGTATTTTTAGGGATATGTATAGTTCCTTTTATAGGAGTAATAATCCCAGTTGGAGGGTTGCTATATTGGCTATTAAGAGGATTATTTATTGGAGAAGTTTATAGTTTTAATTTAAGCTTTGGAACAATATTCAACTCACTATATGTTGCTGCTTTAGCGTCATTTTTTACTTTAATAATTGCTATGCCCATTGCTTTTTTTGCCGTAAAACACAAAGGAAAATTTAGTATCTTATTGGAAAAAATCTCTTACATTGGATTTGGGTTACCAGCTATAGTTGTGGCATTATCTCTAGTATACTTTTCAATAAATTTTACTTTTCCAATTTATCAAACTATTTTTGTTCTTACTTTTGGATACGGAGTGCTATTTTTACCAGTAGCTGTAAGTGCGATAAAAACAACTTTGATGCAAGTTAATCAAAACCTAGAAGATGCATCAAGAGGCCTTGGAATAGGGTATTGGCTTACTCTATGGAGAATAACTATTCCTTTAATAATGCCAAGTATTTTAGCTGGGGGGTTATTAGTTTTTTTGCTTACTCTTAAAGAATTACCATTAACTATGATTCTGGCGCCACTTAATTTTGATAGCCTCGCATTAAAAGTTTGGGGGTATGCATCTGAAGCATTTTTTGCGGAAGCCGCACTTCCTGCATTGATTTTGATATTATTATCAGGTCCTGCATCTGCATATTTGGTTTTAAAGAGAAATGACATAGAAAAGAGCAATTAAATGTATTCTGATATTAAAGGGAAGACTGCAAATTATGGCCGCATTCAATTAGAAGAGGTCAGTACTTCATTTAATGAGACTAAGATACTTGATGAATTTTCATTAATTGTGGAGCCTGGGCAATTTGTTTCTATTTTAGGTACTAGTGGAATAGGAAAGACAACTTTACTCAGGGCTATATCTGGTTTTAAAAGAATTTCAAGTGGATATTTGAGAATCAATGGTCAACTGGCATCTTCAAATTTTTTACACATACCTCCTGAGAAAAGAAATTTAGGGTTTGTATTCCAAGACTATGCCTTATTCCCTCATTTAAATGTGGTTGAGAATATTGGGTACGGAATCAGTAAGAAATACGATAATAGGAGAACTCGAGTAGAAGAATTAATAAATATTCTAGATCTTTCAACACATGAAAAGAAATTTCCTAGCCAACTATCTGGTGGCCAACAACAAAGGGTTGCTATTGGCAGAGCTATGGCTATTAATCCTTCTGCTATTTTAATGGATGAACCTTTCTCCAATTTAGATTTTAGCTTAAAGAAATCTTTATCTTCAGAGATAAAGAAAATAATTAGCAAATCAGGTACGTCTACAATAATGGTTACTCATGATGAGAATGAAGCAGAGAGATTATCTGATAAATGTTACCTAATGGAGAATGGGAAATTAAAAGACCTTTAAGACCTTTCAGTTTTTATAGACAAAATTATTGGTATAGCAATAAAAACTAATAAGGACCCTATAGCAAAAGAAATTCTGTAAGTTTCATATAAATCGTAAATTAAACCACCTAATATAGGAGTAATTGCTGAGAATATGCCTCCCAGAGTACTCATCAATCCAACAGCAGTTCCATAATTTTTTCTGCCAAAAAAATCTGCTATCATCGAAAGTCTTAATGGAATTGATGCTCCAAATCCTCCTCCCCAGCAAAGTGCGAATATTATAATTAATGCATTGGTATTTATAATTATCCCGAATACCTCTTGTCCTATAATGCTCAATGAGAGTGATCCAATACCTAGAAATAAAAAAGTAATAGACATTAAATATTTTGGATTAATTTTATTACTAGAAAACCCAACCAGTAGCCTGCTTGATACATCTGCAAATGCAATAATAGCTATAGAAAATCCTGCTAAAGAAAGAGATACATTGAAGCTGGTTAATGCAGGAATATGGAGCAAGCCTAAAGCAAATAGACCTTGAGTTAAGCTCACAGCTATTGCAAATTTCCAAAAAGTAATTGATTTTAAAATCTCTTTTACGGACTTATCATTATCTTTTTTAATACCTTTAGGCAACTCATTATCTTCTTCATTTTTAACTTCTCCATCTGGAAGCAACCCATAATCTTCAGGATCTGACCTCATAATTAATGTAGCAGGGAACCCAATAACCCAAAACCCAATTCCTGCAAAAATAATCACAGGCCTCCATCCATAATTACTAATTAATATCACTAATAATGGAACTAATAATCCACCTATTCCTGAAGCAGACATCATTAAAGAAAGAGCTAGTTTTCTTTTTTTATAAAACCAATTCCCAACAGTTGCAACTAAAACAATAAAGGTTCCGAATGACATTCCTATTGTCAATAAGGATATGCAGAGATAAAAATGCCAAATCTTTGAAATGAATCCCATTAAAACAAAACTAAGGCCAGTAGTAAAAATGCCAAATGCCATAACTTTTTTTATTCCAAATTTATTTAGAATAATTCCAACAAAAGGGGATATCATTCCTCCTTCAGACCTTTGTATTGACATGCCTGCAGCAGTTAAAGCTCTACTCCAGCCCATAGATTCAATTATTGGATCAAAAAAAGCTGTAAATCCTCTCCAGAAAACTGTAGAAGCATATCCTTGAACTAATGCGCCAGCACCTACTATTTTCCATCCATAGAAAAATTTGTTTTTCTTATTTGACGTAATGCCCCCTAAAGACCCATAATTCCATAGCCGCTATCTACTGGTATGATTGCTCCAGTTATTCCAGAAGATAAATCGCTTAATAAAAAGGTTGATGCATGTGCTACTTCTTCATGGGTAATATTTCTTTTAAGAGGAGATCTATCTGCATGAACTTTTCTCATATGATTAAAACCATCAATACTCCTAGCAGAAAGAGTTGGAAGAGGTCCTGCTGAAACAGCATTAACTCTAATATTATTGGCTCCATATTCATATGCTAATTGCTTAACACAATTTTCTAATGCTGCTTTTGCAGTACCCATTACGTTATAACCAGGATAAACTTTTTGTGATGCTTCAAATGACATGGTAATAATTGATCCTCCCTTTGGGTTCATAATTTTTGACCCCATATTTGTTATTGGGATTAAACTATATGAACTAGTCTCTAAGGCAGTAGAGAAACCACTTTTGGTTACATTAGAGAAATTGCCACCTAAATCTTCTCTTTCTGCAAATGCAATACTATGCACAATAAAATCTATTTGGCTTAGTTTTTCTTTAGATAGCTTAAAAAAATTAGTTAAGCTTTCTTTATTTAGCACATCACATTCTTCAATGAAAGATGGATTAAGATCTTTTAATGATTTTTCTACACTACCTCGAACTCTTTCTGCTTGATATGAATATCCAATCTCAGCTCCAAGAGCAGAAAGTTCTTTTGCTATGAAGTACGCAATGCTTCTATGATTTGCGATGCCAAAAATAAGCCCTTTTTTACCTTTAAAGTCCATTTATTTATCCTTACCAGTTTGTAACAGAACCATCGTTTCTTTCTAATTGAGGAGGGTCCCATTGTTTAAATTTACTATTCTTTAAATAATCTTCATTCACTTCAATTCCCAATCCAGATTCATTTGATACGACATACATTGCATTTTCCATTTTATGGCTAGATTGTATTATTTCATCATTTGAAAATCCTGCATTTTCTGCTGCGGATTCTCTTGTTTCTAGCCAAGCAAAATTTGGAACAGATACTCCAAAATGTATTGAGGCTGCAGTACAAATTGGCCCTAATGGGTTATGAGGCATCATATCTATGTAATGACTTTCACACCAACCAGCAACTTTCATAGATTCAGTTATTCCACCAACATTACAAATATCTACTCTTGCGAATTGAGTTAAGTCATTTTCAATGTAGGGAACGAATTGCCATTTTGATGCAAATTCTTCTCCTATTGCGAATGGAATATTAGTCATTTTTCTTAAAGCTTCATATGCACTTGGTGTCTCATCTCTGATTGGCTCTTCTAAAAAGTCCAGTGTTCCTTGTGGTAATTTATTACAAAAAGATGCAGCTTCTGCAACAGAAAATCTATGATGCAAATCAACTCCTAAAACTACTTCAGTTCCCAATTCTTTTCTAGCTTCAATTATCCACTTCGCAGTTTTATTTAATGATTCTCTTGGCTCGAAAATATTATTGTCTTCTTGTCTCCTGAAGTTGGAAAAGTTGTCTTCTGAAGTTGGAAAAGTTGGAAATTTTTTGGAGTATATTGATTCAAATTCTTCATCTCCTCCATCTTGTGATAAAGACAACCTGAAAGCTTGCCATCCTGATTTAATTAATTTTTTTGCCTGATCAATCATTTTTGGCCCTGGAGCTTCTGATGTTGTAGCAAATGTCGGAACCAACTCTCTTTGCTTTCCGCCTAATAATTCGTATACAGGAACATCTAAGGCCTTTCCTTTAATATCATGAAGAGCCAAATCGATCGCAGAAATAGCAGCAGTTATTGTTCTGCCGCCCTCAAAATACTGACTTCTGTATAATCTTTGCCAAATTTTACCAATTTCAAATGGGTCCATTCCAATTATGATTTCTTTGTAGTGATCTATAATTCCTGATACTCCGAGTTCTCTTGCAGATAGCCCTGATTCTCCCCAACCAGACACATTGCTATCAGTTTCAATTTTTACTAATAATTGGTTTCTGCTACCAATCCAAACTGGGTATGGAATAACATTGGTTATTTTCATTGCGAACATCCTTTCTCTGATTTTAGCTTATTACCATAAGATAAAATTTTAAAGGTTTAAATGAGTATTTTTTAATAAATCGTTGATTTTATATTTTAAAAATTATATTTGTGATGTATTATCAAAAAAAATATTATTGGAGGATTTTTGCTGGATTATTTCAAGGTTCCTGAAGAAGATGTTGTAAAAGTAGATGTTAAAAACTTAAGAAGAGTAACTGAACAGATGTTTATCAAATGTGGAGTTGAATCTGAGGAAGCGAGATTAGGCGCAGATGTTTTAATGCATGCAGATTTAAGAGGCATAGAGACTCATGGTGTGTCAAATTTGCTAAGGCACTATATTTCTTGGTATAACGACGGAACAACTAATCCAAATCCAAATTGGAAGATCGTAAGAGAATCTCCAACTACTGCAACTATAGATGGTGATAGTGGCTTGGGATTAATGACTGCTTATCATGCGATGAATTTAGCAATTGAAAAAGCTGAAAAATATGGCACTGGATCGATCTCAATAAGGAATTCTGGGCATTGTGGAGCTGTAGGATATTTTGCAATGATGGCATTAGAATATGACATGATTGGGACATGTATGACTGCTGGAGGCAATACTATGGTGCCTACCTTTGGTGCTGAGGCTAAATTAGGCACAAATCCTATTGCAATTGCTGTGCCTACAAAATCTAAACCTCCTTTTGTATTTGATGCAGCAACTACAACAATTGCAGGTAATAAGATGGGTCTATTAGAAAGAATTGGTGCTTCAATGCAACCAGGTTGGGTTGCCCATGATGATGGGACTCCAGATATGGATGGTGGAGGAGAATTTCAATATGCACATGGTCCTCAAAAGATGCAACTTCCTCTTGGAGGAACTAGAGAAATGGGTTCTCATAAAGGTTACGGACTAGGTGTATCTGTAGATATATTGTGCGGAATATTAAGCAATGGAATTGGGTTTCCAACTCTTGAAGCTTCAAGAAGAGCACATTATGTTTCTGCTTTTAAGGTAGATGGATTTTCAGAAGTTGATGAATTTAAAAATTCTATGGACCAGATGCTTCAAGGTCTTGAGGATACAAAGCCGGCCCCAGGAAATGAAAGAGTTCTTTATGCAGGATTAGAAGAGTATGAAGAAGAACAGAAAAGGTTAAATGAGGGCATTCCTCTTCACAAAGAGGTTGTGGAGTGGTACGAAGAAGCATGTCAGGAAATGAATATAGAGTTTATTTTGTATTAGAATTTTTTCCAGAAAGACTCAATTTTTTTAACCTTTTCTAATATTGATGGATCCCACTTAGACTCAATTTTTTTAACCTTTTCTTGATCCCAATTAATTTTTCTGACTACTCGCTCATCGCTATAATAGACTGCAAAAATTGATTCTTTGAATTTATTAAAGTCATCTATCATATTTTTTTCATGCCACCTTATAATTTCTATTTTTTCTGTAAGGTCTATTGAAAAGAAATTACCTGAATTTCTTACATTAGGATGCAAATTAATTGATTCTAGAATACTAATTATAGATTTTTTATGGTTATTTGAACTAAGGAAGTGTTTTTCTATTTGTTTATATAACCCCATGTCTCCGGCAGCAGGTATTTCATCATTTTTAGGTATCATAATATTCATTATGTCTTTTAATAATCTCTGATTTAATTCTGATATTTTATTTTCCATTTTTTGATAAGTTATTCGCTATCATTAGGGCTATTGCTTGTATTGTTGGAGTAGGATTTACTGATGCAGAAGTTACAAATAAACTACCATCAACAATGTATACATTTTCTAAATCATGCATTTTACCTGATTTATTTACTACTGATTCTTCTGGATTATTGCCCATCTTTGCTGTACCCATCAAATGCCATCCAGCTTGCCTCATTAAAGGTGTGTTAAAAGTAAATTTTGCTCCTGCCTCTTTTAATACTTCGTCTGTTTTTTCTATAGCAAAATCTAATATTTTTCTAGAATTTTCGCTTAATTCGTAATTTATTTTTACGCCTGAAAGGCCATCCGAATCTTTTGATCTATTATCCAAACTAATATAATTTTTTTCTTCCGGGAGGTCTTCAGCAATTATAGAAAATCCTAAAATATTTCCAAAAGACTCAGAGAACTGTTCATGATGATTTTCTCCCCAGTCCAATTCCAATGCAGTCATTGCGGGGCCATGATTTCTGACCATTTGGAGAGAGAACCCTCTAACAAATCCTCTATTCTTGTCAGTTTCATAAAATTGTTGTGACATTAGAATATTAGCGGTAGGTCCATTAAAAAATTTATTCTCTCCTTCAAAACGTCCTCTAATAAATGAATATGGATGGAACATGAGATTTTTCCCTACTAGCCCACTGCTATTTCCTAATCCATTTTGATGATTTCTAGAAGAAGACATTAGCAATAGTCTAGCAGTACCTATCGCATTGCATGCTATAACAATATTGTTTGCATTTATTGAAATTTCTCTACCATTTTTAATATATTCAACACCGGTTGCTCTTTGTTCGTTGTTTGTGATGATTTTTTTTACTCTTGCACCTGATATAATCTTTGCTCCATATTTTTTTGCTTCAGGCCAATATTTATTATCTGTACTTGAAACAGAAGCTCTGTCCATAAGGGCGTGAGAACCTATAAATTCCCATTTGTTTTTAAAGTAATTAGAATCTACGTAGTTGTCTGAAGGCCACCAATGCCAATTTAACTTATCAAAAGCTTTCGCCATTATTTCGCCGTCATCCCCTAATGGGACAGGAGGAAGAGGCCTTTTTGTCCTTGGCGGGTTTGCAGGGTCTCCTGATATTCCCGAGCAACCCATCATGATGTCATTTTCATCATAATATTTTTCTAGATCAAAATAATTTATTGGCCAGTCGTCTGCTACACCATCAAGAGTTTTGACTTTAAAGTCAGATGGATGGAATCTAGGTGTATGGGCTGTCCAGTGGATAGTGCTTCCACCAACCGAGTTATACATCAATGGATGTATTGGGCTATTTTGGTTATTTATAGGGTAATCAAATTTATTTTCTCGGAAATTTGGGTTCCAGTTCCATTTTGTAAACCCATCAATTTCTAATGTATTTTTATTTTTAGGATACGAATCATAATCAATAAATTCTCCTTGCTCTAAACATACAACTTTGGCTCCATTTTTTGACAATTTCCATGAGAAGGCTGCACCTGATGCACCTGATCCAATTACTAAATAATCTATTTCATCTTTTTTCATAAGTTTAAATTGGGCACTTTTTCATAAATTAACTTAAATGATAGAATCTGGAAAGCGATATGTTAGTTTCAGTTTTAGTTTCATTCATAATAATAGTAATTTCTGCAGCTATTCCAATAGTTCATTTCTTTGCATTTCCAATTAGCCCATTTATATCCGGATTTATTGGAGCTTCAATAGGGGATTTGCAGGATGAGAGAATAATATATTTTGGGTTGCTATGTGCCATAGTTCTGTTTTTCCCTCTCTTCATTTTAATGGAGTTTACGGGAGTGCTTGGTGAATTAAAATGGTACTACTCACTTCTGATTTCTTTTTTGCTAAGCGGTTATATATGGTTCGGAACTACAATTGGAGCGCTATTAAAGTTTTGGAGCTCTAAAAAAAATTAGATAAGTCAATTCGCGATATTATCTGCAATTATTTCTAATATGTGCTTGGGGCTGTGATTTGAAAAATCTTCTATCTGATGTCTGCAAGAAACTCCAGTAATTGCTACTTGTGTGTCTTTTTCAATATTGTTTATATATGGAATTAGCCTGCCTTCGGCTATTTTTTTTGAAATATCATAATGCTCTTTCTCATAACCAAATGCACCAGCCATTCCGCAACATCCTGAAGGAATTTTTTCCACTTTTGAGTTAGGTATTAGTTTCATAGAATCAATCGAAACATTTTCTCCTGCAATAGTTTTTTCATGGCAATGCACTTGGACTGCATATGATTTCTTATCTATGTTATTTTTAAACTTAATTTTATTTGAATTGGTAGGGGCAGCAATTATCTCTTGTAGTAAATAAGTGCTGTTTGATATTAGTTTGGCCTTATCATCCTCTGGAAACATATCTGGATATTCATCCTTCAAGGCTGACACACAACTTGGTTCCGCTCCTACTACTATCGCACCTTCTTTTACATGAGTGTAAAGCTTGTCTATATTATACCTAGCATTCTTTTTTGCTGACTCCAGTAACCCTTTAGATATTAATGGCCTACCGCAGCATTTTTTATCGATCAACATAACATTATAGTTTAGAGATTTTAGTATTTTTATAGCAGACAGTCCTACTTGAGGATGGTTATAGTTTGTGAAAGTATCATGAAAGAAAACAGCTGTTTTGTTATTACTATTTGAATCTGATTTATATAATTTCTCAAATGAATGAGAGGCTATCTTTGGAATGTTTCTTCTTTTATCGATCTTTAACACATAATCTGAAATAAGTTTAAAAATAAATAATTTTCTAGTTAAGTTAAAAATATTTGGAAAGATTGATCCGATTTTATTAAGAATTGCTATATTGCCAGTTAATCTTGACCTAATAGGGATATTATTTTTTTTATAATATTGATGTAAAAATTCATATTTGATCTTGGCCATATCTACTCCAGACGGACACTCTGACCTACAAGTTTTACACTCTAAGCATAAATCCAAAACATTAAATAATTTTTTAGAATTTAATTCTTTTATCGGGAGTTTGCCTGATAATGCAGCTCTTAATGCATTTGCTCTTCCACGCGTTGAATCTACTTCGTCTCTAGTTGCCATAAATGAAGGGCACATATAGCCAGAGTTGACCTTTTTGCAAGCAGCTTGACCATTACACATTTCAATAGCTTGAGCAAATCCTCCTTCATTTTTAAAAGAAAGAAAGGTATCTATTTTTTCTGTTTTATAATTTCCTCCAAACCTAAGATTAGAGTCCATGGGTGGTGTTTCTATTATCTTTCCAGGATTCAGTATATTTTTTGGATCAAATGCCTTTTTTAAATCTTTAAAAGCAGAATATACTTTTTCTCCATACATTTTTTTTGTCCATGCGCCTCTTACTATCCCATCTCCGTGTTCTCCGCTAAATGCACCTCCAAATTCAAATACTAAATCAGAAATATCACTCGATATTTTTACCATCTTTTTTATATCGGTTTCTGATTTAAGATTAATTAGTGGTCTTATATGAAGGCAACCCACAGAAGCATGTCCATAATATCCTGCTGTAGTTCCATTGCTTCTCACAATTTCATCGAATCTTTTAACATATTCTGGCAACTTTTCAGGAGATACTGCAGTATCTTCTACGAAAGGAATAGCTTTGGCTTCTCCCGGCTTTTTCATAACTAAACCTAATCCAGCTTTTCTCATATTCCATACTTTGGATTGCTGATCTTGATCCATAACAATTGTGCTAGATAAAGCTAATTTTGAATTTTGAATTTTTGAATTAAGCTTTTCTATTTTATCTTTAACTTCAAGTTCATTTTCACCATAAAATTCAGCAACGATTATGTCTGTAGGGTTGCTTTTTAAGTAATCAATTCCAGATGCAAATTCAGGTGATTTTTTTGCTTCATTTATAATAATTTCACCTATGTGCTCTACTGCTGAAGGCTTAAATTCAAGAGCATATCTAGAAGCCTCCATAGATTTAATAATATCTGAAAATTCTATTACTAATAGCCCTTTATTATTTGGAAGATCTACTAAATCTAATTCTGCTTCAGTAATAGTAGCTAAAGTGCCTTCTGAGCCAACGATTAACTTCGTTAAATCAACATATCCATCATAGTTAACCTCATCTAAATTATACCCACCAACCCTCCTCTGTATTTTAGGAAATCTTTTTTCTAATTCATCTGTATACTCTTTAAAAAGATTTAAAGAATTGCTATAAATACTTGATTCTAAAGAACCTTTGTTTAGAAGACTTTCAAATTTATTAAATGATAATTTTTCAAATTTATGAGCATCTCCATTTGAAAGGACAGTTTCTAGACTAGAAACATGATCAATTGTTTTTCCATATATTACAGAATGTGCCCCACAAGAATTATTTCCTATAACTCCGCCTACAGTCGCTCTATTTGTGGTACTTGGATCAGGAGTAAACAATAAATTCATAGGCTTCAAATAATTATTTAATACATCAATTGAAATCCCAGGCTGTGTTACGACTTTTTTACTGTCTTTATCAAATTCAATAACTGAATTTAAATATTTTGAGAAATCAATAACTATCGCTCTGTTTACAGTTTGGCCAGATAGGCTTGAGCCTCCCCCTCTAGGTAGTATAGGGATATTATTTTCGTCTGCGATTTGGACTATAGTTTTTACATCATTAGTATTTTTAGGAATGGTTACACATAGAGGCAGCATTCTATAAATCGAGGCATCTGTTGAATATATTTCTCTAGTAATCTCATCAAATCTAACTTCCCCGCTAATTTCTCTTTGAAGTGTCTTTTTTATTGAATCTTCTATCTCATTAGCAGAGTAATTATTTGATATCTTCTGTATCATTTTTTTCCTTGATTATATTAGAAAGTAAAATACTAAATGTAATAATACCTACTATAGTACCTAAGGAGACATATGTATTTATATGAAAATGAGTTATATATTCACTATTAATTAATGGGCCTATTCTTTCTCCAAGATATTCAATTGACATCTTGAATCCTATAAAAACTAATATTAAAGATAATCCATACTTTAAATATCTAAATTGATTCTGCATTTCTTGGATAAGAAAATATAATGGCCTCATACCCACAACTGCCATCATATTAGAACTCCATATAATGAAAGTATCTTTAGTAATTCCAAATACTGTAGGAATAGAATCAACCGCGAAAACAATATCTGTGCTTCCTAGTACAACTACTACTAAAAATAGAGGAGTGAAATAAAGCACATTTTTCTCTCTAAAGTAGAACTTAGAACCTTTAAATTCATCAGAAATATTTAGTGCTTTTTTTGAAAATTTCAAAAGTATATTCTTTTCTGGGTCTACATCTTCATCGTTTACTAAAGCAAGTTTGATTCCTGTATAAACTAGGAATAGACCCATTATCAACATGATCCATGAGAATATACTTAAAATTGCTGCTCCAAGTGCAATAAAAACTGCCCTTGCTATAAGAGCTCCCACAATTCCATAAGTTAATGCAGTAGGTTGCAGTTTTGGAGGTATCTTAAAAAATTGAAAAATTATTATAAAGACAAATAAATTATCAAAACTTAATGCTCTTTCAGCTACATATGCTGTAAGGAAGGTTAATCCTCTTTCATTTCCTTGTAGTAGCGATCCATCTTCCACGAAAAACCACAAATTTACTAGCAGAGCCATAAAGGTCCATATGATAGTCCAAATAATAGAAGATTTGAATCCATATACTTTTCCTCTTGACCAATATAAATCAAAGGCCAGTATTACTACTACAAATAAATTAAATATAATCCATTCAGTATAATTGCCCATTTACCTATTTGAACTTGAAGTAATTTTATAGTCTATTGTTCCTGTAGGACTTTTGACGCTAACGGTTTCTCCCTTACTTTTACCAAGAATTGACTTGGCAACAGGAGAGTCTGAAGATATTTTTGAATTTAAAGGATCTGCTTCATGAAAATCTACTATCTGAAAAGTATGAACCTCTTTATTATTTTGATTCTCAATCGTTACTTTACTTCCAATATTTATTTTCCCTTTTAATAATGATTGTGAACCATCATCAATAATGATTGCTCCCCTCATTAGGTTTTCTATATCTGTTATTTTTACCATTACCATTCCTTGAGCTTCTCTAGCTGCCTCAAGAGGTGCATTTTCTCTTACATCACCATCTGCAGCAGCATTTTGAATATCAACAGCTAAATCCATTTTCTGTTTGTTAAGTTTTTCTAATTGATTAATTAATGTTTTAGCCCTACTTTTTGTTAGTTTAGGCCCTTCTTCAAAAGTTGAAGCTTTATTCTTAGTTCTTTTGTTGGTTAAGATTCTTTTAGATCTTAAATGAGATGGAATATTTAGATCGTTATCAATTAATTCACTAGTGTGCAAGAAACTTAGGAATTTTTTTATAGAGCTAAGCCTTGATTGTGTATCAGTATTAGCCATCCTAGAAGTGATTTGCTGACTGTAGTCTCCTACTTCTGGTGGTTTTAAGTTTGATAGTAATTTCTCTTCTCCAATATTAGTAACAAAATCAGCCACTACAGCCCTTTCATTCATTCTTTCAGAGAGCGGAATCGTTTTCACATAATACTTTAAAGCCTCAATCATAGTGGATCCCGAAGTTAATTCAATTTCAGGGTTTATTTCCTCGACTTTAGTCTTTTTCGCCATTTTTTTGTTCCTAAATCTATATTATTTGTATTAGTAGTAGTCAACTAGTAAAAGTTAGATTACAATATACGAGTTTTACAAGAGAATATTATAGTCCTATAAAGGATTAAACAACAATAAATTTTTTAATAAAGAAATATTATATTAATTTTAAAGTACGTGACTCAAAATGACTAAGAGAACATATCAACCAAAAAAAAGAAAAAGAGCAAGAACTCATGGCTTTCGAACAAGAATGAGAACCAAGAGCGGAAGGAATGTTCTTAAAAGAAGAAGAGTCCGAGGAAGGAAGCTTTTAACTGTTGTTTCTAAACAATAGTTTAACCCTTTGATTTCAATTGAAGTCATAAGAAAATCTAAGGAATTTCTGAAAGTAATTTCTAATGGTAGTAAATTTACCAAATCAGGAATTGTTATTTATTATTTAAATCATAATGATCTTGATAAATTAAGAATAGGAATTTCCATAAAGAAACAAGTTGGTAACTCAGTAGCTAGGAATAAGCTAAGAAGGCAAATTAAGAACTTGTTAAGAGATGAATTATTTAAATTGAATGGGGTTTCTATGGTTTTAATAGTTATGAATAATAATCAAATTTTAAATTACTCTTCAATAAAGAATATCCTAGGAGAATTTAATAATTTTATTTCCAAAAGCAATGAACAATAATGTTTAAAAAAATTATATTAAAGTTTATAAAATTATATATGTTGGTTGCCTCGCCTTATATTGGAGGCAATTGTAAGTACACTCCCTCATGTTCAAATTATGGCTATGAAGCAGTAGAAAGGCATGGGGCGGCAATTGGTTCATGGATGATTTTTATTAGGTTATTTAGGTGTAATCCATTTTCAAAGGGAGGATATGACCCGGTAAGATGAAAATTATTGGAAAAAATAAAATAATTATTTTTCTTATTCTTATTTTATCCATTACCTTGTTTGGATGTATGAACGATATGGAGCATCAAGGTAACTGGTCCTCTCCTGTGGCAGATGAGAATTACTTATATGTTCCTTCCGATAGTGGAAAAATTCTTAAATTTTCTAAATCAAATGGATCTATAGTTAATGGCTGGGAATTTCCTACAGGAGAAAATTCTTTAGGCTCTTTTTATGGAAATATGATTCTAAAGGATGGAGTTTTATATGGTTCAGCATATGGAAATGGAGAAGGCAAAAAGTGCCAGAATAGAAAATGTATTTCGAGCCTATTTGCTATAGATGTATTTAGCGGGGACTCAATTTGGATGGAAGAATACGTCACGATAAATGGTTCAGTTGTTGGAGGAGTTGTTTATTATAATGGAGTAATTTATGTTGCGACTTCTGAAAATGATAAAAGTAACGACGCAGGGGGATATTTGTATGCCATTGATGCTAAATCAGATTCCAATAAAACCCTAGATGAACTCACAGGTAAGATATTGTGGAGAATTCCTTTAGAAGGTGAAATTTATGGCACCCCTTTACTGGACAAAGAACAAGAAATGCTAATTGTTGGAGGACTGAATGGCGACATTGCATTTATAGATATAAAGAATAATGATTCATATATATCTAATTCTCAGAATAGACTTATTTTTACAGAACAAAGTGAATTTCCGATAATTTCATCAATAATCAAAGTTTCTAAAAATTCTTACTGTTATGGAAATATTAGTGGCAAATTAAAATGTTTTGATTTAAAGCTTTCTAGCAGCAATATCTCTTCAATTAATGGATTAAATTATTGGGCAGAATTAGGATTAGATGGCTGGATTTGGTCTGAAATAGCAGCACTTAATAATTCTTATTATGTAATTACATTATCTGGATGGCTATATAGGATAGATATTGATCCTGATTCAGAACTACTATCTATAGTATGGGAGAAGGAATTAAAATTTGATGGAAAGCCAATAGCTGGATTAGTTCCTTATTCATTTAGGAATCAGACACTTTTAGCTGTCCCTTTTGATAAAGATAAAATAATAATTATTGAGGATGGTACTGGCTCTACGTTGGGAGAATATCCATTAAAGAATGGAGTTCAGTCACTTCCAGTTATTGATAGTAATCTTATATTTACCATTGATAGAGAGAATAATTTTAGAGGTTATTCCATTGCTGATAGATCTCAAATAATATGCTTTGATTTAGATGACATGAAAGGTTGTGATTAACCTATGTTTTCACTCTTATGGAATGAAATAATTATGAAGCCAATGGTTAATATTTTGACCGTTCTTTATTCACTTTTCTCTGATAATTTTGGATTAAGCATTATTGTATTCACTATCTTAATTAGGGTCCTTATGATCCCTCTTTCATTTAGGCAAGTAAAGCAGATGATTGGAATGCAATCGATTCAGCCTAAGTTAAAAACAATTCAAGAAAAGTATAAAGACCGCAAAGATCGTGACAGCAGGCAAAAAATGAGTCAAGAAACCATGAATCTTTACAAACAATCTGGAGTCAATCCAGTTGGATGTTTGGGGCCAATGATTATTCAATTGCCAATTTGGATAGGACTTTACAGAGCTATATTTAAAGTTGTCCCCCCTACACCAGAAGGCTTAGCTAATTTGTCTGGCTATCTCTATTCTTGGAATCCTGTAATAAACAAAGTTCCATTGAATAGTTTTTTCTTGGGAATAGATTTAGTAAATCCTGTTCAGCAAGCTGGAGGGTTGTTTGCAATATTGCTTCCATTAATTGTGGCCAGCACAACTTTTGCTCAACAAAAAGTCTCTATGTTTAAAAGCTCAGACGAAAGGCAGGAGCAAACAAATAAAATGATGTTGTGGATGATGCCAATAATGTTTGGATTTTTTACGTTATCTTTTCCTGCAGGTTTAGCGACATACATAATTTTTTCAAATATAGCAGGGTTTTTTATACAAATATATGTACTAAAAAAATTAAAAGTTAAGCATTCACTTAAAGAAATGTTAAGTTTTAGAACTTCAAAATCTGAGAATAATGACATAAATCAAAATGAAAATTTTGAAGTGCAAGTAAAGGAGGAAAATTATGAGCACTCAACAATTTCAAGGAAAAACCGTAGAAGAGGCAACAAAGCTCGCTCTAGAAGAACTAAAGGTAAATCTAGAAGAGGTTAGCATTGAAATAATATCTCCAGGAAAATCTGGTATTTTAGGACTTGGCGGAGAGCCTGCATTGATTGAAGTAACTATTGAAGATGATGGTAAATCAACTAAATCTGTATCAATAAAAAAGTCAAATAAAAAGAAGGATAGTGTTCCTAGAAGAGAGATGGATATTGTTGATGAAGATACTGCAAAACTCGCAGTTGATTTGGTAAATTATGTATTGTCTAGTCTAGAGGTTGATGTAAAAACCTTCTTCAGAGATCAAGATTATTTTGATAATAAATCAGTTTATTTTGAGATAGAAGGGGAAGATTCTGGGCTAATAATTGGAAGAAAAGGTGAGACTTTAAGATCTCTAGAATTTCTAATTTCATTTATTATAAAAAGGCAATTAGATAAGAAAGTAAGAGTTATTTTGGATGTAGAAGGTTATCAAGAAAGAAGAAGACAGAATATAGCTTCTTTGGCTGAATCTGCTGCTGAAAAAGTTATTAAATCTGGAAAGTCAGTAAAGATGGATCCAATGTCACCTTTTGATAGAAGAATAGTGCACTTATCCTTAGAAAAGCAGTCAAAGGTCACTACTGAAAGTGAAGGCAGTGGATCAAGGCGTCAAGTTGTAATTAAATTAAAATAAGATTTGAAGTCCATTGATATTTTAACTGTAGGGAATATAACTGAGGACAGAATATTTAAAGAAGATAATTTCTTTTCTTCAATTGGGGGTCCTTCTTTTTATGCGTCAAAAGCTTGTATTAAATATGGAGTTAAATCAGGAGTAATATCTATATCAAGTGATGAATTAAAATTGGAAGATTGTTTACCTGATAATGTTATCTTTCCTCAAAATAGGGCAGGGCATACTATATTTGAAAATCACTATATTGATAATATGAGAACTCAAAGAGTAGTTAATTTTTCTCAAAGTTTAAATATTTGTGATTTAATTTATCCAGTAAATCATGCCCCTCCAAAACTAATATTTTATTGTCCAGTTTTTAATGAAGTAACCAATGAGTTCTTAGAGATATTTCCAGGTAGCATTAAAATATGTAATCTTCAAGGATGGATGAGAACTTTGGATTCCCAAGGAAATGTATCTATTAAAAAAGAACTTCCAGATTTAGATTTTTCAATTTTTGATGCAGTGATTATGTCTGAGCATGATGTAGATTATGATAATGCTCTTAAGATTTCTGAATCATGTAAATTGGTGTGTATAACTAAAGGTGAACAAGGTTCAACTTTAATAGTAGATAACGAGATAAAAAACTATAAAACTGCTCGGGTTGTTAATATTGATGAGACTGGTGCTGGCGATGTATGGGCAATCACTTTTTCTATCTTCCATTTTATATTTAAAAAACAGATTAACGATAGTGCAATGTTTGCTAATACTGCAGCATCAATTTCTATAAAAGGTATAGGAGACTCTGAAATTCCCTATTTAGATAAACTTTTGAATTTGAAAAAATGGTAAAAAGAATACGACTAGACCAATTGATGATTAGTAAAGGCCTTGTAAAATCTAATAAAGAGGCTGAGATAATCCTAAATTCGAAAAAATTAAAAGTTAAAAATTTTGATTCTAATAATCTATTCTCACACACTCTAGTACAAATTAATTCAGAATTAATCTTTGACGATAGTAAGTTTGTATCAAGAGGAGGAGAGAAATTAAATAATTTCTTTTGTGATGTAGATATAGATTTTAATTTCAATACTTGCCTTGATGTCGGAGCATCTACAGGTGGCTTCACTGATGTACTGCTAAAAAAAGGAGCCAATAGTGTTTACTGTATTGATTCTGGAATAAATCAGATTCATCCATCTTTGTTGAGAAATCCAAAAGTTTTCTCATATGAAAAGGTAAATGCTAAGTACGATATAAAATTACCTATTAGAAAAGCAGATCTTATTGTAATAGACGTTTCATTTATTTCAACTTTAAAAATAATGCCAAACCTAATTAAATTTATGAAGACGGAAAGTAATATTATTGTTCTCATTAAGCCTCAATTTGAAGCGAAAAAAAATCAAGTCGAACAAGGAGGAATAATTTCTAATCCTGGTGTTCATGCAGAGATAATTAATAACTTGTTAGATGGGTATAAAAAATTAGGGTTAGCTTTTATCGAAATAAAAAAATCAAGAGTTCTAGGTAGAAAAGGAAATCAAGAGTTTTTTTGTGTATTAAAAATTTTGTGATTATTTTTTGGGGATCTTTATAATTAAGTTTTAGACCAGAGAAACCTTATGCAAGAAAAAAAGTTATCTGAAAAATGTGGTGTTGTTGGGATCTATCATCCAAACGAACAAGTTGCATCTTCGACCTTTTTTAGCTTATTTTCATTACAACATAGAGGGCAAGAATCAGCTGGTATAGCTACAAGTGATGGCTCCTCAATTTATGAACACAAGGCTTTAGGTTTAATAAATCAAGTTTTTGATGAAGATAAAATTTCGAAATTAAAAGGTAATATTTCTATTGGACATACTAGATATTCCACTACTGGATCAAACAATCTTAATAATTCTCAACCTATAAAAGTTTCTGGGATCAGTGGAGATTTGTTTATAGGTCATAATGGCAATTTAATTAATACTGCAGAAATAATACAGATATTGGATTCTTGGGGCATATCAACTTTTAATACGACTTCTGATTCAGAGTTAATTGCTATGTTATATGCTAATTCGCCGGGATTAGATTGGAGAGAAAGATCTCAGTTTTGTATGAGTAGGTTAAAAGGTGCTTATTCAATAGTTATGTTAAATAAAGACTCATTAATTTGCGCTAGAGATCCCAATGGATTTAGGCCTTTGGTGCTAGGTAAATATAGAGAAGGCTTCATAGTAGCTTCAGAAACTTGTGCACTTGATCATGTTGGAGCTTCTTTTATAAGAGAAATAGAGCCAGGAGAAACAATAGTAATTAGAAATAATGAAGTAATCTCATCTGTGATGAGCAATAATTCAGTAAAATCACTTTGTTCATTTGAGCAAATATACCTCTCTAGACCTGATAGTATTTTGGATGGAGAATTAACATATTCTAGAAGAATGAACATGGGGGAGATTCTTGCCAAAGAACACCCTGCTTCTGCTGATTTAGTTATTGATGTGCCTGATTCAGCAACTGCAGCAGCAGTTGGTTTTGCTAACAGATCTGGAATCCCTTATGTTTCTGGTTTGATTAAAAATAGATATGTTGGAAGGACTTTTATCTCTCCTGATCAAAAACTTAGAGATATAGGTGTAAGAATTAAATTTAATACTTTAAATTCTGTTATATCGGGTAAAAGAATAGTTTTAGTGGACGATAGTATTGTGAGAGGAACTACAACTCCCCAAGTTATAAAAATGCTTAGAAGGGCTGGAGCGACTGAAGTACACGTTAGAGTTGCATCGCCCCCAATAATTTCAACTTGTCATTTTGGAGTAGATACTGGAAAACTAGATGAATTAATAGCATCAAAATTGTCTGTGGAGGAGATAAGGAAAGTTATTAACGCGGACTCTCTTGAATTCTTAAGTATTAATGGGCTAGAAGAATCTATGGATTATAAGAATAATTATTGCTTAGGATGTTTCACAAAAAAATACCCAATACCTGTACAACTTGAAATGGATAAGATGAAATTGGAAGAAAAAGTTTAGATGGTAGATAAAAACTATAAATCTTCCGGGGTTGATCTTACCTTTTCAGATAACCTGACTGAAAAAATATTATCTATTGTAGGGAAAAACAATGAATTGAAAGACCTTGGATTTTTTTCCTCATCCTTAAAAATCGATAATAGTATTGCCGTTTCTGGAAGTGTAGATGGAGTTGGCACGAAATCAAAAATCTTTAAATATTTTGGAAATTATTCAAATCTTGGTCATGATATAGTGAATCATTGTGTTAATGATATTCTCCCTTCAGGGGCCAAACCGTTTATGTTTCTTGACTATTTGGCATTTAGCGAGATAGAAGAAGAAAAAATATTAGATGTCGTTAGAGGTATTTCTGAAGCTTGTAAAGGTTTAGGTTGCATCCTAGCTGGAGGAGAGACGGCCCAAATGCCTGATATTTATAAAAAAGATGATTTGGAAGTGGTAGGATTTATATTAGGTATAGTCGAAAAATCAAAGATCCCTAAGATAAATACAATTAAAGAAGGCGATATATTGATTGGTATTCCTTCAAATGGGTTACATACAAACGGCTATTCTCTTGTTAGAAAAATATTTAATTTTGAAAGCAATAATAAAGAAATGAATATTATTGTTCCAGGCACCGACTATTCTTTGGGAGAAATGTTAACTAAACCACATAGAAACTACTATCATTTGCTTTGGGAATATTTAGATAAATTTAAATCCATTGCTCATATAACTGGAGGAGGGATAGGAGAGAATGTTAGTAGATCTATCCCAGATAATGTAAAAGCCAAGATTGATATTAAATCATGGGAGATACCTAAATTATTTGGATATATTAAAGATAGAGGTGGGATCTCATTAGAAGAGATGTTTAAAGTATTCAATATGGGTATTGGCATGGTTATAATTGTCGATCAAAAATATGTAGACATAGCTCTTAATACTGATAAAGATTCTAAAATTATTGGAAAAATATTTAATAGGGGTAATAATGAAGAAAAAGTTAATATTATAGGGATTTGAATTGAGAGCTTTAGTAAGTGTATATAACAAGGAAGGTATTTCTGGCTTCCTTAAAAAAATTCAAAATGAGATTGATCTAGAAGTAATTGCAACCGGAGGAACCTTTCTGCATTTAGAGGAAAATGGAGTAGGGGTTATGAATCTATCTTCAATTACTAATTTTCCTGAAATTCTTGACGGAAGAGTTAAATCTTTGCATCCAAATATTTATGGAGGAATATTATTTAATAGGAAAATTAAAGATCATCATGATGAAATAAATAATTTAAACATTAAGGGAATCGATATGGTTATATGTAATTTATATCCATTTAGTGAGGTAATTTCAAAGGACAATTTTTTACATGAAGAGGCAATAGAGAATATTGATATTGGAGGACCTTCAATGATTAGAGCAGCAGCAAAAAACTATTCTGATGTTTTAGTGATTACAGATCCAAATGATTATGGTCCGATTTTAAATAGGATAATTAATTCAGATGTAACTGAGGATGAAAGATATGAATTTGCTAAGAAAGCTTTTAGCCATACTTCAAATTATGATGCTCAAATTGTAAGATATTTTGAACCTCAAGAGAGAAAAACTATTGAAACTTTATTAAATGATGAACTTGAATTTAAAAAAAATTTAAGATATGGCGAGAACCCTCATCAGAAAGGCTCAATTTATTCATTTAAAGATAGTAATTCTGGAATAGCTAATTCAAACCAACTAAACGGCAAAGAAATGTCGTACTCTAATTTTTTAGATGCCGATTCAGCTTTCTTGATAGCAAATAGTTTTGAGGGAAATTGCGTTTCTATTATTAAACATACGAACCCCTGTGGATTATCCGTTAACGATAGTCAGTTAGAAGCATTTAATAATGCAGTCAAAGGAGACCCTATTTCTGCGTTTGGGGGCATTATTGGATTTAATACAGAGGTGACTCTAGAGGTTGCAGAGTTAATCAATCAATCATTCTATGAAATTATTGTAGCTCCTAGTTACAGTAAATCAGCTTTAAATAAATTAAAAGAAAAGAAATCTCTTAGAGTTATTAAAGCAAAATATCACTTAAATCCTAGATCTCTAGTTAAATCAATTTCTGGGGGGCTTTTAGTTCAGACCGATAACTTGATTGATGATTTTGAATTAAATTATGTAACAGAAAAGCAGCCAAATGAAGATCAAGTAAAAGATATTATTTTCTCATGGAAGTTAGCATCGTTTGTTAAATCCAATGCTATTGTTTTAGTGAAAGACAGGGCACTTATTGGTATGGGGGCAGGGCAGCCTAATAGATTAATGAGTGTAAAGATAGCTGGAGAAGTAGCTGGCGATAAATGTGCCAATTCTGTTTTAGCTTCAGATGCATTTTTTCCATTTCCAGATGCTGTAAAGATGGCTGTTGATTTGGGGGTCAATTGTATTGTTCAACCTGGAGGCTCAGTGAACGATGAGAAAGTAATTAATGTAGCAAATGATAATGATATTTCTATGATTTTTACTAAACAGAGAAGATTTTTGCATTAGGCCATGAATAGATCCTTAGATTTAGTATTGCCAGTTTATAATGAATCAAAATCTCTATTGAGTAATTTTGAGAAACTTTATAATTTCATGGAACTTCATGTTCCAAGAGATTGGATAATTACGATCGCGGAAAATGGCTCCTCAGATAATACTTTAGATATTGCAAAAAGAATACAAAGAAAATACAAAAAATCAAGAGTAATATCAAACGAAAGTCCAGGCAAAGGGTTAGCTTTGAAAAATGCATGGTTAAGTAGTAATGCTGAAATATTTGCTTACATGGACCTTGATCTTTCCACTGATATTGAAATAATACCTGAATTTTTGAATAAGATTGATGATGGGCAAGATTTTGTTATTGGGTCTAGACTTATTAAGGGTGCGAGGGTTATAGGTAGAAGTCTAAAGAGAGAAATAATATCCAGAAGCTACAGTAAGATTTTTAGATTTTTTTTGTCTGTGGATTTCTATGATGCTCAGTGTGGATTTAAGTTTGCAAAAAAAGAAGCAGTCCTTGAAATTCTAGATGATTGCAAAGATGAAGGTTGGTTTTTTGATACTGAAATACTTTATAAAGCTGAGAAAAAGAATTTATCTATATGCGAAGTCCCTGTAACATGGATAGATGATCCTGACACAAAAGTTGATATTATATCTACAATTATAAAAGACTTAATTGGATTAGTAAGGTTAAGATTAGAAAAAAATGGCTAAAGAATTTGATATATTACCAAAAGTACTTGTTGGGGAAACATCTGAAGCAAGCATTAAAAGAACTTCAGATATTTTAAGGAAGCAGGGTGTTAACCCTAAAGTAACTGTAGAATTTATTTCTAGAGAGGAAGGGGTATTTTGCGGGATAGGAGAAGTAAAGCAGTTGCTTACTAGGAACCTTCCTGAAACGTTTAAAGATGATGTTTGGTCACTTAATGACGGAGATATATTCCAGAAAAATGAGGCAATATTAAGAATAAGTTCTACTTATGCAAGTATCTCTCAGTTTATTACTGCTATAAATGGTTTTTTATCTTCATCTTCTGGATGGGCTACTGCTGCAAAAGAATGTGTTGATGCCGCTGATGGCATTCCTATAGTTAATTTTGGCGCATCACAGATTCATCCTAATGTTGTTGGTATTATGGATTATTCATCGATTCAGGGAGGAGCGAAAGGGTGCTCTTCTTTAGTAGGGGCTGATCTTTCTGATCTTACTCCAGCAGGAAGCATGGATGAGAGCTTAGTTTTATTATCCGGTGATGTTGTAGAAGCTGCTGAATCTTTAGTTACTAATTTAGAATCAGAGTTACCTAAAGTTGTAAGTATAGGAATAATTGGAGATGAAGCTGAAGAAGCTAAAAAAATAGTTGAGAATTTTCCTTCAATAAGAGGGTTAAAAATTGAAACTCCACCTGAAAGAGGGGAAAATGGAGTTATCATAAAGGAGGTTAGAGAGAGGTTAGATCAGCTAGGTTTTGCAAATACTCAACTTTCAGTATCAGGAGATCTTGATCCTAAATCAATATCACAAATAATAGATTTAGAAAAAGAATGGCAAGCTGAAATATCTAAGACTTCTAGTATAGAAGGAGGGGACAATCAAATATCCCCAAATTTAAATCGCAGGATTGTTCAAGTTATTGGAATAGACAGATATATTGCATGCCATAACCCGATCAATATATCTCCTCATATAAAAATTATTGATGGCAATCCTGTTGCAAAAAGAGGACAAATTCCAGGACTAATTCCGTCGCATAGACTATTAAAAGTCGAATTCGAATAATTTTTTTATAGTAATTCTTGTTTTTGATGAAATTAATTTAATTGGCCCAGGCAGATCAAGGCTAAAATTGTTGTTATCAGAATTTGATTTTTCAATAATATAGTCTAAGTGTTTATTTTCCATAAAAGTACTAGGTGATAATTTTTCAGAGTTAATTTTTAGTATAAGTTTTTTATCAAATTCTGGGAGATGGTTAAAAATTAGCCTTGAAAACGAAATTTCATCTTCTTCATAATTCGGTTCTAACTTTCCAAATTCATAAGAAATCCTTATCTTTTCTTTGTTATTTATTTGACCAATAATTTTCGTAATCCTGTTTATTGATTCTAGAAAATTTGGATTTATTTTTTCAAATTCTGGGATTATATTGTTTCTTATCCTATTTCTAGAGTAAGTATTTGAATTATTAGTATGATCATAATTAGGCAATATATTATTTTTATAGCAGAATTTCAGTAGTATTTGTTTCGGAACCTGAATTAATGGCCTATAAATTTTTAATCCATTTAATTCTATAAATTCACTTATTCCTTCCATGCCTTGTAAACCAGAACCTCTAGTAATTTTCATGAGAAAGGTTTCTATATGATCATTTAAATGATGAGCAGTAAAAACTCCATATGAATTAGTATCGTGTGTTATTTTTAGAAATTCTTCATACCTAGACTCTCTAAAATAGTTCTCAATATTTGATGATTTTTCTTTTTCTTTTAAATAAGGTCTACTGATTATTGTTAAAGGAACATTAATCTTTCTGCAAAGATTTTTTATTAACTTTTCATCATTATCTGACTTTTCTTTCCTTGATTTATGATTTACGTGTATTGCATGTATATCAAGATTACTTTCCTTCGAAATTGATTCTAATATTAATAGTAATGCAGTTGAATCAGCTCCCCCTGATACCGCTACTAACATTTTTTTGCTTGTAACTTTTAAGCTATCTAATTTTTGTTTGATGAAATCAATTATATTTGATTCATTTAGAAGATTATCTTGCATTATAATTTAATTTTCTGGTCTTCTTCTAACTCTAACCTTTGAGATCCTAGAACCCTGTTTTTCTGAAACAGTTATTCTTAAATCATCATAACTTGTTTTGTCACCAATTTCTGGTATTTTTTGGTAATTTTCAATTACAAATCCAGCTATAGTCTCATAATCACCTTCAGGAATATTTAGAGATAATAGATCATTGGCTTCATCAATAGTCATAGCGCCATCTATTTCGTATGTGTTAGCCCCTAATGATATAAATTTTTCCTTTGGTCTTATTCCTTCTTCACCAGTTGATCCAACAATCTGTTCTATTAAAGTCGTTAAAGTTATTAATCCAGAGATTCCTCCAAACTCATCAACAATTAGACTTATTTTGTTCCCAGTTCTTCTCATTAATGTGAATAGGTCATCTAGTCTTTTAGATTCTGGTACAAATAGTGGAGTCCTCATTATAGAATTAACTATCTCTTTTTCATTTATTTTGCCTGATGCTAAAGATGTCATTACATCTTTAGTGGATAATATTCCAACTACATCATCATAATCATCATCGTATATTGGAAATCTTGAATGAGGATGATCTTTGTATTTCTCAAGAAAATCCTTTAATGATGTCTCATAATGTATCCACTGAATATCATTTCTTGGAGTCATAATTTCTTTTGCTTCAGTCTCTCCAAATCTGAAAACATTTTCGAGCATTTCTCCTTGATCTATTTTTACTGTTCCTTCTTCCTCTCCTACATCTATTAACATCCTTAGTTCTCCTGAGGTCACTAATGGAATGGAATCACCCTCTTTGGATTTGAAAAGTTTATTCAATGATTTAGGGATTAATGCAAATATGAATACTAGAGGACGTGTAACATTCATTAAGAAGTTAACAATATCAGATGTTATTAGAGCCCATTTTTCTGGTTTAATTGTAGATAAAGCTTTTGGTGTTAATTCTCCAACAACTACAATCACAATAGTTGTGACAATTGATGCAATAACTACTGCAATAACTGAATTCTCTCCCATTAAGTCAATTGTGAGGCTGGTACCTACAGTAGCTACAGTAATATTCAAAAGATTTCCAATAAATAGGATTGTCGCAAAGAAATCTTCAAAATTTTCTTGTATTTTTAATATAACTTTTGCTCTTCTGCTTCCTTCTTGAGATAAATGCTTTATTCTGATTTTATTTACAGAAATAATGCTTGCTTCTGACGCACTAATTAGTGCGCTTAGTAGCAATAAGATTAAAATTATTATTATCGAATTATACAAATTAATATTTTAGATTAGAGGTGATTGTATGATGAAGGTCAATTAAAGTAAATCAATTTTTAACAATCGAATTTCTAATTTTTTCATCAATTTCATCAGTCAGCATTTTTTCTTCTTTTAAAAATTTACGAGTGCTCTCTCTACCTTGTCCAAGCCTTTTATCTCCATATGAAAAGAATGATCCACTTTTAGCTATTATCTCTTGCTCTACACCTAAATCAATAATTGAGCTTTCTCTACTTATTCCTTCAGAAAATATAATGTCGATTTCTGCTTTTTTGAAAGGAGGTGCCATTTTATTTTTTACAATCCTTGCGCGTACTTTGTTTCCAACTATATCAGTACCATTTTTTATAGGCTCAATTCTTCTTAGGTCTATTCTTACCGAGCTATAAAATTTTAAGGCTCTTCCCCCTGGCGTTGTTTCAGGATTTCCAAATACCACTCCTACTTTCTCTCTTAATTGGTTGATGAAAATGGCAGTACTATTGGTTTTTCTTATTGTTCCTGTTAGTTTTCTTAGTGCTTGAGACATTAATCTTGCCTGCAGGCCTATTTGTAGTTCTCCCATTTGACCTTCTATTTCAGCTGTTGGAACTAATGCAGCCACACTATCGATAACAACTAAGTCTACATCTCCACTCTTAACAAGATATTCAGTTATTTCTAGTGCTTGTTCTGCTGAATCTGGTTGTGATACTAACAATTTATCTAAATCTATACCTATTTTTTGGGAATATGATGGATCTAGTGCATGCTCTACATCTATATATGCGGCAGTTCCTCCTATTTTCTGACATTGAGCAACCGCTGATAAAGCTAGAGTTGTTTTTCCTGCTGATTCAGCCCCAAATATTTCAATTATCCTGCCTCTAGGCAAGCCACCTATTCCTAGTGCAAGGTCTAGAACTACTGATCCAGTAGGTATTACGCCTTCTTCATGACTAGAAGTTGAATCACTCATTAGCATTATTGACCCTTTGCCAAATGTTTTTTCGAGTCCAGATAGAGTTTCTTCTATTGATGATTTTGTATTTTTAGTTTCTTTTTTAGCCATTTGTATTCCTATTAAAAAATTAGATTACTATATATATTAAGTTTTTTTTATTCCCTGATGACGCTAATTTAATAAAGGCCTTGATCCTAAACTTATAATTATATCTAAGTTTTCATTACCCCTAATGACAGTCAATTTAATTTCTTCTTTTGGCTGTGTATTCTCAGTCATAAAATTTACTAATTCACTAAAAGAATTAACTTTAGAATTGCTTAATTTATTTGAAATGCTTGTTATGATGTCCCCTTCTTTTAGTCCTGAACCAATTGCAGGCCCATTGTTGACTAGATCTGTTATATATACTCCTTGTATTTCATTTGGAATATTCAATCTCCTTTTTAATTCGAAATTTAAACCACTTCCAGATATCCCTAAATAAGAATGTTCATAATATTTTTTTGATATCAATGAAGGGATTACTTTTTTGGTAGTATTTATGGGGATTGCAAACCCGATTCCTGAACTGCTGCCGCTTTTGCTAACTATTTGTGCATTTACTCCTATAACTTCACCATTTTCATTAAATAGAGGCCCTCCAGAATTTCCTGGATTTATAGATGCATCATGTTGAATTACCGAGCCTATTTGGAATTTAGTTTCTAAGTCAGGTCTTGCCCTTCCAATTGCACTAATTATTCCTTTAGTTAGTGTAAAATTTTCGCCAAACGGGTTTCCTATGGCTAGAGCAGTTTGCCCAACTTTTATAATTGAGCTATCTCCAATCTTTAAAGGGTTAATTTCATAATTTTTTGGGTAATCAATTTCTAAAACAGCTAAATCAGAATAGATATCATGAGCAATTAATTTTGCTTTCATTTCCCATCCATCTGAAAAACTAACTATGACCTCTCCCTTCATATTTCCAGCTTCTCTAACAACATGGGAATTTGTAACAATTCTTCCTTCATTGTCCCAAACAAATCCTGATCCACTGCTCGGCCCCGTAGTACTATTTGCTCTAATGGCTACTACTCCTGAGACTTCATTTTTATAAAAATCCGTTAATAAATAATCCTTGGATGCAGCACTTTGGTCTACGTTAATTATATTAGGGCTGTTTATTGCTTCATTATTATTTGAACAAGATACAATTAGAATCAATATTATTATATTAATAATTATTTTCTTCATTTTTTATCCTTGAATACTGGAATAGGTTTCATTTTGTGTATATTAGGTTTTCTTATTTCTTGATATTTCTTGATATTTTTACTTTTTGGATTCCCCATTGCTTCTTCAAGTTCTTCATAGGTAAGTCCTTTTAATTGATCATAATCTGTCCTTCCGTCTTCCCATAGACCATCTGTAGGAGGAGCATCAATAATTTCTTGCAAGATACCTAGTTCTTTTCCTATTCTCCACACCTCAGTTTTCATTAGGTCTGCTATAGGAGATATATCTACTCCTCCATCTCCATATTTAGTAAAAAAGCCAACTCCAAAATCTTCTACTTTATTTCCTGTCCCAACTACTAATCCAGATTTAGATCCAGAAATTTGATGAAGAGCCACCATCCTTAATCTAGATTTTGAATTAGCAAATGAATGCTCTGAGTCGTATTCCTTTTCCATTAGATTATTAAATATTTTATAAACTCCACTAAGGTCTATTATTCTGTGAGTTACATTCGGAAATTTATTTGTTAGCCAATTCCCGTGAGCTAGACTTAGATCATGTTGTGATGAAATTTGATTGATTGGCATGGAAACTACATGAACTTCAATTTCAGTCTTAGCACAGAGAGTGCTAACAACCGAACTATCTATGCCCCCTGATATCCCGACAACAAGCGAGGTTCTATTGTTATCTATTGCATATTGTTTAATCCAATTTATAATTTTATTAATACTCATTTAATTAAACTTATGAAAGCCTCGAAAATCCTCTTACCTTAGGCAGTTTAGTCGATCCCATTAACCATTCGTCAATATTTCTAGCACACTCTCTTCCGCTAGCAATTGCCCTAACAACCAAAGATTGCCCATGATTCATATCACCACAAGCAAAATATTTACTTTTTGAAGTCATCATATTTTTCTCAGTCCTGACATTTCGCCTGCTATCAAGTTCTATTCCTAGAGATTGTATTAAACCTTCTTTTTGAGGATGCAAAAAACCCATTGCTAATAAGACTAAATCAGCTTTTATTACAAATTCACTATCAGGAATCTCTTTTATTTCTGTTTTTCCATCAGAATCTTTAACGAATTCGATCTTGATAGCGTGAAGAGTCGTAACCTTACCATTTTTTCCAGATAATTTTTTAGTCATTACTGAATAATCTCTTTCACCTCCTTCTTCGTGAGCAGAAGAAGTTCTCATAATCAAAGGCCATTCAGGCCATGGATTGTGAATTGATCTCTCATTAGGAGGTGCGCTCATAAGTTCAAGTTGTGTAACTGAGCTTGCTCCTTGTCTGTGGGAAGTTCCTAAGCAATCAGCTCCTGTATCCCCTCCACCAAGAATTACAACATGTTTATCTTCAGCATGTATAACATCTTTATCCTCTATGCCTTCATGATAATTATTTTGTTGGGTTAAATATTCCATTGCATAATGTATGCCTTCTAAATCTCTACCTTCAACTTCTAAATCTCGAGGAATTGTTGATCCTCCTGCTAGACAAATTGCATCGAAATTATTGTCTAGCTTACCTGCAGAATAATTTTCTCCTACATTTACATTAGTTTTAAAATCTATTCCCTCTTCTTCCATTAAATCTATTCTTCTCTTTACAACCCATTTCTCTAATTTGAATTCCGGGATTCCTAAAGAAAGCAAGCCTCCTATAATATTATCTCTTTCAAAAACTGTTACTTTATGACCTGCTCTATTTAATTGTTGTGCAGCGGCTAAACCTGCAGGTCCGGATCCAATTACAGCAACTTTTTTATTTGTTCTAGTTTCTGGAGGATTAGGCTTTATCCAGCCTTCCTCAAAAGCTCTTTCAACTATAGTTTTTTCAATGAATTCAATTGCTACAGGATCTGAATTTATATTTAATGTGCATGAAGTTTCACATGGTGCTGGACAAATTCTTCCTGTAAATTCAGGAAAATTATTAGTTGCATGTAATTGTGTTATAGCCTTTTTCCAGTCTCCTTTTGATACCAGATCATTCCAATCAGGAATCAGATTGCCTAGGGGGCAGCCATTATTACAGAATGGTACTCCACAATCCATGCATCTAGAGGCCTGTTGACCTGCTTCTTTTTCAGTCCATGGAAAGTAAATCTCTTTCCAGTCTTTTACTCTCTCTTCGACTTCCCTTCTTTTGAAGTTCTGTCTTTTAAATTCTTTAAATCCTGTAATTTTTCCCATATTAATTTATAAACACTTCATGTTTTCTATTTAATTTAGTTAAAGCTTTTTCATAGTCTCTTGGGGTAATTTTTTTGAATTTTGAAATATGATTATCCCAGTCAGACAACATTTTTTTTGCTAAAGAGCTGTTAGTTTCTTCTAAATGTTTTTTGACTATTTTTATCAATATTTTATCATCTTCTGAACCTACTGATATTTGTTTTGAGTCACATAATTCAGAATTAAATTTGCCACTAAATTTATTATTTTCGTCAAATACATAAGCTATTCCACCGCTCATCCCAGCCCCAAAATTTCTTCCTGTTTCACCAAGTATTACTGCTGTCCCACCTGTCATATATTCGCAACCATGATCACCTATTCCTTCAACCACTGCCAATGCAGAACTATTTCGAACACAAAATCTCTCACCCGCCATCCCTCTTATATATGCTTGCCCTCCCGTGGCACCATATAAAGCTACATTACCGATAATAATATTTTTTTCAGCTTTAAAAGTTGAATTCTTATTGGGGAATACAGTTAATTTTCCTCCTGATAAGCCCTTACCAAAATAATCATTTGCATCACCTTCTAGAGTAAAATTAAGACCTTTGCAGGTAAAAGCTCCAAAACTTTGACCAGCACTACCTGAAAAATTCACATTGATTGTGTTTTCAGGCAACCCTTTCTCTCCATAAGCTTTTGTTATTTCAGAACTTAGAATAGACCCAACTGTTCTATTGTAATTGTTAATTTTTTCATTAATAAATATTTTCTTTTTGTCTTTAATTGCATCTTCTATTTTATTTAATATTTTAAAATCTAAAGCTTTATCAAGTTTGTGATCTTGTTCCTGTGAAGCAAAAGAATTATCGCCATCTATTACTACTGGTTTTGTTAATAATACATCCAAATCTATTTGTGCATCAGGCATCTTTTTAGCTCTCTCAGAACCTTTTAATTTATCAGTTCTTCCAATCATTTCTTCTACTGTCCTAAAGCCAAGCATTGCCATGTATGTTCTTAATGACTCAGCAAGAAACATAAAATAATTTATTACTGCCTCAGGGGTGCCTGTAAATAATTTTGTTAATTCAGGATCTTGAGTTGCAACTCCTACAGAACATGTATTTAGATGGCATTTTCTAAGCATAATACAACCCATAACAATTAATCCTGCTGTTGCTATTCCCCATTCTTCAGCTCCTAATAAAGTAGCTATAGCAATATCTCTTCCAGTTTTCATTTGCCCATCAGTTTGAACAACTATTCTTCCCCTTAGTCCGTTTGATACGAGTACCTGATTTGTTTCAGCTAATCCTAATTCCCAAGGTAATCCGGCATGCCTAATTGAGCCTAGAGGAGCCGCTCCTGTCCCGCCACTCATTCCAGAGATTAGGACAACATCTCCTTTTGCTTTTGCTACACCTGCAGCAATAATTCCTACTCCTGCCTCAGAAACTAATTTGACATGTATTCTTGCATGCCTATTTATATTTTTTAAGTCATGTATTAGT
Source organism: uncultured Dehalococcoidales bacterium (assembly GCA_964620935.1). GTDB lineage: Bacteria > Chloroflexota > Dehalococcoidia > Lucifugimonadales > Lucifugimonadaceae. The sequence continues at coordinate 114,207 of CAZUHW010000005.1, forward strand.
TGTGCTAAATCTTCAATTGAGTAAATATCATGATGGGGAGGAGGAGATATTAACTCAACCCCAGGAGTTGTTTTTCTAATAGATCCAATATATTCAGAAATTTTACTTCCAGGGATTTGCCCGCCTTCTCCAGGCTTAGCTCCTTGGGCCATTTTTATTTGTAAATCTGTAGAATTGACAAGATAATTGGCGGTCACTCCAAACCTTCCAGATGCTACCTGTTTTGTCCTACTATTTTTTTCTGAATTAAATCTTTTTGGATCTTCTCCACCTTCCCCAGTATTGCTTCTTGCTCCAATTCTATTCATGGCTACTGCAAGAGTTTCGTGAGCCTCTTTACTTATAGACCCTAAGGATATAGCCCCTGTCGCAAACCTTTTCACAATGCTCAAAGCGGATTCGACCTCTTTTATAGGGACTGAATCTTTTTTTGAATAATTAAAGTCCAATAGTCCTCTTAAGGTGAATGCTTCCTCTGATTCATCGTTCGCAATCTTCTCGAATTCATTGAATTTTTCACCATTATTTGATGTTGCAGCATGTTGCAATAAAGATATCGTAGTTGGATTCCACATGTGAGATTCTCCCGTGCCTCTCCACAAGTATAAACCTCCAAGGTCAAGCTCTAATTCTTCAGGAATTTTTGATTCATTGAATGCCTCTATATAATTTTGAATCATATCTTTTTTTATTCTTTTTTCGTCTGCTCCACCAAGTTTGTTGGGAGTCCAAGTAAAGTAATCTTCAACGAATTTTTTGGACAACCCAAGAGACTCGAAGATTTGAGCGCCTTGGTATCCCTGCAGGGTAGATATTCCCATCTTAGACATAACTTTTAGAAGTCCATATTCAGATGATTTAAGATATTTACTTACCGATTCTATGTTATTGTTGGGGTTGTTTAAGACAGTTTCTATAGCAATATAAGGATTTATAGCCGATGCTCCATAACCAAATAATGTGGAGAAATGATGAACTTCACGTGGTTCACCTGATTCTACGATTAAATCAGCTGAAGTTCTTAATCCACCTCTTATTAAATAATGATGAACTGATGATAGTGCTAATAAGCTTGGAATCGGAATATAACCTTTTTTAAGCCCTCTATCGGATAATATTAAAATATTATATCCACTTTTTATTGCTTCCTTGCATTCAATTCTCAGGTCTTTAATAGATTTTGTTAGGTCAAAATCATTTTTTTTGTCTAGCTTTATCAGAGTAGATATTGTTTTTATCTTAATTTTTTTATGACTTATCTTCTTTATAGCTGCCATTTTTTCATTACTTAGAAGAGGGTTATCTATGAATAAAACAGAACTTTGATTTTCTGATTCTTCTAATAAATTGAATCTCTTTCCGGCAGGAACTGAGGTTTGAGTCACAAGTTTTTCCCTAATAGCATCTAGTGGAGGATTGGAAACTTGAGCAAACATTTGTTTAAAGTATGAAAATATATTTTGAGGTCTTTTTGAAAGAATTGATATTGGAGTATCATTACCCATTGAACCTACCGGGTCTTTGGAAGATTTTGTCATTGGATCTATTAATATATTTAGATCTTCTTGGCTGTATCCAAATACTTGTTGATATTTGATTATCGGCATATCGAGTTTTTCAGCTTTTTGATCTGATAAATTTTTAGTATCTAAGCTATTATTTTCAATCCATTTTGAGTATGGATTTGAGTTTGATAGAGAATTTTTAATTTCTTCATCCTCAATTATTCTGCCTTGTTCAAAATCAATTAAGAACATTCTTCCAGGTCTTAATCTTTCTCTGTATTCAATTTCACTTTCATCAATATGAATCAGTCCTGTTTCGGAGCCCATTATCAATGTTCCGTCTTTAGTAACGGTGTATCTAAAAGGTCTCAAGCCATTCCTGTCAAGCACTGCACCTACTTTTTTTCCATCAGTACAAACTACTAAGGCAGGGCCATCCCAAGGCTCCATCAGTATGCTATGAAATTTATAAAAATCTTTAAGATCCTTGGACATTGATTCATGACCATCCCAAGATTCTGGAATCATCATTGCCATTGCATGCTCTAAATCTCTTCCGCCTAAAGTTAGGAGTTCTAATGCATTATCAAATGATGCAGTATCACTATCACTTGGCTTGCAAATAGGAAATAGGTCACTAGTATTGCCTCCAAATAATTTACTTGATATCAAAGGCTGCCTAGCTGTCATCCAATTCCTATTTCCTTTTACAGTATTAATTTCACCATTATGAGCCACAAATCTATAAGGATGTGCTAATTTCCAGTCGCCTAAAGTGTTAGTACTAAATCGTGAATGAACTAATCCAAAACTACTCACCACTTTTTCATTTTGAAGATCTAGATAAAATTCTGGGACTTGCTCAGATGTTAATAGTCCCTTGTAGATAATTTTATGAGCAGAAAGGCTACAGGCATAAATCTTTTCAATCTCATCAGTTTCAAATTTCTCGTTAACTATAGATTCAAATTTCTTTCTAATGATAAATAGTTTTTGTTCAAAATTATCTATATCTTTACCTTCTTCATCGCCTATAAAAACTTGAATGATATTTGGCATTACTTCTTTTGAGAGTTTTCCTATCTTTTTTGTGTCTACAGGCACATCTCTCCAGCCAATAACTTTTAGATTTTGGTCTAATGAGCATTTCTGGATAATTTTTTTAATAGTTGTTGCTGATTCCTTACTAGTTCCTGCAAAAATAATTCCAGTTCCATATTTATCTTTTTCAATTGAGAACCCAAGATTAGAGGCTTCTCCATAAAGAAACTCATGAGGAATTTGTATTAAGATCCCCGCTCCGTCTCCAGTATCAGGATCTGCACCGGATGCACCTCTGTGTTCAAGATTACGTAATGCTGTCAAACTTTTTTTTATTATTTCATGACTTTTTATGCCTTGTATATTTGCTACTAGACCCACTCCACACGCGTCACGTTCAAAGCTAGGGTCATAAGAACCTGCATTTTCTAATAATTTAAAATTTTCTTTTATTTTCTTACTATCTATATTTTTCATAATTAATAATTAAAAAAATTTATAAGGGCTGATAAATTATACTACGAATATCTGTATAAACCTATAAATTTAAGCAGTTTTTTAATTCAAATTCTGATACTGCTTTAAGATATTCTGACCATTCTCTTTTTTTGCCTTTCAAAAATATTGAATAAGCTTCTTCGCCCAAAGCATCTTTGAGAATTGAACTTCCTTCAGCATTTTTAATAGAAGTACCTAGATCTTGAGCTAATTTTTTCTCATCTTCAAATTGAATTAAGTCTTTTGAAGATAGACTTGAAAAGGATTCTTCCATTGGAGGCTCGAGTTTATATTCGTTTTGCATTCCTTTCAATCCAGCTGTAATTATTGCAGCGAAACTTAAATATGGATTACACCCTGGATCAGGCAATCTAAACTCAATTCTCGAAGAGATACTGCTTCCTTTCCCTTTTCTTATTTCAGGAATTGTAATTAAATTTCCATAATCAGGATTTTTTGACCAACAACGATACGATGGAGCCTCATTTTGCGCTGCTATCCTTTTATAAGAATTTACCCATTGATTTGTTGCTAACATAAATTCATTAACATGTTTTAATAGTCCAGCAGTAAATCCTTCTCCTTGTTTTGACACGCCCGATTTTGTTTTCTTTTCATGGGCAAATAAGTTTTTTTCGCCTTCAAATAATGATATGTGTAAATGCATTCCGTTGCCTTCATATTCTTGAAATGGCTTAGGCATAAAAGTAGCGAATACATTCTCGTTCATTGCAACTTCTTTAACTACCAATTTAAAGGTTTGTATATTGTCTGCCATAGTCAGCGAATCGTTGTATCTTAAGCTTATTTCTTGCTGACCAGGAGATACTTCATGATGAAATTTTTGAATTGGGATACCTATTTTTTCAAGACCTAGTACTGTCTTTCTCCTTAAGTCGGATCCTAAATCGCTGTGAGTGCCAATTTGATCAAAATAGGTTTTTTCATCTATAGGCTTCATATTTTTTGAATCTTCAAGATAAAAATACTCTATCTCAGGAGCCACATAGAAGTTCAACCCTTTCTCTTTAAGTTCATCTAACTTCTTTTTCAGAATGAACCTGCTATCTAAGCCAGATGGAGACCCATCTTTATTGATAATCTCACAGGTTATTTTTGCTACTGAATTCTCTTCAGGCCTCCATGGAAGAATTTCAAAGGTTGTAGGGTCTGGCATAGCTATCATTTCGCTTTCTTGAAACCTCTCTGAACCAAATATTGAGGCCCCATCAAAACTAGCTCCTTCATGAAGAACTTTTTCCAGCTCATCAATTGTTATGCCGAATCCTTTTACACTTCCAAAAATATCAGTAAACCAAAGCCTAATAAATTTAACATTATTCTCAGTAGCTTTAGTTAAGACATAACTTATTTGATTCTCTTTATTTTCTTTAGCCATATTGTAAATTATATATTTTTTGTAGAGTCGACTTTAAATCTATAGCCAACATTCCAAACTGTTTCAATAAAATTATACCTAATATCGTTTATTTTGCTTCTTAGTCTTCTTATATGAACATCAACTGTTCTTGTTCCTCCATAATAGTCATACTCCCAAACACTATGAAGAAGAGATTCTCTTGAAAATACTCTCCCTGGTTTAGCAGCTAAATATTTCAGTAGTTCATATTCCTTGAACGTTAAATCGATTTTTTCCTCTTCTAGAGTTACCTCGTAACTTTCTTGATTTATAATCAAAGGTCCTATTTTTATGAGCTCTTTATTTTCTTGGACTGACTTACCTATAGCATTAATTAATCTTAAGAATATTTCATTCACATCATGTGGAGGTAAGCAAAAATCAAAAGAAGGCCTAGAGAAATTTGTAATTAATAGATCCATATCTTTCAAAGGCATCAATGCAATTGTATTGATTTCTAATTCCTCCGCTTTTTTTAGATTTTCTTTAAAAAGGTCAAGATTAAGATCTTCTCCAGATACAATTATTAATTGTTCATTATCTTTAACTCCCTCTAAATCCAATTCTTCAAAATCATTTCCTGTATTAAGAACAAAATCAGATGATTGAAGCTTTAAGGACAACTCCTCCTCTTTGGGTTTGCTTAAACCGATTGCATTTACTCTTTTTTCTTCCGCCATTTTTATTATTTAATTCTTATAGGGTTCAATGATTAAGATATTATATTAAGTTAACTTAAATGTTTTTACTACGGTTGAATAATTTCAAATTCTTAATTTTCTTACCAATAAAATCAAAAAAAAACATAAAAAAGTCGTTGACGATAATTCCATTCAAATATATACTCGCTCATTGCGGTTGAATTTTAGTTTGAAATTTTTCTGAATTTTAACCTAATGTTTAGTACAAACGAAAAAATATAAAATGCCTACAATAAATCAGTTAGTAAGAAAGTCAAGAAGGACTCCTTCAAGGAAGTCTAATACACCTGCGCTAGGATTCAACTATAATTCCTTAGAAAATAGACTTAATGCTAAGACTAATAGTCCACAGAAAAGGGGAGTTTGCCTTCAAGTTAGGACAGTTACTCCCAAAAAACCAAATTCTGCTTTAAGAAAAGTAGCAAGAGTTAGGTTAACTAACGGCATGGAAGTCACTGCATATATTCCTGGAGAAGGGCATAATCTTCAAGAGCACTCAGTCGTTTTGCTAAGAGGAGGAAGGGTCCCAGATCTTCCCGGAGTTAGATATCACATTGTAAGAGGGTCTCTAGACACTGAAGGTGTTCAGAATAGATCCCAAGGCCGAAGTAAGTACGGAACCGCTAAACCTTCTGGTAAATAAAAATGAAAGGTGCGCTAAGATAAAATGTCCAGAAGAAGAAGAGCAGTAAAAAGAATAGTCGCACCGGATCCTAAATTTAATAGTACTGATTTAGTAAGATTTACTAATAAGCTAATGGAAGGTGGGAATAAATCAGTTGTTCAAAAGATTATTTATGACGTTCTAGAAGAGTTAGAGAAAAAAACAAAAAAGCCAGGCAAAGAAGTTTTTGACCAAGCTATTAAGAATGCAATGCCGACAGTTGAAGTTAAGGCTAGAAGAGTAGGGGGCGCAACCTATCAAGTGCCTGTAGAAGTTAAGCCAGCAAGAAGATTATCTTTAGCTATAAGATGGCTAGTTGATGCCGCAAGATCTAGGTCTGGAATGTCCATTTCAAGAAAATTATTCCAAGAATTGCTTGATGCTTCAAATGGAGAAGGAACTGCAGTAAAGAAGAAAGAGGACACTCACAGAATGGCAGAAGCAAATAGAGCTTTTGCTCATTATAGGTGGTAGGTTAAATGTCAAACCAGAAAAAACTAAGAAATATTGGATTTATTGCTCACATTGATGCAGGCAAAACTACTGTAACTGAGAGAGTCCTATTCTTTACTGGAGCTACTTATAAAATTGGATCAATAGATGATGGCACTGCAGTTATGGATTTCATGGAGCTCGAAAAAGAAAGAGGCATAACTATTGGCTCAGCCGCTACAAATGCTTCATGGAAAGATTATGATGTAAATATTATTGATACTCCAGGGCACGTTGACTTCACTGCTGAAGTGGAAAGAAGCTTGAGAGTTCTAGATGGAGCCGTTGTAGTATTTGAATCAGTATCTGGAGTTCAGCCGCAGTCTGAAACTGTTTGGAGACAAGCAGACAAGCATAAAGTTCCTAGAATGTGTTTCATAAATAAGATGGATAGACTTGGTGCTGATTTTGATTTTGCAGTAGGAACAATTGAAGATAAATTAAATGCCAATCCTGTCCCTATGCAGATCCCAATTGGTGCTGAAGCAGAATATAGAGGACTTATTGATCTTGTAGAAATGAAAGCATATGTATACGACGAAGGAAATAACCCTACTGAACCTAAAGAGGTAGAAATACCAGAAGAACTAGTTTCTAGGGCAGAAGAAGCTAGAGCCAATATGGTTGAGAAAATATCAGAAACAGATGATGAATTAATGGAAAAGTTCCTAGAAGATCAAGAGATAAACATCGACGAATTAAAAGAAGCAACTAGAAAAGCTACTCTGGATTTGAAAATCTTTCCAGTTTTTTGTGGATCAGCTTTAAAGCATAAAGGAGTGCATCATTTATTAGATGCAATATGTGACTATTTGCCTTCTCCAGACGATCTGCCGCCTGTAGAAGGTACTGATGTATCAGGTGAACAAGTCTTGCAAAGAGAATTGAATGATTCAGAACCATTCAGTGGATTAGTATTTAAAGTTGTTTCAGACGAGCATGTTGGAAGGCTATGTTATATGAGAATCTATTCTGGAAAAGTTTCTGCTGGAGATAAAATTTTTAATTCAACAATTAACAAACAGCAGAGAATTGGAAGATTATTAAAAATGCATGCAGAGGAGAGAGAGGAAATAGAAGAGGCTAAGTCTGGTGATATTGTAGCTGTAGTAGGATTAAAAGAGATTTCAACTGCTCATACATTAAGTGATTTGAACGAAAGAATTCTTCTAGAAAGCATGACTTTCCCTGATCCAGTTTTATCTGTCGCAATTGAAGCTAAAAGTAAGGCTGATCAGGACAAGATGGATATTGCCGTTACTAAATTAGTTGATGAGGATCCGACTTTAAAATTTACTACTGATCAAGAAAGTGGACAAATGGTTTTAGCTGGAATGGGTGAGTTGCATCTGGATGTAATTATCGAAAGAATAAAGAGAGAGTTTAGAGTTGAAGCAAACGTAGGAGCTCCAAAAGTTGCATATAGAGAAACAATTAGGAAAACAGCCGCCGCTCAAGGTAAATTTATAAGACAATCAGGTGGTAGAGGTCAGTTTGGTGACGTGACCTTAAGAATTGAGCCTTTGGAGGCTGGAGAAGGATTGGTATTTGAATCTGAAATTACTGGAGCTACACTTCCCACTGAATATTTTAAGCCGGTAGAGCAAGGTTTTAAAGAAGCTGCTCAGTCTGGAGTTGTGGCTGGCCATCCAGTTGTAGATATTAAGGCAGTATTGATAGATGGGTCTCATCATGAGGTTGATTCTTCTGAAGTAGCATTTAAGATCGCAGCTTCTATGGCATTTAAGGATGCCTGCCAAAAAGCAAGTCCGTTCATATTGGAGCCCGTCATGTTAATGGAGGTCGTAACCCCTGAAGAATTCCTTGGGGATGTTTTAGGTGATTTGCAAAGCAGAAGGGCGCAAGTTCAGTCAATGGATGCGCAGACAGGTTTGCAAATAATAAAAGCATTTGTTCCATTAGCTGAAACTTTCCAGTACGCTACTATTTTACGTTCAAATACAACTGGTCGAGCAAGTTTTTCACAAGAATTGGATCATTATGCGCCTGCGCCAATGATAAAGAAGGAAGTATAATGCCCAATCAAGCTATTAGAATCACATTGAAAGCATATGACCATAGAGTTTTGGACTTATCAGCTCAGCAAATATTAGAAGCTGCTGAAAGAACTGGCGCTGCTGTTGCTGGACCTATACCTATGCCAACAAGCATAAGAAGATTTTGTGTGCTTAGGTCACCTCATGTTAATAAAAAATCCAGAGAGCACTTTGAATTACGCATTCATAAGAGAATTATAGATATTCTTGACCCTGGAGCTAAAACTATTGACTCTTTAACAACACTAAACGTTCCTGCTGGAGTGGATATTAGAATGGTATTGGACTAGAAATGATTCACGGATTAATTGGCAAAAAAATAAAAATGACAACAACTTTCGATTCAGATAAGGGTGCTGCAGTTCCAGTTACTGTAATTAAGGCGGGTCCTTGCAAAGTAATTCAGGTAAAGACTGTCAGTAAAGATGGCTATGAATCTGCTCAAATTGGATTTGAGGAAACAAAAAGATTAAATAAACCGCTAGCTGGCCACCAAAAGAGAAGTGAATCTAATTTCAAATATCTTAAAGAATTTGCTGTTGATGATATTGACTCTATAGAGGTTGGTCAGTCATTAGACTGCGGAATTTTTGAAGTAGGAGATCAAGTATCTGTGACAGGTATCTCAAAAGGAAAAGGGTTTGCAGGGACAGTGAAAAGACATAATTTTGCTGGAGGTCCTAAAACTCATGGTCAGTCAGATCGTCATCGTGCTCCCGGCTCAATAGGAGCAGGAAGCTCGCCTGGTAGGGTATGGAAGGGCACGAAGATGTCAGGTCATATGGGTTCAGAAAGAGTTACTCAAAAAGGTCTTAGGATAGTAAGAGTTGATGTTAAAGAAAATATTTTAGAAATTAAAGGATCAATTCCGGGATCCGTTTCTACTACTCTAATGATAGAGAAGGAATAACAGATGAAAGTTGATGTAAAAAATATTAAAGGTGAAGTTATTGATAACTTTACGGCATCTGACTTTATATGGAAGCAGCCAATGAACGAAATATTAGTCCATCAAGTTGTAGTTGCACAATTAAGTAATAAGAGGCAAGGCACCAGCAACACTTTAAGAAGAAGAGATGTAAATTATTCTACAGCTAAATTAAGAGCCCAAAAAGGAGCTGGTAGAGCTAGAGTTGGAAGCAGATCATCTCATGTGTTAGGAAATAGCGTAGCTCATGGTCCTCACCCAAGAAGTTATAATCAAAAAATACAAAAAAAGGTTAAAAAAGCTTCTCTTAGAATGGTCCTTTCAGAAAAACTAAAAGATGGTGAAGTGATGGTAATAGATAAATTTGAATTAAAAGAATTAAGTTCTAAAAAAGCATCCTCAGTCATTAAATCGCTAGATTTACCTAAGAAAACACTGATTGTTTTGCAAAAATCTGAAATAGACGAAAAACTAATCAAATCTATTAAAAATATTGACGATATTACAACTATTGCATCAAATCTAATTAATACATATGACATTATGAATTCAAATCAATTAATCATTACTCGAGAAGCTTTTAAATCTATTGAAGAAATTTGGGATTCTAATATCAAGAAAAAAGGTAATAAAGATGAAGATTAATTCTAATAGCGATTTATTGATATCTCCAATAATCACCGAAAAAACTACTATGCTTCAAGAAAGAGGAAAGTTTACCTTTGAGGTTGCTAAAGAAGCAACTAAAGATCAGGTGAAGAAAGCCGTAACTGACATATTTAATGTGAAGGTAACTTCTGTGAATATAATTAATAAAAAAGGTAAGCCAAAAACTTTTGGCAGAAATAGAGTGCTTACTCCCGGATCAAAAAGAGCTATTGTCACTTTAGCTTCTGGTGAAACAATTAACATTACTGAAGGAACTTAGATATAGAATTATGAAAACGTATAAACCCACATCTGACGGACAAAGATCTAGAATTTCATCTGAATTTGATGAAATAACTACTTCTAAACCTGAAAAATCTCTTTTAGCTCCTCTTACCGAGAAGGGCGGAAGAAATAATACCGGAAGAATTACGGTTAGGCATAGAGGTGGTGGGCACAAGAAGAGGTACAGGATAGTTGATTTTAAGAGATCGGTTCAAAACGTCGAAGCAAAAGTAGTTTCTATAGAATATGATCCAAATAGAAGCGCTAGAATTGCTCTTGTTAAATCTGAAGATGGGAGGAAATTTTATATGATTGCTCCAGACGGAATCAAGGTTGGTCAGAGAGTAAATAGTGGAATAGAAGTTGATGTAAAAATTGGTAATTCTATGCCATTAAAATCAATACCTGTTGGATATTTAGTTCATAATGTTGAAACAATACCAGGCAAAGGTGCTTCAATTGCTAGAAGTGCCGGAACAGTTGTTCAAGTTATGGCACATGAGTTTGGTTATACATTAATTAGAATGCCTTCTGGTGAAGTAAGGAAGGTTTTAGAGAATTGTATGGCTACAATTGGCCAAGTTGGCAACCTTGATCATAAAAACCAAAAGCTTGGAAAAGCAGGAAGAAATGTGCACAGAGGAAGAAGACCAACGGTTAGAGGACTAGTTATGAACCCTAATGACCATCCTCATGGTGGTGGTGAAGGAAAAACTGGAGTGGGATTGAAACACCCAAAGACCCCTTGGGGAAAGCCAGCATTAGGCAAAAGGACAAGGAAGTCAAAATCAAGTGACAAATTAATATTAAGAAGAAGGTACGAGAGGTAAATAGGATATGTCTAGATCAACAAAAAAAGGCCCTTTTGTGGATGAGAAGCTTATGAAAAAGATATCAAAAGCTAAATCTGCTGGCGGTAGAAATGCTGTGATTAATACATGGTCTAGAGCATCTACAATTGTGGAGGAGATGTTGAATTTAACTATTGGTGTGCATAATGGAAGAAAACATATACCAGTATTTATAACCGAGAACATGATAGGGCATAAATTAGGAGAGTTCTCACCTACTAGAATTTTTAAAGGACATTCATCTAAGTCAGATAAGTTAGGATAGTCATGACAGTTAAAGCAAAAACAAAAAATATAGGAATTTCAGCTAAGAAAATAAGACCTTTAGTTAATCTATTAAGAGGCAAAAAGGCAGTAGATGCACTAAGTATTTTATCTTTTATGCCCTCAAATTCGTCAGAAGTTTTATTGGAGCTTATAAAATCTGCAATTGCTAATGCTGAGAGTGAGCAATATGGGACTAAAGAGGAGTTGGTGATTTCTACAATTTATGCAGATCAATCCACTGCTATTAAAAGATGGAGAGCAAGGGCTAGAGGCAGAGCAGGAACATTCAATAGGCCACAGTCACATATATTTGTAGAGCTAACTGACAATACAATCGGGGAGGAAAGCTAAATGGGTCAAAAAACACATCCTATTGGATTTAGACTAGGAACGACCAGAGATTGGTCATCACACTGGTTCGGAGCAAGCCCTAAGGACTATAGAGCTCAGGTTATGGAAGATCATAACATTAGAGAATATATTGAAAAGGAATTAGGAACTTCTGCCGGAATATCACTGATAGAAATACAGAGAAATGCCGAGGATTTAGCAATAAATATTCATACATCAAGGCCAGGAATAGTAATTGGTAGAGGCGGATCGAATGTAGATAAATTAAGAGAATCTATTGAAAAAATAACTTCTAAAAAAGCAAAAATATCTATTACTGAAATAAGGCAGCCAGATTTGAATGCGAAATTAGTTGCGCAGAATATAGCTGAACAAATTGAGAGAAGAGTTGCAATTAAAAGAGCAATGAGGCAAGTAGGTAACAGATGTATTCAAAATGGAGCCCAAGGGATAAAAATTTTAATTTCTGGAAGACTTGGTGGCGCAGACATTGCTAGGTCTGACAAAATGATTGAAGGAAGAGTCCCTTTGCATACTTTAAGAGCTAAAATTGATTATGCTATTGCAGAAGCTAGAACAACATATGGAATAATTGGTGTTAAGGTTTGGATTTATAATGGAGAGGTTGGTGCGATAGATAAAGGATTATCAGACAGGGCAATACAAAGAGTTGAAGAGAGTATATCTCAGAATAAAGAAATATTAGAAGTTGACCAGTCTGAACCTAAAAATAAGGATCAAAAATCAAGCAAATCTGAATCCTCTACTCCTATTAGAGAAATAATATTAGAGTCAGGGGGCGAAGCTCAAGCAAAGAAACCTGCCGCAAAGAAACCTGCCACGGATAAGGAAAAGAGTTAAATAATGTTACAACCTAAAAGAACAAAATTTAGAAAGCAACACAGAGGTGTAGTAAGAGGGGCCAGGATTAAAGGTAGCAAGATTAATTTTGGTGATTTTGGTTTAAAAACTCTTGAGGCAGGATGGATCACCGCTAGACAAATTGAAGCTGCAAGAAAGGCTATTGTTGGGCATGTAAAAAGAGGTGGGCAAATGTGGATAAGAGTGTTTCCTGATAAACCTGTATCTGCTAGACCTGCTGAGACTAGAATGGGTAAAGGAAAAGGAGCTGTAGATTATTGGGTGAGTCCTGTTAATGCAGGAAAAGTGTTATTTGAATTAGGTGACTTGCCTGAAGAATTATCAAGAGAAGCATTAAGGCTTGCCTCTCATAAATTGGCACTTAAGACAAAAATAGTATCTAGAGATGAGCAATTTTAAATATGGAAATGCAAGAAATTAGAAAACTTAATATTGATGAGTTGAAGAATAAACTTGATGATTCAAGGAGAGAGCATATGGATCTTAGATTTAAGAAAGCTAGTATGCAGCTAAGTGACACAACCCAGGTAAGAAAGATAAAGAAATTGATTTCAAGATTAGAAACAAGACTTACAGAATTAAGATTTATTAAACAAGAAAGTGAAGAATAGATGACTTCAATAAAGATTTTAGAAGGAATAGTAGTTAGTGATAAAGCTGATAAGACAATTGTAGTTACAGTTTCCAGTAGATCAAAAACTAAATTTAAAGGCAAGACAGTAAAAAGATCTGAAAGATATCTTGTTCATGACCCTTTAAATGGTGCAAAAGAAGGGGATATAGTTCAAATAACCCAATCTAAGCCAATATCTAGAAATAAACGTTGGAGACTATTTAAAATACAATCAAAGAATGATAGTATTCGTCCTTCATCAGAAAATGTTGAAAAGGAAGATTTGGTATGATTCAGCCTCAAACAAGATTGATAGTTACTGACAATTCGGGAGCTAAAGAAATAATGTGTATTCATGTTGATGGGGGAAGCTATAGAAAATATGCTTCTGTTGGCGATGTTGTTACAGCTGCTGTTAAAGACGCTACTCCTGGAGGAAATGTGAAAATGCATGAAGTTGTAAAGGCTGTAATTGTTAGAACTAAAAAAGAAGTCAGAAGAAAAGATGGATCATATATAAGATTTGATGATAATGCTGCTGTGATTATCGGAGAAGGCAAAAATCCAAGAGGAACAAGAATTTTTGGTCCAGTTGCTAGAGAATTAAGAGATAAAGAATTTATGAGAATTGTCTCTCTCGCACCAGAGGTATTGTAGATGGCTGAAAGAATTAGAAAAAATGACTCAGTTATTGTTCGTTCTGGAAAAGATAAAGGCAAAGAAGGGAAAGTTATTATGGTAATGTCTAATAATACAGCTCTTGTTGAAGGAATAAATATAAGCACTAAACATATAAAAGCTAGCACTGGAGCTAAGCAAACTGGTCTAGTACAGCAGGAGTCCCCAATTCATTTATCTAATCTTATATTTAAAGATCCTGATTCTGGAAAAGCTGGAAGAGTAAAAATGGAGACCTTAAAAGATGGTTCATATTCAAGAGTCATAAAAGATTCAACTGTAAAGAGGAAATAAATATGCCCAAAGCTAAAGGTACAATTGAATCAAAAATGGCGAGAGTTCAACAACTCTATAAAGATGAAGTCAAAATTAAACTTCAGGAGGAATTTGGGTATAAAAACACTATGCAAATTCCAAAATTGGAAAAAATTAATATTAATGTAGGGATGGGAGAATCCTTAAACAATAAGAATGCAATTGAGGCGATGCAAGGGGATCTTACTTTGATTGCTGGCCAAAAACCTGTAGTAACTAAAGCTAAAATTTCAATTGCAAACTTTAACCTGAGAGAAGGCATGAGGATTGGGCTTAGAGTTACATTAAGGTCTAAGAGAATGTGGGATTTTTGGGATCGGTTAGTTAATTTATCTTTGCCAAGAATCAGAGATTTTAGAGGATTGTCTAGAAATAGTTTTGATGGAAATGGGAACTATAATTTAGGAATTACTGAACATATAATCTTTCCTGAAATTGATTATGGTAAAGTTGATAAAATAAGAGGATTTCAAATAACAATCGTCACATCTGCAAAGAATGATCAAGAAGGGCTTAGGCTAATGCAATTGCTAGGAATGCCTTTTGTGGAGGTAAATAATGGCTAGAAAAGCAAAAATTGTTAGAGAACAGAAAATAGAGAAAATGATTGAGAAATACTCTTCTAAGAGAAAAGAATTATTATCAGTTTGGAACGATTCTTCGCTTTCTCTTGAAAAAAGAAGAGAAGCAAGAATTGCTCTTTCTAGATTGCCTAAAAACTCTAACCCTAATCGTCATAGGAATAGGTGTAGTTTGACTGGAAGATCTAGAGGTTATGTAGGCTTTGTAGGTCTATCTAGAATAAAATTTAGAGAGAAAGCTCTTCAAGGAGAGTTTCCAGGCATTAGAAAGGCAAGTTTTTAGGTATGAATGATCCGATTTCTGACATGTTAACAAGAATAAGAAATGCTGTTGCTACTCATAAAGAGACAGTTGAATTTCCTGCGTCAAAAATGAAGAATTCCATTCTTTCAGTAATGAAAGAGGAAGGTTTTATTGCTGATTACAAAAATAATACCGCAGACAAAAAATCATTCACTGAAGTGTCTTTAAAATATAGCTCTAATGATGAATCGATTATTAAAGGATTAAATCGAGTAAGTACTCCAGGTTTGAGAAATTACTCAAAAAAAGGCGAAGTTCCAATGTATATGGGCGGATTAGCGGTATCCGTTGTGTCAACATCAAAAGGTGTTATGACTGGCAAGAAGGCCTACAGAGAAGGGTTAGGAGGAGAAATCATTTGCTATATATGGTAAATGAGGAGTAGATATGTCAAGGATAGGAAAATTACCAATAAAGATTCCAAGTGGAGTAACTGTAGAGATATCTGGAGATTTAGTCACTGTTAAAGGTCCAAAAGGTGAAGAAAAAGTAGAAATTCCTAATTTAGTAAAAGTTACTATGGATGACCAGCAGGTAATTTGTAATAGAGAAAATGATGAACCACAATCAAAAGCCACTCATGGATTGATAAGAAGTTTATTAAATAATTGCATTGTTGGTGTAAGTGAGGGATTTGAAATAATACTTGATGTGATTGGCACTGGTTATAGGGTTAGCAAGAAAGGCAAGGATTTAGAATTCAGTTTGGGCTATAGCCATTCAATTACTGTTTCTCCTATAGGTGAGAATGATCTAAGTGAAGAAGGTCAAAATATAGTATTTGTGAGAGGCTCAAATAAACAAAATGTTGGTGAACAGGCCGCAAGAATAAGAAAGTTAAGAAAACCCAATCCATACACTGGAAATGGAGTTAAATATAGAGACGAGATAATTAGAAGAAAAGCAGGGAAAACAGCTGTAGGAGGAGAGGTATAATGGTTTCATCTAGGTCTAAAAAGAGGCATATAAGGCATTTAAGGGTTAGAAAAAAAATATCAGGAACATCTGAGATTCCACGATTATCTATATTTAGGAGTAATAAGAGTATATATGCTCAATTAATTAATGATGCTTCTAGGCAAACCCTTATTTCTTGTAGTAGCAAGGACAAGGAAGTGACTTCAGTTAAAGTTGAGAATAAAGACGTATCATCTAAAACACTTGAAGCCTACAAGGTAGGACTTGTTTTTGCTGAAAAATGTAAAAAAATTGGTATTAATAAATTAGTGTTTGACAGAGGTGGCTATAAATATCATGGAAGATTAAAAGCTCTAGCTGATGGCGCTAGAGATAGTGGAATGGAGTTTTAATGGTATCTCAAACCAACAACCAAGGCGAAAATAGGGATTTTAGAAGAAAAGATTCTAGAGGTAGAAGGGATAAAAGAGAAGAGAGTCCTTATACTGAAAAAGTTGTAAGTATAAGAAGAGTGTCTAAAGTAGTAAAGGGAGGTAGGAACCTTTCTTTTGCTGCCTTTGTGGTAATTGGGGATGAAAATGGAAAAGTGGGTTTTTCTTCAGGGAAAGCAGCAGCTGTTCCTGACGCCGTAAGAAAGGCTGTAACATCCGCAAAGAAGGATCTAGAAACAATAAAAATGAAAGGTACTACTGTGCCTCATGAGGTAATTGCAAAATTTGGAGCTTCAAAAGTAATGATAAGACCAGCTGCTCAAGGAACTGGTATCATTGCAGGCGGAGGCGTTAGAGCGGTTATGGAAGTTGTAGGAATAAAAGATGTAATATCAAAATCGCATGGCTCTGCAAATGTTGCTAATGTAGTAAAAGCAACAGTTAAGGGATTGAAAAGCATGCAGGATATTAATGAACTTAATGAAGAAAGAAAATGAGAATAAGAATAACACAGGTTAAAAGTATTATAGGTTCTCAAAAAAACCAAAAAGAAACTATTAAGGCGCTTGGCTTAAATAAAATTGGTAAGTCAGTTGAGAAAGATACAAATGACGTGATTAATGGAATGATAAAAACCGTGAGTCATCTAGTTGAGGTATCGGAGATAAAATAATATGCCAAAGTTAAATAATCTAAAATCAAATAATCAAAAATCTAGAACTAGAGTTGGTAGAGGCAATGGGAGTAAAGGGACTTATTCCGGAAGAGGATTGAAAGGCCAGAAGTCAAGATCAGGTGGTGGTGTTCCAATTTTCTTCGAGGGTGGGCAGTTACCTTTAGTAAAGAGGCTTCCTTTTTTAAGAGGATTTAAGAATAGATTTAAGAAACAATATAGCTTAGTGAATCTTTCAGTTATTGATTCAAATTATAAAAGTGGAGACAAGGTAGATTCAGATTCGCTTTACAGTAAAGGTATTATTCGTAAAAAAACTGAAAATATTAAGATTCTTGGTGATGGAGAATTGACAAAAAAATTAAATTTTTCGGTGAATGCAGCAAGTAAATCTGCTCAAGATAAAATTCAGAAATCCGGTAGTCAGATTGATCTCATTTCTGAAGCCATCGATTTAGATGAAAAGAATGAGGAAGATAAACAACCAGATAATAATTCATGACTACAAGAGCAGAGGAAAATAATTCAAATACTCCTGCATTAATAAGAGCTGTAGTTGATGCTTTTAAAATTCCAGACCTAAGATTTAAAATATTATTTACTTTTGGAATTTTAATACTTTTTAGATTCCTTGCTCATGTACCTGTTCCAGGTGTTGATAGAGATGCTTTAGCAGCAGCTTTTGATAGTGCTCCTATATTAGGTTTCTTAGACTTGTTTTCTGGGGGCGCACTGCGTAATTTAAGTATTGCTGCCCTTGGTGTATATCCATATATAACTGCTTCAATCATAATGCAAGTTATAACTCCTGTAATTCCTTCTTTAAAAGAATTATCTCAAGAAGGTCAATTTGGAAGGCAAAAAATTAACCAATATACTCATTACCTTATGATCCCTATAGCATTCCTTCAAGGATGGGGGCAAATTAGTATTTTGCAAAGTTCTTTTGGGGGTCAAGTTATAGCTAATTCAGGCTTTGGGGGAGGAAATTTTCTTGCCTTCACTTCTATATTGATTACTATGACTGCAGGAACAGCATTGCTTGTTTGGTTAGGTGAATTAGTTACTGAGAAAGGCATTGGTAATGGAATATCTTTGATTATTTTCGCAGGGATAGTTTCGTCTCTACCGCAAATAATTGGACAAGGTGCATTAATTAGCGATCAATTCTTTCAGCTCGGACTTCTAGTAGCAATTGCATTATTAATAGTTTATTTAATTGTAGTTTTCACAGAGGCTCAAAGAAGAATTCCAGTTCAATATGGTAGAAGTGTTTTTAGAGGCGGAAGAATGTATAGACAAACAGGAGGCTCATTCATACCTCTAAGAGTAAATTCTGCAGGAATGATCCCCTTAATCTTTGCTTTTTCATTATTGATTTTACCTGCTAGCGTAAGCGGATATTTTGTTGACCCTTCTACCAACTCTGCTGGCTCACAGATAGCTGAAGCAATTACAAATTTTCTTAGTCCAGCTAACGTAACCTATTGGATCCTTGTTTTTATAATGGTTATGCTATTTACATTTTTTTATGCACTTGTAACTTTCAATCAGCAAAATATTTCTGAGAACCTTCAGAAAAATGGAGGATTTATTCCTGGAATAAGGCCAGGAGCCCCTACTCAATCTTACTTAAGTCAGGTAATGGTAAGAATAACATGGGGAGGTGCAATATTTTTAGGCATGGTGGCTATAATGCCTTTTATTGCTGGGGTGATAACAAACGTAGGTACTGCCTCAACTATTATGAGCAGCACAAGTTTATTAATTATGGTAGGAGTTGCTTTAGATACCATGAGGCAACTTGAATCTCAATTATTGATGAGAAACTACGATGGATTTTTAAAGGAATAAGATGCTAAATATAATCATTTTTTTAGGATCTCCTGGTTCAGGAAAAGGTACCCAAGCAGCTAAGCTATCAAGTGCTTTTGATTATAAACATATTTCAATAGGAGATATGTTGAGAGATAATGTTGAGAGAAAAACTGATTTAGGCTTAAAAACTTCAGAATTTATTGATTCTGGAGAATTAGTTCCTGATGATCTTATAATTCAGGTGGTAGGTAAATTTTTTGAAGATTTTTCCTCTAGTAAAGATGGCAAAGTCATATTAGATGGATTCCCAAGGACTAAACCTCAAGCAATTGCATTAGAAAAAATAATTAACGATTTAGATATTTCTCTGACTTCAGTAATTTTTCTTAATGTGCAAGATGATGAAGTTATGTCTAGGTTATCTGAAAGAGGTCGTGAAGATGATTCACCTGAATTGGTCCTTAATAGGCTTAATGTGTATAAGAATCAGACAGAACCTCTTCTTGAGTATTATAAAAATAAAAATATTTTGAATGAAATCGATGGCAATAAACTTCCAGAACTTGTTTTTGCTGAAATTTCAGAATTAATTGGAGTTGAGGCTTAGCATGAACGGATTATCATCAATAACAATAAAATCTGATAAAGAAATAAGTTATATGAGAGAGGCAGGGAGAATTATTGCTGACATAATGAATAAGATTGAAGAAGCAATAGAACCTGGTATTACTACTAGAGAACTAGACAACATATCTAGGAAGCAGATTAAGTTAAATAAAGTGAAATCTGCATTTCTGGGCTTATACGGGTTTCCAGATACTATCTGTGTGTCTATTAACGAAGAAATAGTCCATGGAATACCATCAAATAGGAGATTAAATAACGGAGATTTAATCAGTATTGATGCCGGAGTGATCGTTTCAGGATTTAATAGTGATCATGCAAAAACATTCCCTGTTGGTGACTGCAATAAAAAGGATATTGATTTAATTTATGACACATCTAAGTCGCTAGATTTAGCAATAAATAAATGCACAGCAGATTGTTCAGTTGGAGATATAGGTCATGCAGTAGAAGATTATATTGTTGATAAAGGGTATGGATTAGTTCGTAATTATACCGGTCATGGTATAGGAAAAGCGTTACATGAACCCCCTCAAGTACCTAATTTTGGTAAGCCAGGATATGGGGCGAAGCTAAGGCCAGGAATGACTCTAGCTATAGAACCAATGGTTAATTTAGGTTCAGATGAAACAAAATTATGCGATGATGGGTGGACTGTAGTAACATCTGATGGTGCAAAATCTGCTCATTTTGAAAATACGGTTCTGATTACAGATGGAAAACCTGAGGTTTTAACGGTGTAATATGGCTAAGAAGGACTCTATTGAAGTAGAAGGAACAGTACGAGAAGCTTTGCCGAATGCAAATTTTAAAATTGAATTAGCAAATGGCCATGAAGTGTTAGCTCATGTGTCAGGAAAAATAAGGATGAATTTCATTAGAGTTATCCCTGGGGATAGAGTTCTAGTGGAACTTTCGCCATATGATTTAACTAGAGGAAGAATAACTTATAGGTTTAAATAAAAATGAAAGTAAGATCTTCAGTGAAAAAAAGATGCGACAATTGTCGAATAATAAGAAGGAGGAGAGTATTAATGGTGATTTGCTCTAATCCTAAGTGTAAACAGAAGCAAGGATAATTTATGGCTGTAGTTAAGGGAGTAAATATACCAGATAATAAGAGAGTTGAGGTCGCCTTAACAAGTATTTTTGGAATTGGTTTAAGCAGAGCAAAAAAAATTGTATCTCAGGCTGGAATAAGTGATAATCCTAAAGTTCATGAAATCCCTGAGGATAAACTAAACCTTTTAAGAAATTTAGTTGATGCTTTTGAAGATCCTCTAGAAGGGGATCTAAGAAGATCAATAAGAGATGATATTAAGAGATTAGGGGACATAAAAACATATCGTGGAGATAGACATAGAAGGGGCTTGCCAGTTAGAGGTCAGAGAACCAAGACTAATGCAAGAACTAAAAGAGGCAAAAAGATAGCTATTGCTGGGAAAAAACAAGTAACTAAACATTAAAAATGGCAAGAAAAGCAAGACAGAGAAAAAAAGAAAAAAAGTTTGTACAAAGTGGCAAAGCTTATATATCAGCAACTTTTAACAATACCATCATTACACTAACTGATGATTCAGGAAATGTTTTGTTATCTAGCGGAGCTGGCACAGTAGGGTTCAAAGGATCTAGAAAATCAACATCTTTTGCTGCTCAAAGAACAGCTGAAAATTTAGCAAAAAAAGCTGAAGAATTCGGATTAAGAAAAATTAACGTAGTAGTGAAAGGTCCTGGGTCTGGAAGAGAAGCTGCAATAAGAGCTTTGCAAGCTTCAGGCTTGAATGTTCAAAGCATAAAAGACGTTACACCTATTCCACATAATGGTTGCAGACCTCCCAAAAGAAGGAGAGTTTAAAGTTTTATGAAACTAAGAACAAGTATAAGCTGTAAAGATTGTGTAAGAATGGGCGAGAAGTTGTGCTCGAAGCCAGCAGGTAAATGTGGAGTGGAAAGAAGAAGGCTTAGAAGGAATTCATATGTTCCAACAAAGAGAATGTCTGATTATGGTACTCAGCTTAAAGAAAAGCAAAAAGCTAGGTTAATATACGGGGTAATGGAGAGGCAATTTAGAAATTATGTTAATAAGGCATCAAAAATGGATGGAGTAACTGGTGAAAATTTATTATCTCTACTTGAGAGTAGATTAGATAATGTAGTTTTTAGGCTAGGATTTGGGCGATCAAGGGCTCATTCTAGGCAAATTGTTAGTCATGGGCATTTCCTTGTTAATGGAGTTAAGGTTGATGTGCCTAGTTTTATGGTTAGACAGGGAGATAAAGTTGAAATATCATCTAAATCCAAGAAAAGTGAAATGTATAAATTGATGCAAAATGATGAAGAACTATCAGAAAGGGCAGTTCCTGATTGGGTGAAGCTAGACAGAGGCAATGGATTAGGAGACATAATAGCAAAACCTGAAACTGATGACATGGAAATAGGCATTCAGACTAGATTAATTATTGAGTATTATTCAAGGAGATAAAAATGGGAATGGAAGAAATAGAAAAGCAATTTGGGGTTACTAGCACTTCTGAATTTGAAGAGCAAATAAGTGAAAGAAAGCTTCCAGATACAGCGTTTGTAATTAATGATGAGAGTGATAAGTATGCAGAGATAGTTGCAAGCCCTCTTCCTAAAGGCATGGGAGATACAATAGGTAATTCTATGAGAAGAACATTACTTAATTCGTTGCCAGGAGCAGCAATAACATGGGTTAGAATTGAAGGTGTTCAGCATGAGTACTCTTCTATAGACGGAATGTCAGAGGGAGTAATAGAACTACTTCTTAATTTTAAGAAGATTAGACTTAAGGCTATGTCTGAAAGATCAGGAAGAATGAGACTAGACGTAAAAGGTGAAGGACAAATTGTTGCTGGAGATATTATGACAAGTGCTGACTTTGAAATAGTTAATCCTGAATTATATTTAGCTACTATTGATAAGAATTCTGGAAAACTATCTGTAGAATTTAATGTTGAGCAAGGAGTGGGATACATTCCTTCGGATAGATTTGCTCAAGAAGATCTTGGTATTGGATTTTTACCGGTAGATTCCATTTTTAGCCCTGTTAGGAAAGTAAATTATGAAGTTGAAGATTTAAGAATTGGTAATGAAACTAATCTTGAAAAATTAACATTAGAAATTTGGACAGATGGATCAATTCTTCCTTCAGATTCAGTAAAAAAAGGTGCAGATTTATTAATGAAGAAATACTTCCAATTCGTTAATTTAGAGGAAGTTTCTGCTGTGGCAGATAATATTGAATCAAAAGGAGTATCTGCAGAAGTTTACAATACTTTAGTGGAAAGCCTAGATCTTTCAAGTAGAACTTTTAACTGCCTGAAAAGAAGCGGGTTAAATCGAGTAGGTGATATTATTGAGTTTCCAATTGGGCCAGAAATGCTAAAATTGAAAAATTTTGGCCAGAAATCTTTAGATGAATTACAAGAAAAGCTTGAGCCTTTTATTAAAAAAGTTCAAGAAGAGAGTAAGGCATAGGTGATTTTTGAGACATCGAGTATCTGGTTATAAATTAGGCAGAAAGACTGGTAGCAGAAAAGCGCTATTTAGGAATTTAGTTGCTGAGTGCATAAAAAGAGGAAAGATTAGAACTACTTACGCTAAAGCTAAGGCAATTCAGCCTAAAGTAGAAAAAATCATCACTCTTGGCAGAAAAGGAACTCTAAATGATAGAAGAAAAGCCTATTCATATTTAAATGACAATGCGATTCTTGATGAACTATTTTCAGTTATTAGTAAGAAATTTGAACAAAGAAGCAGTGGGTTTACTAGAATAACAAAGCTTGGATATAGAAAAGGAGATTCAACTCATCTTGTTGAATTAAGTATTCTAGATGATTTAGTTTTACAGTCAGAACAGACAGAGGAATCCGATGAATAAATACCTTGCTGTATTGACATATGATGGGACAGATTTTAAAGGGTCCCAAAAGCAAGCAAATTTTAGAACAGTACAAGGTTCTTTTGAAGATGCTTTAATGAGCATTCATAAAGAATTTATCCCAACTGAGTTTGCGAGCAGGACAGATTCTGGCGTACATGCTACAAGTCAAGTTGCTAGTTTTAAATCTGCAAAAGAACTAAGATCAGACTTATGGATTTCTTCTCTAAATCATTACATGCCTAAAGATGCAAAAATATTAAAATGTATAAAAGTAGACCAAGATTTGGATGTAAGAAGAGATGCTCTAGAGAGAGAATATGTGTACAAGATAAATTTTGAGAGAAATATATCTCCTTTGGAAAATAGATATTACGAACATGTCAATTATCATATTGATACAAAAAATCTGTCTACAGCTTACAAATTGTTTGTTGGTATTCATGATTTTTTATCATTTGCTGGCAGATTAGCTCCTAGTGATATTAGTACTAAGAGAGAAATCAGGCATATTTCACACATTAAAAATGAAAAAAGTATAGAATTCAGGATAATTGGAAAGTCTTTTTTATATCAACAAGTTAGAAGGATGATTGGCTCTTTTCTTCTCTATATGAAAGGCAAAATAACAATTAGTCAGCTATCAGATATGATTAATAATCCTAAAAAAGGCTCAATTAACCTTTTGCCTTCTTCTAAAGGGTTGTATTTATCTAACATAAAATATGATGGAGTAAAAATTTAGCATGCAAAGAAAAGATATAAATAGAATATCTGTAAGTTCTAAGGAATTAGAAAATTCATGGCATTTAATTGATGCTAAAGATAAGGTTCTGGGCAGATTAGCTTCAGACGTGGCAAAGTTATTAATGGGAAAAGATAAGGTGAATTATGCTCCTAATCTTGCTGGAGGAGACTTCGTAGTAGTAGTTAATGCCTCATCTATAAAGGTCACTGGTAGAAAGAGCGAACAAAAAGAGTACTTCTCTCATTCAGGTTATCCAGGAGGAGAGAAAATGACATCTTATGAGGACATGCTAAGGTTAAATCCGCAAAAAGTTATAGAAAATGCAGTAAAAGGAATGCTGCCAAAAAATAAATTAAGAGATGTGATGTTGAAAAGATTAAAAGTTTTTCCAGCTGAAGAACATACTCATGAACAACAATTTTCAGCGAAATAGGAGTTATTAATTGTCTTCTAAAAAATATTATTACGGCACAGGTAAGAGAAAAAGTGCTATTGCAAGAGTTAGAGTTTTTAATACTCCTGGCGAAATTACTATCAATGGAAAAACACTGCAAGAAGCTATACCAGTTGAAATTTGGCAAAAATCAGCTACTAGACCATTAGATTTATTAGATTTGAATAGTTCAGTTACTGTCGTTGCCAAAACTCATGGTGGAGGAATATCAGGGCAAGCCGATGCTCTATCATTAGGTATTTCAAGAGCTCTAATTGAAATGGATTCAAATTTAAGACCAAAATTGAAATCCAAAGGGTTGCTTACAAGAGATTCTAGAATTAAAGAAAGTAAAAAGTATGGTCTTAAGAGAGCAAGAAAAGCTCAACAATTTACTAAGAGATAAAAGTTATATTAAATTTAGTACAGCTACTCTATCCAGATCCTGAATATCTTTTATTAACTCTACATTGAATAAATCTCTGAGGTTACAAAAATATTCTGCCTGAGAAGGGTCTATTTCAAATATTGCAATGCTATTATTATCGTTTAGTATTCTTGGCAAAATATTTATTAACTCCTTGATAAATATTAATCCATCTTTACCTCCAAAAATAGATTCTTTAGGTTCTTGCTTTACAGTATTTTCTATCTTTGATTTGGTTGGAACATAAGGGAGATTAGCTGTAACTAAATCATATTTATTTATTTTCAATTTTTGGAATTGTTGAATTGATATTTTTTGGAATTCTATATGCTCTAATTTGTTATACTTTTTTGCATTATTTAATGGTATCTCATTTAGATGAGGATCTATGGCTACCCATTTTATATTTTTTTCTATGTTATGAAGTATTGAGATTGGTATGCATCCAGACCCTGTACCAACATCTAGTGCGCTCTCTGCTTTATTATTTGAAATAAAATCAATAGATTTATCTATGATTATTTCAGTTTCATTTCTAGGTATAAGAGTTTTTCTGTATTTATCTATAAATACTTCGAATTTTAGATTATAGAACCATGACTCATTAATTATATATTGAATAGGCATTCCGGCTTTTCTATACTTAATGGCGTATAATATAAAGTTATGTGATTCTTGCTTTACTTCAATATCGTGACTAGATCCATAAATTGATTCTTTTGAGAGATTAAAGCTATTTAAGGCAGAGAATTTTTCTGAGGTTAAAATTAATTCCGCCTCTGCTTCCGCCTCTATTTTATTATTGCTTATTGATGTTAATTCTGCACATAAAAAGCGATATAGATCAATTATTTTCATCTTCTGCTAGTTTTTTAATTTGTTCATTTCTAATTAATTGATCTAATATTCCATCAATGGACCCATTTAAAAATTCATCTAGATTATGCATGGAGACGTTGATTCTATGATCTGTTACTCTTCCTTGAGGGAAATTATAAGTTCTTATTTTTTCTGATCTGTCGCCACTTCCTACCTGATCTTTTCTATTCTTGCTATGTTCACTTTGTTGTTTCTCATACTCTACATCCCATAATCTAACTTTTAATAAATCCATAGCGATTATTCTATTTTGGGCTTGAGACCTTTCCCTTTGACAAGTAACAACAATACCAGAAGGACTGTGAGTCAACCTTACTGCAGTTGCTACTTTATTCACATTTTGACCTCCAGCTCCTCCAGAATGAAATATATCTGTACGTATATCTTCAGGATTTATAGTCACATCTATATCCTCAAGTTTGGGTAAAACAGCTACAGTTATTGCAGAGGTATGTATCCTCCCTTGGGATTCTGTAGAAGGAACCCTTTGCACTCTATGCGTTCCTGCTTCATGTTTCATTTTCCTGTATACTCCGCTTCCATTAATCTCAAATGTAACTTCCTTAACTCCTCCTAGCCCATTATCATTTATATCAACCAAACTGAATTTCCAATCTTGAAGCTCAGAATATCTCTGGTACATCCTATATATTTCTCCAGCAAATAAACTTGCTTCATCTCCTCCTGTGCCTGCTCTAACTTCGATTATAGCGTCAGCCTTATCTCTTATATCTTTTGGAATAAGTTGGTCTTCTAGTTCAGTTGTGAGTTCATCAATCTCAGCTTTAATCTTTTCATAATCAATTTTAGCCATTTCAACTAACTCAGGGTCACTTTCATCATCAAGCATGTTTTTTGTATCCCTGAGTTCAATATTTTTTAAATTTATATTTTTATACAATAAAACTACCTTTTTAAGTTCACTATGCTCTTTAGCAAGTTTGGTAATCTTTTGAACATTTGCAGCATTTTCGGGGTCAGCCATTAATTCTTCAACTTCGTTGTAGCGCTTCTCGATGCTATTTAATTTTTCTAGAGTTGCTTTATCCATTTGAATCTAGTGCCGATAAAATGTCTTCTAAAGTTAGATCAATTGTTTTTTCAATTTTTGAAGATAAATTTTTTATAGAAATCTTATTACTTTCTATCTCTTTGTTGCCCAAAACAATTATGTTTTTAGCATTTATTTGATTTGCATACCTCATTTGAGCTTTAAAGCTCCTATCTGACGAGCAGATGGAAGTAGATATTTTTTTATTTCTTAATTGCTGAGCCATTTTAATAGAAAGAATTAAGCCTTCTTCAGATGCCGGAATAATTAATAATTGTGTAAAATCAAGATCTTCATATTCCTTCTCATTCATATTAAGTATTACTCTTTCTATTCCACTTCCAAATCCTGCAGCAGGAGTATCAGGACCTCCTATATTTTCTACAAGGTTGTCGTATCTTCCGCCTGAAAGAATACTAGATTGAGCTTTATTTGAATTTTTTGGTTGTATTTCAAATACAGTTTTGGAATAATAATCGAGTCCTCTTACTAACCCTTTATCTATTTCAAATTCTACCCCTTTGAACATTCTTATTGATTCCTCTAGTAGTAGTACGAATTTTTCCCAGTGCCCCTTTGAATCTTCATCTAAGAAATCTATAGGTTTTGGTGAATCAGCAAGCAGATCTTGAGTGACTCTCTCTTTTGAATCTAATATTCTTATTGGATTGAGTTTATATTTTTTTTGATCCTTTTCAGGCAGACGACTAATTAAAGGAGCCATGTAATTTTCAAATGATTTTTTGAATTCAGTTCTAGTTTTGCTCGTTCCTATAGAATTTACTTTTAATTTAAGATCTTTTATGCCTAGGTTATCTAAATATGTTAAGCCTAATAAGATAATCTCTAAGTCAGTTTCTGAAGATTTATCTCCAAAAATTTCTACACCGAACTGATGATGTTGTCTTAATCTGCCACTTTGAGGTCTTTCATGCCTAAACATTGGAGCTATATAAAATAATCTTACTGGGTATGGTTCGTTGTGCATTCCATGTTCAATGAAAGCTCTGCAAACAGAAGCTGTGCCCTCTGGCCTTAGAGTTAATTCATTTCCACCAAGATCATTAAAATTATACATTTCCTTTTGCACTACGTCGGTTCCTTCTCCAACTGCCCTTTTAAAAAGTCCAGTTTGCTCAAAAATAGGAGTAGAAATTTCTTTATAGCCAAACATTGAAGCCGTATTTCTAGCAACACTTTCTACAAAATTCCAAGTAGCCATATCCTCTGGCATATGGTCATTTGTTCCTCTTATTGCCTTGAAATTCATTAAAGTTCTTTATTTAGATTTAATTTAAGTTTTTAGGATATAGTAATTCAGATTAAACTTACATATAAATTAAGAGAATAAAATAACAAAAATGATAATTGTTGAGTCTGTAGAAGAAATAAAGAAAATATGCAAGGCACCAAACGATGGAAGAGTCATAGTACCTACTATGGGAGCTTTGCATGAAGGTCATATAGCTTTACTAAATAAGGCCAAAGAATTTGATAATGTCTTTGCAACTTTATTTATTAACCCTCTTCAGTTTAATAATTTAGATGATTTTGATGCTTACCCTCAAACGATTGAAAAAGATATTGATGTTTTTGATCAAAATGGAGTAGATGTGCTATTTATGCCTAGTAAACAGGATGCCCTAAATCAGGAACAAATTAAAACAATTAATGCGGGTCCAGCAGGTGATATTTGGGAAGGAAGTTTCAGGCCTGGTCATTTTGACGGAGTCTTGACCATTGTTAATAGATTTTTTGAATTAATAAGACCTGGCAAAGCTGTTTTTGGTCTGAAAGATATACAACAAATATGCTTAATACATAGCAAGCTATCATCTGTTCATAATGTTGAAATTATTCCAGTAGAAACTCAAAGGAACCCTTCAGGGCTTGCATACAGTAGTCGTAATTCTTTGATAACTGAAGATGGCAAACAAAAAGCTTCAATTATATTCAAGGCTCTTAAAGCTGGAAAAGAATATTGGAAGGAAAGCAGCAATCTTTCAGGTGTGAAACAAAAGGTTAGTGAGGTATTAAGCACAGAGCCTGATTTTAAGTTGCAATATATCGAGGCCAAGCCTTTATCTGATCTAGCGGAATCAGAGAATGACTTCTCAGATTTATTTAGAGAAGCAGATTTAAATCATCAAGTTATTATGATCGCTGGCCATGTCGAGGGAATAAGATTAATAGACAATATAATAATTAATTCTAATAAATATTAATCGAATTTTTCAGAATCTTTATATAATTTTATTTTTTCAACGTATGTAGCAAAACTTAATTTAATAAGTTCCATATGTCTTTCAGTTATCTCACCTCTTATTCTTGCTGGGCTTCCCATAACAAGTGATCTAGGTGGAATCTTCATATTTTCTATAACTACTGAACCTGCGGCAATTAAAGAAAATTCTCCTACCTCTACCCCCTCGTTTAATATTGATCCATTTCCTAATAAGCAGTTATCCCCAACACTTTTTGCATGACAAATGACGCCGTGACCGAGGGTGACATTATTTCCTATTTTGGAACCTTGATCTGAATGTACAACACAGTTATCTTGGATGTTAGTCCTTTCTCCTATCTCAATTTTCCCATTATCTGCTCTTATTACAGCCCCAAACCAAACACTAGAGAGGGATAGTAGCTCTACGTCACCAATCAGAGTAGAAGAAGGTGCTACGTAAGAATCTTCGCTTATAGTAGGAAACTTATTGTTTACTTTGATTAACATTATGGATAAGAATTAAAATTGAGTTCTAAATTAACAATATTGGGCTCAACGACCTTTTGTAATTTATATGTTTCTTTTGCCTTCACTTCTCCATCATCTGTCTTCATGTAGAAAGCGACTGTTTCTTTAGTTTCTTTTGAATTTTTGGGGGCGACAAGAACATTCACATATCTGCCTCCACTTATCGTTTCTCCAATTTGGGACAAAGATTCACCAAATTTTGCATAAATTATTATTCCTTGTTTGATAGGCTCTCCTCCGACATAAGCATTGCCCATAAATACATGAGGGAACTCAGGAGGTAATCCGGGATCAAAAGGTTCTGGTTGAGATTCTTGAGAGCAAGCAATAATTGAAATCAATATAGTTAAGCTTAATATTATTTTTTTTATCATGCCTTTACTCCATCCAGCATATTAAGATTCATATTGGTTTCTATCAATTTTGCCACAGAGAATATTTTCCCTTCTGAGAAATTGGGCCCCATAATTTGCAGGCCAACTGGAAGTTTATTGGATAGTCCGCAAGGAATTGAAATCGCAGGGATACCAGCAATATTAGCTGGCATAGTGCATATATCATTTTGGTACATCAATAAAGGATCATTCATTTGA
This sequence comes from uncultured Dehalococcoidales bacterium, assembly GCA_964620935.1. Taxonomy (GTDB): domain Bacteria; phylum Chloroflexota; class Dehalococcoidia; order Lucifugimonadales; family Lucifugimonadaceae. The sequence continues at coordinate 144,539 of CAZUHW010000005.1, forward strand.
GAACCTAGTTTAAAAGCAGTTATGGGAGAAGTGGGGGATATTATTAAATCAAATTTATTAAAAGCTTCATTAAAAGAATTAATTATCAACCCTCGAATCTTTTGCGCCTTTCCATAATATTCATCATAGTATCCAGATGATAAAGCAAAAGTTCCGAGTAAAATCCTTCTTTTAACTTCATCCCCAAAATTTGATCTTGTAAGATCTATTGTTTCCCAAGAAGTTTTTCCATTTTGGTCAGAATATCCATATTTTATTCCGTCATATCTATTAAGATTAGATGACGCTTCTGAAGGTGCTGTTAGGTAATAAACAGGAAGTGATTCTTTTATATAATCAATTGAAATTTCACCTAGTTCAGCCCCTAAGTTTTTCATTGTATCTACAGAAGATTCAAAGACTTTTTTGACGCCTTCAGAAATACCTTGGTCGCTAATATCATTGCATATACCAATCTTTATGCCTTTTAAGCTGTCTAAGTCCTTGAAATTTTCTAATACATTTTTTGATGAAGTTAAGTCTTTTGGATCATGTCCTGCAATCGAATAAAATAATTTTTCACAGTCTTGAACATTTTTTGCAAAGGGCCCTATTTGATCTAAGGAACTTCCAAAAGCTATAAGTCCAGATCTACTCACTGAACCATATGTTGGCTTCATTCCTACTATTCCACATAATGATGCGGGCTGCCTTATACTTCCTCCTGTATCCGATCCTATACTAACTAAATTTTGAGAAGAGGCGACAGAAGCTGCCGAACCTCCGCTACTACCTCCTGGCACAGTATTAAAATCCCAAGGGTTGAGGCAAGGACCAAAAAAAGACGTCTCATTTGATGAGCCCATTGCGAATTCATCACAATTCGATTTACTGATAATTATTGCGCCTGCATCTGCAAGTTTTTTTACCACAAAAGCATCATATGGCGGGATATAGTTACTTAGTATCTTAGAGCCAGCAGTAGTTTTAATGTTTTTGGTAGATATAACATCTTTGACGGATATTGGAACCCCCAATAAAGGTTTGTTTTTATGCTCCTCAAAATTGTTATCAATTTCTTCTGCTTGCTTAAGTGCAGAATCTTCACATATTGTAATTAGAGAATTAATATCTTGATTTATTTCCTCTGATCTTTCTAAAAATATTTTAGTTATCTCAGTGACTGACACTTCCTTTTTTTGAATCAAATTAGCGCATTCAACAGCTGTAAGTTTTGAAGGCTCTATCATTTATCGATCCAATATTTTTTTGATTTTTATAAATTTGCTTTCCTTAGCTGGGGCATTACTAAATATTTCTTCTTCATTGAAACCAGTAGATTTATTATCATTCCTTAAGTCTGACACATCAGTAATTTTATTCTTATCAATCTCCCAATTTTTTAAATTAAAACTTGAGGTATCAATCTTCTGTAATGACGAAAAATGAGAAATTATATCTACCATCTGGCTCTCAAATTTATCGATCTCTTTAAGATCTAAATTTAACTTTGCAAGTTCTGCAATTTTATTTATATCAAAATGTTTATTTTCTGAACTCATTACAAACCAAATTATAACAATAATTGACAGAGAATACCTTATGTTCTTAGAATGCTTAATGTTGATGTTTGGATTCTAGGGATTACGAGGACAAGGAAGTAATGACAAAGTATATCTTTGTGACAGGAGGAGTTGTTAGTTCCCTTGGGAAAGGGATTGTATCCGCATCTGTTGGAAGAATCCTAAAGAATAAGAACATCCATGTCTCTATTATGAAACTAGACCCCTATCTTAACGTTGATCCTGGTACTATGTCCCCATTCCAGCACGGAGAAGTATTTGTAACATCAGATGGATCAGAAACTGACCTAGACTTAGGCCATTATGAAAGATTCATAAATGAAGAACTCAATAAGTACTCAAGCACAACTGCAGGCGCTATATATAGAGAGATAATCGAAAATGAAAGAGATGGAAAGTATCTGGGTGGAACAATTCAGACGATCCCTCATGTTACAAATCTCATCAAAGAAAAAATATTTTTAGCTGCGGAAAAAAGTAATTCTGAAATTATGATTGTTGAGGTTGGAGGAACCATTGGTGACATTGAAGGCCAACCGTTTATAGAGGCTATTAGACAGATAAGAAGCGAGTTTGGTCAGGAGAACTCTTTATTTTTACATTTAACACTTTTGCCAAAGTTGGGTGCTACTGGTGAGGTTAAAACAAAGCCCACACAGCACAGCGTTAATTCATTAAGAGGTATGGGAATTCAGCCTGATTTCTTAGTTTGTAGGAGTGATGACGAAATAGACGACGAAATAAAAGAGAAGCTTTCTCTTCATTGCGATGTAAAATTGGACAGAGTATTTTCATTGGAAACCTTAGACACAATATATGCAGTTCCTTTAGCTCTCGAATCTCAACAGTTAGGAGAAAAGATCTCTGATTTCTTAAATTTAACTCAAGATAAATCTGATCTGAAAAATTGGGAGAATATGGTAAGAGTCATAAGAGATGAAAAAAAATCATTAAAAATTGGCATCATTGGAAAATACACATCATTAGAGGATTCTTATCTTTCTGTTAAGGAGGCTGTAATGCATGCTGGAATTAAGCACCAGGTCAATGTTCAAATTGAATGGATATTATCTGATGAACTTGAAGAAGGAGATGTTGAAAGTAAGCTAAACGGATTGTCTGGAATTATTGTGCCTGGAGGATTTGGCCCCAGAGGAATTGATGGAATGGTTGCATGCGCTAATTTTGCTAGAGTGAATAATGTACCTTATTTGGGTTTATGTCTTGGCATGCAAATAATGGTCATAGAATTTGCCAGGAATGTATTGAAATTTAAAGATGCTAATTCAGCAGAATTTGATCCAGAGTCAAATCATCCTGTTATTAATTTTATTCCTGGCCAAGAAGACCTAAAAGAGACTGGAGCTAGCATGAGATTAGGAAATTATCCTTGTGTGATCAGCGAAGGCTCAAAAGTATCTGAACTCTATAGTTCTCCCGAAATAATTGAGAGACATAGACATAGATACGAAGTAAATAACGACTATAAAGATCAATTTAAAAATAAAGGATTAATAGATAGTGGAATTTCTCCAGATGCTAGATTGGTAGAGATAATGGAAATAGAAGATCATCCGTTTATGATTGGAAGTCAGTTTCATCCGGAGTTCTTATCTAGACCAAATCATTCTCATCCTTTATTTAATGGATTTATATCTGCTGCAATTAATACAGTAATAACAGGCGATCAAATTCGAATGATTAAATAACATAAGAAATTTGCAACTCAAATAAATTTATGTGAAGATAAATATACCAATTACGACTTTCTTGTTATTTGGTTCCAATTTTCGTAAATCATGAAACCTAATCAACAGAAATTCTTTCAATAAATAAATCTATTCATTATAGGAATAAATAAATTGGCTACACCAAAACCAAAAAGTACAAAAAAATCTACAACTAAAAAAGAATCAACTAAAAAAGCTTCTGATCTAAATTCAGATATCGGAATTTTAAAGAGGCACGAGGTTGATGATATGGTAATTGAAGAAGTTATTAAATTTGCCGAAAAATCTGGAGTCGACTATTTACCTGATACAGATATGAATGACAGAGTTAGTGTTGTTCTTCCTGTATTATCTCATTTTGCACAAGAAGAAGACTTGCTTCTTGGATTTGGCGTTCTCGATATATTGAGTGACGGATATGGATTCCTAAGAAATCCTGATACAGAAGATAATAAAGATGATATTTATGTTTCCCAATCTCAAGTAAGAAGATTTAGCTTGAGAAAAGGAGATAGAGTGGCTGGGCAGGTTAGACAGCCTAAAGAAAAAGAAAGATATTACGGACTAACCAAGGTAGAGATGGTAAACGGATATGATCCAGAATCATCTCAGATGAAGCAAAGACCAAATTTTGAAAAACTTACTCCAATCTATCCCAATGAAAGACTTACTTTAGAGACTGGGAACAAACCCTTTTCTTCTAGACTTATAGATATATTTTCTCCTATCGGAAAAGGCCAAAGAGCTTTAATTGTTGCTCCTCCGAAAGCAGGAAAGACAATTTTATTAAAAGAGATAGCTAGAGGTATAAGTGAAAATCATCCTGAAGTGGAACTTTTTGTTGCCCTAATAGGGGAAAGACCTGAAGAGGTTACAGATATGAAAAGATCAGTATCAGGTAAAGTATTTAGCTCTACATTTGATGAACCTGTCGAAGATCATTGCAAAACCGCCGAGAAATCTATGGTTGAAGCAAAAAGGTCTGTTGAGTCAGGAAAAGATGTGGTTGTGCTTCTAGATAGTTTAACTAGACTTGCAAGAGCTCATAATCTTAATACACAAAGTAGCGGAAGAACTTTATCGGGTGGAATGGATCCTCTTGCTCTTTATCCTCCTAAACAATTTTTTGGCGCTGCTAGAAATTTTGAAGAACTTGGGAGTCTAACAATAATTGCTACATGTCTTGTTGATACCGGTAGCAGGCTTGATGACTTAATTTATGAGGAATTTAAGGGAACAGGAAATATGGAGCTTCATTTAGATAGAAGGTTGTCTGAACAAAGAGTGTGGCCAGCGATAGAGATTTCTAAAAGTGGCACAAGGAACGAGGATAACTTGCTTGATGAATTTACAATGAAGCAAGTTACTCTACTTAGAAGGATGATTGCGTTGTCTAATTCTCACTCTGATGCATCTTCTGACCCGACAGCTCTGACCCAGAAGATTCTTAATGCAATGGGGAAAACGCCTAGCAATAAAGAATTTCTAAAAGTAGAAAGCTGGATAAAAGACTAAATTCTTTAAAAAAACTACTTAATTTGTAAAAAAAGCTGTTTTTTGTGGTTTTTTGTGGTTTTTTTTAAATTTTTTTATGTTTTATCGTTGACAAGTACTCTGGACAACTTATATTCTTAACGTAATTTTGATTAAGAAGTGTTACGAAGGATAGCTAACTTTGTGCGCTTTAATTAGTTAAAATTGAAAAATAATATAAAATGTTAGTAAGGATTACTTGACATACCATGTATGTTATGAAATTATCTGAACGATAAGCAGGCGATTTGTCTGGTTTTTCTAGTTGCGACTAGGATTAACTAGAAGCCTCTTATAAAACATTAGTCGCAAATAATAAAATAAGACTTTAAATAAACAAAACCGTATCGTGTCCGGATTTTTAACTGGCACGTAGGGATAAAAAGGAGACTTTTAGACAGATGTCTATAACAATCCGGAAAAAGGTAAAGGGGGAAAACAGAGTGAAAAAGATCATCTCTGCAAGAATCCTGGGTGGAATAGCTGCCATGATGTTGGTAGTTGCATCCATCGTTGGATTCAATCAACAAACCGATACGGCTCAAGCAGCAGCAACAGGTTCGATCAACTTGGTAAACAATTGGTCAAAGCTGTCAACTGCAACGAGCCCATCTAAGTTAGCCTCTCTATATGGTGGTACAACACCTTCTTATGTTGGAAGTGGTAAGAGCTTATACGCTACTTATACTTCTTCAGGAAGACACATCATGACAGGGTCTAACCAATTAGTTATTGAGGTTGTCGATTCAGACCTTAACGCAGCTGTCGTTAAGAGTACGGTCGTAATCTTAAAGGGTGGACACTCTTCTAGTTCAACACTGATTACCAGCTATGATGCTGAGAATGCAAGTGGTGACAATGAGAAAGCCATTCCAATTATTGATACAAATAGTGACGGTGTGATTACTGGTGCTGACCTTACATTTGCATGTAGGTGGCTAGGTGAAGGTCTAAGTGACCTTGCCGATGGTGGATCATCTGATTTTGCTGCTTATACAGTAGCTGAAGCATCAGATGGACATAGCTCAGTATTGACTACTAAGACAACTGCCGACACTCTTCTAGACGGTACAAGTCTTGCTAAGGCTCACCCAACAGGTGCCACTATGGCTAACCTATTGACTGATGCTACTGCAGGTACTGGAGCGTTAGGACGAGACGGTCAATTGTCTGACATGACACTGTCTGACAAGACTCTTGATCCAGCCGTAGTTATGGGTAACTTTAACAAGTCACCTAAGTGTTCAACTGCTACAAGTTCGTTGATCGCACTTACGGTTTCTGACGCTGGTGACCCAGATTCTTCAAGATCAGCAATCTTTTCCATTATCACAGGTACTGGAACACTAGCTGGTACAACAGACTGGGATGCTGGTGCAGTAGCTGCGAGCAACCCAAGTACTAACCTTCTTACAAACAAAGTTGCAGGATTAGTACAGTGGAAGACTTCAAGAATAAATACAACAACCGCTGCAGTATGGAGTGGTGTTGTTTCATCTTCAAACGCTATAAACATTCTATTGACAGAGACTGGTAGAAATACTGGTGTATTCAACGGAATAGTTAACGTGTTTGATAATGAAAATACAGAAATGCCAATGGGTATGGCCCAAGAATATAAGGCCACTACTGAAGGTTGGTTCTACGGAAGCCGAGGTAACTCAGTTGGCGCTGCTACATGTAAAGGTGATTGTATTACCGGTGCAGGTAGAGCTGCTCACTCAGTAACTTCTACTTTGGCTGTTAAAGATGGTGGAACAGTATACGCGAAATACATAGATGCAGCTGATGCTGATGGCAATACTGCCCAGACTAGGCAAGTTACAGCTAACATCGACGCGACTGTACCATCAGTTGCAATTAACTCTCCAGCACACGGATCTGAGAATCAGACAAGAACTCCTGCATTTAGCGTGACAGCTACAGAAGCTGCCAGTGGTCTAGATGTAAGTGGAGCTCTTCTAATTGTTCAGGAAGGTGCAGAGACTGATAACGGTACTGGTGAAGACGGCTCTGTTGGTGCTACTAACGGTATAGACGTTATGACTACTAGTGCTATTCACACAGGTGATGGTGATGCAGGTGGAGATTACTTAACTGCCTCTATTCACGCACTTACTGGTGGAGACATTACATTAAGCACTTCAACTGACGAAGACGGAGTAAGTCCATCTACTAGAGTGGCTTCTTCTGTGACTGTAAACAGAGGTACTGCTGCTGATGGTGTTTCATCATTAACTTACACTTACACTCCAAGCTCAGCGCTACCACTAGGAGCTAACACTCCTGTGGATCACTGGATTGACTTCCAGGCTATTGGTACTGACTTGGCAGGTAACGTAGGTTACTCTGACTCATCGTCTACTGCTAGTGCAGGTGTGCTAGCTAAATATGGTGCACACCACATTAAGATTGATCAAAAACTTCCATCTCTATCAGCCGCATACACTGGTTGGTGGTGGGACACTAGTATTGATTCTGCTAATAAGACTCACAAGCACACTTCAACTAAAGCTAACGCAATGGTTGTAGAGTTTGACGGTAATATTGAAGGTATCGATGCTACTGACTTCCAAATCACATTTGATGATGGAACTACACACACACCTACTGAAGCTGTAATACAAGCAGCTTTGCCTACTCAAGTGTTCTTGACACTAGGTGCTTCAATGTCAGCTGACAACACTCCAAAAGTGTCGTTAGTTGGATCTGTTGCAGACGTTGCAGGTAACTCTACGTCTACAGGATCTCTTGCTGGAGCAACTGAC
>CAZUHW010000006.1:0-103212 GCA_964620935.1 uncultured Dehalococcoidales bacterium
TGCCCCTGTAGCTCAGAGGATAGAGCACCGGTTTCCTAAACCGGGTGTCCCGTGTTCGAATCACGGCAGGGGCGCCATTAATTCTTTCTTTGAATGATAATTGAAACCTTTTCTGAATTTGTTAGTGCATCAGGTTTTATTATTTCTATTTCAACTTCTTTTATTTTTTTATCTTCAAGGATTTTTTGGGATAATTTTTCACCCATAGCTTCTAGAAGATTAAATTTAGATTTTGAAATAAATTCTTTTATAGATTTGACCAATGTTGAATAATTAACAGTATCTTCTATTTGGTCGCTTTGTGATGCTTTTTCAAATGAGGTGAATAATTTTAAGTTGATTATAATTGACTGAGGATTTATTTTTTCATCAGGATTTATCCCAATTAAACATGGCACTTCAATATTTTTTATTACTATTGAATCTTTCATTTAGGAATTGTTTTGTATATGAGAAAGAAACTCTTGCCTAGTATTTAAATTACTTCTAAATGAGCCATGCATTGAACTAGTTGTAAGATTAGAACTTGAAAAATTATCTCCCCTTAATATAGAGCAGGTATGTCTTGCTTCGATTACTACCCCTAAGCCATGTGGAGAAATTATTGAGTCTAAGGCTGATGAAATCTCATTCGTTAGGTTTTCTTGGACTTGTAGTCTTTTTGAGAAGACCTCAATAATTTTAGGAATTTTAGAAAGCCCTATTATCTTACCTTCAGGAATGTATCCAACATTTACTGTCCCAAAAAAAGGGGTTAGATCATGTTCGCACAAGCTATTAAATTCTATATTTTTGATTACTATCATGTCATCAAGAGTTGTACTGAAAAGAGAATTATTGATTACCTCTTCTATTTTCATTGAATAGCCAGAAAGTAGATTTTTATATAATTTGGCAACCCTTTCTGGTGTATCATTTAGGCCGTCTCTTTGAGGGTCATCGCCGGATGAAGAGATTATATTTCTTACTAATCTTGCTATTTCTTCAATATTAAATTTATCTGAGTTCATAATTTGCCCTACTAACTAATCTGACAGTAGTGGTTTAAATGGAATTTTAGAGCCTAGGATAGCATCTTTACATGGATCATGTCCTTCAGGGTGTGTATCTTTTAGCATTTTGTTGAAATTATCACTTGTAACATGACAAAGAAGGTAGATACTCGATTCCTCCAGAAATTTCATTACATCATGATGGATATCTCTACCCTTTGGATTTTTTACTAGATCAAAAATTCCTTGCCTTCCAAAATAATTGTCTCTAGGAGTTGCTCCACCAGTAAAAGTTGAGTCTTTAATTTTCCTAATTTCGAGTTCTTGTGTCAGAAGATTCCATTTTTCAATATTTAGTTCAGATACATCGTACATTAGTGCATTTCTTATAGGATACATAGTGGCCATTACTCTGTGAAAAGCTATTTCGTCTTCCGTCATATAGACTTTCGATGATTTGATTAGCCTATCTCCTTCCATTGAGGGCGTGCCTCTTGCATTTAGTATTTCATCAGAAGAATTAGTTGCTACTGCATCTTCTATATTGAATAAGAAATTTCCTTTCCTATCTAAAATTTTATTAGTGCCCGGAGAAAGTAATTCTTGATGAGGATTTCCTGTAAAAATACAATATCCGTTAGAGTCAATTACACATGAGTACCTATCTTTCGGCATTCCACCACCAGGAGGACCATTTCTTCCAGGAGGACCGGCGCCACCCTGTGCGTCGGGCATATTATTAAAATTTGACTCCTCTACAATGCCTTTATAGCACAAAAGAAAATATGGAAAACCGATGATTCCCTCTCCATTTAATTGAGTACTATGATAATGATAAATTCCTTCAGGAACTTCTGGGGTTGCACTAAATCGCCCGTTACACTCGTCTAGATCTCCTAATCCTTCAATATATTCCCAACTGTCAATTCCATTGTACCCATCTTCCCATTCTTTTAATCTATAGCTAGATTTTATTTCAACTACATCTTTATCATAATTCCATCCAAAAGGACCATAAATTGGAAAACCATCAAAAGCAAAGCCTAGAATAGGAGAATGAATTTTAGAATCTAGCTTATCTCTATCATAATCTTTCCATTCGGCCATAGAAATATTAGGATTTTCTTCATGCCAATGAATGCAGTTTGCGTCAAAATGATAATGGAAGAAGCTCCCTGCAGAATGGCCCCCACATACTCCAATTTGAATAGGCTGCCTATCTTCTTCAAAATATTCAAAATGTAGTGCCACTGCATCTCCACCTGGCCCTTCCTCAGGTCCAAATATAGCTACCCCTGTCACAGTTATTGCTATTGGCCCTCTGTCAGGAGCCCAAGTTAATTCATCTGCTATGGCAGGTCTACTAGGTATAATCCATGTATAATCCCCTTCTTCTGCACAGCACCCAAGTCCAGATTCAAAATCATGATTAGGTATTCCTGTACTTTTAATTAATAGGTTTCCATTATTAATAGATAGATCGACTTGGCACTTCCATTTGTCATTTTCTTCTGTGTCCATATCATCAACTTCTTTCGCTTCTAAACAAAGCCATGCATCAGATAAATAATCTGGGATTCCTTCTGTACTCATATCAGGCCCTTCAATTGTATTTGTTTGAGCCTCATTCGAATTAAGGCATGATGAAAAAATAATGAAAATTAATAATGCTATAGGTATTTTTCTGATCATTTAGTTAGCTTATTAAGTTAATGATGATCTGAATACACATTTTTATCATGCTGTAGGGTGTTTGCTAATATAATTTGGAATTCTTCTGCTGTGTAAGATCCACTTAACCTTGTGATTATTTTTCCATGATGATCAACGATTACCCAGAATGGAAGTCCTCTAATTCCAAAATGCTTTGCAACTCCATCCTGATCATTATCAACAAAAGTTGGGGATGACCAATTTTCAGATTCAAGCCATTTATCTGGAGGGAAGTTAGGTTGGTTAGAATTTATTGAAGTTAGTATTGAGTATATTTTTATAGGATCGGGGTTTCCATTTTCGTTTATCCATTTTTGAATAGTTTTTACTTCCTGTTGGCAATGAGAGCACCAATGAGCAAGAAACAACAGAATCTTTGGTTCTTCAGAATCGGTAGATATTTGATTTCCATTGATATCAGTACCTGAAATTATTGGCGCATCAAAGTTTGCAGCAGGCTCTAATTGCTGGCAGTAATTAAAGTTTTCAAAGAATACGCAATCTCTATTAAAATTAACTGACAGATTTGGCAACATATCTCCTTTTACAGATATCTCACCTCCAAAAAAATTCTTTTCTGCTGAAGGTTGCATTATAAATAAAGCTGCAAAAAAAATTATAACAATAGCAATTACACTCCCTATAATTATAGGTGTTAGATTGTTCTTTTTTACTTCTGGTCTTTTCTTAGAACTCATCTGCTTTTCCTTAGGTTATTTATATTCGATACTAATAGTAATACAGAAATAAGTAAAAATGTTGATAAGGCCATAAAGGGCATAGTCACGAATCCAAATTCCATTATCCATGTTCCAGAACAGCTAGCTTCGCTAGAACAAGATACAGATTGCTGATCTGGAATTATTTGTAGTTGGTAATGATATATAGAGATTGCTAGTCCAATTAATGAAAAAGGTAGCCCATAAATCCATATTTCTTTATTTCTCCTCAACATTCCTATCCCAAGAATTAATACAAGAGGGTACATTGCAATCCTTTCATACCAACAAAAAGTACAAGGCACAAATCCTGAAATTTCTGAATAGAATAAACTTCCCAAGGAAGCTAAAATTGCGATGGCCCAAGAAAAAATGACTGCATTGTCTTGAATTAATTTATTAAAATCATTCGTAATGCTTGATTTTGATGGAAACAGCTTGGTGAATAGGTAGCTCGCAATAATAATTATAGACGTGCCTATTGATACAATGGCAAGAACTGAAAAAATCTTATTTAGTGCTTCAGTAGCAATATCATTCATAGTAAATGAATGATATCATAGGATGCATGGACAATTCAGAAACAAATACGCTAACTGTTAATCCTTGGCTGTTGTTAATGGGAGCAAGTTTTATTGCTTCATTATTTGGAATAATTTTTTTGATTACAGTTTTCTTTATAGTTAGGGCGTGGGTTATATATGAATTTGGTCTTAATTCTTTTACTCACTATCTAAGTTAATTGCAACTGAAATTCTCATTTTCCCCATCTTTAATTAGCTTAGGTAATTTATAGGGTTTTTAATCATGAATATTTTTTACTGGGTAATATTATGCTTCTTCTCTGCAAGTATTCCGTGGTCTCTTGCTATTGGTTATTTATTTACAAATCAAGATATAAGATCTGTTGGTGATAGAAATCCAGGAGGAACTAATACTTTAAAGCTGGCAGGAATTAAGATAGGCTTAGTCGCTATTTTTCTGGATATATTTAAATCTTTTATTCCAATTTATTTAGCTATATCATTTGGCTTAGATTCTTGGAATCTAGTAGTAATTTCAGTATCTTCGGTTCTTGGAAGCATGTTCTCACCTTTTTTAAAATTTAAAGGGGGAAAATCTTTATCGGTAAGTTGTGGAATTTGGATGGCAATTTCATCCGGCATAGTAGGACCGATTATATGTCTTATGATGGCTTTCTCCCACCTTATTCAGAAGGTTCATATATGGACAATTATTTTTGGATGGATAGGAATATTATTATGGGTCATTTTATTCTCTGCTAATTTAGAGATAATATTGTTGTGGATAATTAATTTCTTGTTAGTAATGTACAAGCATAAGTCTGAATTAAAACAAAGAATAATTTTTAGAGATTGGATATTAGGAGGTAAAACATAATGTTTAATCAGTTTATAGAAACATTAGCTATTTTTATTTTTTATGGTTTATTTGCCTTTTCCATGCTTGTTGCATTGTTAGGGATCGCAAACCTTTTTTTTATCAGAAGAGCATCTATAGCTGATCCGTTAAAAACCCAAAATACTCTTGTATCAATTCTTATTCCTGCAAGAAATGAAGCTGCAAATATTGGTAGATGCTTATATTCATTAATTGATCAAAGTTATAAAAATTTAGAAATAATTATTTTAGATGACGACTCTATTGATTCCACTTTTAATATTGCTAGTGAAATTGCCAATAAAGATAAAAGAATGAGGATTGTTAAAGGAATGCCAATTGAAAAAAATTGGCTTGGTAAAAATTGGGCTTGTCATCAGCTCAGCAATCTTGCAAAAGGCGATATGTTGTTATTTATTGATGCAGATACAAAATTACAATCAAAAACTATTGAAGAGACTGTTATTGAGATGGAATCTTCTGATATAGATTTAATATCGCTTTTTCCAAAAAGAGTAACATCTACTGCCGTTGATAAAATTATTTCTGTTACTGTGGGATGGTTTATCTTTTCGTGCTTACCAATTTTATTTTCTAATAAAAATCCAATTTTTTCTTCTGCATTTGGCCAGTATCTTTTATTTAGAAGAAGTGCATATTTTTCAATAGGAGGTCATGAGGCCATAAAAGATAATATTTTAGATGATTTTGAATTAGGAAGAAGAATAACTAGAGAAGGTTTTAATTTGAAAGTATTCGACGGCACAGATAGAATTTCTACATTCTCATATTCTTCTGAAAAAGAAGCAATTGATGGTTTGTCAAAATCTATATTTCCTTTCTTTCATAATAGGATAGTACCATTTTTTTTACTTTGGATTTTATTTATGGCGATGAGTATTGTCCCGATACTGCTAATATTTGGAGACTTGTTTCAAGTAAGATTATCTAGATCTAAAGAAATTATGGCATTTCTAATATGGGGGTCACTGACTTTATCTTGGGTTATTTCAAGCTATCGATCTAAGCAAGGATTATTACCTGGTATATTTTTCCCAATAATTACAACCATAACTGCGATAATAGGAATATTCTCCGTTCTTACCTTCTTGTTCAATAAAGTAATTTGGAAAGATAGAAATGTGTCTAGCGAAGATGACATCTCAAATTACGAGGAAGTTGAATAATAATTAGTAATTAAGAATAAAATATTCTGTAAGCAATGCTATCATTCCTATAATTAGAATTATAATAAACACTATCCCAATTATAATAAGCCCTCTTCTTGGGGATACTTTTAATTTAAGAGCTTTTAACTCTTCATTTGTAACCCTATCATTCCTATCATAATCTTTATTTTGGTTCATATCATTTACACCGAAAAGGCAATTGATCCATCATCTCTATAAGGCACTTGTTTGTTTAAATCTAAAGGTTCATATGGAACCTTTTTTATCATATCCTTATTTATTGAGACACCTAATCCAGGCTCTTCTGGAAGAAGAATATAACCTTTATTCCTTTTTAAGTTTGATTCAATAAAATTGTATTTCTCAGATTCATCATTCAAGGTATATTCTTGAGTTAAAAAATTTGGAATATTTACATCAAGATGTACAGATGCAGAAGTTAATATTGGCCCTAGGAAATTATGCATAATCAGCGCAGAATGATAAGACTCAGCGATAGATGCGATTTTTTTTGTTTGAGTGAACCCTCCAGCTAGTCCTATATCTGGCCTCACATATTGAGGCCCTCCATGAGACAATAATTCTCTAAATTCCCATATTGAATGCATTCTTTCACCATTCGCAACTGGAATTGAGACTCTTTTTGCTATTTCTCCTTGCGACATTATGCTATCTATTTGAATAGGGTCCTCATAGAACATAGGATTAAATTCCTTTACTGCTTCAGCCAAATGAATAGATACCATAGGGGTAAGTTTCCTATGAATTTCTAATATTATATCTACCTCTTCTCCTGCTCCTTCCCGTAAGGCGGCCACTGCATCTTTAGTATCTTTTACAAGCTTATCTAGAGAAAGATCATAATAATTCAAAGGAAGAGGATCAATTTTTAAAGCGGTAAATCCCATATCTACAGCTTTTTTGGCAGATTCTAAAATGCCCTGATTATTTGATTTGCTGTTTCCGTGCTCTATTCCTAAAAGAAGATGAAGCCTTATCTTGTCTCTTACCTTACCTCCCAGCAAATTCCAAATTGGCTCATTATGATACTTCCCTTTTATGTCCCATAGAGCAATATCTATAGCTGATATAGCTCCAGATAAAACAGAGCCTCTAAAAGGCCCCGATCTTAATAAGAGCTGGCTAATATGTTCTGTGTCTAAAGGATTAAGTCCAATAAGTACATTTTCAAATTTATCTACAATAGTTTTGACAGCTTCTGGGTAAGCCCAGCATGCTGTTTGGCCTATTCCGCTTATCCCATTATCTGTATGAATTTCAACAACATACATGTCCCTTACTAAATAAGAAGTGATTTTTTCTATCTTCATCTATAATCCTCTGGATTCATCTTTGGAGTCCATTTTAATAAATGTTGAGCTTTTGATAAATTATGTTCTGTGTTTTCAGGATCTCCAGCTATAAACACAGAATCAAATCTTGAGTGACCCGTTTGAATGAAATCAAGAGCTGATATATAGGCATTCGCCAAATCTTTTTCATGGGTTATCCATAATCTAGATCCATCCGGATTTTTATCTTTCTTTTCTTTTATCTCTTTTTTCCAATCTTTGTCATTTCTGGGCCCTGTTATTCTTAGAGCAAGAATATTCATTCCAAACCACCTACAAAAATAATTACATATATCTTCACCAAATCCCTTTGTTAACCCATAAACAGAAGGAGTATCTTTTGGGACTAGCTCTTCGCTTGGGTAATGACTTCTTTTTCTATAATGAACGCTCATTGTGCTTGTATGTACTCCGTTTTTAATTCCTTTTTTTTGAGCTAAGTACAAGAAAGTGTGAAGCCCTTTCGTATTAAGATCATAATTATTTTCTATATCATCTAAACCCTGTGTCGTTTCAGAGCCTCCTTGAGGATTTTTCATAGTAAGATTAATAAATAGGTCAATATCATCTAATGCTTTAGTAATATCAGTAGGATTAGTCATTGAGCCTTGAATGTACTCCACATCATCATATTTCGGTTCTACTAAATCAAAAATTCTTAACTCGTAAATATTTTTTAGATAGGGAGTTAGGAAACTTCCCATCATTCCTGATCCGCCTGTTAGTAGAATTTTCATATAATTTCAAAGTGGCGGAGCGAGAGGGATTCGAACCCCCGGTACGCTAACGCACAACAGTTTTCAAGACTGCCGCCTTAAACCACTCAGCCATCGCTCCGTCTTTGGTAAGTCTGAAAGAAGAGTATACACAAATTATTTAACTCAAGCCATCGAATAAAATAATATGGCTACTTTAAATCCCCCCAAGTTTTGCCATAAGAAATATCTATTGATAAGGGGACTTTTAGATCTAGCGCTTGTGGCATAATTTCATTTAAAAGATTTTCCATAATTAATATTTCTTCTTCAGGGACTTCAAATATTAACTCATCATGTACTTGTATTATCATTTTTGAAGTTATATTTTTTTCTTTTATTTTTTTACTTATATTGATCATTGCAATTTTAATTACATCTGCGGCACTACCTTGAATGGGCATATTTATTGCCATTCTTTCTGCAGAAGCTCTATCTCTCCAAACATTAGAGTTTATTTCTGGTATTAATCTCCTCCTCGTTGTTAGTGTTTCAACAAATTTATTTTTTCTGGTAGATTGGATAACTTCGTCTATATATCTTTTTATTTCAGGGTATTTACTAAAATATAAATCAATGAATTCTTTTCCTTGAATTCTAGTTAAATCAGTTTGTCTTGAAACTCCATCAGGGCTTAATCCGTATATAACTCCAAAATTAAGTATTTTTGCTACTCTTCTTTGCTCCTTACTTACATTTTCTGTTTGATATATTGTTTTTGCTGTAGCATCATGTATATCTTCGTTATTTCTAAAAGCTTTTAATAAGCTAGGCTCTTCAGAAATATGTGCAAGAATCCTTAATTCAATTTGAGAATAGTCTGCTGACATAAGAACGTATCCTTCTCGTGCTTCAAATGCTTTTCTTATTTGATTCCTATTTTCTGTTTTAACAGGAATGTTCTGTAAATTTGGTTCGCTACTCGAAAGCCTTCCAGTTGATGTTCCCGCCTGATTAAAGTTAGTGTGAAGCCTTCCAGTATTATTATTTACTAAGTTGGGGATTGGATCTGTATATGTATTCTTTAATTTGCTTTGCTCTCTGAGTTTCAAGATTATATTAACTAAATCTTCAGTTCCTGGATGAACTAAATCCTTATTTTCTGGCTCTTTTAATTTTGTTAGTATCTCCCTAAGATTACTTTCATCAGTGCTATACTTTCCGGTCTTTTTTGTTTTTCTTAACCAACCTTTTTCAGGAACTTTCATTTCTTCGGTTAATGCTACAGCTAATTGCTGAGTTGATCCTAAATTTATTTCATCAGTGCCTATAATTTCCTTGGCCTTTTTTTCTAAATTCTTTATTTCTTCACTTAATTCTTTTGAAAAGTTATGAAGTGGCTCTTTATTAACAAAAACACCATTTTTTTGCATATCCACTAATACAGTAGTTAAAGGGATCTCAATTTCATTCATAACTTTCATTAGTCCAGATTTATCTAAATCTTTTTCAAATATATTTTTTAGTCTTAAAGTTACATCAGCATCTGCACATGAATAATCTATCGCCTTTTCTATACTTACATTTTTAAATGAGATTTGATCTTTCCCTTTACCTATTAAATCTTCTATAGGTGTCATTTCTTCTTGAATTATGTCAAGACAAAGTTTTTTGAGTCCTAGTGATCTCTTGCTTAACAAATTAGCTGCAATCATAGTGTCAAAATTTAGATTATTTATTTCAAAGTTATTGTTTACTAAAACCGAAATATCAAAATTTGCATTATGAGCTATCTTTTCAATCAGGGGATCCTTGAAGATATCTTTAACAAATTGAAGTCCACTTTCAGATATATTATTTCCCTCTTCATGAGCCACAGGAATATACCATCCCGTCTCTGGCTGAGTACATATTGATATTCCCACTAATTCTGACTCGAATGGGTTTAGGGAAGAGGTCTCTGTATCAAAGCTGAATACCCCTTCCTTTTTTATTAATTGAATCATTAGATTAATCATTGATTCTGAATTAGCACATCTGTATTCACCTTTAATTCTAGGTATAACATTAGAATTTATCTCTGAATCATCTTTAGGCGGGATTCTATTAATTAGTGACATTAATTCTAAATCCTTTAGTATTTTCATAACTTGATTATTATCAAAATTCCAGAATTCAGATTGATTGAAGTCTAAATCTATCGGGGCATCTTTTCTTATAGTTGCAAGTTCTCTTGATAAAAAAGCATTATTTTTGTGCTCTTCTAGTAGTCTTTGAACTCTGGCAGCTCCTCTGACATCTAGTTCGGGAATTTCTCCAATATTTTCATATATATTTTCTAAGTTTTCATATTTATTTAATAGAGCAAGTGCTACTTTCTGACCTATTCCTGGGATCCCTTTTATATTATCTGAAGAATCCCCTGCCAATCCTTTAAGGTCAGGAACATTTTTAGGCTTTACTCCTTCAAACCCTTTTTCATTTATATAACTATTTTGATCAACTAGTCTGTCGGAAGAAAATCTGTTAGGACTTGAATACCATATAGAAGTTTTATCGTTGATTAATTGAAAAAGATCTTTGTCCCCTGAAACAACTACAGTATTGAATCCTTCAGAATGTGCATTTAAAGAAATTGTCCCAATAATGTCGTCTGCCTCATATTTTTCAACATTATGTATGGGTATATTAAATGCTTCTATAACTTTTTCAAGTGTAGGGATTTGTTCAGTTAGTTCTGGAGGAGCTGGCTCTCTGCCAGCTTTATATTCTGGATATTCTTCATGTCTAAAAGTGGGACCTTTAGAGTCAAGTGCCAAAATAATATGAGAAGGGTTTACTTCTTTTATTAATTTGAAAAGAATCGAAAGAAAGCCTTGAACCACAGTTGTGGTAATTCCAGTTGATGATACCATTGGTTGCCTTGAATAGAATACCCTGAATATCATTGCAAACCCGTCTAAAACAAGAAGAGTTTTTTTACTTTGATTAGTTTCACTCATTGAGTGAAATTATACTCTTTTTTTTAAGCTATTTTAAGCTACTTTTTCTTCAGAGGACGGATTTCCTGATTCCATAGTCTCTAAACCTTTTCTAATCTGTGCTAGAGATAAGGATAATCTCTCCTCTAAAGAGAAGAGAACTTCTTTTGCATATTGATCAGCATCTTTTCTTCTTTGAGATGAGTAATTTTCACTTTCTTCTTGCATAGCTGAAGCTCGAGACATAATTTCATTTTTATTGTGCTCAACTGCTTCCATCGTATCCTCTTTTGTTTTCTCTGTCTGAGAAAGTATTTCTTCAGCTTTTTTCTCAGCAGTAGCAACTATTTCATTCTGAGATACTATTTCTTCAGCTCTAGATTGTGCTTCGTTAATCAAATTTTCGCAATGCTCTGAAGTTTCTGCGGTCAATTTCTCTGCTTCATCACTTGCATCAGTTAAAATAGATTCTTTCTGAGAAATTATTACTTCAGATTGCTCAAGTTCTCTAGGAAGATTTTCTTGAACTTCATTTAACATTTGTCTGATTTTTTCTACATCAATAACTGATTTACCCATCACCTTTTTAGAGGATTCAAGATATTCATTGATATTATTTAATTTTTCTATAATACTCATTATTTTTCTCCTTTTAGTTTATTTTTTGCTTGTTGATAAATTTTTTCAGGTACGAATGAATTAAACTCTCCTCCAAGCCCAGCTATCTCTTTAACTCTTGATGAGCTAATAAATTGATTTGGCATTGCGGATATCAAGCAAACAGTCTCAATGCTATTGTTTATTTCTCTATTAACCAATGCCATACCTCTTTCGTATTCGAAATCCTGGCCTATTCTTAGACCCCTAATTATTGCTTTTGCTTCTACTTTTTTTGCAAAATCAACAGTGAGCCCCTTGTAAGAAGATACTGATATATTTTTCAAATGCTGAGTAGATAAATTAAACATTTCTACTCTTTCATTCATATCGAATAATGTCTCCTTTTCAGTAGATTCATAAACAGCCACATAAACATGTTCGAAAATCTCTGATCCTCTTTCTGCAATGTCTAAATGACCTTTTGTTATTGGATCAAAAGTTCCTGGGAATATTGCTTTAGTCATTTGAATCTACCTCTCCTTTTTTAAAGATCGAAATTCTAGAATCTCCATATGTTTTATCTCTAAGTTTTTTGAAAGTTCCAAAATACTCAGGAGTTTCATCCTTTTTGAAATGTTCATAAATAAATAGAGTCTTTTGTGTTGTAATGCTTGGTTTATCTATTAACTCAGTTAATTTGTGAAAATAATTAGATTCATATGGAGGGTCTGCAAAAATAATATCAAATTTTGAATTTAATTTAGGTAATACACTAAATACATTACCTCTTTTTATTTCAAAAGAGTTGGCATTAAAAGATTTTACTCTTTCTTCTATTTCAGAGCATTGCCTATTATTTTGTTCTATCATAACTACTTTCTTTGCTCCCAATTTTGATAGTTCAATACCTACTGATCCAGTACCAGCAAATAGATCCAAAACTTTAGAACCCTGCACCAACTTGCCCCCTAGCATTGAAACAATAGCCAATTTAACTTTGGATGTAGTAGGTCTCATGACGCCATTATTTATTTATTTAAGTTAATTATCATTTTCTTGACTATATAATTTCAAGAGTAATTGATACTTATTTTTTACATTTTGTAGTCCATAAATTTCATAATTATTCCGTATATCCATTGAATTAGGTACACTCTGACATTTAGAATTGTAAATGTATGGAAGATAATCAAAAAATCAAAAATGAAGATGACAGATTGTTTTTAGCTAGAAAAAATAATCTAGAAAAAATAATCGATTCTGGCATAGATCCATATCCAAAATCATTTCCTAGAACTCATACTTCTATTGAATCAGTAAAGACTCTTGAGGAATTTGAAAATGAATCACTTAAAGAATCTAGCTTAGAAGGTGTAAAGATTGCTGGAAGGGTAGTTGGAATAAGAGGTCAAGGAAAGATGATATTTATGGATGTTAAGGATAGAGAGGGGGTAATACAGGTAGCAGCTAAGCTGGATCTTTTGTTAGATAAATTTGAACTTGTGAAGCTTGTAGATATAGGAGATATAGTTGGTTTTTCAGGAAAGATATTTAGAACAAGAAGGGGAGAGCCTTCTATAGAGCTATCTGACTTAACCATGTTGTCTAAGGCTATGAGACCTCTGCCTGATAAATGGTCTGGACTTAAAGATGTCGAAAAAAGATATAGGCAAAGATATTTAGATCTTATTTCTAGTGAAGATTCTTTTAATACAGCTATAAAAAGAGCCGAAATTGTATCTTTTATAAGAAATTTCATGAATGAGAAAGGATATATAGAAGTTGAAACCCCTGTTTTAGTAGATATTCCTGCGGGCGCTAATGCTAGACCTTTCTCTACTAAGCACAATAGTTTGAATAAAGATTTATACCTTAGAATAGCCACTGAATTAAATTTAAAGAAATTAATTGTCGGTGGTTTAGAGAAGGTTTATGAACTTGGAAGAGTATTTAGGAACGAAGGCATTGATCATAGTCATAACCCTGAATTTACTACCATTGAAAGCTATGAAGCATTTGTTGACTACAATACGATAATGGAGCTTGTAGAGCAATTAGTTTCAGGAGCTGCTTTTAAGGTTAATGGATCTTTTGAAATTGATTATGGAGAAGAAATTGGGATTATAGATCTAAAGCCTCCATGGAAAAGACTTGATTTACAGCAAGCTATAAAGGACTTTTCGGGTATTGATTTTATATCTATTAAGGATGAGTCAGATCTTTCTAAGCAAATGAAGAATTTAGGTATACATGTAGAGGCTAACTCTTCATGGTCAACAATGATAGATAAAATAATATCTGACAAAGTTGAGCCCAATCTGAAACAACCAACTTTTCTAGTTGACTATCCTGTAGAAATGTCCCCATTAGCTAAAAGAAAGGACAGAAATAGTGATGTAGTGGAAAGATTTGAAGCTTTTGTAATGGGCTCTGAGTTGGCAAATGCGTTTACTGAATTAAATGACCCCATTGATCAAAGAAATCGATTTGAAGAGCAAGAGTCTTTAAGGAAAAAATTTAATGATGATGAATTGGATAGGTTAGAAGAAGATTTTCTTATTGCAGTTGAACATGGGATGCCTCCTACCGGAGGTCTTGGGTTAGGAATAGATAGGTTAGTTATGTTGATAACAAAAAAAATTACAATTAGGGATGTTGTATTATTTCCTCAACTTAAATCATTAGAATAAGAGTAATGTTAGATATAAAGTTCATTATTGAAAATAAACAATCTGTAGAGAAAAAATTAGCTTCCATGGGAGAAAGTTTAGATTTTGATTTAGTGGAAGAACTTTTTCAAGAAAGAAAAAAATTAATACTAAAAACAGAAGAAATAAGCTCGATTAGAAATAAAGCAAGTAAAGAAATTGGCCAATCTAAAGGGAAGCCTTCAAAAGATTTAATTCAAAAGATGAAAAGTTTTGGCCTTGAACTTTCAAAGAAAAGTGAAAGATTAAAATCTATCGATAATAAGATTAGTAACATTTTATTGGAAATTCCAAATTTACCTCTAGATGAGACGCTTGTTGGAAAATCGGAAGAGGACAATAAAGTTATAGAAGTATTTAATCAGGATAAAAAACGAGATAAAACTATACCTCATTGGGATCTTGGAGAAAAATTTAAAATTATAGACATGGAGAGAGGGGCAAAATTAACTGGAGCTAGATGGTATGTCCTTTCTGGAAAAGGAGCAATGTTACAGCGTGCGCTAGTTCAGTGGATGCTAAATAACCATGTATTTGTTAATGGGTATACTGAAGTAGCTCCACCATTCTTAGTGAACAAAAAAACCATGATTGGTTCCGGTAACCTCCCTAAGTTCGAAGATACATTATTTTCAGATAGCAAGAATGATTTATGGTTAATTCCCACAGGAGAAGTATCTATTAATAGTCTTTTTTATGGTGAAATTATTGAGCAAGATTTACCTTTGAAATACGTTACTCATACTCCATGCTTTAGAGATGAAAAGAGTTCTGCAGGAAGAGATACAAGAGGTATAAAAAGAGTGCATCAATTCGAGAAAGTTGAATTATATAGATTTGAAAATCCACAGAATTCCCTTAATGCATTTCATGAAATGGTGAATGAAGTTTGTAACCTTTGTGAAGAGCTAGGATTTACTTACCGAATAATTGAATTATGTTCAGGAGATTTAGGATTCCAATCTGCAAAAACCTATGACATTGAAGTCTGGTCACCTGGCTGCGAGGAATGGCTAGAAGTCTCATCAATTTCTACTTGCACTGATTTTCAGGCCAGAAGAACAAATACTAGGTTTAGAGACCCCCTAGATTCTAAAATTAAATTCCCTCACACCTTAAATGGGTCTGGAATGGCAATACCAAGGATAATTATAGCTATTTTAGAAAACTACTTGAATTCTGATGGTAAAATAGAAATTCCAGAGGTTTTAAAAGAATATACAAAGTTTGATATTATTGGTTAAATTTTCCCATTGCTGAACTAAATCCATTCTGAATAATTTCATATATAGCTTTTTCAGTGGAAACAAAAACTTTTTCAATTATTTTTTGTTCAGAAAGATTGAAATCTCCTAGAACATAATTTATGTGATCTTTCTTGCTGTTTGGGCTTCCTATTCCAATTCTCAACCTTGGATATTCATTAGTACCAAGATAATATTCAATTGATTTCAATCCATTATGCCCCCCATCTTTACCTTTCTTTTTAATTCTAATATCTCCTATATCTAGATTCATATCATCCATAATTATTAATATGTTGCTTATATCTATACTTAATTCATCTAATAATTTCTTTACTGGAATTCCTGACTCATTTATATAAAAAAAGGGCTTGGAAAAGTAAATTAATTTGTCTTTTATGATTAATTTATTTAGCTGGCTATATTTATTTTTTATTTTTTCAGTTTCATTCTTTTCTAATAGGTAATCCACTAGTTTATAGCCTACATTATGCCTATTATGCTCATATTTTATTTCTGGGTTTCCTAATCCAACAATAAGCCATCTTTTATCTTTCATAGGCTCACCCCTTTTTCATCAATAATTTGTATAAATTTTTCTTCATCAATAATTCTTACATTTAAGTCCTGAGCTTTTTTGATTTTAGACCCACCATTTTCTCCGGCAATTAGATAGTTTGTATTTGAAGTAACTGTTGATTGAAATTTTCCTCCCAATGATTTTATTAAATCCTTTATGCCTTGACGGCTATAATTTCTTAGTTGCCCCGTAACACAGATATTCTCACCTGATAGTGCATGGTTTAGATTTTCTTCATTGGAAGTTTCTAAACTTAAACCAATATTCTTTAGTTCATTTATTAGATCTTTATTTTTGGGGATGCTAATCCAAGCGTTTATACTATTAGAGATTTTAGGGCCAATCCCATCAATTTCCTGAAGAGATTCGTCCGTAGAAGAGAAAATCGAATCTAGTGAACCAAAATTTACTACTAATAATTCAGAAATTTCTATTCCCACATGTGGAATTCCTAATCCATGGATTATTCTGCTCAATGGTTGAGATTTTGATTTTTCTATAGAGTTTATTAGGTTATTGATACTTTTTTCTCCAAATCCTTCCAGGCCCTCTAAATCTTCATTATTTATTCTATAGATATCTGGAATAGACTTAATTATTTGATTATCAAATAATTGCTTGATTATTCCTTCACCTAAGCCTTCTATGTCAACACAAGACTTGGAGCAATAGTGCTCAAGTAACCTCTTTATTTGGTCAGGGCATTCAGAATTTATGCATCTGGTGAAAGGGTCACCTTCATTTTTTACTAATTGAGAGCTGCAGGTTGGGCAATTATTAGGCATATTGAATTTATATGAGTTAGCATCTCTCCGATTATTTTCTGCAGTTTTTACTACTTTAGGGATTACATCTCCAGCCCTCTCTATTACAACCAAATCCCCAACTCTAATATCTTTAGATCTGATGTAGTCCAAGTTGTGCAAAGAGGCTGATTTTATTGTTACACCTTCAAGATTTACTGGCTCTAATACAGCGTAAGGAGTCGCAGCCCCCGTTCTCCCTAGACTAACTTTTATATCATTTAATTTAGTTACTGCTTGAGTAGAAGGGAACTTAATTGCTGTAGCCCATCTAGGATCTTTAGAGGTACTGCCCAATATAGTTTGGTCGTGAATACTATTCACTTTAATTACGAGTCCATCTATTGAATAATCAAGATTGCTTCTATATTGAATCTTCTCTTTAATTACAGGCTTAACTTGCTCTAATTCATCTATAAACAGAGTGCTTGGATTCGTTTTAAATCCCCACGATGTTAATTTATCCAATATTCCTTTTTGTGTTTCTATTGATGCAGCTTGAGGGTTCCCAATAGAATAGAAAAAAGCATCTAAGGGCCTTTTCGCAGTTTCTTTAGGGTCTAATTGTCTAAGTGCTCCAGATGCGGCATTTCTTGTATTGCTATATATGGCTTCTCCCTTACCTTCTCTCTCATCATTAAATTGATTAAATTGATTTTTTGGAAAGAAAACTTCCCCTCTGATTTCTATATTTTCTGGATAATCTTCACCTAAAAGTTTTATCGGAATAGATCTTATGGTTTTTAGATTCTGAGTTATATTCTCTCCTTCTTTACCATTTCCTCTAGTTGCTCCAATAGTTAAGATCCCAGAGATATAAGTTAATGAAATAGCAAGTCCATCAATTTTTTCCTCCAATACAAATTCACTAATTATTTTATTAGATTGTTTTTCGCATCTTTCTTTCCACTCAATCAGCTCCTCAAAATTGAAAACATTTGATAAGCTCAGCATTTCATTTTGATGAATTACTTGCTCGAAAGTGCTAGACGGATTAGCACCAATTCTTTGGGTGGGAGAATCTAGGGTTATCAACTCAGGGTTATTTTTTTCGAGGATTATAAGTTCTCTCATCATATAATCATATTCTTGATCTGTGATATCAGGTTGATCAAGAACATAATATTTATGACCAGAAATGTTCAACTTCTCTCTTAAATCATATATCTTTTGTCTAATATTTTTTGGATCTATAAAATTTTCCATGATAAAACAATATTATAATCCTATAACTTAATGTGAAAGAGGCAATGGATGAATAGAGTTTTTCCTTTCAGAGGAATTATGTTTAATAAGAGTATGAAAAATCAATTAGGGAACTTCTTGTGCCCTCCATTTGATGTTATTAGTGAAGATTTAAAAGATGAACTATATGGTTTATCAGAATATAACGTTATTAGGCTTGAAAATGGCAGAATTAATAACTCAGATAATGAAAAAGAAAATAAATATACTCGTGCATCAGATTTATTTAATAAGTGGTTAGAGAATGGAACCCTAATTCAGAGCAATCAGCCCTGCTTTTTTATCTTAGAAGAATCATTTGAAGTTCTGGGTAGCTATAGAAAAAGGAGATCACTAATTTCCAATGTTGATCTTTATGATTATGAAGAAAAAGTTGTGCTACCTCATGAGAAGACACGAAAAAAGCAGAAACACGATAGATTCCAATTAATGAAAACAACAAATGCAAATTTTAGCCCAATCATGAGTGCCATAGAAGACAAAGATAGGAGTTTAATTAATTTTCTTATTAATGAGACATCTTCTGATCCTGAATTTGAAGGTTTAATTCCTAATATGCATGAATTTAAGATATGGATTATAGATGATAAAGAGAAGATATCTTTTTTAACTAATTTATTTGATCATGAAAATATATATATAGCTGATGGTCATCATAGATATGAAACAGCACTAGAATATAAAAAAATAATTGGCAAAAAAGGTTCAAAACGAATGATGAATTTAATTTCTATGAATGACGAAGGCTTATTGCTTCTGGGTTATCATAGAGCATTTACTGGATTAGATGAGGAAAAACTGGATTTATTATATAAAAAACTAAAAGATTTTTTTATATTTTCAGAAGTAAAATGGGAAGAATCTTTTTATCAGTCTAATTATTCTGATGAAGATAAAATAATAATGGTAAATAATAATAATTCGGTATCTCTCTCTCTTAAAGAAAATCTCAATTCAACTTATGAGGCTCTCCATGCTGCCATAGAATCTGTATTATCTCCAGATGAGATTATTCATCATATTAGATACGAACATAACTCAGAAGAAATGAAAAGGAAGTTGGATTCAAATGGACTGCAAGTGTGTTTTTTTATGAATGCATTATCAAAGAATTACTTTATTGATATGGTTTCTAGAGGTAAATTGCTTCCCCCAAAGTCAACTTTATTTTACCCTAAACTTCCTACAGGATTGGTTATACAATACTTAAATGATATTTAATAATATAAGTGAAGCTGAAAAAGACCCCATACTTGGATTGACCGAAGAATTTAAGAGCGACTTAAATCCAAAAAAGATTAATCTCTCAGTGGGTGTTTATCAAGATAATGATGGGAATACCCCAACATTACCTTCTGTGATTGAAGCTGAAAAAGAAATTTTAGATCAAAATATTAGCAAAACCTACAAACCTATAGATGGCGACAAGGAATTTACTGAGAAATCAATCCAATTAGTTGCTGGAGAAACTATATTTTCTGAAATAAAAAAAACTAGCTTTGGGCTTAATACACCTGGGGGCACTGGAGCATTAAGACTTGCCTCTGATTTTTTATCTCAATTTTCTTCTAAATCAAAAGTTTGGATTAGCAATCCAAGTTGGCCTAATCACAAACCTATATTCGAGGCATCTGGATTTAAAGTTGATGCTTATTCTTATTTCAATAATGAATCAAATTCAATTGATTTTGAGGATTTGATTTCTAGTATAAAAAAAATACCTAAAGGTGATGTATTAGTAATGCATGGCTGTTGTCATAATCCAACCGGGGAAGATTTAAAAGGTGATCAGTGGGATGAAGTTTCTGATATAGCAAAAAGTAATAATTTATTAGTAATCTGTGATTTTGCATATCAAGGATTAGCAGATAGCTTAGATGATGATGCTGCTGGCATAAGAAAAATGTTACGTAACCTAGATAATTTAATTATTTGTACGTCCTATTCAAAAAATTTTGGTTTATATAGTGAAAGAGTTGGCTGCTTAATTTATAATTCAAAATTCGGATCTAATTATACTCCTGTTTTAAGCCATATGAAGAAAACTGCTAGGTCAAATTATTCAAATCCTCCAGCTCATGGCTCAGAGATAGTTAAATTTATTTTGAGTCATAATTCTTTAAGAGATAAGTGGGAAGAAGACTTAGGTAATATAAGAGATAGAATAAAGAATATGAGATCTTTATTAGTGAGAGAGCTAAAAAATGAAGGATCCAGCAAAGATTTTTCATTCATAGAGAGGCAGAAAGGTATGTTTAGTTATACTGGGCTAAGTAAAGAGCAAGTTGATGTCTTAAAGAAAAATTACTCCATATATATCGTTAATTCTGGAAGAATAAATATTGCCGGCATAACTACTCATAATTCTAAATATATTGCTAAAGCAATTAATGAGGTAATTTAAGAAAATTTTAAGATAAAAAATTCTTTAGATCCTTTTTTAATTATCATTATTTTTTTCTTAATTAAGTCAGAATCACTAATGTTGCTAGAAATTTCAGTTATTCTCTCACCATTTATGTATAAAGCGCCCTGATTACTCATCCTTCTCATCTCACCCATAGACTTGAAGATATTATTTTCAACTAAAAGCTTTCCAATTTGCATTTCTGAATTTATTAATTCCATTGATACTTCTGAGGAAGGGAAGTTTTGCATGAGATCATCTAAGTCCGAGAGAGACAGATCATTATATTTTTCTTTGAAGAAGTAATCCGTAATTCTTAAAGCATCTGACAGACCATCTTTACCATGGATAGTTTCTACTATTATTTCTGCTAGTTTTTTTTGAGCAATTCTTGATTTTGGATTATTTTTTGACTCATCTGCAGTATTATTCACGCCCACCTCATCAAGGTTAGTGAAATACTTTATGTAATTAATTACATCCTCATCAGGAGTATTTATGAAAAATTGATAAAGTTTATAAGGAGAAGTTTTCTCTGGATCTAATGTAGGCGCACTACCAGCACTTTTACCAAACTTTTCACCAGAACTGGAAGTTATTAATGGAAATACTATTCCATGGGCTAAAGGAGTTGAATTGCCTGGATTTTTTTTATTTATTAAGTCAACTCCAGCTATAATATTTCCTAATTGATCAGTACCTCCCATCTGCAATATACAATCATGATTTTCATATAAGTGTAGATAGTCATAGGCTTGTAATGTCATATAAGAAAATTCTGTATAAGATATTCCAGTATCTCTTGAGAGCCTTGATTTAACTGACTCCTTCTTCATCATATAGTTTATTGTGAAATGCTTTCCAGTATCTCTAAGAAAATCTAGATAATTTATTTTTTCAAGCCATTCTGCATTATTTAAAATAAGTGCTGAATTTTTTGTGCCTTTGCTAAAATCCAAGAATTTCTCTAATTGAGATTTTATAGAGTATAAATTCTCTTCAATTACATCTTTACTTAATATATTCCTCTCAGATGATTTTCCGCTTGGATCTCCTATAAGTCCTGTGCCTCCTCCAACGACTGCAATAGGTTTATGCCCATATTTTTGCATCCTCATAAGATTCATTATTGGCAGAAGGTTTCCAATGTGAAGACTTTTGGATGTTGGATCAAATCCAATATATCCACTTATTTTTTCAGATGAAAGAACCTTTCTAATTCCTGGAGTTTCATCTGAAATTAATCCTCTCCAATCAAGCTCTTTAATAAAATCCATAGTTTAACCTTTTTCACTAACTATATAATTTATATCATCAGATATATGTTTTTTTAAAGATTCGACATTATTAAACTTTTTTTGATCTCGAATGAATTTTAAAAAACTTATTTTTATATACTTATTATAAATGTCTTCTTTAAAATCAATTATAAAAGTTTCTATAGTTTTTTCAGATCCATTAAATGTTGGATTATCGCCTATGCTGGTAGCAGATAAATAAGTATTTCCATTAACATAAGTTTCAGTTTTATATATCCCATCTTTTGGAATAATTAAATCATCATTATATTGAATATTTGCAGTAGGATAACCAAGTGCTGATCCAATTTTTTTGCCTTCAATAACTTTTCCGTTAATAAAATAATTTCTTCCCAATAATGAATTAGCTTTTGTAATATTTCCCTCAGAAATAGATCTTTTAATTTGGCTACTAGAAATCTTATTTTCTTTATCTTTTTTATTTGAAATTGGAATTAACCTAACCCCAAAATCATTTAGTATTTCTACTAATCCATTTTTGTATCCTTTTCTATCTTTTCCCAATAATGTGTCTTCTCCTAATGTTAATGCTTCCATATTCAACGAATCCTTCAGGATTTTTATAAAGTCTTTGCAATCTAATTCTTGAATTTCAGAATTAAAATTTATAGTAATTAATTTTTCTATGCCTATATCTTCTATCATTCTTTTCTTATCTGTTAATTGGAGAAGCATCTTGGAATCTTTTTTATTTATTACATCTTTAGGGGGTCTATTAAATGATATAACTATTGGAATTAAATCATTGGCAAGCTTAGTCATCTCTGTAAGCAAGGAAATATGACCTTTATGTATTCCGTCGAATGTGCCTATAGTTATAATAGAGGGGTTTACTTCCTTGTGTTTATCGAAGATTTCTGAAGGATTCACAGAATTTATTATTGAGACGATTCTAGCTCTTGATCAGCTTCTTTAACTAAATCTACAGTCTCTTCCCAGTTAATACATGGATCAGTTATTGATACTCCATAATCAAGATCATCTGGGCCTGAAAGTTTTTGATTGCCTTCATTAATATGGCTTTCGAGCATAATTCCTACAATTCCTGGGTTAATATTTCTAGATCTTTGCCTTATTAATTCTTTAAAAGCTATATTCATTTTCTTATGATCTTTTCCACAATTAGCATGAGAGCAATCTACTACGACAGTGGGGTTCATGCCTTGGCTCTCTACTAAACTTAAAGCATCAGAGACATTTTTCTCATCAAAGTTTGTACCTTGAGTGCTTCCTCTTAAAATAAGATGGCTATATTTATTTCCAGATGTATGGATTATACAGCTCTGCCCTTGTTCATTTATTCCTAGAAATGCATGCTTATCTCTAGCTGCAGTCATGGCATCTACGGCAATTTGAATACTTCCTCCCGTTCCATTTTTAAATCCTATGGGCATACTTAATCCGCTGGCCATCTGTCTATGAGTTTGACTTTCTGTTGTTCTAGCACCAATTGCCCCCCATGAAACGAAATCAGCAAGATATTGAGGGGTAAAAGGGTCTAAAAATTCCGTAGCAGTCGGCATTCCCATAGAAGTTACTCCTTCAAGGAAGGCTCTGGCTTTCCTGTACCCTTTATCCAATTTAAAAGTATTATTAAGATCTGGGTCATTTATTAAGCCTTTCCACCCAACGGTTGTTCTAGGTTTTTCAAAATAAACCCTCATTACAATATAAAAGTTTTTTACTTCTTTACTTAATTCTGTGAGTCTACTTGCATACTCTAATCCAGCATCCACATCATGAATAGAACATGGACCAGTAATCAAAAGAATTCTTTTATCTTGTCCATCAATAATTTTAGAGATTATTTCTCTTGATTCAGCTACAACTTTTCTAGAAAAGTCAGATATTGCGACATCTTCCCTATAAATTTGCGGCGGAGTAATAGGGGAGTAGCTCTCTATATTCAAATCATGTATTTTTTTCATTCGAATACTATATATTGATTTAAGAGATATTCAAAGTTTTATGTAGCTTCAAAATCATTGTTACTTTTTCTAAGTGATTTTGCATTTCTAAGATAAGGATGCCTTATTTCTTTTTGCTTTACTTCTGTGTTCCAAAGTATAAGTATTCTTAGGCATTTTTCAAGGCCATGAGGTACTGACATTTCATGTCCACAGATTAATGGAACTGTGTCCCATCCCATTTCTCTTGCAGCTACAGCTGGAAATTCATCCGATATATCAGGGGTAGTTGTGAAGAATACTGCAGCTATATCTTCCGTAGAAATATTATTATCTTGAACCATTTTTTCTAACAACTCTTTTGTTGCCTCTTTTATCAATTCGCTTGTATTTGACTCAATGGTTGTTGCGCCTCTTATTCCCCTGACATTATTTTTCTTATATATTTCGCTCATATAACTATATTAGATCATTTTGATAATTTTGAAATAAAATCAATCACTTTGGTTACACTATCATTTTTTTTTGACTCTTTTATTACGTCAATTATTGCACTTCCAATAACTGCAGCATCAGCAAACTCTTTTAATTCACTTATGTGATTAGGTTTGGATATGCCAAATCCTACGGCTACTGGCAGGTTAGTTTTTTCTTTTACGGCCACAACCTTTTCTTCTACATTTTTTGATAGGGATTCTCTAGTTCCTGTAACCCCTAATACACTCACACAATAAATAAAGCCTTGGCCCATTTCGCATGCATGAGTTATTCTTTCTTCGCTAGAATTAAGAGGGACAAGTGGTATTGTATCTATGTTGTAATCATTAGCTATTTTTTGAATTTTGTGCAATTCGTCATTAGGCACATCCGCAACTATTACTCCTCTTACACCAACCGAACTAGAGGCAGAAAAGAAATTTTTTAACCCCATTTTAAGTATTGGATTGTAATAACCCATAGTTATAATCGGAACATTATGCTCTTTGAATGAATTTATTCTTTCAATTAAATCTAATGTAGTTTTTATATCTACTCCATTTTCTAAAGCAACAGAGCTAGACTTCTGGATTGTTTTGCCTTCTGCAATTGGATCACTGAATGGAATTCCTATTTCTACAGCAGATGCTAAATCTTCCTTGATTAATGCTTTAACTATTTCTTCGCTTTCATTAATTGATGGATATCCTGATGTTAGAAAAGGGATTATTCCTATTCCTTTCCTTTCTTTACTTTCTAAGATAGAAGAGGAGATTGAAATTTTACTCATTAGTTTGCTTGAGGCTCTATATCAGATGGAGGAATTTCACTATTCTTTGATTTAGAATTAGGTTGATCACCTGAATGAGCAAGTGTCTCACCCACTAGAGGAGGAGTCACATCTTCTCCCGCCAGCAATTTCACTAATTCTGCTTCATCAATTGTCTCATAGGCTAATAGGTATTTTGCAAGATTCTCCATTTGGTCAGAACATTTCTTAAGAATTTTTTCAGCTTCTTTTTCACCTTCATCTAGTAATGAATTTATTTCTTGATCTATAACCTCTTCAGTTTTTCCACTATAATCTCTTTGCTCAGTGCCATCCTTACCTAAAAAAATAGTCTCTTGCTTTCTTCCATATGATCTTAATCCAAGTTTTTCACTCATCCCGTATGTAGTAACCATTTCTTTAGCCATGTTGGTAGCCACTTGTATATCATTACTAGCGCCAGTTGTTATTTCGCCAAATTTTAATTTCTCTGCGACTCTCCCTCCCATTGCTGCGGCTATATATGCTTTAAATTGGGATTTAGTCTGTAGGTATCTGTCTTTTTCAGGAAGATATCTTGTGTATCCTCCCATCTGACCTCTTGATATTATAGAAACTTTATGTACAGGATCAGCTGCCGGTATATTATGTGCAACTACGGCATGACCAGCTTCATGAAATGCGGTTATTTCTCTTTCCTCTTCGGTTATAACTTTACTTTTTCTAGCTGGACCTGCAATAACCCTGTCAATAGATTCAACCAGAGAAGCTAAACCTATTTTTTTTGCTCCTCTCCTAGCAGCTAAGATTGCGGCCTCATTTACAAGATTCGCTAAATCAGCTCCACTAAAACCTGGAGTTTGTTTGGCAATTTTTTCTAATTCAACCTCTTTTTCTAAAGGTTTGCCTTTAGAGTGAACTTCAAGTATTGCTTTTCTTCCAGATATATCTGGATTATCAAGCACAACTCTTCTGTCAAATCTTCCAGGCCTAAGTAATGCAGGGTCCAGAATATCTGGTCTATTAGTTGATGCTAAAACTATAACATTTGAAGAATTATCAAAGCCATCCATTTCAACCAAAATTTGATTTAAAGTTTGTTCTCTTTCATCGTGACCTCCACCAAGACCTGCTCCTCTATGCCTACCTACAGCATCAATCTCGTCAACAAAAACGATGCAAGGAGAGTGTTTCTTTGCTTGTTCAAATAAATCTCTAACTCTAGAAGCACCTACACCTACAAACATTTCAACAAATTCAGAGCCACTAATAGAAAAGAAAGGGACTCCAGCTTCACCAGCAACAGCTCTTGCTATCAGTGTTTTACCTGTTCCTGGAGGACCAACCAATAATACGCCACTTGGAATTCTTGCACCTAATGCCAAAAATCTTTCTGGATTTTTTAAGAATTCAACTACCTCTTCTAGTTCTTGCTTAGCCTCAGCTACACCCGCAACATCAGCAAAAGTAACAGTTGCTTTAGCACCAACGAATCTCTTTGCTTTGCTTTTGCCAAAACCCATGGCATTGTTGGCTCCGCCCTGAGCTTGTCTCATCATAAAAATTAAGATCCCTCCAAATAATATTAGAGGCAGAAAACTAAGTAGTATTGAAAAGATTCCTCCCAATCCGCTTGAGCCTTCTACTTCTACTTCATAATTTGCAGGATTAACTTCAGCTTCTTGAAGAATTTGGTATATGCTACTCCCTGGCTCTTTTCTAGAAGTATAATTGTCATTTCCCATTTTTACTTCTAATTCATCACCTTTTACGATTATATTTACTCTTTGACCTATAGGCGGATTTTCTGTCAGAGCGATTAATGAGGACATAGGTATTTCTTCTGAACTGTTAAGCCCATTATCAAAAAGAAGGAAAAATCCTGCTATAACCACACTGATTACAGCAAGATAAATTAACATATTTTTTCTTTGATTACCCATTATTTATAATTTTAACATAAAGCATTATATTTTTAATTTGAATAAGCTAAGATTGTACACCGATTGATTGTAAAGACAAATTAACAGTACTTATGATTGACCTTTTTGCGCAAAAGGTGCTAAGATTTCGCAGTTATAAGTGATTCGAACAAGTATAGGAGAATCAATACCTGCAATACAAAAGAATAAGAATACTGAAAAAGACTATCGAATTAATCAGAGAATAAGAGCTGAAAAAGTGAGAATAGTTTTAGGAAGCTCTATAGATCAGAGCTCAGACTCAACAGTTTTAGTTTTGAATGACGCTATTAGACTAGCACAAGAACAAGGCTTAGATTTAGTTGAGGTTGGGCCTAATCAGAATCCTCCAGTGTGCAGAATATTGGACTACGGAAAATTCAAATTTTCTCAAGCAAAAAAGCTTAAACAAGCAAAAAAATCTCAAGTTAAAATTGGATTGAAAGAAATGAGATTGAGAATGAGAATTAGTCAACACGATATTGATTCTAAGAGAAAACAAATAGAAACATTTTTAAAAGAAGGAAATAAGGTAAAAATATCATTGATGCTTAGAGGTAGAGAAAATGCTTATCCTGATTTAGGTGTAGATATATTAAAAAAATTATACTTAGATTTAAAAGATCTATCTGAGATAGACAAGGCTCCCAGCATGGAGGGGCGAACTTTAAGCATAATTCTTGCGCCAAAATAGACTATTAAATGGAGTTATAATGCCAAAAATGAAAACACATAAAGGTGCTGCTAAAAGATTTAAATTAAGTGCTAATGGAAAATTAATGAGATCCAAAGGTATGAAAAGTCACCTTAGAAGAAAGAAATCAAAAAGAACAAAAAGACTTTTTGGTGCTAAAGTATTATTGGATGAGGCAGTTGGGCAAAGAATAAGAAAATTAATTAGGCGGTAAGATGGCTAGAGTAAAAGGTGGGTACACTACCCATAGAAGACATAAGAAAATTTTAGATAGTGTAAAAGGGCATGCTGGATCTAGGCATAGAAGATTTAAAGTAGCTAAAGAGTCCCTTATTCATGCCTTAGCTTATAGCACTGCGCACAGAAGATCTAAAAAAAGAGACCAGAGATCTTTAATGATAACCAGAGTAAATGCAGCTGCTAGAAAATGCGGGATAAGTTATTCAAAATTAATTCATGGAATGAAAGAGTCTAATATAGAATTAAATAGAAAATCTCTATCTTTGCTTGCTTTTAATGATTTTAGTGCTTTTGAAAAAATAGTAGAAGAAGTTAAATCTGATCTAAATTAAAGAATCTGCTATAACGATAAAGCTGTATACCATCATATACAGCAAAGAAAATTTATATACTTTAAGGTTTTGCTCTCTAGTGTATTCTTTTGAGATTTTGAATGTGATGTAAATATAGTAAATTCCTATGATTGAACAGGATATTAAGTATATCAAACCTAACTTATCGTTAATAAATGCCATAGTTAGTGTGAGTAATACTAAGGTAATTGTATGCAGCATCATAGGTTTAAAAGTAGCATCAATACCTACAACTGAAGGTAACATTGGTATTTTGGCATTAGAATAATCATCTTTCATTAGCATTGCCAAAGCCCAAAAATGAGGCGGAGTCCAAAAGAAAATTATAGCAAATAGGTACCATGCAGATAATGATAGATTTCCTGTAACAGCTGACCAACCAACTAAAGGGGGGAAGCAACCAGCAGCTCCTCCAATAACTATATTATGGATAGTTTTTTTCTTTAGCCAAAGTGAGTAAATCAATACATAAAATAAAGTTCCTGATATAGCCATTAGGGCAGCTAATAGATTAGTTAAAAAGAATAAAAGTAGAAAGCTCAGAATATTTAAAGTTATTCCAAATATTAATGCATTAGTTCTGCTTATCCTATCTCCCGCAACTGGTCTTTTAGATGTCCTTTTCATTGTATTGTCAATCTCTTTATCAATTGAATGATTTATTGCGCCAGCCCCCCCAGAAGCCAAAGTTCCACCAACTATAACAGCTACTAAAACTTGCAGGCTTGGTAAATTATCACTCGCAAGAAAGATTGCTGATAGAGCTGTTATTACTAAAAGAAGATTAACTTTGGGTTTAGTTAAAGTTGTATAGTCTTTTATGTATTGTTCAATACTCAATTTTTTATCCTTGTTCTAAATATATCTAAGGTTAAAAGGCAAAATAAAGTAGATACTGAGCCCCATAATACGCTTGATATACCTAAGTGAGATACTCTTGCCCATATTTCAAATTTAGTCCAAGGATTTAGGGCTCCCAGAATTATTTGTGTAATTATCATTAATAATGAAAAAGCAGATATTATCATTATTGATTTTCCAAAATGGTTTCTTAATATAATATAGAACGCATAAAATCCAAGTATCCCAGCTAAAGATGATGTTATTCTGTGTATCATATGTATCCATCCTAATCCAGATTTAGGAAGAATAGATCCAGAAGTGCATAAAGGCCAAGAAGAACATACTGTTCCTGCGCCTTTCCATACTGCGTATGAGCCTGTTAACAAAGCCATAATTATTGTTATGGCTACTATCCCAACTATTATTGAATACTTATCTAAAATCCACATATCTTTATATGATGCATCGTTCGGAATGTATAAAGAAATTAATGATATTCCTAAAGTAAAAATTATTATTTGAGCCAAGAATAAATGCAGAGTTCTTAAGGATGGCTCTAATTCAGTTAGTACGACTGCACCTCCTATTCCTCCAACCAATATAACTAGAAATAGACTTGTGAAAGACATAATTAATAATAATTTATTTTTTCTTTGATACAAAAACACAAATAAATTAATCATTAATATAGACAAACCTAGTATTGCTCCACTTGTTCTGTGCCCCCATTCTATGAGAGTGTGATAATTCATAGGAGGGATTATTTTCCCATAGCATAATGGCCAGTCAGGGCAACCTAATCCTGAGCTTGTTACTCTTACAAACCCACCTAAACTTATTTGGAAAATACAATCAACTATCGAAAAGACAATTAATAGTTTCAGAAACCTTTTATTAAATAGAAAGCTTGCTTTCTGAAATGAAATAGAAACCATTCCTTATTATTTTATCTATCTCTTCTCTCTCTTTGAGAGCCATCTGAAATAACTTCATTTACAAGCACATCGCCATTTCTGATTTTTAAATTGAATCCGCATTCTTCATTTGTGCAAACCCAAGCTTTATAGTGTATTGGTGCGCCACCTCCACCAAAGTCAGATAATGGTACCAGCACAGCATCAGGATTATCACATTTATTACAACTTGGAAATTGTTCTGACATTATTTCCACCTTCCTTTATTTTTAATATATTTTGATTATACAATAACAATCTCTTAATAGTAACGAATATTAACTTTAATTATGTTAGTTTTAGGCATTGAAACATCTTGTGATGAAACTTCAGCTAGTTTAATTGATGAGAAAAATCATCTTTTATCAAATATTATAGTTTCTCAAAATAAAATTCATGGACCGCATGGAGGAATAATTCCTGAACTTGCGTCTAGGCAACATATTTTAAATATAGACAAAGTCATAGACGAAGTTATTGAAAAATCTGGAGCAGAATTGGGTGATGTTGATCTTATTGGAGTCACAAATGGCCCTGGATTAATAGGATCTTTGATCGTGGGTGTGAATTATGCAAAAGGTTTAGGGATTTCTATTTCTAAGCCTGTAATTGGCGTAAATCATCTTAAAGCTCATGTGTTTGCAGCATGGATAAAAGAAGATAAAGAAACAGGCAAAACTTACGAAGTTCCTAATGAATTTCCTTTGATGTGCCTTATAGTATCTGGTGGGCATACCGATTTAGTTAAATTAGATAGCAATTTTCAATTTGAATTAATAGGTCGTACTAGAGATGATGCTGCGGGCGAGGCATTTGATAAAGCTGCAAGATTAATGGGATTAGGATTCCCAGGAGGCCCAGAAGTTGATAAGAAGGCCATGTTCTCTCAAGATAGTTATAAATTTCCTAGAGCATACATGAATGATACACATGATTTTAGTTTCAGTGGAATGAAAACTGCATTTTTAAATTTGTCTAATTCAGAATCACCTCTGGTAGATGAGAAAATATCAAAATTGTCTAACACTTTCCAGGAAGCAATTGTAGATGTATTAACAAAAAAAACCATTGAAGCATCAATAAAATTTAATTGCAAAGGTATAGTATTGACCGGAGGTGTTGCAGCCAACTCTTGGCTTAGAGAAGAAATGGTCAGAAAATCAAATCTACCAGTGTATATTCCTGAAAAGAAGTTGTGCACAGATAATGGAGCAATGGTTGCATCATTTGTGGTTGAAAACTTCAGGGCTAATTTATTAGATCAGGAAGATAATTTAAATGTATATTCAGTTTTAAATTATTAAGATATCTTTAATGTACTAAGAAAGCTCTGAATTTCATCTATATTTTCATGTTCTATTTCTTCTATAAAATCTTTACCATTTATGTATAAGATTAATGATATCTTAGCTTTAGCGAATATATAGTCTAAAGATAAGAATAAAGACACCAATACTAAAATTATTGAACCTATAATAGATATAATTGGGACTGATGATAATTGCCAAACCAATATGGCTAATAAAAATCCTGCAATTGCCCAGATTGCTTGAGAATTATCTTTTTTATTAGAAGATAATTTATAACCATTAATGGCATTTAATTTAATTTCTGAAATTAAATTATTATTTTCAATATTTTTCTCTAACCTAATTCCTTTTGTAGACCTATAAAGAGTGATGCCTTCTCTTAATTCTATTCCCTTTTTTTTAGAAGTTGTCATTAGTTCTTAAATTTACTCAACATTTCTACTGCAGATTCCTCAAATCTAATTGAATTCACGTAGTCACCTACCATTAGTTTGCCAGCTTTTCTTGCTACCTTTTCTATTTTACTATGAGTCTCTAATACCTTAGGGTGATTGGGTTCGCCTGGAAATCCTAAATCTGCAGCTAAATCATGTGGCCCAAATGCAATTCTATTAATTCTTTTTTCTTCCAAAATTGAGTCTAAATTTTCTACAGCTTTTACAGATTCAATTTGAATTGTGAGATCCATGTTATTATTAGCCCAATCAGCATAACTTAATTTATTTGAAACATTGTTGTGTTCGTTCATAAAAGAGAGCTCTCCAAATTCTGTACCTCTTCCTCCACCCCAAGATCTCTTGCCGAGAGGAGGGAATAAACAACTATCTGCTAGCAGTTTTGCTTCCTCAAATGTATCAACATGAGGGCCCATTATTCCTTGCACGCCTCTATCAATGAATAAATTAATTTCTGCCTTCGATACTTTATGGATACGAGCAGTAACAGTTAAGTCACATGAGATGGCTAACTGACATATTCTTTCTATGGAATCGACAGAAAAAGATCCATGTTCTGCGTCTAGATGTATAGCGTCATAATTTAATCTTGATGCGTATTCTATTACATCTAAATTTTCAGATTTGATGCTAACAACATTAGCTATTTCTTTTTTTCTTATCTTCTCTAGAATTTTATTATTATTCATTATATTTGCCTCTTAAAGAATTAAAGGTTATCAGAATTGATTACATTAAACATACTATCTATCCTCCGCCAACAGCGTTAATTATTTCTATAGAAGAATTGTCCTCTATAATGAATGTATCGTGCTCTTTCTTTGGAACAACGGCTCTATTTATAGCAATAGCAATAGAAAGATTCTTAATCTTTAAAGTTTTTAACATGTCATTAATAGTGCTATTTAATGGAATTGAATTTTCTTTGCCATTTACGAATACCGTGATGTTATTTTTATATTGATTCATTTAATTTTTGTGCTAGATCTATATATGTAGACTCTGGATCCTTGCTTAATAGCAGATTGCGCATGACAGCAATCCCACTAATTTTGTAATTTATTAAATTATCTAAATTATAAGTATTTATACCTCCAACTAATATAACTGACAATCCATTGATTTCACATATTTTTTTGATTTTATTTCGACTTAGCGGGGAATATGTTGGGTGGGTTTCTGTTCTAAATGTTGGCCCTAGATGAACATAATCATAAAAATCTTCCAATTCATTTTCTTTTTTATAATTCTCATGGATTGACCTACCGATAATTAATCCAGAAATATCACCTTCCATTTGCTCTTCAGATATTCCTTTGTCTGGTATATGAACTCCATCACATTGATATTTATTAGCCAATTCTATTGATCCATTTAAGATTAGCTCGCATTTTCCTAATGTTAATTCTCTTAATTTAAATACAAATTTTTCCAGTATCTTTTCAGGCATTGATTTCTCTCTAATTTGAATTCTTTGGAGGCCGCATGGCAGAATTTCTTTAACTAAGTTAATTGTTTTAGATTGACTAAGAATTGTAGTGTTAGTAATTAAAGTTATTGATTTTTTCTTTAACACTCTATCTATCTTATATATCTATTAAATTTATTTCTGGAGAACTTGGAGAGGCGATAGGCTTTGACTCAATTCTTCCTGCTATATAAGAATTCCTGCCTGCTTCTACACCTAATTTAAATGCTTTAGCCATCATGGAAGGGTTTGAAGCTTGGGCTATAGCTGTGTTTACAAGAACAGCATCCGCGCCTATTTCTAGCATTTTAGAGGCATCAGACGGTACAGCTATTCCAGCATCCACTACAACAGGAATCTTGGCCTGATCAATAATTATTTTTATACTTTCTAGATTCTTTATGCCATTTCCAGAACCAATTGGTGATGCTAAAGGCATTACAGTAGCACAACCTATATCTTCCAATCTTTTTGCTAAGGCAGGATCTGCATTGATATATGGCAATACCTTGAAGCCCTTGCCAATTAATGAAGTGGCGGCCTCTAGTGTCATGATTGGGTCAGGAAGTAAATACTTTTTGTCTAATATGGCCTCAAGCTTAACCCAGTTTGTTTCGGTTAGCTCTCTGGCAAGTTCACAAGTTAGGATTATTTCGGATAAATTTTTACAACCCGCAGTGTTAGGCAGTATGCTTATTTTTAATTCTTTTAGGAGTTGCAATAAATCTTTATCATTAGATTTATTCTCTAGATCTAATCTCCTGATTGCAACAGTTATCATTTCAGATTCAGAAGATAAAATATATTTTTCTAATTCACTTAAAGTTCTATGTTTTCCAGTCCCTATAAATAATCTGGATTTAAATTCTTTATCTTCTATAATTAATTTGTCGGTCATTGTTATTGGTCACTTTTTTATATTTAATATAATTATATTTCATTATTGTAATTTATTAGGAATTTTTTTTATGAATTTTAAAAAAGATACTTTTCAATCAGGGTTATTGATTGATTTGGATGGAACTATTCTAAATAAGAATGATTTCATTTCACATAAAGTAATTGTTGATTTAAAAAAATTAAAAGACATCATGCCTATTTCTATTGCAACTGGCAGGGGACCACAAGATGTATTTAAATTCTCCAAGCTATTAGATCTTTATGGTCCTCAATATGGTGAGAATGGTAGTAGTGCTATAGACGGAAGAAGTGGAGAATTAATTTTTCAAAATCTTATAAATCATAGATCAGCTGAGATGATCTTAAATGAAATTAGCACATCTAATTTTAGTTATCTTGTTGTGTCTGATGGAGTTACATTGGTGAATTCGCCTGAAAATTTAACTAATATTTCTTCAATAGTAGTTTCATCTAAAAGAGAAAAAGATTTGGATGTGTTTAATTCTAGATTAGGCATATTACAAGATACAATAAGTCAGAAATCTATAGATGAAAATGGGAATAATTTTTTGAATTATCATAATGAACTTTCCGGCAAGGATAAATCATTAAAGCATTTTATTGATTTCTATAATCTATATGAAGAAAAAACATTTGTTATTGGTGACGGCATGAATGATATTTCTATGATTAAAAATTGCAAAAATTCAATAGCAATGGGTAATGCGAGCGATGAAATTAAAAAACATGCCAGTTTCATTACAAAGTCAATTAACGAGGATGGCGTTTCATATGCCTTGAAGAGATTTATTTATCCTTTGATTTAGACTTATTTCTTAAGCTAGAAACACCTGCCGTCAAAGCAGTTCTCCATATTCTCATTTCTTCTGTCAAAGCAGGTTTATATTTTTGAGAATATTCACCCATTTTCCTGAATTTTTTTATTCTTCTTCTGGATAACGTTTTCGGGAATGTGTCTCTTATAGAAATTATCTCTTCTAAAACAGATTCTTTTAATAG
Organism: uncultured Dehalococcoidales bacterium; assembly: GCA_964620935.1. GTDB lineage: Bacteria > Chloroflexota > Dehalococcoidia > Lucifugimonadales > Lucifugimonadaceae. Next base: position 35,300 of record CAZUHW010000006.1, read on the forward strand.
TCTTGCAGATTCGTCATGATTTCTATGAGCCCCACCTTCTGGTTCGTCAATAATTTTGTCTATAATACCTAAATCTAAGCAGTCCAGAGAAGTCAATTTCATAGTTTTTAAAATCTCATTTGTTTTTCTCTTATCTCCAGTTTTTATTTTAGCCGCTTCTTCAGGGCTTAGTGGAGTAAAAATAGAATTCTTTAACATCATTACTGAATCAGCTATAGAAAATGCTAATGCAGTCTCGCTCCCTCCTTCTCCAATTATTACTGAAACTATAGGATGTTCTGAATTTAATTTTTTTGAAATTAATTCACTAATCGAAAAAGCAAGACCATCATATTCTGACTTTAATGATAATTCTGGAGAGACAGAGTCAATTATACATAGGCAGGGAATATTAAATTTTTGAGCTATATCTAATGCTCTTGAAGCTTTTCTGAATCCTGAAGGAATTATTTTATTATTATAGTTCCTAGAGACATTATTAGAAGACATCTTTGTTAAGACTTCCCTATGTTGAGCAATTAAAATCACTGGTTCTCCTGATATCTTGCCTAAACCTATTTTTACAGAAGTATCATTGCCTCCAGACCTATCTCCATTTAATTCGGTGAATTCATTGAATATTCTTGAGATATAATCAACCGATTTCGGTCTTTTTATCTTCCTAGATAGTTGAACTGAATTCGATGCACTAATTTCTTTATAATCTATTTCTGAACTAATTCTATGGGTACTTTTTTTCTTAAGGGTAAAAGTTGGTTTCAAAACACTTAATAATGTGGTTAGTTCAAATTTAAGATCATTTCTTGGGACTATATTGTCAATAAATCCAGAATTTAGAAAGTCCTCAGAGAGATACTTATCTGATTCAATACTTCCAGTCATTTCTTTAAGTTTTCTATATGGGGAGTAACCAATATGTGCACCTGGTTCAGCTATAATAATGTCAGAAAGAGCTGCAAAACTTGCCATAACCTGCCCTGTTGAAGGATTGCTCAAAATTGATATTAGAGGCTGATTAGCATTCTTTAGATCATTTACTGCAGCTACGGTTTTAGACATTTGCATTAAAGACATTACGCCTTCCTGTATCCTGCTTCCTCCGCTATTAATTAGAGTTATTACTGGCAATTTCCTCTTGGTAGCCATTTCTAAGGAAAGTGCAATTTTTTCTCCAACAATTAATCCCATACTTCCTCCTAAAAAACCGAAATCAAGCGCTATTATTATTGCTTCTTGACTGCCTATTTTAGAAGTTCCGCATAATACTGCATCGTTAAGACCTGTTCTGTCTTGGTCAGTTTTAATTTTTTCGTCATATGATTCAATTTCCTCTTTGGATATTTCGTCATATGAAGTTGTAATTTTGTTAAATATTTCAGTAAATGTACCTTTATCTGCTATGGACGCTATCCTTTCTCTTGCAGACATATGAAAATGAAAATCACAATAAGGACAAATTCTGTAATTTTTATAGTCTGAAGATTTTTCTAGGTCCTTATTGCATTTAAAACAAGATATCTCATCAGCACTATCATCAAAGATCGTCTCTTCTTCAAAGATCATATTATAAAACCTCTCTTGCCTTTCCAGCATCACCTGGGCCTACTACACCTTGGTCTTCTAGCTCATCCATTAGTCTTGCAGCTCTTGGATATCCTATCCTTAGCCTTCTTTGTAAGAATGAAGTTGAGAGAGTTCTCTGACCTCTGGCTAAATTTTGTGCCTGTAAAATCAAAGAATCTTCAGAATTTATCTCAACTTCTTCTTCTGAGAAGATATCTACCATTTTTTCTAAATCAAGATATTTTAGCGGATTATAAATTTTGTGATTTTTCCAATGCTGTACTATTGATTCAATTTCTTTATCTGATATAAAAATACCTTGAGCTCTTTTTGGTGATGGGTTATCAATTGGCACAAATAACATATCGCCTTTCCCTAATAATTTTTCAGCACCAGGAGAATCAATTATTGTTCTAGAATCAATTTGTGAGGTAACAGAAAATGAAATTCGACTAGGAAAATTTGCTTTTATTAGTCCAGTAACTACATCTACAGAAGGTCTTTGGGTTGCTACAATTAAATGTATTCCTGTAGCTCTGCCTAGCTGAGCTAACCTAACTAATAATTTTTCAACCTCACTGGATGCAGTTAGCATTAAGTCAGCTAACTCATCAACTATAACAACTATATAAGGCATTTTTACTCTATTCTTTTTTGCAGATTTTTCGTTATAAGTTGCTATATTTTTTGAATTATCTTCTTCAAGCTGCTTAAATCTAAATTGCATTTCTTCTACCATTAATTTTAAAGCTACTATTGCTTCAGATGACTCAACTATTGGTGGAGTTAATAGGTGCGGTATGCCTGTATATGGAGTTAGCTCGACTCTTTTTGGATCAATCATTATTAATCTAATCTCATCAGGATTCTTTTTCATTAAAAAGCCAGCAATGATTGAATTTATACACACACTTTTTCCAGAACCTGTTGCTCCAGCTACTAATAAGTGCGGTAATTTTGCGAGATCACAATATAGCGATTGATTATCACTCCCTGTCCCTAAAGCTATAGGAAGAGTATATTTGTCAAAAGGCTCATTTTTTTTGCTGAAAATTAAATCTTTCAGTCCAACAGCGGATGTTTTGGAGTTAGGTATCTCTATACCTACTAATGATTCTCCTGGTACAGGAGATTGGAATCTAATATTTTGAGATGCAAGCGCTAGTGCAAGATCTTTTTCTCTAGCTAGAATATGATCTACTCTCACTCTTTTTGAATTTCCGTAACCAGGGGCAAGTCCATACATGGTTACAGTTGGTCCAGATTTAACCTGATCAACTGATACCTCTATTCCATGCTCACTTAATGTTTTCTCAATTAAATCTTTTTTCGTAGTTATTTCATTTTCACTTTGTGTTTCTGATTCAATCGAGGCAAGAATTTCTTTGTCTGGTAACTCCCATTTTAAATTCTCAGTTATGTTTGGATTGAATGTGTGACTTAGCATATTATCATTAACTGGAGAGAAGTCTTGAGAGGCTAAATCATCATCAAAAGATTCTATATTGTTTTGCGGAATAATTTCATCAATTTCTTGCTCATTAGAACTTAGATTATTGTAATCATTAGGATTTTCAGGAGTTTTTTGGATTTTAGATTTAAATGGTATTGATTTAAATGATATTAATAGCAAACTTATTAACTTCTTAAATTGATTTAAAGAGTTTTTAGGAAAAAGTATAGTTAAAATTAATATATTCAATAAAATTAATCTTAATATTCCTGTCGAATAATTTAAAAATGTAGGTGTATATCTATCCCATTTAGTCGGCCATTTAATTATGTATTCACCTAATAAGCCTCCATAAGATGATGGAAAAGCTCCATCTGGGTTAAACGTAAGAAAGCTGAGTATTGAAGATATTTCTAAGATAATTATTAATGGGATGATAATTATATAAAATTTTGCCTTTTTCTTAGATAATATATCTGAGTATAAGGCAATGAAGGTAGAGAAAATGATCCATAACAATATCAGAGCAAATGATGCGCCAAGCAAATTAACCAAGAAAGGTTGATAAATTACTTTTAAATATCCGCTAGAAAATATCTCTATTTGAAGAACCGCAATCAGTACTGATAAAGTTAAAATTGCTGAGGAAACATATATTCTGTTTTTGGTGCAAAATGCTCTAATTCTATTCATATTACCTATATTAATTGTTCTACTGTTACTGTAAGTAAATAGAACTCAGAAATCAATTAGAGTTTAGTTAAATTAGTATAATTTTAATCTATTCAGATATGCCTTTTTTATCCAAGAATGCTAGAGCATCAGCCACTGTTACTATATTCTCTGCCTCTTCATCAGATATTTCTAGATCATTGTCATCTGTAGAAAATTCACTTTCCATTGCCATTATCATTTCAACTACATCTAGCGAGTCAGCATCTAAGTCATCAATAAAAGATGAATCAGATTTAATATCGTCAATATTCACAGAGAGAGATTCTGCGATAATTTCATATAATCTTTCTTCAATTGTCGCCATTTTTACCCTTCTTTCGCTTGTTTCCTAATTCAATTTTCTTTATTTTTTTCATTAAAGATTTAATAACTCCTTTAATAAATTTATTAGAGTTATCTGAACCGAAAAGATAACCTAATTTTTCAAAATCTTCAACTAACTGCTTTTCACTGCCCTTAAAATTATTATTTTTTACTTCCCAAAAAGCCAATCTTAGCAAACTTTTGTCAATGACTGATAATTGATTTATGGGGTATTGTTCTGCAAATGATTGGATTACATGATCTAAGATTTCTTTATCCTCAAATATTTTTATACCCATTTTTGTTGACTTATCTATTTCTTTGTCAGTTAATTCATTACTATTCTTTTCTATTGCAGTGCCAATCAAGGTATGATCCTTATCATTAGTCACATCAAGATAATATAAAACCTGCAGCATTAACTTTCTTTTAATTTGAGTTTTATTTAGAGGGATATCTATTGGGTATTCTTCAACTGACTCAATGTCTTTAGACCCTATTAATCCTTTTTGTTCTTCTGCTATTATTTTAAGTTCCTTGATTAATTAATCTTCTAATGCTTTTAATGAATCTACATTGTTTGTAGAGCAATTAGAATCTATTCTCTTTATTAGACCTGAAAGAACTTTGCCTGGACCAAATTCAATAAATTGATCATATCCATTAGCAGACATATATTTAATCGTGTCATTCCATTGTACGCACGACATCAGTTGGTCGATGAGTTCATTTTTAATATCCTCAGATGACGTAAGCGGTTCAGCATTAACATTTCCTATTAATGGAATATCAGGATCCTTGAAGTCCAGAGTTTCAATAAAATCAATCAAACTGTCTCTTGCAGGCTCCATTAATATTGAATGGAAGGCCCCACCTACACTTAATCTTATTGCCTTCTTTGCTCCTCTTGCTTTTGCAAGGTCTACAGCAATTGCAAGCGAATCATTATCTCCACTAATAATAATTTGTTGCTCACTATTTATATTTGAAGGATATGCTCCGGCCTCCCTGCATACCTCCTCAACTGTTTGAATATCCATTCCAATCAAAGCAACCATGCCACCTGGGTTTTTATCGCAAGCTATCTGCATTAACCTGCCTCTTTCGGAAACAAGCTTAATTGTTTCTGATATTGATAGAGATTTAGAAGCACAAAGTGAAGTGTATTCACCTAAGCTATGTCCGGCTGTAGCATTGGGCTCAAATTCAGGGTATTTCTCTTTGAAAACTGCCAAACAAGCTAATGAAGTGGCTGTAATAGCAGGCTGTGCATTTTCGGTCTTATTAAGCTCTTCTTGAGAGCCTGAAAAGATTATGTCAGACAAATTTCTATCTAGAGTTTGATTAACTTCTTCAAATATATTCTTAGCTTCTTTTGAACTTTCATATAAATCAGCTCCCATTCCTACCATCTGAGATCCTTGACCAGGAAAAACAACAGCTGTATTTTTATTAAATTCAATCATAATTATTTTGTTGCAAAATTAACTTGTTTTTTTTCTAATGTGGGAGCATCTACATAATATTCGTTCTTATAAATACCACATTTTGGACAAGCATGATGAGGTCTAATTAATGTTGGGCATGAAGGACATTTAACTAACTGAGGTGATTTTAGACCCATATGAGCCCTACCTCTTCGTGTTCTAGCTTTTGAATGTTTTTTCTTTGGTAACGGAGCCATTTTCTTTACTTATTAATTTTTGATAAATGAATTGTACAGATTATAGAGATATTTTCAACAAATTTGGCATACTTTTTATCTAAATTGATAGTTATCAGGGGTAAAAATAGGATATTAGTTTAATTTCAAGTTTTATTGTGCAAAGAATTATTGGAATAGATATAGGTCTTAGATTTACAGGTTACGGAATTGTAGATTTCGTCGAACAGAAAGAAGTAATTGTTGAAGGCGGGGTCATTAAAACAGACTCTGCTGATGATTTACACATTAGATTAGGCTCAATATTTGAGGACTTGGATCAAATTTATAAGAAGTTTAACCCTCAAATTACTTCAATTGAAGATTTGCATTCTAGGTATAGAAATTTAAAAACAGCAATAGTAATGGGGCATGCTAGAGGCGTTGCCTGTGCCGTATCATCTTTAAATAATGCCCCTGTATTTCATTATCAAGCGACCCAAATAAAAAAAATGATAACTGGATCTGGAAGGGCAGATAAAATGCAGATGATGAAGAGCATGGGGCTAAGGTTAAATCAAGGAGTAATAAAAAATGAGCATGTGGCAGATGCTTTTGCAGCAGCAATATGTCATAAGATGATGTCAGAATCTCCTCAATAAATATAATATTAGTTAATGATAAGTTTTTTAACAGGTGAATTACGAAACATCTATAAAGAGAGTTCTTCTATAGAACTAGATGTTTCTGGAGTGGGATATGAAGTTGTATTGCCTGTGTTTGTGTTAGATTCATTATTGAATTCTTCATTAGATATTGGTCAAAAATTAACACTAGAGATATATTTTCACTCTACTGAAAGATCACCAAAACCATTACTAGTTGGATTCTTTAATCAATTAGAGAAAAGATTTTTTTTGAAAATAATTCAGGTTGAAGGAATAGGCCCCTTAAAAGCTGTTTCAGCATTAATCTTCCCTGTTTCAGTTATTGCTCAGGCTATTGAAAATGAAGACTCTACCATTCTTAACCAGATGCCAGGGATAGGATCAAGAGCAGCCCAGAAAATGATAGCTACGCTTAAGGGGAAGTTAATGGAAATTATTGCTGAAGTTGGCACCACAGGATCTTCTTCAGGTCAAGAATATAATATTAGAGATAGTGCCTTAGAAATATTAGTGGAACTAGGATTTAAAGAATCTGATGCTTTGAATAAAATAAATCAAGTTTTTAAAGAAAAGCCAGAGATAAGCGAAAATGTTGAAGATATAATTAGAGAAATATTTAAATTTACCCAAGAAAACTAAAGATTATGGCAATAGAAAAAATAATTGATAATAATTCAGAAGATAATAATAAAGAGAATAAAGAGGTAATAAAAGATAATGCTGAAGATATTTCTTCTGACTTAAGACCTAAAATATTAAATGAATATGTTGGTCAAATTAATATAGTCACGAGCCTAAAGACAGCCATCCAAGCCTCAGAAGCTAGAAATGAAGCCATGGATCATGTTTTATTTCATGGACCTCCTGGCTTAGGAAAAACAACCCTCGCACATGTTATTGCAAAAGAGAAGGGGTCGAATTTGGTAGTTACTTCAGGCCCAAGTTTAGAAAAGCCAGCAGATATAGTGGGGCTACTATCAAACCTAGGCGAAGGAGATGTTCTTTTTATAGATGAAATACATAGAATTTCTAAAGGAGTAGAGGAATATTTTTATTCTGCAATGGAGGATTTTAAAGTTGATTTTATTACTGGATCTGGAACTTTTGCTAAAACTTTAACATTTCCATTAAAGAGATTCACATTAGTTGGGGCAACCACTAGAGTTGGAATGCTTTCTTCGCCTTTAAGAGACAGATTCGGTTTAACTTATCATCTAGATTTTTATTCAGAGGATGAGTTAACTGAGATAGTAAATAGATCTTCAGGAATCTTAGGAGTTTCTATTGAGCAAGACTCTTCAAAAGAAATAGCGATACGATCTAGAGGCACTCCTAGAATTGCTAACAGGCTTCTAAGAAGAGTCAGAGATTACCATCAGGTCAATCATAATGAAAAAAAATTAGATAAAATTATAGCTTCTGATGCGATGGAGTTAGAAGGAGTAGATATAAAAGGTCTAGATAGACTTGATAGACAATACCTTATTACTTTATCAAATAACTACAATGGAGGACCTGCCGGAATAGAAGCTTTGGCTGCAACTTTGAATGAAGAGTCTCAAACTTTAGTTGATGTAGTTGAGCCTTATTTGCTCAAAATAGGATTTATCATAAGAACTCCTTCAGGAAGAAAAGTAACTTTAGATGGATTAAGATATTTAGGAGAAAATTCCAATAAGCTTTCTGGAGAAGGTTCTCAAGGTAGTATGTTCTAATTTAAATCATCAAATGATGATTCGTTATTGCTCCACAATTTCCAGTACAATCCTTTATTATTTAATAGTTCATTATGTGAGCCTATTTCCTGTATTTCACCTTTATCGAGCACAATGATCTTATCGGCATTTTTTATAGTTGAGAGTCGGTGAGCAATTATTATGCCTGTTCTATTTTTTAAAACTGCGTCCAATGCTTTTTGAATTTGCTTCTCTGTATAGCTATCAATATAAGATGTTGCTTCATCCAAGATAAATATTTTTGAGTCCAATAATAGAGCTCTTGCAAAACTTAACAGTTGTCTTTGGCCTATAGAGAGATTAGCTCCTGACTCTTCTAGGATAGTGTCGTATCCTTTAGGTAATGTCATTATAAAATCATGTGACCCAACTAATTTCGAAGCTTCTATAACTTCTTCTCTGGTAGCTCGCGCTTTGTATTTAATATTATCTTCTACAGTACCTGAGAAAATTATTGGGTCTTGAAGCACCATGCTTATATTTTCGCTTAAAGAACTTTGAGTTACCTTCTGTAAATCTTGATCATCAATTAAAATATTGCCATTTCTGATTTCATAAAATCTGTGAATCAAACTAGCTATAGTTGTTTTTCCAGAGCCAGTAGGCCCAACAAGACCTACTGTTTCTTTTGCTTTAATTTCAAAATTTAAATCTTTTAAAATAGGCTCATTATAATTATATTCAAAATTAACACCTTTAAATTTAATAGAGCCTTTTTCAACGATTATATCTTTAGCTCCTTCAGAATCCTTTATGTCTATTTCGATATCTAATAGCTCAAAGATTCTATGACCTGAAGCCATAGCTCTTTGAAGGACACTATAGTGCATTGTAAGCGACCTAATAGGATCAAAAAATCTCTGAACATAAAGCAAGAAAGCTATCATTACTCCTATTTCTACAGAGCCTCCAGAAACTAGGTACCCCCCTAAAACAACAATCAATGACATTGTAAGTCCTACTAATAATTCTACTGGTGGATGGATTCCTGAACCATATCTAGCAGCGTCATTCATGTCATTGAAATTTTCCCTTACTCTTTCATCAAAACGATCTTGATTTACATCCTCTCTAATCATATTTTGGGTAACCCTTATTCCATTAACATGCTCATTTAATACTCCACTAACCACTGAAGAAGACGCTCTAGCCTTTAAAAAAGCTTTCCTTGCCTTTGGTAGCCAGAATATTCTTAGTCCTAAAAATACAGGCATTATTAATAGTATTCCCAAGGCCATTGACCAATTTAAAGAGAATATAATTATTGTTATAATCAATAGGGTAAGCATATCTCCTATCGCAAATACTCCAGCTTGGAATAATTCTTGCAGGGCACCTACATCACCAAGGACACGAGACATTATTGAGCCATATTTACTTCTATCTGCGACAGACATTGATAATCTTTGCAGATGAGTAAACATCTCTGACCGGACATCAAATAATATTTTTTCTCCTATTTCTCTGATTACTCTTTGTTGAACATAATTAGATGCAAAATGCATAATAGAAAACCCGATTAATCCAATGAACAATGTATTTAAAAGATTTCCATTATTTTCTGTGATTGCATTATCAATAGTAAATTTCACCATAAGAGGAACAGAAAGAACTGCTATAGTAAATAAGATCACGGAGATTATGCCAAGTAAAGCCTTTCTCTTATAAGGTTTTATGTATTTCATAAATCTTGATGCTACAGCTCCGTCATATGAAGATAGCTGCTCTAGATCCTCTTGGATTGCATTTATTACTTTTTTATCTTGTTTTTTTATTTCTGTGGCCATTATTGATTAATCTTTTGAAGTTTAGGGTTTTGTAATTCAAAAATAGTTTTATATATACCATCTTTAGAAATTAAATCTTCATGCTTTCCTCTATCAACAATTCTTCCTTTATCCATAACTAATATTTCGTCGCAGTGTGAAATGGTACTAATTCTTTGAGAAATTATTAGAGTCGCTTTTTCTTTTTGTAAAGGAATTAATCTTTCCCTAATGGATTTGTCTGTTGCTGTATCAAGGGCACTAAATGAATCATCAAATATAAATATGTCTGGGTTTTTAATAATATTTCTGGCTATAGCTATTCTTTGTTTTTGGCCACCTGAGAGTGAAACTCCAAACTCCCCAACCATAGTTTCATATTTTTCAGGCAAACTATCTATGAAATCATGAATATCAGCAATTTTTGCTGCTTCTATAACCTTCTCAATATCTAATCCTGGATTTGAATATGCAATATTTTCTTTCAATGTACTATTAAACAAGAATGTATGTTGTGAAACTAATCCAATTCTACTTCTTAAAGGCTTTAGACTTATTTTTTTTAAAGAAGTTTTATTTATTAAGATTTCTCCCTCAAGAACATCATAAAATCTTGGTATTAAATTTGATATCGTAGATTTACCTGAGCCAGGAGGCCCAATCAATCCAATAATTTTTCCAGGACTTAATTCGAAATTAATATCATCAACATCATTAGTTTTTGATTTTCTGTAGTATTTAAAACCCACATTTTTAAATGCAACTTTTTTTATGAGGCCAATCTCCTTTTTTTTGGACTTCGTTGAAATTCTTGGTTTTGAATCTAAAATTTCAAAAAGTCTTAATCCACATGTGATTGCTCTTGCATAAGAATTTACCATTAATCCAACGATTCTTACTGGTCTTTGAAGCATGCCAAGATATATAAGGCATTGAGTTAGATCTCCGATAGACATACTCCCATTAATTACCTTATGACCGCCAGTCCAAATTACTAATGCCCATATAAATAAAAAAAAGAATCCCATTAAGCTAGTTCCAGTAGCATCAACTTTCACACCTTTAATTGTGTCTTCAGTTACATCTTGGTGAGATAAATTGAATTTTTTTATTTCGTAATTTTCACCTCCAAATGCCCTTACAACTTTAACTCCTATTAGGTTCTCTTGAAGATTTGTATTAAGAACTGAAAACTCTTTTTGAATCCTGAACCATATTTTCCTCAGCCTTAATCTATTTATAGTTGCTATGCTTGCCACAGGTATAATAAAGCCAAATGCAATAACTCCAATTTGCCAATCTGTTCTGAATAATAAGAATGACCCAGCTAACATTAAGCTGATTATTTCAAATGTCCTAAATAATCCTGTGGTTACAAACATTTTCACCCCTTCTATGTCCATAATTCCTCTAGACATTAGGTTTCCAGTATGTATCCTGTCATGGTATTTATAAGTTTGAGATTGAAGTTTTTTATGAAACTTGCTTCTCAAGTCTGATGAAATTCTATTTGCAATTTTCTCTCCATTGAATTGTAAAATAAATGCAAAAATCCCTCTTAATGCGCTTACAGAAATAATTGAAATTGCAAGTATCCATAATGAAGAGAAATCTTTAGATTCTGAATTTATTTTTCCATATGCAGTGTCTACAGATGTCCCTAATAAATAAGGCAACCATAATTGAGATGAGATTAAACCAAATACCCCAATAAAACCTAATATGACTAACTTTCTATATGAGAGGCACATATTTATTATTCGAACTAAAATCGTTAGTTCACCTAAATGGTCGGATAGATGTAGAGGTGATTGTTTTGATTTAATGTTCACTGAATGTCTTTTTTTGAAAGTTGCTTCAGTAAAACATAATATTTTATTTAATATAGCGAAAACAACATCTTTTACATGAAAAATAATCTAAAAATTAGAAAAGCCAATAAATGTGACGTATCAGAGTTAAACAGTCTTAATTTAAGGTCATTTGAAGAACTAACAAAAAAATTAGATTTCTCAAAATTTATAGGTAATAGCAACTATACAATTATTATAGCTTCCAAGAAAAAAGATATAGTTGGATATTTATTGACATTGAAACTTACTATCAATTTGCATGAAATAATATCTATCGCAGTAGATTCGACTCATAAAAGAAAGGGAGTAGCATCTTTGTTATTATCAGAGTTTCTTGTTAATGAAAAAGTAAATTCAAGAATTATATTGGAAGTTGCGAATAAGAATAAGGCTGCTATAAAACTTTATAAAACTTTTTTATTCGATATAGATGGAATTAGAAAAGATTACTATAAAGATCCTCCTGATGACGCTCTGTTAATGTCAAAAATAATATAACCCTATAAATTTAATCCAGGTTCAGATTCGTCATACTTATACTTTTCTGCTTTGGATATATATTCTTTTTCGTTCTCAGGAACTTCATCATCTGGAAATATAGCATCAACTGGGCATACAGGTTCGCATGCCGCGCAATCTATGCATTCTTCGGGGTTAATGTATAAATGATTATCTCCTTTTTTGGAGTATATACAATCCACCGGACAAACATCTACACAAGCCCCATCAAGGGATCCTGAGCATGTTGATGTAATAACAAAAGTCATCTTCAAATACCTTTCGAAAGTAACTAACTAATTAGCCACCACATCCACATCCACCACCACCACAAGCACATCCACCACCAGATGGCATATTAGGATTAGAAATTACAAATCCAGACCTCTGCATTCCTTCAACATAATCAATGTTTGCCCCTGAAATTAAAGGAGCGCTACCTGAATCAATGAGTGCTTTTATACCATTTGATTCAATTATTGTGTCAGATTTAGAAGCTTTATCTTCTAGGCCAAATTCATAACCTGCCCCACCATTTTCACCCATGGTAAGTGTAATTCTTAAATATGATTCATCATTACCTTGCTCTTCAAGCACTTCAGTTATTTTAGAAGCTGCTGCTTCAGTGAATGAAATTATATTTTCTGTCGTCATATTTTCTCCAAACAAACTATTGATTAAATATTATTTTACACAATAAATTAAATAAATAGGATAAATTAAATATTAAATTTATAAAATAATTTACAAACGAAATTCGTAGAATATAATATTATTTTAATAAAGAGATTATGACATGGATCAGTTAGACAAAAAAATAATAGATATATTAAAGACAGATGGAAGAATATCCAATGCTAAAGTGGCAAGAAATTTAGGCGTCAGTGAAGGCACGATAAGAAGAAGAATTAAGCGTATGAAATCGGAAGGCATTATTAATGTTTATGCTGTGCCTGACCCCGAAAAAAATGGTTATTTTTCTGAGGCATTAATTGGGATCCAAGTTGATCCAGATAAGATAGATGATGCAGCTAATGAAATCTCAAATCATGAATATACAACTTGGGTCGCAAGAACAACCGGAAGCTATGATATTTTTTCTTGGGTAACATTGCCTACTAGTGAAGAGTTGGGTAAATTCTTAAGTTATGATTTGGGAAATATAGATGGTGTAAAAAAGACTGAAACCTTTGTAAATTTAAAAGTACTTAAGAGAGGAATTTAATTATGGTTACTCAAATTAAAGGGAACAAATTATTTGAAAGAATTATTGGATTTGGTGATTTAAGTAAAGAGGACCCATTAATAGATAATTTTGTAAATACTAAATCAAGCGTTGTTTCTATTTTGTTAGTTTTTGGATTTGTTTTAATTCAATATTTACTTTCTCAATTTAAGTTTTTTTTGCCTGATAATCCTGTTCCTATTACATTGCAAACTTTTGGAATTTTGATGCTTGGATCTCTTTATGGATTGAGACTTACTTTGATATCAATAACTGTTTATCTTGGATTGGGAGTTTTAGGATTACCAATTTTTCAAGGTCATAATGGTGGAATAGATTATTTTATGGGCGTAACTGGAGGATATCTAATTGGGTTTTTCTTTGCTTCGATTTTAGGATCATTTTTGAGTACTCGTGGGCTTAGGGCTGGCTTGTCTATATGGGCAATGATTTATGCTAATATAGTTATATATATTCCAGCTTTAATATGGTTATCAATTTTTGATTTTTCATGGCCAGAAAATGGCAAACTATTGTCTCAAGCTGTTTATCCATTTTTAATTGGTGATTTTGTTAAACTTACTTTTGCATCTTTAATAATCAGTTTCTTATGGAAAATTTCAAAGAAAATAAAGTAGTTAAGTAGGAGTTTTTATTGTACAAGGAACGGGGATGTGGAGAAATAGGAATTGACCAAGAGAATAACGAAATAACCATAGCAGGTTGGGTAGACTCTTGGAGAGACCATGGATCCCTTTTGTTTATTGATTTAAGAGACTCTACTGGGACTGTTCAAGTTGTGTTTGATAAGAGCAAGAGTAATTCTAACCACCAAATTGCTTCATCTTTTAGAACTGAATGGGTGGTTCAGGTAAAAGGAATAGTGGAGAAGCGTATAGAAGGAGCAGAAAACCCTAATATCTCAACAGGTTACATTGAGGTTCATGCTAATGAAATTAATGTATTAAATGAGTCAAAAACTCCTCCTTTTGAGGTGAATTCTAAGAATATAGATGAGACTACAAGATTAAGGTATAGATTTTTAGATTTAAGGTCATCAAGGATGCAGAATAATATTAGGTTGAGGAATGACGTGGTTTTATCAATATGCAATTTCTTGAACAATAAGGATTTTGTGCATATTGAAACTCCTATTCTGATAAAGAGTACGCCAGAAGGCGCAAGAGACTACTTAGTTCCAAGTAGAGTTCATCCAGGTGAATTTTATGCATTGCCTCAATCTCCTCAACAGATTAAACAGATGCTTATGACTTCAGGATTTGAAAAGTATTATCAAATTGCAAAATGTTTTAGGGATGAAGATTTAAGGGCAGATAGGCAGCCTGAGCATACACAATTAGATTTTGAGATGAGTTTTGTTCACCAAGATGATGTAATAGCAAATTGTGAGGATCTATATCATTTTCTCTCCAAAGAATACCAATCCAAGGAGATCTCATACCCTTTTCCTAGGATTACTTATAAAGAATCTATTGAAAGATATGGCACTGATAAACCTGATACTAGATTCTCACTAGAATTAAGAAATCTAAATAAAATTTTATCTGGCACAGAATTTAGAGTTTTTAATAATGTTTTAGAAAGTGGAGGGTCTATTAAAGGAATTTCTCTTAAAAATTCAGATTCAATTAAGAGAAGCTATATAGATGAATTAAATAATTTTGTAATTGAGATGGGTGGTGGTGGAGTAATCCCTATATCTTTAGAGAATGTTAAAGATATTTCTGAATTAAATATTCAGGACGTTAAATCTCCTATTGCTAAATTTTTGAATGCTGAAAATATTAAAGAAATATATAAAACATTTGATGCATCTGAGGAAGACATTATATTTATTTCTGCTGGCGAGAATGACAAAGTTAATGAATGCTTAGGTTCGCTTAGGAAAAGGCTAGCGCAAGACCTAGGATTAATTGATCAGTCTAAAATTAACTTTCTATTTGTTACAGATTTTCCACTTTTTGAGATGGATAAAGATTCAGGTAAATGGATAGCTATGCATCATGTATTTTCATCTCCAACAAAAGAAACAGAAAAATTTATGGATTCAGATCCTGGAAAAGTAATGGGAAACCTTTTTGATTTAGTTTGTAATGGTGTTGAGCTAGGATCCGGCAGTATAAGAATACACAATAGAAAGACCCAAGAGAAAGTTTTCTCGATAATCGGTTACTCAAAATCTGAGGTAGAAGAAAGATTTGGATCTCTGCTTGAAGCATTTGAATATGGCGCTCCTCCTCATGGCGGAATGGGATTAGGGATTGATAGGCTCGTCGCAATATTTTCTGACGAAGATTCAATTAGAGATGTAATTTCGTTTCCGAAAACTCAAAGTGCTTCTGATTTATTATGGGGTGCTCCTTCTCGTATTGAAGAGAATCAAAAAAAGGAATTAAATATAAAAAGTATAGATAAAGAAAAGGATAAAAGTTGAAAATTGATAAAAGTAAAGTTGAAAATCAGCAATTGAAACTAACTCTTGAAGCTGAGAATGATGAAATAGATAATCATTTAAAGAAAGCCTCTACTAAATTAAGCAATAGATTAAAGATTCCAGGTTTTAGAAAAGGTAAGGCCCCTATGTCTATCATTGAACAGATAGTAGGAATAGAGGGGATTGTTGAGGAGTCTTTAGAGTATGCAGTTCCAGATTTAGTCAATAAGGCAATACAGCAAGAGAATATTGAATTTTTTTCTACCCCAAAAATATCTGTCTTGGATCTTCAACCAAAATTAAAATTTGAAGCTTTAATTGCATTAAAACCGATTACGAAATTATTGAATGTAGAAAAAATAAAAATTGATGTTGAGAAAGAAAAAGTATCTGCCAAAGAAGTGAATAAAGTAATTGATGAAATTAGAGATCAAAATGGGACTTGGGCTCCAGTCTCTAGAAAAGCATCTATGGGAGATTTGGTCACAATTGATTTTAAATGTGAAGCAGATGGAGAGGAAATAATGAATCATTCTTCAATAGACTTATTGCTAGATGTGAAATTTGAAGAAAATCTTAAAATGCCCGGCCTAATGAAAAAAATTTCAGGCATGGAAAAAGATAAAACAAAGAAATTTAATATTGACCTCCCTGAGGATTATTTAAGTGAAAAATATAGAAACAAGACTGCGGAATACAACGTGAAATTACATGAGATCAAAGAGAAAGACCTCCCTGAGGTTGATGATTCATTTGCGAAAATTGTTGATCCAAATGTGGAAGATTTAAAAGGATTGAAAAAATTAATTAAAACTAATTTACAAACCACAGCTAATAATAAATGGGATCAAGATCTATGGGATGAATACATTAAAATGGTTGTTGATTCTTCTGAGTTTACAATTGCTGAATTGATGATTGAGCAAGAAACTAGCGCTTTGATAGATCAACAAAAGAAAACTATCGAGAACCAGAAAATTGAATTCGATGATTATTTAAAACAAATTGAGCAAACTGAAGAGACTTTTGAGAAAGAATTAAAGGTAGCTGCAGAAAATAGAATAAAGAGAGCTTTAGCTATTGAAGAGATAATGACTCATTATGAGATAGAAGCTCAAGAATCAAAAATTAAAGAAGAGCTTGAAAAATGGAAAAAACAGCAAAATAATCCGCAATTTACTGAAGATCAGGTATCTGATGAAATTAAATATTCTCTGAGAAGAGAAAAATTATTAGAAAAAATTAAGAATGTTGCATTGAAATCATAATGATTTAATGTTGACATAGATCATATCAAGTTATAATATATGACTCGAATTAATTATATATTATTATTTCATTGATTGTTTTATAAAATTAAATATATGCAAAAAGGATAATTATGGATTTGCCAAATACTGATTTAACCAAAAATATAATTCCTACTGTTTTTGAATCTGGTGCCAGAGGTGAAAGAGCATTGGATATTTATTCATTATTACTTAAAGAAAGAATTATTTTCTTAGGAACGCCTATTAATGATCAAATTGCTAATCTTATAGTTGCTCAATTACTATATCTGGCCAGAGAAGATCAAGATAAAGATATAAGTCTATATATCAATTCACCTGGTGGAATGGTATACGCTGGTATGGCTATATATGACACTATTCAGCATATTCCTTGTGATGTATCTACTATTTCTGTTGGTTTGTGTGCAAGTTTTGGTACAGTTTTATTAACTGCCGGGGCCAAGGGAAAGAGGTTTGCATTACCTAACTCTACAGTTCATATGCATCAACCTTTGAGTGGGGCTCAAGGGCAGGCTTCTGATATTGAAATAGCTGCCAAAGAAGTGCTGAGACTCAAAGATAAGTTAACAAAAATAATTGCAAAGCATACTGGCCAAAAAGAATCTCAAGTAACTAAGGATTCTGATAGAGACATATGGATGGATGCTGAACAAGCAAAAAAATATGGACTGATTGATGAGATACTTGAGTATCCTGAGGCAAAGAAATAGGCTTAATTTAGGTACTTAGTTAAGTCTGTAGACTTAACCTCTCCTAACTTTAACTTATTAGCAGACAACATCTCTATAGTCTTGCAAATGAATCTGGATTCTAATCCTATAATTTGTTTCCTTATACTTAAAAATTGTTTTTCTCTATCAGGACTTGAATAATTAATATCAAAAGAACAAAAAGTTAGGCACTCTCCTGAATCTACTTCATCAATTACCTTATGAATCATTAATCCTGATTTATTGCATTTTGCATTAATCAATTCATTTATTACTTGATCCCATTTGCCCTTAGGGCCATTTGGAAGAGCAGGGTGGAGATTATACGTAGCATGCTTATTGTGGATTTTTTTAGTTATTAGCATATACCCAGCTAATAGGATTAAATCAAAATTATATTTTGATAATCGATTTAATACCTCTTCTTCGTAATTTCCTTTGTTATTTTTTTTAAATTTTTTTGAAGATATAGTAATTACTGGAACATCATATGTATTAATTTCTTCCAAAAATTTATCAGATCCAGAATATTCACCATGTTCTCTATTACAAAAAATAAATTCTATATTTACTGGTATCTTTTTTGTGATTTCATTTATTGATTTGATTAAATTAAAAGACCCTTCTCCTCTTCCTGAAGACATCAAGCCTATTCTTAGCATATCGCTTTTACTATTCGGCATCATCAAACTGATTATTCAGTTCAGCTTTTAGTTCTGATATCTCTAATTCTGTTTCCTTTAATAAATCATTACATTGTTTTGCTATAGAAATACCTTCTTTATATATCTTTTTTGATTCTTCTAAAGTAACTTCTCCTTCTTCTAATTTTCTTACTAATTCTTCTAATTCCAATATCTTTGATTCAAATGAATTATTTTTAGACAACTTATACCTCCTTATTTTTTATCACTTCTATAGTTTCAGTATGAAGCGATCCTTGATTATTAGAAATAATTAAATGGTCACCTTTTTTGATATTGTTTATATCTTTTATTAATGAATTATCTTCTTTTTTGGAGGTTAGGAAAAATCCTCTAGCAAGTGTTTCATCAAAATTTAAATGTTTTAAACTATTTTCTATATCTTGAATAATTAATTTTGCGTTGGTTATTTTAGACTCTAATTGGTTTATCAAAGAACTCTTTATAGAATCTATTTTTAATTTGTAGAATGAAGTATTTAGCTGAAAACTTAATAACCTATCTAGAGAGATAGAATATTGGTTGCCTAAGTTATATATTTTCAAATTAACCTTACTTAATATTTCATTTAATTTACCATCAATTAATTCTTTTAACTGTTTGGAGTCAGGCGTTGATAACTCTGCTGCGACTGACGGGGTGGGGGCTCTTAAATCAGATACTAGATCAGAAATAGTAAAATCTGTCTCATGGCCTACAGCAGAAATTATTGGTACTGAGCTTGCAAAAATTGACCTGGCTACAATCTCTTCATTGAATGGCCATAAATCTTCAAGCGATCCGCCACCTCTAGCTAATATTATTAAGTCTAAATTATTTAATTTATTTAGATTATTTATCGATTCACTAATTGACTCAGCAGCATCATCTCCTTGAACTCTTGTGTCAGCAATAATTATTTTTATTTTCGAATATCTCCTTTTCATTACATTTAAGATGTCTTGCAAAACAGACCCAGTTTTAGATGTAACTATTCCTATGACTTTAGGTATTTTAGGAATATCTCTCTTTCTAGATTCGTCAAATAATCCTTGAGATTCTAGTTCAAGCTTTAATTTATCAAATTTTTGTTGGAGTGTTCCTTCTCCTCTAGGTGATATTGAGTCTGCATAAAATTGAAGATCTCCCCTTGCCTGATAAATAGATATTTTTCCATTAGCTAAAATACTACTTCCATCAATTAAATGATTCTGCCCGCTTCCTCTTGAAAAAAGAACACATTTAATTACAGATTCATCATCTTTTAGAGAAAAATAATGATGACCAGCAGGCGATGCATGATGATTTGAGACTTCCCCAACCAATTGCACAGAATTTAAATAGGAATCTTGGTTAAACTTTTTCTGAATATATTTTATTAGTTCTGTTACAGTAAGTGTTATGTCCAATTTATTTAACTATTATCTCTCTCGATATATTCTTTATTCCTAGTATCAACTTTAATTTTATCTCCCTCTTTTATAAAAAGTGGAACTTGAACATTTAGCCCAGTTGATAATGTCGCTGATTTAGTTACATTTGTAGCTGTATCACCTTTTATAGCCTCTTCTGATGATTTTACTTCTAGGGTAACTGATGCAGGAAGCTCAATGCTTATTGGGGATCCTTCATATATTAATAATTCTACATTTTGACCTTCTTCTATGAAGTCTAGAGTATCACCTAAAAAATCATTGCTCACAGATATTTGTTCAAAGGTGTCTGTATCCATGAAAGTAGCATTTTCAGATTCTCCAAAAAGAAATTGGAATTCTTGTTTGACAGTCCTCGCAACTGCTAGAGGCCTATTCCCTTGTACTTTTTTTTCTACAATATTTCCATTTTTTATACTCTTTACCCTTAGCGTGAGAGTAGGAGGAGCCTTAGGGGGTTTTCTGTGTTGCCATTCAACTACTTGATATAACTCTCCATCTATAATCAATGTCATATTTTTCTTTATCTCACTTGAACTAATAGTCATTAGTATGCCTCCTTTAAAGCATGGCTTAGAAGATTATTTCCACTTTCAGTCATTATTACCATATCCTCAATTCTTATTCCTCCCCAATTTTCTATATAAATACCTGGCTCAATTGTATATACCATTCCAGGTTTTATATTATTTTTACTATTTGGCCCTACGCCAGGATTTTCATGTATTTCGATTCCAACACCATGGCCTAAGCTATGACCAAAGTGTTCGCCATAACCTTCAGAAGTAATTATATCTCTTGCTATTTTGTCTATTTCTTCTCCTGTCATATCAGGTTGAGCAGTCTCCATTGATATTAATTGCGCCTTTAGGACGGTTGTATAAATTTTTTTGAATTTTTCATCAGGGTCTCCAATAAATATTGTTCTTGTAAGGTCACTGCAATAGCCTTTATATTTGGCACCCATATCTATTGTTATTGCTTCATTATTATCTATTAACTTGTCAGTAGGGGAATGGTGCGGTTTTGATCCATTAATCCCTGAGGCAACTATAGTGTCAAAAGATGGTGATTCTGCACCTAATTCTCGCATTTCTTTTTCTACTTCCCATGCAACATCTCTTTCAGTCATACCAGTTTTTATTTTTTTACTGATATTGTTGAAAGCGCTATCACTTATATCGATAGTTTTTTGTAATATTTCTACTTCTTCATCAGATTTAATTATCCTTCCAGAAGTTATTTTTTCAGAAAAATCCTTCCACTTATTTATTTTTTCAGCTTTTTTCTGTAACTGGTTAAGTAAATTTACTGAAACATAATCTCCTTCATAGCCAATTAACTTAGTTTTGGTTATGTTTGTCGAATTTTCAATCCAATTATCTCCGGATTTTAGTTTATATATTTCATAGTCCGGAGATTCTTCTTCGGCTCTTAAAGTGTATCTGGAGTCTGTGATTATAATTGCTTTGTTTTCACTAATTAGCAAAAATGCAAAAGTTCCTGTGAATCCGGAGTAATACCTTATATTATCTTTATTAGAAATGAATAAAGTGTCTATATCTGACTTTGACATTTGATCTCTTAGATAAGAGATTCTAGATTTATATTCCATTACTCTTCATTTGAATGATTGCAAACATCAGAAAGAGCTTTCACATAACCATCTATGCCCATTCCAGAAATTTGGGATATACAGTAATTCGGAAATATTGAGTTTCTTCTAAATTCTTCTCTTTTATGTATATCAGAAATATGAACCTCTATTGATAATTTTTCTGAATCAATAAGCGCATCTAGAAGTGGGAAACCAACAGTTGTAAGTCCTCCAGGATTCACAATAATTGCGTAGGCATTTTTATTGCTCTGAATATAATCAATCAAGTCTCCTTCATGGTTTGACTGGAAAAACTCAACTTCAAATTTCTTATCTAGGTTATTTTGTAGTAAATATTCATTTAGCATCTTCTCAACATCTCCAAGATTTTTTGTTCCATATATTTCAGGATCTCTTGAGCCGAGGAGATTTAAATTTGGACCATTGATAACTAGAATTTTTTTCATAGTAATTAGAATAATCTAATTTTTTAATTTTGAGAATGACCTAGGATGAGCTTTATTATAAATTTCTTTCATTGATTTAGTAGAAACTTGTGTATATATCTTTGTAGTTTCAGGAGATGAATGCCCCAGTAGCTGCTGTATAACTTTTATATCAGCCCCTCCATCTAGCAAATGTGTAGCGAAACTATGTCTAAGGCTATGAGTAGATAATTTAGAGTCTAAGCCACTAACTAATAAATATTTTTTTATTATTCTTTGTATGGACCTAGGAGATAAGCTGCCCCCATCTTTATTTTGAAATAATGGATTTGAATTAAGCATAATGCCTCTTTTGCTGTTTAGGAGATAATTTCTTATCTTCTGTTTAGATTTATTACTTAATATTACAATTCTTTCTTTATTACCTTTTCCAAGGACTCTAACTTCGGAGTTACCAAAATTAATATCACCTATTTTTATTTTTGAAACTTCTCCAACTCTCATTCCGGTCGAATAAATCATTTCAATTAGTGCTTCATCTCTTAAATTTCTTTTAGGGTGCTTTTCAATCGTTTTTATTAACGTGTTAATTTCATTTTCTGAGAAAATCTTTGGTAATTTTTTTCCTTTCTTTGGCATAGAAAGTAGGCTTGAATGATTCTCTTTTGAGTAATTAAATCTTTCTAAAAATGCACAAAAAGATTTTATAGATGAGATCTTCCTAATGACGCTTGATTGCTTTATGCCTGCCCCAATAATATGAGAGAGCAAAGGTCTCAAATCTCGTTTTCTTATAGATTCAGTAGGTGATAAATTATTATTTTTACAGTATGAAAAATATTCAATTAAATCATATAGATAGTTTCTTATTGTGTTATTAGACAATGATTTTGAATCTAGGTAGTCGATATATTCATCAATAATTGAATTAATTTTCTTATCTTTAAATATATTTTCTAGTTTTAAAGGTATTTCTTTTCTTGTATTCACCATTAATGAATACTCTAATTAAATTTTCAAAGAATTTCTATTAATGTCTATATGGATTTATCTAATTTTAATGACAGCAATTATGATCTGATTTCGTCATTTCTTCTTTTAATTTAATCAGGGCTCTTTCTCTTCTTCTTCCTCTTCCAGCCCATGCATCAATATCAACCGCAACAGAACATCTTTCTGGATCTTGGTTAGGGCATGCTAAAAAATATTTTCCATCTTTTTTCCTTCTAACTGCACGCATTAAATAATCTCCATTGTTCTTATCAGTTTCTCTTCTTATTTCTTCTGAAGTTGCGACTGAAAGCGGAAGGTCATTTTCAGTAAAATCCTGGCCTGTTCTAATATTAATTGAAGGATTTTTCTTGGAGCAGAGAATAGTGGTTGGGATAAGGTTATACGGATGCATTCTTGTGGTATCTTTATTGCTGGAAGAAGAAGATAAACCTAAAAAAGTACTTAATATGTCTGTATCATATGGATTCCAATCATCTTCGTTAGATTTTTTTACCATATTCTCAACTGGATTAAGTAAAGATTCATAAAAATCTTTTGTGAATTTATGTCTATCTAGGCCTCCATTAGAAATTTCATCTAGATCATCTTCCATTTTCTTTGTGAAATCATAATTCATAAAATTATCATGGAAAAAATAACTTAATGATTTTGAAACTGCATAACCTAATGGTGATCCCCAAACAGCGCTACTAATATTAAATACATAAGTTCTATTAGTTATTAAACTTATAGTTGATGCGTAAGTACTTGGCCTTCCAATACCAATTTCTTCCATTTTCTTTATCAAAGAAGCCTGACTATACCTCCCAGGACCTCTTGTAAATTTCTGTTCTTTTTCTATTTCTTCAAGATCTACAGCTTGATTTTCAGTTAGATCTGGAAGTTCGTCATATTTCTCATTAGATTTTATTAATTTTTTGAACCCATCAAAAACTAATTTATCTGCCCCTGATTTAAACTTATAGCCATCTTCTCCATTTGAAGAGGAAGTAATTAGGGTAGTTTTTTCAGTTAGACTATTTGCCATTTGGCTTGCTACCGTACGATTCCATATTAGTTTGTATAGTTGATATTGATCATCATCTTCAAAAGAATTTTTTATTGATTCTGGAGTTCTTGATATAGAAGTTGGTCTAATTGCCTCATGAGCCTCCTGAGCATTGGCTACCCTAGCTTTATATGTTCTTTTTTCGAAGTATTTATTTCCATAAGAATTTACTATTTGATCCTCAACATCTTTCATAGCTTCATTAGACAAAGTAGGTGAATCGGTTCTCATATATGTAATTAACCCTTCTTCTCCATTGATTCCTTCAAATAATTGTTGTGCAATCCTCATTGTTTTTTGGGCGCTAAAAGACGAATCTTGTAGAAGACTACTTGTGGTATGGGGAGCAGATGGCTTAGAGGATCTATTGGTTACTTTTATAGACTCTATACTGAATTTCTCAGTTTTAATTTTTTCTTCTATATCTTTTGCTTCAGCTTCATTATTTATTTTAGAATCTTTCTCTGATATGCCGGGTAATTTAAATAATTGCGCATCATACTTTTTAGAATTTGATGAAAATACTCCATTTATATTCCAAAACTCTTCTGGTATAAAAGCATTAATCTCATCTTCTCTATCTGTTACTAACCCCAAGGTTGGTGATTGGACTCTTCCAGCCGAAAGCGGAGCTAATCTGAGAAAGGAATTCAACTTTTTACTAACTATGAATCCTACTAATCTATCTAAAACCCTTCTAGCAATAAATGCATCTACCATAGGTATATTTACTTTACCAGCATTCTCCATAGATCTTTTAACAGCGGTTTCAGTAACTTCATGGAAGGTAGATCTTTTTATTTTTTCTTCGGGAATACCACTTTCTAATAAGATTTGTTGCACATGGTAAGAAATTCCTTCTCCTTCTCGATCTGGGTCTGATGCTAAATAAATTTGATCAGCTATTTTAGCCTCTCTTTTTATCTCATTAATTATTTTTACAGACCCATACACAGGTTTCCAAGCGGGATTAAAATCTTGATCTACTCCGTTTATTGGCCAACCTTCACCTCTTTGTTCTCTGGTAGGATAATCTTTTGAAAGTTCCATTATATGACCTTTTGTAGATAGAACTTTAGTGCCGCTCAAAATTTTTGTTAAAGTTTTTGCTTTTGTAGGTGACTCAACTATTACCAAATCTGACAATTTTTCTCCTTTTTTCAGTTGTCCCAATAAAATTTAAACTAATAAATAACTAGTTGTCATACCCCTTTAGGGGTTGACTACTGTTAGGGCTAACCAAATCATTCAAAAAAAGAATTTACACTATATCGAATTTAAAATCTAATCAATTTGCTAATTTGCTAATTTCTAATTAGATAAAAGTGGCGGAGAGAGGGGGATTCGAACCCCCGGTTCCGATATTACCGGAACACGAGCTTTCCAGGCCCGCCTATTAAACCACTCTAGCATCTCTCCTGTCTAGGATTTTATTAGTATTATGAAAGATGTTATTCTACCTCTCTATGAATATACCTCAAGTAAATCAATTAATATCAAAAGGAATTAAGGTTATTGACCCTCAGACTACATATATTGACCAGTCTGTGAAAATAACTGGTAAAGAGATAGTAATACACCCTAATACTTTTCTAAGAGGAAATACTGAAATTAAAGATAAATGTGAAATTGGCCCAAATTCATTTTTGAGTAATGCAAGAATTGAGGAAAATGTAAAAATTACTTTCTCTCACATTGAGGATAGTCATATTGAGGAAAATTGTACTATAGGGCCGTATTCTAGGATTAGAAATAATTCTGAGATAGGTAAAAATGTCTCTATAGGAAACTTTGCTGAAATTAAATCAAGTCATATAGGGAATGATTCAAATATAAGGCATTACTCTTATATTGGAGATGCTCTTATAGGTAATAATGTAAATATAGGCGCAGGAACTATAACTTGTAATTATGATGGATCAGAAAAGCACCAAACAAAGATAGGCGATAATACATTTATAGGCGCAGGAACTATGTTGATAGCTCCTATACTGGTAGGAGAAGGTGCTAAGACAGGAGCAGGCTCAGTGGTAACTAAAGATGTTGATGATTTTACGACTGTAGTTGGCAATCCAGCAAAAATATTGGATAATGCATAGACATTTATGACTGAATTAGAAGAACCTGGTCCGACGAGGCCTATAAAGCTTAATAAAAATAAAATGAGAAAAAGTTATATTAACTTTTCTGAGGCATCAATTAATTGATAACTGTAACTTTTTTCATTATTACTCTAACCTTCTTGTCTGTTTTTATATTTTTAAATAGCTTTTTTAATAACATTTCGACTAGATCTTTGGTTGTGCCAGATTCTGATGATATGGAAGAGTCAGCAAAGAATGCCAAAGATATATCTAAGATATTAATCATAATTAGGCTTAGTATCTTGGTTACTGCTTTGATTAATTCATCTTTATTAAGCGCTGTATTTATAAATTATAAATTATTCAGTAGTAATTTTTTATTATTTATTTCAAGCTTATTTGCCCTATTCGTATTTATTGGATTAGTTTTTATTGCAACTGAATTTATTCCAGTGAATATCTTAAGAAGATTTGTAATTTTTGCAAAATTAATAAAGCCAATCTCAATCAAAGTAATTGATATTTTTTCTCGGAACGGTAACGGTAACGGTAACACTGAAATGAATAATGAAAATTCTGATGAAATTGAGGTATTTGAAGCAGCAGGATTGTCTGTTGATCAAGAAGAAATGAAGATGATAAAAGGGATTTTGAGAATGGATGTAGTTAAAGTTAGAGAAATTATGAAGCCGAGAGTCGACTTAGTTACTATTGGAATAGACTCTAAGTTTAATGAATTAGCTGAATTAATTTCTAATAGTGGCTATTCAAAAATTCCTGTCATAGGAGATTCTATTGATGATGTTAAAGGTATAGTTTATGCCAAAGATACCCTAAAAATTAACCTTGAAGATAACAAATCATTAAAAATTGATGAAATAATAAGACCTGCGATATATGTCCCAGAATCACAAAATTTAGAGCAGTTGTTGTCAGAATTTCAAGATAACAGAACAAGAATTGCAATTGTTATGGATGAGCATGGAGGCATATCAGGACTAGTAACTGTAACTGATTTGATAGAAGAGATAGTAGGTGAGCTTGTTGATGAATTTGATCAACCTGACCCATCTTTCCACAAGATTAATGATAATAACCTAATCGTTGATGCAAAAGTATCTATTTCAGATTTAAATGAAGAGATTGGGTCATCTATTCAAATTAATGGTTATGATACGATCGGTGGATTAGTATATAAAGAATTAGGCAAAATGCCATCAGTTGGAGATCGAGTCAATTTTGAAGGCTTGGAGATAGTAGTTCAGTCCACTATTGGCAGAAGGATTGGTAAATTAAGAATAAAAACTATTAATTAGTTAAATTATATCCGTACATGACCTAGATGTTATTAGTCTCTTAGATAGACTTTTAAAAGTAATAAGCCAGAAATATATTATTAGTCTATATAAAGACAGAACTCTTTTTGGTTCCCTCATACATACATTCTCTTATATTTTAATTAGTATCCTATAGGTAGCATTGATCTTAATAATCAAATACATTTCTTATTTTAAATAGGTAATGACTTTAACCTTGCTTGGTATATATGTAACAAAAAAGAAACAACCCCAAAAAAGGGTTGCTTCTTTTTAGATTCTATTAGCTTGTGTTACGGAGCTGCTTGTAAATCAGTAGCTCCACCAACAACTATCACTCCCATAGCAGATCCAGCTTCAAGAGCATGAGCACCACTAGGTAAACCTATTGTGCTTACCTGAACAGAGAATGCGCCGCCAGCATTTGCTGTAGCAGATCCAATTTCAGATCCACCAGCTTTTATTGTGACTTTGCTTCCTGAAGTGAAACCAGCACCAGAAATAGTAGCGGTAGTACCTGAAACATCAGCTACAACGACTCCAGAAG
This sequence comes from uncultured Dehalococcoidales bacterium, assembly GCA_964620935.1. Classification (GTDB taxonomy): domain Bacteria; phylum Chloroflexota; class Dehalococcoidia; order Lucifugimonadales; family Lucifugimonadaceae. The sequence goes on from CAZUHW010000006.1 coordinate 63,367, forward strand.
AACTGGCACTTGCACCTGCTGGCCCAGGAATACCTGGAGCACCTGGTGAACCGTCCCTACCATCTGTACCATTTGCACCTTTCGCACCATCTGCACCATCTATTCCAGCTGCACCTTGCGGTCCAGCTGCACCTTCAGGTCCTTGCGGTCCTTGGATACCTTGCGGTCCTTGCGGTCCTTGAATCCCTTGAGATCCAGTTAAACCACTACCACAGGCAACTAGGCTAATCATTGCTATTATTGATATTGTAATGAGAAGACCTTTTTTCATTTGGCCTGTCCTCCCTATCGTTTTCGTTTAAACTTTCAATATTTAATTATACCATTATCTCTCTTTAAAGCTAAAAAGAAAATAGTAATAGAAAGCCTTTTTGCTTTATTATTCTATGCAATCTTAGACTTGCCCAAACTAAGATGTCAAGTATTTTTAGGCCAAAGTTTTAATTTTTTGAAAAGATTGGTAGTATTTCTAATCGCTAGCAATAGTGGTATGCTATGCAAGTTATAAATAAGTATTACTACAATTTTTTAGATATTAATCGAGAAAAGCATTAAAAACTTATAGTTTTAATAAAATATTGCCCAAGAATTAAATTATGCAAGAATTAAAAAGTAAAATAGCTAAGAATTTTCAAAATGATAGCAATGATAATGGATCAGCGTCAGTGCAAATTGCACTATTGACTTCAAGAATTAAGGGCTTAATAGAGCACTCTAATGAGCATAAGCATGACTATTCCGGTAAAAGAGGCTTGATTTCATTGGTTGAAAAAAGAAGAAAATTATTGTCATATCTAAAAAGAAAAGATAGTACAAAATATCAAGAAGTAATTACATCTCTTGGTCTTAGACGGTAATTCAATAAGTAAGTAAGTAAAGAAGAAAGAAAAATAAATGACAAATAAATATGAGTTGGAGTTGGGTGGAAGAGTTTTCGAGTTTGAGTTCGGGAAAATCGCTAATCTAGCAGACGGTGCAGTAACAATTAAAGTAGATGACACAGTTTTGTTGGTAACTGCGTGTGCAAGAGATGAAGCAATGGATGTAGACTTCTTGCCTTTAACGGTAGAAGTGCAAGAAAAATCTTATGCGGCAGGAAAAATGCCCGGTGGTTTTTTCAAAAGAGAAGGTAGGCCATCTGAGCAAGCCATACTTAATTGTAGGTTAGTGGATAGGCCTCTTAGACCTCTTTTCCCAAAAAATTATCATAATGATACTCAGATAGCTATAACCGTCCTATCCACAGATTTAGAATTCCCTTACTCTTCATTAGGTATTTTAGGGGCATCGATGGCATTAATGGTTTCTAATATTCCATTCAATGAGCCAGTTGGGGCATGTGAAATCGGATATGTAGACGGGGAGCTTGTAGTTAATCCTACATATGAACAACTTGAATCAAGTGACCTTCAATTAACTGTTGCTGGAACTTCAGAGGCAATTATGATGGTTGAGGCAGGAGCAAATTTTGTATCTGAGGAATTATTATTAGAAGCTCTAGAGTTAGCTCAGGAAAACAATATGAAGATGGCTGAATTACAGAAAAAAATAGCTAAAGAAATAGCTAAAGATAAAACTGTAATTGAAGAGAGTGAATTAGAATCTGTTATTAGTCCTGAATTAATAGAGTCATCATCAAAAAAAATTAATGATTTATATGATAAAGGTCTTAGTAAATCTGATCTTTCAGAAGGAAAAAAGAAAATTATTGCTGAATTATCTGAAAAAATAGATAGTGAAGAGGATTCTGATTTGTTAATTCAGATTAAAGATGAGATCTCGTCTTTAGAAAAGAATATTGTTAGGGATCGTATTATTGAGAAAGGTATTAGGCCAGATAATAGAAAATCTGACCAGATGAGAGATCTTGAATCTGAGGTTGGAGTTTTGCCTAGAGTCCATGGTTCTTCAATCTTTAGGAGAGGTGAAACCCAAGCTTTAGGTACTGTGACATTAGCTTCTCTGAGTGAGAAACAGAGATTAGATTTTTTATCTCCTATTACAGAGAAAACATTTATGTTGCACTATAACTTCCCTCCATATTCAGTAGGTGAATCAGGAAGATTTATGACAAGCAGAAGAGAGCAAGGGCATGGAGCTTTGGCAGAGAGGGCAATTAAGCCTGTCTTGCCTAGCGAAGAAGATTGGCCTTATGCGATGAGGGTGGTATCTGATGTTTTAAGTTCAAATGGGTCTACATCTATGGCAACAGTATGCGCAGGCATACTTTCATTAATGGATGGCGGAGTGCCTATTAAAGAAACTGTGGCTGGAATAGCAATGGGATTGATTTTGAATCCTGATGGCAAATATGCAATATTAACTGATATACAAGGATTGGAAGATCACTTAGGAGATATGGATTTTAAAGTTGCTGGTTCTCGTTCTGGAGTAACAGCTCTTCAGATGGATATTAAAGTTAAAGGGGTGACCCCTCAAATATTAAGCGAAGCCTTAGAGCAAGCGAAGAAAGCTAGATTAGAAATAATTGAACATATGGAATCAACTCTGCCTGAACCTAGAGAAGAAGTAAGTGAGTATGCTCCTAAAACTGTGAAAATTAATATCCCTACAGATAAAATTGGAATGGTTATTGGAAGCGGAGGATCTACAATTAAAGAAATAGTAGCTGAATTCGATGTGACTATGGACATAAACGATGATGGGGAGGTCAGGATTGGTGGAATGTCTTCAGAAAATATAGAAGGTGCAAAAAACAAAGTGGAGCAAATAGTTAAGGATGTTGAGGTAGGAGATGTGTACGATGGAAAAGTTGTGAAGTTGATGGATTTTGGTGCATTTGTGAATATATTGCCTGGCAAAGATGGGTTAGTGCATATTAGCGAGATAAGCGAAGAAAGAGTAGATTCTGTCGAATCAGCTTTAGAAGAAGGTCAGGAAATTAAAGTAATTGTGAAACGAATTGATGATCAAAAAAGAATAGATTTATCGGCTAGAGTAGATGCTTATCTTTCTGGAGAATTGTCCTTAGAAGAGGCTAGTAATTCTAATAAAAAAAGAGGCGGGGGAAATAAGTTTAGGGGTGGAGATTCTAATAGAAAAGAGATCAGGCGAGGCAGGAATAAACCTCCATCTTTGAGAAATTAAGCATTTTAATAATAGAATATTAAAATGATGAATGTACTTATAAATGGTTATCTAGGCAAAATGGGCCAAGCTGTTGTGAAAGCAATTAATGACTCAGATAAATTTAATTTGGTTTGTTGTGTAGATATAAATTCAGAAACCTCAGGTTCTAATTTTTCCAAATTAAGTGAAGTTAGAGAGGAAATTATTAGAGACACTCATTGCGTGATTGATTTTAGTAATGCTTCTGGTTTTATGGAGTCCGCTGAATTTTCTCTAAAAAATGGGATACCATTTGTAAGTGGCTCCACTGGCTATTCCCAAGAAAATTTGGATGATATTAAGCATTTATCAGACGAAAAGAAAGTAGGAGTGGCTCTATGTTCAAACTTTTCAACAGGAGCTATATTAATGAGTCACATTGGCTCTATTGCAGCAAAATTTTATGAATATGCTGAATTAATTGAGAGTCATCATGAAAACAAAGCCGATGCACCTAGTGGCACTTCCATATCAATTGCAGATTCAGTATCTGAAGGGAATCCTGATAGATTTAAAAAGGTTGATTCTGAGGTTAACAAGATTAGCAACACTAGAGGTGGTCATGGAGCAGGAGTAAATATTCATAGTGTGAGACTCCCAGGCGTAATCGCAAAACATGAATTAATATTTGGTGCAAAGGGTGAAAATTTAACTATAATTCATAATTCTTCCGACAGAGAAAGTTTTATGCCTGGAGTTCTACTTGCTGCAAAACATGTAATTAAAAATAATGACTTTATAATAGGACTTGAAAATATATTAGGATTATGACTAATAACAATAAATTTCCTTCATTAGCAATTGTTGGAGCAACTGGCGCGGTTGGCAAAGTTTGTTTAGATATTTTGGCAGAGAAAAATTATCCCGCTGAGAAAATTAAATTATTTGCATCAGAAAGATCTGCCGGAAAAAAAATCTCTTACAATGAAAATGAACTTATAGTTTACGAAGCAAATAAGAATTCATTTAAGGAGTCTAATGTAGTATTTATATCAGCTGATAGCGAGGTTAGTTTATATCTTGCTCCAGCTGCAGTTAATAGTGGAGCTCTAGTTATCGATGATGGCTCTGCATTTAGGATGAAAAAGAATGTACCTTTAGTTGTTCCAGAGGTTAATGAAGATGATATTAATTTTCATGAAGGAATTATTTCTATTCCTAATTGCACTACTACTCCTTTAGTGATGGCACTTGATCAATTAAGAAAATTATCAAAGATAAAAAGGGTGCATGCCTCTACATATCAGGCAGTTTCTGGAAGCGGATCTCTTGCTGTTTCTGAACTAAGAGATCAAACTGAAAATATTCTTAACAACAAAGAGATTTCTAAATCTGTATATCCACATCAAATTGCTTTTTCTTTAATTCCTCAAGTTGATGATTTTATGGAAGATGGATATACGAAGGAAGAACATAAAATGATTAATGAAACAAAGAAGATTCTTCATGATTATGATTTAAGTATATCTGCTACGTGTGTTAGAGTTCCAGTTTTCTATTGTCATTCCGAAGTGGTTTCGGTTGATTTTGAAGAAGATGTAGATGTTCAAGAAGTTGTAAGTTTATTTTCTGAATCAGACGGAATCAAATTAATAGGGAATGGTAAAAATGGAAATTATCCTACACCTAGCATGGTAGAAGGTGAAGACGATATTTTCATCGGAAGAATCAGAAAAGATTTAAGTAACAATAAAGGAATAAATTTTTGGCTAGTTTCAGATAATTTAAGAAAAGGAGCTGCTTTAAATGCTATTCAAATCATGGAATCTGCTATTAAATTAGGCAGAATTCCTAATTTTGAGGCATAACTTTGTTTTCAAGTCCTTGATGTTATATATTCTCTGAAAAGAAAAGATATAATTTACAAAATGATAACCGAAGATAGATTAATAACAGCCATGATTACTCCATTTCAAAAAAATGGAGACGTGGATTATGATGTGGCAAAAAATCTTGCAGTGGCACTATCAAAATCTGGAAGTGATGGAATTTTAATAGGAGGAACCACTGGAGAATCCCCGACGCTTTCTGATGAAGAAAAGTTGAAATTATTTAAAGTCGTTAAAGAGGCAGTAGGAGGTAACGCCAGAGTAATTGCCGGAACTACAGACAACAACAATTCCAAATCTATTGAGTTATCGGTGGAAGCTCAAAAATTAGGGGTTGATGCCTTACTTCTAACAGTTCCTGCATATAATAAGCCAACCCAGCAGGGGTTGATAGATCATTTTAATAAAATTGCTGATTCAGTTGAAATACCTGGGATTTTATATAATGTTCCAGGAAGAACATCTTTAAACATGACCGCAGAAACCACACTAGCCTTATCTTCTCATCAAAATATAGTTGGGATTAAGGAAGCATCAAGTGATCTTGGGCAAGTAACAAGTATTATAAGCGAGTCATCTGGCACTGATTTTAGAGTATGGAGCGGAAATGATGATGAGACATTTTCAATTATGGCTTTGGGAGGATTTGGAGTTGTAAGTGTAGCTTCTAATATAGTTGGAGTTCAGATTAAGAGAATGATTGGTTCAATTCTAGAAGGAAGCATAGAGTCTGCAGCTGATCAGCATAAGAAATTGCTCCCACTTTTTCAAGGATTATTTTGGGTAACAAATCCAATATTAATAAAAAGAGCTTTAAATTTATCAGGATTTGAAGTTGGTGGATTAAGATTGCCTATGAAAGATAGCGACGAGCTTGGTAAAGACTTTTCCCAAATGTTGTCTAATTACGATATAGACGTCACCAATATTTAATTAGATATTGTCTGATATCTTTCAGGGCCTGTCGAAATTATATCAATTTTAGTTCCTAATTCTTTTTCGAGGTAATTCAAATATTTTTTAGCATTTTCTGGTAGGCGAGAATAATCTTTTATTCCAACAGTAGATTGATCCCAGCCAGACAGAGCATCGTATTTGATTTTATTGCCTATGCTGTTTAAAACTTTTATTTCTTTAATTCCATCTAAAACATCAAGTTTCATAATTGCAATTTTGTTGAAGCCATTAGTCATTATGGAGTGTTTTGCAGATCCAATATCAAACCAACCACACCTTCTTTCTCTTCCAGTAGTAGTTCCAAATTCATGACCTTTTTCCAGCAAGTGTTTTGCTGTAGGATCTGATTTTTGAAGTTCTGAAGGAAATGGCCCTTCTCCTACACGAGTGGAATAGGCTTTAAAAATCCCTATTGTATCTCTAATATCAGAAGGCACTAATCCAGTTCCAGTCAATGCTCCCCCAATAGTTGAATTTGAGGAAGTAACGAAAGGGTAAGACCCATGATCTATGTCTAATAATGCTCCTTGAGCCCCTTCAAGCAACACATTTTCATCCTTATCTAATAAATCTCTTAATAATTTTTGAGTTGATTTTATGTGCCCACCTAATTTCTTTGACCATTCTGGCCAATCAGCAATATTTTCCATTCTAAATCCACTTCGAGCAACTTTATCCATATAAGCCGGGCCTATGCCTCTTCCGGTAGTTCCTATCTTAGAATCAGCTCTTGCTTTTTCTTGCTCATAATCTTTCTCTATATGCCTTGGGAGTATTATGTGAGCCTTGTCACTAATTACTAAATTTTTTGGGGATATATTAATGCCTGTTTCTTTTAACTTATCAATTTCATGTATTAGCACTTTTGGGTCAACCACACATCCATTTCCAATTATACAAGTTACATTATCGTGTAAAATTCCAGATGGTATGAGGTGTAACTTAAATTCACCTAGATCATTAATAACAGTGTGCCCTGCATTATTACCTCCAGAAAATCTAACCACTGCAGAATATTCAGAAGCTAGTAGGTCTACTATCTTGCCTTTTCCTTCATCTCCCCATTGTCCTCCAATTATTACATCAGCTGGCATTTTTTAATACTTCCTTCTACTAGAATCACAGTAGATTAGTTTAATTTATAATGAGTTTTTAGCCAAGATGAAATTAATTACATAAAACTGTTGATATTTTAACCATCTGAAGGTATAGTTCTTTGCTGATCCCATTTTTTAGGATCCCTGTTTTTATTAATTAAATAAATCAGGTTTAACAACTGAATAAAAAGCGAATAATTACATCGAGAGATTTCTTGGAAAAGAAGTTTTTCTTGAACTAAAGTTGATTCTCTTAATGGGTTGAACTATTAAGAGCATATGGCGGATGCCTTGGCAATAAGGGCCGAAGAAGGGCGTAGCAAGTCTGCGATAAGCCTCGACTAGCTGTCTAGCAAGCTTAATCGGGGATTCCCGAATGTGGAAACACATCTTTTGGATACAAGCACGTTTACGTGTTTGAGGTAAGTGGGGGAACTGAAACATCTAAGTACCCTGAGGAAAAAAAATCGAATGAGATTCCCGGAGTAGCGGTGAGCGAAATGGGAAGAGCCTAAACTTTTAGATCTAAACGGGTTGGAGCCTTACGATCTAATTTGGTTGTAGGAGTCTATATGAGCAGCTCCAAGTGCTCAGAAAAGTAAAAAATTATTCCTTTATAAGAATGAAGTTTGGAAAAACCAGCCATAGAGGGTGATAGCCCCGTATTTTAAAGAGGAATAACTTTTCATAGATTTCCTGAGTACCACGGGACACGAGAAATCTTGTGGGAATCTGGGGAGACCACTCTCCAAGGCTAAATACCTTTATTGACCGATAGCGAACTAGTACCGTGAGGGAAAGGTGAAAAGAACCCCGAAAGGGGAGTGAAATAGAACTGAAACCGTATGCTTACAAGCCGTTGGAGCATTTTATATGTGACAGCGTGCCTATTGAAGAATGAGCCGGCGAGTTAATTTATATAGCAAGGTTAAGATATTAAGTATTGTAGCCGAAGCGAAAGCGAGTCTGAATAGGGCGTTTAGTTGTATGGATTAGACCCGAAACCGTGTGAGCTACCTATGGCCAGGGTGAAGCGAAATTAACATTTCGTGAAGGCCCGAACCCTTGTACGCTGCAAAGTGCTGGGATGAGCTGTGGGTAGAGGAGAAATTCCAATCGAACACGGAGATAGCTGGTTCTCCCCGAAATGTATTTAGGTACAGCCTTAGGTATTAACTAACGGAGGTAGAGCACTGGATGAGCTAGCGGACGCAAGTTTAGCAAACTCAACCAAACTCCGAATGCCGTTAGCCGAAGCCTAGGAGTGAGACAGTGACGGATAAGCGCCATTGTCGAAAGGGAAACAGCCCAGATCGCAAGCTAAGGTCCCCAAGTAATGACTAAGTGGTAAAGGAGGTGGGATCGCCCAGACAGCTAGTAGGTTGGCTTAGAAGCAGCCATCCTTTAAAGAGTGCGTAATAGCTCACTAGTCGAGGGGTTCTGCGCCGAAAATTATCGGGGCTAAGTCATTCACCGAAGCTGCGGGATTCTTTATTGAATCGGTAGGGGAGCGTTCTCAATGCGTTGAATCTGAATTGTGAGATTTGGTGGAGCGTTGAGAAGTGAGAATGTCGGCATGAGTAGCGACAATCTTTGTGAGAATCAAAGACACCGGAAGTCCGAGGTTTCCTACGCAACGTTGATCGGCGTAGGGTTAGTCGGTCCTAAGGAGTAGCCGCAAGGTGAATCCGATGGACAGCTGGTCAAAATTCCAGCACCGTAATTATCCTGCTATGCAAAGAAGTGACGCGATAAGGAATGCTTGGCATGCCTATTGGACATGGCGTGTGGGGCCCTGTAGGGAAGTGATTGTGGTTAAAAGAACAGTTACGTTATTAACTGAGGGGGTTTCAAACTTTAAGGCTTAGGCCTTGGAGAATTAAGCAAGAACTATGTCGCCGAGAAAAGCTTCGTTGATAGGGATATTACGTCCGTACCGAAAACCGACACAGGTGGACAGGGGTAAAAGCCCCCAGGTGAACGAGAAAACCATCCTTAAGGAACTCGGCAAATTAACCCCGTAACTTCGGAATAAGGGGAGCCTGAAACATATTAGACTTCGCGTCGAAAGTGTTTTAGGCCGCAGAGAATTGGTCTGAGCGACTGTTTATCAAAAACACAGGTCTGTGCTAAATCGAAAGATGACGTATACAGGCTGACGCCTGCCCAGTGCCGGTAGGTTAACGCGAGAAGTGAGAGCTTTGAGCCGAAGCCCCGGTGAACGGCGGCCGTAACTATAACGGTCCTAAGGTAGCGAAATCCCTTGTCGGGTAAGTTCCGACCTGCACGAAAGGCGTAACGACTTGGACACTGTCTCAAGGATGGACTCGGTGAAATTGCATGACCCGTAAAGATGCGGGTTACGCGCAGCAGGACAAAAAGACCCCGTGGAGCTTTACTGTAGCTTGACATTGAATTGTGATTAATGATGTGTAGGATAGGCGGGAGACTATGAAACTTGAGCGTCAGCTCGGGTGGAGTCGCCCTTGAAATACCGCCCTTCTTTGGTCTTGATTCTAACTAATTTTAATTAGAACAGTGTCTGGTAGGCAGTTTGACTGGGGCGGTCGCCTCCTAAAATGTAACGGAGGCGCCCAAAGGTAACCTCAGGCTGGATGGAAATCAGCTTTTGAGTGCATTGGCATAAGGTTGCTTGACTGCGAGACCTACAAGTCGAGCAGGGACGAAAGTCGGGCAAAGTGATCCCACAGTACCGAGTGGAAGGGCTGTGGCTTAACGGATAAAAGCTACCCCGGGGATAACAGGCTTATCTCCCCCAAGAGTCCATATCGACGGGGAGGTTTGGCACCTCGATGTCGGCTCGTCGCATCCTGGGGCTGAAGAAGGTCCCAAGGGTCGGGCTGTTCGCCCGTTAAAGCGGCACGCGAGCTGGGTTCAGAACGTCGTGAGACAGTTCGGTCTCTATCCGCTGTGCGCGCAGGAAATTTGAGAGAAGTTGCTCCTAGTACGAGAGGACCGGAGTGAGTAGACCTCTGGTGTGCCGGTTGTATCGCCAGATGCATCGCCGGGTAGCTATGTCTATTAAGGATAAGCGCTGAAAGCATCTAAGTGCGAAGCCCGTCTCAAGATAAGATTTCCCATCTCTTTATGAGAGTAAGGCCCCCTGGAGACTACAGGGTTGATAGGTTGCATGTGTAAGAGTGGTAACACTTTGAGCTGAGCAATACTAATGGTCCGAGGGTTTAACCCATTAAGAAAATCAACTTGTAAATATTCGTTTTTGTTGCGGGGTGGAGCAGCGGCAGCTCGTTGGGCTCATAACCCAAAGGTCGGCGGTTCGAGTCCGCCCCCCGCGACCAGTTAATATATATTTGTCTCTCGGTAGTTCAGGCAATATGGAACAACCCGTTACCATTCCGAACACGGAAGTTAAACGTTTTAGCGCTGACGATACTGCAAATTTTGTGGGAAAATAGGTCACCGCCGAGAGATTTTAAAAAAAATAATTTATGGAGAAAATTTGATTTTTAATGATGACAATCAAGAATTAGATAGTTCTAGTGATTTAGAAACAGTTGATTTTTCAACTGGCGTAGATACTATGGAAAGCTTAATCGAAGAGTTCTCGCCCAAAAAAATACTTGAGAGAGGCGAGATAGTTGATGGAACTATTATTAGTGTTGAAAAAACAGGTTTAGTTATAGATCTAGGGCAAAAATCTGAAGGTTTCGTGCCTAGAGGCGAAATGAAAACAATTTCTAATACAGAAAGTTATGAACCTGGATTATCTTTAATTACTTATGTTATTTTCCCTGAAACGCAAGAAGGAACAATATTATTATCTGTTGATAGGGCTAAAGGAGAGCAAGGCTGGAAAACTCTTGATGTTGCTCGCCAAGAAGGAAAAACCTTAATAGGAAAGATAATTGATAGCAATAAAGGTGGAGCTGTTGTTGAATGTGAAGGAATTCAAGGGTTCGTACCTCTTTCTCAACTAATTGGACCTGCAAGAGAATTGTACACCCCAGCTGGCCCTCCTAAGCCAGGGTTTATAGGTATGGATATTGAATTTCGAATAACCGAATTAAATAGAAGAAGGAATAGAGCAATATTTTCAGAGAGAGCTGCGCTTGAAGCAGTAAAACTTAAGCTGAAGTCCGAAAGAATTAAAGAGTTAAAAGTAGGTGATGTAGTAGCAGGAAAGGTCTTAGGAACTTCTAAGTTTGGTGTATTTGTTGAAATGGATGGTGCTGATGGATTAATTCATATTTCTGAATTGTCATGGGATACTGTTTTAGATCCAGAAAATTTTGTCCAAATTGGAGCTTCATTAGATGTACAAATTATTAAAATTGATTTAGAAAACCTAAGAATTGCTCTTAGTTTAAAAAGATTGCAGCCAGAACCATGGGATCAGATTTCATCTGAAATAAATTTAGGAAATATTATGCCAGGAACAATAACTAAGTTAGCATCTTTCGGAGCTTTTGCTAGAGTTCAAGGTGGACTAGAAGGCTTAATACATCTTACTGAGTTAAGTTACGAAAAGATTGAAACACCTGCTGAGGTTGTTAGAGAAGGTCAGAAAGTAGATGTCAAGATAATTAGAATTGAAGAAGAAAGAAAAAGACTGGGTCTCTCTCTACTACTGGACAAAGAAATAGAATCAGAAGAAACAGCTCCTCAAGAATCAGAAGAAACAGCTCCTGAAGAATCAGAAAAAGATAAATAGACTGTTTGGGTTAGTTAGGGCAAATTGCACTAACATTCAATTATCCTGATATAATTAAAAAATACTTCGAAAGAAAAACCGAAAGGAATTCGTATCAAATGCCTAGTAGATTTGAAAAATTTTCAGAAAGAGCGAGAAAAGTTCTTGCGCTTGCCCAAGAAGAAGCTCAAAGATTTAGTCATAGTTATATAGGTACAGAGCATATATTATTGGGCCTATCACGGGAATCAGAAGGGATTGCGAGTAAAGTACTTGAGGTTCTTGGTATTGACGGGAAAAGAATAAGGACTGCTGTGGAATTTATCGTTGGTCAAGGTGATAATTCAGCAAGAGAAGATATAGGACTCACTGATAGAGCTAAAAAAGTAATTGAATTGGCCGTTGATGAAGCAAGGAAACTCAATCATCATTACATAGGCACCGAACACATTTTAATTGGAATTTTGAGAGAAGGCGATGGAGTAGCCGCAGGAGTTTTAGAAAATCTTGGAGCTAACCTTGAAGATGTAAGATTAGAAGCCGAAAAGATACTTTCAGAAAATATTTCTTCTCCTGCCCCATCATCTGCCAAAGTTAAGTCAAAAACTCCTATGATTGATGAATTAGGAACTGATTTAACTGAAATTGCAAAAAATAACAGATTAGACCCTGTTATTGGTAGAGATGAAGAGTTAAAAAGAATGATTCAGATTTTATGTAGGAGGACTAAAAATAATCCTGTTCTTATAGGAGAGTCGGGCGTCGGAAAAACAGCAATAGTTGAAAAATTAGCTCAGAATATTTTTGATTCCAATGTTCCTGAAATGATTAAATCTAAAAGAGTTATAACTCTTGATATTGGATCGTTAGTAGCTGGAACCAAATATAGAGGTGAATTTGAAGATAGGCTAAAAAAAATAATTAAAGAATTAAGACAGAGCAAGGATTGCATTGTATTTATTGATGAGATGCACACAATCGTTGGGGCAGGTGCAGCAGAAGGTGCAGTAGATGCAGCAAATATTTTAAAACCTGCTCTTGCAAGAGGCGAATTACAAATTATTGGGGCAACAACTATAAGTGACTATAGAAAAAATGTTGAGAAAGACCCTGCACTGGAGAGAAGATTTCAGCCAGTTAAAGTAGAGCCTCCTGATATTGATGCCACTATAAAAATCCTAATGGGAATTAAAGGAAAATATGAAGAGCATCATGGGTTAGTTATAACTGACCAATCACTTAAAACAGCATGCGTACTAGCTGACAAATATATTGCTGATAGATTTATGCCAGATAAGGCAATTGATCTTATTGATGAGGCAGGATCAAGGGTTAGGATAAATAATACTACTGTACCTGATACTGTTAGGAAAGCTTCAGATAAGTTAGATGAAATTAGAATAAAAAAAGAAAAGGCAATGAAAACCCAAGATTATGAGATTGCCGCAGATTTGAGAGATGAGGAGCTGAAACAAGAAGCTAGGGCTTTGAAACTTAGGAAGAATTGGGAAAAAAGCTTAGATAAAAATATGGAAGTTACTTCAGATGATATCGCTGAAGTCGTTAGTATGTGGACTAAGATTCCTGTTACAAGGCTTGGAACTGAAGAGAAACAGAGATTATTAGATATGGAAACTTCGCTTACTGCAAAAGTGTCAGGCCAGAAAGATGCGATAGCCGCTATATCGAAGGCCGTTAGAAGGGCAAGAAGTGGTATTAAAAATCCCTCTAGACCAATAGGATGCTTTTTATTTCTAGGTCCGACAGGAGTAGGAAAGACTCATTTAGTTAAAAAATTATCTGAATTTCTTTTTGGTGCTGAAGACAAAATGGTTAGATTAGATATGTCAGAATATATGGAGAGGCATACTGTTGCTCGTTTAATAGGATCTCCGCCAGGGTATGTTGGATTTGAAGATGGAGGTCAATTGACTGAGGCAGTTAGAAGAAATTCATACACAACTTTACTTTTGGATGAAATAGAAAAAGCTCACCCTGATGTTTTTAATATTCTATTGCAGATATTTGAAGATGGATTCCTTACTGACTCTAAAGGCAGAAGAGTTGATTTCAAGAACACTCTAATTGTAATGACTAGTAATCTTGGGTCTGATTTAATTAGAGATGATAGTGTTTTAGGCTTCGCAAGCTCTTCTGATAGTGAAAATACAAAAAGTCAGTACGAGAAAATGAAATCAAAAGTTATGGATGAAGTTAAGCGATTTTTTAAACCAGAGTTTCTTAATAGGATTGATGATGTAGAGGTATTCCATCCTTTATCTAAGGAGAATATTTATGAAATAGTAGATTTATTATTAAATGAATTACAGTCTAGAGTATTAGATAATGGATACGTGTTACAGGTTTCAGATAAAATTCGAGAATATTTAGTAGAAAATGGTTATGATTCTAAGTTTGGAGCTAGGCCCCTCAGAAGATTAATTCAAGATGAAATTGAGAATATTCTTTCAGAGGAATTTTTGAAAGACAGATATTTACCTGGTGATGTAATCGAATTAGATTTAGTTGAAGAAAAGATAGTTGTTACTATAGATGACAAGGTAAATTCAAACCGAGAAGTATAAATTTATGAGGCAATTATTATCCTCAGAGAAATCTTCTAAATCAATATCAGACAAAATTATTGACCTTGAAAATTTTATATGTACTTACTCTAAGGTATTAGTTGCTTATAGTGGAGGTGTGGACTCATCATTAGTTGCTTTTATTTCTACTAAAGTGTTAGGTAAAGATAATTCAAGAATTATTTTAGCCAAGTCTCCTAGTTTGAATTCGAGAGAATTAGGATATGCAAGAGAATTGGCAAATAAAAATGATTGGAATTATTCAGAGATAGAAACTAATGAATTTAATAATGAGGATTATAGAAAAAACAGCCCTTCAAGATGTTTTTTCTGCAAGTTTGAACTTTATTCTTCTTTAGATAAAATTTCTAAAGAATGTGGGATTGAAGTTGTTTTTAATGGTACTAATATTGACGATTTGGGAGATTATAGGCCTGGGAACAAAGCAGCAAAACAAATAAAAGTGGTAAGCCCTCTATTAGAATGTAATATTTCTAAGTCGGATATAAGAGATATAGCCTTATTTTTTGGTTTAGATAATTGGAGTAAGCCTGCTCAGCCTTGCTTAGCCTCTCGCGTTCCTTATGGCACTGAAATAACTATGAATATACTAAAACAAATTGAAGATGCAGAGAATTACCTACATGATTTAGGTTTTAAAAATTTTCGTGTAAGAAATCATGGCTCAGTTGCTAGAATCGAACTGAGCGAATCTGACTTTAAGATGCTATTAAATAAAAAATTCAGATTCAGAATAGATAAAAAATTCAGAAAATTAGGGTTTAATTTTGTTTCATTAGACCTAAGAGGCTTTAAGTCTGGGAGCTTGAATAGTGAAATCTGAAAACCTAGCATATTTTGAGTAGTCAATTGAAAAAAGAAGAGTTTTTATATTTTAATTTAAATGCTGGCGTGAGCGGAGACATGTTAATATCCTCTTTAATTGATTTGGGCGTTCCAATTAAAGAAATAACAAATAATCTGAAATTAATCGACTCAAAAATTTCCATTGAGACTAAGAAAGTAAATAGAGGGCCAGTTGAATGCACATCAATTAACCCTGTTTTCCCAGAAAGCTTATTGAATGATAGATACAGTTGGAAAGACCTATTTTCTTTAATAGAACCTTTAAAGGAAAATCTAGATTTATATCAAAATGCAAAAAGTACTTTAGCCTTAATAAAAGAATCCGAAGAAGATATTCATGGTGATGAAGATAATAAGCCTCATGAACTAGGATCAATAGATACTATTTTTGATATAGTTGGGTTTTATTCTTGTATAAATTATTTGAATGCAGATCATATTTTTTCTTCAGCAGTGCCTTTCTCTCAAGGTAATATATCAATAGAACATGGAACTGTGCCTAGCTTGGCACCTGTAAGTCTGAATTTAATAAAAAAAATGAACATTCCGGTATTTGGATTTAATGAGAATATTAATTTTGAATCTTGCACTCCAACTGGACTAAGTTTATTAAAAAATTTTAAATTCGATAATTTTGGCACTTCTAAGGTAATAAATACTGGATTTGGAGCAGGTAATGCTGATTTAGAAGGTTTTTCAAATTCTATTTCTGTATCAATTATGAGACCTAATACTAATCCTTTTGATAAATTATCTATTATAGAAACAAATATAGATGATATGAGCCCTGAAGTAGTGCCATACTTAATGGAAAAGATATTTCAGATAGGCGCAAAAGATGTTTGGTGTTCTAACATCTTAATGAAAAAGAATAGGCCAGCCATTATGATTTCTGTTTTATGTGATGGGGAAATAATAGAACAAGTAGTATCAATAATTAATGAGGAAACATCTACATTCGGCCTTAGGATAAGTTCTGTGGATAGAATAAGGTTTAATAGAGAAGAAAAGGAAGTCTTAACAGAATATGGCGAAGTTAGAGTAAAGTTAAAATTATCTGATAATAATACTGTTATTGGGTATCATCCTGAATATGAGGATTGCAAGAATTTAGCAAAAATGCATAATATTCCTTTGAAAGTTATTTTTGAGCAAGCAATTGATCAATTAAAAAAAATGCCTCGGTAGCTCAATGGTAGAGCAGCTGATTTGTAATCAGCAGGTTGTGGGTTCAACTCCCTCCCGAGGCTCCAAATATATTTCCCTATTGTTTAATTTAGTAACTGGCATTAGAATTCTCTCCTGTGCTACTATGCTATATGGGCCAAGCAGGGGTGGGTGAGTGGCTAATACCACCAGACTGTAAATCTGGCGCCTTTGGGCTACGGGGGTTCGAATCCCTCCCCCTGCACCAGAAAAAAGTCGCCCACATAGCTCAGTGGTAGAGCACGTTCTTGGTAAGAACGAGGTCACCAGTTCAACTCTGGTTGTGGGCTCCATAGCAGAATTTAAAAAATAATAGTAAAATATCGATTGGATTAAATCCGGAGGTAAAAAAAATGGGTAAACAAGTTTATGACAGAAGCAAACCCCACGTTAATGTGGGAACCATTGGTCACGTTGACCATGGTAAAACAACTATGACTGCAGCAATTACAGCTTGCTTAGCAGCCAAACAGGATAATGTTTCATTTAGAGCGTTTGACTCTATTGATAATGCGCCTGAAGAAAAAGAACGAGGTGTAACAATTGCAATTACACACGTCGAATATGAAACGGATACTAGGCATTATGCTCACGTTGATTGTCCAGGTCACGCAGACTACATCAAAAATATGATTACTGGTGCTGCTCAAATGGATGGTGCAATATTAGTAGTTAGTGCTCCAGATGGACCGATGCCACAGACTAGAGAGCATTTGTTGTTAGCTAGACAGGTAAATGTACCTAAAATTGTTGTTGCATTAAATAAAACTGATGTAATGGATGATGAAGAGTTACTTGAGTTAGTTGAAATGGAAGTTCGAGAATTGTTAACTGAATATGGTTTTCCAGGAGACGATACTCCAATTGTACGAGTTAGTGCACTTAAGGCTCTTGAAGAAGAAGGTAAGGGAGAATGGTCAGAGAAAATAGTAGACCTTATGAATCAAGTTGATGAGTATGTTCCAATACCTGATAGGCCAACCGATCTTCCTTTCTTAATGCCTGTAGAAGATGTATTTAGCATTAAAGGTAGAGGTACTGTTGTGACAGGAAGGGTTGAAAGAGGAGAGGTTAAAGTAGGAGAAGAAGTTGAAATAGTTGGTTTTGGTCAAAGTCAGAAAACTACAATAACTGGTGTAGAAATGTTCCATAAGTCATTAGAATCAGGACTTGCCGGCGATGCAGTTGGTTGCCTTGTGAGAGGGCTTGAGAGGGAAGATATCGCTCGAGGAGCTGTTGTCTGTAAACCAGGAACTTTAAAACCAGGTACCAAAGCTAAAGCACAAATTTATGTTTTGACAAAAGAAGAAGGAGGAAGACATACTCCTTTCTTCTCGGGTTATAAGCCTCAATTTTATATCAGAACAACTGACGTAACAGGAACAATAACTTTACCGGAAGGTACTGAAATGTTAATGCCAGGGGATAACACAACTGTTGACCTTGAATTAATGTATCCAGTTGCATTAGAAGAAGAGCTAAGATTTGCGGTTAGAGAAGGTGGCAGAACCGTTGGTTCTGGAGTAATAACTTCAGTAACTGGATAACTTAGTTACTTAAAGGAAAAATGATATGGCAAAAACTGGGCAAAGAGTTTTGATAACTCTTGTTTGTACAGAATGTAAAGAAAGAAATTATCATTCTGAGAAAAATAGGAGAAACACAACTGAAAGAGTTGAGTTAGTAAAGTTTTGTAAGAGTCCTAAATGTAGAAAAAGAGTTCTGCATAGGGAAAATTAGAAATGGCTGCAGATGAGAAAATATCTCCTAATTCTAATAGGACATCTCCTATAAAGTCAGCTTCAATAATATGGGATGAACTAAAAAAGGTTACTTGGCCTACTAGAAGAGAAGCTGTAAGACTTACTATACTTGTTTTGATTATTTCTGGAATAATTGGGGCTATATTGTCGTTAATTGATATGGGTTTTGCAGAGTTATTTAAAATACTCACAGAAGGTTAGCATGGAAAAAGATACAACAAATACTGAACTTAAAGCCAGGTGGTATATTCTTCATTGTTATTCTGGGCAAGAGGATAGAGTTAAGAAGAATCTTGATCAGAGAGTGGAAACGATGGGTCTTCACAAAAACGTTTTTGAGGTAGTCGTTCCTACAGAAGAAGAGGTAGAGGTAAAAGATGGCGAAAGACATACAGTAGAAAAAAAAATGTACGCTGGTTATATATTAGTTAGCATGGCATTGGATGACCAAACTTGGTTTGACGTAAGAAATACTCCAGGGGTTACTGGATTTATTTCTGCTGAAGATGAAAAAGATACAAGGCCAAAGCCGGTTCCTTTATCAGATGCAGAAGTAGAGCATATTTTTTCTAGAATGAATGCAGATTCGCCTAGAGTTAGAGTTGGGTTTAGTGAAGGAGATTCAGTAAAGATTACCGATGGACCTTTCGCTGAGTTCCTTGGTACTGTAGAATACGTCGACGAGGATAAAGGAAAAGCAAGGGTTTTAGTGTCTTTTTTTGGAAGAGACACCCCTGTTGATTTAGACTTTTTACAGTTAGAAAGAAATTAAAAAATGGCAAAAAAAATAGAAGCAATTGTTAAACTTCAGATAGAAGGTGGAGCTGCAACAGCAGCACCTCCTGTAGGACCTGCTTTGGGTCAGCATGGAGCAAACATTATGGCTTTCGTTAAAGAATATAACGAGAAGACTGCTAGCATGAAAGGTGATGTTATTCCTGTTGAAATAACAATTTATCAGGATAAATCATTTACCTTTGAACTAAAAAGTCCTCCTGCTGCAGCATTAATTCTAAAGGCTGCAAAGATCCCTAAAGGTGCTTCTGAGAGCGGAGTTGAGGTTGTCGGCCAGATAACTTATGCACAAGCAAAAGAAATAGGAAAGCAAAAAATGCAAGATTTAAATGCTATGAACGAAGATGCAGCTGCCAAAATAATTATGGGAACAGCTAAAAATATGGGAATTGAAGTCCAGGAGTAGGTTTTAAAAATGAAGAAGAGTAAAAGATATATAGAACAGAAAAATAAAATTGAAGATAAATTATATCCTGTAAAAGATTCAATAGATTTGATTAAAGATATAGCCTCAGCAAAATTTGATGAATCTGTTGAAATGCATTTAATTACTTCAGCTGATCCAAAAAATGCTGATGAACAGATCAGGACAGTTGCTGACCTTCCTCATGGTACTGGTAAAGAAACGAAAGTACTTGTTTTTGCTGAAGGTGATGCAGCGGTAACCGCAAAAGAATCAGGTGCAGATTATATATCTGATGATGAGATAGTAAAGAAGATTGAGGATGGATGGCTTGATTTTGACGTTGCAATTGCAACACCAGATCAAATGAGCAAGATTGGTAAACTTGGAAAATATCTTGGCAGGAAAGGGCTTATGCCTAATCCTAAGACCGGAACTGTTGTTCAGCCTCAAAACATTGCCCAATCAATTGAAGCTTCTAGGAAAGGAAGAACCGAAATAAAATTAGATAGTTCTTCTGTTATTCATTTTAATGTGGGTAAATCAAGTTTTTCTGATATTCAATTATTCGAAAATTTAAAAAGCATAGTTAAAACAATTTATGACTCTAAGCCTGAAGGACTAAAAGGAAGATTGGTAAAAAAAGCTTCCATAAGCACTACTATGGGTCCTGGTATTCAGTTAGATATAGAGGATTTAGAATCATCTATCTATAACTAATTTGACTTCAATATATTCTTCCATGTAATATACTTCAGTTGCTAAAGACAGCAGGTGCAAAAGCTTAATTTCCTGCCGAGGTACTAATTAAATAAAATTAGAAAGGTATCTCGAGTTTTGTGCTCGAGATTTTTTTTATGCCAAGTAGTAAAAATATTGAACAATTAGAAGAACTAAAAGGTATTTTTGAGAATACTGATTATTTAGTTTCCACTCAACATAAGGATGTATCTGCGAATGATATGGTAATGCTGAGGAAGGCATTAAATTCAGCAGGTGCAAAATATCGAATCGTTAAAAACAATATTGCACATCTAGCTGCAGATAGCGCAAATCTCCCAGATTTGAAAGAAATAATTTCAGGAACATGTGCAATAATGATCACCAATGAAGATCCTGCTCAATCATCTAAATCCTTATTTAAATCTATAAAAGATCAGGGTTTAGAAATAAATATAATGGGAGCTATTTTGAATGGAGATGTTTTGACTAGCGAAAGCGTTAAAGAGCTTTCAAAACTTCCTTCAAAAGATGAATTGATAGCAAAGGTAGTAGGACAAATCGGATCACCTATTAGTGGATTCGTTTTTTCTCTTAGCTCTCAACTATCATCGCTAATATCTGTATTAAATAATATTGCTGAATCAAAAAAATAATAAATAACTTAAGGAGAAAATATGTTTGAAGAAGAGAAAAAAGAAGCAGCAGAAGAGCCAAAAGCTGAAGAAGCAGCAGAAGAGCCAAAAGCTGAAGAAGCAGCAGAAGAGCCAAAAGCTAGTGTTAATCTGAGCGGTACAGCAAAAGATATTCTTGATTCTGTTAAATCAATGACTGTTTTGGAGCTTTCTGAATTAGTTAAGGCATTACAAGATGAATTTGGTGTGGTGGCAGCAGCCCCTGCAGCAGCAGCCCCTGCAGCAGCAGGATCTGGTGGTGGCGAAGGATCTGAAGAATCTTCTGATGAAGACACAGCTACTGTAACACTAAAATCATTTGGTGCTAATAAGATTGCAGTTATTAAAGTTGTTAGAACTTTGACAAATTTAGGGCTTAAAGAAGCTAAAGACTTAGTTGAAGGTGCCCCTTCTCCTGTGAAAGAGGGTGTTGCTAAAGCTGAAGCTGAAGAAGCAAAGAAGCAACTGGAAGAAGCAGGCGCAGAAGTTACTGTTGCTTAATAAAGATTAGAATATAAAAAAGAGAGGGTTTTTAGCCCTCTCTTTTTTATTTGTCTAAGTTATTTGGCAGTATCTTTATCTTGGTTTTTGGCTTTATCGGCCTTATCTTTTGCATTCTTATCTTTTGCATTAGGCCTTTCACCATGCCAAGTATTGTACTCAAAAGAGTTTTTGAATTCTTTTTCTGTTCCACATTTTTTACATTTCCCAGAACTAACAGGTCCGTTAGGCGGATCAATAATCCAATGGCAATTCTCATCTCTATCTGAACACTTTATAATTAAATCATTAGGTTTTTCACTTGCTTTTGCCAAAATTTCTCCCTTATATTCGTAAATAGTAAATCTATCATTAATTAATTTATATTCATATTATTTTATGATAAATAGATTATAATATTCCGATTTTATCCCACTTTCCTATTATGTTAATATCTATACGCGCATATTTTATACGAAAGGCAAAATTATAATGGCAACCAGGAAGAAAAAAGTGGAAACTAAATCATCTGCTATGACAAAAAAGATAGCAACCAAAAAACCAACCAAAAAAAAGGTAATTTCTTCAAAAAGAAAAGGGCCTGTAGTAATTACTTCTACCGGTGTAGTTAAAATATATAAAAGCACGAATGTTGAAGTTACAGCCTTAGATGGCGTCGATATCAGTATTACTGAAGGCGAAATGGTTGCTATTATGGGGCCTAGTGGGTGTGGAAAGACGACGCTTTTAAATTGTCTTTCTGGTTTAGATTCTATTAATTCTGGAAGCATAAAATTGCAAAATATGGAATTAGAAAGCCTATCTGATGACAAATTGAGTGAATTTAGAGCTGAAAATATGGGATTTGTTTTTCAGAGCTATAACCTATTGCCTGTTTTAACTACAGTAGAAAATGTAGAACTCCCATTGTTGGTTTCTGGCACATCTGCCAAAGACGCAAGAAAGAAATCAGAAGCAAAACTTGATGATGTTGGGCTTCTTGAATGGAAGCAACACCTCCCAGGAGAACTTTCAGGTGGGCAGAGACAGAGAGCCACGCTTGCCAGAGCTTTAGTGAACGAGCCTGCTATAGTGTGGGCTGATGAACCAACTGGTAATCTAGATAGTACTAATGAAGTAGAGATTATGGACCTTCTTACTAACTTAAATAAAAAGAATAATCAAACTTTTGTAATTGTTACTCACTCTAACTATGTGGGAGGGAGAGCTAATAGAATAATTAAAATGAAAGACGGGAAAGTGGTGAAGTAAAATGGAAGAGAAAGTATTTGGAATACCTGCAAACACTCTGGCCATTTCCATGGTTTCAATTTTAATTGTTGTGGCAATCGTTATATTTTTTGCAGCCTTTAGGAGATTTATTCTCGTTAAAATGGGAACAAGAAATATTCCTAGAAGGAAAGGGCAAAGTTCATTGATAGTAATTGGTCTTATGCTTAGTTCAATTATTATAGCTGTGTCTTTGGGTATAGGAGATACAGTTAGGTATTCTGTTCGCTCTGTGGTATTTGATAGTTCTGGAAATGTAGATGAAGTAATTAGTGGACCTGGAAGGCAACTTTTTGGTACTGAGTATTTTGAATATTCAGAATTTGAGAATGTAGAAAAATTAGTTTCCAATAATTCTAATATTGATGGCATCTTGCCATATATTGAAATAGACCTACCTGCTGAAAATGATAAATCTGGAATTGCAGAAAGTAGAGTTCAAATAAGAGGAGCAGATGGAAAGTATTCAGATAATTTTGATGATATTAAGAATTTGAATGATAAATTAATGTCTTTTAATTCACTTAATTCGAGTCAAGTTTATATAAATGCCGCTTTAGGTGACGTCCTTGATTTAAATAAAGGAGACACTATAGGTGTTTATTTAAATCTTAAAAAAGAAGAATTTGTAGTTGCAGATGTATTAAAAAATAGAGGTCTTGCAGGAGCTAGTGTAACTCCTACAATTTTATTTGAACTAAAAGCTTTGCAAAAATTATTAGGCAAAGAAAAAATGATTACTAACATTGGAATTTCTAATAAAGGTGATGGAGCTAAGTCTTTGGAATTATCTGATGATGTTACAAAATTTTTAAGATCTAATCTTACTAATAATCAAGTAGCAAAGAATTTTTTTGATATTCTCTCTGGGAATGGAATTCCTGCTTTAATTAAAGAAGAAGCAGTAGCTATTGAAGAAAGAGACAAAGAGACTTTTGAAGAATTAAATAGAATTGCAAGTGATTTGGAGAATAATAAGTTTAATGTAGATTTTATAACTAGTATTAGTGATTACCAGCTTCAATTAATTATTCTGGGTGCTTTAGATAAGGCAGGTCTTCAGGAAGATGCTGGTAAGTTATTAATGATGTCTGGTGATTTAACAACTTTGAGAGTTGATGATTCAAAAAATAATGGTGTTAAATTAGCAGAAACAGTAGCTACAGGCGTAACTACTATTTTCTCAATTTTTGGTTCATTTTCAATAATGGTTGGAATGCTGCTTATATTTTTAGTGTTTGTTTTATTGGCTGCAGCTAGGTCAACTGAATTAGGAATGGCAAGAGCAGTGGGATTAAAAAGAAGAGATCTAATTCAGTTATTTACATTTGAGGGAACTGTATATTCATTTCTTGCTGCAATGACTGGAACTTCCATTGGTATAGGATTGAGTTTTGGCCTTGTTTACGTCCTTCAAGATTTAATAGATGCAGGCACATTTGTTATTAAACCATACTTTTCTTTGACCTCTACTCTAATTGCTTTTTCTGCTGGTCTTATTTTGACATTTATTACAGTTTTTATTTCTGCTTATAGAGCTAGTAATTTAAATATAGTTGTTGCTATAAGAGGGCTTAAAGAAGAGTTTGTGAAGAAGGCTCCTGATGTTTTTCGTGTGAAGATGATAAATCTTGTATGGGACTTATTATTTCCAATTAAACAGATTGTAAGATTTATAACAGGAAAAGAGGGAAGATTAAGAAATATCCTTTTATTAATCGCATTCCCTGTAACTTGGCCAGTAAACATATTAATTTCATTATTTAAATTGTTTGGGAAGCACTCATACGCCTTATTAGGAGCATTTTCTTTATTGTTAATATTTTTAGCTTTTCAAACTGAGACATTCGCGAATCTAAGTCTAGGTATTACTGGCGGGGTTCTATCAATAGCTTTATTTATAAGATTTATTATTTCTAGGACAATAAAAGATAATGAGACAGTTAATCAAATCGCTGGAACTTTAGAAGGCGGTATGGTTCTTTTAGTAAATAACCTCCCTTTTGATTTCTTTGATTCAATTACTGCAGAATGGAGTCAGCCAGGCCCATGGTTTTGGCCTCTTGGAGGAGGAATCAATACAGCGGCAGCAGTATGGTTAGTAATGAGTAATACTCCGCTTTTAATATTTGTTATGAATCTAATTCTATCTAGATTCTCTGGACTGAAAGCAGTTACCAAAACTGCAATAAGTTATCCTATGGCTTCAAAATTTAGAACAGGATTAACTGTAGCCATGTTTTCTTTAATTATTTATACGTTAATGATTTTTTCAGTACTAAATGGAATTAACGACATATCTACAGATCAGCCAGATAGAATAACAGGAGGCTATGATATCAAAGGAACGATTAGTCCTGAAAAAGCTATTCAAGGTGATATAAAAGACTCTTTGAATATGGATGATTTCTCGGTTGTTACTGGATCATCAAGCATAAGTGTTGAAGTGAAAGAAATTGATGGAGAAAACAAGACTTTTAAGAGTTCACGATTGGTTTCTTTAGAGGATGATTTTATTAACACTAATAAATGGCAACTTTCTTATTTTGATCCAAAATATGGATCTAATGATCGGGAAATCTGGAACTCATTAAGTAGTGATCCTAATTTAGTTTTAGCAAGTGGATCAATTATAGAATCTGGGGATCCATTTGGCCCCCCAGATAGGGGATTTAAAACTTCAATGATTGTGCCAGGTGACCTTAAAGAGATCCAATCTATAAACATAGAGATGAAGAAAAGAAGAAGTTCTGAAACTGGCTCTCCTCTTATTATTATAGGTGTAATTGAGAATTTAGCTGGTGGTACTGGTTTTGGAGGAGGAGGATCTACCTTTTATTCTTCTAATAATTTAGTTTCTACAATCGCTGGAGAAGATGTGCCTAATGACACCTATTATTTCTCACTTAAGAATAAAGAGAATGCATCAGAATATTCTCAGAAATTGGAGAAAATATTTATAGCTAATGGAATGAATGCTGAGAGTTTGTTAGATAATATTGAAGAGGAAAGAGAAACATCCAATGCTTTTAATAAACTTTTTCAAGGATTTAGCGGGCTTGGCTTGGTTGTAGGTGTTGCCGCTATAGGAGTTTTATCTGTAAGGGCAGTAGTAGAAAGAAGACAATCTGTGGGAGTCCTTAGAGCTATAGGTTTCAGATCAAGCATGATAAGAACTCAATTTCTTATAGAATCTTCATTTATCACTCTTATTGGGATTGTAATAGGAATATTTTTAGGGGTTATGCAGTCTTATCTTATCTTTAGGGAAATTTCCAAAGAATTAGAAGGGGCAAGTTTTTCTGTTCCAGTAGGAGAGGTTGGAATATTAATCCTTATAACAGTCATTGCATCAATTTTAGCAAGTGTTATTCCTGCGAATGAAGCTAGTAAAATTTATCCTGCAGAAGCACTAAGGTACGAGTAGTTGAGTAGAAGTATCAATATAAAATTTGATAATTCATCTTTTGAAGGAGTTCTTAATGACTCCAACACATCTAATTTAATTTGGGACTCATTGCCTATTAATAGTTCTGTGAGCACATGGGGAGATGAAATTTATTTCTCTATACCTGTGTCTGACAATGAAGATAATTCTAAAGAGGTAGTTGAATTAGGTGACCTAGGATATTGGCCTCCTGGAAATGCATTCTGCATTTTTTTTGGCCTTACTCCGGCTAGTAGTGAAGGAGAAATAAGACCTGCTAGCCCTGTTAATATACTGGGAAAGATTATTGGCGAATTAGATTCCTTAAAACAGGTAAAGCCTGGAGAAAGTGTAATTATATCTAGGAAAGATTAGTATTTTTTCAGATAAAATAAGCCTACTGGCCAATAAAATTTAAAATCGTCATTTATTTTTTCTATACCAAAAAATTCCTTTATTTTATTATTAGCCTCACCATATTCGTTTCTTATTATTTTCTTATCTGATGAGATAGTTCCAGATCTCTCCATCCAATCTTCAAGTTCCATATTTACTCTGGTTTGATGAGTTTCATGAAGATCAAGCCCCGAGTCTTCAAAAAAATTCCTCCATTCCATTAAGGAATAATTTTTAATGTGACTTTTATCCCTAATTAATTCTATTTTTTGGTGCCAATTATTTAATTCTTTTTGATCAGAAGTTATCGTATCTATTATATAAATTGAACCGTCATTTTTTATGACTCTAGAGATTTCATTTAATGCTTTTTTTATATCTTTAAAGTGGTGAGCAGATGTTCGGCATGTAATCAAGCCAAATGACTCATCTACATAATCCAATTCTTCTGCATATCCAATTTTAAAGTTAACATTTTTTATGCCTCTTTCTTTTTTAATTCTTTTGGCTTCATTTAGCATGCCTGTTGATATATCTATTGCATCAACATTTGAGCAATTTTTTGATATTTCAAATGCGGTAAAACCTGACCCCGTACCTATATCTAAACCTTTTGAAAATTTTTTACCTTTTATTAATTTAGATAGGAGTTCCAAGCTAAGCCCCAAAGAAAAAGTTGGGCTGTTCGCATAATATTTTGCTTGTCTATCAAATTGTTCTTTAGGGTCCATGATTATTAGTATATATTAATATGTATGGTCAATAATTTTATATTCGTATTTATTGGAGGTGCTTTAGGAGCATCACTAAGATATTTATTTTCTTTATTGATACCTAAAATAGGTGTATTCCCTATATCTACTTTAGTAGTAAATATTTTAGGTTCATTTTTCTTTGGATTTATTCTTAACTTTTCAAATTATAGGAGTGATAGTTGGACTCATTATTTGTTGCTTGTCGGAATTGCAGGCGCATTTACTACTTTTTCAACTTTTTCTTTTGAGACAGTGCAGATGTTCAAACAAGATGAATATATGTTTGCGATATTGAACATAGTTTTAAACAATGTGGTATGTATTGCATCTATATTTTTAGGCATGAAATTGGCTGAGTCATTTTAGTATCTTATGGAAAATATGAATTTTATTTATAACGAAAATTTATGGACTGTTGGTCATTTTATAATGTGGCTGGTAATTGGCAGGTTATTTTTAAAGAACTGGTTTATATTTATTTTATTATCTGTCGGCTGGGAGGTAATTGAATATTTGATTCCTTATGATATTGCGAAGGAGTCTTGGGGCAATAAAGTTTCTGACCTCATTACAAATACTGTAGGATTTTATATAGGAAATAAATTAAGAAACTATAATTTCCCTTTAAGAAAATAAATTATGAGAATAAATTAATATGAGTAAGAATGTTTTAGTTACTGGTTCGTCAGGATTGATAGGTGGAATAATACTAAAGTACAATTCTGATAATAACCTTTTTGGGTTAGATATTGTGCCCTCTGAATATCCAAATCATGAAATATCAGATATTTCGGATTCGAAAAAATTGGCAGATATATTTTCAAAAAATAATATTGATGTTGTAGTGCACCTAGCAGGAAAAACATCGGTTGCAGGGACTTGGGATAACTTAATTGGTAATAATTTTGACGGAACCGCCAATGTCTTTGAGGCATCAAAGAATTCTGAAGTTAAGAAAGTTATTTTTGCAAGTTCAAATCATGCTGTCGGTTTATTTGAAAATGATGATCCATACAAACAAATTATTTCTGGTAATTATCAAGATATTGAAAATTATGAACTTATAAAATCAAATTGTGAAATAAGGCCTGATAGTCTTTATGGAGTTAGTAAAGCCTTCGGTGAAAATGTAGGAAGGTATTATTATGAGACTTTTGGCATCAAGGTTGCATGTTTAAGGATAGGATCTGTAAGGCAAGTGGATACGCCTGTTGAAGGTAATTCAAATAGATTCTTCTCTACATGGTGTAGCCATAAAGATATCTCTGGGTTAATTGAGGCTTGTATAAATTCTGAGAAGATTGGATTTAATATTTTTTATGGTGTTTCAGATAACAAGTGGAAAATTTGGGATATCTCTGATCAAAAGAAAATATTAAATTTTCATCCTCAGTCTGATGCTGAAATCTTTAGAACAGAATAGTAATATGATTTTTAAAAATCAGGCTTCATATCAACAATTAGTGTGCCTATAGGTCTGCGATCATCGCAATACCACAGAACATTATCCTTTATAGTCATTCCATGCACTTCCACTGTTTCAGGGACTCTAAAGACATCATAAATCCTTGAATCCGAAAGTCTTATTCGGCTTACAATTCCCATTGCAGTATCTGCTGCCCATATAGTGCCTTCCTCCTCTGCCCATGCAATTCCATGAACCCTAAAACCCGGAACTTTAGTTCTATTAAGTTCAACCCAATTTTTAGGATCCATTTCATGAATATACTGAGAAGGGGGGGATGCGATATATAGTTTTCCATCTTTCCATTCAAGGCCATGATCACCAGTTTTTTCAGAGCCATCAATTAATTCTCTAGTTGCATTAATTCCAGCCCCAGGAGAGTCATATATTTCAAGAGTCTTTCCGGAATCTTTGTTAATTTTATAAATCTTGCAATTATAAGTTGAGGCAATCCATATATTTCCTTCATCATCTATAGTAATTCCAGACGACCTATCAGTATCAGTGTGAATTTCTTTTAATATTTTGCCGTTAGACCAATCAAGTAAATGAATTCTTGAATCGTCTTGATCTATTACCCAAAGACCTTCTTTGGATGCCTGTAATCCATTTGGCTTAGGGCCAGGGGATACCATCATTTGAATGGGACTTGCTATCTTATTAGTCATAAGTAACCTCCATTTTTACAAAAATAAAATATATAAAATTAATTTGATGTTAGCTAATTTTTATTTCTTTAAATATCTTTCTAATGCCTCTCTATCGAATTCAATTCCTATTCCAGGTGTTTGAGGAAGAATTAAATCTCCATCGACTATTTTCAGATTTTCAATTGGCAATTCAGTTCTAAGTGGTGTGTCGTAAACCGGATAACAAGCATACATTTCGTAACTCATAGCAGCCATAGCGTAGGCAGTGGCTAAAAACTGTATATCAGTTCCTGCCCCACATGACACATGAGGCATACACCTAACTCCCCAAGCACTTGCCATATCTGCAATTGCAATAGTTTCAGTTATGCCTCCTGCAAAAATTAAATCGGGTTGAACTATATCTACTGCCTGCCTTGAAACTATTTCTTTAAATTCATGCCTTCCTACAAATCCTTGTCCACCCGACAGAGGAACATTAATTTTATTTTTTAATGAAACCATTTCATCTACGTACGTAGCGTTGTCAGGTGATTTTATTGAGGTTAATGGCTCTTCAAACCAAGTTACGTCTATTTCTTCAAGTATTGGTGCTAACTTTGTTGCACTTAAATGATCGTATGTCCTATCTGTATCTACTCCAATTACCATTTCACTACCAAATATTTCTCTAGCACCTTGAAGTATCTGAATATCTTTCTTTAGCGATCTATATTCATCGAGGCCCACCATTCCAAGTCCGATCCTCAACTTTATGGCTTTAAACCCTCTTTCTTTATACTCTTGGCATTCTTCTAATATTACTTCAGGTTGCTTCAGGCTAGGAGCAGCATAAACAGGAAATTTTTCAATATTGTATCCTAGCAGTTTATGAACCGGCTGGTCATAAGTTTTTCCTAAAATATCCCAGCATGCAATTTCGATCGCAGCTGATACATCCAATCTTCTTACGCCCGCACTTGTAGATGCTTCACAAGCCTTTTTCCATACACTTCTTATGTTTAGAGGATCTTCACCAATAAGTCTTGGCTTAATTACTTTCTCTAATAGATCTTCATAAAGTATCCCGCCAGAATTAGAAGAGTGTGCACCTACTTGGTTCATTTCTCCCAATCCACTTACGCCTTCGTCGGTAAATATCTCTACAATACCACTGCTATTTTCCATTTGAATTCCAGAGCCCCATTGCCCTCTGATTGGGTAGGAAACTTTGTACATTTTTATATCAGTAATTTTCATAGTTTTTTACTAATTATTCAGCAATTATTCCTCTTTCAGTCTGATGGGATTTTATCCAATCCCAGTCTAAATCAACACCAAGACCTGGTCCGTTAGGTGCTTCTACACAACCGTCTTTATCAATCGAATTTAAATCATCAGAATAATCCTTATAAATAGGTGATTTAGTTGTAGGAACTTTAGGATGCACCAGCCCCATTTCAAAATAATTAGTATTTCTTATTGAAGACATTATGTGTCTATGTGCTGGCCCTGGCCCATGCAATTCTACGTCTAAACCAAAGCCTTCAGAAGCATGAGCAATTTTCATGACTCCTGTTATGCCGCCATCTTCATGTGCACCAGCCCTAACTAAATCTGTAGCATCAGCAACTATGAAGTCAACGTGCTGCTCAAGTAATCTTATATGTTCAGTTTGCAGCAGAGGAGTCTTGACCATTTGCCTTAATTTTCTATGAACAAACTGTGATACTCCTCCATCTTGAAATGGATCCTCCCACCAAAAGAATTTAGCCTCATCACAAGCTTTTCCTAGCGCAAGTGTGTCAGCAAAGTTTTTGATTTCACAAGCCGGGTCTATCATTAGGTCAAGTTTATTCTCAAATTTTTCTCCTAGTTTTAAAACATTTTCAATCTCTCTTTTTATGTTATTTCTTGCAAGCCCCCATCCGTGAACTTTAAAAGCCGGATACCCAAGGGATCTGCATTGTTCTGCAAATTCCACAAAATCATCAGGATTGGTAAGGCCCCCATTTTCATCGCCGTGAAGAGTAGAAGCATAGCAAGGTAATTTTTTACTTTTTCCTCCAAGCAATTTCCAAATTGGTTCCCCATATAATTTTCCTGCTATATCCCATAAGCATATATCTACTATTCCTGTGCCTAGCATTGCAAAGTGCCTCAAAGCACGTTTTGTGTCATTGTATATTTCTTCTCTTTCTAGAGGATTTTTTCCTATAAGATAATCAGCTACTATTTGCACTTCTGCTAGAGCAGGTCCCCTTATACCAGCATATTCTCCAGTAATTCCTTCAGAGGTATGAATTAAGAGAATTGAATCCTCAGTAGTCAACTTTCCATTTGGTTCATATACCATATTGAAAGTGTTGTAGTCTTTTCCTACATTTTTTAAAGTATCTTGGTATTTAACAACTTCTATTTTTGTGATCTTCATTTCTTATAATGCGATTTTTTTAATTTTTCTTGTATTTCAAAGATTGAGCCTACTCCTTCAGGTTTTGGTTGAGGAAAAACAACAGGAACATTTTCTAATCTAGGTTTATTTGTAGATTCTCCTCTGAGTATTTTTGAATTCCAATCTTCCCATTCTTCCGAAGATGATAAATTTGATTGCAAAGGGAAAGCATCAGCTGCCATATAACCTTGAAGCAATAATCTTCTTGGGCGATTGGACATATTAGGTGCTGAGCCGTGTAGTGCTCTTACATGATGCAAAGAAATTGAACCTGCTTTCAATACGAAAGGAACTGCATCTTCCATATTAAAATCATCTTCTGAAACTGCCCCAACAAAAACTCCATCTTCATGATGACTTATTGCATCCCATTTATGAGATCCAGGAATTGCCATAAGACATCCATTTTCTATTTCCATGTCATCTAGAGGAACTCCAACTTCTAATATGTCATCATTGGTGTGGGGATAGAATGCCCAGTCAGTATGCCATTCAACTTGAGCACCACCACCAGGAGCTTTCATGTTTAATTTTGCACCTATAGTCCTTATGTTAGGGCCAACTAAATCTTCAACTACATCCAATATTCCTGAATGTTTTAAAGTCTTTTCATAAACTTGATGCTGTTTTTCAGGTTTTTTTATCCTTCTAAGTTTAGGGTTTTCTTTAGAGTGGTCTGCCTCCAAGTCAAAATCCTCATTGTGTTCAGTAATACTTCTCGATTTTTCTACGAAAGTGTCTGTGACTGAACCCAATTCTCTTATCTCTTTTTGAGACAATACATTTTCAACAATCAGATAACCTGTCTCATTATAAAATCTTAATTGGTCTTCAGTAATAACTTTCATAAATAACCCCATTTATAAAAATATAGAATATAAAAGTTTATAATCTTTGACTACTATCGATTAATTTTTTAGAGTCAGTTAAATGGATATTAATTTTCTAGATGACCTAAAAAAATCTCTTCCTGATCTTAAATCTGATCAATACTGTGATAATTTGAATGGAGAAGTAGATATTTTTAGAGATAAATGGGGGATACCTCATATTAAAGCAAAAAATGAATTTGATGCTTTTTTTGCTCAAGGTTTTGTGACAGCACAGGACAGGCTTTGGCATATGGACTTTGATCGTCAAAGAGCACTAGGAAAATCTTCTAAATTATTAGGCAAAGAATCTATCAGTGATGATGTTTTGATGATAAAAATGGGAGTAGAAGAAGCTTCAAAAGCAGATTTTGAAGTATCCTCAAAAAAATCAAAAAAGATGCTTGAATTTTACACTGCAGGAGTAAATTCATTTATTGAGTTAACAGATAATCTCCCTATTGAATATAAGATTTTAAATATTAACCCTGAGCCTTGGGAGCCATGGAATAGCTTAGCTGTATATAAGGTAAGAAATATGTTGATGGGCACATTTGAAATGAAATTACTAAAAACTCAGATGTATAAGCATTTAAATAAAGATATTTTTCAAAAACTCTGGAAAGATGTGCCAAAAAATTCTTTACTTACGGTCCCTCCAAACAAGCTATTAGAAGAAAGTTTTGAAATTAATATTGAATCTTTATCTAAATCTGTAGAGTTGTTGAATTATCTAAATGAGACTGATGTTGGAAGTAATGCTTGGGTAGTTTCTGGAGATAAAACTAAATCTGGATTACCTCTTGTTGCTGGCGATTCTCATCGCGCTCTTGATACGCCAAGTGTTTATTATCAGATTCATATCAGTTGCAACGAATTTTCAGTGAGTGGATATTCTGTTCCTGGGGTTCCTGGAGCTCCTCATTTTAGTCATACAGAAAATGTTGCTTTTGGGATGACGCATGGAAATGCAGATTATCAGGATCTTTATGTGGAGAAATTTAGAACAATTAATGCGGATATTGAGCACTTTGCTGACAACAGATGGATCGCTTCTGAGGTAATTCAAAAGAAAATAGAAGTTAGAGGAGATTCAGATGTTCAAGTTGATGTTATAAAAACTAGAAATGGTTATGTGATTTCAGAAAATATTGATTCTGGATATGGAATAGTTTTTTCTCATACCGGTACAAATTCAGGCACGAAGTGGGTGGATTGCCTATATTCAATATTGCGAGTTAAAAATTCTGAAGAATTGATATCTTCGTTAAAAGAATGGACAGAGCCAGTAAATAACTTTGTATATGCTGATACGGCTGGATCTTTTGGATATAAGCTCAGAGGAAAGATTCCTATAAGAGATAAAGCCAATCATCTAGGGCTAGTAAAAGGGTGGGATGAAAAATATAAATGGGAAGGCTTAGTACCATTTGAAAAAATGCCAAAATCAAATAATCCTAGCACTGGATTTGTTGTTACTTGCAACCAGAGAGTTGTTTCTCCAGAGTATCCATATTATATAGGTAATGATTTTTCACCTGAGTATAGGGCATCTAGAATTGTCTCTAGAATAACTACTTTAGATGCTAATTCGGCTGATGTAGATGATATGTCATCCATACACTCTGATAGGATCAGTATTCCCGCAGAGATAATTTTTAGTAAGTTAAAATCTTTAGAGCTTCTTGATATATTACCGGATAAAATAAGAGAGATTATAAAATCTTGGAACTATGAAATGAGGCCAGATTCTGTAGCCGCGACTTTTTATTCAGATATCAAAGAAGAACTTATAAATCAGGTTGTTAAGGTTACAATCGGGGAGAGTTTTTATGATGATATTTTACCTAAAAATTCAAGGTCGAAGAGAACAGTATTAAACCAAATATTTTATAGAATTGTTAATCAATTAAAAGGATCTAATATTTATATTTCTGAAGAAAAAATCGAAGAAATATTGAGAAATATAATGATTAACCTTGCAAAGAAATATGGAGATAAAAAAGATATGAGAAATTTTATGTGGGGTAAAGTACACAAAACTAACCCAATGCATCCCTTATCAAAAATTTTTCCAGATTATGCAAAATATCTGAATCCTCCTTCAGTTTCTTTTGGTGGAGATTCTGATACCCCTCAGCAAGGAGGCTATATAGAAAACCTTGAGGTAAATTCAATTTCTGTAAACAGGTATATTCATGATGTATCTAATTGGAACAATTCTAGATGGATAGTTCCATTAGGGTCATCTGGACACCCAGGAAGTAAACATTATTCTGACCAGAGTCAATATTGGGCTGAAGTAAAGACAATACCACAGCTGTGGAACTGGAAAGAAATTGAAAAATCCTATGAATCAAAACAAAGATTATTCCCTGAATTAGAGAGATAGAAGAAATGAAGAAATTTATACTATCAATTGATCAAGGAACAGCAAGTTCTAGAATTGTAATTTATAACAATAGATTTAATGTTATAGATTCTGTCCAGAAAGAATTCAAGCAATTTTTTCCAAAAAATGGCTGGGTTGAGCACAATCCAGTTGAAATATGGAATGATGTTAAATTATTAATTCAGAAAATACTAAAAAAGAACAAAGTTAAAGCTTCACAAATTTACTCTATAGGAATAACCAATCAAAGAGAGACAACCGTTCTTTGGGACAAAAGGACAGGAAAGCCAGTTTATAATGCAATAGTTTGGCAAGATAGAAGAACCGCTGATATTTGTAGGCATTTAAAAGAAAAAAAACTAGATAGAAAAATACAAAATATCACTGGATTAATTATTGATCCTTATTTTTCTGCTACAAAAATTAAATGGATTTTAGATAATAATTCTGAGGCAAAAAAGCTTGCCGAAGAAAACAACCTACTATTTGGAACAATTGATACTTGGTTATTATGGAATTTAACTGGAAAAGAATCGCATATAACTGACATAACCAATGCCTCCAGAACAATGCTATATGATTCCAGAAAGGAAGAGTGGTCAACAGAACTATTAAAAATTTTAGATATTCCAAAAAATATGCTCCCTAAAGTAGCGAGTAATACATATGATTTTGGTGTTACTGATTTATTTGGTGGACCAATTCACATTGGTGGAATGGCGGGAGATCAGCAAGCATCTGCGATTGGTCAAGAGTGTTTTAAAAAAGGTCAAACAAAAAGTACATACGGAACTGGCTGCTTCATCCTTATGAATATTGGAAAAAAATTCCAACTATCAAAGAATAAACTTATAACGTCTGTTGCTTATAAAATTGGTAATCAAAAAATGTATTGTTATGAAGGCAGTATATTTGTAGCTGGTTCAGCAGTTCAATGGCTAAGAGATAAGTTATTTTTCTTCAAGGACTCAAAAGAAACTGAGTTATTGTATTCAAAGGCCAATAAAAACGAAAATATAATGGTAGTCCCAGCACTTACAGGTCTTGGTGCACCTTATTGGCAACCAGATGCTAGAGGTGCAGTATTTGGACTAACAAGAGATACTTCAATCCCTGAAATAGTCAAGGCAACATTAGATAGTCTCTGTTATCAGACTCTTGATTTAATTGAAGCAATGGAAAAAGATTCAGGCACAAAAATTTCTAAAATTACTGTCGATGGAGGAATGGCAGACAATAACAAATTTATCCAAAGTCTTTCAGATATTTTACAAATAAAAATAGTCAAATCAGACAACATAGAAGCTTCAGCATTAGGAGTAGCTTATCTAGCAGCTTTAAGCTCGGGTTTGATCAAGAATATTGATGCAATAATAGAACCATTGAAAAGTAAAAATGTCATTAATGCAGGTAATTTTTACTATCCCAAAATCAAAAAATCATTAATTAATAAGCAAATATTGAGATGGAGGAAAACCGTGTCAGTTTTGCTTAAATACTACGATTAAAATATGAACCTTTTAAAATCACTACTTTCCATCATGTGTGTCATGTGAGATTGTATTATGTGTATCATAAAAAGATATGAGAAATTATTTATATATAACATTTGCAGTAATTATTATTATTGCTCTATTTATTAGCAGAGTTTTTTGAATTAGCACTTATCTGTTGCCCCCTGGCTACCCCCATTAATACATCTATAACATCTAACCATCTTATGACTTAGGCTTTTATTTCTGCCAATAAATTCATCACAAGAAATACAGAACCTATTATCTGTTTTAAAAGTACCTATGTTATTTAAATATTCCTTATGTTGTTTTAGATCTTCTCTTATAGTTCTTGATAAACAGACAATACATAACCTATATTGACCGAAATAAGAGTTGATTAAGTATTTGCTATTAATGGTATTGTGACAATAAAGACAAGTCATAGAACAAAGTATTTTAAAGAGATAAATAACTTTGACAAATGGTCTGATGTCATAATTTTTTACATATTGTAAATATTTCTTAATAGTGTAAAACTACCTAGAGCTTGCAAAGGATGTGAAATATTATTAATCAAAGAAATATCTTTTTTTCTATACATTTATTAGCAGGAGCGCTAGCTTTTTCAACATTTTTTTTAAGATTAATTTTAGTAAATTGGTATGTTCTAGAAAAAACAGATTCGTCTTTTATGGTTGGGTTATTAAGTTCAATACCAATACTTTTACAACCTTTTTCATCTCCAATTGGAGGCAAACTTGCTGATAGATATTCAAGAAAATTTATTTTATTTGTAACAAGAATTTTAGAAGCCTCATCATTATTATTTATGGCAATTTTAGTAAATTTTGAAATTTCACCTTTAATTTCAATTGGAATTTTATCGGCTCTTCTAGGTTTCTCTGGTGGAATTGGAGGTCCTTCTTGGAGAAACATGCTTGTTGATATTCTTGGAATTGAAAATGTTTCAAGAGGTAATGCTTTTACAGAACTTGTAAATGGAATAGTCAATGCAATTGTGCCTGCGTTGGCAGCTCTATTTTTAACAATCTTCACTATCAGTGAACTTTATTGGGGCCTCCCTCTAATAAGTTATATGTCCTGCTTCATGATTTTATACTTAGTTATTAAAATGCCTCCTCAAAAAATCCTCAATGGAAATAATAAAGAATCCTCAATAAAAGATTCTTTGAGATATGCACTTAGAAATAATCAAGTTAGGCCAATATTGATTTTAGGATGTTCTACTTTAGTTTGGGGGATTACTCAGCCATTAATCCCAGTTTATTGTAGAGATGTTCTTGGTCTTGATGGTGCCGGATATTCTTTGATTACTAGTGCTAATTTTATAGGAGCAATATTTGGTTCTGGCATCTTAATATTATTAGGGCCAAAGCTCGCTACTGGAAAATTACTTAG
This sequence comes from uncultured Dehalococcoidales bacterium, assembly GCA_964620935.1. Taxonomy (GTDB): domain Bacteria; phylum Chloroflexota; class Dehalococcoidia; order Lucifugimonadales; family Lucifugimonadaceae. Next base: position 101,137 of record CAZUHW010000006.1, read on the forward strand.
TACATATATTTTATTTTTTTCAGTATTTACATATTTATTTTTTACTGTTCAAAACCCTATACTAGCTGGAATTTGTTTATTTTTAGCAAACATGTTCATAACTATTTGGATTGCAAATATGTTCACTTCATTGCAAACTCTTCCAGATGAAAAATACATGGGGAGAATTATGTCATTTTTTCTTTCAATGTTTGGCCTTATAGGAGTAGGATTTATTGTGGGTGGTTTTTTAGGTGATTTGATTGGAATAAACATCACAGTTTTAATCTCATGCTTGATAATAGTTTCTGTTAATTTAATTGTGCTTTTTGCCTCAAAATCATATAGGGAATTAAGAATTTAATAATCATGAAAAAACTACTATTAATAATATCATTACTCATCCTTATTATTGCTTGTAGTGAGAAAATCTATACTTATGATGATCTAATAGGTATTGGTTTTACCAAAACAAGTGAATCCTCAACAGAAATATCTAATTTAATTTGGGAAGGAAATTTTCAATATTCCATTAGCGAGGGGAATGCTATGGAGTTAACAAGAAGATATCCTGTCCTACTAGATGTTGTTGTTAGCATCAACCCAAAAAATATGAGGCTTGAAGAATGGCAAGTATTTCAGGAAACTCATTCAGAATTATTATCTGGTTATCATAAGTGCTATATAAACAATATATTCATAGGAATTAGAAAAGACTCTAATTTTAGTAGTTATCAAAGAGTATGTAATTTTATTGAGATAGAACTTAAATAAAACTTTGCAGTGTTCTTGCTGGCTCTCGAGATAGGATTTCGCTGATTGACATTACTTTCCTTATAATATTAGATAGATGTTAAGTACTAGTTTATTAGGAGGATAATTATGTTATCAAAAAGACTTATTGGATTTTTTATGTTTTTGGGGCCTATTTTAGCGGTAATTATGATCATTATAGAGGAAGGCTTTATTTCTTCAGGCTCCACTTTTGCGGAACAACTTAAGGGAATGTCTGATAATTATGCATTAGCGACCATAACTACAGTAGGATTATCAATTGCTATGTTGACTATTTTTATTGGACTTTATGGTCTAGCTCGTTCTATGCAAGGAGAAAACAAACCCGGTTCTGATCTTGCTGGGTTGGCGGCAATTTTTGCTTTATTGATAGCAGGAATTTTTATGGTGTCTTTAGGTATTCAATTGATTGCAACAGAAAGGGAGAGTGAGTTTATTAAAGAGGGGGGTAATGCACTAGGTGCGTTTGCAATAAGTGAAGCTATTGTGCGAAGCATATTTGTTTTTGATGGTTTAGTTATGTTGTTTTTGGGTTCGGCAATTTTAATACAAAAAAATATGAGCCGGATAGTTGGAGGACTATTCACATTGTTTGGAGTATTTGTTTTATTATCAGTATTCTCAGCAGGAGACAACTGGGCTGGAATGCTTTGGTTCATAGGTTTCTTAGGCTTTCCTATCATTACGTCAGTCACTGGGTTTCTTACATTAATGCAAGTCAGAGGAAACAGATAGAAAAGAGATACATACTTAAGGAGTAATTAGTATATAATCCTTAAGGCTTCTGGCAAGAATAGAGTCCTTAGGCTCAGTCATATCATTGGATTTTGGTATGACTCACGATCAGAAGCCATTATTTAAACTCTTTTGTTTATGTACTTGGAGTGAGAGTTGCTTGAAGTTAGGCACGCATTCACCAGTTTAGCTTTTGCTCTTACTCCTAGACTCCTAGGAAATAGAAAGATGAATAAAATAACTAAAATATTTTTACCTATTAATTTTGGTGTTATTGTTCTAGCCCTTTTCATATATAACTTTACTGAATTACCTTATGCTTATGTTTTCTACCCAATACCATTAGCTTTCCTTATTTCACTAATTCTTGTAGTTCCTAAAAGTCAGGTAATAATAAGACTCTTTATTTGGGCTTGGTTATTTACATACTTTGCATTTCCTATGGTTGTAATTGCTCTTGGTCTTTTGGGTGTTGGTCAAGATTAAAATAAAGGGATTATAAAGATAAATCATTGGCTCCCGAGATAGGATTCGAACCTATGACCCGCTGATTAACAGTCAGCTGCT
>CAZUHW010000007.1:0-35950 GCA_964620935.1 uncultured Dehalococcoidales bacterium
TGGCTAAGGCTGGTCAGACAGGAAACGAGTACGCAGGTGCTTGTGGAGCTGTAAGTACTTGTGGATTTGGTGCTTCATTAGTTGAGGTTGATGACTATAACGTTAGAACTCTTAACAAATCACTAGCTACTCCAGCAGATAGCTGGACATTAGATGGTGACGGTGTTACAAGAGCTAACCCAGCCTCATCTGCTACAGCTGACGCTACTTCTGCAGGTGTAATATTGGATGCTTCCATGACTGCTCAAGGAACTAAGACATTCAAATACACAATTAGTTCTGCTGCTGGTTCTCCAGGAACAGACGGAGATAAGACAGTAGTTGTAACTGCTAAAGATAAAGCAACTGCAGCTAACGTAACAATCCATGGTTCGATTTCATCTTCGGCATCATACTTGGTGTTCAACTTAGATGATACTGCCCCTGCATTGGCTATAACGCCTGCAGCGAGTAGCACTACAACTCAAACCAAGCCATACATTGTGCTTGACTACAGTTCTGGTGAGGACAACAAAGTAACTGTTAATACTGCTACTTTGGATGGAGTTAGCATTGCTGCTGACTTGTCTACTACAGATAACAAGAAATTCTACTACGTACCGTCTACTGCATTAGCAGCTGGCACGCACAAGATTGTTGCGAAGGCCACTGACTATGCCGGAAACGCAAGTAGTGAATCAAGTAAATCATTCACAGTTGCAGCCAGAAAAGACTTCAAGTTGACGTTACTTGCTGGTTGGAACTCGAAATCAGTACCATCGGATCCAGTTGATCCGGCTATCGACTCAGTGTTCTCTAATGCTGGTGTAGATATGGTTCTTACGTACAATGACCACGCTTGGTCAAGTGCTACTAAAGACTCTGGTTCTGGTAAATTCGTTGGATCATTGACTTCAATACACTCAGGAAATGGTTACTGGGTACACAATAACAACTTTGCAAGCCAATCGGTTGCACTAGTAGGTCCAGTAGAACCTTCTGCAGGTTCCCCTCCAGCAGTGGTTACTATCCCTACAGTGGCTGGATGGAACTTTGTAGGTGTTACTGATGTGACTAGAGCCAATACTGAAGGTTCTGATGGCACAGCGATAAAAGCCGCAAACCTATACTTTGGTGACTTAAAGGATACTACCGCAGGTGGACACGACATCGTGTACAGCTACGATACTACTAACCTTAAGTTCTCTGAAGTGCTAAGTGCTACGAGTGTAAGTACTGGTGAAGGATTGTGGATCTACGTAGTTCCTGGAACAGACGGATCGATCTTACCGATCGTACCACCTGCTCCGTAAAGGATCTATAAATAGATAGACTTTACAGAAAGAGCCCTCCTTTGAGGGCTCTTTCTTATTTTGTGTTGATTGAGTGGGGTAATTTTAATATTTGCTATAATTGAAGTTATGAATACTAATATTAAGAAATTTAAATATGCAAGCATTTTTCTTTCAGCAATATTGTTTTCTTTACTGTCTTTCTCTGTCATAAGGGCAGATAGCCATAATGTTGCTAACTTAGATTTTGATTTCTTTCCTAAATTTGTACATTACCAAGGTACTGTTACTGTAGCAGGACAAAAACTGGAGAATATTGATACTGGTATTGCCAACTTAAAAATTGAATTTATTAGTCAGGCTCAGAATATCCAGATTAAGGGTGTCGATACTCCTGTTCCTGAAGGAACATTTAAATTTTCTACAACATTTGGAGCTGATGTTCCAGGTAAATATCATATAGATGTAGGACCCGGGGTACCAGGAAAAGTTATTTTTGATGTATATGCTGGTGGAATTAAGGGAACTGAATCAGTAACATTCCTCCCTACAGCAGCTGATGGTTGTATGTTAAGCAATTGTATGAATGCAACTTTTAATTTAAGCGTTGATACTATACCTAGGCCTACTCCAACTCCTATTCCTCCAACCCCAACTCCTCTACCAACTGTTAACCCTAGTTTATATTCTGGTCAAATTGCAATTGGGTCTGGGTCTGTACCAGATGATATAGAGGTATATGCAAAAATTCAGGATTATATTTCTGAGACTGTAACAACAAAGGATGGCGGATATTCTATTACTATCAATCCAGTAACAATAAATTATGTTAATCAACCCATTAAACTTGTTATTCAAGGAAATGAAAGTATTAGTTCAGTTCCTTTTCAGGAAAATCAATTTATAACTGGTGTAAATTTCCTTTTTACAGATTTTGAGCTGAAGATTTCGGAGCCACCTACCGCAACCCCAGAACCTACCGCAACCCCAGAACCTCTTCCAACTCCTAAGCCAGAGACTATTATAGTAGTTGCTACCCCAACTCCTTCTAAAATTGAACCTATTGCTAAGGTAGAGCCCGTTGCCCCTGTTGCAGAAGGTGGTGGATGCTCTGACGGAGGCGGATCATCATCTATATCGCTATCCTCTATATTTATTCTAGGATTACTGATTATACTATCTAGAAGGTTTAGAAAGCCTATTTTAGCCCGTATTAGGCTATAAAGAAGTTTTTCTAAGGTTTAATACCTTTAGAGTCTCTTGAAGCCCTGATTTTGTTATATTGGCTTTACCTACTGCCTCTTCTGCTTGATGGCCTAGTTCTTTGATTAGTTTTTGGTATATTTCTGAACTTTCACCCTTGGAATCATTTTCTATAGGGATTAGTACCTGAGGATCAAGCGAACTGACCAATGAATTAATTGACTCTACTGTATTTTCAGAAGATGGATCACAGATTACTGCAAGAATATCTACTTTCCCAATCGCCTCTGAGACAGAAGCAGGTATTGTTATTTTATTGATATCTTGAACTAGACAAATACATAAATTTTCACTTATTACTGAATAAATTATTGTTTTTTCATCAAGATTCTCGGTGTTTAGCTTTATAGCCTGGCCTTGTATTGGCACTCCATTAATTTCGTATTCACCAGCTTCAAAAATTATATCTGTTGAGTTAACTATACTGCCTTTCGATGTATTTTTGCTTTCCTCATTTTGGAATATAGCTATAGTATTATCATCCTTTTGGGTGTCTTTAGTTAATGAGGTAGTGGTGTGGTTATACAGGATTAAACCTTGGGAGGTTTCTATTCTTAAACCCGAGTCTGAAATCCAAGATATTCTCATTTATCTCCTTATGTATTAATAAAGTTAGTTTTTTTACTTTTGTACTTTATAATAATACTTAATCTATACTAGTTAATCTAATATGAATAATTCCAAAAAATAATGAGTTCCAAAAGAGATTATTACGACATATTGGGTGTTGGGAAAAATGCAACACCAGAAGAAATAAAGAAAGCTTTTAGAAAGCTAGCGTTAGAATTTCATCCTGACAGGAATAAAGATAAAGGCGCTGAGGCTAGGTTTAAAGAAATTAATGAAGCTTATCAAGTTCTGAGTGATCCTGAGAAAAAGCAATCTTATGATCAATTTGGACATGATGGGGTTAAAGCTAATTTCCAAGATTTTGATTTTAATAATTTTGGTGGATTTGGAGATATCTTCGATGCTTTTTTTGGTGGCAGCCAATCATCTAGATCTTCATCAAGAAGAAAAGGTAGAGATCTGCATAAAGAGGTATCAATAACATTTCAAGAGTCTGCATTTGGAGTTGAAAAAGATATACACGTTGAGCGTATTGGGGAATGCAAGTCTTGTTCAGGCTCTGGAGCAAAAGACCAATCTAATATAATTACATGTAGTTCTTGTAAAGGCTCAGGTCAAGTTAAGAGGGTTCAAAAAACAATATTTGGCCAGTTTGCCCAATCAGGCATATGTTCAGATTGTTCAGGTGCGGGAAAAACAGTCAAAGAAAAATGTTCAAGTTGTTCAGGCAAAGGTGCTGAATTAGAAAAAAGAGATATTTCAGTAAAAATACCTAGGGGGGTCTCTTCGGGAGATACTATAAAGTTGTCAGGTGAGGGAGAATTTGGTGGCATTGGATCTGTAAAAGGCGATATTTTTATAAAAGTAAATGTCCCAGATCATGAATATTTTTCTAGAAGAGGAAGAGATGTGTTGCTGACATTAGAATTAGATTTTACACAGGCTATATTAGGAGATAATTTAGATGTTCCTACTCTGGATGGGTTTCAGAAAGTATCTATTCCTTCAGGCACACAAAATGGAGAAATAATACAAATTAAAGGTAAAGGTTTTACAGATATAGGGGGTTCTTCTAGGGGGAACCAGATTAATGTAATTAAAGTAGCTATCCCTAAAGATCTTTCAAATGAAGAGAAGGAAAAGATTCGTGAATTTAAAGATTTATCTGAAAATAGCGACAGTAAGAAGTCAAAAGGAATTTTTAGAAAGTTTATAAGCGGAAATTAATTTAAGGGTTTAATTGAGTTCAAGTAAAAATAACTGGGTTAAATACAGTGTTGTAGTGTCTGAAGAGTTTGTAGAGCCTGTGGTTCAGATGTTTTCAAGATTTTTATATGGCAGTGTGATTGTTGAAAAAGAAGGGGATCCAGAAGACGGAATAAATAATGAAAGTATAGTTTCAGGATATATACCTAGAAACAAAAATTCTGAAGAATTAGAAAAGAACTTAAATTCAGGGCTATCCCTTTTTAGTGGAGTTTTTGATTTATCTGACCTCAAAATTACTGAAATCAGTTCAGAAATTTGGGAGAAACAAAAATTCGATCCAATAATAATAGAAGATGTTGCAATACTTCCTTTCAAAGATCAAGTGAAGAATTTTAATGATTATATATGGGTGATTATAGAACCATCTATGGCTTTTGGAACAGGGCATCATCCTACCACAAAGATGTGTATATCTTTAATAAAGAAATATCTAAATAAAAATGAAAAGATTGTTGATTTGGGGTGTGGATCCGGAATACTTGGTTTGGTGGCTTTGAAAATGGGGGCAGATAGTTGCTTTAGCATAGACGTAGAAGAAGAATCAGTATTAGCGTCAAATAAAAATGCTAATGATTCTGAATTATCTAGTAAAATTAAGGTACAAAAACAGGATTTATTAAAAAATATAAATATTGATTTCTCTCCAGATTTAGTAATTGCTAACTTAAATTCATTTTTGTTTAGAGAAGGCTTAGTTAATGTAAGTGATATTATTTTGCCTGATAAAAAAATTATAGCTTCAGGAATCCTAATTGAAAATTTAGATGAAATAGAATCAATATTTAATTCTTTCAATTTTGAAATTATTGAACGTTGTGAATCTGGAGATTGGGCTGCAATTGTTGGTCAAAAAAATAATGCATAGATTTTATTTTAAAGAAGTAGATAAAGATTCAGAGTTTATAGAATTCAGTAAAAATATTTCTCATCAAATTGTTAATGTACTAAGAATGAAAAGTGGGGATTCTATAGAAGTTTTTAATGGAAAAGGTTTGAGTGTGGTTGCTCAAATAGATGTTGAAGAAAAGAATATTAAAGCTAAAGTAATTTCTAAAAAAAATGTTTTTGAGAACGGGTTAAAAATTGATGTATACCAATCTATAATTAAAAACTCTAAATTAGAATTAATTATTGAGAAATTAACTGAATTAGGGATATCATCTTTTACTCCTTTAATTACAGAAAGATCTCAAAAAAAAGACATTATTTCTTTAAGTGAAAATAAGATTAATAGGATCAGAAAAATATGTGTGGAGTCTGCAGAGCAATCTGGAAAATTCTTTATTCCTGAAATTAGAAACCAAGAAAAATTTACAGATATGTTTAATGATAGAAAATTAAATAACCCTATAATATTTTATGAGAATTATGATGAATCAGAAGCATTAAATGACGTTAATTTGGATTTATATAAAAATTCTACTCTGTCTGTATTCATAGGTCCTGTAGGTGGGTTTTCTGTAAATGAAATTAAATTATCAAGGGATTCAGGAGCTAATATAGTTAATATAGGCGAAACAATACTAAAATCTGATACTGCTGCCATAGTTTCTTGTGCTTTACTAAGATATTTAATTGAAAATAATTTAAGTTAATTTCTTTCTTGAGAAAGGTCTCTACTCATAAATTCTTTTATTGCTATTTCCGGATCATATTTTTCTTCTAAAACTTTATATGTCATATTGGTTATAGGCATATCTATATCTTTTTTTTGAGATATCATGTTTACTATCTTAGTTGCATTTGCGCCTTCAACAGTTATTTTTTTGTTAGTTTTAAATTCTTCATATGTCATGCCAGAGGCTAAGTTATATCCTAACTGCCAGTTCCTGCTAAGATTGCTGGAACAAGTAGTAAATAAATCTCCTATTCCTGATAATCCATAAAAGGTGTATTCTTTTGCTCCATGGTAAGTTCCGAATCTAGTAATTTCTCTAAAGCCTCTTGTAATAAATGCAGATTTTGCATTATCTCCAAGTTGTAATTTGTCTATTATTCCTGATCCTATAGCAATTATATTTTTTAATGCGCCTCCGATTTCAGCGCCAACAACGTCGTTGCCACTATATACTCTGAAATTTTTGCTTGAAAAATTATCCCTAATTGAATTTGCTTTATTCAAATCAGAAAATGATAAAAGCGTTGTAGCAGGCTTGCCTTCTAATATTTCAGTAGCTAAATTTGGACCAGTTATTACTCCCATTTGAGAACTATCAATTTCTATTTCTGAGGCGATCATTTCAGTTAGAGTTTTTCCATCTTCAGATAAACCTTTTGAGGCAGATATCACTGTAATTTTATTATTTATTTTATTTTTTATCTGTTGTAAATTTTTCTTAATTTCTGAACTTGGCAATGCAATCAAAAATAAATCATTTTCTTCAAAATGTAATTCTTCAAAATTTATGAATTTTATATTATTTGGTTTATCTAATTCTTTATTTCCAATAGAGAACTTCGAGGAATTTTTAGATTCAATTAATTTAGCGTTATTTCTAAAAATTAAATCTACTTCATTATCAGCATTGGATAGGAGGAAACTTAATGTTGACCCCCATATTGTATTTCCTAAAATTTTAATTTTCATTTTTCTTAAATTTTAATTTATTTTCTGTTCCAGAAATTATACGTCTTATATTTTCATTGTGCTTATATATGATTATTGATATTGCAGGAACTAGATACGTCAAGTCAATCCATGAGCTTTCAAATAGGTTCATTAAGTTAAATATAATCATGAAAATCAGTGATATTAAACATCCTATTATTGATCCTGCTGATACCATTCTTGATATCAACGTAATTATTGTGAATGCTATTAAAGCAGATATGGCAGACGGCATAAAAATAATAAATAAGGGGCCTACACCTGTTGCTACTCCTTTACCTCCTTTAAATTTATGGAAGATAGGGTAGCAGTGCCCTATTACCGCTGAAAGAGCAGCAATTTGGGTAGTGTAATGTATAGAACTAAATCCATAAATTTCTATAATTAAGACTGGAATTATTGACTTTATCATATCCAAAAATAGCACTAGGAGGCCGTAAGGCATTCCAACAGTCCTAAGAACATTTGTTGCTCCTGTATTTCCGCTTCCCTTGGAAGTAATATCAATATTTTTGGATGATTTACTTATTATTCTTCCAAATGATATAGATCCTATTAGATAGCAAGATAAAACTGATAATATAAATAATAAATAGTCGTTCATTTCTCTGAAATTTCTAGTTGTAGAGGAACTCCTCTTAAATCAAAAATACTTCTCAGTTCATTTTCAATATATCTTTTATATGAAAAATGCACTAAATCTGCATTATGGAATTTTATTTGTATTTTAGGCGGATTGGATCCAATCTGTTTCGCTGAAGTAGGATAAACCCTCTTCTTCCCTTTTGATGGGGGCATATTTGAACTTATTATATTTAATATGTTTCTCCAAACTTCATCACTATTAAAATTTTGCCTGTATCTTTTATTGACTTCAATTAACTCTTTCAGCATTGTATCTATCCCTAATTTTAATTTTGCTGATGTATAGACCAAAGATATTCCAGGAAAGAATTTTAATTTTTCTATTATTTCCTTTTCTTTGATTTTTTCCTTTTTTACTAAGTCTAATTTATTCATTACTAAGACACAGCCATTTCCGCTTTCTCTAATTAATCCAGCAATGTGCTGATCCTGCAAAGTTACATTTTCTGTGGAGTCTATAACTAGAAGTGATATATGACTTTCTGATATTGCTTTTATAGTTCTTAAGACACTAAAATATTCGATTTCTTTTCCAATTTTGCCTTTTCTTCTTATGCCGGCAGTATCTACAACTGTATAGTCATTACTCTCATATTTGAACTTAGAATCAACCGAATCCCTTGTAGTGCCAGGAATCTCACTCACAATAGATTTAGCTTGACCTATTATGATATTAAAAAGGGTAGATTTACCTACGTTAGGTCTTCCTATGATCGAGAATTTTATTGATTCGTCATCAGGTTCTTCTATGGTAAATAGGTGCTCTAATGAATGCATTAAGTCAAAGATACCATTGCCATGATAAGCGCTAATATTAATCCCTTCTCCAAGACCTAGAGAGAAAAAATCATTAGTATTTTCTTCGCGAGATGAATTATCTACTTTATTTACAACTAGCGTTATATCTTTATCAACCTTTCTAATTACTCTTAGTATTTCAGTGTCTTCATTAGTAACCCCTGAAGTAGCATCAACTACGAACAATATATGGTCAGCTTCATTTATAGATTCATAACTTTTATCGATTACCTTTTGTGTTATCTGGTCTTCCGAATAAGTTTCAATTCCTCCAGAGTCAACTAGAATAAAAGATTTGTCGTTCCATAGGCAATTAGTTTGTATAGAATCTCTTGTAGTGCCAGGAATCTCACTCACAATTGATTTCCTTCTTCCAGTTAGTCTATTGAAAAGGGTAGATTTACCTACATTAGGCCTCCCACAAATTGTAATTATTGGAGTGCTCACTTTAAATTCATTAAATATTTAATTATGCCTACTTGACCCCAAATTCTATTCTCTGCCTGATCAAATACTATAGATTTATTATGATCAACAAGACCTTCTGATATCTCTTCTCCATGATGCGCTGGCAAATCATGCATAAATATTGCATTAGAGTTCTCTAGAAGACTTTCATTGACTTGATATCCTTTGAATTTTTCTTTTCTTTTAAGTTCCTCTGATTCTTGCCCCATACTTGCCCATACATCTGTATATATTACATCTGAATTTTCTGAAGCTTTTATTGGATCTCTTTCAAGGATAAATTTGCCTTTACTTGATTTATTAAAATCATTAATTTTATCAAGGTGGTTATCAGGGATTTCAAAACCTTTAGGGCAAGAGTGAATAAATGTGCCTCCCAATATTGAAAAAGCTTTTGCTAGACTTGTTGCTACATTATTCCCATCACCAATGAAAGTTAATTTAATTTCTTCTATTCCAAGAGAAGATCTCTCTAAAATAGAAATAATATCTCCCAGTGCTTGACATGGGTGCTCTTGATCACTTAAGGCATTAATTACAGGCACTTCAGAATTAACAGAGAATTCATCTATAGTATTCTGACTAAACGTCCTCAAAATAACTAAGTCACTCATTTTTGATAATACTTTAGCAACATCAGATATCTTTTCTCTTCCTCCCATTCCAACTTCTTTAGGATCAAAATATATTGGGTTAATGCCAAGATAATTCAAAGCTCTGAAAAAGCTAAGTTTTGTTCTTAGTGATGGTTTTTCAAAAAGCAGTACTCCAGTCTTATTAGAAAAGTTCAATTTTTTATCAATATCTTTTAAATAACTTTCCTTGGAAGATTTTCCAAAATATAATATTTTTTTTAAATCTTCTCTACTAATATTGTCTAGGTTTATAAAATCTTTTTTCATCACATTTTCTCCGGAGACTCCATGTCCATTAGGCTTAGGAGATTACTTAAGATTATTTTAGATGCTTTTATAAGTAATAATCTACTTTTCGTTTGTTCAATATTTGCTAAGTCTTCATCAATTACTCTATTTTTCTCATAAAACTTATGAATTATTTGGGCAAGTTCTAGTGAATATGATGAAAGTTCGTGAACATTTAGGGTTTCTGTAATTCTATTTAATAATTCAGGGTACTCTATAAGTTTTTTAATTAGATTAATTTCGTCTGGAGAGATTAGTAGATTTATATTTGCACCACTGAAGTCTATATTAAAATATTCAGATGATCTTAATATAGAACTCAGTCTTGCATGGGCGTATTGAATATAAAATACAGGGTTCTCTGAAGATTGCTTTTTAAAGATATCTATATCTATCTCCATCTGGCTTTCTGGAGACCTACTTATAAAGCTAAATCTGCAAGCGTCACTTCCTATCTCCTCCACAAGATCTTTTAGAAAAATGCTTGTGCCTTCTCTTTTACTAAATTTCGATATTCCGGAAGAACTTTTTAAAGATACGATTTGATTAAGTAGCACTGTTAATTTTTTAGAGTCTGTTCCTAATTTTTCTAGTATTAGCTCCATTCTTTTTATGTGCCCATGGTGATCAGCTCCCCAAAGATCAATAACTTTATCAAAATTTCTTACTTCAAATTTATCTCTATGATAAGCAATATCAGTAGCGAAATATGTGGGCTTTTTATCGCTACTTTTTATTAATACATTGTCCCTCTCATCTCCAAGTTCTTCTGTTTTTATCCACAATGCACCATCCATCTCATATGTTAAGTTTAAATTATTAAGATTATGGAGAGTATCATTAAAGTAATTCGAGTCAATTAAAGAAGATTCATAAAACCAACTATCATGTTTTATTTTGATTAACTTAAGATCTTCTTTTATAGTTTTTATGCATATATCTTTTGCATTATTCTTTATTTCATTGAAAATACTATCTCCAACATTTTTTAAATCAGCATCTTTGTATTTAGGAGCTAATTCTTTAGCAATTTCAACAATATCTTCTCCTTTATAATGATCTTCTGACATATTGAAATTATCTCCATTAGTTTCTTTGATCCTCTCGATGATCGAGTTGCCAAAAATTTGCATTTGATTTCCAGCATCATTTACATAATATTCTCTTTCTACATTAAACTTTTGGTTTTCTAATAAATTCGCAATTGTGCTTCCTATTACAGCTCCTCTTATATGACCTAGATGAAGCCTTCCTGTTGGATTAACGCTTACAAATTCAACTTGTACCTTCAAATCTTTAGACTCAATTGGCCTTCCGTAATCTTTTTCTTCGAGAAGGATCGTTTTTATTTCATTATTTATCCAATTTTTGCTTAGTAAAAAATTTATGAACCCAGGTTTAGCTATAGATAACTTTTCAATTTCATTGCAGTCTGGAAGTAAACTAACTAACTTTTCTGCAATATCTAAAGGGTTGCTAGATAGTAATTTTGATAATTGAAGAGGTAAGCTTGTAGCAAAATCTCCAAAATCAGAATTTTTTGGCTTTTCTATAATGAAATTGGGAGACTTATTTATGTCTATCCCTTCAGATTTTAGAAGATCTTCTAAGGCCTTAGTTGTTATGTTGTGTAAAAATTCTGAAATAAGCATAAGATTAAGTATAGATTTATATTATGTCGACTTACAAGCTTTGATTGAATAAGGAAATAATGAATACTGAAATAGTTAATTTATTGAGAAAGAAATATGGCTTAGATAAGAATGATTTAGAAATTGCCATAACCAGAGTAAATGAACTGGAAGAGGCGGTAAAAAAGATCAAGGGAGTTGAAATAGTAGAAGATTTAGCTCAATCAAACCCCTTAAAATTTTCCAATGAGTAGTATTCCGAATCTTTCTATATCAGAAATATCTGACCTTATATTTAAAAAAGAATTATCCCCAGTAGATTTATTTTCTTTTTATAGTGATCGTATTAATAGATTAGATTCAAAGATAAATTCATTTATAGAGATTTTTGATAGCTGGGAAGAAAAAGCAAAGATTTCTGAGCAAGAGATATCTAAAGGAGAGCATAAAGGCCCTCTTCATGGTATTCCAATAGCTGTGAAAGATTTAGTTGATGTGAAATCAAAGATAACTACAGCTGGATCTAAAATATTATCTTCAAACATTGCAAAAAGCTCTGCAGAAATTGTTAATGCTCTTGAATCATCAGGAGCAATAATTATTGGTAAGACAGAATTAGTAGAATTCGCTTTTGGGCCTCATGGTATTAATTCAAATTCGAAGCAGACTAAGAACCCTTGGGATCTTAATAAAATACCAGGTGGATCAAGTAGTGGATCTGCAGCAGCAGTATCTGCAGATTTAGTACCTATTGCAATTGGTAGTGATACTGGAGGCTCAATTCGAATGCCTGCTTCCTTTTGTGGAGTAACTGGATTTAAGCCATCTTATAATAAGCTCTCGACTAAAGGAGTTTTTCCTCTTTCTTGGACATTAGACACTGTGGGTCCATTAGGAAAAAACACAAAGGACTGCTCGATATTTGTAGAAGAAGTATGTAAAAATCAAAATCCCAATGACCAAGATCCTTATAGAGGATTTGATACATCTATGTTAGATAATTTTGATAGTCTGTTGCCTGTAAGATTGAGAGTTGGGATTCCAAATGATGATTATTTCTCTGAAATGGATGATGAAGTTAAAAAAGTGTTCAATAATTCTGTTGAACTTATGAAATCCAATGGAGCTGAAATTATTAATGTCGATTTGTCATGGTTATCTATTGCAAGGCCAGTTAATGTTGTTATAACTCTGGCTGAAGCAATGAGTGTCCACAAAGATTATTTAATTTCAAATTACGAAGAATATACTTATGAAGTGATTAGCAGATTGGTTTCTGGAGAAGGCTTATCAATTAATGATTATTTAAGTTCTCTTAGAGTGATGAGTTATATTCAGAGAAAAATGAATAATGAATTCAGTAATTTTGATATTCTTGCTTGTCCTACAACTCCTGAGTTGCCAGGCTTAATAGAAGAATATTCAAAAGAGAATTTGTCGGCTTCAAAAGAGGTTGTAGGAGGGAGGATTCCTAGTTTTACAAGTATATTTAATGTTACTAGGCAGCCATCACTTAGTACTCTAGCAGGTTTTTCAAGTACAGGAATGCCTGTAGGATTAATGTTCACAGGAAGGTTCAATAAAGATTTTGGTGTTCTGCAAGTTGGTAATTGGTTTGAGAAAATTAATCATGGTAATAGAAGCAAAAAGCCTACTATTGAATAATTTTATTTATAAAATTTGTACACAATTTCTTTGATTCTTCTGCACTTAATCCTTCGCATAGAATTACAGTATTTCCATAGATAATATAATGCAGATATTTTGCTTTAGCAGACCCTGGTCCAGCTCCAGCTCCTCGCCTGTTTACTCTTCTATCTGAATTTCCTTCTTTCCACGTAACATCTCTTGAGGCAAGGACCGCATCTTCTCCTATAACCTCCTCTATTAATTTTGTAGATTTTTTTGCATTATCGTGAGTGTCATAAAATCTTAATTCATAATCATATGTATTGTTCAAATCATCTTTCATCCATCCAAAAAAAGCACTATCAGCATTTTCGAGTTTAGATACATCATATTTTTTTGAAACTTTAAATCCTTTATCTTGGAAGTTAACAATATTCAGAATTCTTTCATTATTACTAAACTGTTTAATTTCGATGAATTCTGTATTCTCGGAGCCACAACCAATTATTATTAGAAAAAGTATTAATAAGTATTTAATTTTGCTTATTTTCATTATTTGTAAAATATTTTGTTAATTTGATTAGAATCCAAGCCGATATAACTCCTATAATGAATATTAAATACAAAGATGAATTTGAATATGAATTTTTTGGAAGGTCATATAGCAAACCAATGCTAGCTCCAACAATAAGCCCAGAAATAATTATTCTAAATTCATCTTTGTATTTATCTAATAATATTTTTATCAGAATTATAGATGCTGAAAACCCTACAATCCCTCCCAATAAAAATAAGAGTAAATAGGGAATATTGATCTCGCTCACTGAATTAACTGTGCTTTCATATGTACCTAATATTAAAAGCATTGATGAGCCACTAATGCCTGGTAATATCATCAACCCAAAAGACAATAATCCAGATAATATTACAATATAATAAGCTGGATCTGAGCTGCCTACATTAGGAATAAATATTGAAAATAATCCTAAAAATAATCCGGACAATAAATAGACTGAAAATTTTGGTTTTTTTCTTAATTCAGTGAGTAGCTTTATGCTGTATACAATCATTAGAGATATTAAGAAAACTTTTGATTCATTTCCGTAATTTTTGAATAGATATGAAGCTAATTTAGTGAAAACAAATACTGATATAAGTATTCCAATCAATAATGTAATTATTAAGTCATATTTTATTGTTTTTTCAGAAACCTCTTTATTTCCAGTAATTTTCTTTATTATCCAATCAAGTGAATAAATCACATCATCGTATTTTCCAGCAAGAAAAAGCACAGTTCCTCCACTAATGCCTGGAAATAAATCAGCAAAACCAACAACTATGCCTAGACCCAGATTCCTAAGATTATGCTTGATTAATTTAATCAATTGAGTTCTCTTCATTTTGTCTGTAAGGCAAAACAAAATTTGCATCAGAAAATGCATTTCTCATTTCACTTAAAACGCTATTTAATTCAGCAGTTGCTTCTTTTGGTAGCAAGCAATTATTTACTGACATACAATAACTTTCATATTTTTTCTGAATTTCAGATAAATCATAACAAGCTTTCTGTATAGATTCCTGATATTTCCTATTCCAGTCTGTAAAACGTCTAGAATAGCACCCTTCATCCCACCTTACCGCTCTCCATTGACTAGGCCCTTGAGCATTAATCATATTTATAGTCCCGGTTCTTATCCAACTATAAACCCATGCCTCAACATCAATATCTCCGCTAAATTCTCGACTATTTTTTACTCTGAATATTTCCTCAACTCCGCTTTTACCTCTTTCAAAAATTAATGGACCTAACGTCATTGAGAAAATTATGGCAACAGATATTGATACAAAAAAGATTTGTATATTTGAAGGATTTCTTGAGGATTTTCTAAGATATCCAATTAGCCGCTTAATTTTATTTGTATTAGTTTTTTTCATAAAATGATAGTTTAATCAGTAATATTAAGTTAAAAGCAGGGAATAATGAATATTCATGATATAGAAGCTCCAATTTTGGTTGCCCCAAGCCCAACACCTTTTACTAAGGAAGGCGAAGTTGATTATCGGGGCATAGAAAATAATGCTGAAAGATGGCTAAGCACTGATCTATCAGGATTCGTGCTTGGAACAGAGAATGGAGAAGAACAACTCTTAAACTTTGAAGAAAAAAAAGATATTTGTAATAGTGTTGTTTCTGTAGCAAAAGGTAAGAAAATAATAATTGCAGGGATTGATAATCCATCTGTAAAAGGAACTCTTGAAGATGCTGAAAGTTATATAAAACTAGGCGTAGATATCCTTAGAATAAGAATACCCAGAAGAAGAGATACTATAGATAAATATTTTGATGAAGTTCTTGAAAGAATTTCAGCGCCTGTTTTGATAATTCACCAAATGGCTCCAGGTGGATTTTCTAATTCAATGACTACTGAAGGTGCAAATCCTGATCAGATTGGCAGATTTTGTTCTCATGATACTGTATTTGGATATATAGCAAGTCATCTTGTTAGATTTGAAATGATGACAAGAAAATTTGTTCCCAAAAGTAAACAATTTTGGGTCCCAAATGCTATGTTGATGGCTGCACAAATATTAGAAGGCGCAAACGGAGCTTGTTTTATGTTAGGTAATATAGCGCCTAAACTTTGCATAAAAATCATGAAGCTAGGATTAGAAGGAAATTACTCTGAATCTAAAAAACTTAATGATTCTCTAGTTGATGCTGACTGGAATATTTTATCTAGAGGAGCAGCTGGATTAAAGTATGCGATGGATTTATTGGACTATACAGGCGGAGATCCTAGGAGCCCCTTGAATGTCCTAGATGAAAAAGCAAAAAATGAAATAAAAATGGCTTTGAGTGAATCAGGTATCTCAAAAGTAGAGTAATTATTTATTATGTCTGACTTTAAAAGAAAAATTCAAGATTTAAGAATTTCTATGTCTGAAATTATATCTATGGTAGATCTTGATGAATTAAAAAGTGAAATTAATTCACTTGAAGAGGAATCTCAATCTCCAGATTTGTGGAAAGATGGAAAAAAGGGATCTAAATTAATGACGATCCTTGCTAATAAAAAATCTTTTTACAAAAATATTGACCAGTTAAATTCTTCTCTAGAAACTTATTCTCAACTTTCTCAAGAAGCAAATCAAGAAGAAATATATATTTTAGAAAAAGATTCTAAAGAGGATATAGAGTCTATTGAAAAAGGGGTAGAGGCTTTAAAAACGGAACTTCAATTTTCTGGAAAGTACGATAATTTTGATGCATTAATTACAGTTAGTGGGGGAGCTGGTGGAGTTGATGCACAAGATTGGGCCTCCATGATTCTTAGAATGTATTTAAGATGGGCTGATAAAAGAAAATTTGATGTTGATTTATTGACTACTTCTCCTGGTGAAGAAGCCGGAATAAAAAGTGCTTTAATAAGAATAAAAGGTGAAAAAGCTTTTGGTTTTTTAAAAGGCGAAAAAGGTGTGCATAGATTAGTTAGGCTTTCTCCATTTAATTCAGCGAATTTAAGACACACAAGTTTTGCTTTAGTTGAAGTAATACCTGATTTTCAAGAGTCAGTGGATGTTGAAATAAATAATGATGATCTTAAGATAGAAGCTTTTAAGGCTAGCGGTGCAGGAGGTCAAAGTGTACAAAAAAATTCATCAGCAATTAGATTAACTCATAGACCTTCGGGGATTGTTGTTTCAGTTCAAAATGAAAGATCTCAATCTCAAAATAAAAATATTGCAATGCAGATTCTTAAATCTAGACTTGTAGATTTAGAAATGCAGAAAAATAAAGAAAAAGAAGATGAGATGAAAGGTGAATTTGTGTCTGCCGAATGGGGCAATCAGGTTAGGAGTTATGTTTTACATCCTTATACACTTGTTAAAGATGTTAGGACTGGATATGAAGTTACAGACGTAAGTAGTGTTTTAGATGGCGACTTAGATCAAATTTTGTTAGAATTCTTAAGATTTTCCAAAAAATCTTTAAATTAAAAAACAATATAAAAATGATTATGAAAAGATTAAGCACATTATTAATTATTATAACAATATCCTTATTCGCTTGTTCAGGCGAAGCTGAACCTCAGAGTTCTAGTGAAACCCAGAAGTCCATTGCTCCTTCATTGCAAGGTTCTGATAATTCTGGAGGTTCTGGGACAGGTAAGGGTGGAACCCTAAAAAGACTATGGTCAGATCCCCCCACTCTTGACCCCCACTTAGTAACTGATACTACTTCAGCAGGGCTAGTAGTTGAAATGTTTTCAGGTTTGGTAACTTTGAGCCCAGATTTAGAGATAGTGCCTGATTTGGCTGAAAGTTGGGATGTAGGCGAGAATGGAACTCTTTATACTTTTAAATTAAGAGATAATATAAAATTTTCAGATGGATCTCCAGTAACCGCTAATGATTTTTCTTATTCCTTTAATCGAGCAGCGAATCCGGATACTGAATCTCCAGTGGCAGAATTATATTTAGGAGACATAATTGGAGTTCAGGAAGTATTGGATGGTGAAGCAAATGAGATTTCAGGCATAACAGTTATAGATGATAGGAACATACAAATAAAAATTGATTCTCCTAAAGCATACTTTTTAGCGAAACTTACATACCCCACAGCCTATGTCTTAAAAGAGGCTAATGTGAATAAAGGAGGGGACAATTGGACAGATTCACCAGTCGTTACAGGGCCTTTTGCTTTAGAAAGATACGATCTAGGTCAAGTTCTTATACTTAAGAGAAATGATTTGTATTGGGGAGATAAGGCTAAACTTGATAGAGTTGAATTTAATCTAGCCGGTGGTGTGCCAATGGCTATGTATGAAAACGGAGAAATAGATATAACTGGAGTGGGGCTTGCTGACCTTGAGAGAGTACAAGATCAAAACGATCCACTGAGCAGAGACCTAATTTCCGTACCTCCTTCATTTACTATTAGTTATATTGGATTTAATGTATCCAAGCCTCCATTTGACGACTTGAAGTTTAGGAAAGCGTTAAATTATGCCGTTGACAAAAAGTTAATTGCGACTCAAGTTTATTCTGAGTTAGTTAGACCAGCTTATGGAATACTTCCTCCTAATTTTCCTGGTTTTTCAAGTGATATTAAAGGCTTAGAATATGACCCTGACAAGGCAGTTAAATTATTGAGCGAATCTAAATATTCTGATCCAGAAACAAGACCATTGATAGTTGTTACTATACCTGGAACTGGTGGATCACCAAGTTTAGATATGGAGGTTGTAGCAGATATGTGGGATAGGGTTTTGGGAGTCCAGATAGAAATTCAGCAAGTTGAATGGGCAACGTATCTTCAAGATCTTCATAGAGAGAGACTTCAAGTTTGGGGTGGATCTGGGTGGCAAGCAGATTATCCTGACCCCCAAGATTTTATTGATATTCTTTTTCATTCTGAAAGTAAGGGTAATCATGGGAAATACAATAACACGCAAGTGGATGAAATATTAGAAGAAGCTAGGGTTGATCAAGATCCTTTAACTAGAATAAGTAAATATAATAAAGCTGAACAAATGATAATTGATGATGCGCCATGGCTTCCAATGTGGTTTGATCAGGAAGGCTTGGCCTTAATTAAACCGAGAGTAAGAGGATTTGAATTTACCCCTCTAATTGTTCCTAAGTTAAAAAACGTTTATATTCAAAACTAAATAAATTAATAATAAGTTTTGCTGATATACGCAATTAAACGAATACTCTGGGTTCCTCTAGTAATGCTAGTAATAGCATTAATGGTTTTTATACTTGGGATATATGGCCCTGGAGATCCAGTAGAGGTCATACTTGGTAATAACTATACTGAAGAACTTGCAGAATCTTTAAGGGAAAAGAAAGGCTTGAATGATCCTGTTTTTGTCCAATATTTTAGGTATCTTAGTGATTCTATAAAAGGTGATTTTGGGGAAAGTTATAAATATCCTGGAAAAACCGTTTCAGAACTTCTTGCACCAAAATTGGCAGTGTCTGCAAAATTATTTATTGTATCCATATTAATTTCTACTATATTTGGAATTCCGCTAGGATTTTATGCGGCTATAAAACAAGGCACTCCAATTGATCCATTGGTTGTATCTTTGACTTTAATAATTTATGCTATGCCAGTTTTTCTAACAGCACCATTCTTAATTATTATTTTTGCTTTGGAATTAGGATGGGTTCCAGTTTCAGGATGGGGAGGCATCTTTGATTCAAGATCTATACTTCCTGCAATAACGGTGGGGCTGCCAGGAATTGCTGTTATTGCCAGATTGATGAGAGCAAGTACTTTAGATGTTTTAGGGCAGGAATTTATTACTTTTGCAAAAGCAAAAGGGGTAAGCAGGCGAGATGTAATTTATAAACATGTCGGTAAAAATGCGATATTACCTGTTGTTACTGTGCTAGGACTATCTTTTTCTGGAATGCTAGGAGGGGCTTTAATTGTAGAGCTTATATTTGGAATACCGGGTGTTGCAAGATTTGCATTAGATGCAATTTTTTCTAGAGATTATCCAATAATTATGGCTTTAACTTTAATTGGCACAGCCACATTAGTTGTAGCAAATTTGATTGTGGACATTTTATATGTACTTCTTGACCCAAGGATTAGGTATAGTAATGACAATTAATAACGAACAAAAAATAACCTCAGTAAGCCCTTTTCGTCATGGTTTAAATAGCTTACTTAAAAAAAAGGTTGCTGTTTCAGTAATTGTTGTTTTAGTTATTGTCTATGTTGTTGGTCTTATTGCACCTTTAATTGCACCTTACTCCTATTCTGAAACTGACCTAATGAATACCCAAAGTGGCCCAACTTTGGATCACATATTTGGAACTGATAGGTTAGGAAGAGATATATTTACTAGAATAATTTGGGGAATACAAACTACAGTGATTATTACTATAGTTGGACTAGTAACAGGAAGCTTAATTCTTGGTGTTAGTCTGGGCTTGGTTGCTGGATATTTTAGAGGAAAAGCAGATGCGATTATTACCAGAACCGGAGAAGTTTTAGCTGCGTTCCCTGATATTTTATTAATCATTATTTTAGCAGCTACTCTTAGACCTAGAATAGTGGACTTTGCACGAAATGTAGAAGATATGTCAGGAATAAATGGAATAGTGTCATCAGGAATAGTGGACTTTGTGGTAATAGGTATAGCATTATTGCCTCTTAGTTGGTTTGGAATGATGAGGTTAGTAAGAGGTCAGGTTCTGTCAGTAGGCCAGAGAGAATATGTGCAGGCTGCAAGGATAGCAGGAGCATCAAATGCAAGAATTCTTTTTCGGCATATCCTTCCTAATGTTATTGGGCCAATTATTGTATCTGCTAGTTTTGGGTTAGGGGCAGTAGCAGGAACTGAAGTTTTCCTTAGTTTCTTAGGATTAGGGGTTCAACCCCCTCATCCGAGCTTAGGAATAATGATTGCTGATGTTACCGGAAGAGGAGCAGCTAGTGTTTCTGTATTAAAAAACCATCCTGAGCAAATTTTGGCTCCAATAGCAGTTGTTTGGATCTTAATTTTTTGCTGGAATTTACTTGGTGATGCTTTAACTGATATATTCAATCCTAGGTCAAAATAAGCCTGATTAATTAACTTTATTTTTATTATTTATAAGTTTTATGGAAATATTTTCAATAAATGAATTTACATCTCGCCGCTCTGATGTTTTAGGACTTAATGGTATTGTGGCCACTAGTAATCCGCTTGCTGCTAACGCGGGGCTTGATATATTAAAAAAGGGAGGCAACTGTGTCGATGCAGCAGTATGTGCTGCGTCAGTATTGAATGTGGTAGAACCGATGTCGACAGGAATAGGAGGTGATGTATTCGCCCTTATTTATGATAAAAGCTCATCTTCTGTTAAAGCTTTGAATGGAAGTGGAAGATCAGGTAAGAATTCAATTATTGAAGATTTTGCTAAGTTTGGACTTGATCATATTCCTATTGAAGGTAAATTTTCTGGTATGTCTGTTAGTGTTCCTGGTGCTGTAGATGCTTGGCAAGAATTGTTAGAGAAATTTGGCAAATTTTCCCTTGATTCAGTGTTATTACCAGCAATTGATATTGCAAATAAAGGTTTTGGGGTATCAGAAATTACAGCCAATATGTGGAAGTTAAGTCAAAAAAAATTATCAATCAATAATGATTGTGATTTTTTAGATAATAATAAGTCTCCAAAATTTGGAGATAAATTTTCGAATCCTAATCTTGCCAGAATATTGAAAGGTATTTCAGAGAATGGAAAATCTTATTTTTATCAAGGAGCAATACCTAATAAGATTTCAGATTACGTTAAACATTTTCATGGATGGCTTTCTGAAGAAGACTTTTTAAGTCATGAAAGCGAATGGGTGGAACCTATAACTTCAAATTATAGAGGGTATGATGTTTGGGAGTGTCCTCCTAATGGACAAGGAATTGCTGCATTAATTGCATTAAATATATTTGAAAATTTTGATCAATTCGAATCTGAGATAATGAAAATTCATTATCAAATCGAATCAATGAAAATAGCTTTTCAGGATGCTCTTTGGTATGTTGCAGATCCTAACAAAGTTAAAGTTCCTGTAGAGCAACTACTCTCTAAAGAGTATGCCAAAAAAAGATTTGATGAAATTGATTTCTTAAAATCGAGTTATGGTTACACTAAAGGAAATTTTAAACAACAAGGAGATACTGTTTATATTTCAGTAATTGATGGAGAAGGGAATGCTTGCTCATTAATCAATAGTTTGTATCAAGGTTTTGGTACAGGCTTAGTAGTTCCAGGCACTGGAATAGCATTGCAAAACAGAGGAGCTTTGTTTTCATTAAATCAAGATCATCCAAATATCTTTGAACCGTTAAAAAGACCGTTTAATACAATAATTCCAGCAATGATTACTCAGAATAGCAAACTAGTTAGTTCTATGGGTGTTATGGGAGGTTTTCAGCAACCCCAAGGTCATATGCAAGTGATTTCTAATATGGTTGATTATAATATGAGTCCTCAATCCGCCCTAGATAGTAATAGGTTTAGTGTAAGTATAGAAGAAAATTTAGTTTATTTAGAGAATTCTTTTGCTAATGAAGTTGTCTTAGGATTGAAGAATAAAGGTCATAATATAGGCATAAAAAAAGGATATGAAAGAGGATTGTTTGGAGGAGGGCAAGTTATAAATAAATATAAAGATAAAGTATTAATAGGAGGGTCAGATCCTAGAAAAGATGGACAGGCTGTAAGCTATTAAAATGAAAATTGCGATAGTTTCGCCATATGACATATCTAAGACTGGAGGTGTGACCAACCATGTTGTTAATTTAGCCAATGAACTAAATAATCAAGGAAATATAGTTTCAATTATTGCACCTTCTTCAGATAAATCATTTAGTCTCAACAATATAAATTTTTTGAATGCCGGAAAACCAACTTTAGTTAATTTTGGTTCAACTAAAGCATCTATCTCTGTAAAATTTACTTCAATAATTAAAGTAAGGAAATTTTTACAAAACAATTCCTTTGATTTAGTGCATATTCATGAGCCATTAGTTCCTTTTGTATCATTATGTTCATTAATTTTTTCAAAATCCCCAGTTGTGGTAACTTTTCATGCCACATTTAATTCAAATTGGAAATTTAAGTTGTGGGGATTTTTATTTCGAGATTGGGTGCTAGGTTCTATATCAAAAATATGTGTTTCTAAAACAGCTGGCTCAACTTTAAAAAATTATGGTTATAATTTTGATTATGAACTAATTCCGAATGGGATAGATTTAGAAAGATTTAAGTTTAAAGAAAATCAAGTAAACCAAGAAAGAAAAATATTATTTGTTGGCAGAAATGAAGATCGTAAAGGGATAAAAATTCTCCTTGAAGCCTTTATGATCGTTATTACAAAATATAGTAATGTTGAATTGAATTTAGTAGGAGAAGGTGTCGCCAGTTTATCAACTAATTATAGAAATATACCTAATTGCAAATTTTATGATCATATGGAAGGGCAAGATTTAGTGGATATGTACCACAGTTCTCAGATTTTTTGCTCGCCTGCTATTGAAAATGAAAGCTTTGGAATAGTTCTTTTGGAAGCTATGGCTTCAGGATTAGCTGTTGTTGCCTCAGATATTGATGGTTATAAAGGTATAGTTAATAATTATGATAATGGTATTTTATTTAAGAATGGAGATATTAAGAGTCTTGCAGATGCTCTGTGTGAGTTAATTGAGAACAGAGATATGATAAATAAGTTATCATTAAATGGGATGCATTTTTCGAAAGAATATTCCTGGAAAGAAGTTTCTAGAAATATAATTTTTAATTATGAAAAGAGTATAAGAATTGGCTGATTATTTTGAAAAATCTAGAGATAATTTAAGGTCTAAGCTAGAAGGCGTAGTCATTGATCCTGTAGTGGACATTCTCGTCAGAATTAAATGCACTCCGAACTTTGTCACCATGTTAGGGTTTTTTACAGTTTGTATTTCAACCTTTTTTGCTACGCAAGGAAATTTTAGAATATCTGGAATACTTGTAATGGCATCAGGATTAATGGATGTATACGATGGTGCTTTAGCTAGAAAATTGCAACAAGATTCTGATAAAGGCGCTTTTTTGGATTCAACCTTAGATAGACTAGGAGAAGCCGTTATTCTAATTGGAATTATTTACTATTATTCTCTAAAAGGCGATGAGATTATTGTAGTGATGACAAGCATATCAATAGTTTTTTCATTAATGATAAGTTATTTAAGGGCAAGGATAGAAGGATTAGGTTATAGCTCAAAAAGTGGCATATTTACAAGACCGGAGAGAATATTAATAGTAGGTATTGGATTAATATTTTTTAGCCCATCATTAATGATTACTGTTTTAACTGTAGCAGTTTCGGTGGGATTAATTCATAGATTTTTCTTATTTTGGAAACTTATGAGGAAATAAAATGAAAAAAAAATATTATTTTCTATTTAGAGTTCATTTTTTATTTATTTTTTTATTGGTTTTTATTATTAATGCAAACTATTTAAGTGCAGATCAAAGTATCGTCATGAATGATTCAGCAAAATCTCTTATTCCAAAAGGGATTGAATTTAGCATAGATTTATTAACTAAAGAAAATATTGAGGATATCCAAGTTAAGTTCAAGGTTCAAGGCAGGAAATCTTTTCAGTATGAATATTTGGATTTGGATGATTTTTCAAGCAATGAACCTTTGAAATATTTTTTTTCAACTCAGCAGGCATCTAGGTATATTCCACCTGGAAGTAAATTAACTTATTTCTTCGAAATATTTTTTAAAGATGGGACCTCTTATACCACAGAAAGAAAAGAACATATTTTTTTGGACTCAAGATTTGAATGGGAAAAAATTGAAGGAGATATAGTAACAATTTACTATCATGGTCCAGTTTCTAGAAGAGCAAAAAAAATGCTTAAGGCGTGCGAAGAATCTGTCAATAAAATTTCAAAATTACTGGGAGTAGAGAAAAACGAAAATATATCAGTAATGATGTACAACAATTATTCTGAAATGTTTGATGTTGTTGTTAAAAAAAGTGAAACTCAAGCAAGTTCATTAATTACTGAAGGCCAAGCATTTGCAACAGAGAATGTTGTGTTGGTTGATGGGGGCGCTAGATCTGCGTTAGGAGTATCAACTCATGAAATTACTCATGTAATCGTAGCTAGAGCTTCTAAATCTTCATATTTAGGTGTGCCACTATGGCTTAATGAGGGCTTAGCTGAATTTGGGAATATAGAGCAAGATCAAGGTTATGAAAGATATTTAGAATGGGCTATTGATACAGATAGATTATTTCCATTCAGCTCATTGAATAGATTCCCAGGGAACCCTAATTTAACTTTAGTTGCATATGGACAATCAAAATCTTTTGTTGAATTTTTGATTAATAATTTTCCAGAAGACTCTATGATTAAATTGATGAATGAAATTTCTAATAAAAAATCAATAGAAGATAGTTTTATTTCTTCTTTCGGATTCTCTTTGGATGAACTTGAAATTCAATGGAAAATTGATCTTGGAATAATCAATAGAAAAGATGAATCTCTCGATTCTCTAGATATAAATAATGAATCAAAAGGCAGTTGCAATGGTGGTGAAATGAGTTTCGAACTTAGTAGTATAATATTCCTAATTTGTGCTTATTTCGTAAGAAAAAGAATAAATATTAAAAATTACGTTAAAAAATAAGATTTTTGTAACATTTTAGTAACACTTATTTAATTCTAAGAAACATTTTATAGACTCAGAAGCAATAGATTAGTCACTTAAGATAAATTTATAGGAAGGATATTATTATGCCTGAATTTGATTCTGGAGGTATGGCTTGGATGATGGTTGCATCAGCATTAGTGTTGTTTATGACTCCTGGTCTTGCTTTTTTTTATGGAGGATTAGTAAGAGCTAAAAATGTAATTAGTACAATGATGTACTCTTTTGCTGCAATGGCTCTCATGCCTGTTGTATGGGTTTTATGGGGCTACAGTCTTGCTTTTGGCGAAGGCAACGCATTTATAGGAGATTTTAGTCATGTTCTATTAAATGGGATAAACATGACTTCTACTGACCCTGCTGCAGATATAATGTTTGTAATATTTCAAGGTATGTTCGCAATAATTACACCTGCTTTAATTACAGGTGCATTTGTTGAAAGATTTAAATTTTCTACATACTTGATTTTTATAACTTTGTGGGTGACTTTAGTTTATGCACCAGTGTGTCATTGGGTCTGGGGAGGAGGCTGGATAAGCCAAGGTGTATTTGGTGATCAAGGTGCTTTAGATTTTGCTGGCGGAACAGTAGTTCATCTAAACGCAGGTGCTGCCGCTTTGGTTGCAGCGTGGCTAGTAGGTAAAAGGAGAGGTGGGACTGCAGGCACAATAGTTGCACATAATGTTCCTTATGTTCTACTTGGAGCCTCTATCCTTTGGTTTGGATGGTTTGGATTTAATGCGGGAAGTGAGTTAGCTGCTGATGGAATAGCGGCTAATGCATTTCTAACTACAAATACAGCCGCTGCAATGGCAGCACTGACTTGGTTAGTTATTAGCGGATTACATACAGGCAAGATGAGTGCTGTGGGAGCAGCTACAGGTGCTGTAGCTGGACTTGTAGCCATAACACCAGCATGCGGATGGGTTGATGTTGGAGGAGCATTAATGATTGGTATGACTGTCAGTATGGTTTGCTACTTATCTGCGATGGCAATGGAAAAATCTGGAATTGACGATGCTTTAGTTGTTTTTGGAGTGCATGGAGTAGGAGGCGCTTGGGGAGCTCTAATGACTGGAGTTTTTGCTTCTGAGGCTATAGGAGGTGTGAAAGGCTTAATTGAAGGCAATGGAACAATAGTATTGGAGCAATTAATCGGGATTTTAGCTACATTTGCGTACTCAGCAGTCGCAACATTTATTATTCTAAAAATTTTAGATGTTATTCCTGGCTTGGGTTTACAAGAGTCTGAAGAAATCGAATTGGGTGGATTAGACGTAAATATACATGGTGAACGTGGATATATTGCTGATGGGGCTGATTAAGTAATAATATAAGAAATAATAAGTTTGATAATAATATCCATCTTATGTTAGGCAAAATTTCTTTATTGCTTTAGGGGACACAGAAGGCGTCTCTAGTATGAATAAATAAAAGGAGAATAGATATGTTAAAAATAGAGGCCATTATAAGGCCAGAAATGGCAAGCTCAATTGGCTTGCTTCTTGAAGAAGCTGGTGTTGGAGGTTATTACATGACTAATGTAACTGGCAAAGGGAATCAAAAAGGGGTTGAGGTTTTAACCGGTAGAGGTACTTCTACTATAACCAGAGCAGCAATTCCTAAAACTTTGATCACTACGGTAGTCTCTGATGAAATTAAGAGTAAGGTGGTAGATATATTAATTAGTGGAGCTAAATCTGGAGAAGGATCTATAGGGGATGGCAAAATTTTTATATCAAAAATTGAAGAAGCTATTAGAATAAGAACAAATGAAAAAGGCAAAAAAGCCTTATAGTAAAAAGCATAATTTTAAAGGAGCGGTTTATGGCCGCTCCTTTTTTTGTTGATTATTTTTTAATCAAGTTGATAGAATATCCTTTTCTATTTAAAGTTTACTAACACCGAATTAATTTAGGAGCGTAGCTCAGTTGGTAGAGCGAAGGTCTCCAAAACCTTAGGTCGGGGGTTCGAATCCTCCCGCTCCTGCCACCTAAATTAGCCGAGGTGTTGGAATTGGTAGACAAGCAGCGTTGAGGGCGCTGTGCCAGAAATGGCGTGCGAGTTCGAGCCTCGCCCTCGGCACCACTATAATTTTCCAATTAAATGTTGATAATTATTTTCTAAAGAACGTTTTTTATTTTTCTTTCCTATAATTAATTTGATTATATTTTTTAGTAGATTTATTTTTGATGTTCTTGTTTGGTTTATATTTAATTCTGTGTAAGGAATTTTTATAATATCTATTTTTTCTACAGTGTATTTCTCAGAAATATGATCGCTAATTGGTCTTTCTAGCGCAAGATTATTCTTATTTAAATTTCTATTTAATGAATATATGAATTTAGCACCCATATTGTGCAGAGTTTCTACATAATCAGATACTTGATTAGATGTCATTTCTTGAAACGAGCATATATTAATAGCTCCATCTATGTTCCCTTTATACTTATCAAATTCTGTATTGGGAATTAATAGAAAATCACAATCTTGTGTAGATTCTGCCTCATAGTTAAATAGTTTTACTTTTTTATTCGGAAAAGCTTCAGAGAGAAATAAGTAAGAAAATATTAATGTATTTGGTAAATCTGTGATTATATATTTTGTGTTAGGAAAAATAGTGCAAAAGCAGTGCGCAAAACCTCCCCATCCTCCACCAATTTCACATATAATTGATTCTTTTTCATTATTATTGGCATCTATTGAATTGGATTTCTGTAGAGCCATCATGCATTCGTAATATTTTAATGTATCCTTATTCACGAATTTATCTTCTATTTTAAACCCAAAGCCACCTAGTATTTCTGGCTCAGAAACTAACAAGTCTAAATTCTTATCTATTTCTAGAGATGCTGATTTAAGTAAATTAAGTTTTTGTGAAAATTGGTTTGACTTGAACTCGTGGTGGCTTCTATATGGATAAGGCGACTCTCCAGTTATATGATAACAATGACTTCTTAAATCATTGATAATTATAGGCGGAGAATCAAAAATATATTCAAACCCTGATACTTCTTCAGCCCAATATTTACTTATGGATGACTTATTGTTGTAGATTAGATCTTTAAAAAATGGAAGCACTCTTAAGTAGTTTTTATATACCTCTGTATTCTTATTTGATCTATCTACGGGCACCATAAATTTATTTTACGTTTTCTTTTCAATAAATTAAACTATCTTTTCTATAAATTAAACTAATTATCTTTTTATGGCGACGTAGCCAAGTGGTCTAAGGCCGAGGTCTGCAAAACCTCTATTCGGCGGTTCGAATCCGCCCGTCGCCTCCAATAAATTAGCCGAGGTGGTGGAATGGTAGACACGAAGGACTTAAAATCCTTTGCCTTAGGGCGTGCGAGTTCGACTCTCGCCCTCGGCACCATTAAGGTGCTTAATAAAAATTGATAAATTATATGAGGTTTAAGAAATAAAAAGATAAAAGGATGTATTAATTTTATCTGGAACCTTTTGCATGTGTAAGAGTTTGCTATGACTTAAAATAATTTATCCAGTTATTATTTTTTCTTAATTTCTTTATTGTCCCATTTGAAACTTCAAAAATATTATCTGCTAAATTAATAGTGTCTTCCGAGTGAGAAATTATAAAAATAGTTATTTTACCTTTAAGCCTCTCTAGCATTTTAATTATTGGTGTTTTTGACTTACTATCTAGCTGATTAATAGCTTCATCTAAAATTAATATTTTAGGATTTCTAATCAATGCCCTAATAATAATAATTCTCTGAACTTCTCCACCAGATAAATTAACTCCTCTATCTCCAGCCATGGTATTATAGCCATTCTCTAAGGATTTGATTTTATCGTGTATATCTAATTGCTTAGCGATTTCATAAATTTTATTTTTTGAAACCTTATCTTGACCCCAAGAAATATTATCAATTATAGATTCGTTAAATAATGTGGCATTTTGATCAATATAAGAAATATTAGATTTAAAGCTTCTTTCAGAAAAATTCGATATTTCCTTATTATCAAATTCTATTGTTCCATTATGTGGTTTTATGATCCCTGCTACAGAATCTATTAGAGTCGTTTTACCTTCTCCTGAAGGTCCAACTATAATATTAATGGTGCCTGCATTAATTTTTAAGTTCACATTTTTTAATAGAATTTTATTGTCCCATTTTAGCGATAGATTATTTAATTTTACTGAGTCTTTAATATCTATTAATTCATCATCTCCCCATACTTGGGAGTTTTTTTCAATCTTATTTAATTCTTGCTCTATATTTATTGTTGCAGGTATATTTTGAGTCATAAATTGTAGATGTTGCTGAATACTTTTTGTTTTTTGAAAAAGCCTATAAAAAACTAAACTTATAAGTGCTATTTGGGAGCCACCTAGATTTAAATATTGACTTCCTATTAATAACCCAAGTGAAATAAATCCAATGAAAGCATATTCATATGTTGCCATGAAAACAGCATTATTTATGCCTGCTTTAACATGAACTCCTCTAAGATTTTTCATTGAAGAATCAATCTCATCTCTCATTATTCCCTCTTTCCCATGAGCCCTAAGATATTTTGATAATGACATTGATTCAGTAAATTTTTTAAAGAATAAATTTGCAGTACTGCTCTCTCTTTCGCCTATATTCCTAGCTATTTTTAATAGGATTGAAAAAATTAAAGATAAAAAAAATGCACTTAATATAGCAAATATTGCCATGTAGGTAGAAATTAAAAATAAGAAGATCAGATAAATTAGTAATGTTCCTATGCTAGCTATAGATTGTTGGAGATTAAGAAAACACGAGCCTGACCTTTGAATTTCAAGAGTAGTTATATTAAGTAGCTTGGATTGAGGTTGTGACTTTAAAAACCTCCAAGATGATTTTTTGAGCTTATTTAAATATTTTATTCTCATATTTAATATGTAATTCGCTCTTATAATCCCGCAGTAACTTCCTTGCATAAAAATGAATACACTTCTAATGAGCATTATCAGTGCAATTGCAAACAAAAAGAATCTTAAAGAATATGGTATGCCCAACAAATCAAAAGCGTTTTTGATTATGTTACCAATCGCATTATTTGAAGAGTATCCATCTTTCAAAACCAAAACATTAACTGTTGGAACAATTAAAGAAAGCCCTATAGCGTCAAGGAATCCAGAAATAATCAACAAGAATGATGAAATAAATGTTGTAAATTTATGACGATTTATTTGAGTAAATGCGTATTTAATTATTGCGGCAAAAAATGTGTTCTTTATCATATGAGCCTATTTTTATTAATCAAAAACCTATTATATGTTAAATATCATTTAATTAATTATTCGGCAGTTTAAAAGACTTTAATCCGCCTTTGGTAATAATTATTTCTTTTTTCAATCTAAATCTTCCCATGTCTCTCATAGTAGAGAAAACATTACTCACTTCTGCAAAGAACACAACAATTATTGAAGAAATATAACTAAATAATAGCAAGATTATTACTGCAGAAATTGTCCCGTACACCATATCAAAATTACCGAACTTAGATATATATATAACAAAAAGTGTTTTTGTGAACTCAAAGATCATAGTTCCTAATATTGCAGCAAGGAGTGATTGTCTGAATTTGATAGATTTTTGAGGAATTGCATTATAAATAAAAGCGAATACCCCAAGACTCAATAGGGGAGGGAGTAAATGAATTGTAGTAAAAGTCCAAATATTTTCAATTAGATTAGTTTGATCTGCCCCTGCAGATTCTATGCCAACCCTCTTTCCGATAATTGCATAGATAGCTTCTATAAGTATGTTTGTTGAAAGGACAAGCCCAATGCTTATCGTATAAATCATATCTGTCACTTTTTTTCTTAATAAAGATCTAGTATCTGAAATTTTCCATATCCTGTTCATCATTCTAGATAATGCTCCAAAAACTGCACTTCCTGTCCAAAGTAAGCCAATAACAGCAAGGGCTCCAACTAAACCTCTGTTGAAGTCAATTGTCTGCAAATTATCATATATTATTGGGCTATCTGCTATCCCAGGTAAATGCCTCTCAAGAACATCTTTAACTAAAGCTACTGCTTTCTCATGACCAAAAAATATACCCAGAAAAGCTAATAGTCCTAATATAAATGGGAATACAGAGAAAAAGATATAGTAAGACATCCCCGCAGCAAGATAAGTTCCATCATCTTTTGCAAACTTTTTTAAAGAATCAACAAAAAGGTCATAGATGCTTCTCAATATAGAAGGAGCTTTAATTTCATATATAAACTTTTTTATAGATTCCCAAGTATTCATAATAAATTACAAAAAATTAACATATTTTTTAGACATTTTAGATTAATTGAATGTTAAAATACCATTAGATTATGAATATAATTTAAACAAATTTACTCTTTATTGTAATCAATTAACCTAAGAGGATAAATAAATGCCATCTAAATCTGAAACAAAAATAGAAGATCTTTTAGCTTCAAGAAAGAAAAAATTTCCTTATATAACATCTAGTGTAATTTTTGGAATATTATTATTAATATCTGCTTTTTATTTTGATTTATTTTCTTTATTTGATTCGTCTGAAAAAGAAACTAAGACAGAAAAAGAAATTGTAGTTGCTGAAATGGGAAATATGGCAAACACGCTAACTTCATCTGGCACCGCTAAAGCTGGATCACAATCAAATTTATACTCTGATTCAACAGGCGAAGTGAATGAAGTTAAGTTTTCAGCAGGAGATGAAGTAAAAAAAGATGAAGTTATCGTCACTTTTAATAAGGATACAGCCACAAGAAATTTAGAAATATCTAAATCTAATTTGAATCAAGCTCAAATTACACTCAACGAATTGTTAAATAGTCCCACAGATTCTGAAAAGCTCAACGCAAGTCAGTCAAAAATAAATGCTGAGCAACAATTAGAATCTTCTAAACAGCAACTTAAAAATGCTGAAATTACTCTAGATAAATTAATTGCACCTGATTTATCTCAAGTTAATTCAGCAGAAGCAAGCGTAGTATCAGCAGAAGCAAGTATAGTATCAGCAGAAGCAAGCGTAGTATCAGCAAAAAGTTCCATAGTATCCGCTCAAAATGCTATCGATAATGCGTATGTGGAGCTTTTGAATTCTCAAAAGTCTTACTGTGATACTTTATTGACTGACTCTCCTTTTGCAGATGAGAAGGCGCCAGTTTGCTCAACAACTGATTTACCTTTATCTGAATCAAACAGAGCCAGATTATTAGATGATATAAAGAGTGAAAATGACCCTACAACTGCAAGAATCACAACTACTAAGGCTCTGCTTTTAGCTAACTCTACATATACCAATTCTTTGAGTAGTTTAGAAAATGCCAATAGTAATTTAGAGACTTCCGAATCCTCAGTTTTGACTGCCAATAGTAATTTGCAGACTGCCCAAACCACCTTGAATTCATTACTTAACCCTTCTGAGAGAGATATATTGCAGGCTCAATTAGCAATAGATACTGCCAAAATATCTATTTTATCTTCTCAAGCTTCCTTAGATTCTGCTGTACAGTCAGAAAAAGATATACTTTCAGGAGCTTCAGAATTTCAAATAGATAAGCAAAAACAGGCTGTATATTCTGCCGAATTATCTGTCCAAGAGAACCAAGAAATTTTAGATTCTCTGGAAGTAAAATCTCCACGAGATGGAGTTATTGGCTCTATTAATGTTTCCGTGGGAGATAAAGTATCTGCTAATACTCTCCTTGGGGTAATTAGTGATATCACTTCTATATCAGTTGATCTAGCAATATCTGAATCAGATGTTGAGGGGATACAAGAAGGTTTATATGGAATAGCATTATTTGACTCTTTGCCTGACCAATCATACGTTGTGAAAATCTCTAATGTAAGCATAATTCCAAATATAAACCAAGGTATTGTTTCATATCCTGTGGAAGCGGAAATATTAAAAACTAGAGATATAGCTGCTGCTCTTCCTGAGTTGGCTAGATATGCATCAGGAATATCAGGATCTTCGGAACTGGCTAGTTTTATTTCTCCTCAAAATAACTCTTCAAGGCCATCAAGAATGGACCCGTCAAACTTAGATTTAGAATGTATTAGAGAACAATTAGGAGATGATTTTGATATAAATAATATTTCTCCTGAAACCATCCAGAAAGTTATGAAATCAGGCTGTATGCCTGAATCAGCAAGTGGAGGATTAGGATCAAATTCTATGTTAGGCGTAATTGAGCAATTTGTCCCTTCTAAAATGCCTACTGCCGGAATGGGAGCCAATGTAATTCTCTTAAAAGATTTAAAAGAAGATTTAATTATGGTTCCTTCGAAATCAATTATCAGAAAAGGCAAAGAAAGCTACGTAAAAAAGGCGCAAGGTGAAGAAGAGATAGAGGTTAAGATTGTAACTGGAGAGTCAGATGGAATTAGGACTTCTATAACAGAGGGAGTTAATGCAGGAGATTTGATAATAATTGAATATCAAGTTTCTGCAGATAAGCCTGATGAATCTTTAATAGACGACTTTAAAGATGATAACAAAGACTCTCAGCGCCCTCCGAGGCCACCTGGAGGAGGAGGTTTTAGGGGTAACGCAGGTAAATAATGATTCAATTAAAGAACGTAGATAAAATATACGAAACTGAAGCCGAAAATGTCCATGCTTTAAAATCGATAAATTTAGATATTAATCAAGGTGAGTTTGTATCTATTATGGGTCAGTCTGGGTCAGGAAAAACAACGTTAATGAATATTTTAGGATGTCTAGATAACCCAACTTCAGGAGATTATTTTATACAAGATAGTAATGTTTCAGATCTTAATGATGACCAAAGATCTGCGCTAAGAGGATTGCTATTTGGATTTGTTTTTCAAAGTTATAACCTCCTTCCAAGACTGACAGCTTTAGAGCAAGTAGAGTTGCCTCTAATTTATCAAAATGTTGAAGATAGAAGATTAAAAGCGGCAAAAGCATTAGATATGGTGGGACTTATTGACAGGATTGATTTTAAACCCAACCAATTAAGTGGAGGCCAACAACAAAGAGTATCAATAGCTAGGTCTTTGGTGGTTAAACCGAAAGTAGTTTTGGCAGACGAGCCTACAGGAGCGCTTGATATAAAAACAGGAAAAGAAGTTATGTCCGTTTTAAAAAACCTTGTAAAGAAAGAAAAAATTTCAGTAATAGTAGTAACCCATGAATCTGAGGTAGCAGATTACACTGATAGAACAATTTTGATTAGTGATGGAGAAATAAAAAGCGATAAATTGAACAAATGAATTTTAAGGATTTAATATTGATTTCGTTAAGAGCCATTGCATCAAATGGCTTAAGAAGTTTATTGACTACCCTAGGAATTATCATTGGCGTAAGTTCTGTAATTATTCTAATGTCTGTAGGGCAGGGAGCAGTAAAAGGTGTTATAGATGAACTAAATGCGCTAGGCACAAATTTGATATTTATTGAACCTGGGTCATCAGATGAAAGTGGACAAAAAGGTGCTGCAGGTTCAGCTATAACTCTTACTAGAGAAGACGGAGAAGCAATAATAGAAGCTCAAATTCCAGATGTAGTATATGTAACTTCAATGATAGATTTTGGAGCCCAAGCTATTACTCCTTCTAATAATGTGGGTGTTCAAGTGGTGGGCACTGAGTCCATGTATTCTATTATGAGAGGTTTAAATTTATCTGAAGGCAGATTTATAGATGAAGACGATGTTGAAAAAAAAGCTCTCAATATGGTACTTGGTCATACAATTTCTGAACAATTATTCCCAGAAGATTCGCCAGTTGGGAAAAACGTAAGACTTTCAATCGCGGGAGGTAGAATAATTTTTAATTTTAGAGTTGTTGGGGTTACGTCTGAGAGAGGTGCAGGTGTTGGGGTGGATGATGACAATGCAGTTTTTATTCCGGTATCAACTCTTCAAGCTAGGATTAGTTTTATTAAAAATCCAACTGGTGAAACGAATGTAAATAATATTATAATCCAAACCGCAGAGGGTGCAGATGAATTAGAAATTAAAGAATCTATTTCACAAGTTTTGCTTGATAAACATAAAGTTACTTCGCCAGATTTTATTATTGAAAGCCAGAAAGATCTTATTGGAGCCGCAGGAGAAATTGCTAATATTTTATCTTTATTGCTTGGCGGAATAGCAGGAATTTCTCTGGCAGTAGGTGGCATAGGAGTTATGAATATAATGTTAGTTTCAGTTACAGAAAGAACAAGAGAGATAGGAATTAGAAGGGCAGTAGGAGCAACTAAAGGAGACATTATAAAACAATTTGTTTGGGAAGCTTTAACTCTAAGTTCTATGGGAGGCATTATAGGTATTATTTTAGGCATGATAATTTCATTTTCACTTGATGGTAGATTTACATTCGATGAATTTACTGTGAGAACTGTGATTCAGCCGTGGAGCATTCTTATAGCTTTTGCAGTTTCTTTCGGCATAGGGTTAGTAAGTGGAGTTTATCCTGCATTTAGAGCATCAAGACTAGACCCTATATTGGCTCTAAGAAATGAGTAGCTTAAAGTAAGTTTCTCTTTCTAAATTGATAAATTGATAAGATCAAGAATATAAGAATTATGGCTAAAAATGGCGCCCAATGCCAAGAGTGAAAACCAGTCTTAAGAGGATCGGAGCCTTTATAATAATAAAATAAAGAGAAGTATTTTGTGTTATTAAGGGAGTCAACTAATGG
>CAZUHW010000008.1:0-18841 GCA_964620935.1 uncultured Dehalococcoidales bacterium
CAGTAGGTTCAGGAACAGGAGTAGCAGTAGGTTCAGGAACAGGAGTAGCAGTAGGCGGGATAGTTTTTAGAGATTTTGCTTCAAGGTCAGTAGTTGTATTTACATCCAGTTCTATTTCAGGTTCATTTGAACATGCAAATATTAGACCAATCAGTAGTATGAATAAAACCTTCTTCATAATCCTTATTTTATATTTTTTTATTCTTTATTGATCTAAATTTCTTATCAAATTACTGCAAGTTTGCAGTGATTGGTCTAAGCTGACTCCTTCACACAATAGAATAAAATTACCATATATTGCATATCCTCCATATTTAGGAAGAGGTGATCCGTCAGGACCTCCAGAGGTTCTTCTGTTTTTTATGCCTTCTGCCCATAATGAGTCTTTTTTAGTTAGTACAGCTTCAGGGCCAGTTGCATTTTCAGCGTAACTAGATCCATAATTCACTGCATCATCATGCGAAGAGTAGAACCGAATTTCAAAGTCTCTCATTCCCCCTACAGAGCCACCTAATGATTGAAATCTTGCACTTCCTTCATCGGCATCAGAATCTTTCCAAAATCCCCAATAAACTGAAAGCGAATTAGGCAAATCTTTGTTGTCGTATTTTTCACCTATTTTTAATCCTAATTCCTTAAAATCTTCTATTGAATATGCGTTAGGAACATCAGTAACTTGATCTATCCGTTCATCAGAAGACTCTGATCTGCACCCATAAACAATTATCAATAAGGTAATTAGCAAAAAAATTTTCTTCATTAGCCTATTCTATAGGCTATTAGGACTAACGAAAATAGAAGAGATACGAATTCTTTGTTATCTTGTTATTAATTGCAGCGGCAGTTGCGTTGTCGTAATAGCTAAGCCTTGGCCCATAATCATCTTCAATATGCTCCACCTTCGTGCTAGCAATAAAATTTATACTTCCATCAATCCAACTAAATAAACTCACTTTAACTCCTTTTTAATGAATTATTTAATTTTTATCATAATCTTGAAAAGTATTAATACGTAAAAAATGTATGAAAAATTTGTTAAATAAGTGTTAATAAATACTAATTTCGTAATGCAACTAATTTGCCTATTAAATGATAATTAGCATCTTTATAATTATCTTGAGCAAATCTTATTGAATAAAGACCTGAATCTAAAGTCACTTTAACTTTATTCTTGAATTCTAAATTATCTGAATAGTACAAAATATCCTTAGAATTAGGGCCAAAATGCCCCCACGAGATCATTTCTGTAATATCATCTCCTGCAGTATATGTTTCGCCTTTTTGAATTCCAAAAAAAGCTATTTCATCTTTTCCTTCATATTTTTCAACTATTAATTCTTCTAGTATAAAACCTTCTGGAATATCTAAATTTAAAAATAAGTTAACTGCTTCTTTAAACTCTACTTTTATGCTTATTTCAGGAACAGGAGTAGCAGTAGGTTCGCACCCAATAAATAACAAAATTACTATAAAAAAACAGTTAGTTTTAATTATCGATTTCATATCATAATCTAATTTACTTTCATAATTATGAAGCCGAATCTCCTCCATCTACGATTAGGTATGTCCCTGTTATCCAGTCAGATTTATTTGAAGCAAAAAATAATGCTGCATTTGCTATATCAGATGGCTTACCAAATCTATTTAGCGGTAAAGTTTTTTTGTAATCCGAAATTTCTTTTTGAGTATTGTAATCTTGTATAGGAGTTTCTATATAGCCCGGGCATATGCAATTAGCAGTGATATTATATTTTCCGAGTGCAATTGCTATGTTTTTAGTAAGATTTACCACGGCTGACTTAGAAGGTGCATAAGCTGGTCCCATTACTCCATGAAAAGCATGTATTGAAGCAATATTTATTATTCTTCCTGATTTAGATTTTTTTAACATATTTAGGGATCTTTTTGACAGTATAAATATGCCTCTAAAATTTAAATTAACTACCTCGTCCCATTCTTCAACTCCTATTTCTTCAATAGATCCTGGGATGTGCATTCCAGCATTGTTGACTAAAATATCTAGCCTTCCATATTTATTTTCAATATGACTAATTAATTCGTTGATATTTTTTTCATCAGAACAGTCGCACTCAAAAAATTCAGATTTTCCACCGTTTTTTTTAATTTCTTCCGAGGTAGTAGTTTTAATATCTGTATCGTGATATTTTCCGATTTTAGATTTTTCTTGTATATCAGCAACTATTACGATTGCTCCAGCTGCCCCAAACTCTATTGCGACGCCTCTTCCAATACCCGAACTTCCCCCTGTGATAAGGCAAATTTTATTTTTGAATTCTGAATTTAAATCATACATATTCTATTGCCCATTAGGCGTATTTAGCCTTTTCTTCTTTTTATAATAATTCTAATAATTATAGCAATTATCAATATGACAATAATTACTGGTATAAATACGACTAGGTTAATCAATAAGTTGGCAAAACTTTTAGCAAACGAAGAAAGGTTCTTTAGGGCAGAGGATAGTGATTCATTAAAACTCCACTTTTCACCAGTTATAGGAACTTCCTCATTAATACTAAGATTGATTTCAGATGTATCAGTCGTTTGACTTAGATATCCTAGCCTACCTTCTAAGCTATCTATTTCTCCTCTTATTCTCATAAGCTCCTTTTCAACTTGAAGCACCTCTTCAACATTTTTAGCTTCATTAAGCAGATCGTTAAATCTTTTTTCAGTAGATTTCATAATATTGAGCTTAGCTTCAACGTCTATAAATTCTTCAGTTACATCATTAGTGTAGGTATTTTCGGATAGAATCTTTGAGGAAATTTTCTTTAGTTCATCAACCGCATCATTTAATTTTTCACTTGGAACCCTAAGCCTTATATTCGCATATGGCTGCCCAAAGTCCATTCCGCCTGAACTAGTACTTATAATTTCTCCATTAAAGGTGGATATGATTTGCTTTGCTTTATCTAGTGATTTTTCAATATCTTTTACTTCTATGCTTAAATTTGCATTTTTTTGAATTTTTTTATCAATGTTACTTTGTGAGACTTCAGAAGTTGAGATTCCACCAGAATCTCTCATAACTACCATTTCAGGTGAAGACATAGAAGATTTAGACATAAAGTTTTCTTCTGAATTAGACACAGAAGAGCAATTTATTATAGAAAATAATAATAGGAAATATGGAACAAATTTTTTCATAAATTAAATATAGTTTAAAAGAAAGTTATTTCCAACCGTAAAATTTTCTCTAATGTTCTATAATTCTTATATTATGTGTGGAATTGCAGGTATATCAGAAGAAAATGTAAGGCTTGTTGAAGAAATGATATCTAAAACAAGTCACAGAGGGCCTGATGATAGAGGTGTTTTTTCAGAGCCAGGAGTTACTCTTGGCCACTGCAGGTTGTCAATTCAGGATCTTTCATACGCGGGGCATCAGCCTATGAAAAGCTCTACGGGTAGATACACAATTGTATTTAATGGAGAAATTTATAATTTCAAAAAATTAAGAGATGGTATTAAGCCAAAGCATAAATTTATATCAGGAACAGACACTGAAGTAATATTAGAGCTTTTCGAAGAGTATGGTTTAGATTGCTTAAACAAGATTTCTGGAATATATGCATTTGGTATATGGGATTCGCTAAAAAAAGAATTAATTTTATGTAGAGATAATGTTGGTGTGAAGCCACTTTACTATGCTTATTTAAATGGGAGTATAGTTTTTTCTTCTGAAATGAAATCTTTATATTCTTTGATGCCTCAAAAAGAGATTAATATAAATGCTTTAAATTGTTATTTTAGATTAGGGTATGTAACTGGAGAAGAAACGATCTGGCAGGGGATTAAAAGGCTTCTTCCAGGCAATACTATAATTTTTTCTAAAGGAAAAGAGAAAAGAATAGTCTCAAATAAGCAAATCTCCATTCCAAATTTAGAAAATATTGAAGATGCAAAATCTTATATCCCCAAACTATTAAAAGAAGTTTTAGAAGATCAGATGATTTCTGATGTTCCTGTGGGCCTTTTTCTTTCAGGAGGAATTGATTCAAATTTACTTTTGAGTTTAATGAGTGAAATCTCAGATAAAAAAATAAATACTTATTCATCTTTATTTAGAGTTGCAGAGGAAGATAATGAAAAATTTAATTCTGATGCTATTTATGCAAGAAAATCATCAGAGTTTTTTGATTCAAATCATACTGAAATTAATATTTCAGAACAATCAATTATTGATTCTATAGAAGACGTAGTCTGGCATATGGATGAGCCAAATTCTAATTCAAGCCTTTTGCCAAATTATCTATTAGCAAAGAAAGCATCAATTAATAATAAAGTCATACTTTCTGGAGAAGGGGGCGATGAAATATTTGGAGGTTATGACAGATATAGGTCTTATAGGATGATTGAAAGCTGGAGAAAAATCCCTCCTCTTTTAAGAAATATTGCGATTCCTCTAGTTCCAAGAAAAATATTAAATTTGAAGAATAAAAATAGGCTAAATTACGAAAAATTAACAGACCTTTACCTATCATTTGCATCGAATAGTGAAATAAAATCAGACCTAATTCTTTCACTGAACATTAAGGATGATATTAAGCTATATGAATATTTAGATAATCATTTAAAAAAGTCATATTATTCAAGTAGCATATTTGACTCACTTATTAATGCAGAAATTAATTCTTGGCTAGTAGATGACTATCTTATGAGAGCAGATAAAATGAGCATGTCTCATGGAATAGAAAATAGGGTTCCTTTTCTTGATGAAAGATTGATTCAGTTATCTAGAAATTTAAAAAGTTCATGGAAGTACCCTTTTAAAAATACGCAAAGAGGGAAGCAAATACTTATTGATTCTATGGCTACAAAGATCCCTGATTTTTTATTAAATAAACCGAAAAAAGGTTGGGTTAGCCCTATTTCGAAATGGCTTAGAGAAGGACTAAAAGAGATGGCACACGAAACCATAAACAAAAATTATGTAAGCGGGTCTGATAAATTTATAAATTTTGATGCAGCTGAAGATATACTTAATGGGCATGTAAACCGAGAGACATATGGGGTGCAAAGCATATGGAGTGTAATAACATTTCAAATTTGGTATAAGAAGTTTACTTCAATTTAAACAAGTAGTTCTCTTAGGTGGCCAATATCTTCTAAGCCCCTTAATTTTGCTATAGCCTTTTTTTCGATCTGCCTAATTCTTTCTCTGGTCAAGCCAAGCATTTTTCCAATGTCTTCAAGAGTCCTATTTTTACCATCTGATAAACCAAATCTTAATTGCAAAACCAATCTTTCTCTTGAGGTCAAATTTTCCAGAAGTTTTGCTATCTCTTCTTTTGTCATTTCTTGCGTAACTGCTTCAGTGGGCGAAATTCCAGATTTATCTTCTATTAAATTTTCTATTTCAGTGCCTGAATCATCTCCTATCATTGTGGATAATGAGACAGGTTGAGTAGAGGAGGACAATACATTAGCAACTTTTGATTCTGGTAAACCTGACTCCTTAGCAATTTCATCTATAGTTGGCTCCCTGTTGTATTCTTGAGATAACTGCCTTTGCACTCTTGTGATCTTATTCAAAGCTTCTACTAAATGCACAGGTATTCTGATCGTTCTAGATTGGTCAGCCAAGGCTCTTGTTATTCCTTGCCTTATCCACCAAGTTGCGTAGGTGCTAAACTTGAACCCTCTTCTGTAGTCAAATTTTTTAATAGCCCTGAGTAATCCAATATTCCCTTCTTGTATAAGATCCAGAATGTTCATGCCTCTATTTATATGCTTTTTTGCAACACTAACGACTAATCTTAAATTAGATTCAGTTAGTTCTTTTATTGCATTCTGACCTTTGTATTCTAAATCTATAAATTTTTTCCTGATATCTAAAACTTGATTTTCTGATATATTTGAAGCCTTTTTTTCATCA
This sequence comes from uncultured Dehalococcoidales bacterium, assembly GCA_964620935.1. Taxonomy (GTDB): domain Bacteria; phylum Chloroflexota; class Dehalococcoidia; order Lucifugimonadales; family Lucifugimonadaceae. Next base: position 5,903 of record CAZUHW010000008.1, read on the forward strand.
ATCTTATGAATTAAAAATTGTGGTATAGATCTAAGAATAATAGATATTTTTTTTATATCATTAGTAATATCTTCTAATTTTAGATACTTGTTTTTTTCAATATGATTAGAAAATTCTTCTGAAAAAGGAGAGTTTATTATCTCTATAAGCTTAGGGTTATCAAATAACTCTTTAAAAGTTAATTTATACGCATTAACTTTTTGGAGATTAAAATCGAACAGTATCTGCAACGAATTTTTACTTTCAATAAATTTTTCTTTAGATTCATTTAACCATGAGTTTATTTTTTCAGTAGTAAGATCTTGTAAATCTCCCAGATGAGATAGCTCATATGAAGCCTCTAGGTCCATTGCAAGGGTTTTTTCTTCATTAGATTTTAGTAAAGAATTTTTGCCAATTTCAGATAGATAAGTTTTAACCGAATCTTGAGTTAAATCAGGGTCAAATTTTTTATCATCAGCACTTGAATTAGTAACATTCGTTTTTTTAAATAAATCTGTTGAACCTGAATTACCAAGCCCTTCGATTAAATTATTTAAATCTAGATTCTCCATGAATCCACATTATAAGATATTTTTTTGATGAAATTTTTGGATTATTTAACTGAAAAATTAATTAATTTTTAAATAATTGACTTTAATCATAACAATTAAGATTATTTATTACTAAAAACGTAAAATAATTATAAAATATATATAATTTAGTAAATTGATAACAAAGTGTTAAATCTTGAAAACTTTGTTGTTTGCCCTCATAATTTTATTTAATCCTAATTGTTAATTTATCTAAGGAGAATTAAATGACAACTAAATTTAGCTTTGAAAATTTTTATTCAGAAAAGTCTGAAGAACAGGAAATTTCAGGTCCAGCTCATGCAAAATACGACTTTGCTGTAGCATATCCTGCCCCAGAAACAATACCATCAGAAGGTCTTTTAGAGGGTCTTAAGAAAGGCTTAGAAAGGGAAGGAAAAGACCTTGCATATTATCCCCACTCATTTGGTTCTATAGAACTAAGAGAATTTATTAAAGAAAAGCTAAAAAATGACAGAGGAATTGATACAACTATTGAGGAAATACTTGTAACTCATGGTTCTGGAGAAGCAAATAATCTTGTTATTCAAAACTTAACTGATCCTGGAGATACAGTTATAACAGAGGAATTTGTTTACTTGGGCACTTTAAATCAACTACAAAAAGCGAAAGCAAATATTGTTGGGACTAAATTAGATGATAAAGGAATAATACCTGAAGAATTAGACAACCTGATCAATAAACTTAAATCCGAAGGAAAAAATATAAAATATTTATACTCTATACCCGAATTTCAAAACCCTACTGGCTCTACAATGCCGAGTCAAAGAAGGAAAGAAGTTCTTCAAATATTAAGTAAGCACGGATTGCCTCTTTTAGAAGATGATTGTTATGTTGACTTGCGATTTGAGGGAGAAAGTCAGGATTCCTATAAGTCTCTTGATGAAACAGGTTCAGTTATTCACGTCGCTTCTTTTTCTAAGCTTATAGCTCCAGGGCTAAGAATGGGATACGTTAATGCACCAATAGAAATTATGAAAAGATTAAATTATTTAAAAACTTCAGGTCCGAGTCAATTTGTTTCTTTGGCGATTGAAAATTTTTTAAAGAATGAAATGGATTCGCATAAAGAAAAAATAACGGCATTGCTTAGAGAGAAAAGAGATGCAATGGTTTCCTCTTTAGGCGAAAATTTTGGAGGCACCGGAGTATCTTGGACTGTTCCTGAAGGAGGGTGCTACCTTTGGATTACTTTTCCTGAAGGTGTTGATATGGCAGATCTTCAACAAGAATGTTTTGATGAAGGAGTGGGTTATTTGGCTGGTGATAGATTTTCTCCATCTGGTAAATCTGGAACTAATTCAGCTAGATTGTGCTTTGCTTATGAAACCCCTGAAATGAATAGGGAAGGCATAGGAAAGTTTGCTGAATTCATGAGGCAGAAAAAAGTAATTTGATTAATCCTAATATAATTATTCAAGATTCATATTTTTCAGAGGTCAAAGAATTAAGAAAGAAACTGCATAAAATCCCTGAAACTGCATTTAATGAGTTTAAAACTTCTGATTTCATTAAAAATTATTTAACTGAAATAGGATTAAAATTTTATCCAGATATTGCTAAGACAGGTATTATTGCGGATATTCAAGGATCGTTAAATAGATCAAAAGAAATTATTATTCTTAGAGCAGATATGGATGGTCTTCCCATTAATGAAGAAACAAACCTTGAATTCAAATCTCAGACCAAAAACATGCATGCATGTGGTCATGATGGTCATATGGCAATTTTGCTTGCAACCGCCAAATTTCTATCTTTAAATTCCAATTTATTTTCTGGAACAGTCAGGCTAGTTTTTCAGCCAGCAGAAGAAGAAATTGGAGGAGCAAAAATAATGATAAAGGAAAAACCTGATCTATTTAAAGATATTTCATTTGTTTTTGGGTTTCATATTTGGAATCAAATTCAAACAGGGAGGGTGGCTGTAAATCCTTCAGGAGTATTTGTGAGTGCTGATACTTTTCAAATTGAAATTATTGGGAAAGGTGGGCACGGAGCTATGCCTCATAAAAATATTGACCCAATATTCATAGCATCTAATTTAATAAACTCCGCACAATCGATTGTAAGTAGAAAGGCAGATCCGTCTGACTTATCTGTAATATCATTTGGGATGATAGATGGTGGAACTGCAGCAAACATAACTCCTGAAAAAGTAACAATTAAAGGCACTATAAGGGCTGATAGTTCTGAAAACCGAGAAACTTTGATTTCAGAGTTAGAAAGTTTGTCAAAAAATTTACCTAAAAATTATGGTGCCAAAGGAAATTTTTCATTAATTAGTGGCACAGGACCTGTAATTAATAACCTTTCTTTTTCTCAGTATGTTTCAAAATTAACTTCAAATTTATTTGGAGAAGAATCAGCAATAACTATTAAACCTGTAAGTGTTGCAGATGATATGTCTGAATTTATGCAAATTGCCCCATCAGTATATGCATTGCTAGGAGGCCATAAAGAAGGCGCTGAAATGCATCATAATTCTAAATTTGATTTTGACGAAAATTGCCTCGATTATGGAATTAAGCTTATGATTAACTTGGTATTGGAAAAATTAAATTAAACAACTGGAGAAGCTCCTCCATCAACGTTTATAGCTGTCCCAGTAATATAGCTAGCCTGTTCAGAGCTTAAATAAGTTATTAAAGATGCTGCTTCTTTGGCTTCTCCTACGCGATTACCAAGAGGTACATTTTTTCCGAGCTCATTATAGAATTCATCGATAGTCAAATTATTATCTTTTTTAATTCTTTCTTCATATCTTTTTCTGTGCTGACCTGATTTAAATAGTCCTACGCACACTGTATTTACTCTTATATTAAACTCACTTAATTCATTAGCAGTTGCTTTAGTTAAAGATATTCCAGCAGCCCTAGAAACTGAGGTAGGAACTGTTTTAGCCCCAGAGGCTTTGCCTCCTGGGGTAGTAATATTAACTATAGAGCCTCCGCCATTTTCTTTCATAGAAGGGACAACTCCTTGAATCATATAGATAGCTCCATACAGTTTAGTGCCAATGTCGTCTGCCATAATTTCATTCGTAATATTCATTATAGGGTGAGCAGAGGAGGTTCCGGCATTATTTACTAATATATCAACCTTATTATTCTTCTTAATGACTTTCTCAACGGCAATTTTCACACCTTCTTGATCTGTAACATCAACAGAATAGATATCTATTTTTTTTGAAGTTATTTTCTCTAATTCAGATTTAGTTTTTTCAAGATTTTGTAAATTTCTAGCAAATATTGATACTTTTGCGCCTTCTTCGCTCATAATTCTTGCTGTTTCTTTGCCAATCCCATCACTTCCACCAGTAATTATTACTGTTTTATTTTCAAGATTTAAATTCAATTTATTCTCCTCTTTTGTTAATATAAGCTTTTTAATTATAAGCACCAATAATGAATTTCATAAAATTTAAATTTAAAAGTACTAATGCCTTGGATAATTGTCATAATTATTATGACTTTAGAAAATTAGCAAAAAAAAGAATACCATCTCCAATCTTTCATTACATTGATGGGGCAGCAGAAGATGAAGTAACCTATAATAGGAATGCCAGTGCGTATAATGATGTTGATCTAATCCCAAATGTTTTAAGGGGAGTCGAAAATATAGACCTGTCTACAACAATCTTCGGAAAAAAGCTTGATTTGCCATTTTTTTGTTCTCCAACTGCGCTTCAAAGATTATTTCATTATGAAGGTGAAAGGGCAGTAGCCAAAGCCGCAAATAAATTAAATACTATGTTCGGTATATCTACTCTTTCTACAATACCTGTTGAAGAGTTATCTGAGATTGATACTCCAAAATTATTTCAATTTTACTATCATAAAGATAGTGGTTTAAACGATGTTGTTTTAGAAAAAGCCAAAGCTGCAAAATTTGATGTTCTTGCTTTAACTGTTGATACGATTGTTGCGGGGAATAGGGAAAGGGATTTAAAAACAGGATTTAAATCTCCTCCAGAAATAACCCTAGGAAGTTTATTTCAGTATGCAACAAAGCCCAAATGGGGGATAAACTATGCGCTTAGAAAAAAGTTTGAATTACCACTCATAAAAGATCATGTTGAAGGATTGTCTGATGTCTCGATGTCTATTAGTTCTTACTTTTCTAATTTTTTAGATCAATCAATGAATTGGAATGATGCTGAACGACTAAGATCAAAATGGGGAGGTCATTTTGCTTTAAAAGGAGTTATGAGTGCCGAAGATGCAAGGAAAGCTATCGATATTGGGTGCACAGGAATAATTATTTCCAATCATGGTGGAAGGCAACTTGATGGATCAAGATCATCATTTGATCAACTGCAAGAGATTGTTGATGCTGTAGGGGATAAGATCGACATTATTGTTGATGGTGGTATTCATAGAGGTACTCATATGCTAAAAGCCTTGTCTATGGGGGCAAAAGCTGTTTCAGGCGGAAGGTTATATTTATACGCACTTGCTGCCGCAGGTGAAAAGGGCGTCGAAAAAGCACTAAATATTTACAAAACCGAATTAGAAAGAGACATGAAGTTAATGGGCGTCACTAAAATAAGTGACCTCAATAGAGATAATTTAAGATTTAGAGCTTAATTAGGGTAATATTACTGCTCTTGTTATAGACTTATCTGCTTTATCTCCAAGCCAATCTGACTTTTCAAAAGCCTCATTAATATCCTCTAATTTGAATCTATGAGATACCAGTGAAGTTAAAGGATATTCAGATTTAGTTCTTTCAAGGAAATCTACACATTTAGGTAGTATCCATGGATCGTAATGCTGAAAGTTCATCATTCTAATTTGATTTGAAACTAAATAGTTTGTATCTACGTTAATAAATGAGTTTGGGGCAATACTTCCAATTTCCAGATATTTTCCTCTCACTCTAACCATCTTTAAGCCCTCTTCCACTACTGCAGGAAAACCTACTAATTCAATAGCAATGTCTGCGCCTATTCCATTTGTGTAATCAAATATAAATTCTATTCTTTCTTTACTAGATTGAAGTTGAGAAATGTTAATTGTTTTACTAGCACCACATTTTTCTGCAAGCTTTAATCTTGATTCATGGCCGTCAATCACAATAACTTCATTTGCCCCCATATTTCTTGCTACTGCTGTTGCATAAATACCTAAGGCTCCAGCGCCTTGAATAACGACATTGTCACCAAAATTTATTTTCCCGAAATTAAATGCTTCAACAACTTGAGCCAATGCACAATTTAATGAAACCAAAGCCTCGTCGCTTAATGATTTAGGGGAGTGAAAAATAAAGTGTGGAGACCTTAGTATAAAGTATTGTGAATATCCTGAATTGCAATACTTAAAATCTTGATAAGGGATCCTTGATCTATACTTACATGCCCCAAATTCTCCTTTGATGCAGTTGTAGCAACTCATGCAAGGAAAGAAAAAAGGAAAAATTACTCTATCACCTTCTTTTAACGATCTTTTTAGTGAATCTGTTTTCACTTTTTTGCCCATGCTGTGGACAATACCTGTCATTTCATGACCCATAGCGAGAGGTCCTCTTTCAGGAGAATTTTCATCTATGCCATCACCTCTGGCTACATGTAGGTCAGATCCACAAATTCCTGTTGCTGTAACTCGAATTACGATTTCATCGTCATCAGGCTCATGAACTGGAAGTTCCACAATTTCCCATTTTTTTGGTTTGTCGTACCAAAGGCCTGATAATCCTAATTCTGTCATAATTAATCTCCTAATTTGCTATCTAAAATGAGATTATTATTACATAATTAAAATATCAAATTAATATTGTTATGAATCATAAATATATATGCATAGAATGCAAAAGAGAGTTTGAATCAGATTTTTTTAAACTAAAATGTGAAGAGTCTGATTATTCTTGTTTCGATATTAAGTATTATGAAAATAATGCTAATATCCCCGTCTTGCCTTCCCCTTTAACCATTAGAAGCTTAGGAGAGGGGAGTACGCCTGTAGTTCAGTTTAAAGATAAATTTCCTGAACTTGGAGATTTTATATTTAAATTAGAGTATTTTTCACCAACTGGTTCATTCAAAGACAGAGGTACTTCTTTGCTATTATCTAAAGCAAAAGAGTCAGGAGTAAAAGAATTCGTTGAAGATTCATCTGGTAATGCGGGAGCTTCTATGTCAGCATATGCTAAAAATTTAGGGATGAAGTGCCATATATTTGTTCCTGAGCAGACTCCATTAAATAAAAAAAATCAGGTAAAAATTTTTGGAGGAGAATTGCATAATATTGCCGGACCTAGGCAGGATTCTGCAGTTGCCGCAAAGGAGTTTTGTAATAAAACTGGAATTCCGTATGTATCTCATAATTATAACCCTTATTTTATTGAGGGCATGAAATCTTTCGCTTATGAAATTTATGAAGAATTTAATGAAAAAATAACTGATATTGTTATTCCTGTTGGAAATGGCTCCCTTCTTATTGGTGCATACAAGGGATTTAATGAATTAAAAGGATTGGGACTAATAAAAAGAATCCCTAAGTTGCACTGTATTCAAATGGAAGGTTTTTCTCCTATATATAACAAATTTAATAGCTTAGATTGGAAATTTGATCCTAGTGCTAAAACTTTAGCAGGAGGGATAGCTGTCTCTGACCCCCCAAGAATCAATCAAGTTATTGAATGTATAAGAAAATCAGGCGCAGAGTGTGAAATTGTTTCAGAAGAAAAAACATTAAGTTGGCACAAGGAAATTGCTAATTGGGGTATTTTGTCTGAAATTACATGTGCTGCAGCACTATCAGGAACTGAAAAATTATTAAATAGGGGGGTAATTGGAAAAGATTCTAATGTCGTAGTCCCCATTACTGGATCAGGACTGAAAGATCTATCAAATGTTAAGTTTTAGAGCTTTTAATAGCCTTCTTAAATCCATTTAGAGACCTTTCTATTACCGAATCATCAACGCTATATGAAATCCTAAAATACCCTGGAGCCCCAAATCCTGTGCCAGGCACGACTAATATTTTCTCTTTCTTTAGTAACTCGGCAAATTCAATATCATTTATTGGAGATTTTGGAAATAAATAAAACCCTCCTGAAGGCTTAACAATATTATAGCCATAAGTAGTTAATTTAGAGTAAAAATAGTCCCTTTTAGCTTTATATTTATCCACATTAACTATGGAGTTAATTGAACTTGCAGCAAGTCTTTGTCCAAGCGCAGGTGCATTTACAAATCCGAGAGTTCTATTTGAGAAATTAAGTGCATTTATAATTAATTCTTTTTCTTTTAGTCTTTCTCCTAATGCAATGAAGCCAATTCTTTCTCCTGCTATACTTAAATCCTTCGAAAAAGAAGATGCTATAATGCCACTTTTGTGTAGATCAAAGATGAATGGCTGCTTATTATTTTCATAGTCCAGATATCTATAAGGCTCATCGCTGATTATAAAAATATCTGAGTTAAATTTTGATTCTGCTTCTGAGACAAGACTGCATATATCTTTTAAATTTTTTTCTGAATAAGTTATTCCTGTTGGATTATTTGGCGAATTTATAATTATAGCTTTAGTTTTAGGACTGAGTAAGGACTTTAAGCTATCTAGAGAGGGAGTGAAGTCTTCGTTGAAGTCACAAAATAGAGACTTTCCTCCGTGATTATCAATATAAAATTTATATTCAGGAAAAAATGGCTTAAAAATTATAACCTCTTCGTTCTCATTAAGTATGGAATGAAGGATTACATTTATTGCTCCTGCTGCGCCTGAGGTCATCAGAATATCGTTAGAATTTAATTTAGATTTACTTTGCTGGGATATTTTTTTAGATATTTTAGATCTTGTGCTTAAAAAGCCAGCATTTGGCATATATCCATGTATTCCTTTAATTTTTGACTCTGATATTTCTTTTAGAGAGTTAAAAAATTCTTCCGGAGGATCCAGGATAGGGTTTCCAAGTGAAAAATCATAAACATTTTCATGGCCATATTTCTCCTTGAGGCTTAACCCTTCCTCAAACATTTTTCGGATCCATGAACTCTCATTCATGAACTTTTCTATTTTTTTTGAAATTGTCATGTTATTTTATGGCGCCCCTGGAGGGATTCGAACCCCCGACCCACTGCTTAGAAGGCAGTTGCTCTATCCCCTGAGCTACAGGGGCGCTTAAGCTAAGTCATTCTAAATTATTTGTAGTATTTTTGGTAGTTAAAAACACATTTGAAATTATTAACTATTACTAAAGTATTATGTTAAAATTGACTTCATCAAAATTTAAAACAATCAAAAGCACAATAAAATGAAAAATTTATTTAACATGAAATATTTAAAAATGGTATTGATTTTTGCTAGTTTGTTCGCCGTAATTGCATGTGGAGGAACAGATGAGATATCTGAGAAAATGGATACCATAAAAGATAAGGTCGAAGAAAAAGTAGAGCAAAGTACTGGGAAATCAGATGATTCTGACACTTCTGACACTGTAGAAAAGAAAGAGATTCCTAATCTTACTGGAGAGCTAAGTGTTGAAGTTTCTGTGGAAATGGCACCATTAACGCTTTCAATTCTTGAAGGTAAGGCTCAGTTCAATATGAAAGATGGCCAAGGTTGGATTGATGCAGTTGATGCTCAGCCTATTGAACAGGGATGGGGAATTAAAACCCTAACTGTATCTACTGCAGTTTTAAATTTTGAAGATGGAAGTATGGTTCTTTTAGAGCCAAATACAGAACTTGATATATCTCTATACCAATTGATTAATGGAGGAGTTTCTCAGGGTGGAGAAAGGCACGTTAATCTGAAAATTGTTAATGGTGGAGTAGCTTTTGATGTTGTTCCTGCAGAATCCCCTCCAAATACATGGGCATTTTTAACTCCTGATGGAGCAGTAACTATTCAAGGTACCGGAGGATCATTATCTAGAAGAGTTGGTATTAAAGAAGAGTTAGATGAATGTTCAAATCCTGATCACGCAGATGATCCTATTTGTACTGGTGACAACAAAGCTGTAAGCGTTGACACCAAGATTGAACTTCTTGAAGGCACAGCAACAATGGTCAGGAAGAAATCAGAGCATGATTTTGATAACGAAGATGGTGATGAAGGTAGCGACCATAAAGAAGAAATTCAAGCCATGGTTGTTAAGCCAGGGGTTGCGTTTCAGGCTAGTGAAGAAAAGCCTTGTACTGAAGAAATGCTTGAAGCAGATCCGATGTTGGCCGCAGATGTAGGTTATATAGTTTCTATAGCAGGGACTGAAATATTTGATGAAGAAGTACTAGGTAAAGCTGCTGAGATAGCTCTTGAGTCCGATAAAGTACAAGAAGATATTGCTGTTCTTCAAGTTGCTGCTTTGGCAGGACCTGATGGGGTTGAAGCCATCAAAGAGTCAGGAGGCATTGATGCTGCTTTAGAATTAACTAGTGAAGCTTTTGAAGCAGAGTCTATGTTAGATCCAGACATGCTTCTTCCTGTGTCACTTGACCAAGTATTTGAAGCTTCAGAAGAACTACAAGAAGGAGCAGGACTTAAAGCTGTAGATGAAGCCGCTGCTGATTTGATGGTTGAAGCTTCTGAACTACAACAAGCAGTTGCTAATGGTGAGGCATCTGAAGAAGAATTGATTGCTTTACAAGAAGATTTAATAGCAACAGTAGGTGACTTTGAAGGAGCAACTGTCGTAGAAAATACTGCTGGTATAGATACTGTTACCGGTGGAAAGGTAGGTTTTGAAGGAGCAAAGGATGCATTTAAGGAAAAATTCTTGCCTCCTATGCCAGAACCTCTTTATGACGAAAGTGGAAATCAAATAGGTGTAAAAGAGCCTGACCAAGTGATATTTGACCCAAGTGGAAACCCAATTGGAAAGAAAATGGGTGACATGCTTGCTACTGACGTTGAAGGAAATGAAATTGACGGTAAAGTCCCTGATGTATTCTACTTAGGAGACAAAACAGGTGAAGATAAGTTAGTTGCAACTACTTTCTTTAACGCGTTTGCACCAAAGGCTCCAGTTGAAGGTACTGCAGGAGCTTCTGCAGGTTTATCTCCGATACCACTTTCAACTTTTGACCCTGATGGAAATCTAGTTCCTACTATTATTGAATATGATTTATTCGGAAATCCTAAAGGAAGTATTCCTTTGGATCCAAATATAATGAAAACAGGCGCAGGTGCTGCTCCTGAGCCTCCTGTAATACCTGCATTAGATTATAATGCTGATGGAACTTTAGCAGTTGTGAATGAGATGCCTTTCCTTTCTATTGACGCTACCACTGGAGAATTCCAAGAATTTATGATTCCTAGCCCAATAGTATTTGGTAAAGATGGTGAGCCTGTAGGAATGGCTGCAGGAACGACTATCGGTATAGGAGCTGACGGATTTAGTGGATTAGAAGCCGGAGAAATTATTGGTAAAGATTTCTTCGTAGAACAATCTAGTGCAATGTTAGAAAGAACTGAAGCAGGTATATCTGGTGGACGAGGTATTGATTTTGATCCTGGATTAGTTGGTGGTCCAGAAGCTCCAATTGATTTATTTGATGCTATAGCATTTATGAAAGAGCCTCCAGGTGGCCCAGGTGGCCCAGGTGGCCCAGGTGGATTTGCTCCAGGATTGGCAGATTATTTCATTCCTGAAGAAGACGCAGTATTTTTTAATTCTGATGGAACTCAGATGACTGGTCATGAATTCAGACCTCAAGAAGTATTTAGGGATGCTTCTGGAGATGTGTCAGGATTTAAGCCAATAACAGAAATGTCTTGTCTATCTCCTTCATGTTTTGCAGCTGCATCTCAAGACGATGCTTTACTTGATATGTTAGAAGAGAAAATTCAAGTAGTAACTATGGATGCCTCAGGTAATTCTGTGGTTGCAGACATACAAGGTAAAGTATTGTTTACTGAAGATGGAAATATGGCTGGATTTATGCCTCCTCCTGTAGTCGTAACTGGAGCAGGTGGACCGGCTACTTTCGCACAAGAAGATGTTTCAATGTTTACTGCCGCAATGATGGAAGGACCAAGAGATATTTTTGGTGGCCCTACTACATTTGGTGGCCCAGGTGGCCCAGCAGCTTTTGGCCCAGCAGCTTTTGGTGCTGATGATGGCCCAGGTGGCCCAGGTGGCCCAGGTGGCCCAGGTGGCCCAGGTGGATTTGCTCCTACTTTTGGTATTGACCCAGCAGCAGGAGAATTTAAAGTATTTGGTAGAGGTGGATCTGACTTAGTTGAAGGACAAGATATAGTCATGGAGATACCTGACAATTATATTGATCCTTTCGCAACTGCAGCAGGCCCAGGTGGTGGATTTGGTGGCCCAGGTGGCCCAGGTGGCCCAGGTGGCCCAGGTGGACCAGGTGGACCTCCATCTATAGCTCTTGGATTTGCAGGAATTCCAACAGGTGACCCAGGTGGCCCAGGCGCCACATCATTTTTAACTCCAGAGTTTGGGGGAGCGGTTTCTGCTGATGGTACATTCACATCTGCAGCTAACTTCGCAGGTCCAGCAATGACTTTTGAAGGTCCAGCAACAGATTTTGAATTTGGTGCTGCATTTGGAGGTGACGTTGATTTCGTTGCTGATCCTGGCGCAGCATTCTTCCAAGAGAGAAGAGACATGATTGATGATACTGCTGACATGTTTATGGCAGCTACAGAGTCTAGATCAGAATCAGTTAAAGGATTATTTGAGGACGCAGGATTAATTTCTGATGCTCCTAGAACTTTTGATGTAACGCTTGGCCCAGGTGGCCCGTCTGCAGCAGGAATGCCAGCAGGAGCTCCAGGTGAGGAAGGCCCTATGATTGGAATGGCACCAAGACCTGATTTTGGTGGCGGTGGTGGCCCAGGTGGTGGCCCAGGTGGCCCAGCAGGTGGAGGGTTTGGCGCTATGTTTGGCGCAGCTGAAGACATGCCTCCAGGTGGTGGCCCAGATGGTTCAGGAATGGCTCCTCCATCAAGCGTAAATATTTTTGATGTTATGGAAGACCCTAATGCTTTATCTGGAGATCAGATCGCAGATGTGTTTTTTGCTCCTCCTGCCTCAGAATTTGTTCCAGGCGGATCATTTGAAGGTGAAGCTCCAGGTGGCGGACCAATGGGTCCTGCAGCCACAGGCGGTGGATCATTTGCTGGTACATTTGCACCAGGATTATTTGATAACCTTCCAGATAACCTTAAAGACGATATAAAAGATGAAATACCTGACGGTGGCCCAATGGGTCCTGCAGCCGGTGGAATGGGATCTATGTTTGATTCTGCTCCAGCCGCTACAGGCGCTGGCGGACCAATGGGTCCTGACGCAGCAGCAGGTGCTACAGGTGGAATGACTACAGGTGGACCAATGGGTCCTGACGCAGCAGCAGGTGCTACAGGTGGAATGACTACAGGTG
>CAZUHW010000008.1:18941-35527 GCA_964620935.1 uncultured Dehalococcoidales bacterium
GCCCAATGGGTCCTGACGCAGCAGCAGGTGCTACAGGCGGTGGACCAGTTGATTCTGCCACAGCAGGCGCTTCATCTAGTGCTCCAGCCGCAACAGGCGGTGGACCAGCTCCGTCGTCAGCCGCATCTAGTGCTCCAGCTCCAGCAGCCGCATCTAGTGCTCCAGCTCCAGCTCCAGCACCAAGTGCTCCAGCTCCAGCTCCAGCACCAAGTGCTCCAGCTCCAGCTCCAGCTCCAGCCGGACCAACAGGTGGTGGTGGACCAGGTGGCCCAGGCCCTATGTAAATATTTAACCGTGGGATTAAATTATGAAAATTAAATCTTTAATCCCACGCTTGAATTCGTTTCGAGATGTTTTTTCTATTGATTACAGATCTTTAGCTTTATTTAGATTTAGCCTTGCTGCAATTAGCATTTATGATTTATTAATTGCTTGGCCTTTTTTAAGAGATTTCTATACTGATTGGGGAATACTTCCTAGAAGTGCATTATTTTCAAGTTCAAGTTGGAGTTATCACTATATTTCCATTTACAATATTAGTGGAGTCCCCGCAGTAATTAATATTTTATTTATTATTCATTTAATAGTTTCCTTGATGCTTTTATTTGGTTTTAAGACTAGACTTGCAACAATTCTTACTTGGTTCTTTGTCATATCCCTAATTGCCAGGAACCCAATGGTTGTAACTGGCGGCTATGTTATGTTTAGACTTGGTCTTTTTTGGGCAATATTTCTTCCGTTAGGTGCTAGATGGTCTATTGATAGCGCTCTAAATAATGTGTGTGAAAATCCTGTAAAATTAACTAAGAAATCCATCTTGTCAGTCGCCTCATTTGGGATAATAGCCCAAGTATTAATGACATATGTATTTGCCGGCTTTCATAAAAGAGGGCCCGAATGGGCTGAAGAGTTTACAGGAATATATTATTCGCTTCATATAGATCAGTTTGCTACTGCCTTTGGAAAATTTTTATTAAACTTTCCCGCTTTTCTTGAATTAAATACTGCATTTGTTGTTTATATTCAAAGATATGGAGTTTTATTATTTTTAATTCCTATAAAAAATAATTATTTTAGAGTTATTGGAATTTTGGCGTTTAGTTTTTTTCATATTGGTTTAAATTTATCTATGAATATTGGGTGGTTCCAAATTATAGCAATGGTGCTACTTATAGTATTTATTCCTAGCCAGCTATGGGATTATGTAATTAGGAAGCTTTCTACTAAAAAAAGGACCAACTTAAAGATTTATTTTGATAATGATTGCTCTTTTTGTAAAAGACTCGTTTTTACTATTAGCACTTTGTTCTTGGTACCCGGAACCAAAGTAATACCAGCAGACTCCATTCCGAAAATTAATAAAATTTTAGAGAAGGAAAATTCATGGATTGTTGAGGATTATAAAGGTAATTATCTTTATAAGTTTGACGCATTAATGTATTGCTTCAGTTTATCTCCAATTTTATTTCCTATGAAAATTTTGATTAGGTCGAAAGATTTTATGAAATTTGGAAATAAAATTTATTCTATTATTGCAAATAATAGACCTTTTCTTTCAAAATCAACTGATTTTATGAAATTTAGACCAATCAACCCAGGGACCCCTTGGCCTTTGCTTCTTAATACTATTGCTTTATTAAGCTTACTTTATGGCTTTTACTGGAATCTTTCTTCATATGATAGGTGGGCTGAAGAGGAAAATAAAGACAATATATCAGTCCCTCAATCAATTTTCTGGATAGGGCCTACTTTTCAAATAAATCAATACTGGGGTCTATTTTCACCTTCACCTATGAAAGATGATGGCTGGCTGGTTTTATCAGCTATTACAAAGGGAGGAAAATATTTTGATTTGTATACAGGAGGAGAATTAAGCTGGGAGAAGCCTAGGAGTGTAACTAAAACCTTTCCGAATGATAGATGGCGAAAGTATCTGATGAATTTGTGGCTAGGGCAGCACTCCGATCATAGAGTTCATTACGGAAGATACATGTGCAGGGAGTGGAATGCTAATCATTATGGTGATGATCAAGTTCAGTCTTTCTGGATGTACTATATGCTTGAAAATACTCCGCCTCCAGGTGAAGAGTTCTCAGAGGTGTTATCAGCAAAACTTCATGAGCATACATGTTTCTACCCAGAAGAAGAGTAGGGCATAAGTAAAGGATGCTAACTTAATTAATAATTGCCCTTATGAACCTGCATAGGCTGTCAGACGCGTTTTTTTAATCCAAATGATGTATTCCACCATTTTTACAAAACAGCATGAATAACAAGAATTTATCTATTTTTATTAAAAATGAATCTTTTTATGTACATAATTTATATAATAATTCATTTATTTATATCTTTTATGTATTTAATTGCAATAAAAAATATGCTAAATTAAACTTAAATATATATAAATATTATATAAATATAAAATAAATATAAGTAAAATATATTATAAATTTAATACTTTTTTTGACAATTTGTATAAATTTATATAATTTAAATTTGAAATTAATAAGGATTGTTTATGCCAAATGTAAAGAAATCAAAAAAGATGCTTCAGGTTGAAAAGAAATATAGAAGATCCCTTGAAAGACTTCTACCTGAAATGATTAATGATAATGGCTTAACTGCTACTGCAGATGAACTTCAAATAGGCAAGGCATTGTTAGGGTATTGGTTACTTAAACTGCAAATCACAGTTGTCAGGGTTGCCTTAGGCCCCAACGATAAAATTGAAATTACATCTACTACTGGCGATTAAAACTATTTATAAAAGACCAAGCTAAAAAGCCAGCTCCAAACCCGTTATCAATATTTACGACCCCAATACCTGGACTACAACTATTTAGCATAGTTAAAAGCGCAGAAAGCCCGTTTATATTGCTTCCATACCCAATGCTTGTGGGCACTGCGATTACAGGAGATGGGGTTAGTCCACTAATTACGCTTGGGAGGGCACCTTCCATGCCTGCTACAGTTACAATGATCTTAGATGACCTAATAACGTCCAAATTGTGGATAACCCTAGAAAGACCTGCAATTCCTACGTCGTATAATTTTTCTGAATTTATACCTAAACAGGCAAGGGTAAATATAGCCTCTTCTGCAATAGGTATATCTGTTGTACCAGCACAAATCACTAATACTTTATGGTCTTGCAAGCTTATTTTTTCTTTACTTGCGAATGCCATCCCTGCTACATCGTTAATATTAATATTCTTAGAAAAATTTTCTTTTAGGTACTTTAATTTTTCTTTACTTGCTTTTGTAACTAAAACTTTAGAGGATTTTTCGTAAATTTTAGTAGCTAAATCAGTAACTTGTTCATTCGTTTTTTGATCTGCAAATATAACCTCTGGAAAATTTTTGAAATAAGTTCGACTGTGATCAATTGTTGCGTAAGACAAAGACTCTGATAAGTTTTTTTTCAGCATTTCTTCAGCTTCCTCAGAAGTAATTTCTTTGTTGTCAAACTTTTTTAATATATTTTTTATTGGATCCATCTTTAAAAAGGCTTATTTCAATATTGATATTTTTGGGATAATGATATATTTAATTAGTATAATACTTGTTTGAATAGTTTTAAATTAGTTAGGGGCATTTAATGGAATTTTCTTGTTTGCAAGATAACTTTAGCAGAGGATTAGCCAATGTTAGCAGGGCAGTCGCTCAGAGAGCCCCTTTGCCTGTCACTCAAAATGTCTTAATTGAAACCGAAGATTCCAAGGTAAAAATAACAGCTACAAATTTAGAAATCGCAATAAGCACATGGATTTCAGGTGAGGTAAAAGAGGCTGGTTCCCTTACTATACCTGCAAGGATGCTTACTGATTTTATTAATTCATTGCCTTCAGGAGAACAAGTTGAAGTTAAAAAGATTAAAGATAAGGCTGGAATTGAAATAAAATGCAAAACCTATAATGGAAGAATTTCTGGCACTGAAGCTGGTGAATTTCCTCCTATCCCTGAATCTTCTGGCTCTCCAACTATATCGGTTCCTTCAACAGCCCTTAAAAGAAGCCTAGGTAGAGTTGCTATTGTATCTGCCACAGATGACTCTAGACCTGTTTTGATGGGCGTAAAGGTAGAAATAGATAAATCGGGCATAACGTTAGCTGCAGCAGATGGATTTAGATTGGCTGTAGATAGAGTGGAAATATCCAGTTCCGAAGATCTAGATTCATCAGCAATAGTTCCAGGAAAAACTATGTTAGAACTAGAAAGACTAATTGATGATTCTAATCAATCAACTATTCAGATTTCTATATCAGAAGCATCTAATCAGATTCTATTTAATTTAGAAAATATTCAAGTTGTATCGCAGTTAATTCAAGGTCAATTTCCTGATTATGAAAAATTGATTCCAAATTCGTCTTCTACCCAATCTTTTGTTGATAGAAAAGCATTCATGGAATCAATTAAAGCAGCATCAATTTTTGCTAGAGATGGAAGTGGAATCATAAAGCTAATAATGGATAAAAGCTCAAAGAAAATAAGCATACATTCTAATGCTGAAGAAATTGGTGATCTAGAGAACGATATAGATGCCGATATTAATGGGGATGAGTCCAAGGTGGCTTTTAACAGTAGGTTTCTTCAGGATGTCGTAGGTGTATTAAATTCTGACATAATAAAAATTGATTCCTCCTCTCCTTCAAGTCCTGGTGTATTCACCGAAAAATCAGATGGAAATTCCAATTATAGGCATGTAATAATGCCAATGTTTGTTCAGTGGTAATTAAATTCTAATTTTTTAAGTCTAGCAACTTCTTGCTTTAATTTTTCTGTTCCTAAGCTTAATGGGTCTGCAATATTCATGAAGTTATATCCCTTTTTAATCCATTTTTCACAATAATCTGTCCCCACAAAAGTTGACCCAAGGACTTTTCCTGCATTGGTAGCCTTTTCTACAAGATTTTCCATAATATCAACAATTTTCTGATTATGAATGTCTCCATGTATGCCCATGCTTGCAGATAAGTCTGTGGGGCCAACAATTAAGATGTCATAACCTTCTACTGCAAGTATTTCATCTATGTTTGACAATGCATTTAAACTTTCCATTTGCAGTAAAAGTAAATTTTCTTTTTTATCTAGCTCAAAAACTTCTTGCAAGCTTAAATCAAGATGTGAAGCAAACCAAGGAGCAATGCCTCTATTTCCGATAGGAGGGTATCGAGCAAACTTTACAGCTTTTTCTGCCTCGGATGCAGTTTCTACTTGAGGAATCATAACTCCATAAGCACCAGTATCATAAGCTCTTTTAATTAAGTCTGGCTCATTCCATCCAACCCTTACAATTGGCATAATATTTTTAGATCTAGCCTGTATTACTATTGGGGCAATGGATTCAAAAGTCCACGGCGAATGCTCTAAGCATATCCAAAGCCAGTCAGGATCACAGTCAAAAATTCTTTTCGCTAGAAATTGATCTGTACTAAAAATCCCAGTGCCAATTAATGGTCTATTTTTCTTAAATATTTCTTTCATTCATCCTTTAATATTTAAATCATATGACATTAAATACTCATTTCACAAGTATAGATACTTTTAGGTTTGACTCTAAGCTAATTATTACAATAAATTTACAGGCTGTTTTTAACACAAAAAACGCCGTGATTATAAAATAAATATTAATATTTTAAATTGATAATATGCATATAAAAAATTATAAATAATTGAAATAATTTGATAATAAATTATTAATTATTTAATTAAATATTTGAACTTAAATATATAAATATTCGTGATATAATTATTTGTAATAATTTTTCTAATTTGACCGGAAAAATTTACTCTGCTAATCTAGCATATGGCGAAACGCCGTATAAAACGCCGTATGAACAAAAATGATAAGGAGTAATGATGGCACAATTAGGTAACTTCAAAATACCTGAAATAACACTCGATAAATGTTTAGAGGTATGCAATGTCATAAATAAGCAAAAAACACGCAAAATTGGCCGTATTGCATTCTCACAACTATTAGAAATGAGTCACAGAGGCGGTCAATATTCTAAATTAATAAACTCTTGTAAAATTTGGGGTATTGTTGATGGTAGAGAGTCTTATTCTCTAACTCAACTTGGAATTAATGTTCTTAATCCTCTTAATAGTAATAATTTAATTGACTCTAAGAAAGAATTAGTTCTTAACGTTCCTTTTTATGCTACTTTATTTTCAAATTACCCTAATATCTCTCACACTGACACTACTCTCCTTCAAACCATTGAAGAGATTACCGGAGTAGATAGATTTATTTCTTTGAAATTTGAAAATGTAATAAGAAAAACACTATCTCAAGTTAATCCTATTGTTCAAACATTAGATTCATTTGTTGAGGTAAATAATGAAACTGATAATAACATTTCAAACCTTGATATTGATTCTTCAGCCAATATAAATATATCTACTTCAGGAATAAATGTTGATTTCCCTTTTAACGACCAAGGAATTAATGCTGCAATTGCACTTTTAAATAGTTTAAAAATTTCAAAAAAGATTAATTAATTAGGTCTTTTATCTTTTCGGCATCTTTTTTATTTATTTCTTTTACCTGAATTAATTCTTCGTAAGATGCATTTCGAATATTCTTAACTGAACCAAAAAATCCAATTAGTGCCTTTTTTTTCTTAGGGCCTATTCCAGAAACAGCATCAAGTTCAGATGAAATCATTTTTTTTGACCTTTTATTTCTGTGGTATGTCACTGCAAATCTGTGAGCTTCATCTCTGATCCTCTGAATTAGATGTTTGCCATATGATCCATTTTCTAATATCACTGATTCAAAAATATTAGGCATAAATATTTCTTCTTTTTGCTTAGCTATGCTAGCTATTTCAATTGTAGTGTAGCCGTTTGAGATCAATACTTCGTGTGTGACAGAAAGTTGCCCCTTGCCTCCATCTATTAACATTAGATTAGGCAATGATTCGGCATCTTTAAATCTGTTTATTCTTCTGGCAATTACTTCTTTGAGTGCGGCATAATCGTCATTTCTTTGTGAGGTTTTGATTTCAAATTTTCTATATTTAGACTTATCAGGCTTTCCATTGTTAAACACAACCATACTTCCAACTACATTTGTGCCTTGAACATGAGATATGTCATAGCATTCAATAATGAAAGGCTTAGATTCTAAACTTAATTGCTTTTGAATATCAATCAATGCCAAATCACTAACTTCATCATTAGAATTAATTCTACTTTCTCTGTATTCAAGCCATTTTTTTAAATTGGCATAAAGAAAGCTTAGTATTTCCTTTTTAGGCCCCTTTTGAGGCTTTTTAATCAATATTTTTCTTTGGTATTTAATCTCAAGAAATTTTTTTATAGTATCAATATCATTTGGGATTTCGCTCACAATAATTTCTTTTGGAGGGCGATCATTTCTTAGATAATATGACTGAATGAAAGAGGATAGTATTTGTTTATTGTCATGAAAATCTTGAACTTCCATTTGAAAGTGATCCCTGGAACTAAGCTTGCCTTCTCTTACCTGCATTACATCAACCCATGTTTCAATATTATTTGAGGCTACCTCGAATGCATCTATATTGATATTAGTATTTTCTGAAGTTATAGCGCTTTGCTTTTCAAATAAAGATTCGGCAGCTGAAATACTATCTCTTATTGATGCCGCTCTTTCATATTTTTGAAATTCAGCAGCATCCCACATTGTTTTTTTTAATTGATTTAAAGCATTTTTAGTATTACCTTCCAAAAAAGAAATAGCTTGACCAATAATTTTTGCATACTCTTTTTTATTAGATTCGTCCGAGCATGGAGTGATTTTTCTGTTAATGTGAAATTCTAAACATAGTTTTATAGGCAAATTCTCTTCACAGCTTGTATATGGAAAAATTTTATTAATGAGATTAAGTGTTTTTCTGACATTTGTAGCGCTTGAATAAGGCCCAAAATAAATAGATCCGTCTTTTATAAGATTTCTTGTCATAAAGAATTGTGGAAAATTCTCATTGGTATTTATCTTTATATATGGGAATGATTTATCGTCTTTTAGCCTAACATTTAGCTTAGGTTTATTTTTTTTGATTAAGTCATTTTCAAGAATTAGAGCATCTTCTTCATTTTCTACAACAATAAAGTCAATGCTAGACACTTCCTTGCTTATTCTTATTGCTCTTATTTCCTTTGAGTTAAAATATGATGAGACCCTGGATCTTAAATTTTTTGCTTTACCTACATAAATAACATCTTCATTGTCATTTAAAAATATATATACACCGGGGGACTTAGGTAGGAGTTTTGCAGAATTTCTAGGGCTAATATTAACTTTTATTGAGATAGCCTTTTTTTTACTCAAATTATTAAGCGATTAAAGATGATGCTATCAGCCCTATTAGTAATACAGAGGAAATAATTCCGATTGTAACAAGCTCTTTGCTTAGAAAGCTATATGAGGGTGCTTGTGTGTCGATATATGACGTACTTGCAACAGAAATTTCACTTTGATTAACAATTGTTTCAGGATTATCCTGATTATTTGAAGGTGCGTTTTCAGATAAAATAATTGAATCTTTGAATCTAGACCTAGCTTTTTGTTTATTTTTTTTTGCAGAAACCCGATTAAATTTTTTAGCCATTTTTCCTCTTCTTAGATTTTTAATTTTTCTTTTATTAACGAAAATGCAACTTTGGAGCAATCCTCTGGAGTTAAATTAGAAGTGTTTAAGACAGCATGATATATGCTTAAATCATTAAATTCCAGCCCAAAAGCTTTCATATAATATTCATCTTGAGCATGGTCAGCATGTCTTATTAAATCTAGAGCCTCTTGATCGCCATCTAAATTATGCATTTTCTTCACTCTTTCGATCCTGTCTTGCTCATTTGCCATAAAAAATATTCTTAATGTATTTTTTTTGTCTTTTAATATTGCAGAGGCACCTCTACTAATTATAAGCACTTTTCCAAGGTCAGATATATCTTTAACTACTTCTTTAGTTGAATCAATCATTCTAGTATAATCAAGGTCTTCTGGATTCTTGATTATAGTCTCGTCAAGCTCATGGAAATCTTTGGACATTATATTTTCTATTCCAGGACCAAAGTAGGGATCTCCTCCCATACCAACAGTAGAAGAATTATTTAGAATTTGATTAATACCTTTAGCAAATTTATCAACTAGAGTTGGTGTTTTTAGCTTTCTCATAGCTACTGCCTCGACAGTAGAACCCACTTTTTTAGCTATTTCAGCAAGCATAATCCTGTCTACATAGTCAAAACCTAATTCCTTAGCTACTAATTTGCCAGGATTTCTTAGGCCAGCGCAATGTCTTCCTTCAAAAGTAATTGTAGGCATAATTTCCTTTATAAACTTATTTAAGAATCATTTTAACACTAAGTGTTATTTTTATTATCTATGCCCTCGGATGAGCAATTAAAAATTCCTTTTTTATCCATTCATTATCTAACATTGTGTATATTTGTGTTGCTGCGAGACTAGAGTGACCAAGCATTTCTTGCACTTGCCTCAAATTCGCTCCACCTTTAAGCAAATCTGTAGCAAATGTATGCCTAAAAGTATGAGGCGTTATATCTGAGTCTAATTTTAATTTATTAATTATGCCTTTAACTGAACTCCAAGCCGTCTGTCTAGTTATCCTAGATCCATTTTTATTGACCAATAAGGCTTGATTTTTAGATAAAATTTTTATTTTTGACCTTTCATTTTGTAAATAGTCATCTATCGATTTTAGACATGAATTATTTGTTGGTATTACCCTTTGCTTATTACCTTTTCCTGTACATTGTATTGTTGACTCTTCAAAATTTATATCATGGGTATTAAGTGAGGTTAGTTCTGAGATTCTTAGACCACAGCCATATAAAATTTCTATAATAACCCTGTCTCTATAACTATTTCGTGACCTATTTGCCTCCAAGTGATTGAATATTTTATTGATTTCATTGCTAGATAATGATTTTGGAAGCAAGTTATTCTTAGTGGGCCTGCTAATTTTGTCCATTATATTCTTTTTATATATATTCTCTTTAAGTAAAAATTTAAAAAAAGCTTTAAGGCATGCTGTTTTTCTTGATACAGTTGAGTTTTCATACCCTCTTTTACCTAAGAAAATAAGGTATTTTTCAATTTGATTTTCCGTAATTTTAGAATATGATATATTTTTGCTTTTCACCCAATAATTGAACTGCACAAGATCATTTTTATAGGCATATCTAGTATTTTTACTATTTCCTTTTTCAATAGTATTTGCATCTAAAAATTCTTCTATTAGCGATATAAATTTATCCATTATCTTTTCTTATTTATATGGAATATTAATCAAATGGCTATCAAATTTATACTATTTTAAAAGCTTATTTTGCCCATTGACTAAGATATTTGGGTTAAATAGAATATCGACATGATTACCATACCTTTTAATCCTATGATGTTTGATATTGGGCCATTCGCAATGAGTTGGCACGGCTTTTGGAGTTTTATTGGTATTCTTGTGGCTGTATTTTTAGTAGCAAGATGGGCAAAAAGAGATGGGATTATCACTGACATAGTATACGATGTTGCGCTTTGGGGAATATTGGGAGGCATAATTGGCGCTAGATTGATGCATGTTTTTGATAATACTGATTATTATTTTGAAAATCCGGGCAAAATATTTGCAGTTTGGCAGGGGGGAATAGGTTTTTTAGGAGCAATGATAGGAGGAATTTTTGCGGGAGGAATTTTTGCAAAAATTAAAAAATATCCCGTAGGCAAAATTGCTGATTATGCTGCTCCTGCAATGGCTATAGCTCATATTATTGGAAGAATTGGGGATATTTGGAATGGTGAACATTTAAGTAAACCCACTGATCTTCCTTGGGGATGGGTATTTTCACACCCTAATTCCCCTGGAAGGGTAGGAGCTGAAAGATTATTTAATGACCCAAATATTGCTGTGCATCCAGCAGTAGTATACGAAATGATTTGGAATGCATTCACAGTTTTATTCTTATTTAAGTCTAGAGGTAAATTTAAGATGGATGGGAGCCTTTGGATTATTTATATGTTTATGTATTCCATAGGAAGATTTATTATTCAATTTACAAGAATGGATGATGTTAAATTTTCAATAGGAAGGTTAGGCATACAAGAAGCTCATATAGTTACATTCTCAATATTTGTAATTACTTTAATATTGTCTATTTTATTCCTAAGAATAAGAGGAAATAATAGTGATATTACTCAGAAAACTAAAAAAGCATCCGGAAGAAAAAGAAAATCTCAGGCTAGAGCTTAAGTTAGAACTTCTTAAATATTATTGAAGCGTTATGCCCACCAAACCCTAAGTTGTTAGACATGACTACATTTAGATCCATTTCCCTTGCATTGTTAGGAGTGTAATCTAAGTCACAATCTTCATCTGGAGTTTTATAGTTGATTGTTGGAGGGGCAACTCCATCTATTAAAGAGTTTACACAGAATACTGCCTCAACGCCTCCTGCAGCGCCTAAAAGATGACCTGTCATGGATTTTGTGGAGCTTATGGATATTTGGGGCGCTTTTTCTTTAAATACTGTTTTCATGGACATAGTTTCAAATTTATCATTTAAGGGAGTTGATGTTCCATGGGCATTTATATAATTTACATCAGAATAATTAATAGAGGCATTATTAATAGCCCTATTCATAGCCCTAGCAGCACCTTCGCCTTCAATAGATGGTTGAGTTATATGATGAGCATCGCTTGATGCACCATAGCCTATTATTTCAGCTAGAATATTTGCATTTCTTGATTTAGCGTGGTCTAGACTTTCTATAAAAAGTACTCCTGCTCCTTCTCCTAAAGTAAAACCGTCTCTTTCTTTATCAAAGGGTCTACAAGCTAGTTTTGGATCAGAAACACTAGATAGTGCCCTAACAGAGTTAAATCCTGCAATTGCAATCGGGCATATGGCAGCTTCAGTTCCTCCTGCAATTGCCATATCTATATCACCTTTAATTATTAAATTATAAGCTTGCCCTATGGCATCAGTTCCTGTTGCACATGCAGTTACAGGCGAATAGTTTATTCCCTTAGCACCTAATTTCATTGAGACGTTACCTGAAGCCATGTCAGGGAGCATCATAGGTATTAAGAACGGAGATATTCTGTCAGGACCTTTTTCGTGTAAAACATCAAATTGCTCAGAAAGAGTCATTATTCCTCCGACCCCACTACCAATTATAGATGAAAATTTAGTAGCATCTTCGTTCTCTAAGTCAACTCCAGATTGCTCAATCGCTTCCATTGCAGCTACAACTGCAAACTGGGAAAATCTGTCCAGTCTTCTTGAGTCCTTTTTGCCTAATTTAGGTTCTGGATCAAAACCTTTGACTTCAGCAGCTATTTTTACCTGTAGGTTGCCTGGATCAAAACTTTTAATATTTGATATTCCTAATTTGCCATCTTTTATAGATGTCCATGATTCTTTAGCATCAAGCCCTACAGGAGTTATCGCACCTACCCCTGTAACTACTACTCTTTTTGACATACATTACCTCCTCGAGTGTGTATAATCTTATTCTTATACTCTTATTGATTCAATATATTTTTTGGCTTAAATGAAAAGATTAAATATTAAAATTCAGACTCATGGCTGTAAATTAAATATTGCAGATAGCCAGGGAATAGCAAAATCTTTTCATGCAGCAGGTCATGCCATTTCATTAGATAACGACAATAATACGGATGTATTTATTTTAAATTCATGTACTGTTACGCATGTAGCTGATTCAAAAGCTAGACAGGCAATCAGGAAAGCAAAGAAAATCAACCCCGGAGCTCTTATTGTGATGACTGGATGTTATGCAGAAAGAGATAAGAAAAATATTGAAAGCATAAATGAAGTTGATCTAGTAGTAGGTAACAAAGAAAAGAAATATATAGTCGAGGAAGTTTTAAATAAATTAGATATTCAAATTAATGAAAAAATAAAACCTATTGGAGGATATCCTCTAATAGGGAGGTCAAGAGCAAGCGTTAAAATTCAGGAAGGATGTGATCAGGTATGTTCTTATTGCATTATCCCGTCAGTTAGAGGAAGAGAGAGGAGCGTTCCTCCGGAAAACTTAATAAATCAAATCAATGAATTGAGTGTTAATGGCATTAAAGAAGTTGTGTTAACCGGCACTCAGCTGGGGAATTATGGGTTTGACTTGAATGAGGTTAATTTAAGTAAGCTACTGATAAAAATTTTAAAAGAAACAGATGTGCCTAGGGTAAGAGTAAGTTCACTTCAACCAAAAGAAATTGATAATGAAATAATTGGCATATGGAATAATGACGGATTAGGCAGGATTTGCCCTCATTTTCATGTTCCTTTGCAAAGTGGGAGCGATAGGATTTTGAAGGACATGCGAAGAAGGTACACTTCATCAGAATATCTTGATATTGTATCTAACATAAAGCATTTGGTGCCTGAGGCATCTGTGACCTCTGATGTTATAGTTGGGTTTCCTGGTGAGTCAGATTCTGAATTTTCGCAAACTATTGACGTAGTTGGTAAAGCAAAACTTTCGGATGTTCATGTTTTTCCTTATTCTAGAAGACCAGGAACAACAGCTTTTTATTCTAAAAACCATGTTCATGACCAATTAATTAAGCAAAGATCAAAAGAATTACTAAACCTTGTTAATGAATTATCTAGTGCAGCTAAGGAGTCCTTGATAGGTAAGGAGAGATCTATTTTATGGGAAGGCCAATCAAAAGTATCAGGATTAACAGAAGACTATTTTAAGGTAGTAAGAAGAATTTCTGTAACGCCAGGAGATGAGATTAGCAAAGAGAAGATTAAAGGCCTAGAGGATAATAAAATTATTGTCTAGGCCTTTTTGTAGACTATACTTCTACCGATTTTAATTCTATCTTGCCTTTTTTTCTTTCTAAATATGCAGCATTGACTTCATAGCCTCTTGAAAAAACCATCAATGATCCGTCTTTTTCACAGTGATCTAAGAGCTCTTTTTTTTGGTATAGAGTTTTCTCAGGAGATCTATCAAAAGCTGTTATAAAAGGTAAAGGTAAATGATTTGGAGTAGGAATTATGTCTCCTAGAAAAACTACTCTTTCTCCTCCTGCTTTTACACTTACAATCATATGGCCAATACTTGGTCCATCAAGAACTATAGCCTCAACACCAGGAACTATCTCAGTATTTCCTTCAATTAATTGAAGCTGATCTCTTTCCTCTAGAACTTCTAGATGTTTAACAGCGTTACTATATTTAGGAACTGCCCATTCATTAGGATTAAATGCTTCAGTCCATGCTTCTTTTTGAATAACATATTTTGCTTTAGGAAAAGTCGGAATAATATTACCTTCTCTGTCCATTTTGGTAGCTCCTCCACATTTCTCAAAATGTAAATGGGTAAGAACTACATAATCAATGTCTTTAGCGCTTACTCCTTCCTTTCTAAGATTTGTAAGAAGTTTACTAGAGCTGTGACCATAAAATTCCTTTGTTATTTCAGGTTCTTTTGAACCTATCCCTGTATCTACAAGGATATTTGCATTTAATGTTCGAATTAACATGCAATTTAAGCCCAACCTAACACGATTTCGCCTATCAGGTTTCATATTTCTTTCCCAAAGTGTTTTTGGGACTAAGCCAAATACTGCGCCTCCATCTAATAAGAAGGTGCCATCACTCACTATTCCAACACTTACTTTCTCGTTTTTCATTTTTTCCTCCAAGAAAATTAATAAATTAAATTAGTAAAAATTTTATATTAATATAATATTTTGTCAATTTAAGGTTCAAAATTTATTAATTTTACTAAAAGATGTATCATTTTTTAAGAGAAAAATTGAAATTAGTAATGGAAAAATATGGAATTTAAACTATTAGATAACTCTCAGAGCAATCAGGAAATACTGATTATTTTTACTTATTTAGATTTAAAAAAAGATAAAAGTGAAAATCAGATCCCTTTTTCCAAGCAATTTAATTCTGGGAAATCAGATTCATTCCTTTCAAAGATCAGGGATGATGGGGAAATAACTGGGGTAAAAGGGGAGCAGGTTTTATTGCACACTATGATGATAGATGATTTTAAATATAAATCAGACCATCTAAAAAATGAATTAAGTCCAAAAAGAATACTATTTTATGGATTAGGAAGCAGAGAAAAACTATCTACTGATGATGTAAGAGAAGCATGCGCGTTAATTTCTAGAAGAATTAAAACTTTAAAAATTAAAGAAGCTTCTATAATTTTGGAAACGATAAAAAATATTAATAATAATGAGGCTGCATGTTCCATTGTAGAGGGGTTTCTTCTAGGTTCTTACAAATTTGATGAATTTAAATCATCTGGCAAAAAGAAAAAATCTAATATAGAAACCGTGCAGATAATAATTGATAGATTCGAAGATGAATTAAAGAATTCGGTAGACTCAGCAGTCATAACTTCAGAGGCTTCTTTAAAGGCAAGGGATCTAGTGAATAGACCTCCAAATTTAGTTAATCCTAAATACCTAAAGGATTATAGTGAAAATATTGCTAATTCTAATGAAAATTTAAGCATTGAGATTTTAGATAAAAAAGAACTAGAAAAGCTTCAAATGCGAGCTTTTCTGGGGGTTGCTCAAGGTAGCAAGGCCGACCCTTACGGAATAATCCTTAACTATATGGGGGATTCAGGAAATCCTAGTAATAATATATGGCTCATAGGAAAAGGGATTACTTTTGATTCGGGAGGATTATCTTTAAAGCCTTCTGTGTCCATGATTGATATGAAGTCCGATATGTCAGGCGGTGCGTCTGTTATTGCCGCAATGGATGCTATTGGAAAATTAAAACCAAAAATTAATGTTACCGGCTTGTGTCTAGCTACAGAAAATATGCCAGGCGGAGGAGCTCAAAGAGTAGGAGATATAGTTACATCCATGAATGGCAAGACCATAGAAATAGAGAACACTGATGCTGAGGGAAGGCTAACTCTAGCAGATGCAGTTGAATTTGCTAATCAGAGAGGTGCAGCGAAAATAATAGATGTGGCAACACTTACGGGAGCCATGGTTATATCGCTTGGACATGGGTTAATTGGTGCTTTTGGGAACGATGATGATTTAATTCAGACCTTGATAAGTGCAGGAGAAAAAACAGGAGAAAAAATTTGGCATATGCCTTTAGATGAAGCTTCAAAAAAGCAGAATAGATCTAAAGTTGCTGACATAAAAAACACCGGAGGAAGAGCCGCTGGATCTGTAACCGCTGCACATTTTATAGGTGAATTTGTTGGTGATACACCTTGGGTTCATTTAGATATTGCGGGAACTGCAATGAGTGCCTCTAATAAAGGATGGATATCTCAAGGTGCCACAGGTTATCCTTGCAGAACCTTAATAGAGACTGTTTTTAAATTAAGTTATTAAAATTTAGAATTCTCTGATAAATTTTACTTGTTCATATGGTGGGCGTAGTGTAGTTGGTTAACACGTCAGGTTGTGGCCCTGAAGATCGAGGGTTCGAATCCCTCCGCTCACCCCATTTATGCGCCCGTAGCTCAGCTGGACAGAGCATCTCGCTTCGAACGAGAGGGTCGGGGGTTCGAATCCTCCCGGGCGTGCCAACATTTTCAA
>CAZUHW010000009.1:0-2008 GCA_964620935.1 uncultured Dehalococcoidales bacterium
TTGGAAGGCAGGCACTCTAGCCGCTGAGTTACTCCCGCGTAAGTGGTAATTTTAAGTTCAAATTAAGTGTTTTGCAAATCTATTTAGAATATCTCATGCCCCTTACAGTAACATTGTCTTTTGATGGTGGCTTTCTCTCAAACCTGCGCTCTTTATCAAGATTAAATGGGGTCAAAACAGCTTCTAATCCTATTGATTTTCGCTTTTTGCTTCCAATAGGAATTATTTTTCTTGTATTTTGGTCAGGTATCTTTATGGGCCAATCCAATATTCCGCATCTCTTAGTCCAATCTTTGTATTCTTTTTCAAGTTTTTCGGCTATATCTTTTTCTTTATTGATAAGGTTATTTGTTTCACTTCTATCATCATTTATATTGTAAAGCTCCCAGGGGCCCGGATATTCAGAAACTAGTTTCCATTCTCCAATCCTGACTGCTCTATTACCTTCATGTTCCCAGCATAGCGGCTTATCCTTAACGAACTCATAACCATCAAATAACCTAGCAAAACTTTCTCCTTCAATTGGAGTAATATCTTTTCCGTTAAATGTCCCAGGGTAATCTGATTCACAAATATCAAGAATTGTTGGCGAAATATCTGCAAATTGAACTGGAGTATCAATTATATTATGTTTCAGAATCTTTTCTGGCCAATGAACTATAAAGGGGGTTGAAATACCGCCTTCATGAACCCATCTTTTAAATAGCCTAAAGGGAGTATTGGATAGATTAGCCCATGGCAAATCATAGCTCATAAAAGTATTAGCTGGCCCTGGCCTTAAATTGGGAATATTTCCAAAATTAACCTTTTTGCCATCTGGTCCTGGATTATTAAATTGATTAGGATTAGGTGTATTTGAATCTTCTGCTACAAATTCAGCGCAACCACCATTGTCTGCCGCAAACATTATTATTGTATTTTCTAATTCACCTATATTTTTTAATTTTTCTATAATCTTCCCTATGCCTCTATCCATTTGTTCTATTTGAGCAGAATATGTTGCCATTCTTAAATCTTCCCAGTCTTTATACTCAACATCTTCCCAGTCTGGAGTTGCTGGATCTTCGTCAGTAAGCTTCCATTTTGAATCTAGTACTTTTCCTCGCATTTCTTCATACCTATTCATTCTGGTTTCTGACCAACCTTTTCTATATTTACCCTCATATTTTGAAATATCCTTTTCCCAAGCATGGAGTGGCCAATGAGGAGCAGTAAATGCTACGTACATAAAAAAAGGATCAATATTATTTTTTTCATTAATCATTTTGACTGCATGTTTTGATATTTCATCTGTGTAATGAAAATCATTAGATTCTACGCTTATAAATTTATCCTCCAACATCAACGTAGGGGGGTTATAAAAATTACCAGCACCTGTAAGTGTTCCAAAAAATTTATCAAAACCTCTTTGTTTTGGGGTTGGAAACCCTTTTTCGCCTGGCCTCCATTTTTCAACATTTTGTATATCTTCATGCCCACCTACATGCCATTTTCCAGACATAAATGTTTGATATCCAGAGATTTTTAAACATTCAGCAATTGTTACACAATTATCACTTAGATACCCTTGATAATTATGTGTGCCAAGATTTTCAACCATATGCCCTACTCCTGCCTGATGCGGGGTTAGTCCGGAAAGCAAAGATGCTCTTGATGGACAACATCTAGCAGAATTATACATTTGGGTCATTAGAATTCCGTTGTTTCCTAATGAATCCAAGTTTGGAGTATTAATTTCTGACCCAAAACAACCAATGTCAGAATATCCTAAGTCATCAGCAAGTATAAAAATAACATTTGGTTTTTTGGTTTTCAAATCACTCATAAAACTATAGTAATATAATTTTAATAATTAATGCATGAAGTTATGAAATTATGATGAATTTGTGATAAAATATGGTCAAAAGGAGGCATAAATGTCTAAATGTACGAATCCGAATTGCACTTGCGATCCATGTAATTGTGACCCATGTAATTGCTAGAACTAAAAAGTGTCATTTATCTTGCC
>CAZUHW010000009.1:2108-26225 GCA_964620935.1 uncultured Dehalococcoidales bacterium
TCACTATGGTCCATGGAATTATGATGATCAAGCACCTCATCAAATGTCACAACTTTTCCATCTCTCTTAATTGCTATCTCTTTTGCTCTGTCTAAATCTTCTACTGCAACTATTCCATGCGCCATTGGTGTGGTTATATCACTATTTATAATAAATTTTGCTAAATCAGAGCTTATCCAATTTTCGTTTTCATAATCCCTGACCCAAAACGTTAAAACATTCTCTTTTTCTTTGTCATTATAAAGTAACATACCTCCAATATCATCGAATCTTTTTATTAATCCGCCTTGAGTTATATAAGCACTTGAAAATCTAGGCTCACTAATTATCATGCCGCATTCGTCACACAAATCAATTCCATATTGAATTTCCGGAGGTACATTTGGGTCAATTTTATTCTGACAAGAAATGATAAATATCGTGATCATAAAAACTAAAATAATATTTTTCATACATCCTCTTTTCTCATTTCTATAATGTTTGCGATGAATATCGGAAAAATAGTTGAAAAAGTCATAATTATTAAGAGTATGGGGAAAAGCTTTTCCCCATAATGTCGAATTGCATATATACCTCCTGGCCCTAGAACTTCTAGGTTGCTCCTCAATATTAATATTGAGGTTATCTTAAACACTTGAAGGGGATTAATCATAGTGATGAGAAATATTTCTTTTGCTTGAAGATTCAATACTAAAGAGGTTCCCATAAGTCCAAGATCTGTTAAAAAAATTAATAATAACCATGTGAAAAGTGCCAATCCTGTTGCGGTTGAGGTTTTATTCGTAAGAGAAGATAAAAAGAACCCTAAACTTAAACTTATTAGTGCTAAAAGAAATGTAATCCCAATGAGTAATGAATAATCTATTATCTGAACACTTCCTCCTAAAATATAGATCAAAAATCCGCTAATACCAAACCCAAGAGTTAAAGTTCCCGATAAAGCTAAAGAAAGCCCTATATATTTCCCTGTGATTATTTCAGGCTTACTGACAGGCTGCGAAAGAATATACAAAAGGGTGCCTCTTTCTCTTTCTCCAGCCATACTAAGTGCTCCTAAAGTTAACCCCATAAGCGGCACTATTAGAAGAATTATATTAATTAGGCTTGCAGACGTACGACCAAAACCTGAACTCCCATAAGTAGATGCTTCTGATAATGCTAACCATCCAATAGCTGAAGCAAGTCCAGCAAAAGAAACAGAATAAAGCAAAAGCCATCTATTATGAATTGAATCTCTCAATTCTTTTTTAGTAATAATTAAGATATTTCTTAAATCCACACTATGTCCTATCTCTAGTAAAAAACTCAAAATCTCTTATCGGGATCCTAGCTCTCATTAATATGTTTATTGGTTCAACTCTTTTTTCTTTCTTAACATTCACAATGATTGATGAAGCATTTTTATTAACTATAAAGCCATGATCTTTAAGTTCATTTATTCCTATCTGAATATCTTCAGGGTTAAGATGCACTCTTGCCATTTCTTCCCTATTATCTTTGTCCAATTCAATTGGACTACATTTTTTCATTAATCTTCCTTTGTCAAAAACTAAGACCTTATCTGCAATGCTCATTACTTCATTAATACGATGTGATGCAAAAATAATTGTTTTTCCCTCATTCCTAAATTTTAAAACTAAGGATAAAAATGATGCTCTAGACTTAGCATCAAGATTTGCTGTTGGTTCGTCTAGTATTAATATTGGAGGATCAGAGATTATTGCTAGAGCCAATGCAAGCCTTTGCTTCATTCCTCCTGATAATTGCCTGATTTCCTTTTTTGAATGCTCTAAAAGATTAGTCCGATCTAAACATTTTTTAATATTACCTAAGGGAGCCTTGTTAAGTTTTGAATAAAAATACATTGTTTCATCCACGGTTAAATCTTCGTGTAAATTAAGATTTTGAGGAATAAAACCTATTAAATTTTTTACAGCCTTCGCATCTTTTTTTGCATTATAATTGCCTAAATTTATTGAACCTTCATATGATAATAATCCTAAAATACAACGTATAAGCGTGGTTTTTCCGGCACCATTCTCTCCCCATATTGCTATCGATTCACCTGCACGAATTTTAAAACTAACATCATCTAGGGCAGTCAAAGAATCAAAATTTTTTGTTAAATTATTAACTTGCAAGTCACAATTCTTATATCCCTTCCTGGTTCCTAATGGCAATAATTTATCTCCTAAATTAATGCGAGTTAATGCAAAAATACCTAATAAAGACATTAGCATTCCAGCAGACAGCAATCCTGTCTGAAAAGAAGAAGAATTTTTAGTTATTGGAATATTATTCATATCCACAGGCTTCATTAGGGGGGCATTATCTACTAATTTAGGTTGTGGCTTTACCATTGGCAATGCTTTAGCAGCAAAATCTATCGATTGAGATACAGGGCTATTCCAGAATATACGTAATTCAGGGTAACTATTCATTAAATCTTCAAATAATTTTTCAGATTTATAAGGTATATCTCCAATTCCATCAGAATTACTATCAAACCCTGAATAATCACTCCAATAATTTCCGGCACCATTCACTGTCCAAATATTACCCTTAATAGACCCACCCCCTGCAATAGATACCTGCTCTTGATTTTCTTTAAAACTATTATTCTTGAACTGATTTCGACGAACTGAGGGGGTCAGTTTGAGTCCAATGTCGTTAAAGGCAAAAGTGTTGCCTTCAAAAATCACATTACTATCTATTTCTCTAGGAGAATTGTCAACTGAAACACCAATTCTATTATCACTAAAAAGGTTCTCTTTCAGGGATGCATTATCCATGGCTTTCATCCCAACTCCGAAACCACTTGGGCCTCTATTTTGTGAGATGAAATTATTTTGCATTTGGAGATTTCTACTATACATAAGAAATGCCCCTACTGAGTTATTTACTAATCGATTTTTTTCAATTAATGCATCATCACAATACATGAAATGTAGACCATACCTACCTCCAGATATGTCATTTTCTCGAATTATTAATCTTTCTGAATACCAAAGTATTACATCTCTACCCTTTTTCACTATATTATTTTCCAATAATACGTCATGACTAAACCAGAGCCTTATCGGATCTCCTCGGCGAGGATGATCTAAGTCTTTTGTGTAGATGATGTTGTTAGCAACTATTGAATTTGATGCTTCTTTAAGGTAAATTCCAAATAAAGTTTCCTCAAATTTATTTCCGTCAATTATTGCACTTGAGGCTTCTACTGATAATCCTGAGTTTTCTTCATCAAGAACACTGCCACTATTTTTTATTACAAAGCCTTTTATTGTTATTTTCGGAGCCTTAATACTCATCACACTGCCTTTGTTGCCTCCATCAATTATGGGCCAATCATGCCCAATAAGTGTTAAGCTTTTTTCAATTTCGATTGGACCATTGTGTATACCTCCATACACATTAATAATGGCTCCTTCTTCAGCCTGTTCTATAGCATCAATTAATGTAGAATATGTTGAGTCTGATGACATAATCACTGAATTGAGCTTTTCAGGTTCATGTTTAAAAGCGAGCATAAAAAATAACATCAAGGCTATTAAAATTAAAATGATTTGATTTTTCCTATTATTTGTAAGCACTTCCCTCCTCTAAAGCCTCAATAAAAGACAAACTATTATTGGTTAATTCTTTTTTAGGGTTGGTTATAAATCCTGCCTCATCAGGGACTAAAATATTGCTAATACCTACTACCCTAACTCTCTTTAAATCCTCTTTTTCAATAGCTAGTAATGGACCAATTGAAATTCCCATTCCAATTGCTACAAATTGTTTTATATAATCCATGCTATCCAGTTCAATAGCAATCTTATAATCAAGATTTTGTTCTTGGAGTTGATTCTCAATTAGCTGTCGAGTATAGGAATGTTCTTCCATTAAAATTAAAGGATATTGAACAATATCTTTTAGGGTTAGTAGAGGTTGCTTTAGCAAAGGATGGTTTAGCGGAGTGATGAGCACTCTCTCATATTTAAATAATGGGTTGAAATTTACATCACTAGATTCTTCTATGCCTGGCAAAATTCCTACATCAACTTCAGATTTTTTTACCATCCGAATAACATCACTTCTGTGTCCAGATTTTATATTTAAGCCAACAGAAGGATTGGTCTGCCTGAATGATTTAGCGACCTCTAAAATTATGTGCGGAATAATATCATATGTAGCTCCAATTATCACTGGATCACTTTCTTCAATTTCTGCATTAGCAATTTTGATTCCAGGGTTTTTGTAGAATTTTCTATGAAAGAAAAGACCAAAAGCTACCAATACAACAGCTATACAAGCAATATAAAAACCAGAACCTACATTTGTATGCACAACAAAATTAGCTATCGCCTTGCTTCCCATTAAAGGGGGTGTAAATGGCTCTATAGTAGAACTCAATGGTGCTGAGGAATCTAGATTTTGGCCAAAATATCTTAACCAAAGAAATAAATCCAATAAGAAAATAAATGGGTACGTTAGAATAGGCAGGGCTAAAAATGCAGCCCATCTATTATGAACAAAGACTGCTGTAATAGCGCTGAAACATAAGGCTACTATCGCAAATATACTAAGGTTCCTTTCAATAGTAGCCCCTTCGTTTAACGTCCTCATGCCAATATAGTGATTAAGCAGGTCAAGTTCTTCAACATCTCCAATTATTTTATTTACAAAAACTTCAACTTTAAGTCCTTTAGGATACTGAGGAGCATCCATCTCCATTATCCAGTAAGGAAAGAAAATTGATATTAGTAAAAATGCTGCTGCTACAAGCAGTAAAATTGTAGGTATAGGATACTGCTTGCGCAACCTTTTTCTTACCTCTTCTTCTCTAAATTTTTTTAAAGCTTCTTGCAAAATTCTCCCCTCACCAAAGTAAGTTTATGATTTATAGTTTTATGGCTTAATTGATAAATAACCTGTCATTTCTAAATGCAAAGCTGAGCAAAATTCTGTGCAGTAATAACTAAAAATTCCAGAATTAACTGCATCAAACTCAAAGCTAACAGCTTCTCCGGGCTCAATGCTTAGATTGACATTGTAGCCTGCCAATGCGAATCCATGAGTCGCATCATGAGCTCTTTCAATATTCGTAATATGCCAGGTCACGTGATCTCCTTTATTTATCTCAATACGTTCAGGATTGAAATGACTTCTTACTGCGGTCATAAATATTTCTACATTTTTTCCATTCCTCACAACCCTCTCCTCTCCTATCTTGACTGCATTTTCATCAACTTTCTGTTCAGACGAATTCCATCCAACTTCAGGATAAACATCCCAGGTATTTAGCTTGTCTGCCTTAATAATTTGTGCGTAATGAGGTTCCCCAATTCCAATTGGCATATCATATAGCACTTGCATATTATCCCCTTGCTCGGCTATATCAATTAATTGAAAATTCTGCGGAAGTAATGGACCTACTCCTAAGAACCTATCTAATGCCCACTTGTTAAGAGAAACCATATATTTACCATCCGGACTAACAGTGTCTCCTTCAGCAAGAGCTATATGCCCTACGTTGTATTGGACTGGCACTTTTCCTACCAAAGACCATTCATCTTCAGGATTCTTGTCTGAATAAGGCCCTCCCATTGACCATCTAGCCACAGCGGGCTCCAAAAATAAGCTTGTGTAAGCATAACCTTGATTATCAAATTGGGTATGCAATGGACCCAAACCAACTTCTATCTGTGCCTCTACTACATCATCGAAATCTAGGACTGGAACTCCGTATTCGTCTGTATTTTTCGGATCACTATCTATGGCCTTCATAATCTTATCAAAACTATAAATCGTTACGTGAGGGTCTAGTTTGCCTGAAACTACCATATAATCTCCTCCAGGGAAGACATCAACCCCGTGAGGACTTTTTGGCTCTGGGGCAAAATATAAAAGCCCTTCCTCTATAGCTGTATCCAGCGGAATAACATTAAACCCATTAATTACTTCTATTTTTCCCTGTTTAGCAATCTCTGCAGCCTTTTCTAAATTAATTATATGTAAGTAATCCATATCACGTTGTGATGCTCCTGCCTCAAACGGAGGATTTCCTTCTTCGATGCCTCCTGTACTCAATTCTGAGTTAATTGAGTTGCAAAAAACCCATCCATCACTTACTTTCTTTCCAGAATCACAAATATCTTGCCAATATGGAGGTAGTTCCATTGCAAATGAAGATTTTTCGTCAATTCGTCCGGCATCACGGTCAAACTTCCAGAAGGTAACCATTCCTCTATAAACTTCGGCATATTCGCTAATTGATGCATATTCTGATCCAAGCGGGGCACCATATTGACCACCTTCGATTATCCATTCAGAATTAGGAGTAACCATAGTACCTCCGTGATCATTATTGGTTATAGGATTTTTTAGAATTTGCTTAGTCTCAAAATCTCTTAAATCTATGACTGCAACTCTTGCATTAGCTTTATCATTTACAAATAAAAATTCTCCATCATACTCTCCATCTGTTTCACTTAATCCAGGGTGATGGGTGTCGCCCCATCTCAATTCGTTATCATTGTAGTTTCCATTATTAATGACATCCAGAGAATCCGTGCTATAACCCCACCCCTGCCAAGGCTCTGGGGTAAATACACCAATAACTTTTAGTAAGCGCATTGATGGCATTCCTATAACAAGAACTTGGCCAGAATGGCCTCCTGATGCAAACATTACATATTCATCATGCTGCCCAGAAGGAGTATAAGTTTTAACTGCCGCAGACACATCCTCTGGAGTAAGGCCTCTTTCATTGGCAATTTCTGAGACCTCTTTATTGACACCTGGTATATCTGCTACCTTTTCCTCATTTGCCCCAGAACACGAATATAAAAAAAACATTAAAAATAATGGAAAAAGTAGAAATTTCCAACTAAATAAATTAAATATTAATGAGTCTGATTTTGTGTAGTCTCTATACATTTCTTCTCCTTTACTAGAAATGAATTATTTTAAACTTAATAAATATGAAACGAGTGAACTAACTTCACCATCTCTTAAAACGTTTTTGTATTCAGGCATTAAATTGCTTTGAAAGTCATCAACAATGAAGTTGTTGGGTTCTTTTATTGCCTCATAAAGATACTCTTTGGAGTTCATTCCAGTTACCCTGCTTGAAGCCCTACTTGAAATGCCCAGCATTCCTGGCCCTACTATGACTTCTTCAGTTGTAGAATGGCAAGCCGTGCACCCTATACTAGTAAATAGGTTCTTGCCTTCTTCGATTGCAACTGAATCTAAAGCTTCATTTGTTTTATCTACATTTTGAGTTTTGTCACCTAGGGGTTGAGAGGAACTTTTAGATTCTTGCACTTCCTTTGCAGATGGATTTGGAGTCTCTATTTTGTTAGCACTGGCATTATTGCCTGTACATCCCATTAAGCTTATAAGTAGTAGCGCAGTCAATGTAATTCTAAGCATATTCTTATCTATAAACATATTATCCTTCCGATCTTTTTGTAGGCCTCCTAGAGTTTTTTGTGGCACTTGGGAGGGAACCTTGATTCTAGGAGACCTACTGCCTTATTTTGATTTACTTATTAGCAATATTTTCTTTTTTTTCTGGTCCTCTTTCTTTATCTTTTTCATTTTTATTCAGATTAATAGCCAAAATATCAGTTGCAGTTTTACTTAATAAACTCGAAGCAGTAGAACCCATAAGTAATTTAGCCATACCTCCTCTGCCATGAGTTCCCAAAACGATTAAGTCTGCATCTAAAGATGCAGCTTTCTTTTGGATTTCATTAACTGGATCCCCAATAATTAAAGAAAAATCATCAGAGCTTAACTTAAATTTTCTGGATATTATTTTTAATTTTTTATTAATTTTATTTGTTGATTCTTCATTAAATTCAATAGTTTCTGAAATATATGAATCAGCTCCTAAATGACTGTAATAGACATCATTAAAAGGCCTAAGAATTGTTACGAATACTAAATTTGATTTAAATACATTTTTAAGGTTTTTTGCTGCTAAAATTATGTTTTCATATTTATCATCTAAATCAATTGCTGCTAAAATTTTCTTATAGAACATTTTCTACTCCAATTTATTCATAATATATAATGATATTCTTAATATAACACTTAAAATGCGAAATATCTATAATAAATATGTAAACATTATGTTAATTAAAATAGTTAAATTAAGTATAATTATTAAAAAATTTTTTATCATTAATAACTAATGATATAATGTAAAGATATTTTCTTTGCTATTATATTTATATAAGAAATTTGTAAACAAATGAAATAATTAATTATTATAATAAGGTATACGCATACAAGGTACTAACATATGAGCAAATTAATTAGAATAAGCGATGAATTGCATGCTAAACTTTCACGATCCAAAGAAAGATCATATTCAGAATTAATTGAAAATCTCTTGGATCAAACCGAACGAGTCAGTAAAAGAAAAAGTAAGTCAAAATCATCTAATAAAAAGAGTTTTTCTTCTCTATATCCAATAATAGACTCACTAATAATATTAAGACTATGCCCAGACCTCAATAGCGAAGACTCACAAAGAGAACTTATGAGTAAATTAAGTAAAAGCTCGGCTGAGCGTAAAGAAGTAGTAAAAATGATAAGGAAGCATCCTAATCAGTCAGAAATAAATTTTAATTTTTTTCGCAAAGCTAACGCTAATAGAAGAAGTATTTTGTCTGAAATCAATTACCCTGAATCAAAAAGAAATGAGTTAAAAATGAATGTGCTAAAAGACTTAAAAGACAAGGGTTGGATTCAGCATAAAAATACTAATTTAAACTCAGTGCTAGACAATAGATTGATGTATCTAAGAAACCAAAGGCTTATAAATTATACTTCCAATAAAAAGGAAAATTGGGAGGGGGGAAGCTACTCAGCAAGTCGCGACATCCCTCTTTCTGTCTGGTCCGTAGTTTTCTCTTATAAAAAACTAAAATCAAGAAAAAGTATCATACTTAAGTCCGTTCAAAATGACATATGCCATATTTGCACAACTGATTTTTCATTATGATTCATATTTTTGAAAATTTTATACTCCAATCAATAATATAATTATCTAATCAGCTCCATCAGCTACATATGCTCTTTCACCATGATCACTAATATCTAGTCCCCTATCCTCATCATCTTGAGATGACCTTAAGCCAAGGCCAGGGATTACATCAAGAACCTTCAATATGATAAATGTTACAACTATAGAATATGCAAATGTAGAAACTATAAGAATAAGGTTATTAACAATTAAGTCGGAGGATCCATTAAATAGTCCTCCTTCAGATGCAAATAATCCTGCCCCTATTAGCCCTATAATTCCACCAAGACCGTGAACTGCAAAAACATCAAGAGCGTCATCTAAAGAAACTAAATGCTTAAAATAAACTGCATAATAAGTCACAGCGCCACTAACAATACCTATGATTATTGCCGGACCAACACCCACAAAACCTGCTGCAGGAGTAATGGTAGCTAATCCTGCTATAGCACCTGTAGCGGCACCTACACCACTAACTTTATTTGAGTGAATCATGCCGAGAATCACCCACATCATCATTCCTACCGCAGCACAAGTATTAGTCACTAAAAATGCACTCACTGCAATACCGTCAGCAGCTAATCCAGACCCAGCATTAAAACCAAACCATCCGAACCAAAGAATTCCTGCCCCTAGCATAACTGTAGGAACGTCATGAGGTTCTATGCCTCTTTCTATATTTCTTCTCCTCCCTACCAATGCTGCTGCTGCTATTGCCGCAACTCCTGCATTAATATGTACTACCGCTCCGCCAGCAAAATCTAAAGCTCCTAACTTAAATAACCAGCCATTAGGGTCCCAAACCCAATGAGCAATTGGAGCATAAACAAAAGTGATCCATAAAACTAAAAAGACTAAGTATGTCTTAAATTTAAATCTTTCGCAGAAAGCACCTGTGATTAGTGCCGGCGTGATTATTGCAAACATCATCTGGAATACCGCAAATACTTGATCTTCCGGTGTATCTACTCCAGAAAGTGCTAAATTATTCAAAGAGCCGATAAATGCATTTCCTCCTGCACCAAAGGCTAGGCTATAACCCCAAAGTACCCATATCACACTAACTAAACCTAAGCATATAAAAGAATACATCATTGTAGAAACTGCATTCTTTCCCCTGACTAACCCCCCATAAAACAATGCCAAACCTGGTGTCATAAGTAATACTAAAGCTGACGAAACTAGCATCCATGCTATAGAACCTGAATCCATATTAACCCTCCAAATAAAATAAAATTACTAATTTAGTAAATAACTGTTTAAGAATTAAACTTAATGTCTAGTTTTATATATAAATATTTCCAAAATGTTAACGAATTTGAATCTTAATAAATAATTTCGTATTTATTTAATTGCATCCCAGTCAATTTCTAAACCTAAACCTGGAGAATTTGGCAACAAAATATCTCCTTCATCAATCTCAAAAAACTTCATAATCTTTGCCCCTGCAGCCCTTAAGCCTGGATAAGTTTCCACATTCAAACCTTGTGGCAAAGATGCAACAGCATGAGCGCCAATATTTCCACCCCCATGAGGTGCAAGTTTCAAATTATTAGCAGTTGAAATAGCCGCGATTTTTTTCCATTCTGAATATCCTCCGCAAATTGCAGGGTCTGCTTGAACTATGTCTACCGCCCTATTATTTATTAAGTCCTTAAATCCCCACCTTAAATATTCATTTTCACCTGTGGCTATAGGAATATTTAATGCATTTCTAACTTCCTTACCGCCTTCATAATCTGTAGCAGGAAGGGGCTCTTCGTACCAAAATATATCGAATTCTTCGACCATCCTTCCAAATAATATTGCTTCTGCAGACGTATATGCATGATTTGCATCAACCATCAAAGTTATATCGGGGCCAATTGCATCTCTAACATCCTTAACTCTTTTGATATCGTCTTTTATAGATATTCTTCCAACTTTCATCTTAACTGCTTTATAACCCATATCAATATATTCAAGCATTTCTTTTTGGAGATCTTCATTTGACTTTCCATCCGCATAATAACCTCCTCCTACGTAAGCTGGAACCCTATCTCTATCACCGCCAAGAAGTTTATAAACAGGTTGGTTTAAAATTTTTCCGTTCAGGTCCCACAAAGCTATATCTATTGCAGATAGTGCTCTTATCTCCCAACCAGAAGAAGCTGGGTGGCACCATCCTGAATATAATTTATTCCATATTCTTTCCATGTACATTGGGTCTTCTCCAACAATCATTTCTTTCAAAGACCCCTCAATGAGTTCTTTTGAGTTTCCCGAAGGAGAGATTCCAATTAGCCCTTCATCTGTAAATACCTGAGTTAAGGGAAAACTTAAAGAAGACTCGCTAAATGTAGCATCGTGCCATGCAACAGGTCTGCTCCCTAAGTCAACCTTGGTAAATTTAACGTCTGTTATTTTCATCAATACCTCCTTTCGTTATCTTTATATATTACAAAAAATAGTAAAAATTCTTAATTATATGATCTCTAAATGAAGATTAATGTTCATCTTTGTGGCGCAATTCTTATTGTTTTGTAACAATAATTTACAATCATGATTAAAAGGTTGCTAAACGTTAAGGACAAAAAAACTGTAATTAATTTTTCTATATTACTGGCAATAATTGTTTTATTAATTTATTTTGCAGACTTAGAAAATCTGCGAGAAACAATGTTTAAGCCTGAAATTGTTTTAGATCAGTTTCCTAAAATTATAACTCAAGCAGCAAAGAATACTCTTATCTTCACAGTTTCAGGATTTGCTGGAGGCTCAGTTATTGGTTTAATTTTAGCTCTTATGAAATTATCAAAGTTTACTTTCTCAAGAGTAATATCTTCAATCTATATTGATTCAATAAGAGGGCTACCTGCCATATTAATTTTAATTTTTATTGCTTACGGTCTGCCCATTGCATTCGGGATCAGAATCCCAGGAGCATATTCAAAAGGGATTTTAGCCTTGTCGGTTGTGTCTTCTGCTTATATTGCTGAAGTAATTAGATCTGGAATACAAGCAATACCTCAAGGACAAGCAGAGGCTGCTGAAGCTTTAGGCATGAATAGAATAACAATTTATTCAAACATAATACTTCCTCAGGCTTTTAGAATAATGATTCCTCCTTTTACAAATGAGCTGGTTTTGTTGCTTAAAGACACTGCCTTAATTTCAGTTATTGGAGTAACAAGTGCAACAAAAGAGCTTACAAGATTTGGGAGG
The DNA here is from genome assembly GCA_964620935.1 of uncultured Dehalococcoidales bacterium. Lineage (GTDB taxonomy): Bacteria > Chloroflexota > Dehalococcoidia > Lucifugimonadales > Lucifugimonadaceae. The sequence continues at coordinate 14,341 of CAZUHW010000009.1, forward strand.
GACGGCGTTATGAGTGATGCTAATGCCACGCCTCTGGTTGTGACAGGATTTATATATTTAATCCTTACAATACCTCTAACAAGACTTGCTAGTTATTTAGAAAAAAGATTATCCCACAAATAATTAGTTAAAAAAATAATGCCGCCCAAAGCAAACTTCATAGGTTTGTAACAATTTTCTAAAAAAAGTTGTTATTATTTAAATCTAAAATGAAATAATCAGTAGAGGATAACCTGATGAAAAACCTTAAACTAAAATTTATTGGTCCTGTCCTTCTTATCTCTCTCTTTATTGGCTTAGTCGCTTGTGAAGCTGAGACTATTGCAGAAATGGAGCCACCAAAAGATGCTCCTGTAAAAGCTATGAAAGATGGACCCCCACCTAAAAAAGGTGGACCACCACCACCTAAAAAAGGAGCACCACCTAAAAAAGGTGACGTACTAGCTCCAGGAAGATCTCCAGCTTTAAACCAAGCACTTGGAAATCTTACTTCTGACGGAGAATTGACAGTATGTACTGACGCTCCATACGAACCTTTTGAATGGGAAGAGGACGGAGAATGGGTTGGGTTTGATATGGATATAATGCGAGATATATCCGGAAGAATGGGTCTTGAACTTGCAGTTAAAGTTGTTCCATTTGATGGAATATGGCTACTGCCAGCAGCTGGAGAATGTGACATCGTAGCTTCTGCTATGACAATAACTGAAGAAAGAGCCAAATCAACTCTATTCACAAATCCATATTTTGATGCTGACCAGTCTTTATTAGTAAGGACTTCAGATGCGGATAAATTTGGATCTATTAGTTCTCTTTCTGGAAGTAACATTGCTGTTCAGACTGGAACTACTGGAGAAATGTATGCTCAAGAAAATGCCCCGAGCGATTCAACGCTTGTTTCATTTGATGAGCCTGCAGCAATGTTTCTAGCTCTTCAATCCGGAGAGGTGGATGCAATTCTTCAAGACTTGCCAGTCAATGGAGACAGACAAAGAAATAATCCTTCATTCACAATGACGGAAGTCTTCCCTACTGGTGAGCAATATGGGTTTGCAGTAAGTCCAAAAAATAAACCTCTTGCTGATGTAGTAAATGACTTGATGGAAGAGATGATGATGGATGGCGTATACGAAATGATCTTTAATGCTTATTTTGGTCCAGTTGGAGATGTTGAGCCTATAACTATAGGAATGATTCTTGTAGGACCAAGAAATGATAAAGGATGGTCACAGGCTCACTTTGAAGGAGGAGAATACGTTACTAAAAAAATGGGTGGAGATATGATAACAGTGGACTTAGTAAACCCTGCGGATTCTCCAGACCTAACCATACCTGATGTTGTATCTGACATGATTGATCAGGGAGCAAAGCTTATATTTGCTACCTCTGATGATATGGCAGACGGAATTATGGAAGCCGCAGCAATGTTTCCAGACACACCTATGATCTTTTCTTCAGGTGATACTGCATGGGAAGCAGGCGAAAGATATAAACCTGAACTAGGAAACCTAGGAAACATAATGGGTAAAATGGAATATGGTCAAATGGTTTCTGGTTGTGCTGCAGCCATTAAATCAAAAGACGGTAAAATTGGATTCCTTGGCCCATTAATTAATGCTGAGACTAGAAGGCTAGCAAATGCCACATACATAGGTGCCCTTGCATGTGCAGGAGACAAAACGATTGACTTTAAAGTTACTTGGATTGGATTCTGGTTCCACATTCCAGGATTTACTCTTGACCCAACACAGGTTGCTAACGACTTCTATGATGAAGGTAGAGATGTTGTGATATCACACATTGATACAACAGAAGCACTTGTTGTTGCAGGACAAAGAGCCGCTGGAGGAGAGAATGTTTGGGCTGTACCTTATGATTATGAAGGTGCTTGTGACCAAGCTCCAGAAATTTGCTTGGGAGTTAACTACTTTAACTGGGGACCAGCATATCTAATGGCTGCTATGCATGCTTCTTTTGGTTCATTTGAGCCAACATTCCATTGGCCTGGACCAAACTGGAGCAATTGGAATGATCACGATTCATCTATGATTGGATGGTTAAATGGTGACGGAATGACTGGAGATGAACAAGCTAAGCTTGATGATTATATTGCTGAGCTTACAGAATCTAAGGTTATTTTCGAAGGTCCGTTGAACTATCAAGATGGGTCTACTTTCCTTAGTGCAGGAGAAGTAGCAACTGATGCAGAGATTTGGTATGCACCTCAACTGTTAGAGGGAATGATTGGTGATTCATCAGCTGAGTAACCAATGAATTAAAATTAAAAATAGGTGGTTATATTTTTAACCACCTATTTTTATTTAGATATATATTTATTATAAGAATTCTTTATGAAAATTAAGATTAGAAATATTACAAAGAGATTTGGCTCTGTATTAGCAAATAATGATATAGATATTGAAATTTCTTCTAAAAAAATTCATGCGTTGCTAGGAGAAAATGGAGCTGGAAAATCTACTTTAGTAAAAATTATTTCTGGTCACTATAATCCTGACTCAGGTGAAATATTTATAAATGATAAAAAACTAGAACTTGGATCAACATCTTCGAGTCTTAAAAATGGCATTGGAATTCTTAGCCAAGATCCTTTGGATTTTCAAAATCTATCAATTAAGGAAAGTTTCATAGCAGGATCAAAAAAATTTGGTGAAAATTTTAACGAAAAAAAGATTGAAGTAGAGATAAATAAAGCCTTTAAAAAGTATGAAATTGAACTAAGTTTAAATCAAAAAATTAGATCGCTATCTATTGGCGAAAGGCAGCAAATAGAATTAATTAGGCTCCTTTTCGAAAACTCTAAAATTATAATTTTAGATGAACCTACTAATGGTTTTTCTTTAAATCAAAGGGACTTAGTATTTAAAATGCTAAAAACTTTGAGTTCTGAAGGATATATAGTCATATTAGTTTCACACAAACTTGATGAGGTATTTGAATTATGCCAAGAAGCTACAATCTTAAAAAATGGAGAAAAAATCAAAACTATACCTATACCTTATGATAGAAACAAAATTATTGACTTGATGTTTCAAGGAGAACAAAAAAAAGTAATTAGCAAGAACTCAAATAAAAATTCAAATTCTAAAGGTTATATAAGTATTAATCTGCAAGAATGGGGGTTTAATGAAAGTAAAATAAATCAAGGATCTAAGGTTGGAGTAATTGGACTTCAAGGCTCTGGAGCAGATCAGTTCATAAGAGATATATTTGAAAAAAAAATAGATATTAAAAAATTTTACAATGATAATCAGTCAGAGATACCTAAGCAAGACATATATTACACCCCCTCAGACAGATTAGAACGAGGGCTTTTTGGAGAGCTTACTATGAATGAGCATGTGGCTCTTGCTTCAAAAGGAAATAAATTAATAAGCTGGAAGTCAATTAATAATAGATCTAGTCATTTAATAGAAGAGTATGAAATTAAAGGAAATCCAAATATATTAGCTAACCAGCTATCTGGAGGAAACCAACAAAAATTACAGCTAGCTCTAATACCCAAAAGCCCCGGTTTATTGTTACTAGAACAGCCTACTAGGGGGCTAGATGTCAAATCTACAGGTTCAGTTTGGGAGAAAATAATTGAAAGAGCCAGATCAGATATATCTGTCATTTTTTCTACAACAGATATTGATGAAGTATGGGGGCAGTCAGACTGGATAATATGTTTTTCAGGGGAAAAAATTACCAACATTTCAAAAAAAAGTTCACTGAAAAAAGATGACATAAAATTTTTAATTTCTGGTCTGGAATCAAGAAAATGAGCAATTTGAACTTAAAGAATATATCAATATTTATAATTCAAGTTTTTTTAGCTAGTTTAGGAGCTTCATTAATAATTATTTTGCTTGGAGCTTCTCCATATGAGGTAATTTCGTCTATTTTTCATGGGGCTTTTGGAAGGCCAGAAAAAATTGTAAAAACTATGCTTATATTTCTGCCTATATCTCTAGCTTCCCTAGCATTAATAATTACCTTTTCAGGTGGTCTATGGAATATAGGAATTGAGGGTCAAATAGTATTAGGTGCTATAGGCGCATCTTGGGTAGCTAAATCTTTCCTTGGAGAATCTGCACTTTCACCATATATTCAACTGCTCGTTGGTATTTCAATGGGCTCAGCTTGGGGATTATTATGCGGATTACTAAAGGTAAAATTCAATGTTCATGAAATTTTTGGAGGATTAGGTCTATATTTTGTAGGTAGCGGAGCCATAATTTATCTTATACTGGGGCCTTGGAGTAAAGAAGGAATAGCATCCACAAGTGGCACAGATATATTTCCACAAGAATCATGGTTTCCTACTTTGACGTCTCTTAATATTCCCGCTCTACCAATATTGATTATATGCCTAATAATTATCTCAATAATATTATTTCTTTCTTTTTCTAAGCTTGGACTAAAACTTAAAGCTACTGGTATAAATCCAGGCTCTACAAACAAATTTCAGTTCAGTAGTAGTGGCTATATATATTTAGCATTCATGATAGGAGGCGCAATAGCCGGATTAGCAGGAGTTTTTCAAGCTAGTGTTTTTTATCACAAATTAGTTCCTTCTATTTCTGGAGGATATGGATTTCTGGCTATATTGGTTGTTCTGGCTTCTGGAAAAAGAGTTATCCCTACTTTATTACTAACACTATTCTTCTCTGCAATGATTGCAGGAGGATCACAACTACAACTCAGGCTTAACCTTCACTCGAGCCTTATTTCAATAATTTTATCCTCGATAGTATTTTTTTGGCTTGTGGTTAATTCAACTCCAATCAAAAAAAATATCACCAACTTATTAGAAAGAGGTAGAAATGCTTCCTTTTGAATCCTCAGTTGTTACAGTTATATCTCTTAGTGCACCTATTATTTTAGTTGTAATAGGTGAAACAATCACTGAAAAATCTGGTGTAATTAATTTATCCATAGAAGGGACTTTATTGATTACTGCACTAACAGCTTTTGCCGTATCAGTTACTACAGGAAGTCCCTTTTTAGGCTTCTTGTGTGCAGGCCTTGTAGGTAGCATTGCCGCTCTAGTAATTATTCTTTGTGACACTAAGCTTGGAATGGATCAAATTGCAGTAGGTTTTATTTTAACGATCTTTTTAGGCAAACTTAGTAGCTTCCTTGGAAAAGAATATGTAAGAATACCTGGTCCATATTTTCAACAATTATCTATACCAATACTTAAAGATATTCCATACATTGGCCCAAGCTTCTTTGATCAAAATATTCTTGTTATATTTTCATTCCTAATGATTCCTTTGACGTGGTATTTTATAGAAAAAACTAGGTTAGGTTTGATAGTTAAGGCGGTCGGAGAAAATCCAGTATCTGCAGAAAATAGAGGAATAAATCCAGAAAAAGTAAGAATTATAGCGACTATGGTTGGAGGTATAATTATAGGGTTTGGGGGAGCTGCTTTTTCATTGCATGCAAAATTTGGTTGGTCTGAAAATCATACCGGTAATTATGGGTGGATTTGCCTGGCAATTGTGATATTTGGAGGATGGAATCCGATAAGGGCGGCAATAGGAGCATACAGTTTTGGAGTTTTTCAAATTATTGCCTTAAAAATGCAATCTATAGCTCTAGGGTTAACCCAAGTACTTCCACTAATACCATTTCCTCTAATGATACTGACATTGATTTTCATACAAAGGTTCAATAGGTCAGACAGAACTACAAGCCTACCAAAAATTTTAAATGCTTTTTTCGGAGGCCAGTCTCCTGATAATATTGGGAAGCCTTTAGAGAAGAATTAATTTATTTATACTTCAATACAAAAGAAATGCATTTAGGAATATTTTTAAGATCTTTGGCGCCAATATAAGTAGCAGCTGACCTTACACCTCCTAATATTTGCTGAATTGTCTTGTCTACAGGACCCCTGTACTCTAGAGAGATTGTCTCTCCTTCACTCGCCCTGTATTCCTTTATATCGCCATAATATCGCTCCATTGCAGTATCAGAACTCATCCCGTAAAACTCTTTATATTTTTTTCCGTCTCTTTCTATTACTTTTCCTCCAGATTCTTCATGTCCTGCCAACATACCTCCTAGCATCACAAAGTCTGCTCCTGCTCCAAAAGCTTTAGATACATCCCCGGGAGTAGAGCATCCGCCATCTGAAATAACATGACCTCTTAGTCCATGAGCAGCATCGGCACATTCTATAATTGCAGAAAGTTGAGGGTATCCAACACCAGTTACTGTCCTAGTTGTACAAACAGAACCGGGCCCAATTCCTATCTTAACTATATCTGCTCCTGCTAAAATTAAAGCTTCTGTCATTTCTCCTGTAACTACATTTCCAGCAATCAACGGATTGTCAAATTTATCCCTCACTCTCTTTACAAGATCCAAGAATAATTCTGTATACCCATTAGCTACATCCAAACATATAAATTTAGGTTTATTAAGTTTTTCAGATTTTAAATAATTAAAAAAATCATCAGAATTTTCTGCCTCTTCAACACCAAAAGTTACAGCGCAATATTCCCCATCTATTTGTTTGGATTTAATTGCCTGTGCCCACTCATCCATAGAATAAAATTTATGAATAGCTGTAAGCATTTTATTTTTTTTAAAGGCTTCAGCAATTTCAAAAGTTCCAGTAGTGTCCATGTTGGCTGCAATAATAGGTATGCCTTTCCATGTTTCATTTGAATGCCTAAAATTAAATTTTCTCTCTAGGTCTACTAATCTTCTTGAGGATAAAGTGCTTCTTTTTGGCCTTATTAACACATCATCGAAATCTAATTTAAAATCATGCTCTACTCTCATAGCTAATCCTTTTTCTCATCAGAAATATAAGATAGCTGCCTTAAAGTTCCATTTTCATCATCCATTCCATACCCATAAACCCAAGTATCTTCTACATCGAATCCACTCCACCCAATTTCAACTACATTATTTTTCTTAATTTTTTTATCCAGCATAACTACAATTTGAAGATCTGAGGGGGAATATTCTTCATGCAAATAATCTATTAAATTATTTAAAGTTTCTCCTGTATCATATATATCTTCGATTATTAGAATTGAACTATTTTTTTTAGGTTTTGAGCCTGAAAAATTCCAATTTTCATCTTCATCAAATACATATGATATGAATATTTGATCGGCTCCAGGATTTGTGATCTCTCTGAGCAAGTCAACAGCAAATGGAACACCCCCATTCATAGGAACGATTATACATAGTTCATCAACTAACCTGTCCCTATAATAAAGAGATATTTCCTTAGCTAATCCAGAAACTTTTGATTTGATTTCTTCAGATGAAATTTTCATTATTTACTTTGTATTTTTAACAATCGATATAATATACATAACTATAACAAAATCCAAATTTAAATATGTTATTTAAATCTATAGAAACTGAAATATCATTTAACCTGCTCGTATGGGGGCTGTGTTCTATGGTTGGGGGAATTACATTTATATTTTTTGAAAATTCTTTCATGAATGCCATTGGCTTCCAATTTATAATTTGGGGTTTAATTGATTCTTTAATTGCAATTGGTCCTAGAATTTATAGATGGATTAGAAATCATGAGCATGTTGAGAATTTAAAAAAACTCAAAAATATATTAATAGTCAACTCATTTCTTGATGTAGGTTATGTAATAATTGGATTTATTATTTTTATTGGATTTTTTGAAATCAATCAATACAATGGACATGGGTTAGGCGTTATAATTCAAGGTGCTTTTCTAGCTGTTTTTGATACTTATTACGCAATAAAAATAATTACGAAAGGATTCTAATGGGAAAGAAAAAAGTTTTAGTCACAGGCTTGAATGGTGTTGTTGGTTCAGCATTAAGGCCATCATTTGAAGAAAAATACGAGCTTTCATCATTTTCTAGACATGGTTGCGATGATATGCCAGAAGAAAGGAATCATAAAGGAAATCTTGATGATTTTGATTCAGTAGTAAAGGCTTTTAAAGATCAAGATACGATTGTTCATTTGGCAGCTGACAGAAGTATGAAGGCAGAATGGGATACAGTTCTACCTTATAACATTGTGGGGCTTTATAACGTTTTCGAGGCCGCTAAAATTTGCGGGGTGAAAAGGGTAGTTTTTGGCTCTTCACAGCACTCTGTTGGAGGAAATTATAATGATGAGCCTTATAAGTCAATACTCTCTGCAAAATTTGAAGAGGTGAAAAGACCTTATAAAAGAATAGATGAGACTACTGCGATTAGACCTTCTGGTTTTTATGGAGTATCAAAGGCATTTGGAGAGGCACTAGGGTCAATATACAATGAATATTATGGAGTTCCTTCAATACATTTAAGAATCGGATACACGTCATCGAATGATAATCCTGGCAGAGGAATGAGCCTTTGGCTCTCTCATAGAGATGCTGCTCAAATTCATATGAAAGCAGTTGATGCTCCTGAAAGCTTAAAATACGGAGTATTTTTTGCAATGTCCGATAATTATTGGAATATTTTTTCAGTAGAAAAGGCAAAGAAAGAATTAGGATATGAGCCACAAGATGATAGTGGGCCTGAGTATGCAGGATGGCTATTAGAAGAACAGCTTGAAAGAGATTATACTGAATACAAAAAACATCCGTATGAAAAAGAATAAATGGCTAAAACTATATTTCAAAAGATTATTGACAGAGAATTACCTGCTGAAATAGTTTTTGAAGATGAAGACATAATTGCGTTCTGGGACATTACCCCAGCTGCACCTATTCATATACTTATAGTTCCAAAGAAATTAATCACTTCAATCAATGCTATTAAAGATGAGGATGAGAAGTTGATTGGGAAAATGTTTTTGGTTGCAAAAAATTTGGCTAAAGAACATGAAATAAGCGAAAATGGCTTTAGAACTGTTTTCAATACAAATGATGATGGGGGTCAGACAGTTTATCACTTACACTTGCATTTGCTCGGTGGAAGAAAAATGTCTTGGCCACCGGGATAAGGAGAAATAGATATGAGTAATAAAGATGAATTTCATAGGTTTAAAAAAGAGAACTTATTATGGAATGGAGTTATAACTTTAGTGTTTGGGTTATTCCCTGTAATAGCTTTCCTAGTTGTAAGATCTGTTAACCTGTCCGGAATAAGTATATCTCCATCTGATTATATTATTGCTTCAGTAATATCACTATTTGTGGGTGGAGTAGGTAACGCGGCTAGACTAAATAATAAATATAAAAAGCAGCAGAACTTATAAATTAATTATCTTCTGAATTTAATCTTGTTTTAGAAGATTTTGATTGATTTTTATTATTAGCAAAATCTTCAACCATCTGCCTAGCTTCCTCATCAGTATATTGAATATTAGGAGATTTCATAAAGTATGCAGAAGCACTTTCTACTGACCCAGAGATTCCTCTATCTTTAGCAATTTTAGCGCATCTAATTGCATCAACTGCTACTCCTGCTGAATTAGGACTATCTTCTACTTCCAATTTTAGCTCTACATTTAATGGCAAATCTCCGAAAGATGTTCCTTCGATTCTTATATAAGCCCATTTTCTATCCTCTAGCCAAGGCACATGATCACTCGGGCCAATATGTATATTATCACTCTGTATTTCTTGCTCTAATTGAGATTTCACGGCATTAGTCTTGCTAATTTTTTTTGAAATCAATCTTTCTCTTTCTAGCATATTTAGAAAATCAGTATTTCCTCCAAAATTTAACTGATAAGTATTATCAATCTTAACCCCTCTGTCCTGAAATAATCTTGCCAATACTCTATGAACAATAGTTGCGCCTACTTGAGACTTAATGTCATCTCCAACAACAGGGACCCCAGCTTCTTTAAATCTATTTTGCCAATACTCTTCTTTTGCAATAAAAACCGGTATGCAGTTTACAAATGCACATTTAGCTGCCAAAACCTGTTCCACATACCATTTGGTAGCCTGCTCTGAACCTACAGGAAGATAGTTAATTACAACATCTACTTTTCTATCCTTAAGAATACCAGCAATATCAGATGTTGATCCGGGAGCTTTCTTGACCATTGTAGATAAATACTTCCCTAGTCCATCATGAGTCATTCCTCTGTCAACTTTAATGCCTGTCTTTGGAACATCATAAAATTTCAAGGCATTATTGTTATTGGTATAAATAGCTTCTGATAAATCTTTACCAACTTTGTCATCATCAACATCAAATGCAGCTACTATATTAATATCTCCTACGCTATAACCCCCTAGCTCATTATGCATAAGCCCTGGAATTTTTTCATCATCCTGCACTTCTTTGTATTTACTAACACCCTGCACTAATGAAGAAGCACAATTACCAACTCCAATTATAGCTACATTTATTTGGCCCAATTTGGCTCCTTTCTATGAAAAATAAATTATAAAACTGTTTCTAAGCAAAATAAAGTAAATTACCTAATTAGAAACAATATCATCTATCTTGGGTTGCATAACTCTTGATTTAGCAATACCAGAAAATCTAGAAGTCTCAACTCCATTCGAATCAAACATTATGAATGTAGGCGTTGACCTTACTCTATATTTAATGATTTTATCTTTATTTTCAGTATCTCTAACATCGATTTCTATGAAATCAACCTTGTCTCCGTAAATTTCTTTCATAGCTGATACTGTTGGCCTAGATGCCACGCAAGCCATGCAAGTTGGAGACATAAATTCAACTACTGTTGGCTTCTCAAATGAAAAATATCCAGAAGCTACTAACTTAGTTTCATTATTTTCTTGATTTGACGCATTAACTACAGCGTACCCAGCTAATAAAACCAAAGGAATTAATATCAAATAAGCGCTAGATTTATACCTGAAATACAAATATATAAGACCTCCTATTAATAATAATAGAAGAATTAAAACTGAGTAATGATTTATAAATTCATAAATGCTATTCAATATTCCATCTCCTAATACTTATAACTTCTCTAGGCGGATCTAAATTGGATCCGTAAGCTGTATAAGATACTTCCGCAACTATTATATCTCCTTTTGAATTTGATGTGATCCCATGAGGAGAAATAAATTGATTAGGGGCTTCACCTGAATAGCTATCTCCGATTTTTTTAATTGTATTTCCCTCATAGTCTAGTATTCTTACAATGTTTCCAATATCAGGAACACCTTCTTGTGTATGCATGCCTGTGCCAGCTTCAGTCAAAAGAATAAATCCTTCCAGTCTCCCTTTTCCTCTAAATATTGCCTGAGGCCTATGAAAATGAAGTTGGTTTACCCAGGAACCTTCCTTATCAAATACTTGAATCCTAAAATTTTCTCTATCACATACCCAGAGATATTTATCATCTACCAAGCAAATATTATGCGGAAGATTAAAATCTCCTGGGTCAGTTCCAGGACTCCCCCAAGATTTTATATGCTTACCTGTTTGATCAAACTTATGAATTCTAGAATTTCCATAACCATCACTAATATATAAAAAGCCATCTAAATCAATAGTTACATCAGTGGGTCTATTAAAATATCCCCCTTTTTGCCATTCAGTAGGATTTCCTGGATTTCCTATGGTCATTAGGACTTTTCCATCCTTTGTGCATTTTTTAAGAAAATGACCCCCGTCGTCTACTAAATAAAGAGTGTCATCTTTATCAATAAAAATACCGTGAGGCCTAACAAATTCACCCTTGCCCCAACTATCAATTAATTTGCCATCATCAGAGAAAACTAATACAGGAACTTCTCCTCTGTTAAAAATGTACACATTATCTTTACTATCAGTTGCAACAGATGTCGCTTCCTTTAGATATATGTCGTTCGGAACATCAGGCCAATCTGAAATAGGAATATAATTCATAAAAATTAACTACTTCTCCAGGTCATTCCAAATTTCTTTACAATAATCTAAGCTCTGTTTATCAGAATAGAATTGGTCGCC
>CAZUHW010000010.1:0-6220 GCA_964620935.1 uncultured Dehalococcoidales bacterium
GCCCAATTTGTTATCTTTTTAGCTTCAGTAATTCCGCCAACAATACACAAATCTATTCTGGCGTAATTAATTAAGTCTTCTTCAATAACTTGCCTAAATAACCATTTTGAAGACCATTGTTCTCCTGCGGCAATTGGAAGTGATGTGTGCTTAGAAAGGTTTCTATATGCGTGAGGGCTTTCTGATCTAAGCGGATCTTCTATAAAGAAAGGTTTGAACTCCTTGAGTCTGTCACATAAATCAATTACATGAGCAGTATCTAATCTGGTGTGAACATCCAATAATAATCCGATTTCTTCTCCGACAGCTTCTCTAACAAGAGCCATTTGTTCAGTGGCTAACCTCACAGATTCAACTGGTTCTAATTTGCCGGGCATTTGTTCTGAAAGTTCTGCTTCTTCAAAAACACCGTGAGTCTCAGGCTGACCCCATCTAACAAATTTCCATCCTTCATCAACAGCTCTTTTAGAATTATCTACAAGTTCTTGGGTGGTAGATCCTTGAGTATGAGGATAGCAAACAACCTTATTTCTTACTGGTCCACCGAGTAATTTATAAAGAGGCATATTTACTGACTTACCTTTAAGATCCCATAATGCAATATCTATTGCGCTTATAGCTGAAGAATAAATTACTCCTGGCGGAAAAAAGTTCCCTCTAAACATTATTTGCCAGAGTTTTTCTGACTCCCATGGATCCTCGCCGATAAGTCTTTCCTCAAGATGTTCAATCGCTGCAATTACTGCCTTCCCCATTCTAGCAACTCCGACTTCACCTAAACCTTTTAATCCATTATCAGTAAGCACTTCTATAAATAGGGAGCTCCTACCTTCGTAGGCTAAAGGGTATGTTTTTATCTCAGTTATTTTCATGATTCACCTCTTTTAAACTGTAAAGTAAGATCCTCCGTTTGGAGAAATAATCTGGCCGGTTAAATAATTTTGGTCGTTTGAAGCAAGCATTAGAGCAATTGAGGATACATCCATTTCTACCCCTGGTCTTTTTAAGAGAGTTAAAGCAACCACTTTACCTCCTCCTCCAGATTTTAACTCTTCTCTTGTAAGATCAGTTTCGATTATTCCAGGAGAGATACTATTTACGAATATGTTATGTTCGGCTCCATATCTTGCTAAATTTTGTGTGACTGAATGAAGACCTGCTTTTGATGCTCCATAATGAGGAGTTGTTGGGCCGCCGTAAAGGCCGGATACAGAACCAATATTTATAATTCTTCCTCCTCCATTTTTTTTCATAATTGGAAAAACTTCTCTAGAGCAAAAGAAAGGACCTTTGAGGTTTACTGACATTATGTCGTCCCAGTCTTTTTCTGTTACATCCTCCATTTTAGCCTGCCTATTAATTCCAGCATTATTTACTAAAACATCTATCCTAGAGAACTCTTTTTCAACTGAAGAAACCATCTTTTTTATTGAATCTATATTTGAGGCTTCTAGGTGAATTGCCATAGATTTAGATCCATGAGTTTCTATGTTTTTGCATACCTCTATAGCCTTATTTTCATCGCTGTTATATGTGATAACTACAGCCTCTGCCCCAGATTTAGCAAAAGTTATTGCCATAGATTCTCCGAGCCCTCTACTTCCTCCAGTAATAAGGCATACTTTTCCATTCAACTCAAACATTATTTATCCTCTTCTAAGGGTTTAATTATTAGTCCTGCTCCTTCTCTTCTTGGAAAAGGGTAAGATTCATGTTTTGGCGTGGAGTGACTATCAACTTTCAAATTATTTAATTTATCGAAATCAACTGATATTCCAAACCCTGGCTCATTACCTATGATTATTTGACCGTCCTCAATGTGATGATCTGTATCAAAAAATAATTCTCTCCCATTATCAACTACTTCCATCATGAAATGATTAGGAAGGTTGGTGGCAAGATGAGACATTGTATTTCCCGGGCAATTCATCATTGCGACAGGAAGTTCATATGCAAATGCCATATTCGCTACTTTCATAGCTCCAGTTAGTCCTGTAGTCCCCATTCCTACTTCAACTATATCTACTGCGCCATTATCAATAAGTGGCATAAACTCAGCTAGATCATTAATATTTTCACCTGTAGCAACTGCAGCTTTTATATTGTCTGATACTTTCTTTAGTCCGTTATAATCCCATCTTCTTGCAGGCTCTTCCGCCCAGGTTATATCAAATTTTTCTTCTAGTTTTCCTATAAATCTGATGGCTTGTTTTGGCGACCAATATTCATTGCTATCAATACATAGAAGAGGCCTGTCATTTGCCTTAGAAAGAGCTTCCTTCATTATGCCAAGTCTTTTTTCATCTGATTTTAGGTCTAGCCCTACCTTTAACTTTCCGGCATCAATGCCCATGTCGGCCATTCTAGAATAAAATTTAAAGATCTCGTCATCTGTTAAATTAAGATCGATTCCTGACGCGTATGCTTTTACTCTATTAGTTGATGATCCTAAAAGTTTCCATAAAGGCTGATCAGCAATCTTTGCCTTTAAGTCCCATAATGCTAAGTCAATTGCTGAAATTGCATCGCATCTTTCTCCTTCATTTCCACCCTTAAAAACCAGATCATTCATCTCTTTCCAGATCCCAGATACAGACCTCGGGTCCTTTCCTTCGAGGATTGGGAATAGCTTTTCAACGTAACTATTTCCTATGAGAGCATACCCGGTAATATTTTCGTCTGTGTATATTTCTAAGAAACTTCCAGGAAGTCTTTTACTTCCATATGGGCCATTAGCATCTCCTATGGCTCGCTCAGCCTCTCCTTCCCAATAGGTTATTTTGAAATCAGTAATTTTCATTTATTTAACCTTTCAGAGTTAGCTCTTTCTTCCTTGCTTGGAGCAACTTGATATAACCCAGCTCCAGGCCTTCTTCCAAAAGGACTTGCCTGAGTGCCTGGTGTAGTTTTTTCAACTTTGATATTTTCTAGAACGTCTCTATTGATTTCCACTCCGATTCCAGGTTTGTTTCCCGGAATTGCATAACCATTTTTAAAGGTTACATCCCAAGTCATGCAAGGGTCAGGTTCTTCCTGAGTAATTTCCATTATCATAAAATTAGGAATGGACGGAGCCATATGAGCATGAACATGACCAAATGATCCTCCAAGAGTAATTGGTAATTCAAATCCGTAAGCTGCATCTGCAAGCCTCATAGCAGTTGTAATTCCTCCAATACCTGAACTTACTTGAATTACATCAGCAGATTTATGATGGAAGTATGGCAAAAAGTCTCCAAGAGTCTTTAAATTTTCTCCAGCGCAAACTGCTGTCTTAATTCCATCTGATACTTTCTTTAGCCCTATAAAATCCCATCTTCTTGCAGGCTCTTCCGCCCAAGTCAGATCAAAAATTTCTTCTATTTCAGATATGAATCTTATTGCTTGTTTAGGAGACCAATACTCGTTTGAATCGATCATAATAAGTGGATTGTCGCTGTTAACTTTTAAGGCATCCCTCATTATTCCTATTCTTTTAATATCATCATCTTGATTTAGGCCTACTTTTAATTTTCCTCCGTCAAATCCCCAACTAGCCATTTTTTCATACCACTTCTTTAAATTTTCATCGCTCATAGGAATATCAAGGCCACTTGCATATGCTCTTGCCATAGGATTCAGTCCTCCTAAAGTTTTCCAAAGAGGTTCATTGTTTGCCTTAGCTTTTAGATCCCACAGAGCAATATCTAGAGCAGAAATAGCCTCATTTATCATTCCGCCGTGACCTCCTTTAAATGCAAAATCTATCATCTGCTTTGTTATGCCTTTTACATTTGCAGGGTCCTTGCCTTTTACTGCTCTATTAAACATAGATTCGACTAAAGGTTTTGCGGCAGCTCCAGAAGATGAATACCCAGTTATTCCCTCATCTGTCTCGACTTCAATAAGTAAGCTTGACTGAAGTTTTCTTCCGGCAGGGGAGTTCGCGTCACCAACAACACGATTATTCTCAAATTCATACAGATGTGTTTTTAATTCTGTGATTTTCATTTATTCCTCGATGAAAACTAGTTTAGACCAAAAAAACTTATTTTTGAACCATAAATTATAGAAATTCATGCTTTAAGGTGTGTACTCTAAAAGATCATAATAAAAATTAATTTAGAAAATAAATATGAAATATTTAAAAAATATACTAATTTTTGCAGCTTTTATGCTGTCGCTAAATTTTGTATTTGTCGATGATATAAAAGCTGACTCAGGAGACGATTTAACCGTTGTAGAGATGGTTAGTCCAAAAATAATTCCAGGTTCTACTGTTGTTCCAATAGAAATAAAAATAGATGCAAAAGAAAATTCTATGACCAAGTTTATGAGAGTGCAGCTTGAAATGAGATGGAACTCCGGAGTAATTCAATATTATGACATGACTGATAATGGAGAAAATGGAGATAAAGTTTCAAGTGATGGGATCTTTACCACTTTAATTTCTGCAGATTCAAGTCTTGGAGAAAATAAAGCTATAGTAAATATTGGATGGGAGAATAGTTCTATTTCATATCCAGTCGAATTCTTAATTACGACTCAGCAATTTCCTACCTTATTTTTAATTTCAGATGTCGAATTTATAGGGTATGAAAATTTAGAAAATTTAGTTGGATTTGTTAAGACAGAGATTAATGGGACACCTTATGAGGTGCTTAAAGAAAATATAAATGTATCTTTATACGATAATAATGGAGAAGCAGTAGATGTTTCACTTACAGCAAAGAATAGAATTGGCCATGATCAGGATTATGAATTTTTTATTACTTCATCAAAATACGTAGGAGATAATTTTAAGATAAATTCGAATCTACAGATGGATTTCTTTAGCAAGTATTATGAATCTCCTGTTCAACAGGTTTCGGTATATAAAGATAAATCTAACTTAAGAAATATTATTTTAGGATTTACTTTAGCTTTCAGTTTTATAATTGCTGGATTTGCTATTTATATGCTGAGAACATGGAAAAATCTACCTCGACCTCATGGATTTTTATTGAATTCAGAGAGAGATTTTGTTGTTGATTTTTCTGCAATAAAAAGAAATATAATTATGAACATTATATATAAGAATAAACTTCTTTCTAGAGAGCTAAAAAAGTATAATTTAGAAGGTTTAAATTTGCAGTTTTACCGATCTCATATAATTCTTACAGTATCTGACAAGACGCAATCTACAATCAGATTAAATGGTAGACCAATATCAGGATCTTCAATTATTCAAAATGAATCATCAATCGGATTTGATGGAAAACTATTCTTTGTGAACTGTAGTGAAGAGCAATTAGGATTCCCAGTTAAATCACTTACTGTTACAGAAGCAGTTTAGTTTTCTCTAATTTCGATACCAACCATTTTTACTGCTGGATCATTTATCATTGACGGATCTCTTGCAGGTATAGCTTCTATTAGTTCCATTCCTTCAACTACCTTGCCAAATACTGTATGTGCATTGTCTAAGTGTGGTGTAGGAGCATAAGTTATAAAAAACTGACTCCCGTTGGTATTTGGGCCTCTATTTGCCATAGATAGAATTCCTGCTGAATCATGAGTTAATGATGGATGAAATTCATCTTCAAAAGTGTATCCAGGCCCACCAGTACCAGTACCATCTGGGTCACCACTTTGTGCCATAAATCCAGGTATAACCCTATGGAATATAACCCCGTCATAAAAACCTGATTTACTTAAATCGATAAAATTCTGTACAGTTTTTGGAGTCTTGTCAGCATGCAGTAGGATTTTTACAACACCCATGTTATCGCCATCTTGGCCTTCTAATTCAATAAATGCGTAATATTCTTTAGGTGTGCCAGTCGTATCATTGGTCATAGTGACTTCTCCAGACTCATTTGCATCACTACCACAAGCCAAAATCATAATAGAAATTATAGGCACTATAGTAAGATAATATGTGAATTTATTTAACATTGTTATTAAATTTATTAAAAAATAATATTATGTCAACCCAAAATAAACAAAAAGTAAAAGTTCATGACCTAGGGTTAGTTGATTATTCATTTGGTATAAATTTCCAGAAAAATCTAGTCAGTCAAATCAAAAAATATGAAAATCATATGATTTTTCTTGAGCATAACAAAACAATCACAATTGGCACAAAAGGGACAGATGAAGATATTTTAATTACCGACAAGGATCTGAAAAATAATGGTTTTTCTGTTATTAAAACTGATAGAGGAGGTCAGGCAACAATTCATAATAAAGGGCAAATTGT
>CAZUHW010000010.1:6320-25351 GCA_964620935.1 uncultured Dehalococcoidales bacterium
AAAAATGTTTGATTGCGAGGTAATAAGTTGACTGATACAGGATCGATGCTCTCTCACTTGGAGTGTACATATTGCGGAGAGACTTTTTCTGCAAATGAAATTTATAAATTATGCCCTGCAGAAAATTGCGGAAAAGTACTATTTCCAAGATACGAAATAGATCAGTCAAAATCTAAAAAGGCAATAAGTGATTTAAAAAACAGGAAACCAAATATGTGGAGATATAAGGAGTTCATGCCTGTAAAGGACGATAAGAATATTGTTTCTTTAGGAGAAGGTTTTACTCCAATTTTAAACTGCGAGAGGCTTTCTTATGAACTTGGTACGAATATTATTTTAAAGGATGAAAGTCTGAACCCCACTTCTTCGTTTAAGGCCAGGGGGCTTTCTTCGGCTGTATCTAAGGCTAAAGAATTGGGGATAAACAAATTTTCCATACCTTCGGCTGGAAATGCCGGTGGGGCACTTGCTGCATACTGTGCTAGAGCAGGCGCAGAAGCTTATGTATTTATGCCCAATGATGCTCCTTTAGCAAATAAGACTGAAACTATTTTTCATGGAGCAGAAATTGAATTAATTGATGGCTATATAAATGATGCGGGGGCTAGATCTTTAGAGGTATCTAAGCAGAAAAATCTATTTGATGTTTCTACCTTAAAAGAGCCTTACAGAGTTGAAGGTAAAAAAACTATGGGATACGAAATTGCAGAGCAATTGAATTGGGATTTGCCTGATAATATTATTTATCCTACAGGAGGAGGAACTGGAATTATTGGGATTTGGAAGGCTTTTCAAGAACTTAAAGAAATAGGAATTTTGAATTCAAAACTTCCTAGAATGATTTGTGTTCAAGCGGAAGGTTGCAGTCCAGTTGTAGATGCATATTTAGAAGGTAATAGGCACGCAGAATTATTTAAATCACCTAAAACAATAGCGGCAGGAATGAGGGTTCCAATTGCTGTGGGAGACTACCTTATCATTGATGCTATTAATGAAAGCAATGGAACTGCAATAAAGATTGATGATAACAGTATGGTTGATGGAGTGAAGCAACTATCTACTTTAGAAGGTATTTTTTGTGCGCCTGAAGGAGGCTCTTTAGTTTCTGCTACTAAAAAATTAATATCTTCAGGATTTATTAGTAGCAAGGAGTCAGTGCTTTTGCTTAATACAGGGTCTGGTTTCAAATATTTAGATGGGTTATCAGAACAAATAAAAATTAATTAAATAATTTTGTTATATCTTCTCCATAAATTTGATCAAATTCATTTTTTAGCATTCCCATTATAGCTGAATTATGCCTTGCGCCATGATGAGGCCTACTTTGCCTAAGTGTTCCTTCGTGCTGAAATCCTAACCCTTCAAACATATTTCTTGCATGAGTATTGAATTCAGGTATATCAACCCATACTCTATAAAGCTCTAAGTCTTTGAAGGCATGACTCATTAATTTCACTACTGATGACGAACCAAAGCCTTGATGCCAAAGATCTTTTATTCCAATTATGACAGATAATTGCGCATCACCAAGAGCGTCATCAATAAATAATTGCGCTTCTCCTATATGTTTTTCATCTTTAGTGTCGTATATAGAAAAAAAGACCCTGTGAGGTTCAGGATTTTTATCGTTAAATGTTCTCTCCCATTCTTCTTTGGAGCTAGTCAATATTTTTTGAGGATCATAGCCTAGATGAGCAGCATCGCCATATGAATATCTTCCGAACCATAATTCGGCAACCTCATCATCTTTTATCCATTCGACAATCCTTTTAACATCGTCTCGGGATATAGTTCTTAAATCAATATTTGGATAATTCATAAAATTAGCACTTAAGTTTAAAGTCTATTATATTTCTTATGAAAGATTTTATAAACATTGGAGGTAATTTTGAAAGCTGCAGTCCTGTATGAGGTTGGAAAACCTTTAGAAATTAAAGATCTTAGAATAGATAAGCCAAAAGAAGGGGAAGTTTTAGTAACCATGAAGGCCGCAGGAGTCTGTGCAAGTGACCATCATGTTATTCATGGTCAGATCCCTTACCCTACACCTATAGTATTGGGCCACGAGAATGCTGTTATTGTTGAAGAGGTAGGTCCAAATGTAACAAATGTTAAACCTGGAGATAGCTGCATAACTAGTTTTGTTTCATCGTGTTCAGAATGTGATTACTGTCGAACAGGGTTAGGCAATCATTGTTCTAGGCACTATTCTGACCCTAATACTCAACATCGACAATTTGATGGCACTTTCAGAATTAAAGATAGTGATGGCACTGAAATATACCAGATGAATAAATTAGGAGGTTTTGCAGAGCAGCAAATCGTTCCTGCAAGCTCTCTATTAGTTATACCTAAAGAAGTCCCCCCAGAAGTAGCAGCTCTAATTGGATGTTGTGTAACTACTGGTTTAGGAGGAATAGTAAATTTAGATAATATTAAAGCTGGTTCTACAGTTGCTGTATTCGGTTGCGGTGGTGTTGGGCTAAATATTGTACAAGGCGCAAAAATGCTGAATTGTCTTAAGGTGATAGCTGTAGATATTTTTGATCATAAGCTTGAATTTGCTTATAAATTCGGAGCAACTGACGTTATTAATGCAAAAAGTGAAGACCCTGTTGAAAAGATTAGAGATATAACCGGAGGAGGAGTTGATTATTCTTTTGACTCATTTGGGAGCCCAGCAATTATGAAGCAAGCTGTTGAGAGTCTAGCCAAAAGAGGCACTGCAGCTTTAGTAGGATTAGCTAGTCCTAGCTCTGATGTAGATATAAATATGGTTGATTTAGTAAGGAACGAAAAGAATATTCTGGGTAGTTTCTATGGTTATGGGTCTCCGCTAGTTACTATGAAAAAAATCGTAGATATGTATTTGTCAGGCAAAGTAAATATTGATGATCTTGTAAGAAAAGTATTTAAGCTTGAAGAGATTAATGAAGCATTCGCGGATATTGATAAAGGAGAAGATGGCAGGGGAGTAATTGTATTTTAATTATATTTAAATGGGATATAATTAAAATGTTAAATATCTGAATAATATTTAAATAGGAGAATCGATTGCTTAAAGACTATTTTGATCATTACGCCATAATTGGTTTCTATTTAGCTATTTCAATTTCAGTGCCAATTGGAATGATTGTACTTTCTAGGTTAGCTCAATTCATAAAGGTTAGGCCCAGCAACCCTTCTAAACTTAAAGAGAGTATGTATGAATGCGGAATGAAGCCTGAGACAGAGAGATGGCAAGGTTTTAATATAAAATACTACTTCTATGCACTTTTATTCGTAATTTTTGATGTTGAAACTATCTTTCTTTTTCCTTGGGCTGCTAGATATGGGGTATGGAGCAAAGAGTTTGGCTTAATGTTTTTTACATCAATGTTTGTGTTCCTTGTTGTAGTGACTTTGGGTTATGTTTATGCATGGAAGAAAGGTGATTTAGAATGGAACTAGATAAAGATAATAATCTTAATCTTCCACTTTATACTCAAACGTCTGACCTAGATTTCGAAGAAGGTGATGTTATTAATGACATGAAAGCCAATAATATTAATGAATTGCCTGTTGATGATCTTTCTGGCAATAAAGATTTGAAAAAATCAGCTTTTGTGACGTCTGTTGACTTCTTATTAAATTGGGCGAGAAAATCTTCAATCTTCCCTGCTCAGTTTGGATTGGCTTGCTGTGCCTTTGAGATGATAGCTTCTGCAGCTTCAAGATTTGATTTAGCTAGATTTGGAGCCGAAAGATTCTCGGCTTCTCCTAGGCAAGCAGACTTAATGATTGTAGCTGGTACTGTCACTTGGAAGATGGCTCCTGCAATAAGAACTATGTATGATCAGATGTCAGATCCTAAATGGGTAATTAGTATGGGTGTATGTGCAACTAGTGGTGGTCCATATTATGATTCCTATTCTGTAGTTCCTGGTGTTAATAAAATTGTGCCTGTTGATGTATATGTGCCAGGTTGCCCGCCTAGGCCAGACGCTCTTTTATATGGATTAATGCAATTACATGAAAAAATCAAACGATATTCGTTAAAAGGAAAGTCAGCAGGGAATAATGACTAAAGTTTTATTAGGATATGAAATTGAAGATATTTTAAGATCTAATTTTAAGAATCAAATTGAATCTGCCGGAGAGGATTATGTTCAGATCAGTAATGATAAATCTTTGGACTTATTTAATTATCTAAAAATTGACCAGAAATATGATTTGCTTAGTTCTGTTACTTCAGTAGATAGAATAAGTCATTTTGAGGTTGTATATCATTTAACTTCATTGCAAAAGAATGAATCTCTGGTTGTAAAAATCAAGTGCGGTGAAGGTAGGGTTGACCCTAAAGTAAAAAGTGTTGTTTCAGTTTGGAGAGGGGCTGAATTACAGGAGAGAGAAATTTATGATTTAATGGGAATAATGTTTGAAGATCACCCAAACATGAAAAGACTATTGCTGTGGGAGAATTTTGAAGGTCACCCTCTTAGGAAAGATTTTGTGAGTTAATATGAGTACTGAACTAGTCACAATGAATATAGGCCCTATTCATCCAAGTACTCATGGAGTATTTAGGATGAGAGTAACTTTTGACGGAGAAACAATTATTGATGCAGAACCTATCATTGGTTATCTTCATAGAGGGTCAGAAAAGTTAGCTGAAGAAAGAACTTACACCCAAGTCGTAACTTTAACTGACCGAATGGACTATACGGCGTCAATGACAAACAATCAGGCATATATATTGTCAGTTGAAAAACTTTCTGGAATAACCCCATCAAAAAGAGGCGTATGGTTAAGAATGATTGCTGCTGAATTACAAAGAATTGCCGCGCATTCTGTAGCAATTGGATTTTTAATTAATGATTTAGGTGCATGGCATACACCTCTTCTTTATTTGCTAAGAGAAAGAGAAAAAATATTGGAATTATTTGAAATGATGTGTGGAGCTAGGATAACAAATAGTTATTTGAGACCTGGGGGTGTATTTATGGATGCCCCAGATGAATTTTGGCCTTCTTTGAATAAATTTTTAGATGAGATGCCAAATAGATTAGATGATATAGAGAATCTCTTAACTGACAATGAAATAATATTGGCAAGAACTCAAAATGTAGCAACCTTGAAAAAAGATGATGCAATTAATGCTTCTATAACTGGACCTATGCTAAGAGCTTCTGGAGTTGATTGGGATTTGAGACATAGAAATCCTTACGATTATTATGAAAAAATTTCTTTTAGAAGACCTTTGGGTACGGTAGGAGATAATAATGATAGGTATTTGGTTAGGCTCCATGAAATTCGTGAAAGCTTAAAAATTGTTGAGCAGTGCTTAGATTTAATAGAGCCAGGCCCTGTTAAACCTGAGGAAGTGCCTTTTCTAGTTAGGCCTCCTGAAGGTGAATCGTATGTACCAATAGAGGCTCCTAAAGGTGAATTGGGTTTCTATTTGGTTAGTGATGGGGGGATTGCTCCTTTTAGGTGCCATGTAAGAGCTCCTTCTTTAATCAATCTGACTTTACTAAGAGATATGGTGATTGGTTATAAGATAGCAGACTTATTTGTGACATTCG
This sequence comes from uncultured Dehalococcoidales bacterium, assembly GCA_964620935.1. Taxonomy (GTDB): domain Bacteria; phylum Chloroflexota; class Dehalococcoidia; order Lucifugimonadales; family Lucifugimonadaceae. Next base: position 11,885 of record CAZUHW010000010.1, read on the forward strand.
GATCTATTGACGTGAATATGGGAGAAGTTGATAGATAATGGGTCCTGTAAGAGAAAGTTTTATATTTGAATTTCTATATTGCCACTTATCATTGGAGGCTAGCTGCTCCTCTGTGAGAATACTTAATATAGCATTTATCCCAGAAAACTTAAGTTGGATCTCTTTTATTTTAACTGCCTTTTTTTGGATATTCGTATTTATAAATGCCGCTCTTGTTGGCGTACTCGCATTAATTTGGGGAGAACGAAGGTTAATAGGAAAATTTCAAGCTAGATTAGGTCCAAATAGATGGGGGCCTCTTGGGTTGTTTACCCCTGTTGCCGATGCTATTAAAGTAATGTTTAAAGAAGATATTGAGCCCACTTTATCAGACAAACTTATATATGTTTTGGCTCCAATATTGATGGTTGTTCCAGTATTTATGATTTTCCCGGTTATTCCATATGGAGCCAGAACATTTTTGACTAATATAAGTGTGGGGGTAGTTTTTGTATTGGCCATAACCTCTATAAATAGTTTATCTGTTTTAATGGCTGGCTGGGCTTCAGGAAATAGATTTGCGATTATTGGAGGGATAAGAGCTGTTGCTATGCTTTTAAGTTATGAGATTCCTATGGGAATATCAGCTGCTGGCGTTGTAATTGTTGCTGGCTCATTATCTTTAAGCGAAGTTGTAAATAACCAAGTTATTCCTAATGCGATTTTTCAACCCTTAGGTTTTATCACATTTCTTGTTGCTTCTACTGCGGAGCTTAATAGGAGTCCATTTGATATTACCGAGGCAGAATCAGAACTAGTGGCAGGTTATATGACTGACTACAGTAGCATGAAATTCGGTTTATTTTATTTAGGAGAATTTATGGCAACAATTGCCTCTTCTGCAATTATTGTTACTTTTTATTTCTCTGGCTGGAGGGGGCCAACATTTATTCCTTCTGAAATTTGGTTTTTGGCTAAATGGATTGGCGTAATTGCTATATTTATTTGGTTTAGAGCAACTTTCCCTAGACTAAGAATTGATCAAATTATGTCATTAGCTTGGAAAGGCTTATTTGAATTGAGCTTAATTAATGTATTGGTATTAGCATTAATGATTGCTATTTGGCCTGACCCTTCAGGAATGCAATTATTATTAATGACTTTAATAAATTGGGCAGTGTTTTTCTTATCTATCTATATTTTTGGAAAAATATTGAGTCCTAATTTAACAGGTAATAAGATTAAAAAACGCTCAGTAATATACGGATTGGATTAAAATGTTTGGCATAGGTTTATTAAAAGGATTATTTACAACACTAAAAAATTTACTGGGGCCTGTATTTACTGTGCAGTATCCGAATAAAAAAGTTGGACTAATTGGGGCACTAAAATTTCATAAAAAAACACCATTTCAGTTTCTTAAAAGCCAACCTACTGAATTTTTTAAATCTTTAGCTGGCTTTCATGAAGTTCCTGAATATCCATCTCAAGCTACTAGATTTAGAGGACAAGATTTCAATTGGTTTGAAGATAGATGCACTGGATGTGCGAGCTGTGCAAAGTATTGTCCTCTAGGGATTATAAAGATTGAAACTACTCCTAGTGCTAGAGATGAGAAAGAAGGGTCATCTTATGACATAGATGTTTTTGATATTGATATAGGAAGATGCATGTTTTGTGGTCTCTGCGTGGAAGCTTGTCCTTTTGACGCATTGCATATGGGGAGCGGTTTTGAGAGAGCAAATGAAAAAAGAAAAGGCTTGGTAATACCTGTAGATGAACTTAGGACAGCTGTAAAGACTCCTAGTACCTGGTTTAGACCCCAAATGGAAGATAAGAACTATAAACCACGGGAAAAAGAGGCAGAAATTAAAGATTGGCATGATATTGGTAGGCATGAACAGCCTTCTGATGAAGAATTGACCGAGAGATGGGTGAATGAGAGATAATAAATATGTTTATTGATGCAATTTTTTATTTAGTTTCAATTTTACTCATATCGAATTCATTATTAATTTTATTTTCAAAAAATGTATATAGATCTGCTGTTTTTTTAGCTTTTTCAATGTTATGTTTTGCAGCAATGTATTTCATGTTAAGCGCTGAATTTATAGGAGTAATTCAAATTTTAGTTTATGTTGGCGCTGTTTCAGTTTTGATAGCTTTGTCTGTAATGCTAGTAAAAGACATAGAAAAGAGTACAGACAATAATAAATTATTATATTATTCATCAATAATTGGGGTGATTTTTTTAGTATTAATCTCCTTCTTTATCATTAACTTCAAGTGGGATGAGTTTAGCAATGAAATCTTGGATAATTCTAATTGCCTTCTTTCAAGCTGTGGATCTGAGCCTGGAGTTTTAATAGAGAGCACAAATTGGTTAGGAAAATTAATCACTACAGATTTTATGATCGCCTTTCAATTATCTGGCCTGATTTTATTGGCATCTTTAATTGGCGCTTTGGCATTACTTAGAGTAAGGATGAATGATGACTCTAAGTAATGTATTAATCGTTTCTGCAGTAATATTTGTTATTGGGTTATTAGGCACAATAGCAAAAAAAAGTACAGTATTGGTCATAATGAGCCTAGAATTGATGTTTAATGCTGCTGCTCTTTCTTTTGTAGCATTTTCTAGGTTTGCTCCAGGAGGACTTTTAGGTGCTGAGTCTGCATCAAGAGTTCTGTCAGGGCAAGTAATGGCAATATTCATAATTGCAATAGGCGCAGCTGAAGCAGCATTAGCTTTATCTTTAGTGATAGCAATTTATAGGGAAAAAAGTAGCATCGAAATCACTAATTCAATTGACATAAAGGAAGCCTGATGTGGGTTGATTATAAACAACTAGATAATTTGCTAGCCGCAGAGATGTGGAAGGATTTATTAGAAGGAGAAGGCCTTCCTGCAAAAATTTTACCTGAAGGTGATATTTTAGACTGGAGTGAAACTTCAAAATTTAAACTTCTTGTTCCTAAAGGTCGAGAGCATGTAGCTGATGAGATTTTAAGGAAATTATAATGACAAATAATGAATTAATTTGGATTATTTTTCTACTTCCTTTGTCTTCATTTCTAATAAACGGAATATTATTAACTTTTACTAAATTTAATACTAGGTCAGTGTCAGGCCCATTAAATGTGTTAACTATTGGGGCCTCATTTCTAATTTGTTTGTTTATTTTGATAAACGGGGTTGACTCAACCTTTGATTACCAATCAGGTTCATTCCAATGGTTTTCTTTTGGGTTATTTAAAGTATGGATGGGGATCTTGCTAGATCCGCTAACTCTAATAATGATAACTGTTGTTACAGGGATAAGCTTCCTAATTCAAATTTATTCATTAGCTTATATGGAACACGATGATGGCTATTCTAGATATTTTACATACATGGCTTTATTTACAACTTCAATGCTTGGATTGGTTTTTTCCAAAAATTTAATTCAAATGTTTATATTTTGGGAATTAGTAGGTGCAACTTCGTATCTACTAATTGGATTTTGGTTTAAGAAGCAATCGGCTATAAAAGCAGCAAAAAAAGCCTTTTTAATGACAAGAATTGGTGATTTTGGGTTGATAATCGGAATACTATTAATTGCTAAGCAAGGCTCAGAATATCTTGATATAACTCAATTTTATTTAGCAGTTCAAAATGGAATTTTTACTACAGAAATTCTTACATTAATTGGATTACTATTCGTTATAGGCGCGATTGGAAAATCTGCCCAATTCCCTTTGCACAATTGGTTGCCAGATGCAATGGAGGGGCCAACTCCTGTTTCTGCTCTCTTGCATTCAGCAACAATGGTTACTGCTGGAGTATTTCTGATTGCTAGAATGTTTCCTCTAATTAGCTCAATAGAAATTGTTTCCTCTACCGTTGCGTATATTGGAGGATTCACACTTATCTTTGCAGCAACAATGGCTTTAGTTAGTAATGACATAAAGAGAGTGTTGGCTTACTCATCAATTAGTCAGCTAGGTTATATGTTTTTAGCATTGGGTACAGGTGCCTATGGGGCAGCTATTCTTCATTTATTCACTCATGCATGGTTTAAGGCATTGCTTTTTCTTGGTGCAGGCTCAGTTGGTCATGCTGTTCATACATTTGATATGACTAAAATGGGAGGATTAAAAGATCATATGAAAATTACCTATTGGACAATGATGCTAGCTGCAATTAGCTTGATTGGAATTTTCCCTTTTTCTGGTTTTTGGAGTAAAGATGAGGTTTTATTGGGAGTAAGTAAAGATTCTAACATTCTATTTTATATGGGACTATTTGGGGTTATTTTAACTGGCTTTTATATGACTAGAATGATGATAATGACATTCTTTGGTGATTTTAAAGGAGGTGAGTCAGGTGTAGAAGAGAAATCATTGCATGAGAGCCCAAAATTCATGATTTACCCTATGATTCTACTAGCCATACCATCAGTTCTAATCGGATTTATTGTTAGCTCTCCAGTGGATTTAGGGGTAATAGGTAAACACTTGATGGTTTCATTTCTTGATCACAATAAATTAGTTTTTCCTGATTATCATCATCATGAGATAAAATTTAATTTCTTTATAGCCATTGTGTCATCATTACTTGCTTTTTCTGGAATAGTAATTGCTATTTTCACTTCTAGGTCAAATATAAACTTTAAATTTCTAAGAAAAATTCTGGTTAATAAATATTATCTAGATTATTTATACGAAGAAATTATTACTGAGAATTTGTTTTATAAAAGATTTATTAAGCTATTGGATTTTATTGAAACTAATTTCGTTGATAAAGCAAGTCACTCATTATCAAATTCACTTAGATGGGTATCAAATAAATTTGCAATAACTCAGAATGGACAATTGCAAATTCAAAGCATTACATTTTTTCTGGGCCTTTTAATAATCATTTCTGGTTATTTTTCATGGCTGTTATTGGGAGGTAATTAGGTGCCTGGCGGAATATTATCATTTTTAATATTTTTTCCGATTATTTCTGGTATTTTAATTGGAATTTTTTCTGAAAATAAATTTCTGAAAATAAATGTAAAAAAAGTATCTTTATTAATTACAGGAATACAAATGATTTTGTCTATTTTGGTTTATTTCAGTTATGACAAGGCGCTTGGAGGGTTTCAATTTATAGATTACTTAGATTCTTGGATACCTTTTGAAGCTTTTACGGCTAGGTATATTGTTGGAATTGATGGATTGAGTGCACCTTTAATTTTACTTACAGGAATATTAGGGTTCTGTTCTGTAATTGCCTCAATGAATATCCAGGTAAGACAAAAGGAATATTTTATGTGGTTGCTGGCGTTGCAAGGAGTTGTAACTGGAGTTTTTGCTTCACTTGATTTATTGCTTTTATTTGTATTTTGGGAAGCTGAATTAATACCAATGTATTTCTTGATATCTATTTGGGGTTCAGGAAGAGCACATTATTCAGCAATGAAATTTTTGATTTTTACATTAACTTCTGGAGCCTTGTTATTAATAGGAATTGTTTCGTTATATTTTGCAACGGGAACCTTTACGATGTTTGATATTGCCGAGTTGGGATTAAATGGAATAGTTAATTCTAATTTTTCTATTGCTATTCCAGCAGTGTTTATATTCTTTGTATTCTTTATAGGATTCGCTATAAAACTTCCTTTGTTCCCTGTTCATAGCTGGCTTCCAGATGCTCATACTGACGCACCTACTGCTGTAAGTATTATGCTTGCAGGTGTTCTATTGAAAATGGGAGGCTATGGTTTACTAAGAATAAATGTGGACATATTTAACTATATTGATCCTTCTATACTGACTGGGTTAGCACCTTATTTTGCAATTATTGGTGCATTTAGCGTTATATATGGAGCTTTACTAACCATTCAACAAACTGACCTCAAAAGATTAATTGCTTTTAGTAGTGTAAGCCATATGGGTTACGTCGTATTAGGATTTTCATCATATGGAGCATTTGCATCTTTTGGTTCAACTGAAGGTTTAGGAGGTACTGCTTTGCAGTTATTTACTCATGGGACAATCACTGGACTAGCTTTCCTATTAGTTGGACTTACTTATGAGAGGACTCATACTAGGTATATTCCACATTTAGGAGGATTGGTTAATAAAATGCCATTAATTACTACTTTTTTCGTAATTGCTGGATTTGCTAGCTTAGGACTTCCTGGGTTAAGTGGGTTCGTTGCAGAATTAATGATATTTATCGGCACATTTAGAATGGGCTCTCTTTGGGCAATCTCAACAGTTGTTGCAGTCTTTGGTGTTGTGCTTGCTGCCGCTTATACTCTTTGGATGATTCAGAGAGCTTATTTTGGAGAAGGAGTAAAGCAAGATAGTCCTGTAGCAAAGATTTTTGATCAACTGGACGATTTAAACAAGCTAGAGTTATTGAGTGTGTTAATTCTTACAGCCACAATTGTTGTAGTGGGTATTTATCCTGCAATAATTACTGACGTGCTAAATATAGGAATTGGGGAAATATTTACTAGATGATAACTTTAAATGACATATTATTATTATCTCCAGAGATTGCTTTAGTAATAGGGGCTTTCGTAGTAATTATTGTTGATCTTTTTTCTTCTAAAAAATCTTTTTCAGCAATTTTTGCAAGTGTATTTTTAGCTATTTCTGCAATGTTATCTATAGTTCTAACTACAAACTTGATCAGTTACAACGATCCATCAGGTTCATCAATTATTAATGTGCTCTCAATTGATAAATATTCACTTTTCTTAAAGTCACTAATTTTGGTTTCTGGGCTCTCAATTAGTGTATGTGGAATAAATTTATTGAGTAAAGAATTAAAATCAAAGGGAGAATTTTGGGCCCTTTTTCTAATTTCAATAACTGGAATGACACTCCTAACAAGCGCTACCGAAATGATAACTGCTTGGGTAGCCCTAGAACTTACTTCCTTGCCAGTAATTGGGATGCTAGCTTTAAATCAAAAAAAATATTCATTAGAAGTATCATTAAAATACCTCATTTTAAGTGCCACTAGTTCGGCAATTATATTAATGGGCATTGCATATATTTATGGGGTGTCAGGTTCAACATTTTTTAGTGAAATTTCAACAATTGATACCGCATTATCAGGCAAATTCTTCTTTAAAGACCCATCAAATATATTAATTCTTTTTGGGGCACTACTTCTTATTTCTGGAGCATCTTTTAAAATCGCATCATTCCCATTCTTTTCATGGGTTCCAGATGTATACCAAGGAGCGCCTACAATAGTAACTATATATCTATCTGTAGTTAGCAAGATTGCAGGATTATCAATAATAATCAGGATACTTTTTGATGCAATAAATAGCTCAATGATTAGTGAGTGGGCAGTATATTTATCTATTATGGCAGCCGTTTCAATGACTTTTGGTAATATTATGGCTCTTAGGCAAAGCAACATTAAAAGATTATTTGCTTATAGCACAATAGCTCATGCAGGGTACATTTTAATTGGATTAGCTTCTAGTGAGCCAGATAGTTTGAACTCTAGTAATTTTGCAGGAATACAGTCGTCTGTATTTTATATTGTAGCCTATGCAATAACCAATCTGACCGCCTTCTTAAGTATACTTTCAATATCTAGAGAAATTAATTCTTTCAATATAGAAAAATATAAAGGGGTTGGCATTAAATTAAGATTTCAATCAATAATTCTATCTATATCATTAATTTCTTTATTAGGAATTCCGGCAACTATTGGTTTCATGGGCAAAGCATTTATTTTTAGTTCTGCAATATCTAATAATTTAATGTGGTTGGCACTTATTGGAATTTTGAATTCAGTTATTTCGGCCTATTACTACATTAGAATAATAAAATTTATGTTTATTGATACTCCAGAAGACCAAGAGCCAAAAAGTTATAGCTCAGATCTGAATACTAAGATTATTACTTCATTCGGCACAATATTAATTTTAATGCTTGGCTTGGCTCCATCTATGTTATTAGGTATAGTTGAGAGCGTTGTAAATATACTCCAATAATAATTTATGAAAAATGGATAAATTTTATAGTCCAAAAATAATAGCTATTTTGTTTAATCAAAAATCAAAAGACGCCGAATCTTTGGCGTTAGTGATTAAGCAGAAATTGAAAGATGATTTTGAAGTTTTCTCTCAAAGCACAGAATCTGCTCTTAATAATGGGTTAGATAATAAAAAAATAGATTTAATTATTTCTATTGGTGGAGATGGAACTGTGCTTAGATGTGCTCATGTGCTAAATGGAAGCAATTCCCCAATATTAGGTATAAATTTGGGTAGATTAGGATTTTTATGTGAAATTGATTCTCATGACATAGATCAAAAACTTTTATCTTATCTTGATGGTAATGGAGTTATAGAGCAAAGATCTATTTTAAAGATCAATTTATATAAAAATAATTCAAAAAAAGAATTTTTCGCGTTAAATGATTTTGTTCTTGCTAGGGGGTCCAAGGTAAGAATAATAGATGTTGAGGCTTCATTAAATAATAATCATTTTGCAACATATAGAGGCGATGGAGTAGTTGTGTCTACAGCTACTGGATCAACTGCTTACTCTCTTTCATTAGGAGGCGCCATATTGTCTCCTTCTAGTAATAACATGATTATAAAACCAATAGCCTCCCACACTAGTCTTCTAGGAGGGTTAGTAATGGAAAGCGATGCAAAATTAACTTTAAAAGCTGATTCAAGGGAAGACTTATCTATAACAGTAGATGGTTTTATTGACACGCAATTGAGAGAATTTGATTACATAGAGGTTCAAGTAGATGACTCAAAAACAGTAAATTTTGTAAGATCACATGATTTTAAGTCAGAATATTGGAATAGCTTAGCTAAAAAATTAGAACTAAGAAAAGGCGAATCCCTTGGCAGATAAAAAACCTGCCTTAAAAAGACTAAATTCAAAAGTTATTCACAACGGGGAGTATATTAACTTACGACAAGATGAGTTGTATAAAGGTGATGATTATTTAAGCACTAGAGATGTAATAGAGCATGTAGGCTCAATAGTAGCAGTTCCATACGAAATAATTGATAAGAAAATATATGTTTACATGGTCAAGCAATGGAGAAACCCGATAGATGAATGGTTACTAGAATTTCCAGCAGGAACTTTAAATAGCAATGAAGATCCTTACAAGGCTGTAGTGAGGGAACTGCAGGAGGAAATAGGTATGATTCCTCAAGACATTGAGTTATGGTCACCATTTTTTGTTGCTCCAGGGTGGTGTACTGAAAAGATTTACTGTTTTTTTACAACTAATCTTAAATCTTCAAAATTGGAATCTGATATTGACGAAGAGATATACATAGAAAAACTCGAACTCAGTGAAATTCATCACATGATACAAGACAAACAAATTACTGATTTAAAGACAATAACAGCATTTTATGTTTTTAAAGAATTTTTAAATAAAAATATGAAACATAATTTAGGTAATTAATGTTAAAATTTCTATTAATAATATGAGTAAGCATGATTTATTAATAATAGGCGCAGGACTTGCAGGACTTAGAGCTGCTGTCGAAGGTGTTCGGCAAGGGCTTAACGTTGCTGTAATAACTAAAGTCCACCCAGTAAGAAGCCATTCAAATGCAGCTCAAGGAGGAATTAATGCCGCTTTAACTGACAGAGGCGATGATTGGAGAGATCATGCTTTAGCTACTATAAAGGGGAGTGATTATTTAGCTGATCAAGATGCAGTAGAAGTTATGTGCAGAGAGGCAGGGGAAGCAATTATTGAGCTGGAGAATATGGGTGTTATTTTTAGTAGAGATGATGATGGAAAATTGGGGACTAGAGCTTTTGGTGGCCAAAAAAAAGCCCGAACCTATTTTGTTGGAGCAATTACAGGTAGTGCATTGCTCCATGTGCTCTATGAGCAGTCCGTTAAGTATAATTTACATATATACGAAGAATGGTTTGTTACTAAATTAATTAAACAAGACGGAAAGATAGCTGGTGCTATCGCATTTGATATAAAAACAGGCCAAATGGAGCTAATAACAGCCAAAGCAGTAGTACTCGCAACCGGAGGAGCCGGGAGAGTTTTTGAACCTTCTACTAATGCTCTTATTTGTACCGGAGATGGGCTAAGCCTTGCTATGCAAGTGGGTGCTCCAGTAATGGATACTGAAATGATTCAGTATCATCCAACTACACTAGCAGGAAATGGAATATTATTATCAGAAGCAGCTAGAGGAGATGGTGCTTATTTAATTAATTCTGAAGGGGAGAGGTTTATGGAAAAATATGCTCCTGATTATATGGAGCTTGCTTCTAGAGATGTAGTTTCAAGAGCAGAGCAGACAGAAATCGATGAAGGAAGGGGGGTTGATGGCTGTGTTTATTTGGATTTAAGGCACTTAGGAAAGAAGTTTATTGAAGAAAGACTTGGTTATTTACAAGAGGTTGCCCTTGAATTTAGAGGAATTGATCTTTCCGAATCACCAATTCCAATTAAGCCTGGAATGCATTACATAATGGGAGGAATCAAAACTGATCTGAATGGAGCAACAAATATACCTGGTCTTTATGCTGCAGGTGAATGTGCAAATGTGAGTGTTCATGGGGCAAACAGACTTGGAGCAAACTCTTTATTAGATACTATAGTTTTTGGAAGAAGAGCAGCTGTAAATAGTGTGGATTATATTAAGTCATCAAATGGAATTGAAGTAGATGAAAGAGAGCTTTCTAAAGAGAAGTCCAGAATTCAGAATATTCTAGATAGGCCTAAAGGAATGAGATCATCCGAGCTAAGAAACAAGATGGGGTCAACCATGACAAAAGGTATCGGGGTATGGAGAGATAAGAATAGTATTAGTGAAGCCATAACAAAAATGAAAGACCTAAGAGGGCAGTTGCCTAACGTATATATTGAAAATAAAGGAAAGGTATTTAATACGGATTTAGTATCTTACCTTGAACTTGAATTTATGGTTGATGTGGCAGAATCTATATGCCAAGGAGCAGATATAAGATTAGAAAGCAGGGGAGCACACTTCAGAACCGATATGAAAACAAGAAATGATGCAGATTGGTTAAAACATACCCTTGTACAATTTGAAGGTGAAGAGTTAAATACAACTACGTCAGATGTAACAATTACTGATTGGCAACCAACAGAGAGAGTGTATTAATTGGAAGCACAGATCAAAGTTAAAAGATTTAATCCGGAAAATGATTCAGAATCATTTTTCCAAGATTATTCAATAGATGTTACAGAAGACTCAACTATTTTGGATGGATTAATCAAGATCAGGGAAGAGATAGATGGGACTTTAGCTTTAAGATGTTCGTGTAGAGCTTCAATTTGTGGTTCGTGTTCTATGAAAGTTAATGGATCTGCAAAGTTAGTATGCAAAACAAGAATAAAAGAGGTGTCACCTGAAGGTGAGCCAGTTACAGTTGAGCCTATGGGTAATTTCCCTGTAATTAAAGATCTTGTTACTGACATGGATCTATTTTGGTCAAAGGTGAAGAGTGTTGATCCTTATGTAAAGACTAATTTTGAACCAGAAGCTGAACATATTGCTTCAAATGAAAGCATGACTCACTTATTAGGTGTAATGAATTGTATTATGTGTGGTGCTTGTGTATCAGAATGCACAGCTTTAGAGGTAGATCCAGCTTTTACAGGTCCTGCAGCTTTAGCTAAAGCTTATAGATTTGTGGCTGATCCAAGAGATGAAGATAAGAAAAGTAGATTAGGTAAATTAAATGAAAATACAGGTGTGTGGGATTGCTCAAGATGCCTTGCTTGTGTTGAGGTTTGCCCTAAAGATGTAGCTCCTATGGAAAGAATAGTCAAAATGAGAGATCTTGCAATTGAAGAAGGGTATACAAATACAAGTGGATATCGACATACTGAAAGTTTTAGTGACTCTATAAAGAAGCACGGAAGGTTAGATGAGACAAGGTTAGCATTAGAAAGCACTGGATTATTAAACATTTCAGGCTTAATAGATCTAGCTGTCATTGGTATAAAATCACTATTTAAAGGAAAAATTCCGCCTCCTCTCCCTCATAAACCAAAAGAAGCAGATAAGGTGACTAGTATAGCAAGAAGGTTAGACAGTCAGGAGACTGAAGAATGAAATTTGCGTTTTATCCAGGATGCGTAGCTCGAGGTGCTGCCCCAGAATTATATAAATCAACAATGCTTGTAGTAGACAAGCTTGGAATAGAACTTGAAGAGATAGAAAAAGCAGCTTGTACTGGAGCAGGGGTTTTACAAGAAAAAAATCAAAAATTAGGCGATGTATTAAATATAAGAACATTAGCTTTGGCAGAGCAGATGGGTCTTTCTGTTATGACCATTTGTTCAACTTGCCAAGGAGTTATTTCTCAAGCAAATCACAGGGTGGTAAATGACCCAGAATATTTAGAAGAAATTAATAAAGAATTAGAAAAAGAGGGACTTCATTATTCTGGAGAGACTGAAGTTAAACATTTGCTGTGGATTTTATTAGAAGATATAGGAATACAAAAGCTTCAAGATATGTTCAATATTGATTTGTCAGGTTTTAATTTTGCTCCTTTTTATGGATGCTATTTAATTAGGCCATCTGATGCATTAGGAATTACAAAAAATCCTAAGAGGAAACACTCGTTAGATATAGTTATTGAATCAACTGGAGCATCAGCAACTGATTATGCTGGAAAAACAAGATGTTGCGGCTTCCCCATACTTCTTATCAATCAAAAAAATTCATTAAAAATGGTTGCAAAACATACAGGCGATGCAAAAGATGAAGGCGCAGATGCAATGGTGACCCCATGTCCTTTATGTCACTTAAATCTCGATGGATATCAAGCGAAGGCCAGAAGGCAAAATAAAAGAGGAAAAGCCGACTTACCAATATTGCATTTGCCTCAACTAATAGGAATGGCCATGGGCCTAGATCCTAAGGAATTAGGAATAAATAAGCATCTTGTTTCAACTGCAAACTTTATCAAGTCTATAAAAACGAAAGTATCTTAAACACACAAAAAATGAGATTTTGTTATGCATTTAGAAGATTTTCCGATTATCCATATTTAGGAATTGCTACTGACCTTGATCCTAAAAGACTTACTGACAAGTTTTTAAAAAGAGTAAATAATATGGGTTTTGATGGAATTGAGCTTGGAATGGAATGCCTAGATAGAGTTGAGGGGGGTGAAAATGGACTAAAAGAATTCGAAAAAAGACTTTCAGATTTTGGAACACCTGCCCTTGCTATTAGGTCTGGTGGTAGGTGGGGCGGATCAATGATTGATCCAAGAACAGGAAAAGAAAATATCATAAGAGCAAGAAGAGCATTAAAATTTGGAAAAATTTTAAAATCTGAAGTAATTAATGGAGCAACATGTGAACCTGAAAAATCCCCATATATTGATTCTGGATCAGGTTTAGTTTCTGGTTTGGAATTTGCTCACCATGGCTTTCCTTATTCTCAAAATTCAAGCAGAGAAACTTCACTTCCTGAGTACGATATGCTCGCCGAA
>CAZUHW010000011.1:0-17335 GCA_964620935.1 uncultured Dehalococcoidales bacterium
TTCGGCGAGCATATCGTACTCAGGAAGTGAAGTTTCTCTGCTTGAATTTTGAGAAAATGGCAGCCCGTTATGAGTTACTTCTTTACTAGAAATTAGGCCTGATCCAGTGTCTAAGTAAGGAGATTTACTTGGCTGCGAGATTGCTCCATTAATTACTTCGGATTTTAAAATTTTTCCAAATTTAAGCGATCTTCTTGCTCGCAATATATTTTCTTCTCCGCTTTTAGGGTCAATCATCAATCCGCCAGATCTAATTGCTAATACTGGTGTTCCAAAATCTGAAAGTCTTTTTTCGAATTCTTTTAGTCCATTTTCACCCCCCTCAACTCTATCTAGGCATTCCATTCCAAGCTCAATTCCATCAAAACCCATATTATTTACTCTTTTTAAAAACTTGTCAGTAAGTCTTTTAGGATCCATATCGAAAGCATTTCCTAAATAAGGATAATCAGAAAATCTTCTGAAAGCATAACAAAATCTCATTTTTCCTCTCAAACTATATATATTGCATAGAATAATAAAACATTTAGACTTTAATTTTAAATTAATTTTGATTGAACTATTAATGCTGAGGGGTCAAAAAATTAATAAATCATTTTTTTCTTCACAAAATCTAGTAATTATAGGAAGTACTTTTTGGTGGTTTAGTTTATATATATATGTTCCAATTCTTCCAATTTTTTCTAAAGATTTAGGTGCAAATCTTGGATTCGTTGGATTGATAGTTGCATCATACTCAATTGGGCAAATACTATTCAGAATACCAATTGGTTATTTATCTGACAGATTAAAATCTAGGAAGCTTTTTTCTGTTTTTGCAGCTTTAGTTTCTACCTTAGGATCTTCTTTCCTATTTTTTGCTGACCAACCAAATGAAGTTTTTATTGGCAGAACAATTACTGGAATATCTGCAGCGGGCTGGGTAGCTATAAGTGTTTATTATTCAAGTTTTTTTTCACCTAAAGAAAGGTCTAAATCATCTACATATATATTGGGTTCAAATACGGTATCAGTATTTTTAGGGACATTTTTAAGTGGATTTATTTCTGATTTATTTGGAGTAAATATGTGCTTCCTGATAAGTATTTTATCTGGCTTATTAGCGACTCTACTATTTATCTTGTCGAAAGAAAATAAATTTAAATTGGAAGCTAAGTTCTCAACTGCTGTATTTTTTAAACTTATGAGAAATAGGCTTTTGATAGCTTTTTGCGCAATTGGAATATTTATTCAGTTTGTAACCTTTTCCACCTTGTTTTCTTTCTTTCCAATCTATTTAAATGAATTGGGTTTTTCAGACTCAATAGTGGGTAACGTTGTTTCACTCTCAACTCTTGCTTCATTGGTCGGAACCTTAATTTCGCCTATTTTACTTAGGAAGTATGGCTTTTGGAGAATATCCTCATTAGCAGCTATTCCGGTAGCAATATCTACTTTGGCAACACCATTCCTTGAAAGTCTTCCCTTATTAATCGTTATGCGATTAATTGCGGGTTTAGGGCACGGAATAATATTCTCTTCATTGATGGGTCTTATTGTTAGAGAGTTCCAAGAAAACTATCAGGCATCTGCAATGGGTATTTTTCAAGCGATATATGCAATTGGAATGTTCTCAGGTCCATTAATCTCTGGAATCATAGCTACAAATTTTGGAATTAGTTATGTATTTGGATTCAGTTCTTTAGTTTCACTAATGATATTAATGGTATGTGTTCTTATGAGAGCCGAAAAACTTATAAAATAATGCACAAAAAATAATGAAAGATTGGTAAGTTTTTTGATATTTTTTAATTATGGACTTTTTTGATCTCAAAACAATTTTGATTTTTTCTTCATTTTTCAGTGTTATTTTAATTTTTTCTTTCGTGATCTTTATTTCAAAATCAAAGTATTTATTATTCTTCAAGAAAAGCAATTTAGAAAATATGAAGGAGAAAGAAGAGTCTATTAATAAATCTATGGCAGAAAAAGAAAGGATTTTAGACATATATCAACAAATAAACTCAGACAATGATCCTAATCTTATAAGCAATACATTAAGCTCCAACTTAAAAACATTAATTAACTTAAAAGAATTAAAGATTTTATATCTGAAAAAAGGATCTGAGAATCTTCAGATTTTAAATGAAGATGATGAAGATAAAACAATCATACCTTTTAAGAAACTACCTTCTAATGAAACTTTAAAAAATAATATGTCTGCTTTCCTAAAATTTAATGAAATGAAAGAGTATTGCCCATGGGCACCTGATAATTTTATTTCTTGTATTATGTTTCCTTCATTTAAAAATAATAATCTCTTAGGTGTTGTTTGCTTATTTTTTGAAAACAATGAAGATCAGAAGTTATTTTCTACAAATATCAAAAATTTATTAAATACTTCTATGAAATTAATTTGGTACCACTTAAATTATTCATCGAATGATCTTATGGAAACCATGCTCTCTGAATCTGGAAGGTTAAATAAAAATGAAGAAAACTTTGTCGAAATAGGATCTATGAAAATAGATAAAAATAAATCAGAGATTTCTATTAATGGCAATTATGTTGATATTACAAACCAAGAATTTAATATTTTAGAATTTTTAGCTTTAAATAAAGGAGAATATGTCACTACTGAAGAATTACTAAAGGATGCGTGGGGTAAAAATAATGTCTCTACTTCTGCTGTAGATATTGCACTATTTAGATTAAGACAAAAATTGAGTAAGCATAAAAATGGAATAAATTTCATTAAAAATAAAACAGGGAAAGGTTATACCTTGAATGCTGTTTAAGAAATTATTCTAAAAAATTCTTAATAATGGACAATGCTTCCTTCAGGTTTTCCCTAGAATTTGCGAAAGAAATTCTTAAGTATCCTTCTCCAAATTTTCCAAAAGAGGTTCCTGGTAATACTGCGACACCTTCATTAAGCAATGCATCAGAAAGTTCTTGGCTTTTAAACCCAGTTTCCTTGATATTAGGAAATGCATAAAAAGCTCCTTTAGGCTTTATACAACTGATTCCTTTTATATCATTAAATCCATCAACCACTATTTTTGCTCTTTCTTGAAATTCTTTTAGCATCAATTTAACACTATCTTGTGGACCTAAAATTGCTGCAGCCGCAGCTTTTTGGCTAAATGCAGAAGTACAAGAAACACTGTTAGTGACAAGTCTTGAAATTGGTTCAACTAATTCATCTGGGAAAATTCCATAACCTAATCTCCATCCAGTCATAGCATAGCTTTTAGAAAATCCATCCAAGATTATTGTCTGTTTTTCCATATCATCAAAATCATAAACAGAATTATGACTGCCTTCGAAATATAAATCTTTATAAACTTCATCCGTCAAAATAGCTATATTATTTTTATAAGCTAAATCTGCCACTCTCTTAATATCTCCTGAATCCATAACGCTTCCACAAGGATTATTGGGAGAATTTATTATCATTAATTTTGTCTTGTCAGTTATTGAGCTTTCTATTAGATCAACATCAGCATTAAAACCTTTTTCTTCTTTTAATTCCATAGGCACGGGTTTACCACCAACATAATTAATCATAGATTCATAGATTGGGAAGCCAGGATTTGGATAAATTACTTCATCTCCAGGCTCGATTAGAGCCATTATAGTAAAAAACATTATAGGCTTAGCTCCAGGAGTAAATACTACATTTTCAGGGGAAATATTTTTTCCATGAACATCTGTCTGATGTTCAGCAATAACTTCGCGAACATCCATTAATCCAGGCGAAGGGACGTAATGAGTAAAATTATCATCTAAAGCTTTCTTGGCAGCTTCCTTTATATGGTCAGGTGTCTCAAAGTCAGGCTCACCAATCTCTAGGTGAATAATTTTTTTGCCTTGAGCTTCCAATTTTTTTGCCTTAGCAAGAACCTCGAAAGCTGTCTCTGTGCCTAATCTATTTAAACTACTAGCAAGTTTCATGAAAATTTCCCTTAAACTCGAAAAAAAAAATTCGAAAAAAATTAATAAGATGTAATCGTATATTAAACCGAATATATTTCAAGCATTTTTCATAATTTCTTAATAAATTGAACTAAACTTAATACTTTGCATAAACTATTATTCATGGGAATTAAAAAGAAATGGTTAAATCCAATAGAAATTTTTAAGTTTATTTTTATTAAATCTACTTTTAAAACAACAGAGCGCGACGAATTAATAGAAAAAATTTCAAAATTTACTGAGAGCCCGTTAATTATACTAGCCTTTGCCATGATCCCATTGCTCCTAGGTCCATATATTTGGGATTTAACCGAATCAGAAACAGAAACCTTTAGCAGGCTTGATAATATAATTTGGTTATTGTTTGTAGTTAATTTAGTAGTAAAATTTGTTATTTCACCTCGAAGATTCTCTTTCCTGAAATCAAATTGGCTAGAAGTTATTGTTGTATTGCCTTATCTACAACCACTCAGAATAGTAATATTTGGAACTAAAGCTATTTGGGGAATGACAAAAATAAGTAGGCCAGACTTTCTAATAGTAGTCTCTGGGGGATTAGTAATTACTGCCGCAACAATAGTTACAAGTCTTGAGCGTGCTAGGAATCCAGATCTAGGATCTTTTCCTGATGCATTATGGTGGGCTGTTGTTACAATTACTACCGTAGGATATGGAAATCAAGAGCCGGTAACTTTCTTCGGAAGGATAGTAGCAGTAGTATTAATGATTACAGGAGTAGGATTCTTCGGAGCTATCGCTGCAAATCTTGCTGCATTTTTTGTTAAAAAAGATGAAGGAAGCAAAATAGATAAATTGCAAAAAGATATTAATGAAATCAAAGCAAAGCTAGATAAGTTAATAAAATAAGGAGCAATATGAATTACAGAGAAGAAAAAGACTCAATGGGTCAATTAAATGTTCCTGAAAATGCATTATATGGAGCAACTACTCAAAGAGCTTTATTAAATTTTCCTATAAGCGACTTAAAATTTGGCAGGACATTCATAAAAGCAATAGCAGAAATAAAATTATGTGCCGCTCTAGCAAATTTAGAGTCAGGAGAAATAGATAAAAAAATTGCTGATGCCATTATTGAAGCTGCACAACAAGTATCCGATGGTGATTATGATGAAGAATTTGTTGTAGATATTTTCCAGACTGGATCTGGCACTTCTACAAATATGAACGCAAATGAGGTAATTTCAAATGTAGCCATAAAGAATCTAGGTGGAACCCTAGGAAGCAGAGACCCTGTGCACCCCAATGACCATGTAAACAAAGGTCAATCCTCTAATGATGTGATACCTACAGCTATACATATTGCAGCTTGCTTAGGAATATCAAATTCTTTAATCCCTTCATTAAAGGTCCTAAAAAACTCTTTGAGCAAGAAATCTGAAGAGTTCTGGGGTGTGATTAAAACTGGAAGAACACACTTACAAGATGCAACTCCTATAAGGCTAGGGCAAGAATTCTTAGGTTATGCAGGTCAAATCGAAGAATCTATAAGAAGAGCAGAATCTGCATTAAGTGAATTATCTGTACTGGCTTTAGGTGGCACAGCAGTAGGCACAGGCATAGGAATGAAAAAAGGATTTTCTAAAAAAGTTATAAATAAGTTATCTGAGAGATTCAAGGTAGAATTTAGCGAATCAAATAATCATTTTCATAGTCAAAGCACTATTGACTCAATAGTTGCGGGTTCTGGAAATTTAAAATCAATAGCTGTAAGTCTAATGAAAATAGGAAATGACATAAGATGGCTGGGCTCAGGCCCTAGAGCAGGAATTGGGGAAATATCTCTTCCAGAAGTTCAACCTGGCAGTTCTATAATGCCTGGAAAAGTAAATCCTGTAATAGCAGAATCATTGACAATGGTTTGCGCTCAGGTAATTGGAAATGACCAAACTATCAATATTGCAGGCCAATCAGGAAATTTTGAACTTAATGTGATGATGCCTGTAGCTGCTTATAATATTCTTCAATCTATAGACCTTCTTTCTACTTCATCTAATAATTTTGCTATTCAGTGTATTGATGGCTTGAAATCTACTAAAAAAGGTCCTGAGACAGTTCAAAACGGATTGGCTATTTGCACTGCCCTTGCACCTAAAATAGGTTATGACACTGCCGCAAAAATAGCGCATATTGCTTCTGATTCAGGAGAAACAATTTTAGAAGTTGCAAAAAGAGAAACTTCATTCACTGAAGAAGAATTAATCGAAATTTTAAATGCTGAGAATATGACTGAGCCATCTTAACCACCTCAAGCATAGAAAGAAAATTAAAGAATGAAATTTAAACTGAGAAGCCTTATTGTTACAGTTTATATTCCTGCTTTCTTAACCGCTGCATGTGCAGGTATGCTTGCACCAACAATACCAGCAAAAGTGGACTTTATTGGAGGGACGTCTTTTATTATTGGATTGGCAGTGGGTGCTCAAGGTTTAGGGGAGGCTATTTTTTCAATTCCAACTGGCTTATTAATAAATAAATATGGAAACAAAAAAATAATGGTAAGTGGCATGATTGGATTATCATTTTTTGGATTTTTATCTGGGTTATCAGAAAATAATTTAACTTTATATTTTTCGTTATTTTCATTAGGAATTTTTTATGGTTTTTTTAGTCTTAGTAGGCATTCTTTTCTAACTCAAATTGTTCCTCTAGAATTCAGAGGGAAGGCATTTTCTAGGTTCGGAGGCATCAATAGAATAGGTTGGTTTGTTGGGCCTGTAGCTGGTGGTTATACAGCCAGTTCTCTAGGTGTAGATATCCCTTTTTATATTATTTCAGGTATAGCAATTTTTACTGCAATTTTGATTTATTTTAGTCATGACCCAACAAATCAAAACGACGATTTAGAAGAAGAAAGTGTCCCTAAATCAATAAGATTAACATTAGCTGAACACAAGAAGTCATTTATATTTGGTGGAGCAGGTCAATTTATAATGCAATTTCTTAGACAATGTAGGCATGTACTTATACCTATATGGGCTTTTAGTATAGGGCTAGAAGTTGAGCAACTAGGATTAATACAAAGTATTTCTTCTGCAGTAGATATGACTCTTTTCTACCCTGTAGGAATAATTATGGATCGCTATGGAAGGAAATTTACTTCGGTGCCTAGCATAATTTTGCTTTCTATAGGCTTCATTGCATTAATCTACAGCAATACATTTTTAGGATTAATGGCAGTAGGAATGCTATTGGGCTTCGCAAATGGCCTTGGTTCAGGAGCAATGCTTACACTTGGTTCAGATTTATCGCCAAAAGTTAACCCTGGATCATTCTTAGGTATATGGAGACTCTTTGGCTGGTCTGGTAATTCAGCAGGTGGACCAATAAGTGGAGCAATTGCCCAATCATCCACTATTGCAACTTCTTCAATTTCAGTTTCAGCTATAGGTTTAGTAGGAGTATTATTATTTAGCTTCTTTATACCTGAAACATTAAAAAGAACTGAATAGTTAAATTTTTCTTAAATAATCATGAAGTTGGCTTAGGCATACTGAATCTTCTTCTAAATTCCTTCCATCTACTGCATAAACACTATCGCCTGACATGCCCTCTACAGCACCTAAGTCAACAGATTTAATTATTAATTCCTTAGCATCATCAACAGATATTAATAAATTCTTATTTAAAATAGACGATATCTCAGCAATCAGTCCATAGGCTCCCCAATTAGAACAGCTAGAAATAATTAAATTATTTACCTCGGTTGTTGCAGGGTTGTCTGGCAATCCTTCTACTTTCTTTATTTCACTATTTAAATTCCCCATACCAATCTCATTGCCTCCATCTCCAATACCAATGCTAAATTTAGAATAATTAAATAAATAATCTATTTTTGCATTATATTCAGAAACATCTTCTCCCTTCCAATTCCTGTAAGTA
Organism: uncultured Dehalococcoidales bacterium; assembly: GCA_964620935.1. Lineage (GTDB taxonomy): Bacteria > Chloroflexota > Dehalococcoidia > Lucifugimonadales > Lucifugimonadaceae. Next base: position 7,858 of record CAZUHW010000011.1, read on the forward strand.
CCATCTCCCATCAAAGATGCCCTTTCGATACTTATACATAAAGAAGGATTTAATTCCTCAATTAGCTTGCTAGCAAATTTTTTAGAATTCTCATGATTATCAACTGGAAATTCAACGATTCTATCTTTACTCTCAGTAATGCCTTTTAAAATACTATAAGACCATTTATCAGTTACATATATAACATTAAATCCAATATTTTTTAGGGCCCTACCCAATGCAATAGAGCCGGCCGGACCATCGGTTTCAGAAGCATTTGCATAAGATATATAAAATCCGGTTACTATAAGAACCACACCTTTTCTTACAACTACTTCATTTGCAGCATCAGTTAAAAAATTTTTACTTAAATAGCTTTTTAACTTGGAAATATTCCTAATATCTTTTTGTAATATTATATCTTCTGGTATACCCATTATTTCTCCTCATCTTTTAAATCAGTAACAAACATATATCCAGGAGAATGAGTATATACAACTGGAATTTTAGCTTTTTTCAGTACAACTTGAGGGGTAACACCGCATGCCCAGAAAACTGGAACATCACCATCACCTTGCTTTTCCCAATATTCGCCAAAATCAGGGCTACCTAGATTATTTATACCAATTTCAGTTGGGTTTCCAACATGAATAGGGGCGCCATGATTCTTCTCATACTTAGAAGTAATGGAAATAACTTTTTCTATCTTGTCTTTAGGTATCCATCTCATGGAAACTACCAGAGGACCTGAAAAGTATGATGTGCTTTTTGTTTCTATATTTGTAGAATACATTGCGACATTTCCATTTTTTTCAAAATGAGGCATAAATATACCTTCTTTTGATAAAGCGAATTCAAAAGAAAAACTACAGCCAAGGAGGAATGTTACAAAATTATCTCTCCATTCATCAACTAAATTACCCAAAGTATCAACCAAATTGCCATATTCAAATTTTTTATATGACACAATATCTGTTCTTATATCAGCAGATGGAGCTGACTTATAAGGAGTATAAGAACCTGAATCTAATTTTTCTATGATGGGGCATGGTTTAGGATTCAAGTTACAAAATTTTTCAAAATCATCAGCATAATCATTTGTAACTACTACTAAATTTGTTTGAATATAATTTTTGGCAAACCCGCAAGTGGGCTGATTAAAATTATTATTTCTAATCTTTTCTCTTAATAATTTAGAATCCAATGATTTTTTCCTTTAAATGTGTAGAATTGTAAACACATATTCTAAATACTATATAAAAATGATTGAGGTGTGAATTTGGTCACTTTAGATGCAATAGTTTCATTAGCAAAAAGAAGGGGTTTTGTTTTTCAAGGAAGCGAAATTTATGGAGGGCTTAGGAGTGTATGGGATTTTGGCCCCTTAGGAATTGAATTAAAAAGAACCATAAAAGATGTATGGTGGAAGCACATGATACATCAAAGGGAAGACATTGAAGGCATAGATTCTGCTATCCTGATGCACCCAAATGTATGGGAAGCTAGTGGTCATGTTTCAGGTTTTACTGACCCATTGGTAGAGTGCAAAACTTGTCATAACAGATTTAGAGAAGATCAAATTGAAGATACTAAGATATGCCCAGAAAAAGGTTGTGGCGGTAAATTAACTGAGTCAAAGCAATTTAACCTGATGTTTCAGACTCATATGGGGCCAGTTCAGGATAAAGGTTCGCAAATTTATCTAAGACCTGAAACTGCGCAAGGTATATTCGTAAATTTTGAAAATGTTATGACATCAACAAGAAAAAAAATTCCTTTTGGAATAGGTCAAATTGGCAAATCTTTCAGAAATGAAATTACCCCTGGAAATTTTATTTTTAGGACAAGAGAGTTTGAGCAAATGGAAATGGAGTTTTTCTGTCAGCCAGATTCTGCTGATGAGTGGTTTAAATATTGGATAGATTTTAGTCATAATTGGTTTGAGTTATTAGGAATTAAAAAATCTAATTTAAGAAAAAGAGAGCATACATCAGATGAAAGACCTCACTATGCAAAAGCAGCCTTAGATATTGAATACAATTTTCCTTGGGGCTGGGGTGAGCTTGAAACAATAAATAATAGAAGTGATCATGATCTAAAAAGTCACTCAGAAAAAAGCGGTAAAGATCTTTCTTTTTTTGATGAAGTATCAAAAGAAAGGTATGTCCCTTATGTTATAGAACCAGCTATGGGGGCAGATAGGACAGTATTAGCAGTTATTTGCGATGCATATGACGAAGAAGATTTAGAGAACGAAAAAAGATCATTGCTAAGATTCAAGCCAATTATTTCCCCTATACAAGTAGCAGTACTTCCGCTCAGTAAAAATGAAAAGTTAAATGAAGTTAGCGATGAGATATACAAAAAACTTCAAAAAATATATAGATGTCAATTTGATAATACTCAAAGTATCGGCAAAAGATATAGAAGACAAGATGAAATAGGCACTCCTATTTGCTTAACAATAGACTTTGATACTGTAGAAAAAGATCAATGTGTAACGCTAAGGCATAGAGATACAATGGATCAGATTAGGATCAAAATAGAAGATATTGAAAAAGAAATAGAAAAATTATTCACAACTTTCTAAAATGTCATTTAAATTATCATTCTTATTAATTACAGTTCTTTTATTATCATGCAGTAGCAGTAATGCTGATAATCATATAGCTTTCAAAGGCACTGATATAAACGGAATCGAATTCAATTCAAAAGAATTTACTGGAACTCCAATGATAATCAATTTTTGGTACCCTTCTTGCCCTCCATGCACAAAAGAAATCCCTACTTTAGTCGAATTCGATAAAAAAAATAAACAAAAAATTATAATGGTAGGAATAGTGCACAATTCACTTGTTGACCCCAAAAAAGATGCAATAAAAATGTTAGAAAAATTTAATGTTGAATATACAAATTTATACGATAAAGATAATTTACTTACGGAAGAATTCAATATATTAGGTTTTCCTACAACCATATTCTTAGATGAAAATCACAAAATAAGTACAAAGTGGACTGGCTTTCTTGATGAGAATACCCTTAAAAAGGAATCATCAAAAATAAGTAAATAATGTCAATATTCGTATTTATAATTAATTTCATCCACTCAATTGCAGCTTCTATTTGGTTAGGTGGTTGTTTTTTAATGATTACTATATCGATGAGTGAAAAATTTAAATTAATAAAAAATTATCAGTCAATTTTTCAAACTATTTCATTTTCTCTTAGAGAGCTTGTAAATGGATCAATGATTCTTATTTTTTTAACTGGAATAATTATGACAATTCAGAAGCTTTCTCTAGTTCAAACTGATGCAGGATATGCCATAATATTAGGATTAAAAATTATATTAAGCTTAGGAATAATTTTCAGAATTTGGCAATTTAGGAACTCTGGATATCCTAAATATTCTAATAATTATTTAGAATGGTTATTAGGCTACAATTCCTTTGCTATATATGGAGTTATAATTTTCTTTCTGGCAGACCTTTTGGAGAATATAGTTTAATTGGTTCTCTATATTCCCTTAATCTTTTAACCTTTCTTAATTCTCCATCTAAATATAACTTAATTTGATTAAAATCAGATATAATTTCTTTAATAGGAATAAGTACAAAAGATCTTGATTTATAATTTTTATGCGGAACTACAAAGTTTCTCCTGTTAATTCTTTTTGAGCCTATTATAATTATATCTATATCTATAACTCTGGGGCTCAAATCGCCTTTTTTCTTTCTTCCTAATTTCTTTTCAATTCTTTTAGTTAGATTAAGTAGAGATGTAGGGCTAATATTTGATTTAAATAACGCTACTTGATTTAAATAATTACCATGATTAGATACCCCTTGAGGTATTGTTTCGTATACTGAAGATTTTTTTATTAGTGATATCCTTTTAGAAAGAATTTTTATTGAATTCTCTAAGTAGTTCTTTCTGTCACCAAGATTTGAACCTATGCTAATTATAATTTCATTCATTAACTTAACTTTTCAATAAAATCTAATAAATTCTTAACTGCTACTGCATCATGCACCCGAAATAATTTAGCTCCTTTTTCCTTGGAAGCAATAACTGAAGCCATTGAAACTTCCTCTCTATCTGATACAGATGCATCATCTGCTATTTTTCCTAAAAATGACTTTCTTGAAGTTCCTACTAAAACAGGCAATCCGATACTGGAAATCTTCTCTAAATTCTGGTGCAGCTCAATATTTTGTTCAATATTTTTATTAAAACCAAACCCCGGGTCAATAATTATTTTATTATTATTAACTCCATTGGAATTTAGAAGGTCTATTTTTTCTACTAAATCTTTTTTTACTTGTCCTGCAACTGAGTCATTATTTTTTAAAGGCTTGTTATGGGTAAGGACGTATGGAATATCAGTGCTTCTAACCATCTCAATCATTTCTGGGTCATATTCAAGCATCGATATATCGTTAATAATGTTTGCTCCTGCCCTAACCGCTTCCGAGGCAACTTTTGACTTCCTTGTATCTATGCTTATAGGCACATCAGATATTTTTCTTAACTTTTCTATAACTGACACAACTCTATCCATTTCTTGATCTTCAGAAATTTCCATAACATTTTCGTATAGAGATTTAGGCCTAGTAGATTCAGCACCTATATCAATAATATCAACACCACTATCTGTAAATGATTTAATTAAATTTAATGCTTTACTGATATCCGTTCCTATTCCATCGCCTGAAAAAGAATCATCAGTTAAGTTAACTATTCCGACTACAGCAGTTCTGTTTTCTAGATCAAATTTGAAGTTTCCAATTTCCATACATTTATTTATATCTTTTCTCTTATAATTTACAACAAATATTATTTGATAGAAATCAGTGTCTGAGATAGCATTTACATTTGAAAAATGAAAAAAAATTCTGACAACAATACAAATTCCCAAAAATCTAACTCATCTAGTTCAAAGATTTCAAATCTTCAAGATAGAAAAAGTGAGGCTAAATTAGGTGGTGGAGCTGCAAGGCAAGAGGCTCAGCAGAAAAAGGGTAAGAAATTAGCCAGAGAAAGACTCTCGCTATTATTTGATAATGGGAAGTTTACTGAGATAGACCCTTTTGTTAAACATAATTCTTCAGATTTCGGACTTGATAAGACTAGAATTGATGGAGATTCGGTCATATGTGGCTATGGAAATGTTCATGGTCAGCAAGTATTTGCTTTTTCACAAGATTTCACGGTTCTCGGTGGATCACTATCAAAAGTGGCATCAAACAAAATATGCAAAGCTTTTGATCTAGCAATTAAGACTGGGTGCCCTATAGTAGGTATAAATGATTCTGGTGGGGCTAGAATTCAGGAAGGAGTAGACTCATTATCTGGGTACGGAGAGCTATTTAAAAGAAATACAATGGCATCAGGGGTAATACCTCAAATAACTGTTGTGGTAGGCCCATCTGCAGGAGGAGCTGTTTATTCGCCAGCACTAACAGATTTTATATTCATGGTTGATGGAGTTGGGCAAATGTATATAACTGGACCTGAAGTGGTTAAGGCAGTAACAGGAGAAGATGTTAGCCATGATGATTTGGGGGGTGCAAATGCTCATTCTACTAAAAGTGGAGTCGCGCACTTTGTAAGTCAGTCTGAATCTGATTGCTTTAAAGAAGTCAGAAGTCTACTTAATATACTGCCTTCTAATAATGTCGATGTTAAAGCTAGTTATGAGAACTCTGGCGATTCAGACCAAACAATGCTAGATAACTTTATACCTGATACACCTAATCAAAGCTATGATGTTAAAGAGGTAATTGAAACTATCATTGATTCTGGGTCTTTTGTTGAAGTTCAAGAATCCTATGCTCAAAATATAGTTGTTGGTTTTTCCAAATTTAATGGAGAAACAGTTGGAATAGTAGCAAATCAGCCAGACCATATGGCAGGCGTGCTAGACATTAATGCTTCTTCAAAAGCCGCCAGATTCGTAAGATTTTGTGATTCGTTTAATATTCCTATAGTAAGTTTGGTTGATGTTCCTGGATTTATGCCTGGGACTTCTCAAGAATATGGTGGAATAATAAGGCATGGAGCTAAGCTTTTGTATGCATACGTAGAAGCTACAGTTCCAAAGATAACAATAATAATGAGAAAGGCATATGGCGGTGCCTACATTGTAATGGGATCTAAAGAGCTTAGATGTGACGTAAATGTTGCTTGGCCATCAGCAGAAATTGCTGTTATGGGGCCAGAGGGAGCAGTGAATATAATCGGGAGGAAAGATATCGCAAGCGCTGATGATCCTGAAAAAAAGAAACAAGAACTTATTAATGACTATAGAGATAAGTTCGCTACTCCATATGTAGCTGCAGAGAAAGGCTATTTGGACGATGTTATAGAGCCTTCTCAAAGTAGAGAAGTAATCATTAATAGTCTGAATATGTTAAAAAATAAAGTCGATCAAAACCTTCCTAAGAAACACGGAAATATACCTCTATAAAGAGATTGGAGAAAATTATGTCTACTGAAAATCAAATTTCTGATGCAAAAAATCATTTTGAAGGGCTTATGAGAGCCCAACTAGAAAGAGTTGAAAGAATTAAAAATCAAGGTGACTGGACTGATTATTCCAAAGTAGAAAAAGTAAGAATAGGTCTACTTGGAGGAGACGGAATTGGACCACAAATTACAGAAGATTCAAAAAATGTACTAGCTGAACTTTTAAAAGATGAGCTAGAAAAAGGAAAAGTCGAATTTGTAAATATTGAAGGCCTTACTATAGAAAATAGAGCAAAACATCTAAAAGCAATTCCAGATGACGTACTAGAAGAAATAAAATCTTGTGACGTAACTCTTAAAGGGCCTACAACTACTCCAGAAAAAGGTGATAATTGGCCAAATATAGAATCTGCAAATGTAGGAATGAGAAAAGAATTAGATCTGTTTGCAAATGTAAGGCCTGTAAAAGTTCCAGAACAAAACATTGATTGGGTTTTCTTCAGAGAAAACACTGAAGATTCTTACGCATTAGGTAGTCAAGGAATTGAAATAAACGGTGAATTAGCAATGGATTTCAAAGTTATAACATCTGTAGGTTCTCAAAGAATAATTGAAGCGGCTTTTAACCATGCAAGAAATACTGGAAGGAAAAGAGTTTCAGTAGTTACTAAAGCTAATATATTAAAAAAGACGGATGGATTATTTTTAGAAGAAGCAGAAAAAATTGCATCTAATTTTCCAGAGATTGAGTGGGATTCGTGGTACATAGATATTATGACAGCAAATCTAATTGATGAAGCTAGAAGATCTTCATTTGAAGTATTTGTAATGCCAAATCTATACGGAGACATATTAACTGACGAAGCTGCTCAAATCCAAGGTGGAGTTGGTACCGCAGGGAGTGCCAATTTAGGTAAAAAACATGCAATGTTTGAAGCAATCCATGGAAGTGCTCCTAGGATGCTAAAAGAAGGGAGGGCTCACTTTGCAAATCCAAGTTCTATGATAAAAGCAGGTGCAATGCTACTTGAACATATAGGTTATACAGAATTGGGACAAAAGCTTGATAAAGCATTATCAATTTGCAGCCAATTCGAGAAAAAATTGATCATTACTGGAAGAGCAGATGGAGTAACTGGGGAAGAATACGGTAAATATGTACTTGAAACAGTTAGAGACAAAGATATAAATAGCAAATACGAACGACTCTCAAAGGGGAAATAATGAAATCAAAAGTAACAGTTGTTGGTGCTGGTAACGTAGGAGCTACTACGGCTCAAAGAATTTTCGAAAAAGGTCATAGTGATGTAGTTCTTATAGATGTAGTTGAAGGGATACCACAAGGAAAAGCTTTAGATATCCTTGAAAGCGGTCCAATTGTAAAATCTGATGCAAAAATAACTGGAACTAATTCGTACGAAGAATCAAAAGACTCAGACATAGTTGTTATTACTGCAGGAATTGCTAGAAAACCTGGAATGAGCAGAGATGATTTACTAATCACCAATATGAATATAGTAGGTTCAGTCACAGAAAGCGTGATTGCAAACTCTAAGAATCCCATAATTATAGTGGTTTCCAACCCTTTGGATGCCATGGTTCAGCACTGTTATGAAAAAAGCGGACTTTCAAAAGAAAGAGTGATTGGAATGGCAGGGATACTTGATACTGGGAGATTTAGAACTTTCTTGTCTGAAGAGCTAAATGTATCTATAAATAGCATAGATGCCTATGTTTTGGGTGGCCATGGAGACTCTATGGTTCCTTTACTTAAAGCAACAACTATTGGCGGAGTTCCTGTAGAAGAATTAATTGAAAAAAACAGGTTAGAAGAAATTGTACAAAGAACGCGAGATGGAGGGGCTGAAATAGTTGCCCATTTAAAAACTGGAAGTGCCTATTATGCACCTTCCGCAGCTGTGGCTCAAATGGTTGATGCAATAGTATTCGACACTAAAGAAGTTTTCCCTTGCGCAGCAATGTTAAGCGGGGAATATGGAATAAATGGTGTATATGCAGGAGTTCCGGTTAAATTAGGAAGTTCAGGAATTGAAGAAATAATAAATCTAAACCTAAGCGATGAAGAAAAAGCTGGGCTAACTAGTTCATCTGAAGCAGTTGAAGAACTAATTCAAATAATGAAAGGTCAATAATATGAAATTGGAAGGAAAAAAAGCATTAGTAACTGCAGCTGGCCAAGGAATTGGGAGAGCTACTGCTGAATTATTTGCTGAAAATGGAGCAGAGGTATTTGCTTGTGATCTCAATGAAGAAACTTTAAGTACATTAAAAGGCATGGATACTATTAGAACAGATGTAACTAAAGTCGAGGATATCAATAATCTTTATAAAACAACTGGAGGAGTGGATATATTATTTAATGGAGTCGGTTTTGTTCATGGAGGAACAATTATGGAATGCGATGAAGATCAGTGGGACCAGGCATTTGATATAAATGTGAAGTCAATGTACAGAATTACAAAAAAATATCTCCCTTATATGATTGATCAAAATTACGGCTCAATTGTAAATATGTCTTCTGTTGCATCAAGTTTGGCAGGTGTGGTTAATAGATTTTCATATTCGTCTTCAAAAGCTGCAATTATAGGAATGACTAAATCAATTGCGAAAGACTTTGTAGGAAGCGGTATAAGATGCAATGCTATTGCTCCTGCTACTGTTGAATCACCTTCTTTGCAAGATAGAATAAATGCTGAAGATGATCCTGTTCAAGCAAAAAAAGATTTTATTGCAAGACAACCTATGGGAAGACTTGGTCAACCAGAAGAAATAGCTAATTTAGCTTTATATTTAGCTTCTGATGATTCAAAATATACTACAGGGGTTGCTCATATTATTGATGGCGGGATGATAATTTAAATTTTATCAATTATTATCCCTTCTTTAATAAACATTCATAAATTTGTTGTGGTTTTAAACTTTTAGATTTTTAGTTACTTTCGTTTTCTAGATCACTCCAAATTTCTTTACAATAATCTAAGCTCTGTTTATCAGAATAGAATTGGTCGCC
>CAZUHW010000012.1:0-13778 GCA_964620935.1 uncultured Dehalococcoidales bacterium
GTTGTGGGTTCAATTCCCGCCAAGCGCGCCATTTTAGAAAATGAAAAACCTGAATATAAATTGAGTAAATATCGCCAAGATCCCAATAATATTCAACAAACAATTTAAGTTAATATAAATAGTGCCCATAATTTAAAAATGAACTAAACTTAAAGATCTAATTAATATCTAATATTTTATGAAAATCTTATATTGCCTTAGAAATAAGAATATTTTTAATTATCAAGAATCCTTTATAGAGAACTTATCTCAAAACGGTCATGATATTCACATTGTGTTTTCAAGTATCCAAAAAGATAAAGAAGCCAATTTTATGGATCCTAATCCAATTGAGAGATTAGAAAAACTGCCTAATATTTCTTTCGAAAATTTAATACCAAAAAGAAATATTATCCAAAAAGCCAATATGATCTTTAGAGAGGTAAAAAATTATCAGAGATATTTTAATGATTCCTATCAGGATAGTTCACAACATTCTTTTTATCAGGAAAGATGGGCAAAATACTTACCAATTTTTATAAGATTTATTTTTACGAAGGTGTCATTTTTTAAATCTTCTTTGGCGAGAAAATTTACTGATAAATTCTTTAATTTAATTGAGCTTATTTCAGGTTCTCCAAAAACTCATAAGAAAATCATTGATGATTTTGGTCCAGATGCCATAATAGTTTCTCCAGCCAATTTAAGATATTCAGAAGAAATTGATTTTATAAAATATGGCAAGAAGAAAAGAATATATTCTATTATTTCAGTATTAAGTTGGGATAATTTAACTACCAAAGGAGGCTTTAATATATCTCCAGATAAATTTATTGCGTGGAATTACACTCATGAAGAAGAATTAATTAATTATCATGATGTGGATAAAAAAAATATTCTTGTTTGCGGGTCACCTTTTTTTGATAAATGGTTTATGGAAAAATATGCTGACTTTAAACAAGAAGATTTTAATAGGCTTTTTAATATTGAACTTGAAGATAAATTTATAATTTATTTAGGCTCTTCTTCTAATTTAGGAAAATATGATCAAGAAGTTGTTTCAGAGATATTAGAATTTTTAGATAATTCTTCTATGAAAGAATTAATTGTAATTATAAAGCCCCATCTGACTAATCAGAATTATGCGAATAAATTTGATCATCTAAGCAATGTTAGAGTTTGGAAAAATGATCTAACAACTGATTGGGTAGAGAATCAAGCAATGTTTAAGTTCGGATTAAATAATGCAATTTGTTCATTGGGGCTTAATACAACTGCAATGATTGATAGTATTATTAATCATTGTCCAGTCATATCGATAATTCACGAAAAAAATATAGATCAACCGACCAATTCGGCAATTCATTTTAAGAGCCTGATAAATTCTGAGACCTATCATCTAATAGATAATATAAATAATCTTGATCAAGATATTAACTCTGTATCTGAAGATAAAAATTCATTTGAAGAAAAAAGAAATAGATTCATTTCAACTTTTATTAGGCCTATTAATGCTAAGTTGAATGTTGGAGAAATAACTCGAAAAGAGATTGAAAAATTATTAGATCAGTAGTTTAATTGCATCTAGATATTTGCAAATAACCGGGTAAATCTCCATGGTTAATTAAAAGTTAATAAATTTATCGGGAGGGAATTTATGAATATAAGTACAAGAAAATTAACGAGTATCCTGATGATAGCTGGCCCTATTGGAGTGTTTACAATATGGGGGATTTTGACTGAAGCTATTGTTGGCTCAAATGATGTTGATGGAGTATCAAATGCAGGATTATTTTTGCAAAACGCAAGTAGCGCTGGCAGTATTGCAGGATTTCTTGAACTATTTGGATTGCTATTTTTTCTAGCTCAAATAATTGGTCTAGTTCTTTTTGCAAGACAACTTTCAGTAGAAGGATCTGCAGGTGCAGCATTTGCTAATTTATCTGCTCTTTTAGGTATAGTTCTATTGGGACTAATATCTATGTCAACAGACTTAGGTCTTTCAGCATTAGCGCTTGGCGATAAGGGATTAACTGCTGAGGCAATGGCACTAGCTCAAGTGTCGCTTGGATCTGGAGCAACATTTGGCATTATCTTTTCATTGGCTAATGGTCTAGTAACCATACCTATGATTGGTCAAGCATCTACAAGTATTAAAAAGTATCTAGGCTTTACTTTCGCCTTATTGATGATATTACTTTTTATTACTGAACTCCTTGGTGTATCAATTGGTGAAATAGTAGAAATAATAATTTGGCTTGGCGCATCTCTTGTATTTGTTGCAGTAGGTGTACTGAACTATAGGGGCGAATAAAAAAATATAAATAAATTTTAGGCTTAGGGGGGCATTCTTTAATGCCTCCCTTTTTTATCAAGAATATTAAGATTATGGAGTAAATTAGATTATGGCTAAAATAGATTTAAATTTGCAAATTAATTAATAATGCTTCATGGTTAATTAAAAGTTAATAAATTTATCGGGAGGGAATTTATGAATATAAGTAATAAAACTCTATCTAGCTGGTTACTGATTTCGGGCGCTATTCTGACTTTGGTAATTTGGGTAGGATTAGAGCCAACGATAGTTGGAGATTACAATAGTCCGCAAGAATTTTTGGGGATGATGGCCGAGGCAGGAGATGTAGGAGCATTATTGGGCTTATTAGGCGCAGTGTTTTTTCTTGCTCAAATAGTAGGAACAGTAATGTTTGCACGCCAACTTGGTGAAGGAGACTCTGGAGCTGCATTCGGAAATATTGCAGCTATTCTCGGGATAGTACTTGGTGCTGCTATTATGGGTTCAAATGACTTAGGTCTTTCAGCTCTTGCAGCTGGATCTGCAGGTGATGCGGCTAGTGCCATGGTAGGTGCTCAAGTGTCATTTTATAGCGGAGCCTCTTTTGGAATGCTCTTTGGGCTTACATACCTTTGTTTAAGCTTACCTATGATTGCTCAAGCAAGTGATATGTTTCAAAAAGTATTGGGTTACTTACTAGGATTACTAACCCTAGTAATGATTATCTCAACGCTAGCAGGCTTAGACTTAGCGGATAGCCTTTTGGGGATAATAGTATGGCTTGGTTTGGTTGTTGTTTTAGTTTTAACTGGTGTCGCTAATTTAAGGTCATCAGAATAAGTTTATCAAAACTAACTTAGATTTTAGAAGGCATTCATTAGTGAATGCCTTCTTCTTTTTTGTCAAAATATCTAAATAATGAAGTACAATTAGATTATGGCTAAAATAGATTTAAATTTGCAGTTTTTATTTAACGAATATGAAACTCTAGACAGATATAAGAAGTCTCATGAATTAGGTTTTAGATTTGTTGAATTGCAACATCCGTATTCTATTGATCTGAATATACTTTCACCTCTTCTTAAAGACCTAGGCATGACCCAAGTTTTAATTAATTTAGATGTTAATGATGATGAGACTGGAAAGATGAATCTCGCTATTAACCCTGAAGGAGTAGATAAGTTTAAATCTAATGTTGAAAAATCTTTGAGGTACTGTGCTGAATTGAGTGTAAAGGTAATTAACTGTACTCCAGGTCCTGCAATCGATGGTTTGGAAGAGTCAGTGCAATATCAAACTCTTATAGAAAATCTTTCTTATGCTGCACCTTTGTTTGAAGAATGCGGAACAAGATTACTTATTGAGCCAATCAATACTTTTGACCAGCCTGGGTTTTTTATATCAAATTCGAAAGACGGAGCAAAAGTAGTATCAGATGTTTCTCATAGAAATTTCGGCCTTCAATATGACGTTTATCATATGCAGTTAATGGAAGGGAACATCATGAATAATATTAAGAAAAATATAGATATAATAGGCCATTTTCAGATTGCAGATGTCCCGGGAAGACTAGAGCCAGGGAAAGGAGAAATTGGCTATTCGAATATATTCAAATTTATTGATGATTTGGGTTATAAAGGATTTATTGGAGCCGAATATAAGCCAGAAAATACAACTGAAGAAGGCTTGGCATGGATAAAACAATACGATGGACTAGAAATTGCTTAAAAAATATTTATCTATATTAATTTTTTCTGTAATTTTATTTTCTTGTTCAGAAGATATTAATTCTGAACCAAAAATATACATTACGCCTCAACATGAAATTCCAAACTACGAAACCATGGAATGGATTAATTCTGATCCAATTTCAATTGGGAATCAAATAGGTAAAGGTAAAATAGTTTTAATAGATTTTTGGACTTATACATGTGTTAATTGCATAAGAACTTTCCCTTTTATCAATGAGTGGGATAGTAAATACAGAGATGATGGTTTAGTAATAATCGGGGTTCATACACCTGAATTTGAATTCGAGAAGAAAATTAAGAACATAAAGGAATCAACTAAAAAGCATAATTTAAGCCACCCAATTGTTCTAGATAATGATTTCGATATTTGGAATGAGTTTAATAATAGGTATTGGCCGGCAAAATATTTGTTTAATGCTAGAGGAGAGGTTGTGTACTCTCATTTTGGGGAAGGAGGGTATGTTGAAACCGAAAAAGAAATTCGAAAACTTCTAGAGGAGCAGAATAAAGATATGTCTGGCAAAGAATTAGGAAAAATTGAAAATCAAGAAATTGATGAATCTGTATTTGGCGGTTTTTATGGAGAGAGTTCTGGCATGAATGATAAGAATGCAGATGGCGAAAAACCATTTTATAGAATGACTAGAGAGTTATATATGGGAAGTGAAAGAAATCTTTCTTACGGAGGTATTTATTGTGGAAATGTTGACTACTATGACAATATAGGAAGTTCACACGAATATGGTGATGACTATGAGTATTCTCATAATAAATTTTATTTAAGTGGCAATTGGAATAATGATTTTGAAAGTGTGATATCAGAAAACAGTTCTCCTTCTGAAAGTGAATACTTGTCTTTTAAGTTCAGATCTAAAAGTGTTAATGGAGTTTTTTCAAGCAATAATAAATCTAGACTCCTTGTTAAGCTAGATGGAAAATTTTTGAAAGAAGATGAAGCTGGTGTAGATATTAATTTTGATGATGAAGGCAGGAGTTATATAAATATTGAAGACCCTAAAATGTACTCTATTCTGATCCTCCCAGAATATACTGAAAAAGTACTAACTTTACTCCCTCAAGATAAAGGAATATCTGTATTTGCCTTCACATTTGGTTCTTACGAGGAAGGTTTTTAATGGCAAAAAATATATTATTAATATTACTTATTTCATTATTATTTTCATGCTCAAATCATGAAAATGTGCAGATTTTCATAGCTACAGAAGATCTTCAAATAGGTACCAATAGATTTTCAGTCGCCTTCGCAGATACTAACGGATTACTAAATCAAGAATCTGTAGAAGCTTCTTTTAGCGGCGAAGGAGGATATCCAAAATTTAAAAAAGAATTGAAATTCGTTGGCTTTCCTGATTATTACGACATCGACCTAAATAATGGTTTATATACTGAGATAATTGATTTTGAAAAAAGTGGAAAATGGAGAATTAGTTTAGGTGATGGATATGTAAGTTTTTTCGTGAAAGAGATTTCTAATTCATTAAGTGTGGGTGACAGGGCTCCTAAATCAAATAATTTAACAATCAATGAAACATCTATTGAAAATCTTTCGACTGGCACACCATTAAGTAGTTCATTTTATGAAAATAAAGTAGATCAACTTTTAAATACCAATGAATTATTTATTGTTGCTTTTATGAGCCCAGCTTTTTGTATAGACCCTACTTGTGGCCCACAAATAGATACTCTTTATGAATTAGGCAATAAATATGAATCATTGCCTATAATTCATATTGAGACATATCTAAATCCTGTCGAATTAAAAAATGATTTTGATAAAAAAAAGATTAATCCGATTATTGAAGAATGGGGAGTTGATGAAGGACAGTGGTTATATGTAGTGGCAAAAAACGGGATGATTATTGCTAAATTTCAAGGATATGCTTCTTTAGAGCAAATTGAGGAATATATAATTAGGTAGACTTTTTTTTAAGAATTAAAGAGATATTCTGCCCATTGCTTTCTTGTCCATAAAAGATGTATTTCTTATAAATTTTAGTTACTAGATTGTTATAAGAAGACAAATTAGAAGTAAAAAATTTATTGTGCATTAATCTTCTTAAAATTTTGGATAGGATAGATTTTTTGTTTAAGTAAAATAATTCTTCAATATCAAAATAATTACTTACATGCTCTTTTAGCAATGCTAGGTCATAATGTCTGAAATGTTTTTTAGGAATTGGTTGTCTTACTACACTTGGCACAGTTATTAAAAAAACTCCATCATCACTAATAATTTTACTTAAACCTTTTAATATCTCTGGCAACTCTTTTTCATCAATATGTTCAAGAACTTCAGTCGCAATAATGAAATCAAATTCAATATTTGGCAATTCATATAAATTATTGAAAAATATTTTATTATCTTCTTTTTCATTGCAAAAAAGTTTTGCAAAAGTTAAGGCTTTATTGGATATATCTACTCCATAAATTTCTGAATCATAGTTATTAATAATTTCTTTTGTTAGCCTTCCATCTCCACATCCAAAATCTAGAATTTTTTTTGGAGATTTTGCATTAATTTTTTTTAATATGAATTCTATTAGAGTTAAGTAATCGAATGAATGAAACCATGATATTCCAAAATTCCAGGCTCCATTATTTAATTGAGGAAGATGATGATATGGAAAATTATAATCTTCATCCTGATAAAATTGAGGTACTTTTTTTGATTCTTGGTTCATAATACCCTAATTATACTGTAGTAATATTTTCTACAACAGTTATAATAAATGTTTGTTATTTTACTAGGGCGATTAGCTCAGCTGGTAGAGCATCTCGTTTACACCGAGAGGGTCGGGGGTTCGAGTCCCTCATCGCCCCCCAATTTTTATGACCTAAATTTAGCTTATTTGATTAATATAAATTCTTCGATATTTCTATCATTCCAAAATTGTAAATTCTCTTGGTCACTAATATTTATATCTAGGCATTCTCTTATTAGAGTAGAAATAATATTTATGTTGGTTTCAATATTATGGGTTTCATCAATACAATTATTTGGACTATAAATAAAATTTATTGTTGAAAATAATTCTTCATAAATTTCATCAGACATTGGTTCATTATTATTCATTGAGTATTCACCAGAAACATTATAAACGCCGTGATCAGACTGTATGATTATGATTGAGTTTTTTGAATTTAAAATAATTTTTTCTACAGTTTTTATAATAGTGTTATTTACATACTTTAATTGGTTAATAAAATTTTTTGTTTCCTTTTCATTCCATGGGTCACTTAAATTTTCAGCGAATGTGTTATAAGGATTTGCATTAAGATTTTTTGTTCCGTCTTCATTGAAAATAAATGGAGGATGTGGTGGCCTGCTATAAAAGTAAGTCCAAGTTTTATCTTCTTTATCTGATATTTTAATTAGATTAGAAACATTTTCTTGAAAATATTTTTGATTTTTATTTATCCAAAAATTATGAATTGGTATAGATGAATCATCAATAATTCTCAACATACTTGTCCTGACAAATATTCTTGAAAAATCTCCAAAAAATGATGAATAAAAATTTTTCACATCATTTGTTGAGATTTCATATATTTTATACCCAAGCTTTCTTGCCACATCAGCTTCAACAGATTTATTAAATGATTTTTGAGTTTCATCCATATATTTTTTTTCATCAGCACTAGCGTTATAAAAATGTTTCATATTAATAGTTGATGGCAAAGAATATCTTGTTCTTATGTAATTTGCTTTTAAATTTTCTTTCCTAAATCCAAGAGAGTTTAGTTGGCTTAAAAAATATTTATTATCAAAATCAAATCTTGTTTCTAGAATATCTTCTGTTGGATACATGTCTAATACAATATGGTAAATATCTGGCAGATCTAAGTTCACACTATTTTCTATGTTCAAATTCTTACTAATAGGATTTGTTGGGTTCAATTTAAAAATTAATACTTGAGATAAATTAATAAGAATCAATACAGATAATGATATAGATAAAATGAATAGAAATTTTTTATAATCATAATTTTTTCTATAAGTTCTTAAAATGAGTAATAAGGAAAGAATAGATATTATTGGCACTAAGTATCTATGTCTTGAAATTTCTTTTACTATGGCAATTTCATTAAACAAATCATAAAAATATCCATATGAGAAGAATGCAAATAATAAAATAATTGAAAGAAAAGATGCTTTATTTAACTCCCTAAAAATTAAGAAAGAGATAGAAAAAACTAAGCATGAAAATATAGATACTGAAAAAAATAACGAAAAAATTTCAATAGCCTTTATTCCTTCTCCAAGATTTGAAGTATAGAGAAATAATATGAAAAATAGACCTAATATTATAGGATTAACAAGATGTAAAAAACGTAAAATTTTCATTTAATTATCTTAACTTATTGACTATAAAAAGTATTTAATTCTCCTCTTTTTTCAAGAGATTTGTAATTAATTAAGTCACTCTCAGTATCTATTTCAAGCCATCCACCATTGACTAATGATGCTTTAACTTCAATTTTCTTTTCAATTAAGATTTGGATGAAATCCGTCATATAAAGATTTTGGTAGCCTATTGATCTATTACCTTTCAATTTTTGATATATTTCATGAATTTTATTTAATGAATCTTTTCTAAATTTTATAAGGCCTGTATATTGCCCATTTATATCATCATAATTTGTAGTTTTATTACCTAACTCCAAGATATTTAGATCTTTATCAAATTTCATTGTTTCTGCATCAGATAATGGATCTTCGAATCTTTTTAACCATAAATTTTTCCAGTTTAAATCGACCATAATTGACACTTCTGCATTAGTGGTTACTAACTTTTCTAAATTTTTCTTTTCATAAATTATGTCTCCATATGAAACTATCAAATCTTCAGAATTAGAAATAAATAAATCTTTAGCAGTAAACATTGAGAAAACCATATTTGTTGATTCAAAATCCTTGTTATGGAATTTTTTTAAACCATAATTATTCAATAATTCTGATTTGAAGCCAGAAACAATGTTTATATCATTAATATTGTTATTTTTAAGAACTTCAATTTGTCTTTCAAGTAACGATTTTCCAAAAAGATTTACTAAACATTTAGGTTTATTCTTAGATGCTTTTCCTAACCTTTTTCCTTGGCCTGCAGCCAAAATTAATGCTTTCATATTTTAAAAAAACTTTTTATTAATTCTAAATCTAGTGTATTAAATGGAGCTTCTCTTTCAGGATGCCACATTATCCCCATTAAATTATTTTTCTTATCAGAAAATGCTTCTACATTGCCTTCTAGGTCTGTTGCAAGTATTTCGAAATTATTTGGTAAATCTTTCTCATTAATTCCATATTCATGGAAACTGTTAACTTTGTTTGGAAAAGAGAATTTCGAAGAATTTTTTATTTCATGCGGGATGGCAACGTGTCCATTAACTTTTTTGATTTTTCCACCAAAAAAATTATTTAAAAATTGCATTCCCCGACAAACACCTAAAATTGGAATCTTTTTTGTTATACAGTAATTAATTAATGTTTTTTCAAACGCATCTCTTCTTTTTTGGCCATTGTTATAATCCTTATTTTTTTCATCTAAGAATTCTCCGCCACTGAGAATAACTCCGTCTAAATTAAAGCTATCAATAGCCTTATCATCAATTATCTTTGAGTTATTTGGCAATAGAATTTGAATCATCCCAATCTCTGAAAAAAGTTCTGACCAATTTTGATCAAGTTGATCTCTATATTCTCCATATTCTTTTATAAAATGTACTCTTTGTGTGATTCCAATTTTTATCATTATGCTTTTCTTATTATTCTATTTGTACAGTTAAGTTCTATAATTTTATATGATTTTAATTTTTCGAATAAGGCTTCTCCTACACCAATAGCAGAAGGAATTCCAATTTCTGCACACCTTATAGCCATATGCGAATTTGCACCACCATATTTAGTTATGATCCCTCCTATATCATGACTGAAGAGCCAATCAAAGCCTGGGTCTGCATTCTCAATAAGAATAATTTTATTAATTATATATTTTGGTGAAGTTAAATTATCTGTGACCTCGGAAATTATTTTTTTATTTGTTAGAAAATTTGGTTGTGCATCATTGTATTCAAAGAAATAAAAATCATTTTGATGGTCAATTAGATCTGGAAGATTAGTTAATTTAGTGTAGGTAAATTCATTTTTATTTTTGCTAATTATCTTTTTTAATGATTCTAAATCCTTATCTTTTTCATATTTTAGTATGTCTTTGTATTCAATGAATTTAATATCATTAAGAGAAATATTTTGAGATGCACACCAATTTTCAAGAATATCCATAACTTGGCTTATATTTTTTGTAAACTCAAATTTTACTCTCTCCCTCTCCTGTATAGACCTTCTTAAGTAGTCTTCAAAAGTATCAAAATCAATTCCATTATCTAGTTCTTTTATAGCTTTTTTAATCTCTTTTTCTTCATTATTTGAGAATCTAAATAATTTATATTTCTTCTGTTTTTTTGACGATGATGATAAATATTTTTGAGGATTTTTCCAGTATGGTTCTGTTGTTATTTCGTAAGTTCCTGGTCTTAGGTGGCCATATTTTTTGATAATGGATGCCATACTAATTTTATTTAAATTTAATTTAATTAAATCTTCTTCGAATTCTGCAGTAACAGTCTTTATTGATTGAAAAAATTCATTAAATCTTTTATCTGAAATTATTCCTAGTTTTACAAAACTTTTTAAGAATATTGTCGATATAAAACCATTCCTGGCAGCATGAGCAAATGGCAATGAGCCATATTCCTTACAATCATTAATTAATTTTATAATTTTTACTAAGTCAGAATCATTTGATTTTTGAACTTCTTCTCGTAAATTCTCAAGATGATTAATTTTTGATATATATTCATTAAATTTTACTATTCCGTTAGATGTAATTTTTTTTAACTCTTTTTCTAAAATACTTATTTCTTTTTCTGTTATCCCATATTTTAATAATCTTTTTTTAGCTTCATATTTGAAATTTGGAATCCAAGATGTGAACGCAATTTCAAATTCAATTTTGTCAAACAGTTCTTTATTTTTAGAGAGCATTTTTAAATAAGCACAAACTAATTTTTTTGATAGTTCTTCAGTAATTTTTTTTGGTATAAAAGAGTTGAAACTAAGGCTACAATCTACATAAGGTTGCCCAGAAAAAGAAGTTAGAAGAGGATGATTATTAAGTGATTTATATCCAAATTCTTCACGCTGTTTTGCCCAAATTTTATCAGTTACTACTTCCCTATAAAGACTGAATGCTAATGGATATGGTTTTGTTCCTATTATTTCAGCTGGATTCCAGTCAGGCATATTTGAATATATTAAATTATGATTAAAATTTTTTATTGATAGATCATTTTTGTCTTTATAATTATTAACGTTATTCAATACATTATTTTTAAAAATATCGAGGTTATATTCATTGTCGGAATGATCAACAACTATAGGCCTAACCTGAAATATATGTATAATTTTTTCTTTATCGATTGCGAACTCTATATCTAATTTGTCATAAATTAATAATGCTTCAATTTCTTGAATTGCCTCTAATAAAGGATTAATTTCTTTTAATATTCCCTCTTCTTTTTTAAAATTTAATTTACTTACAACAATATTCCTGTTTTTCTTAGATGCTCCGGATGTTATTGAATCTGTCTTTCCGCTATCATCAAAATTTATCTTGTAATAAGGCGCTCCAGTATCTAGGTCACAAGTAAAAACAACACCAGAAATTTCAACATTTTCAACAAATTCTTGAATTAGCACCTGATCTTTTTGGTTTGATAAATTTTGAGTTTCGTAAGAATCGATAACCTCTTGAACTTTACTGGCAATTAAATCTTTTTTCGTGGTGTCTATATTTATGAATGATTTAAATAAGCCAGCTGAAGATTTTTGCCATGAATCTTCTTCTGCTGAGCTACTTCTAATTACAATTTTTTTATTTGGAAAGTTTTTCTGGATATTTTCAATTATTAAACCTTTGCTTTCCTTCCACTCTCTAACGTCAAAAAAATAATTTTTTCCTATCTTGCATTTAGTAACCATAGGATAGAGTCGATTTAATGATTCTGCTTTTGTGCCTAAAATGAACTTAACTAAATCATTTGGTGAGTTTAATTCTGACCAATTACCTTTAACATCAAAAAAATCTAAAGAATAATTTTGATTCTCTAAATATTTGATCAGGTCAATTAATGATTTGCCTTCAATAGAATCTTTATGATCAGCTATTTTTTTAAATACATTTTTTTTGAGTTTAATCAGGCCCGCAAATTCAACCTCTTGAGATCTATCTTCATTTTTTATATTTATTTTTTCTGCAATATTTATGTCATGTTCTGATCTATTTTCATACCTGTTTTCCCATAAACTATCTATAGTTATAGAAACTTCTGCATTTGAAGTTGATAATTCCTCTAAAAATTTTTTCCTAAATAATGTATCCGAATAAGTTATAATCACATCTTTTTCTTCGTAGGGTAATTTGAATAATGAACCTAATATTCCGCCGTCTTTCCATTCTTTATTATGAATAATATTTAAAGAAGAAAATTTTTTTTCAACTTGCTCAATTTCGTACCCCCCAACAAAGTAGACTTTATTTAAATTATTAATTTCTTTAAAACAATCTAATTGCCATCCAAGTACATTGTTTCTTGAATTTATTTGTTTTAGAGCTGAAGGTATATTACCTGATGATGGAGGACCAGCTCCTAAAATAACCACGTCTATCTTATTTGAATTTGAGTTTTGGGACATTTTAATTAATTAATTCTTCAATTTGATCACATATTACGTTAACTGATCTGCCAAGATTGTAGAAATTTTTGGAAATAAATTTTTCAGACTCATTAACTTTTTTTGATGCCAAGATAATTTTCTCTTGAAGACTGCTTTTATCTAATTTTTTTATTTCATTGATATTTAATATTTCTCCTATTTCTTCACGCATGGTTATTTCCAGAGGTTTTTCAGAAAGCTTAGTGTAATTTTTGTTATTTATTTTAGGAGGAGTGTCTACGAATAAGATAGGCTTATTATTGATAACATAATATTCAAAAGCAATCCCTGACCAGTCTGTAATTAAAAGTTTAGAATTATTAATAGATTCGATTGAATCTGGGTTTAAATCTAATTTGAAATTATCTTTTTCTTTAAAATTATTAATAGCATTGTTTAATTTTTTTTTGTCATTTTTAAAACTCATATTATGAGGCCTAAATGTAACCTTATAATTCAAACTAATTAGTTTAGAAATTAATTCATTTAAGCATGTATTTACAATCGAATTTTTGCCCCACGAAGAAGCAATAAGAATTTCATCATTTTTAACCATTTTTTTATTAGTTAGTAATTCATCGAAATTGGAATAACCCGACTCAAATAGCCTTTTCTTTTTTAACGAATACTTTTCTTCTCTTTCTAAAGTTTCTTTAATTTGATATGGGCCTACACAAAATATTCCATCAAAATTATCAAATGCATTTTCTTCATAAATCATATGTGTGCTCATTGGAGAGTGATGAACATAAAAATACTTTGAATTCCTCTCTCTTTTCAACTGCATTGATTGCAAACTTGGAGTGCTCATAACCATTATGTCTACTGAAAGCTTTCTAAATAGGTATGTCCTTGCAGATTTATCCCCTATGTATATTTTTTTCATATTTTTATTGTTTTCTATATAGAAATTATCATCTTGAGATGAAGTCAAAAAAGTTACTTTTATGTTTCT
>CAZUHW010000013.1:0-10280 GCA_964620935.1 uncultured Dehalococcoidales bacterium
ATGGTCAATAATTATTGGCAGAGGCATGATCAGAGGGTAATTTTACATAACTATATTTTTAGATATTTTATTCATTAGAGGAAGTTGAAATTATTTTAATTTCCTCTAAGCATTTGAAGCATTGTGGCGCCAACTGTTACAACAAGACCAAGCATTGCTAGTGTAGTTGGGTCTCTTAGCCTATCTTGCATTCCTTGGGTTTCATTGCAATCAATCTCAGACCCTATTTCTATATTACCAAAAAGACCTCTGGATTCTTCTTCGTTTTCTATAAAGCATCTTTCATCAGGCTCAAAGAAATCGTCACGACCTCCATCTCCATCCATGTTTCTCATCATCTCTCTTTGTTGTTCCATCCTCTCTCTCTCCATCTCCATATCCATCTCCATCATCTCTCTCTCCATCTCCATCCTCTCTCTCTCCATCTCCATCTCCATTTCTCTCCTTAGTCTATTTTCTTCCTCTCGAGATAAATCTTCTTTACGCCTAAGTTCCATCTCCATTTCTTGCCTTTTAAGCCTTTGGTCTTCCTCCAACCTTCTCATTTCATTTTCAAGCTCATTTTGCTTAATCCGCCTCTCCTCATCCAAATCATTCATATTATTTCTTGTGCCTCCCGGATTCATCTTGGTGCCTTGAGAGCCTGATCTAGTATTCTTTCCTGGAAAAGGTCCCCAATCAAAAGAATCTATAGATGCTCCCATTGAAGGTGGAGTAACAATAACAGGAGGCATGTTTTGACCTCTGTGAATATCCATTACTGCAATTTTCCATCCAGCATTAGGACTTTTCTCAGTTAAGAAAGCCAATACTTCTTGTGATCTTTCGGGACCAAACTTAGGGTTTTTTGCTGCAATATTTCCAGGCATTCTATCGGTAAGCCTTCCACCTCCGGATCCATCTATATTTGACCATCTTATAGTTGGTTTTCCATCTTTAATTTGTACAAACGCAATTACAGGAAGACCATTTGCATCTGGATACCAATTTCTTCCTTTATAAAATTCAGGATCATCACCCTGTTTTACCATATTACGAGGAATTGATTTTGATGTACGAGTTTGTCTGTCCAAGACCCAGATTCTATTTATTCTATTGTCAGGATTTTGGCCGTCTCTATTTGTAGCAAAAGCTAAATACCTACCATCTTTACTATATGAGGGTCGTTTTATATCATTCTCCACTTCCACACCATCCTGCACCATAAGATTACTCTCTTCCTTAAGGTCTTGTCCGTAAAGATCACCTTTCATAAAAGGATTTTTAGACCATATGCTCCACTTTCCTTCTTGATTTGACTGAAAGACAATGAGTCCATTGTCTCCCCAGTCTGGGTGTCTTTGGTCATCATAAAAGGTAATTGGCCATGGATCATTGGGATCAGGATTATCTATATTCATTATCCCTATTCTCCAGTCTCCTTCTCTATCATGTGCAAAAGCAACATATTGCCCGTCTGGTGATATAGTAGGGTCAACTTCGTTATAATCTGTATCAGTGAGGTGGCGTATATTACTTCCATCTGCATCCATTATCCAAAGATCATGATTACCTTTATCTTTTAGTTTGACCGAAAACACCATTCTTCCATCAAGAGTAGGCTTATCAAAGAATTGAATTAGATCATCTTTTATTTCAAATTGATCGGCTTGAACAGAAAGTTGTGGAGTAAAAAATAGAAATAGAAAGATTACAAAAATATATTTAAGTAATTTCCCCATATTCTTATCTTATACAAAATTGACTCTTAATTCACTTCAGCCTGCTGCCAGAGAAGGAAATTAATTTATATATAATGTAGAATAAATATTCAAAATGTCAGATATTAAACCTAAAATTAGCTTAGGCCTTCCCGTTTATAACGAATCAGAATTTCTTGATGAAACAATGCTTTCATTACTAAAACAGACTTATGAAAATATTGAAATCATTGCGATTGATAATGGATCTGATGATGATAGTTATGAAAAATTAGAAAAATATTCTCGAAGTGATAAAAGAATAAAAATATTTAAAAATGATGAAAATATAGGACTTTCAAATAATTTTAATCTGATATTTAAAAAATCTACAGGAAGATATTTTGCGTGGATAGGCGCACATGATAGATACAATAGGAATTTCGTTGAAGAATTACTGAATAAAATTACAAGTTCAAAAAATATTTCTCTGGTTTTTTCAAACGTATCTAATATTGATAAAAATAGCCAAATTATAATCCATAAAAAAAATACTGGATTTCAATTACTGAATAAAAGTTCATTATTAAGATTGTTGAAATTGCCTTGGATAATAAGAGGTAGCGGAGATATCGTAATGGGAATGTTTGATAGAGAGGCATTAAAAAAGACAACACTTTTTTCTGATTCAGTGCTTTGGGCTGATGTTTTCCTTATTTATCAGATTTCAAAGTTAGGAAAAATTATTAGAGTTGATGAAGTTTTGCGTGACAGAAGATATTTTAGAGATGAAGAAGAACATTTTGAAACATGGGAATCAAAATATATAAAACTAACTGCAAGATTTCGTAGTCCAAGAGAAATTGGAAATAGAAAACCAAGTTTAAGTCTTTATTTTCCTGTTCTATTTATGTGCTGGAAGATATTTTATGAACTTGGTATAAAAAAAATCTACAATCCAATAAACATCATAGTATCTATTTATTTAATAACAATTTTTTCATTGAAAAGAAGAGTGGCTCTTTGGATTGATATGAAAACTTATTTTTCGAAAAGCTAACTATTAATTCCTAAAGCTTTTTTAAAATAATGACAAACATACTCAACATCATCATCATCTAGATTATTTCCATTGGGTAAACATACCCCATATTTTGATAACTCGTAAGTAACAGGATTTACTTCATTCATATTTTTTTGCACATAATTTTCAAATGGAGGCATTGCACTAAGCGGATAGAAAATTGGCCTAATATCTATATTATTTTTGTCTAATATTTTTTTGAACTCTTCTTTAGTTATTCCATAATCATTAATCAATGCAGTTGTGATCCAATAAGTATGATTTACATTCTCTTCTGAAGGGCTTAATACCAGATTTGGAATTGATTTTAAGTCTTCATCGTATTTATTAAAAAGCCATTTTTTATAACTCAATAATTCATCTATTCTTTTTAATTGAGCTAATGCCAATGCTGCTTGAATATTTGTCCAGCCATAATTATATCCAAGAATATCTGACCAATAATATTTACCTACCCCATCTAAAGGTTTATCCATACCATGGTGCGACATAAGCTTAGCTGATTTATAAATATTCTCATTATTTGTGCAAAGCATTCCACCTTGTCCAGATTGAATAAGCTTAGTTGCATTAAAACTAAAGAGAGAAATATCTCCAAATGCACCAGCAAGCTTTCCTTTGTATGTTGCCCCTATTCCTTCTGATGCATCTTCAATAATAATAATGTTATTTTTTTTACATACTTTAATAATTTCATCCCATTCAGGCATATTTCCTAAAAGATCAACCACTACAACTGCTTTTGTATTGGGGGTAATTGATTTCTCAATTTGATTAGCTGTAATGCACCAAGATTTTGGATCAACATCAACTAATACAGGTTTTGCGCCAACATAGATCACTGGAGCAGCTGAAGCAACCCATGTCATATCTGGCACTATAACTTCATCGGTCGGCTTCAAATTTAAAGTTAGCATTGCTAAATGTATTGCATCGGTGCAGTGAGAGGTTGGAAGACAATATTTCATTCCTACATATTTTGAAAATTCATCTGTAAATTCATCAATGTAATAAGACATTTTAGGACCCCAGCCGTCTTTTATTGCCTTAGAAACTAGATCTACTTCAGCTTCAGTAATTGATGGACCGGCAGATGGTATCCTTCTTGATTCTTTGAATTTATCCATAGATTTATATTATATTTTGAAATATATTTTTTCAATGAACAAAAGTTATTAATATGAGTCTGGAATTAACTTAAAATTACAATTCAGACCAATATTCACCAATAACAAACTTCTTTTTTTGAGTAAGAGTTTCAGTCTGTTCTTGATCTTGTTGATTATAATATTTCATAGGAAAGATTCTAAAATCAATACTCATCCTAGACTTTCCTGTCAAATTATCTTTGTTTCCATGAAGTGAATTTGCACCATCAAAATGAGATACCTGACCGTAATTAACTTCCATGCATTCATGATCGTCAGTATCTAGATCCCCAATCCAAACCGCATTTGTGTCCCATGCATTCGTAAAAGGTAACCAAAAGTTAATTTCATGAGTATTATGCCCAAAATCAGAATCTCTATGAAATTGCCCGACAGCTATATTATTTGGCTGATGAATTCTGAAAGATGGAAAAGTTTGGTAAAGAATTTCTTCTCCTTCAAACATATCTAATTTACTTATAAATTCTCTAACAAATCCTTGATAAAGCTCAGTAAATTCCTCTTTCTTCATTTCTTCATAGAATTTATCGTGCAGTATAGTATTTTGGTCTTTAATAATTTCTAATTTTTCTGGAAACTTAAAAACTTCATGAATCATATCAAGCTGATTAACTTCCATCATTTTTTCAACGGTTTCTCTGAAAGGGTACTTTGTTGTGTCAAAGTCAAATAATTTATATTTATTCATAGTAATATCCTAATTAATTTTTATATCATTATATTTTATGATATTTATAAAAAATATACCTCATCCCCTAATTATTTTCAAATAAATAATCGGTAATATTAAAAAAAATTAAGTCGTTCCTTTTATAAAATTGTATTAACCTAATAATATTAGATTTAATTTATAAATAGTTTTTTTTATTATGAAAGCATTAATTTTGGCCGCAGGAAAAGGTTCTAGGTTATATCCTGCAACAAAAAAAACACCTAAACCTTTAATGCCTATAGCAGGAAAAGAGACTCTTTGTTATGTAATTGATGAAATTGTAGAAAATGGAATAACAGAGATTGGTATTGTAGTCTCAGATGAAAATATTGATGAAATCTCATTATTTACTAAAAAAAATTATTCAAAATTCGAAATTTCAATGATCTTGCAGGAAGAGCAACTCGGAGTCGCTCATGCTGTAAAAATTTCTAAAAATTTTATTCAAGATGATAATTTTTTACTTTATTTAGGTGACAATCTATTTGAGAACGGCATAAGTAAAGTAGTTTCTAAGTTTAAATTAAATAAAAACAACATAATATCTATAAAATCTGTTACTGATCCAAGAAAATTTGGGGTAGCTGAAATTAATAAAAATGGAAATCTGATTAAGATAGTTGAAAAACCTGAGAACCCTCCAAGTTCATTAGCCGTTACAGGAATTTATGGTTTCAATAATAAAATTTTTGATCATATTGAAAAAATTTCACTTTCAAAAAGAGGCGAGTATGAAATTACCGATGCTATTAAGCTCTCTTTGGAGTCTGATGACATCGTTGATACACAAATTATAGATGGTTGGTGGGTGGATACCGGAAATATTATTGATTATCTTAAAGCAAATGAATATAAATTGATCAGTAATAAAGGCTCAAAAGATATAAAAAAGATTAATGCCCAGGGAACTACAATAGATTCTTTCAGTTGTGCCTCAACCAATTCAGAACTATTGGAGTCGCAAATTATTAATTACACTTCTATTGGAGAAAATGTAAATATATTAAATTCAGTAGTTGAAAACTGCGTAATATTGGGTGGATCAAGAATTGAAAATTATAAATTGAAGAATTGTATATTGAGTAAAGGGACTTCGCTAATCAATATGGGCCCTGATAGGAAGATTATTGAAAACAAGATAATATAAAAAAATCTTTGGAGGTTAATTTTTATATGGATGTAATAATATTTTGTGGTGGGAGAGGCTCTAGAATGAGTGATGAAACTTATGACAAGCCGAAACCAATGATTGATATTGGTGACAAGCCGATTCTTTGGCACATAATGAAAATGTACTCAAATCAAGGCCATAAAAGATTTCTTCTTACTTTAGGGTACAAAGGTTCTGTGATTCAAGATTGGTTTGAAGAAAATTCGCAAGAAGAGGAGTGGGACATTGAATTCATTGACACTGGAATAAATTCTGAAAAAGGTGCAAGGCTAAAGAGAGCTGAAAAATATGTTTCATCAGATAATTTTCATGTCACGTATGGGGATGGGGTAAGTGATATAAATATTAATAGTTTAGCTGAATTCCATAATAGTCATGCCGGAGAAGCATCTATGACTGTAGTAAGGCCACCATCAAGATTTGGATTTGTTGCTTTAGATGGCGATAGAGTTGATGAATTTGAAGAAAAGCCTCAAATGCAAACTGGGTTTATAAATGGAGGTTTTTTTGTTTTTAATAAAAGTGTATTTAATTATCTTAATGATAGAGAAGATTGTGATTTAGAGTATGGAGTCTTAGATGTCATAGCTAGAGAGAAAAAATTATATGCTTTTAAACATGATGGTTTTTGGCAATGCATGGATAATATTAGAGAAAAAGAATACTTAGATGGAATGATTAAGTCCCAAAAAATACCTTGGTTGGAAAATAATGTTTAATGATTTGTTTAAAGGAAAGAAAGTAATAATCACTGGTAATTCAGGGTTTAAAGGCAGCTGGTTATCATTATGGTTAAATAAACTCGGAGCATCTGTTCATGGAATTTCATATATGCCTCCATCTGACCTGAATATGTTTGAGTCTTTAAATCTTGAAAATAAATTACAATCATTTTCCAAAATTGATATTGCAAATAACCCTTCTGAAGTAAATGAAATAGTTACTAAGATACAGCCCGAGTTCTTATTTCATTTAGCAGCACAACCTCTTGTATCTGTTTCATATCAAGATCCATTATTTACAATAAGAACAAATGTTTTAGGTACAGCAAACATTCTGAATTCAGTCAAAAATCAACCTTATAAAGTAGTTTCTGTAATTATTACTAGCGATAAATGCTACGATAATCTTGAACTTAAAAGAGGCTATGAAGAAAACGATATTTTGGGAGGCAAAGATATTTACAGCGGATCAAAAGGTGCTGCTGAACTAATTATTAAATCCTTTTTTCATTCCTTTTTTAAGGATCATAAATATAATTCTGTTATTGCTTCTGCAAGAGCAGGAAATGTGATTGGAGGAGGAGATTGGGGGAAAGATAGAATTGTTCCTGATGCAGTAACTTCATGGAATAAGGGTGAAAAGTTACATATTAGAAACCCGTTATCAACACGTCCGTGGCAACATGTTTTAGAACCTTTGAGTGGATATCTAGCATTAGCCTATAAACTTTATTCTGATAATAATTTGAATGGTGAAAGTTTTAATTTTGGCCCAAACGATACAAGTAATAAAACGGTTGAAGAACTTATAAAAGGTTTATCTGAAAGGTGGGGATTTGATAATCAAAATGATTCCTTTACAGTAAAACATACTGAAGATTTTCATGAGGCAGGTCTTCTACAATTAGACTGTAAAAAAGCAAATGAGATGCTAGAGTGGTCCCCAAACTTATCTTTTAATGAAATGATTAATTTTTCATGTGACTGGTACAAAGAATTTTATTCTAATGATGAAATTGAAACCATTCTCTTAAGAACTGAAAATCAAATTGAAGATTATGTAAAAATAGCCAGAAATAAAAATTATCTTTGGGCAAACTGATGGGCGAAATAAATATTAGAAAGCTTTCAATAGTTGCCAATGAAAAAGGCGACTTATTAAAAGGTTTTTTAAAATCTGAGAATGAAAATATCGACGTGAAAGAAGTTTACTTTTCAGAAATAAATCCAAATGAAATTAAAGCCTGGAAAAGACACAAAAGTATGACCTCAAATTTAATAGTTGTTAAAGGTGAGATAAAAGTCGTTATACAAGAAAGAGAAGGGAAATTCATTTCAGAAGTAATTTCAAAAAATAACTACAAAATGGTTACTATTCCACCAAATTATTGGTTTGGATTTCAGTGTATAGGGGATGAGATAAGCTTACTTGCCAACATTTCAAATGAAGAGCATAGAGATATAGAATCAGAGGAATTAAACATTAATAATATTGAATTTGATTGGGGCTAATATGAGAATTCTTATAATTGGTGCTTCAAGTTTTATAGGCACTCATTTAATTCAAAAGTTAGAAGGTTTAGATGAAATTGATCAAATAACTTACACTTATTTTTCAAATAAATATTTCTCCAGTGATCAAAATAGCACTAAATTATTATCTATAAAATGTGATGTCAGAAATATTAAAAATATAGAACTGGTATTAGATAAAGCAAATCCAGATGTAATTATTTTTATGGCATCGACAAGATACTTCCCTGCACCTTTAAACATTAATGATCATGAGAACATAAATACTAACGGATTAAAAAACCTAATTGATTGCCTTAATAGATTCAACGTAAAATCCAGATTAATCTTTGTAAACAGTGGCGCTGCAAAATTACCTAAAAAAAATATGAAAATAAATAATTCAGAGATTGATAAATATACATTATCTAAACTTAAGGCGTCTGAAATTTTTAACTCAAATAAAAATATTAAAGGTACAGAAGTAAGATTATTTACACCCTATGGCCCTAAAGATCATGAATATAGGCTTATACAGTCATCCGCAATAAAAATATTAAAAGGTGAATATCCAA
The DNA here is from genome assembly GCA_964620935.1 of uncultured Dehalococcoidales bacterium. Lineage (GTDB taxonomy): Bacteria > Chloroflexota > Dehalococcoidia > Lucifugimonadales > Lucifugimonadaceae. The sequence goes on from CAZUHW010000013.1 coordinate 8,625, forward strand.
TTTTAAGAAATCCTAATTCGATGAGAGATTATATTTATGTTGAAGATGTAATTGATGCACTAATAAAGATTATTTTTTCTAATCTAAATCACAACAATATTATAGAAATTGGTAGTTCTAATCCAATATCCACAAAGACTATAATTGAGAAGATTTATGCAATTATGGATGTCAATAAAGAAATTAAAAGTAATGAATCTTCAGATGAAGAGCAAATTTTATATATGAAGGCAGACTTAAGTGTTGCAAAAAAATATTTAAATTGGACTCCAAAAATAAATTTAGATGAAGGTATATATAATACTGTCAAATGGATAAAAGAAAATTACAAAGCTTTTTATGAATAAGTGTTTTATATGCAAAAGTGAATCAATTAAAGTTATTCTTGATCTTGGGCAAAGTCCTGTGGCAAATAATTTAGAAATGAACTTAGATGAGTCATTGGAAGCAAAGAAATATCCACTTGAACTTAGTAAATGTGTTGATGGGTGTAGCCATATACAAATAGGAAATATTGTTAATCAAGAAGAGATATTCAGTGATTATTTTTACATGCCATCTGTTTCTAAAACACTAACAAATCATTTAGAAGAAATCTCAAGTGATATAAATGATAAATTTAAAATTAATAATAATTCATTTATTGTAGATATTGGTTCAAATGATGGAACATTTTTAAACTCTGTTAAGGATTACACAAATAATATTTTAGGAATTGATCCAGCTAAAAATTTATCTGATATTGCAAATAAAAAAGGTGTTAAAACAATAAATGATTTTTTTACAAATAGCCTTTCGAAAGAAATTAAAGATAATTATGGAGAGGCAGATTTCATTGTTTCAACAAATACTTTTGCGCATACGCCAGAAGTAAAGGACTTTGCAGAGGGATTAAAAACTTTAATATCTGACCAGGGAGTAATAATTATAGAAATTCATTATTTAGGCTCTATGGTTAGTGATAATTCTTTTGATACTATTTATCATGAACATTTTTCATATTGGTCATTAAAAAATTTATCTGAATTATTTAAAAATTATGACTTAGAAATATTTGATGCAAAAATTCTTCCAGTTCATCATGGCCAATTAAGAATTTATTTATCAAAAAGCGAGAACTATAAGGTAAATGACTCTTTCAAGGAACTTTTAAAAAAAGAAATTGAAGAAGATCTGATTGGGGAAAAATTAACTAATTTCTGTAATAAAGTGAAAGAAATAAAAAAAGATATACTTAATCTCTTTCAGGAGATATCGGATAGCAATAAGAAAATTTACGGATATGGGGCACCTGCTAAAGCATCAACTCTAATAAATTTTATTGGTAGTAAAAACTTAATTAATATTTACGATAAATCAAATCTAAAACAAGGCAAATACATACCAGGAACTTCTTTAGTTATAAAAGATCCAATCGAAATTATCAAAGATAATCCAGATTATATATTTTTATTTGCATGGAATTTTTCTGAAGAAATTATTAAAGAACTAAAAGAAAATTATAATTACAAAGGCAAGATTATAATTCCTATACCAGAATTAAAAATAATTGAAATCTCATAAATAATATTAAAAGTTCAGGTAAGAAAATTGAAATAATGTAGAATGTCTTCTTGTGCCCCTGTAGCTCAGAGGATAGAGCACCGGTTTCCTAAA
>CAZUHW010000014.1:0-9336 GCA_964620935.1 uncultured Dehalococcoidales bacterium
GTTCCTGAACCTACTGCTACTCCTGTTCCTGAACCTACTGCTACTCCTGTTCCTGCTGCTCCTGAATACAGTCTGAACTTAGAATTTACTACTAAAAAATTACCTCTATACAGCTTCATTTATCTTAATGATTTTGGCTTAGAAATTCTTAATTCAGGCGGATTAGAGGAGGGGCCTATAAAAGCAAAATGGTCATTCTACAATATAGAAAATTTATTGATATGGGAAAAGGATTTTGACCTAAAATACGTAGAAGGCAAGACTGAAGAAACTTTAGATGGGGAAAAGGTTAATTTTTGGTTATCTCCAGGTGAATATTCATGGCCTTCAGTTCAAGTAATTATTGTAACTGAGCGTCTTTTCTCTAAAAGCTTTATTAGTATAAATGAGGGCGAAAATATACCATTTTTTGATATATCAGTGACAGGAAATACATATTGAAGAGTTATAATTTTTAGCTAAATATGCTGATTTTTAAAGAAGATTTCTAGTCAAAGTAATAAATAGATACAAAGATACAAAGATAAAAAACCCTCCGATAATCCTGTTAACCAAACGTTCGTGAATTTTAATAAATGGAATTATTCCTGATCTAGCAATAGTAATTGCTATAAATGAATACCATGCTGCATCAATTATTCCTGCCATTATTCCCATTGATGCAATTTCACTCCATTCAGAATCTGGTTGAACAAAATGGCTAAATATAGCTAGAAAAAACAAAGCAATCTTGGGGTTAAGTAAAGATATTAGGAACCCTTCTCCTGCCGCTCGAGATATTAAATATGATGGGGCAGGATTTTTATTTTGCTTAAAGATTGGTAAGTCTGTCTTAGTCTTATCAATAAGGGTTCTAATCCCCAAATATAGCAAAAAGCTAGCACCTAATAATTGCACTAATATCAACATAATGTTTGTTTCAACTACAATTTTTGCTATTCCAGCTGCGGTAAGAAAAGCCCATAGAACAATACCAAAGCCATGTCCAATTCCAGTTGAAATTCCATGCATACGTCCTTTTGAAAGCGTGTTTGTGCCTACAACTGCAAGGCTTGGTCCAGGCGACATAGCCCCGAGGAGACAAATTAAAAACAACTGCAACCAAATAGTGGCACTCATATTTTACTTATAAATTATCATTAGAGCTTCGGAACAGATTCCATTGCCTTATCAATATCTTCTGAAGGTAAGGCATAGTCGATCATGTTTCCAGAGAAATAATTATCATATGCTGATAAATCTAAATGCCCATGTCCGCACAGATGGAAAAGTATATTCTTTTCTTCTCCTGTTTCCTTACACACTAAAGCCTCATCAATAGCAGCTTTAATTGCATGAGTTGGTTCTGGTGCAGGAATAATTCCTTCATTTTTAGCAAATAGCACTCCAGACTCAAAACATTCATTCTGATTATAAGCACGAGCCTCATAAATTCCAGCTTCAAATAAAGCGCTGATTAGCGGCGCCATTCCGTGATAGCGAAGCCCGCCAGCATGAATTGGGTTTGGAACAAAGGTGTGGCCAAGAGTGTGCATTTTCATTAAAGGAGTCATACCAATTGCATCTCCAAAGTCATATGCAAACTTACCTTTAGTTAGTGACGGTGAAGCTGCTGGTTCAACTGCAATAAGTCGAGTATTTTTTCCTTTCAATTTATCTGGAATGAAAGGAAAAGATATTCCTGCGAGGTTAGAGCCACCACCTGCACATCCAATAATAATATCTGGATAAGCATCAGCCATCTCCATCTGCAGTATTGCCTCCTGTCCGATTACAGTTTGATGCATTAGGACGTGATTCAAAACTGAGCCTAAGGCATATTTTGAGTCATCTTTCTGAACTGCCACTTCAACCGCTTCTGATATAGCAATACCTAAAGAGCCTGTAGATTTAGGGTCACCTTCTAGTATTTTTTTCCCAGATTCAGTTTCTGTGCTAGGACTAGACGTCACAGTACCACCCCAAGCTTCCATCATAGATTTTCTGTAAGGTTTTTGGTCGTAACTAGCGCTTACCATAAACACTTTAGAATCAATACCAAACTGACTGCATGCAAAAGCAAGTGCACTACCCCATTGCCCTGCACCAGTCTCTGTAACAATTTGCTTAGTACCTTCCATTTTGTTGTAGTAAGCCTGAGCAATTGCTGTGTTTGGCTTGTGACTTCCTACAGGACTAACGCCTTCATATTTGTAAAATATCTTAGCTGGGGTTCCAAGTGCTTTTTCTAAATTTGTTGCGCGAATCAAAGGAGTTGGGCGCCAAGTCTTGTACATTTCTCTAATAGGTTCAGGGATGTCGATCCATCTATCTTGACTAACCTCTTGCATAATAAGCTCCATTGGAAATAGAGGTGCGAAATCATCGGGTCCAGCAGGATTACCAGTTCCAGGATGCAATGCAGGGTCTAAAGGTTTGGGAAGGTCTGCCTGTACGTTGTACCATTGTTTAGGTATATCGTTTTCAGAGAGGTGAAATTTTTTTTGATCAGTCATATTAACTCCTATTAAAGCAAAATCTACCACTCAAAATAAAGCAGCGACATTACTATTTATTTACACCATTATAACCAGATCTTGTGAAATAGAGACAGGAAAGGCAATAATAGTCTAATGAGTAATAAAAAATTACATGTTCTTGGCTCAGGGACACCTCAGCCTAACAAGGAAAGGTGGGGGTCTGGTTTTATAGTTGAATTAGATGATGAATTAATAATGTTTGATTGTGGCCCAGCTTCTACTTACAAAATGATACAAATGGATTTAGATCCTAGAAATGTAAATTCCTTATTTTTTACCCATCACCATTCAGATCACGATTTAGATTACCCAACTTTTCTACTCACCAGATGGGAAACAAGCATTGGAAAAGAAAAAAAATTAGAAATATTTGGACCTCCTCCGACAGTTAGTCTAACTGAAAAATTGATAGGTTTGGATGATGGAGCCTTTGCGCATGATCTTATAGCTAGAACAAATCATTCGTTAAGTTTAAATTCTTTTCAAAGAAGAGGAGGAAAATTGCCGAGGAAGCTACCTGATTTTTCAGCAAAAGACATATATCCCGACGAAAAAATCGAAAGGAGAAATTGGAGAGTAAAAACAACTCTTGCCGAACATGTGCAACCATACCTCGATTCTCTCGCTTACAGATTAGAGGTTGATGGATTGAGTATAGTTTTCACAGGAGACACAAGACCATGCGAAACAGTAAAAGATTTAGCATATGGTGCCGATTATCTTGTTTGTTTATGCATTGCTCTACAAGAACAAATTGATGGTACTCCGGAAGCTGAATATATGATGGGTCATGTAGATGCAGGAACCTTAGCAAGAGATGCTAAAGTTTCTAATCTAATTCTAGTTCATGAAGCTTTAGGTATTAGCTCTGAGAACAATTTTAAACACGCTGTTCAAGAAATAAAGAAGATTTTTAAAGGGTCTGTAATTCAAAGTTTTGAAATGACAACTTATGACCTTACTAAAAATTAAAATATAAGGATTAATTATTCAAATGGAGAAAAAACATGAATGGAGAAAGCATGAAAAAACTTTATATGTTCCTAAAGAGGTGCCTACATTAATAAACGTATTAGAATATAAATATATAACAATTAAAGGACATGGAAGCCCGGAAGAAGAGCGTTTTAGTCATTGCATTACTGCTTTATATTCATTGGCCTACACAATTAAAATGAATTTAAAAAAAACAGTACCTAAGCCTTCTCACTATCAAGACTATACTGTTTACCCACTCGAAGGTTTTTGGGGAATCAATAAAGTAGCAATAGAAAATTTTACTGGAGAGATTAAAAAAGAAGACTTTGTTTACACACTTATGTTGAGGCAACCATCATTTATCACCAAAGAGTTTTATAGCGAAATGAAGGAATTATTGAAAGAAAAGCTTTCAAAAAAAAGAGAAAGTACTGATTTTGTGGAGAACATAAAATTCGAAGAAATTTCCGAGGGGAAATGTGTGCAAATGCTGCATATTGGAAAATTCTCAGATGAAGATAAAACATTTAAAATTATGGAAGATTTTACTTATGCCAATGGGCTCATGCGTACCTCCAAAGCTCACAAGGAAATCTATCTTTCTGATTTTAGAAAAGTGCCAGAAGAAAAGCTTAGAACAACTCTTAGATTCAAAGTAAATTAATAGTTATTAATGCAAAAGTTTAGTCAAAAGTGGAGAGGGATAAGGGATTCAAATTCTCTACACTATGCTTGAAGGTTAGGTTCCATTTCTATTATGCCTACAAGTTCGGCTCATAATAACAATCTTGCGTATTATTCCATAACAAGAATGTTATTTCTTACAAGTAGGCAAATATATCATACCATTCCTTCATCTATTTAATTAAATGGAGAGGGATAAGGGATTCAAATTCTCTACACTATGCTTGAAGGTTAGGTTCCATTTCTATTTCTAGATATGTATAAGTTTGTAGAGATGGGCTTACAAAATTAATTTTATGTAAAATAAGCCCAATGAAAAAGATTTTATTCATATTGCTTGTTGGGCTAATAATTGGATGTGCTAGTGAGGTTGCTCCAAATTCAGAAGTTGATATTGATGCTACTGTTGAAGCTAGGGTTGCTCAGAAATTATTAGAAGAAGAGAAGCCTAAGCCAACTACTACTCCTGTGCCTGAACCTACTGCTACTCCTAAGCTTGAACCTACGCCAGAATCTAAAACTGAGATGCAGTCTTCCCTTGAGATTGTAACTGATATGCAGTCTTCCCTTGAGATTGTAGATTCAATTGCTTGGGTAGGCATATGTGCCAAATTTGGGTGGGACCCTGGAAGCATTGATGATATTTGCCCTGAGGGCCCAGCAGATTTGGCAGGAATCAAAGGCGGAGACCAAATAATTGAAATTAATGGTGAGGACATTTTAGGTCTTGATAGAAATGGAGTAATTTCAAAACTTGAAGCTAGGTTTGATATAGAAATTGGAACATCAATAGATTTAACAATTCAAAGAAATGGAGAAAGTGAACCAATTAAAATAACTGTTGTTACTGATGAAATAATAGCTCCAGGAAACCCAATGACAACTGCAAATATCAGTAAAATTAAATTAGAAAAAATTATAAATAGCCAACCTAATGTGCTTGTGTATGTTTTTTCTTCTAATTGCGTAGCTTGTGCAGCAAGCGAAGAAGCTGTAAACAAATTTAGGGATATATATTCTGATGAAATAATATTGATTAAGTTAAATGCTTACGACATAGAATATTCATCATTTATTGTAGAGAATTCAGTTTATACCACTCCAACTTTTGTACAATTTGAAAATGGCACATCAACTAAAAATTGGTCTGGCATGATTGAAGACCCAAAAGTGCTCTATGAAAAGATTAATAATTAAAATATAAGAATTAATTATTCAACAGGATATATAGAATATAGCATTGCTAAAGACATGGCAGGTTGTTCAATATTTTAGGCAGAAGTTTGTAGATATGGAACATAAAAAAATATTGTATAAAATGGATTATATGAAAAGGATTTTATTAATATTGCTTATTGGATTAGTACTTGGGTGCGCTAGTGAGGTTACTCCAATTTCAGAAATTGATATAGAAGCCACTGTTGAAGCTAAAGTTGTTCAAAAATTAGAGGATAAGAAACCTGAACCTACTGCTACTCCTGTTCCTGAACCTACTGCTACTCCTGTTCCTGAACCTACTGCTACTCCTGTTCCTGAACCTACTGCTATGCATACTATTGTTGTTAAAAATATAAAAAGTGCACCACCTTTTGGAGGGACAAGTTTTTTAAGTCCTGACATATTAACTTCATCAGACCCATCTTCGTTTGACCAAGTTTGCAAGTGCAATCCCAATGATATCAGTTTATATTGGGTAGATGACGAACCTCGTCAGATGTTTGATAGAAGACATGGATGGATAAATACAACACCATTTAGATTTCAAGCAGAATTTTCTGATAATTTAGTCATTGAAGTGCAGGTAAACCCTGAATTTGAATCTAAATTAATGGCTGAAGAAATAGCTTTGCAATATCTTCTTGCAATTGGCCAGCTACCTACTTATTTACGTAAAGATGTAGATACAATTTGGCTTCATAAAGGTGTCGAAGATTTTGGAGGAGGAAATAACAATTTATTGATTCATCATGGCAGAGGTCTTGAGTATAAAGAACAAGGAATATTAGAAGAGATTTTTTTACATGAGGCTACACATACTTCATTAGATTCCTATCATCTTTCTTCACCTGAATGGATTGCTGCTCAAGAGCATGATGGTCAATATATTTCAGATTATGCACGAGATAATTCTGAGACAGAAGATCTTGCAGAGACTTTCCCCTTGTGCTTTGCACTTAAGTACAAAGCGTCTGTGCTATCTGAAGATGTAATCCAAACTATTAAGGAAACTATCCCCAATAGATTAATCTATTGTGATGTGGTCTTTTTCGATGGTTATGGGTATTGAAAAAAATAGACCTCTAAAGTGTATGGTTGTATCTAATTGACTGAACTATTCATCTTTTCGTATATTCAATCTATGAGAATTTATTTGTTGGGGCTAATATTATCTGCTTTATTTGTATTTTCATGTTCTTTTGCATCAGAAGAACGCATTCAGGTAAACACAATTTACTCTTTGAATGATGTTATTAGCGTAGGAATAAAAGTTAAAAAAGATTTAGAAACCGAATTTCCTCAAGCAACCGATGCTAAATGGGGTTTTCATAAGAGCAGAGAAATTGCAGTTATTAGATACCCAACAGTAGAGCTTGCCCGAACACTAGGGAAAACAGCCGGGGAAGAGCAAACTGAATTTGTCGAAATAGTAGAGAAGAATATTGCTCACGGTACCAAAGTAGAAAAAACAAAATGCAGAGGCCTTAAATCTAATCGTTATGGTTTTAACAATAAGATGGGCTCTAATATTAATTCTGAAATTGGCATTGGCAATATAATGATATTGAACAAATTAAAAATTTTTGAAGATGACATCAACTTTTCTAGTAATGAAGCAGGAGCGGTTTGTGTTAGAAGAGAACCTCTTTACTCAGATTTTGTAATTCATGGGAACTTAGTTTTTTTAGGCGAACCCTTAATGAAAGATTATGGTCAAGGCCAAATGATTGAATCTTCTGCAAAAACTATTGAATTCCTTGAAGAAATTCTAGGCTTACTGCCTGTCCGATAAGTATCTTCCAGCCCTACTTGGAAGTAAGGTTCCATTAAATTAAGATATAAATATGAATTCTCTAAATAAAAAAATTACGTTATTTATTTTTTCTTTTATCGGATTAGCAGTTGTAAATTCTATGTACCTTTACTGGCAATTTTTTCAATTTGAATTTGCTACATTTTTTAGCAATACAATTGCTGTAGCATTATTTATTGAAGTATTTTTGCTGACTATTTTGTTATCAATTTACTTCAAATTTAATCCTATAGGAAAGATAAAATGGTATTGGTTAATAATACTTTCATTATTAGGAAGTTTGCTGTTTGCTTTGCCTTTTTATTACTGGCTAAATACTAGAAATAGGTAATTTAATTGACCCTGCAAAAATAAATATTATAAGGTATTGAAATAATGAAAGTTTATATAGGGATCTTATTAACCTCTTTGTTTATCTTGTCATGCTCATCAACATCTGATGAACCTGTTCAAGTAGACACAGTATATTCAATGGAAGATGCATCAAAGTTAGGTATAAAAAACCTAATGAAGAATGATTTTGAGACTGATTTTCCCGAATCAACAGATGCTAAATGGGGATTTTGGAAAGGAAGAGAAGTAGCAATTATTAGATATGAATCTGTTGAAAATGCAAGAACATTGGGTAAGGTTGCTGCTGAAGAACAAACCAAACTTATTGAAGTAGTAGAAAAGAATATTGCACACGGCCCAAATGTTGAGAAAACGAAATGCCGAGGAGACGCATATGGAGGCAATCCTTACATGTTATCTCCAAAATATGATATTGGTTTTGGAAAAATACTTACTTTAAATAAAAGTTCTTTTTTAGAGTCAGAACTTGATTTGGAAGCAAATTCAGTCAGAGATGGTTGTGTGAGAAGAGAGCCAATGTTTATAGAATTTAGAATTCATGGAAATCTTGTGATTATGATAGAGCCTATGCCTGATGAAGATAGGCCAGCAATGAATGCCCTTATCGACCAAATCGTAGATAAGCTTCCTTAGGTTTATAGGGATACAAAAAATTTCTAGATATTTTTTTTCTCATGTTAAAATATAAACCATGAATATTTATATAAAAATATTACTATTAACACTTTTTCTATTCATATCATCTTGCAGCGTTATTGATGAATATGTAGGAACATCAGATGAAGTATCTCAATCAGATGACATGGATCATGAACACGAAGAAGAGATGAGGTTGGAGAAGGAAGAAGAGATGAGGTTGGAGAAGGAAGAAGAGATGAGGTTGGAGAAGGAAGAAGAGATGAGGTTGGAGAAGGAAGCTCTCTCAATAAAAGAATCTATAAATATAATTAGTGATCCTTCTTACGAATACTTTGATAGATATACAGATGTAGGAACATTAAGAATCTTTGCGCTTCCTGAAGTATCTGATGAATATATAATAAAAGTAGGAGCAATATATAAATTAATTTTTGATGAAGATAATCCTGATATAGACAGAAACTTAAAGAATGAATTTTTCCAGACGATGAAAAATAATTATGTCTATCAAAGAGTTGGTTTCAAGGGGCCAGAATTGTATGACATGGACAGTGACAACCCAAAAATAGATTGCTGCCCTGAAAATAATTATGACCACAACCAAACTGATTACATATGGGAGCCAGAAGGTTCAGGTGACCCTACTGGAGAAATAATCGAGCATGCCCTGCATACAATTACGAATGTAGCATTTAAATTAATGTCATCTGATTGGGATTATAGAGATTCAGGTTCAAAATTAAGGTTAGCTTACAAGGAAGCGGTTGATAAAAAGTTATTCAATGAAGAGTCATATGCACCACTTAAGGGCAGGAATGATTTTTATCAAGTTACAACCCAGGAATATTTCTTTTGGGTAATAATAACTGAATGGGATTTAGGATTTATCTGGGATATACCTAATGAAGAATTTTTAATTAAAAACAAAGAAGATCTAACTGAAAAGCTTCCTCTTTCCCACCAGCTATACCAGGATTTTGTATTAAAAATTTTAACTCCTTTAGATGGCGATTTAGTATCAGCAATTATTAATAACAACTAGTGTTGCCTGCTCCAAAGTAATTAAATTTAAATTGAACATTGATGAAGATTTGGAGCGGGAGAAGGGATTCGAACCCTCGACACCCTGCT
>CAZUHW010000015.1:0-8779 GCA_964620935.1 uncultured Dehalococcoidales bacterium
GCTCCCCACGCTTTCGCCCCTCAGCGTCAGAACCACCCCAGAGAGCCGCTTTCGCCACTGGTGTTCCTCCCGATATCTACGCATTTCACCACTACACCGGGAATTCCGCTCTCCTCTGATGATCTCTAGCCTGGCAGTATCCATAGCACGCTCCCAGTTAAGCCGGGAGATTTCACTACGGACTTACCATGCCGCCTACAGGCCCTTTACGCCCAGTAATTCCGGACAACGCTTGCCACCTACGTATTACCGCGGCTGCTGGCACGTAGTTAGCCGTGGCTTATTCCTAAAGTACCGTCCATTCTCTTCCTTTAGAAAAGAGGTTTACGACCCTAGAGCCTTCTTCCCTCACGCGGCGTTGCTGCATCAGGCTTTCGCCCATTGTGCAAGATTCCCTGCTGCTGCCTCCCGTAGGAGTGGGGGCCGTGTCTCAGTCCCCCTCTGGCTGGTCAAGCTCTCACTCCAGCTACCCGTCTTAGGCTTGGTGAGCCATTACCTCACCAACTACCTGATAGGACGCAAGCCCATCTCAAAGCGAATAAATTCTTTCTTCGATTAAATTAATTAATCGACATTACGCGGAATTAGCCATGATTTCTCATGGTTTTTCCCCTCTTTGAGGCAGGTTACTCACGCGTTACTCAGCCGTTCGCCGCTAGCTATATGTTCTCCGAAGAAAACGAGCTCGCTCGACTTGCATGCATTAGGCGCGCCGCCAATGTTCGTCCTGAGCCAGGATCAAACTCTTAAATTGACGTGTGTTCCTTCCACTATTCAAGGATCACGATATTCAATTGTTAAATTGCTCTCAGAAGTAAGAAAGTAAACCTGCTTACTTTGGGAACTACACAACTATAACTCTACCTAAACTTAGTGTCAACGGTAAAAAATTAAAAAAAGATCTTATTTATGTTAATTTTCTTATGTAAGAAAAAATTAGGGAGCTTTATATGATTATTGATAGCCATTGTCATGCATGGAAATATTGGCCATACCAAGAACTAAATGAACACGAACCAAATGAATCTGGGGTACCAAATCCTGAAGTTTGGGGCAACGTTGAGCAACTAGTGTATGAAATGAATAGAAATGGGATAGATAAATCCACTATTGTTAGCGCTCAAATTTGGCACAATCCTTCAAACAATCAATACATTGCTAATTCAGTCAATAAGTATCCCAATAAACTTTTTCAATTCGTTGATTTAGATAGTAATTGGTCAGAAACTTATCATACTGATGGAGCAGATGCACGCCTAGGGAATTTCATGGAAAAGATGAATATTATAGGATTTACTCATTATCTTAGTCATAATGAAGATGGGGACTGGCTAATTTCTAGTGAAGGTAAAAAACTCTTTGATTTTGCAGAAAAAAATAATCTAATTGCTAGTATTGCGTGCACTCCAAGGCATCAAAAAAATATAAGGAAGGTTGCAGAATTATTTCAAGACTTGCCTATTTTATGCCACCACATGTCTCTAATGAGCGCAGATAAGTCAAAGATAAGCGAGGTTGAAGATGTAATGGAATCTTCAGAGCACAAAAACATCTACCTAAAATTTTCTGGATATAATTATATTCTTGGAGAAAATAAAAGGTGGGATTTTCCTTATTCAGATGCGATGTGGGTTTATAAAGAGGCATATAATAACTTTGGCTCAAGAATGGTTTGGGGTTCAGATTTTCCTGTAGTAAAATTTTCTTCGACTTATAGACAAACATTAGAAGTCATAAAAAGTAATTGTGACTTTATTTCTAGTCAAGATAAAGAAATGATTTTAGGAAATAACCTTAATAATTTAATTAATAGGAGAAATAATGAGTGAAAAGATGCCAGGAGAACCCTACACTAGAATAACTTGCGAAGAGGCTGCTGAAAAATTAAATGATGGAAAAACTCACTTTATAGATGTAAGAAATGAAGATGAATATAGTTCCGGTCACATACCTGGATCAATTTGGATCCCTGTTGATCAGTTTATGCAATCAGTAGACAAGATTCCCAAAACAGGTAACTTATATTTTATTTGTGCAGCAGGAGCTAGAAGTGGCCTGGCTTGCGAATTCTCAGCATCTTTATCTATTGATGAAGAAAGATTATTTAATATATATGAAGGAATGCCTACTTGGATAAGCAAAGGATTGCCTTCAGAGCAAGGATTATAGGTAAATTTTATGAAATTAAAAGTAGTAGGTGTTTTAGCCTATGATTCTATAACGTCAGAATTTGGGTCTAAAGAAAATATTTTTGGGGGCTCTGCAACATATTTTGCAGTGTCTTCATCATACTTATCTAATAATGTCATGATAACTGGAGCAATTGGCAAAGATTTTAACTTAAGAGATCTAGATGTTCTTTCTTCAAGAGGAATAAATATAGATGGAGTCGAAAGATTAAGTCAGAATACATTTAAATGGGAGGGTAAATATGAAATAAACTCACCAAATGATGCCATAACTTTAAGTAACAGTATAATTAAAGGTGAGCCAAATGTTCTTGAATCTTATAAGCCAACACTATATTCAAAAAACGAAAATACATCCGAAGAATACTCATTATTCTTAGCAAATGCTGACCCAAAACATCAGAAAGATTTGATAGAGCAAGCAAACAAGAAAGCAAGGATAATTGGACTTGATACTATGGATTTCTGGATTAACAATTCACCAGAATCTGTAAAAGAACTTTTCCCAAAAGTTGACGTAATTATTATTAATGAAAATGAAGCAAAATTAATTACAAATGAGAATTCATTAAGAAATTGTATTGAAAAAATTCAAGACTTGGGGGCTGACAGAATAGTAATAAAACTGGGAAATTACGGGCTTGTATATGCTAGCAATACTACAAGATTCTTCCTTCCAGCAGTATTGGTAGATCAAGTAAAGGATCCTACTGGCGCAGGAGATAGTTTTGCAGGAGGATTTATGGGATACTTATCAACTGTAGAAAATTTAAGCGAAGAAGAGTTTAAAGACGCTTGTATATATGGATCTGTAATGGCTTCATTTTGCGTTGAAGAATTCGGACTAGATCGTCTTCTGTCTTTAAATAATAATGAAATTGAAAATAGAAAAAATCTTTTAATTAACCAAATAAAATATTGAAATTGTTTTAAGGAGAGATAATGAGTGAAAGCAATCCAAAGAATGATATTAAAGATATTAATTTATCTAAGGAAGGTGGCCTAAGGGCTGAATGGGCATCTAGAGAGATGCCTGTTTTAAGATCTATAAAAGAGAGATTTTTAAAGGAAAAACCTTTAGAAGGAATTAAAATTTCTGGATGCCTTCATATAACAGCAGAAACAGCTAATTTAGTTGATGCTTTGACTGCGGGAGGCGCAAATGTTTCAATGTGTGCTTCAAATCCATTATCTACCCAAGATGATATTGCAGCATATTTGGTCAGCCAAGGAATATCAGTATATGCAATTCATGGCGAAGACGAAGAAACATACGACAGCCATTTAGAAGCTGTGTTGGACGAGAAGCCTCATTTAACAATTGATGATGGAGCTGATTTAGTAGCCAAGCTACACGGAGAAAATCACCCTGGATTAGAGAATATAATAGGAAGCATGGAAGAAACTACGACTGGTATTATTAGACTTAAGGCTCTCTCTTCTCAAGGTAAACTTAAATTTCCAGTTATAGCTGTAAATGATTCAGATACAAAACATATGTTCGATAACAGATATGGTACTGGGCAAAGTACTCTCGACGGGATTATAAGAGCTACCAATATATTAATTACCGGGAAAACAATGGTAATTGTTGGCTATGGATGGTGCGGAAGAGGATTAGCGTCTAGAGCAAAAGGCATGGGGGCTAGGACGGTGGTTTGTGAAGTCGATTCAGTGAAAGCTCTTGAGGCAATAATGGATGGACATGAAGTAATGAAAATGGATGAGGCCAGTAAAATTGGAGATATTTTTGTTACTGTTACTGGAGGTCTTCACGCAGTGGATAAAGAACATTTTGAAACTATGAAAAGCGGAGCAATAGTTGCAAATTCTGGCCATTTTAATGTTGAACTCAATTTAGAATCATTGGATAAAATGACTGAAAGCAAGAGAAGGGTTAGAGATAATGTAGAGGAATATACTCTTGAAACAGGAAAATTAATTTTTGTTCTTGGTGAGGGCAGATTAGTAAATCTTGCTGCAGCAGAAGGCCATCCTCCAAGCGTAATGGACATGAGCTTTGCGAATCAAGCCCTAGCTAGTGAACATATAGTTAAAAATAAAGAAAAATTAAAAAATGAGGTCTCTACCCTTCCAAAAAGTGTAGACCAAGAAATAGCAGCATTAAAGATAAAATCTATGAATATGGCCTACGACACCTTAAAAGACAAACAAGATAAATATTTAAATAGCTGGGAATTAGGGACAGGCTCAAGTCAGGAGAATTTATAATGGATACATATCTACTTACATCAGAATCTGTTACTGAAGGTCATCCTGACAAGCTATGCGACCAAGTATCTGATGCAATTTTAGATGAAATAATGAGATTTGATCCGAACGCAAGAGTTGCTTGCGAGACTGCAACTACTACTAATCTAGTTGTTTTACTTGGCGAAATAACAACTTCTGCAAAGATTGATTTTGAGAAAATTGCCAGAGAAACAATACTATCGATTGGGTACGATGATAATAACATAGGGCTAGATGGTAAAAAATGTAAAGTTATAACTGCGTTAGGGCAACAAAGCCCCGACATAAAAGCAGGCGTAGATGTTGCCTTAGAATCAAGGTCCAATGGTTCTGAAAAATTAGGTGCCGGGGACCAAGGAATGATGATTGGTTATGCAACTAACGAAAGTAAAGATTTCATGCCTTTGCCAATATCAATATCTCATGCTTTAACGAGAAAGTTATCTGAAGTAAGAAAGAATGGCACTTTGGAATGGCTTAGGCCAGACGGCAAAAGTCAAATTACTATGGAATATGAATCTAATGGAACTCCTCTAAGAATTGATACAGTTGTAATAAGCACGCAACATTCACCTAATGTTACTCAAGAACTAATAAAAAATGATTTAGAGACATACGTTTGCAAAGAAACTATACCTACAGAACTAATAGATAAAGACACAAGATTTATCTTTAATCCTTCTGGGCAATTTATTGTAGGAGGGCCACATGGGGATGCTGGGTTAACAGGCAGAAAAATTATTGTTGATACTTATGGGGGGAGTTGCAGGCATGGAGGAGGCGCCTTTTCTGGAAAAGACTGCACAAAGGTGGATAGAACTGGAGCATATGCAGCAAGATGGGTAGCCAAAAATTGTGTCGCTGCCGGATTAGCTGAAAGAATGGAGGTTCAACTTTCTTATGCAATTGGAATGTCTGAGCCAATATCAATATTAGTAGATACACATGGAACTAATAAAATCTCAATAAATGAAATTACAAAAAAGATAAGAGATAATTTTGATCTAAGTCCAGGAGGAATAATTGACGCTCTTAATCTAAGAAGACCTATATATAAGCAAACAGCAGCATATGGTCACTTTGGAAGAATTGATCTTGATCTTCCATGGGAAAATTTAAATAAAGTAAACGACCTCAGAATTTAATGGCTAAAAATACTTCAAAACCTGCTTTCGGCACAGATGGGTGGAGAGCAAAAATTGGAGAAGAATTTAATTTAGAAAATTGTCTGCTAGTAATAAAATCATTTCTTGAATCAATTGGTGGTCAAAATAAAAAAATCATTATAGGCTACGACACTAGATTTTTATCAAAAGATATATCAGAACAAATATCAAAATATATTTCTTATTGTGGTCACGAAGTTATATTAAGTAATGCCCCAGTCCCTACTCCTATAGTGAGTTTTACAGTAAAAAATAAAGGTTTTGATTTTGGAATAATAATTACAGCAAGTCATAATTCATCTTTATGGAATGGAATTAAAATTAAGAACTCTAAAGGTCAAAGTATTGATGAAAAAACAGTATCTAGTATATCTGAAAAAATTAATGCTTCAGTTATCAAAGATGATAATTATTCAAATAATAATATAGAAATCGTATGTGAAGATTTCATTGATGAATATTTAAATTCAATATCAAAGTTTATCAATATAGAAAAAATTAAAAATACTAAACTAAAAGTTGTTGTGGACTGCATGTTTGGGACTTCTGTATCCCTTCTAAGTAAAATTTTAGAAGGCGGAAAATGCAGTATTATCGAAATAAATAACAATCAAGATCCTAATTTTCCAGGAATTATACAGCCAGAACCTATTGCTGAAAATCTAAAAAAACTTAGTTCAAAAATTATTGAATTGAAAGCAAATATAGGATTTGGATTTGATGCTGACTCAGACAGAGTTGGGCTAGTTGATAATAGGGGAAATTATATTGATGCTCCTTATGCTTTCTGCTCTATAGCAGATCATGTCCTAGGTAATAGGAATGAAATACAATCAATTTGCACAACAGTATCTATGTCATCAATGATAGATAAAATTGCAGTATCTTACGGAGTTGATTGTATTAGAACTAAGATTGGGTTTAAGTATGTTGCTCCAGAAATGACCTTAAATAAATCGATTCTTGGAGGGGAAGAAAGTGGAGGATATTCTTATTCTCCCCATCTAAACGAAAGAGATGGAACCATTAGTGCTCTTTTACTTCTCGAACAATTAGTAGATTCTAATCTTAGCGCTGAAGATCTATATATTAATCAAAAGGAAAAATATGGTGATCATTTTTTTAAAAGATCAGATTTCGAAATAGATCAAAATTCTAAAAATAAATTAACCAAATTCATCAAAGGCTTTAATAATGACAATTTATTTGATTTAGAGATTAAATCAATAGACAAGAAAGATGGATTAAAAATTATTTTAAATGAAAACTCTTGGTTATTGCTAAGATTATCTGGAACCGAGCCGGTTGCCAGAATATACTGCGAATCAAAAAATGAGGAAATCGTAAAAGACTTGATATTCAAATTTAAGAATTACATTAAAATATAAATATTTTGGTAGTTAATAAATCAGAAAATAAATATTTTTGGGAAGTTTTTTTAATCAGAAATTATTCTCTGCTATGGATATCAAGTTTTCTATCAATGCTGTCCACACAGATCAGGATAATTTCTACAGGATTTATTCTATATGAAATTACTGGTTCTGGGCTAAGTTTAGGAATGCTGGGAGTAATCCAATTGTTCTTTCAGTTGCCTTCAATTCTTTTCGGGGGAGTTTTTGCAGATTACCTAAAAAGAACAACATTAATAACTATAACCCAATTAATAGGAACTTTAGTTGTAGGGTTGTTGTCTTATTTTGCCTTTACAGATTCTTTGACTGCTTGGCATATATATGTTGCAACAGCATTCCTTTCAGTGAACTCTACAATAGGAGGGCCTGCAAGGTCTGCTCTAACAGCTAATCTGGTGCCAAAAAATCAATTGATACATGCGGTTGCTGCTAACACTGCAACAATGCAAATCGGTAGTGTTATTGCTCCGATAATATTCGGTATTTTAACTGTAATAGTTGGTACTGCACTTCCATTGTTTATAGGAAGTATATCTGCTTTTATATCTGCATTGGCTTGCTTTATGATAAAAACTAATTCTGTACCTACTCAAAAAAATAAAATGAGTCCAATAAAAAATATCTTAGAAGGCTTCATATATGTAAAAAATCACCCGATTCTCCCAGGACTATACTTATTAGATATTGGTGTTACCGTGGTAAGTTTTTACAGACAAATTCTGCCCTTGATAGCTGATCGATTATATAAGGGAGGTGCTGTGGCTGTCTCTCTGCTAACTGCCTTTAATTCTGTGGGAGCGATTATAGGTTCATTTGTAGTAGTTTTCTTAACAAAAATAAAATCTAAAGGAAAATTAGTATTAGTCGCCACAATGCTATATGGGATCTTATTAATACTTTTTGGTTTATCATCAGGACTCTTTTTAGGGGTAATAATTATTAGTCTGCTTGGAGCTGCAGATGGGGTAGGAATGACAGTAAGACAAGCTATAGTGCAGCTAACATGCCCAGATAATCTTAGGGGAAGGGCAGTTAGTTTGCATTCTGTTGCAGCAATGACAGCAAACAATGTGGGTCATTTTGAAATAGGAGTTGCTTCAGATCTAATAGGGGCACGTAATGCAATAATTATTGGAGGGATAATCTCTTGTTTTGTAGTTCTGGTTATTTGGAAGACATTTAAAGGTGTAAGTTCATACAAACTTGACGTATAATATTTCCAAATGGCTGAAATAATAAGTGTAAATAAGCTAACTAAAAAATACGGAAACTTTAAAGCTGTTTCAAATATTTCTTTCAATGTAGAAAAAGGTGAAATATTTGGTCTGATTGGCCCAAATGGAGCAGGTAAAAGCACAACTATGCGTAGTATGCTTAATTTCATTTTTCCAACAAACGGAAAGATATCAATTGCCGGACTTGACTCAATAAAAGATTATTTAGAAATACGAAATCTTATTGGATACCTGCCAGGAGAATTTACCACATATGACAACATGACTGGCCTTCAATATTTGACTCACATGATGCATTTAAGAAATAAGTCTGAAAAAATTGGTTACGCAAAATCTCTAGCAAAAAAATTTGACCTAGATCTTAATAAAAAAGCCAAACAACTATCCAAAGGTAATAAACAGAAAATTGGAATAATACAAGCATTCTGTCATGACCCTGAAATTTTAATTCTTGATGAGCCTACTAGTGGTCTTGATCCTTTGAAGCAACAAGAATTTGATGAACTTATTTTGAAGTTTAA
>CAZUHW010000016.1:0-5196 GCA_964620935.1 uncultured Dehalococcoidales bacterium
GCACAAGCGGTGGAGCATGTGGTTTAATTCGATGATACGCGAAGAACCTTACCTGGGTTTGACATGTAGTGGACAGCTCTAGAGATAGAGTCTCCTTCGGGTCGCTACACAGGTGCTGCATGGTTGTCGTCAGCTCGTGCCGTGAGGTGTTGGGTTAAGTCCCGCAACGAGCGCAACCCTCTTCGTTAGTTACACTCTCTAACGATACTGCCCCTAAAAGGGAGGAAGGTGGGGATGACGTCAAATCATCATGGCTCTTACACCCAGGGCTACACACACGCTACAATGGATAGTACAGACGGTTGCTAAGTCGCGAGATGGAGCTAATCCGAAAAAGCTGTCCCCAATTGGAATTGTAGGCTGAAACTCGCCTGCATGAACGTGGAGTTGCTAGTAACCGCAGGTCAGAATACTGCGGTGAATACGTTCCCGGGCCTTGTACACACCGCCCGTCACGTCATGGAAGTTTGAAACACTTGAAGTCGTTGGGCTTACCCTTATGGGACGCAGACGCCGAGAGTGGGGCAAATGACTGGGACGAAGTCGTAACAAGGTAGCTGTACCGGAAGGTGCGGCTGGATCACCTCCTTTCTAAGGAGAAGAGCTAATTAATTCGTTAATTAGACTCAGGTCGAAACGAAAGATTTGTGATTTAAATTTTTAGGTTGAGCATGACTTTTTTAAAGGGAGCTCCCTAATTATAGAATTACAAAATTAATACTTTCGTTTACAGAACGAACAAAGAACTAAAAAATCGTGTTGTTCCTTCTGCTATTCATAGATCACGATAAATTGTTAAATTAAACTCAAACCCCATGGACTCAAATAGAAAAATTGTCTATGGTATTCCTATGTTTAGATATTTGATTCTTGCTTTATTACTTACAATAATGATTATTTCTTGTTCGTCTACCAAATCAGATGCGAGGATAGCTTTAGAAAATTATTTAGTCAGTATGAAGAATGAGAAGTTCCAGGAAGCTTATGATAGTTTATCTAAGAATGTTCGTGAGAAATGTAAGTTTGAGGAATTTCAAGAAAGAGCATCTGACAACTATGATGCAATTAAGTACTCTAGGCTCGTATATTCAAGCGAAAATAAAGTAGAAAACAGAGTGAATGTAGACTTTATGATTAAGATTGATGAGAGAGAAATAGATCTTTTTGACATGCAAATTATGGATCCTTATAGAGATGAAGAGACAGCCAAATTTATACTAGAAGATGATAGGTGGGTATTAGATAAACTTATATGGCCTGTTGATTGGTGCGAGAAGATAGAATGAGTTTTCCGAGAAGATTATTAATTTATATTATATTGTTTATTACCCTGAATGTTTATGCATTTGGGTTTTTTGGCCTGACTGGATGGATATTAGATCTAATTGGAATAATAGGTGATGCCCAAACCCAAAATATAGCACCTTTTATATCTGCAATAATAGTATGTTTTCCTATATGGCTATTTGTGTGGAGGTATGTAAATAAAGGGTTAGCAGATTCTCCTTCTGAAGAAGCTTCAACGATGAGGAATTTGTATTTAAACCTAGTCATTGGCTTATCAACTATATTTATATCTATATCAATTTTTGAACTTGTTGAATCTATTATTGAGTTAGAATCTCCCTTGAGTGCAATGCCATGGCTGATTGTCTGGACCCCATTATTTTATATTCACTTAAGGCATGCTCAAAAAGATTGGGCAGGAGACTCAAGAAAGCGAGTTCATGAATTCTATCTAAATCTTACTTTCATCATCTCTCTAATAATAATATTTATTTCATCCCAATCTCTAGTATTAGATATATTAGATTATCTCCTTTTATTAATATTTTCGAATGATGTATTAATTAATAGTTCTAATAATTTAAATATAGAAGCCGGCCAAATTTCTGCTCTTATAACTGCTACAGGTTTATGGTTTTATTCATGGAATTTAAGGATTAAAAGGTTAGATTTTAATTTCAGGACAATAGACTTATCAGTAATTACAATATCTCAAGCCTTTATATTTTTACTATCTATATTTTTTATATTAGCACAAGCAATAATGCTTATATTTGAAATAGGAAGTGAACAGACTCAAAGTTTATATAAGACCTTAGAGTTCCTTCCGCAAATATTAAGCTTTTCTATCGTATCAATTCTTATTTGGCTTTATTATTCTTCAGCTTTTCTTAATACAGGCGTTAGAAAATTTTATAATATAAAATCTACTTTAATTAAGTGGACTTACAGATATTCAGTAAGAGCTATCGCTTTAATATTATTGATTTCTAGCTCCGTTTCACTTCTAATTTTTTTGATCGGGATACCTATTACGCTTTCTGAAGAAGTATTAATTGCCTCCGAAAGAGAATGGGAATTTGATTTGCTGTCTGCTTCTATATCTGCATTAATAATTGGATTTGTAACTCTTAGGTATATAAATAATAAAATCGAATCTGATTCCGAAGTAAGTAGAAAAAATGATATAGAAAGATCATACATATATATTGTTGGAGTTTTCTTCCTTTTCTTCCTTATAGGGTCATTAATAGCCATCTTGACCATGATAATTACAGCTTTAATAACATTGTCATGGAGTTCATCTACTATTGAATTGATAAGATTCCCTTTTTCATTTGCATTAAACGCAATATTAATATTGTCGTTTTACAGAAAGGATATAATTTCTAGATTTAAAGTAGACCCAGAAAAAAAGATATCTGTTGAAATATTATCTTCGACATCTTTATTGGAACATAAAGCAGAATTGCATAAACTTTTTAATGTTAAGTCTTTTCAGGTTGCTAATAAAATTAGGAAATTAAAATTTAATAAAGAGGGCATTGATAAGATAGATTCTTATCTAAAAAAACATGAGGCAAAAAAATATTATATTGTAGAAGAAGGGCAAGATATCATCTTATATTATGCAAAAGATTAGCTTTCCTCTTTAATATAGTTCTGATATTTTTCCATAAACTCCATTGTTTTTACTGCATCTTTGAGGTCGCATAATGGAAATTTAGGGTAAGATTTGTTATCGATAGCTTTAATAAATGAAAGGGTCTGCATATAATTTCCTTTTCGAAACACCTTATCAACTTTATTCTCAGATATATTATAAATATTTAACTTGCTATCTGTAAGCTTTGTACCGCCTTTTTCTGAGAATTCTAGATATCCATTTTCTGCAATAATTTTTATCTTCCAATAAAAAGGATTCGTGTCCCATAGAGTAGTAATTGTGCTATATTTTTTATCTTCATGCTCTACAACTGCTCCAGCTGACAACCCTCTATTATTATTTTCTGAATTTGAAAAACCTAAGGATTTTAATTTCACAACTTCACCCATTATATGTCTTAAGGTATCAAATCCATGAATACTGTTTCTGAAGAAATAATTTTCATATTCTATTTTTTTAAGATCGTTATTATTTCTAACTGTTGAAATGTTCTCAGGTACTTCTAGTATCGCACCTCTTATTGGTCCATAATCAGCAAGCATTGCTAATCCGTTTTGTATATCTGAATAGAATCTTCTATTCAATGCCACAACACCAAAAGTTTCATATTGCTCTGATGCAGCTAGCAGTTCTTTTGTTTGAGCACTAGTAAAGCCTGGAGGTTTTTCTATAAGAATAGGCTTTTTATTACTAAAAAGTTTTTTAGAAATATCAAATAAAGTATCTGAAGAAGATACTACAAAGTAAGCATCAACATCTCTTTTTAGAAATTCATCTATATTAGTGAAAGACTCTTTGAATCCATATTCATTCCTTAACTTTTTAAAACTTCTACCTGTATTTGTAAGTATGCAATCAAATTCAATACCCTTTATATTCTTTAAAGAATCTAAGTGATGTTTTGCATAATTCCCTGCACCAACAAATCCTACTTTTATATTGTTTGATGTGCTATATGATAGATCTCTTTTCCAATTTGGAGTTGACTTGTCTCTCTGATATTGATGGTATTCTTCTTTAATTTTTTCACTAATAAAATCTGGGAAAATTTTTAATATTAATCTTGCAAATAATTTAATCATTAACCTACACTCAGTGAAATATTTTCTTGTTCTTTATTCAAAGGAAATTTTAGAACCCCTTTATGTTTATCAGAAAAATGTGCTGCTATTACAGCTTCAAGTACAGATATTCCTGAATCTAAATCTGGAAGACCATTTTCATTGTTATCTATTGAGTCTAGAAAATTAATAAAAGATTTATCCTTGCTATCTGGAAAACATATTTCTTCATTTTTGTCACTTGATATTATAGTTGCTTTTTCCTCACTATAATCAACTATAATCTTTCCATTTTCAAAGTTTAGTTCAATAAGTTTTTCTTTGTCACTTGATTCTGTCTTATGGATATTAAAGTTAATATTATTTTTATATTTTATTTTTAAATCACATATTGGATCTATTATTCTTGAGCCTCTTCTGCCAGGTGTTTGATTCCAATAAAGACTTGATCTAATATCTTGCAAATCTTCATTTATTAACCAATTTGCAAAATCTATCCAATGAGAACCATTCATAGATAATTCTACTGAATTAAAATAGTCGATACTTTTCAATAGCCCCAATTTTTTTTCAAAAGTTATATTTTTTATTCTTTTAAAAAGTGAGTTAAATCTTCTATAAAACCCAACATAGATATTTCCGTTCCAATTTAATTCCTGGATTTTATTCTTTAATTTTTTAGCTTTACTTAAATTATTAGAAACCGGCTTTTCTATAATAATTTTTTTCTCGTAACCCATATCAATTAATTCATTAGTAATTTCTACATGACTATCAGCTAATGTACTTATATATACGAGATCCGGGTTGCAACTCATAGCATTAGATATAGATGTAGTAAAAAACGATTTTAATTTATTATTAAAATGATTTATGCATCTATAATAAGAAGAAATAGAATTATCAACTAGGTATCCTATTTCAATATCAGGTCTAAATTCTCTTAAGAGCTTTATTTGGCTCAAAGAATGCTTACCTAATCCTACTATTACTATTTTTTTCATTTTTTCATTTCGGTTGGATAACTACTTTATTTTAACAGTTAGAATTATTTAAATAAAAATGTATAATTTAGCAGGTCCTTAAATGAAATTAATTTGGGCTGGTAGCTCAGTCGGTTAGAGCGCTACTCTGATAAAGTAGAGGTCGGAAGTTCGAGTCTTCCTCAGCCCACCATTAATT
>CAZUHW010000017.1:0-4544 GCA_964620935.1 uncultured Dehalococcoidales bacterium
GGATGTATTAAAAAAATATAAAGAACTAATTTTTTTCCCAATTTTTGCTGCTATATCAGTAGGTTTATTAATTTTAATTATTTCTACAACTGGAGCTCTTGATAATCTGTATCCTGAACAAGGAGGTGACCCAACTCCTTTAATACCAATTGTCTTTGTTGCTAACTTTTTAATTGTTTTTTTTAATAGTGCTTTAGTTTCTGCTGCCCTCGAAAGATTAAGAGGAGGAGATCCAAATGTAAGATCAGGATTATCTCACGCATTAAAGCATATTCATCATATTTTCTTTTGGTCTATCATAGTAACTATAGTTGCTATTCTTATTGCTGCAATTAAAGGAAGCAGAAGAGACGGAATAGTTAGAAATATTTTGGGAAGTATGTTGCAGGCAGGCTGGGCTATGATGACTTTCTTTGTGGTTCCAATTATTGTCTCAGAAAATTTAGGCCCAATCTCTGCTATAAAAAGATCAACGAGTTTATTTAAAAAGACTTGGGGAGATCAAGTAATTGCTAATTTTGGTTTTGGTATTTTTCAACTACTAGCAATACTTGCAAGTGTAGTTATAGGTTGGTTTTTTGGAATATTTAGTCAAGTGCTTGGAATAGGAATTGGTTTTGGTTGTGCTGTAATCTCTGTAGCTATAATTTACACTCTTGAAGGAATTTATAAAGCTGCACTTTATGAATTTGCATTAGGAGAAAAACCTTTGGAATTCCAACAAGAAGATTTAAGGACAGCATACAGATCTAAAGCGCTAGCTTATTGATATAAATGAGTAAATTTGATTGTGACAAATTAGTATCTTTGGGTGAATTTATCTCCAAGGAATATGTTCCAAAATATTTTCCTGGGTTCTCCATATCAATTTATGAGGATAATAAAGAAAGTTACTATTTTCAGTCTGAATATTTAGATAAAGATCAGTCTAAATCTTTTTCAAAGGATACAATTTTTAGAATTTTTTCTATGACCAAGCCTATTGTTTCTACAGCCGCAATGCAGTTGTGCGAAAGAGGAGAATTTAATTTAAATGATCCTGTTAGTAAGTATATTCCTGAATGGAATGATATTAAGGTTTATAAGTCAGGAGCAAATGGTAATTTTCAAATTGAAGAACCTAAAAGAGATATGCAAATGACTGATCTGTTCACTCATACTTCAGGCCTAACTTATGGTCTTCAGAAGCAAACACCTGTGGACAAAGAATATGTGAGAATAGGAATTGAAAATGTGGTAGATTCTAGAGGCCCTAATGGTACTCTTAGTTCAAATGAGATAATTAATTTGTTATCTAATATTCCTTTAGAATTTTCTGCAGGCGATCATTACAATTATTCACTTTCTATAGATATATTAGGGTTCATTATTGAAAGAATTTCAGATACTTCACTTGAAGAATACTTGAGTAATAATATTTTTGATCCACTTGGCATGACAGATACCTCTTTTTATTTAGATGTAGAAAAAAAAGATAGATTTGCTCCATGCTATAGATGGAATATTAAAAAAGACTCTTATGAAAAATTGGTTAGTGATAGAAATTCAAAAATAAAAGATATAGATTTTTTTAATAAGCCTGCCTGCTTTTCTGGTGGCGGAGGCTTACTATCAACAATTGAAGATTATCAAAAGTTTGGGTCTGAATTATTAAATTCTAAATTAGGCAGTAATGACTTATTGGTTTCTAAAAAAATCGCAGATCTTATGATGAGTAATCACCTTCCAGATAATCTTGATATGACTCAATTATCAAAATTTCCATTAGCAGGAGAGGAATATTACAAGGGGATTGGTTATGGCTTGGGAGGCTCGATAGTTGTTGATCCATCTGCAAATCCTAATAATAGTTTTAAAGGTGATTTTGGATGGGGTGGAGCAGCTAGTACATTATTTTTTGTTAGCCCAACCAATGGATTCTCAGTTGTATTTATGACTCAAGTTTTAGAATCGGAAGAAACAAGAAGGTTAAGTAAAGATATAAGAACTATAATTAAAGAATCTTTAATTTAGAGGACCAGTCATGAATATGTTTAATAAGAATAATCTAATGATTTTTATAATAGGAATTGCAACATTTTTAATTCTTATTTATGTATTTTAATTCGAATAAATAGATCTTTATAAAATATTAATTTAGTATTTATGTAGAGGTTTTATTAATTATGTATCTAAAAACTTTAATTTTAATAACAGCTTTAAGTTGCATTGCTATTTTGAGTTGTGGGGATAGCACTGATTCAAGCTCTTCTTCAGGAGGTGAAGGAATTGTTACATCAAGAGTAGTTAATGAAAGCAATACTTACTCAATTTCTGCATTTGAAGAAGCGGGTCTTAAAAAGCCAAAGTCATTAAAAGCTGATGCAGTAGATAAAAAAACTGGAGAAGCAATTACTCCTGAAGCAACAGAAGTTCACCTTGGATTTTATAAAAGTAGCTTAGGACCAAAAGATATTGAAGTAAGATTTTATAAATCCCATTCTGATGCGATAACTTATGGGGTCCCTGCTGCAGAAAAAACAATCAATACAGTTATAGCTTTTACTAATGCTTTAATAGAAGTAAAGAGTTCTGAATCTGCAACTTCTACTGCTGGATATGGGGCTTATGTGGTTGCTGGTAATGCTATTGTGATTTGCCAAGGGCAGATTGAAGTCTGTGACGAATTAATCGCGAATATTAAATAAATTAAGGCGCTGTAAGTTTAATTAATTTATCGAGAATTTAATTTCCATAAGCTTGAATTTTTCTCATCTGATATTAAAAATATCTCACCTTTAGAATTTATATCTACATCCCTGATCCTTCCGATCTTATCTTTAAGGACAATCACTTTGTTGTTAATTTTTCCATTTTCGAATTCTAATTTTATTAGCATTTTAAATTTTAAAGATGTGACAATTAGGTCTCCATCCCAGGCTGAGAATTCCTTCCCTTTATAAAAAATAATATCGCTTGGCGCTATAGAAGGAACCCAAGATAAAATAGGCTTATAGAATCGATCATTAAAAGCATCCCCTTCTCCAATTTTAGATCCCAAATAGTTTGTTCCTCCCCATCCAATTTCATTCCATCCATAATTTTTTTTTGCATCAACTAAACCAATAAAATCACCACCTTTGGCACCATGATTACTTATATAAACTTCATTATCTTTTGTTAATGCCATACCTTGAGGGTTTCTTACGCCTATCATAAA
Source organism: uncultured Dehalococcoidales bacterium (assembly GCA_964620935.1). Classification (GTDB taxonomy): domain Bacteria; phylum Chloroflexota; class Dehalococcoidia; order Lucifugimonadales; family Lucifugimonadaceae. Next base: position 3,200 of record CAZUHW010000017.1, read on the forward strand.
GATTTCTGGTAGGGTGCCTTCATTTTTCGAATAAGGATTTTCAGGAATTGTGCCATCTAAGTTAATTCTTATTATGCTCCCGGCATGCGAATCTAATTCTTGAGCTACATCTCCTTGTCCTCTCTCTCCAATTGAAGCATAAATATGATCACCTTTTATTATTATCCTGGAGCCAAAATGCTTTCCGTCTGAATAGAAAGGCTTGGCGACAAATAATATTTCAAAATCATCCAAATCATTAAAAGGCTCTATGAATTTACCCCTTCCAATTGCGGTACTATATTTTTTTTGATCATCTTTGATTGTGAAGGAAACATATAGGTAGTCATTGTGCTTTATAACGTCTAGCAGGCCCCCTTGGCCATGCTGCACTGAAGGAATTTGATGTTTTATTTCAGAGACGGTTTCACTTGAAAGATTAACTAGTGATAATTTGCCATTTTTTTCTGTAATTACTATTTCATTATCATTAATAAAATCAAATGCCCATGGGTCTTCAAAAGATTTATTTAGATTTATTTTGTTTAGCAGAGTTTGAGATTCATCTATCTCGTAATCTCTGTAATCTTCAATTATATTCTCATTAATAATTACTGGATTTTCTACTATTTCTGGGGAACACCCAATCAGAAAAATAATATAAATTGGTATAAATATTTTTATATTCATAGTTATTTGTTTGTTTAAATTTAATTATATAAGATTAATTTAATTATAGAACAATTATATTTGGAGGTAATTATGGGTACATTGGATGCAAAAAAAATGGCCGGATACTGTTTAATATTTGGTCCTATTATTGCGCTTGTTGCTTATTTTATTCAACCGGGGGGAGTGCTTGGCATAGGAGGCACGCCTGACCCAACAAATTCAGCAGAAGTTATGAAAGTTTTAGTCGATAATCCTGGGTTAGGAATCATTACTGGATTATTAGTCCCTCTTGGCTTGATAACATTAGTTTCAGGGTTAATGTACTTCGTGCAGTCAATGGAAGGCGGCAATGGTCATGCGATGGCTAGAACTGGCATGCCATTTGTATTTGTTGCGGTTACTGGATGGAGTATTGCTAGTGGATTTGGTGTTGGAATTTCATCTGGAGTTGGAACAAGCGAAGCTCTTGCACAAGCATTTTTTTCAATTAATATTCCAGCCACAGCACTTTTTGGAGCAGGCGGGATATTTATCGCTTTGGGAGCATCAACTAGAGAAGAATTGAATTCTACTTTGTCGCTAGGGGCAGCTCTTGCTGCAACTGTGGTTTTTATAACTGCATTTATAGTTCCTTTTGCTCCAGATCAAGCAAATACAATTAATATTGCAACTGGATTGTGTTTTATTATTTATA
>CAZUHW010000018.1:0-1900 GCA_964620935.1 uncultured Dehalococcoidales bacterium
CATATAGAAAAAGAATTAGAAAAAGAAATAATAAAAATAAAATCCAAATACGATATTATTGTAAAGTCTCATTCTTTGGAACTTTTAGGTTTATGCAGAACTTGCAGAGATAAATAATCAATTTTTGATAATTATGAATCCTGATTCTAGATCAAATTATAATAATTTTGTAACACAAATTTAACTATTTTCAATTGACTATGAGCAGGGGGTGTGAGATCGTAATCGATGTCTGATTAAAAATGTTTTAGGCAGCTAAGACGATATATTGGAGTAAGCAAAAATGTTAATGAAACATTTTTTTGAACACAAATTTTTTAGGCTACTGATCGCTCTATTTGTATTAAGCTCAATTAGTATTATTGGATGCTCCAGTAATACTGAAGTAGATGGGAATGACAACAAGCTAAGCGGAATGATTGAAATTGATGGATCTAGTACTGTGTTCCCAATTACTCAAGCGGTCGCGGAAGAGTTCATTGCTATACACCCTGATGTGAGAATTCCTGTGGGAGTATCTGGAACAGGCGGAGGTTTTAAAAGATTTACTGCCGGTGAAACTGCAATTTCAGATGCCTCAAGGCCAATCAAAGATGAAGAAGAGCGCGCTGCTAAAGAGAATGGCATCTCTTATACAGAACTTATAGTCGCATATGATGGTATATCAGTAATAGTCCATCCTGATAATGATTGGGCTGAATGTTTAACTGTTGATCAGTTAAATAAGATCTGGAATCCTGATAACCCGGTCAAGAACTGGAATGAATTAGACTCTTCATTTCCTGATGCTAAGTTAAGCCTTTACGGACCAGGTACCGACTCCGGGACATTCGACTACTTTACGGATGTAATCAATGGAGACGAGGGTGTAAGTAGAGCAGATTATGTTGCAAGCGAAGACGACAATGTTCTTGTAATGGGTGTATCTGGAGATAAAAACTCTTTTGGTTACTTTGGGTATGCTTACTATCTTGAAAATAAAGACAAGCTCAAAGTCGTTAAAATTGATGGAGGAGAAGGGTGCGTAGAGCCAAGCATGGATGCAATTGCAGATGGTTCTTATGCTCCGTTATCTAGACCAGTATTCATATATGTAAATAATGACCAATATAACTCTATGCCAGAACTTAGGTCTTTTATAGAGTTCTATCTTACTGAAGGCGCTCAGTATGTAAGTGAAGTGGGGTACATCCCAATCGGGGATAATAACTATACTAAAGAGCTTGAAAAAATAGAGGCAAATCAAGAATAAACCGTATTATATGATGGATATTTAAGTTATTCAGAGATTTTTTTAATTAATTCCCAACACACTTCTAAAGCTATCTCCTCAGTGCCTTCGCACAACATAACTACATTTCCATATATTGCATAATTTCCATATCTAGGGAAAGTTCCACTCCTTCCACCACCACCACTTCCTGGCCCTCCAACTTTTCTTCTGTCTTTTAAACCTTCCTTCCATGATGATTGGGAACTTTTGATTATTGCGTCATTTCCAGTAACTTCTTTTGCAAAACTTTCTCCAAGAGAAATTGCATCTTCATGAGAATTATAAATTCTAATTTCGTAAGTTTTAGATTCGCTTTTAGTTTGTCCCCAGAATCCAAAAACAGCATCTGAAGCACCTGTAAGTTCTGATACGTCATAGGTTCTGTTTTCTTTAAAGCCTATTGAATAAAAATCATCAATTGAGAATACTTTTTCAGAATTAGTTACAACATCAAGAGTTTCTGAATTAGAATCGCTATCCCCTGAAGAACAGGATAGCGTTATTAGTAGAATAAATATGAATGTAATATATTTCTTAGGCATAATTAAATAATACTCAACATCATATTATGTATCAATGCGCTTGTAGCTCAACGGATAGAGCGCAGCCCTGCGAAGGCTGAGGTTG
>CAZUHW010000019.1:0-1830 GCA_964620935.1 uncultured Dehalococcoidales bacterium
GAAGGATCTTTTGATGATTTCATAGATAAAAGCGGTGATAATAGTGATGCAAACAAAAAAATACTGGGTATTAAATAACAATTAAGGAGGAGAAATGAAAAAAACATCTATTGGGACTTGGGCTTATAATGTCGGACCATATGGTGAAAGTCCAATTCCTTTTGATACAGTTGGTAAAACTTTATCTGAACTAAAATTTGATGGTTTAGAATTAGGAGGTTTTAATGGTTATCCTAATCCTGGTAATCACCCTGAAAAAGAACATCGCGATGATTTGAAAGAAAAGATGACAAACTGGGGATTGTCGTTCTCGGGTTTTGCTCAAGATTTGTGGAGTGAGCAATTACTTAATACTGATGATCAATCAAAATATATATCAGCATTTAAATCTAATGTTGATTTCGCTGTTGACCTTGGAATTAAAGGTGTGCGTGTTGATTGTGTTCAGCCTCCAACAATTCATGCAGAAGCAGATTTTGATATCTTATTTAATAGACTAACCAAAACATGGGACACTTGTATTAATTATGCTGCCGATAAAGGTATTTATGTAACTTGGGAATTTGAACCGGGTTTTGCATTTAATAAGCCATCTTATATTTTAAAAGTATTAGATAAGTTACAACATAATAATTTTGGTCTGATGTATGACACTTGTCATGGACAAATGATGGGAGTTGTAGGTATACGCCAAGAAGGCGATAAAGAAGTTGTTGGTAATCAATTAGAATTAATTAAGAAATTTAGTGGTAGAATTAATCATATACATTTAATTGATTCTGATAATACTTGTCATAAGGATGATAAAGGCAATGATGAAACCAGCTCCCATCCACCTTTTGGAGAAGGTTTACTCAATTTTGATGAAATAGTTCCTGAGCTTGCCAAAGAAGATGTTGGGCATGATTGGTGGACAGTTGACCTCTGTTTTTGGCCTGAAGCTTGGCCTGCCACTGAAAAGTGCAAAAACGCATTAGATCAACTAGTTTCAAAATATGGTTGATTTTTGTGAACCAAATTGATTTAAAAAATAAAAATGCTGTAATAACTGGTGCGGCTCAGGGATTTGGATTTGCTATCTCTAAAAGATTTGCCTCCTCTGGGGCAAATCTTTTTTTAATAGATAAAGATGAGACTGAATTAAATATTGCTAAAGAAACAAACGAAATAAAAAATAGTGTTTCTCAAGCATATGCAGGTGACATAACAAATTTTGAAGAAATAGAATCAACTATTAATTCTATAATTCAAAATTATTCTAATATTGACATCTTTGTTAATAATGCAGGAATAGCTGGACCTTCTTTTAAAACATGGGAGTATCCCCAAAAAGATTGGAAATCTGTTGTTGATATAGATTTGAATGGAACTTTTAACTGCTGTAAAGCAGTAGTACCTTTCATGATAAAACAAAATTATGGAAGAATAGTTAACATTGCCTCTATTGCTGGCAAAGAAGGAAATCCAAACGCCTCAGCTTATAGCGCTGCAAAAGCTGGTGTTATTGCTTTAACCAAATCTCTTGGAAAAGAATTAGCAGAATATAATATCGCTGTAAATTGTGTGACACCTGCCGCTGCAAAAACAAGAATTTTTGATCAAATTAGTCAAGAACATATTGATTATATGTTATCAAAAATTCCAAGAAAAAGATTTGTCTTAGTTGATGAATTAGCTTCAATGGTATCTTGGCTTGCTTCAGAAGAGAACTCTTTTACAACCGGAGCGGTCTTTGATATAAGCGGCGGTCGTGCAACATATTAATATTAAATATCAATGCCTTTCTTAGAAATAAAAAATCTTTCTAAAAATTATGATACTTTAAAAGCT
>CAZUHW010000020.1:0-1691 GCA_964620935.1 uncultured Dehalococcoidales bacterium
GTTTTTTGTTTAAGTTTTATTATAATTTTTCTGAGAAATAAGTTCATATGTATAAAAAATTAAAATTAATCTTTCTCCTTATTCTTCTCCCAAGTTTCGAGTCTTATGGGCAAGTCAACGAACTTTCTTTAATGGGAATAGACACTGATAGTTTTACACAGGGTCTTCTACCAGAATCAGATGTCGGACAAAAAGAATTGAAAGAAACTGAACTAAGGACGAGTGGAGAAGTTGATAAAGAAACATTTAAAGATAGTAACTATGGATATTCTGGTGGAGAAAGTTTTAATAACTCACCACAAAGTAAATTTTCCGAAGAGGCATTAGAGTATTTTGGCTATAGTTATTTTGTTAATGGCCCAGATTCCTTCTTTTCACAAGCAAATGTCCCAGTGCCTCCCAATTATCTAATTGGCCCAGATGATGTTATTAACATCATTCTGTATGGAAATAAAAATAGGAAGTACAAATTGCAGGTTAGTCGTGATGGCAGTATATTTTTCCCTGAAATTGGGCCCCTCATAGTTGCTGGACTGACTTTTGGGGATATGCAGAATCTCATTAATTCAGTTATTACTTCACAGTTAATTGGGACTCAAGTTAGCGTTACACTAGGTTCCCTGAGAACCATTGATATCTTTATATTAGGTGCGGCAAATAAACCAGGAATGTATAGCATAAGCGCACTGTCAAATATAACTAATGCAATATTTGAAAGTGGAGGTGTAGATACCTCTGGATCATTAAGAAACATTAAGCTTAAAAGAAACGGTGAAACAATAGTCTTCTTCGATCTCTATGATCTTTTTCTCAATGGAGACACTTCTAATGACAGCAGATTAATGCAGGGTGATGTTATATTTATTGAGCCAATAGGAAAGACTGCAGGAGTCAGAGGAGAGGTCAATAGATCAGCAATATATGAGCTAAAAGATGATGAAAAACTAGATCAGCTGCTTAGATTTGCAGGAGGCATGAAACCAAAAGCTAATTATAAAAATGCAGAAATTATGAGAATAAATTCTGTAAAAAATATTTTTGAGCTTCAATCAGTTGATCTAAATTTTACTAAAGAAAATATAAAAATTATGAATGGGGACGTTCTAACAACTTACCCTGTTCCTGATAATTTAAGTAATGCAGTTTTAGTTAATGGCCATGCTCAACAACCAGGTTTTTATGCTTGGAGTAAAGGAATGAAGATTTCAGATATCTTCATGGGCCCAGAAGACTTGCTTGAAATGACAGACCTTAATTATGCTCTTCTGAAAAGAAAAATCTCTAATTCACAAACCTATGAATTTCTTCAGATAGATCTAGAAAAAATATTTAAAGATCCTCAGTCAGAAGAAAATATAAATCTATCTGACCAGGATGAGATCTTACTTTTGCCTAGTCTTTTGACCCCAGATTTAATAACCACAAGTATCATACAGGATAGATACACACTTGATGAGGAAACCAATCAGGTCTTGATTCAAGATGAATGGACATCTCTTGCATACTTGAATAAGTCTCTTAGAGCCAATGATCAAAATTCTGAAAATAAAGACCCTTCATTCGCAGATTCTGACACTCTAGATGATATCAATATCGCCAATACAAATGACAGATTCTATGAGTACTCTATTTATGAATATTGCATTATCCCGACTGAATTTGCCTCAAGAATACTTATATCTAAGGGCTTA
>CAZUHW010000021.1:0-1548 GCA_964620935.1 uncultured Dehalococcoidales bacterium
CTATTAACTAATAAAAATTCACCAGATAATGTTTGCCTCTTATATATGTTAGAAGTTTGAATTTGGAATGTCTCCGTATTACCCAAAATTATTCCAGTAGATGCAGTTGGCATACATGCTGTTGTAAGTGAATTCCTTACTCCATCTTTTTTTATTTTCCCTCTTAATGTTTCCCAGTCCCACATGTCTGATGGTTTTGTATTCCACATATCAAATTGAAACTTTCCTTCAGATAATGGAGATCCCTTAAATGTAGAGTACGCACCTTTTTCTTTTGCAAGTTCATGAGATGCTTCTAAGGCACCAAAATAAATCGTTTCAAATATTAGCTTGTTGATATTTTTAGCTTCAACACTGTCATAAGCTATTTCAAGTTCAAAAAAAACGTCAGCCAGACCTTGGATCCCAAGTCCAATAGGTCTATGTTTGCTATTGGAGGTTTCAGTCTTATTTGTTGGGTAATAATTTATATCTATAACTTCATCTAAGTTCTTTGTGGCTAATTTTGCGGTTTTATAAAGCGCTTTGTAGTCATACTCCTTATTTTTATTATTTTTTGATTTCTTTATAAATTTTGGAAGCGCTATAGATGCTAGATTACAAACAGAAGTTTCAGATTTATCTGAATACTCAACTATTTCTGCACATAAGTTTGAAGACTTAATTATACCAATGTTTTTTTGATTTGATTTATTATTTATTGAATCTTTGTAAAGCATGTAAGGTTGTCCTGTTTCAATCTGCGCTTCTATAATTTTTGACATAAGATCTCTTGCTTTTATTTTTTCAAGATGTGGTATTTCTTTTTCATACTTTTCGTACAACTGAACGAATTCTTCGCTATAAGTATTAGAAAGTCCAGGGCACTCATGCTCACTCATTAATGTCCAATCACCATCTTCCTCAACCCTTTTCATAAATAGATCAGGTATCCAAAGTGCATAAAACAAATCTCTCGCTCTAAATTCTTCAGCTCCTGTATTTTTTCTTAATTCTAAAAATTGTTCAATATCAGCATGCCAAGGCTCAAGATATACAGCAAATGAACCTTTTCTTTTTCCACCACCTTGATCAACTGATTTAGCCGTTTCGTTAAATATTTTTAAAAATGGAATCAATCCATTAGATTTACCGTTTGTTGATTTAATTCTGCTACCACTTCCTCTGATGTTGTGCGCATGCAAACCAATACCACCTGCAGTCTTGGAAATAAGAGCGCAGTCTTTAATAGTATTAAAAATACCTTCAATGGAGTCATCTTCCATTCCAATCAAGAAACATGAAGATAATTGCTGCATTTTAAGGCCACTATTAAATAAAGTAGGAGTAGCATGTGTATAATATCCATTAGAAAGACTATCATAAGTTTCTTTTACTTTATCAAAATTAAAAGCATCTTTAGAAACAGTTAAAGCTACTCTCATCCATAAATCCTGAGGTCGCTCAATAGTTTTATTTTCAAATTTTAAAAGATAAGCTCTTATTAAAGTAGTGAATGCAAAATAATCAAAATTATAATCTCTATCATAGTCAATTATTGATTCAATA
>CAZUHW010000022.1:0-1524 GCA_964620935.1 uncultured Dehalococcoidales bacterium
ATTTTGAAATATTGCTATTAATATTTGATAATTGAATATTATTAGTTTCTATTTCCGATTGTAAAGAATTTGCTTGTTTGGTTAGAGCATTCAATTTTGGATTGTCACTTCCAAGAACATTTTTAAGTTCCCCCTCTACATATTCTCTGTCCGTTGTGTTTAATTCTAAAGGATCTTCGTAGTAAGCATTAATAACCGCATAATCATCGACGTAATCGTATTTTTTAGATCTTACCAATACTGCGGCTTTTATATTTGACATTTCCCAATAAGGACCAGTCATATATTCATTTACAGGCGTCTCCCCCATCTCTGACATTGCTTTTCTTGCGGCTCCTAGAGCTTCTATTTCATTATTAGAGTCGTTAGTTAAATCGACCAATCTTGCTCTAAGTGTTGTAGCATCTAATCCTGCTAAACTATCTGCTTGACCCTCAAAGGTTGGTACACCTTTTAATATTGATGATACTTTTTCTTGAACTGCTTTATATTCAGGATTTTCTTGAGACATTATCTCATTATATTTTGCTTGAGCTTCTTCTACCTGCACAATTACATTAGATTTTGCTAAATCATATACATTTTTTTCCTTGTCAATTTTTTCAAATGAAAGATTGAGAACCTCTCTTTGCAAAGTTTGCATACTGGTAATTTCTGTAGCTGGTATAGCATTTTTCATCTGTATTTGATAAATTTCACTTGAAATATTTGCTGCCTCTACCATCTTGTCTTGAGCTTTAGAATTAATTTGATAAAGTTCTGAATCAAACTTATTAATATCTCTTACCCATTCACTGTAATCAGGGTTACCTCTATCTCTGTACAGCATAGCATATCCACCAATTGAATTTATGTAAGAATTTTTTTCCAAGGACTTTATCTGATATTCTCTATTAAAATCATTCATTTGAGCATATACATCTGGTAATTGGTCTTGAAGTGGTTTTATTTGTTTATTTATTTCTTGAGTGTTTAAATCTATAACCGCTTTAATATTTTGCAATTCTTTTTGTTTTTCTTCTATTTCTGCTGTAAGATTTTTTAACTCAGTATCATTATTTAGAACTTTATCAATTTCAGCCACCAAAGGTTCATATTCTGGCATGCTTTCATTAATGGCATAAAACTTTAGTGTATTTGTATTTAATCTTGCTAAAGGTTCGAATTCTTTTGCTTGTTCATTTAATTTATCTTTCCAGTTTCTATTAATTTCCTCTACATTTAAAGATGCCAAAGCTGCTTCTTGAATTGCTTTTTCCTCAGCCATCATAACCCTTATCTCTGCTTCACTAGGAACGTCTACAACCCATTCAGGGTTCTTTGATAATCCTTTTATAATATCTTTATAAATATTTTTTTGTGCATCCCAATCGTCTTTATTTACAGCATTAATACCACTTTGAATTAAATCCTCTGAAAGACCTGCAAAAGTTCCCCATTTTTCAATTTCAAACGCTCTAGCTTTTCTTGGGTCAGCATCTAAAATTACTCCTACTTCTCTCATTGCAAAATCAATTTCTTCAG
>CAZUHW010000023.1:0-1482 GCA_964620935.1 uncultured Dehalococcoidales bacterium
CTTGCAACTTCTTTTGCAACTGGAATAGCAATCTCTAATCCCAAAAATAATGTTGTAATTTTTGATGGAGATGGAAGCCTATTAATGAATTTAGGTTCAGTTGCATGCACTGGATATTACTCTCCTAAAAACTTAACTCATATAGTCCTTGATAACTACTCTTATCAATCAACAGGGAGTCAGTCTTCAATATCTAAGGATATAGATATTTGTGGGATAGCTAGTGCATCAGGATATGAATTAGTTAAAGACTTTCCCCAATTTCAAGAAAGAGATTTAGATGAAATTAATATTTCGATTAATAACCTTTCTTTATATAGGATTCATGTCTCTATGGAAGATACGCATGATATTTCAAGAGTGAGTCACTTACCAGTTGAAATTACAAATAATTTTAAATCAAAAATATTATGAAAGAAGAATTTATAAAAAATAATAAAAGGCCATTTGCATTTGTAACTATGTGCGCAGACCCAATACATCATGGGCACATAAACATACTTCATGAAGCAAAGAAATATGGATCTGTAATTGTTGGATTAATGACAGATAGTGCTATGAAAAATTATAAAGGTAATCCATTATTATCATTTCAAGAAAGATTAAAAGTTTTGGCAGAATTAAAATCAGTATCAGGAATTATTCCTATTGAAAGTATTGATTTTGTTCCGTATCTAGAGAAATTTGAATTTGAATATTTTTTGCATGGAGATGACTGGAAGCAAGGGGTTCAAAAAAAATCTAGAGAAAGCGCTATATTAGCTATGTCTGAATGGGGAGGAAAAGTTATTGATGTTCCTTATACTGAAGGGGTTTCATCATCAGGCTTAAAAAAGGGAATTAACTAGAAGGGTCAGAAATTTAGTTTTTTTAGTTGGAACAATTTTTCAATAATATATATACTAGCCTTGATATGAACACAAAAATATTTCTGACATTTTTCTCTCTATCATTGATGATTTTTTTCAATACTAATGAAATTTACGCTTTAACATTAAATGAAGTTATTGAGGAGAAATCAATCAAGAATGAAGAGTATCTCGATTTCAGTTACATCTCATTTGTAATTCAGATGATAATTGGAGGTGTCGTAGCTGGGTTTATCTGGATCATCGCATATTATGGAAAGCTAATGGATTTTATTTCAAAAATATTTAATAAATCAAAAGAAACCTCTAAAAAATTAAATGATAACGATTAGCTATGATATTTATTTGCAGAGTAATACAACTCAATAAATATTATTTCTAAATATGCTAAATGATTTTTTTGAAACCTGGAAAAACGTAAATCATACAATTACTCTTTCAAATGATTGGAGAAGGCTGGTATTTTATTCTGAAGGCCCATGGATTACTAAACACTTATCTCCATTAATTAGGGAACTTGTTGATAATAGAAATATAAAATTAACTTTTCTTACTTCATCTAAAGATGATAATTTCAATCCAAAAAATATAAAAAATATAAAAAAAATCTATA
>CAZUHW010000024.1:0-1349 GCA_964620935.1 uncultured Dehalococcoidales bacterium
ATTGGGAGTTGATGTTGTCATTGAATCCACAGGAGTATTCAGGACACGTGAGCAATTACAATCTCATATAGATGCCGGCTCAGAATATGTTATTCTTACAGTACCAGCCAAGGATGAAATTGATTTTACAGTTGTTATCGGCGTAAATGAAGATAAATTGACATCTGAACATAAAATTATATCCAACGCTTCCTGCACAACAAACTGCCTTGCACCAATGGCTAAAGTGCTAAATGATGCCTTTGGAATAGAATACGGTGTTATTAATACTATCCATGCCTATACAAATGACCAAAGATTAGCTGATGTTCCTCACTCAGATTGGCGGCGCAGTAGAGCTGCCGCAGAAAATATTATACCAACTACCACCGGGGCAGCGAGGGCCGTCGGAATGGTTTTACCAGAACTCAGGGGCAAATTGGATGGTATTGCAATGCGTGTACCTGTCTCGGATGGTTCAATTGTTGATTTGAATGTTGAATTAAATACAGATGTTAACTCCGATGACATCCGACAAGCAGTAAAAGAAGCAAGCAAAACAGATCGCCTTAGTTCCATTCTACAATATGAAGATACACCCCTTGTTTCATCTGATATTATCGGTAATCCCCATTCGTCTATTTTTGACGCACCCTTTACCATTGTCCTAGAAAAACGTTTTGTGAAAACGCTTAACTGGTATGATAATGAGTGGGGCTATTCCAATCGGCTGGTAGATCTCATTAAATTATTAGGAAAAAAGATGTAATCATAAATCACTTCGCAAAGTAATATATTTTGTCCCCTAACTCTTTGTAAAAAAGTAAGAAGGAGGAAAATAAAAAGAGAGTATCATTTGCGAGATGATGGGTAGATTTGGAAATGATGGTTATTAAAGAAAGAGTGCAATTATTTACAGATGGAGCATGTAAGGGGAATCCAGGAGTTGGAGGATGGGGAGCTCTAATCGAATCATCATATTTTACGAAAGAATTAAAAGGATATGAACAATTAACAACCAATAATAGGATGGAATTAATTGCGGTGATAGAGGGGATTAAATCAATTGAGAAAAATGCGACTGTTGAAATAACCACTGATTCAATGTATGTAAAAAATGGCATCAGTCAATGGATTGATAACTGGAGAAAAAACGATTGGAAAACTTCGGCAAAAAAGCCTGTAAAAAATAAAGAATTATGGTTAGAATTAGATGAATTGGTTCAAAATTATAGTATTGAATGGAAATGGGTTAAAGGACATTCTGGTCATCCTGGGAATGAAAGAGCTGATCAATTAGCTAATGCTGCTATTTCAGAATTCTATAGTTTAGAACACTCTTTGTAAAAAAGTGGGGATGAGGTAAATTG
>CAZUHW010000025.1:0-1332 GCA_964620935.1 uncultured Dehalococcoidales bacterium
AAGATAGTTAGTTTAAAAAAGAAAACAGAAAAAATGGAGACCTTTCCAGGTCTTTTTACTTTTTATCAGGACACCCTGAGCGGCTCTTTATATATGGAGATACACAAAAACCAAATAAATAAAGAATATATTTATTTTGGACACGCTCACGATGGAATAGTGGACGTGGGGTTCAATCGCGGGTCTTATCGCTCTAGTAAGGTGTTTTCAATCCAAAAATATTTTAACCGAATCGAGTTTGTTACCGAAAACTATGGATTTTATTTTAACCCCAACAGCCCGCTAAACAGAGCCTCAGGAGCGAACATTAGTAAGTCCATAATGTCATCAAATAAAATTATAGCCGAAGATTCACTAAAAAACAGACTATTAATAAAAGCTGATGATTTGTTTCTTTCCGAAAAACTACTACAAATTAAACACCACACACCTCCCAACAGTAGACGATTTTCTTTGGGAAAACTAAATAAAGAAAAAAGCAAATATATAGATCTTCGAAACTACCCAAAAAACGCAGAAATAGTTGTGCAATATTCTTATGATAACCCAACCCCAAAAAACAACGGAAAGAGAGGAATAACCGATGCCCGCTCTGTAAGTCTAACCATTCAACATAGCCTAATTAAGGTTCCAAATAATGACTATATCCCGAGAATTGATGACCAAAGAATAGGTTATTTTACTACGAGGGTCACAGATATGACATCTTCCAGCCACACACCATACAGGGATCTTATACACAGGTGGAACTTGAAAAAGAAAAACCCAGGGGCCAAATTATCTGAACCAGAAAAGCCCATTGTTTTTTGGATTGAAAACACAACCCCATATGAATTTAGAGACGCGGTTTCTGAGGGGGTTTTGGCCTGGAATAAGTCCTTTGAGGCCGCAGGGTTCAAAAACGCCGTTCAGATTAAGGTTCAACCAGACAACGCAGGGTGGGACGCAGGAGATATTCGCTATAATGTTTTAAGGTGGACATCATCTCCCTCTCCCCCGTTTGGAGGCTATGGTCCTAGCTTTGTCAACCCAAAAACAGGACAAATCCTAGGCGCAGACATTATGTTAGAATATGTTTATTTCACAAACCGCGTAAAATATGATAAGCTATTTTCCCCAGAAGCCGTTGATTTAAACCCATCTTTTTGTCAAATAGGGAACTATGTTCATCAGGAAAATCTTTTGGGTCTCATTTCTACAGAAATTTTACAGGATGGCGAAGCTATTAAGAAAGAGCTGATAAATGAATCAATTATACGCCTTGTTTTACATGAGGTTGGTCACACGCTAGGCCTAAATCATAATTTTAAATCTAGCCATCTACACAACATT
>CAZUHW010000026.1:0-1332 GCA_964620935.1 uncultured Dehalococcoidales bacterium
CTGTTTATTTAAGTTTAAGTATAACTATTTCTTTATTGATGAATTGGTACAATAAAGCAATTGCATTACAGGATCGTTAATTATGGATCAAAAAACCTCTGCAATTCTCACTGAAAATGAACAATCGAGAAAAGCTCCAGTAGTAAGTATTGGAATTATAGATTGGTTACGAAAAAATTTGTTTTCAACTTGGTACAATACAATTTTTACTATTTTGGGTATTTATATTTTATATCTAGTAATTCCTCCTTTTTTTCAATGGGCAATTGTAGATGCGGTCTGGTCTGGTGAAGATCGAACTGTTTGTGAATGGTATGATGAAAATAAAATTAAACATAAAGCAGGAGCTTGTTGGCTTCTTATAAAAGTTTATTTTAACTTTTTTACTTACGGATTTTATCCTGATGAACTTCAATGGAGAGTAAACTTATCCTTTATTATTTTAGCTGTTGCTACTGCTTTAATGTTTATCCCTAATATAAAAAAGAAACACTACATAGGAATGTTTCTTTTTTTTGTTTATCCATTTATTGCTTTTTTTCTTTTATCCGGGAATGATACACTAGGATTGGAGCATGTTAGTACCCATAAATGGGGAGGACTATTTTTAACATTTCTTTTAGGAAGTATCGGAATAGTCTTTGCCTTGCCCTTAGGTATTGTATTAGCACTAGGTAGGAGATCAAAATTACCAGTTATTAGAATTTTGTCTGTGATTTTTATAGAATTTTGGAGAGGCATACCTCTTATTACAGTTTTGTTTTTTGCTGCAGTTATGTTCCCTTTATTTGTTCCTCAAGGTGTCGAAATTGACAATCTTTTACGTTGTATCGTTGGTTTAACATTATTTGGAGGAGCATACATGGCAGAGGTGGTCAGAGGTGGTCTTCAGGCCCTTCCTAAAGGTCAATATGAATCTGCACAAGCTGTTGGCCTAGGTTATTGGAGAATGATGGGATTGGTAATAATGCCTCAAGCATTGCGCATTGTTATACCTGGTATAGTTAATACTTTTATAGGTTTATTTAAAGATACGACCCTTGTATTTATTATTAGTCTTATGGATTTATTACTTACAATCTTTACTAGCAATACTAATCCTGATTGGATGGGATTTCCTTTTGAAGGATATATTTTTGCTGCTTCTATTTATTTTATAATTTGTTTTAGCTTATCTCGTTACAGTTTGAGAGTCGAAAACAAACTTATGGTATCGAAGCAAAATTAATTTTCTTTAACATTTTGACTTATTTTTATTGACTTTGTCTCTATTTTTAATAAATAGAACAAAAGTAGAACATAATATTATTATATTTTTTAATATTATTGTTT
>CAZUHW010000027.1:0-1286 GCA_964620935.1 uncultured Dehalococcoidales bacterium
CATCATTTGAAATTCCTTTAAAAAAACTAGGCCAGCCACAACCCGATTCATACTTAGATGTTCTCTCAAATAATTGATTTCCACAACACCTACATTTAAACACACCATCTTTAGAAATATCAAAAACTTTACCTGAAAAAGCTGGTTCTGTACCTTTCTGCCTGGTAACATAGTACTCTTCTTCAGAGAGCTTATTTTTCCATTCTTGATCAGTTTTAATATTTTTATTCATACGGTTTTCTTATTAATATTAGATAGTACAATTCCTATTATAATAAAGACAGTACCAATTAAATGAAAGAAAGAAAATTTTTCTCCTAAAAATATAATAGCCCATATAGAACTGAAGACTGGTATTAAATGCAAAAAGAGACTAGCCTTATTAGCTCCCACAATGGATACTCCTTTATTCCAAGCAAAAAAAGATGTGATACTTGCAAAAATTGCGACATAACTAATCATTAGAATTTCATTTAAATCTTTTGGCAAATAGGAGTTATGAAAAGATTCAATAATATAAAAAGGGGAAATAAAAATTAAACCAAAAAAAATCATCACCTCTAATGTAGCAAGTTGTGATAAGGTACTATCAATTTTTTTTAATAAAACAGAGTAAAGCCCCCATGAAAAAACTGCTGCCAACATCCATAAATCACCAGTTGTAAAATTTAAATTAATTAAGTTTGTAAGATTAGCTTTTGAAATAATAAGCAAGACTCCAATGATAGATAAAATTATACCAAAAAATTGCATAAAATATGTTTGCGTTTTGAATATTAACCATGAAAAAAGAATTATTAATAATGGGGTAATAGAGGTCATTATCGAGGAGTTAATAACCATGGAGGTTTGAAGTGATAAGTAGGTAAAAGAGTTAAAAACTGTTACACCAAGAATTGAAGTAACTAAAAGATAAGAAAAGTTTTTTTTATATTTGTCAAAATCTTCAATTATTTTTCTATAAGTAAATGGTAGTAATAATAAAAATGCTAAAGTCCATCTTAAAAAACTTAACTTGAAGGGAGTTAAATCATAAAGTGAGGCAACTTTTCCTGTAAAAAAATTACCTGACCAGAATAAAGAAGAAGCTACTAATAATATAAAAGCAAAATAAATACTTTTCGTATTAATCATCAACTAAAGTCATTAATGATGAAGTATCATATCTTGATCCTCCATTTTTTTGAACTTCTTCATAATATTTATCAACTATTTTAGTCACAGGTAATTGGGCACCATTTTTTTCAGCTTCATTGAAACAAATAGATAAATCTTTTCTCATCCAA
>CAZUHW010000028.1:0-1253 GCA_964620935.1 uncultured Dehalococcoidales bacterium
AAAACTCCTTTATCTTTTTGTAATCTTGAAGCCATCGAAATAATGGGCTTACCCTCAGGAAGAGTTGAGAAAGAGAATTTTTTCAAATCAACTCCCGAACCTTTCATTAAAACTATCTTAGATACATCTAATTTTGTCAGCTTCTTTAAAATAGCTTTATCATCATTATTTTGAAAAATTACTCGTATAGAGTCTCTCTTGAAAGCTAATTTATAGAGGAAGGAAATAAGAAAGCGGAAAAGTGTTGCCTTCATGCCTTTGTGTATAAAGCTATAACCTAAACCAGGAACTGAAGAAATGACTCCATGAATTTTTAATATGGAAGAAATTATTCCTCCATAAATTACTGGTTTTATGGTTATTAAATGCATGAGATCTGGATTAACTTTCTTAATTACTCTAAAAATAGAAAAAAAAGTATAAATTTCTTTTAAAGGATTTCTTCCTGATCTAGATAGACTTATGTGGTGGTGATTAAACCCCTGTAGTTTGTTAGTAAATTTACTATCAGATTTGGGGCAAGCTATATGAATTTGATAACCTTCTTTCTTTGCTGACTCAGCAATTTCTAATCTATGAGAAACAAAAAAGTTAATATCATTAACTACGTAAAGAATCTTTTTTGACATTTTAGTGAGGAATTTTTCTATATTTCTATGTTTATTATTTCTGTTTAAGTAATTAATAAAAAAATTACTGATAAATGGAAATCTTTTTTATTATAGTCTTAAGTCTGAATCTTTAATTTCAAAGGCGTTTTTTAAGTCATAAAGAACATGATGGGCCTTTCCGAAGGATCTAATTTCTTTTATGCCCATATCTTTGAAGATTTTATGTGACACAGCAAGAATAACTCCCTCATAACTGTTCTTTGCTGGATATTCAACTAATTCAAATCCATATAATCTCTCTGTTTCCTTTGAAGAAGCCCATGGTTCATAAACGTCAACCTGATAACCTTTTTTCTTTAAATGATTATAAATATCAACAGTCTTATTATTTCTTAAATCTGAAGAATTTTCCTTGAAGGTGAGACCAAGAAGCAGAATTTTGGGGTTATTTTCTTTATCTAAACCCCTCTTAATGATTTCTTTAATAAATTCTTCAGAAACATAAGTTCCCATGCGATCATTTAATTTTCTTCCTGAAAGAATAACTTCAGGTACATAGCCTAAAGTTTCGGACTTGTAGGTTAGATAGTAAGGATCTACTCCGATACAGTGTCCTCCAACTAATCCGGGTTTAAAGGGAAG
>CAZUHW010000029.1:0-1230 GCA_964620935.1 uncultured Dehalococcoidales bacterium
CTGCTTATAAAAAAGCTATCAAAATTAATCCCAAATTAAATACCATGTGGATTAATCTTGCTAGGGTTTATGAAACCATGGGTAGTTATACGGAATCTGTAAAATGTTATGAATATATTTTACAAAATATAGATCAAAATGATTCGCTTGCAAAATTTAACTTATCACTTGTATCGCTCAAGAAAGGAAATTTCAAAGAGGGATTTAAAAATTTTGAATTTAGATTTGATCATCCTCTTTATGGTAAAAGAAGATTTACAAAGCTGCCTTTATTAAAAAATTTAAAAATAATTAAAGATAAAAAAATATTAGTATGGATGGAGGGAGGCCTTGGCGATACAATTTCATTTTGTCGTTATGTGGAAAAACTTTTAGAATTGGGAGCTCACGTCACGTATGAAGTTCAACCTTCACTGATCAAGATCATTAAAACACTAAATCCGAAAATCAAATATGTTTTATACAAAAATAAAGAATTAGATGATTTAAATTTTGATTTTCAGATACCACTAATGAGCTTGCCGCTTTTGTTTGAGACTAATTTAAAAAATATACCAAATAAAACACCATATTTAAAAACAGATGAAAAATTAGATAATTATTGGAAGTCAGAATTCAAAAAATATTCTAAACCTAAAATAGGACTTATTTGGTCTTCAAGTTCAAGTGCGGCATTAGCAAAGTTTAGGTCGATGGATATTAAAAATTTACAGCCAATTATTAATAACCAATATCATTATTTTTCACTTCAAAAATCTATTTCTGATAGTGATACTATTTTTTTGAAAAAAAATAATATAGTTAATCTTGGAAATCAAAATCTTGATAATATTTTTGCCATTATCAATAATCTTGATTTAGTTATTTCCATAGACACACTTTTTGCACATATGGCAGGTTCATTAAATATTCCAATATGGGTTATGGTTAATTTAGACTCTGATTGGAGGTGGCCATTTGATAGAAAAGATTCTCCCTGGTATTATTCTATGAAGATATATTCTCAAAAACAATATAATAATTGGATTGATGTAATCAAAACTATTCAAAAAGAATTGACTTATTTTTTTAAATAATTTAACTAAAAATTTATGGAAGAAGAGTTATATAAAAAGAAATGTGTTCCTTGTAAAGGTAATATCCCTCCTTTTGATATAAAAGAAATTCATAAATATCTTAAAAAAATAAATGGTTGGGAGGTAAAAAATAAGAATAACAGCTATTTCTTAG
>CAZUHW010000030.1:0-1216 GCA_964620935.1 uncultured Dehalococcoidales bacterium
CCAAGCGCTACTGAATTGCCAAAACAAGCTCCAAGACCAAATATTGCGCTATCATCAATTTTAAATCTATAAAATTGTTTGCCAATAAAAAAAGAAATAATAAAAACGATAATACCAGCTCCAAAAAAACTGATAACTAAATTTATGACAAGAACATTAGGAAAAATAATAAGCCAAAAGTTTACGATGAGCGCAAGTGGAAGCAAAACATTAAAGCTGATTGATGAAAATATTTTTTCTATACTAGTAGGCACAACATTAATTTTTTTCAGGATATAGCCAGTTAAAACATAGCCAAATACCCCCATTATTGTAGCAAGAACACTACTCATCAGTATTTAATAATTTGTCTACTAGTGAATTAATGCCTTCATCAAACAGTTTTTTGATGTCTTGCAGTGGCTGCTCTTCATTTTCAGAAAGAATTTTTCCACCAACAAGAATTTCTGGATTTTCAATTTTTCCTTTTAATTGCGCTTTAACTACAACATCATTTTTTTCAAAAAAGTCTATTGTTCCATCAATTTCATTTTTAATAAAATTATAAAATCCGTTGAAAGCAGATTTATCACTATTATTTTGAATTAAAATTTCATCACTAAGAATTAAGCCATCTTTAATTTGTAAAACACCATTAAGCGAAATTGGAATATTAGAATAATTAACTACTATGAAATTTACAGCTTTACTAATTGAGGATATGCTTGGAATTTTTTCAACCAATAATGAAAGAAAAGTAGCTCCAAATCTTTCTTCTTCCGTGGTTGTTAAATAAAGTAAACCTGTAATTGGAATAGTTCCTTTTAAAACCAATAATGGATTATTATCATTGATTATTCCCGATAAACTTAAATTAGTTGAAGATAATTTAATTTTTACTCTGTCCCAGTTAGCTATTTGGGATTTTTGCAAAATGGTATTCAGTGCAATATTATTAAAATTTCCCTTAATATTAAAAGCTTGTTTTTCATTAAATTCTATTTTTCCATTTAGATCAACATCTCCTTCAATTATATTTCCAGTAAAGTTATTAATTGTTAAGATGTTGTTTTGATAGGATGCATCTATAAAAGCATTACGTATTTCTATTCCTTGGTAATTGATAGCGGAGGTTGTAAGATTTAAATTAATTGATGATGTAGGCCAATAACTTTTAGATACATTTATTTTAGATTTTTTAATAATAAGTTCGATATTCTTCTTACTTATAGTGACA
>CAZUHW010000031.1:0-1169 GCA_964620935.1 uncultured Dehalococcoidales bacterium
CCAGTTTCATCTTTAAGCTCATCTAATGTATTTATCAAAGCTTCTTCAATAACATCTGGCATTTTGAATTCAAAACCTAATTCTTCGGCCTCTATTCCAGCGCTATTGAAAGCATTAACAACAATTTCTGGCACTCTTACACTTATAACTTTTCTCTTATCTTTATCCGTCTTAATTTTTTTAATATAACCCATTTTTTTTCCTTTTTTAATTTTGTTTACACAAATGATACCATAACGTAAACGAATTTGTAAACATATTTTTGTAAAAAAAACTTAATTTAATAAATATGCGGAGAAAGAGCGTTATAGAAAAGGATGTAGGGCTTGGTAATAGTGAGTAAAGGCAAGGCTCAACTTAGTTAAAAAGTAGTCCGTATCCTACACAGGCACTTCTCATAAACCCAAATTTCGTTTGATGTGTGAGGGAGGTTATATTAATGTGTAACTATGGAGCAATGAGCCTCCCCGTTTCCTTTCATGCTGTTAATAATGTTTGGTGTGTTTTTAAATTTTTATTCATAGCCGTTGATATGGTCTATTTTTATATTAAGTTGAGCCTTTAACCCGTTTTTCATATACCCAGAAATTTCCGCAAGAAAAACAATACCAAGTTCTTCTATACTTGTCATACTTGCTTGAATATCTCATTCGGCCTGAAATCTTTGTAATCACAACTAATAGATTGACGACACTAATGGTGAAATATAAAGTCCCTCCATCTACGCTGTCAGTCTCTTGAACTCCTATTCCAAAAAACATAAATGCCAAAAAAAACCATACTAGGATGCCAAGAATTCCAGGTTTTTTGGGCACTCTGCTTTCTATATTTTTAGCTATTTTTGGTGCTAGACTACCTGAAGTTCTTGCTGCGCCAGCTCCAACACCGCCTCCAGAAAAAATACCAGCACCGATAGTGGTCGATTTAGTTTCGGTATTATATTGTTCTCTTATGGCTTTTAGAGATTTCATATTATCAGATCCGCAATTACAAACTCTTGCCATTATTTTTTTCTTCCTGCCTCTTTCTTTGTAAGTTCTTCAGACATCTTTTATGTAGATAATAATTTTGTCATATTGCTTTTATATTATAACTTAGAAGATGACATCAACCGTTGGTGGTTGGGTTATACTTTATAGTCATGAAAAAAGAAGATGTATGGAACGAAG
>CAZUHW010000032.1:0-1152 GCA_964620935.1 uncultured Dehalococcoidales bacterium
TCTACTTTATCAGAATAGTGCATCCAAACCTAAAACCATTTTTTCAATTAATTTAGTTGTCTATCATTGGTTATGACGGTAGGTTAGAGACCGTCCTAAAATGGTAAGAAAAATGGTAAGAAAATGTTAGGTTTGGAGATTTTCTGATAATTTATAGAAATGAGTTACTTATTCGAATTGAAAAAAAATAATCTTAAAGAAATACCTGAAAAGGATTTTTCTCTAGAAAAAGATATTCAAAACGTTATAGAAAATAATGTTGAAGAATTATTTAATCTCAAATTAATAAAGAGTGAATTTACAATTAATAATTACCGTCTTGATTCACTTTGTTTTGATGAAGAGAATAAATCATTCGTAATCATTGAATATAAAAAACATCAATCCTACTCTGTAATTGACCAAGGTTATTCATACCTATCAGCATTGCTGAACAACAAATCAGATTTTATTCTGGAATTTAACGAAAATATGGACAAGCCAATTAAAAGAGATGAAGTAGATTGGAGTCAATCAAAAATTATTTTTGTTTCGCCTGACTTCAGTACATATCAAAAGGATAGTATCAATTTTAAAGATATACCATTTGAGTTATGGGAGATTAAACAATTTTCCAATAACTTTATTAGTCTCAATAAGCTAATCTCGGATTCTAAAGAAAGTGTAAATAAAGTAACAAAAAAGAGTAATTCATTAATAGGTAGTGTATCTAAAGAAATAAAAGTATACAGTGAGGAAGATTTACTAAAGAACAGAGAAAAAACTAGAGAGCTATATGAACCTTTAAAAGAGGAATTGTTAAAAATTCAAGGAGCTGAATTAGTTCCAGGAAGAAGCTATGTTACGCTCAGAAGAAATAACAAGATAATTGCATATATCAATATAAGAACTAACAATTTAAAAATTGATATAGTCAGACGAGTTGATTTTAGTGGCAATGTGACCTCTAAAAAAATCTCGTATACGATAGAAGACCCTAAAAAATTATTCTCCTTGAATCGTCGCAAAGATAATCGCAGTGAAGGCTATACTTATCAAATGAAAGATAAGAAAGATTTTAATTTCTTAATATTGGTACTAAAACATGCTTTTGAAAATAAAAATTAATGGTGGGCTGAGGAAGACTCGAACTTCCGACCTCTACTTTATCAG
>CAZUHW010000033.1:0-1130 GCA_964620935.1 uncultured Dehalococcoidales bacterium
ATCATTTCCTCGCATGATTATTTAAATGAATAAAGGGTTACCTAAAATTGGGATTATGATACCATGTTATAATGAAGAATACAGGATAGATATAGCAATATACAAAATGAGTAAAAAATAGTTTTGATTATGATTGCCCTATTGAGAGAAGAAATTCGTCAATTGAGATCACCAAGGTAGACTCATTTTTTTGTCTATAAAAAAATAAGACAGTTAGGTTTTAAATTGGCTTATGGTGGTAAAGAATTATGCTCATTGCTATAACATTGAAAAATGGAACAACAATTGATTGTGTATTGAATCAAATAAATAGTTATGGTTTGTGTAAATAAACTCCATGTATAGAAAAAAAGAGTTCAATCTAGATTCATCCTACAATAGTCATTTATATACTGGAATTATTGGTGTATTCATGAGATATTGTCACCGAAATCTAGAAAAATTTAAATCTGAGGAAGTTTATTCAAAAATATTAGAAATTGGTGCCGGCACAGCACCTCATCTTCCATATATCAAGCATAAATTTCAGCATTATTATGTAGCTGAGACATCAGATTTTGCAATTGATTATTTAAAAAAAGCAGGTCTGGAAAAGGTTATTAAATACGATGGGAAAAATTTGCCTTTTGATGATGCCTTTTTTGACAGAATAATAATTTCCCATGTATTAGAGCATGTGAACAACCCTGAAGAATTTATTATGGAGATGATGAGCAAACTAAAAAAGGGTGGAATTTTATCTATTTCATTACCGACTGATCCAGGCTTGCTATGGAGGGCTTCCAGAAATATTATTAAAATTCTATCATTAAATCGATCCCAAAAGTTATCTAACATGGAATATGATTATGTTAACTCGATAGAGCACATTAATTCAATATTTAATCTTAGAAATATTATTAAATATCATTATAGAAATAATATACAGGAGACATTTTTACCATTTAGAATTAGACTCCCTGATATAAATATTTTTTATAATGTGCATATAACAAAGCCTTAAAGTGGCGTTTTGAAAATGGCATCAGGTCAGATATTTATTGTATAATAATTTAGAGTATAATCGCTAAATGTATGTTTGCAATGAAATAATAATAGTAACAATGATAATATGATTGCTCTTGTAATCC
>CAZUHW010000034.1:0-1098 GCA_964620935.1 uncultured Dehalococcoidales bacterium
CAAAATACCGAAAAAATTACCCGAGAAATTTTAATTTTTAATAAAAGAAAATAAAAAGAAAAAACTTAAAGTGTTTTTTAAATCAATAGAGGGATTTCATCTGTCCCTTAAAATGATCTGTTGCAGTCATCATAATATTGAATTTCCGGTGTATAATTGTGGTTTGGGAACTGCTCAGGACAGATATGGGTGTGATACCTATCAGTTAAATGGGTAGTACCTTCATCATCAATCAAATCGTGGATATGTCCGTTCTGTGCATCCAATTCCATATAATTTGGAGATGATCCATCTAATTCTGTACAACCTAAAATCACGGTCCCATCACACATGATTCCGTATACTTCAATTTCACCTGAACCGGGAGTAGGGGTTTGGATAATTTCCTGATATTCCAATACTTCCAATGGACCTTTTGTTGTTGTATGGTAATGATATGTCCCACTCATTTCCGGATGCCCATTGTAATAATCAAAACTAAATTTTTCATTTTCTATATCATCCCCAGGTGCAGCAAGAGAATTAAACAGAGAAACCCCATCCAGTGCAACTCCTACTGGTCCCATACTGAATTCATGAATAGTTGAATTGACGATACCATCTACTTCGGATCCTATAATTTGTATTCCTTTGGGATTTGGGTTGACTGGAATGGAAATCACAATATTTTGTGATAGTATCATATTTGGATTTTTATAATATCCGTTCCCTTGGCTCATAAAATCAATATTATTTGGATGATCCTCTGAAAAATACCAACTTTGATGAGGAGGGATGCCATCGGTTGTTATAACAACTTGATTGTCGGTTAATTCAATATCTACACATTTAAAATATTTCATAAAAAATGATGGAATATTATCATTGATATTTTCATTACACGTTTCCAATGTTATTTCTTCAGATGGAATTATATTTTCACCTGATGGAATATTTTCACCTGTGGGTATTTGGGTTTTTTTATCCTCACATGCAGTTGAAAATAATAGCATAAAAAGAAGAAAATAAATAAGATGAATACATTTTTTATTCATAATTATTTTTTTTTTCTCAAACAAAGAAATAATTTTCACTCCACCAGTTTTCAGTAATTTTCTA
>CAZUHW010000035.1:0-1065 GCA_964620935.1 uncultured Dehalococcoidales bacterium
CAATAATAGAACCTGCGCTGGTTCCCCAGATAAATATATTATCAGGATCTATTTTTAATTCTTCATGAAATTCCTTTAAATAACGAACTACCGCGCTGCCATCCTGAACACCCCTATAAACTGCCCGCTCACCGCTATAACTACTCAAGATATTTAACCCCAACCTGTAATTAATACTTACCGCTACGTATCCTCTTTTTGCTGATGCGATTGATAAGGCAACAACATCATCCAATTCATTGTGCCCTGAAAAAAATGTGCCTGCATGAATAAATATAATGACAGGACGGCTTGTCAATGTATCACCTTCCGGCTCATAAATATCCATATCCAAGTCAATATCTATGGTATTCCATTCAAACAGAAAAATAAAAGGTAGATCTGGAGCATTGCCATAAACAACGTCCTCTGTTATTATTATATTTTCAAAGACTTCATCCAAATAGCGTGTATCTTGGGAAAAACTAATAGCAATAAATATAAATATGGTGATCTTTTTCACAATATATTTTTTATTCTCCACTCTTTTACAATAAGCTGAAATAAATGACTAACGACAAAATATATTTTGTCATTAATCATAGAATATTTCTTTAATGACATCACCCACAGGTTCTTTATTTGTATAATCAACACCCAGCAACATACTAATTGTTTTAGCAATCTGCGAACTGTATATCGTTCTTGAATTATTCACCTCACCTGTGGTCGGTGTGTCTGGGCCAACGACAGCGATCCAAACTTTTTCAGCACCTTTCACATTGCTTCCGTGATGGCGCCAGTAATCTATAGGTTCATTTCCTCGGCCATGGTCCGTGGTAATGATTAGGGTTGTTTTATTCTTATAGTTGTGGTCACTTTGAACCCAGTTCCAGATATTCTTGATAAATCCATCAAGTCTGTTTGCAGAATAGAGATATTGATCATACTTACCCTCATGAGCAAACTCATCAGTTTCATCAAAGGCGATATACAAAAGTTTGGGTTTAAATCTTTTTAAATAATCGAACGCATAATGATATGTAAATGCATCAAAGCGAACTGAGGCCCACGGAACCGGAATCT
>CAZUHW010000036.1:0-1056 GCA_964620935.1 uncultured Dehalococcoidales bacterium
CCTGACTCTGCAGCTGTTAAAGCAGCAGATAAACCAGAAGCACCGGCACCAATAATGAGTATATCGCAATGACGAAAACCTTTATCGTATGTATCTGGGTCAGCTTCAGTAGAAAGTTTACCTAAACCAGCTGACTTACGAATTGCTGGCTCATAAAATTTTTCCCAAAAGGCTTTAGGCCACATAAAGGTCTTATAATAAAAACCTGCTCCAAGCAAGGGAGATAGAAAATCAGTTATAGCCATAAAGTCAAAACTTAGAGGGCCTCTATGGTTTTGACTGTTTGCCTCTAAACCGTTATAAAGCTGTGTTACAGTTGCACGAGTATTGGGTTCTTTATATGCACCGTGTCCTATCTCCATAATCGCATTAGGTTCCTCCGAACCCGCTGTGACGATACCACGAGGTCGATGGTATTTAAAGGAACGTCCAATTAAGTGTTTATTATTGGCAAGCAGTGCGGAAGCTAATGTATCACCTTCATAACCTTTTAAAATTTGGCCATTAAAAGTAAAATTTAAAACTTTTTCTTGATCGATTAGGCCGCCATCTATTCTATTAATTTGACTCATTTTCCACGACCTCTTGATCTTGAGAAATCTTCAGCTAATTCAACATTTGAAATCTCGTGAGTTAAAGTATTACGAGTAACAACTAACCATGATTGGTCGCCTTGTTCGTGGTACCAAAGTTCTTGAATATCACCTGCAATATTTTCTCTAATATATTGATACTGGTGAAAGTCTTCGGCGGCAGCATCTTTTTCCCAATTTGTAGGCCTATCGATAAGATCTGTTGATCCAAGGTATACAAACTCCTCAGAATCACGAGGACCTAATAATGGATGATTTATTATCATTATCTTATCCTCCTAATGCAGATTTGGTTGAGGTCCAACGCCCTTTTCATCAATCATTGCGCCGCGTCTAAAGCGATCTAGACGGTATGCAGTTGCAACCTCATGAGGTAGGTCAGTTGCCAATAAGTGAGCATAACAATAACCACTTGCAGGTGTTGCCTTAAATCCACCATAACACCAGCCACCATTAAAAAATA
>CAZUHW010000037.1:0-1003 GCA_964620935.1 uncultured Dehalococcoidales bacterium
TTAATGTTCTAAATACTTTTTTTGCCTTAATGTCTGTAATTTTTCCATGAGCGCCAGCGCCAATCCCAATATAGTCACCAAACTCCCAATAGTTGATATTATGATGGGAGGGTGTTTTCCCATAGGCTGATATTTCGTATTGTTCAAAACCACCATTCTCTAAGATTGAAGCACCTTTTTCTCCCATCTCCCAGATATCGTCTTCTGTAGGTAGTTTGGGAGGATATTTTGCAAATAAAGTGTTTGCTTCGAGTGTCAGTTGATAGAAGGAAATATGGCTTGGCTGAATTTCAATAGCGCAACTCAAGTCTTTAATACAGAGCTCAGGGGTTTGATCCTTTAAGCCATACATGAGATCTATATTGATGTTTTCAAAGCCCACCTTTTGAGCCTCCCTAATAGCTTGGATTGCTTCCTCAGCGCTATGAATCCTGCCCAAGAATTCTAAGTTTATATTATTAAAAGACTGCACACCAATCGACAAGCGATTGACACCAAGCTCTCTAAACTGGGCGAACTTGTTAGCATCAAATGTACCGGGATTTGCTTCAAGCGTGATTTCAATATTTTTGGGTATGGACAGTCTCTCTCTTAAGCCCTTGAATAATTCTCTTGCATCATTAACACTCATCAAGCTTGGAGTGCCGCCACCAATAAATATCGAATGTATCTGTCGGTTTTGAAGGTATTTTAGATCGTAATCCAAGTCTCTAATCAATGCAGCAATATAATCGGCTTGTGGATCACCTTCATGTGAATTAAAGTCACAATAGGGGCACTTCTTGACACACCATGGGTAGTGGATATATAGAGAAATTGGTGGCAACTCTAACAAACTATTCAAGAGATAAAAGGTGCTTTAAGATTTCTTGTAGCGCTTGACCACGATGTGATTTGCGGTTTTTTTCCTCTGCTGAGAGTTGTGCAGAAGTGCAATTAAGTTCAGGCAAATAAAAGATAGGGTCATATCCAAACCCATTTTTACCTTTAAGTTCACGCAATA